>NZ_JBHULK010000003.1:0-420512 GCF_042684345.1 Gelatiniphilus marinus | reverse complement strand
GAGCCAGGGGCCTTGGCGGATGCTAAGGGCCCTGGCGCAAAGGCGCGTTAGGGATTGAAGTGGATAGCCCGAAGCGCAGCGAGGACTTGAAACGGAAAGCCCGACCCGAAGGGGAACGCCCAAAAAAAAATTCATGTATATATATTATATATGTATTGTGTGGATTTATTTATACTAGTATCTTTGCAAACTGAATTTAATTTTTTTTAATGATACATATAACATTACCTGATGGCAGCGTAAAGACGTTTAACGATAACGTTACACCAATGGATGTTGCCAAAAGCATAAGTGAAGGATTTGCACGGAACGTGATTTCGGCTAGTTTTAACGGGGAAACCGTGGAAACCGTAACGCCTTTAACCACCGATGGCGCTTTGGTTTTACATACATGGCGCGATGAGGCTGGCAAAACGGCTTTTTGGCACTCGTCTGCTCATGTTTTGGCGCAGGCTATTGAGGAGTTGTACGTTGGTGCAAAGCTTACTATTGGACCAGCGATTGAGAATGGGTTTTATTATGATGTGGATTTTGGAGCGCATACGGTTTCTGAAAAGGATTTTAAAGCGATTGAAAACAAGATGTTGGAGATTGCCCGCGGGAAACACGATTTTAAAATGCGAGCTGCAAGTAAAGCTGATGCTTTGGAGCTGTATAAGGACAACCCTTTTAAAACCGAGTTGATAGAGAATTTGGAGGATGGCACGATTACGTTTTGCGACCATTCCACCTTTACTGATTTATGTCGTGGCGGGCATATACCAAACACGGGCATTATAAAAGCGGTTAAGGTGTTGAGTGTTGCCGGTGCGTATTGGCGCGGTGATGAAAACAAGCCCCAGTTAACTCGTGTTTATGGTATTTCGTTCCCTAAACAAAAGGAGCTTAATGAGTATTTGCAAATGCTTGAGGAAGCTAAAAAGCGCGACCACAGGAAACTTGGTAAAGAGCTAGAGTTGTTTACGTTCTCGCAAAAAGTGGGACAGGGTTTGCCGCTTTGGTTACCAAAAGGTGCTGCATTACGTGAGCGTTTGGAAAACTTTTTAAAGGCCGCACAAAAGAAAGCGGGTTACGAAATGGTGGTTACACCACATATAGGCCAAAAAG
Organism: Gelatiniphilus marinus; assembly: GCF_042684345.1. Lineage (NCBI taxonomy): Bacteria > Pseudomonadati > Bacteroidota > Flavobacteriia > Flavobacteriales > Flavobacteriaceae > Gelatiniphilus > Gelatiniphilus marinus. Next base: position 419,405 of record NZ_JBHULK010000003.1, on the reverse strand, counting down.
AACTGTATGTTACTTCTGGACATTATGCAAAATATGGCGAAGACAGTTTTCAGCCAATTAAAACCCCGAAAGAAGATGAAGAGTTTTTATTGAAGCCCATGAATTGCCCGCACCACTGTGAGATTTACAACAGTTCGCAATGGAGCTATAAAGACTTACCAAAGCGTTACGCTGAATTTGGTACGGTTTACAGGTACGAACAAAGTGGCGAATTACATGGTTTAACACGGGTACGCGGGTTTACACAAGATGACGCCCACTTGTTTTGCACTCCAGAACAACTGGACAAAGAGTTTAAAGATGTTATAGATTTGGTGCTTTACGTATTTGGTTCTTTAGGCTTTGAAAATTTTACGGCACAAGTTTCTGTAAGGGATCCTGAAAATCCAGACAAATATATTGGTGATGTTGCCAATTGGGAAAAAGCAGAACAAGCCATTATAAATGCAGCTTCAGACAAAGGATTGGATTTTGTAATTGAAACCGGCGAAGCTGCATTTTACGGCCCGAAGTTAGATTTTATGGTGAAGGATGCATTAGGCAGACGCTGGCAACTAGGTACCATTCAAGTAGATTACAACTTACCAGAGCGCTTTAACTTAACCTACAAAGGCAGCGATAACGAGTCTCACAGACCTGTAATGATACATCGTGCACCTTTTGGAAGCATGGAGCGTTTTGTAGCATTGCTGCTAGAACATACAGGCGGTAATTTTCCGCTTTGGCTCATGCCAATACAAACAATTATATTATCAATTAGCGAGAAATATGAAAAATACTCTGAAAAAGTTTTAAATTTGCTAGAAAATAACGAAATTCGCGCCCTCGTAGATCATAGAAATGAAACTATAGGAAAGAAAATTAGGGAAGCCGAATTGCAGAAGCACCCGTACATGGTTATTATTGGAGAGCAGGAAGAACAAGAAGGCAAAATAACTGTACGACAGCACGGAGGAGCAGATTTAGGGATGATAACCGTTGAAGCTTTTACTAAAAAAATAAAAGAAGATATTAACAAAACGCTAAAATCGTTTTAAACAATATATTAAGTTTAATTTAAAACCATAACGCCATAGCAATTAGAAGAAGACATCAACCCAGAAGGGTTTCACAAGAGGACAAACACAAGATTAACTCTAAGATTACAGCGCAAAAACTACGTCTTGTAGGAGACAATGTAGAAATTGGTATTTATACCAAAGGTGATGCTCTGCGCATAGCAAACGAACAAGAGTTGGATTTGGTTGAGATTTCTCCAAATGCAGACCCACCGGTGTGCAAGGTTATGGACTACAAAAAGTTTCTATACGAACAAAAGAAACGCGACAAGGCCCTAAAATCTAAGGCCACAAAAGTAACTATAAAAGAAATTCGTTTTGGCCCAAACACAGACGACCACGATTACGAATTTAAAAAGAAACATGCAGAAAAGTTTCTAAAAGAAGGTGCAAAGTTAAAAGCCTTTGTGTTCTTTAAAGGAAGATCGATTATATTTAAAGAACAAGGGCAGATTTTATTATTGCGCTTAGCACAAGATCTGGAGGAATTTGGAAAAGTTGAGCAAATGCCGCGATTGGAAGGCAAACGAATGACCATGTTCATTGCTCCTAAAAAGTAATGCTTCGGTTACGCTAAGCAAATAAAAGTATTCAACAGGAAAATACTGTAATATAAAGATCAAGATTAAAGATAATTAAGCGAAATAATTAAAAACCAAGGAGAAAAATGCCTAAAATGAAAACAAAATCTAGTGCCAAAAAGCGTTTTAAGCTTACGGGTACTGGTAAAATTAAAAGAAAGCACGCTTTTAAGAGTCATATCTTAACAAAGAAATCCAAAAAGCGTAAGCTAGCGTTAACCCATGACACTTTAGTGCACAAGGCTGACGAAGATAATGTTAAAACCATGTTGCGCTTAAAGTAACAAGGTGCTTAACCGGTTAAAACAAATTATAAACCCTGGAGTTAGGCAACCAAGTACGAAGATAGAAGTACGAAGTTAGAAGTACCGATTTTAGGTCGCCTACTACAAAAAACAATTAAAATTATGCCAAGATCAGTAAATTCTGTAGCCAAAAGAGCCAGAAGAAAAAAGGTAATAAAACAAGCAAAAGGCTATTTTGGACGTCGTAAAAACGTTTGGACAGTAGCCAAAAACGCGGTTGACAAAGCGATGCAATACTCGTACAGAGACCGCAGAAACAAAAAAAGAACATTCCGTGCACTTTGGATTACGCGTATAAACGCCGGAGCCAGAGAACATGGGTTGTCTTACTCTCAATTTATGGGGAAATTAAAAGCTAATGATATTGAATTAAACCGTAAGGTTTTAGCAGATTTAGCCATGAACAACCCTGAGGCTTTTAAAGCTGTGATTGACAAAGTAAAATAAGGCGTTTCGCCTATTGTAAAACATATTATTCGCTTAATAAAAATCCGGTTCTTAATTGAACCGGATTTTTTTTGGGGACAATTCACTTTTTAAAATGCGGCACTCTAGGGCAAGATTACTATTTTAGCAAACCATTTAAACCATTCTTTACATGAATCTATCTGAAGTTAAACTTGTAGTTACCGATATGGACGGCACCCTACTAAACTCCAATCACCAAGTTAGCGATACGTTTTATAAGCTATTCAAGAAAATGGTAAACCAAGGCATTATATTTGTGGCCGCAAGCGGAAGACCCCATTATAGTATAGCTAAAAAACTGGACGCCATAAAAAACGATATTATAATCGTTTCGGAAAACGGCGGGCTGGTTTCAAAAAGGGATAAAACTATATTATCTACGCCATTACAACAAAAAATGTTGTTGGGAATAACTACATTAATTGATTCTTTACAAAACGCTTATCCTGTATTCTGTGGAAAATCCAAAGCCTTTGTAACAAGAACATCAAAACCATTATTAGACATTTTAACAGAATATTACCCCAGCTATCAGCTTATTAAAAGCCCCAATGAGATTGATGAAAAGATTTACAAGGTTTCGCTTTTTCATGAAGAAAATTCAGAAAAACATATTTATCCGTACGTTAAACACTTAGAAGCCCAATATAAAGTAAAAACTTCTGCAAAGCACTGGGTAGATATTTCGGATGCTTGTGCAAATAAGGGCTATGCCCTACAACATTTGCAGGAGCTTTACAATATCTCTTTAGAAGAAACCATGGTTTTTGGCGATTACAATAACGATTTAGAAATGCTAAGGTTGGGATATTTTAGCTTCGCAATGCAAAATGCACGGGACGATGTTAAGCAAACTGCGCGTTTTGAAACTAAGAGTAATGATGACTTTGGTGTAGAACATATTCTGCAAAAATTGCTTAACGCAAAAGCAGAAAACAAAAAATTAAACTCTTATTAAACCTACACGCCATAAGCTGTTATTATAAGGTTTCTAGACCCCCCATAATTTCTATGCTCGCACAAATAAATACCTTGCCAAATCCCTAAATTTAGTTTTCCGTTTGTAATTGGCATCTCAACCGATGCACCTAAAACCGATGCTTTAATATGTGCTGGCATATCGTCAGGACCCTCGTAAGTATGCTGGTAATATGCTGCATTTTCAGGAATCATTTTATTGAAATGACTTTCAAAATCGGTTCTCACCGTATAATCGGCATTTTCATTTATGGTCAAGCTCGCCGAGGTATGTTTAATAAACACTTGCATCTGCCCTATTTTAATGGATTTAATTTCTGGGATCGCTTGTAAAACAGCATCCGTAATCAAATGAAACCCTCTGGATTGTGCTTTTAACTGTATTTCTTTCTGGAAAAAATTCATAGAAATTTGATGTTTTATTTTACCGTAACCTCATCAACAAATACCCAAGCATCACCGTTTCGAATATGCCATTCTGGTAATTGACCTCTGTTTTTTGCCGAAATTTTAATAAAGGAAACGTCTTGCTTTTCAAATTCAGCTTCTATTCTTTTTATAATAGGGTCTCTGTCCTTTATGGTTTCCAAAGTTTCATCCAAAACGGTTTGATAGGTTTTACCATCTTCCGAAATACCAACAACCACTTGAGTTGGCAACATAACTGAAGTAGCCCCTATATGTTGAAAAAAGTTAATACCAATATAAGATGTTGCATTAACTTCTCCCAAGTCGATAATTACTTCAAAGTCCTTTTTTTGTACACCCTGCCAGTTGGGATCGTCGCCTCTTGGGTTTGCAAACTTATTATTAATTAACGCCCTATCGCCTCCACCGCTGTAACTTTTGTTATAGGGATTGGAATAGGCAACCTTACATTTATCACCAAATCCGGTGGAAAATATTTTTTTTAAAGGAAAGCCAATAGGCTCGCCATTTCTAAAGGTTTGGGCATATAAATTTATAGGTTTTGCGTAATTTATTGGAGCTGTATATGCTTTGGAGTTTATTGTTGGCTTATTACCGTTTAAAGTATATCTAATATCGTTTTTACCCAATTCGTTTTTTAATTCTAGTGTAAACTCATTAGTAGATCTGTTATAAGTTACCTGATAATCTGGCGATAATGAACTGCCTGCAAAATTGTAATTGAGTTCTTTAAATCTATCAAATTGAACATCTATTTTTTTAATAAACACATCTTTATTTTTCTGGTTAGGTTTTGTCCAAAGTGCTTCAGACAATGCACTAAGTCGGGGCAACATCATATATTGTGCGTGGTTTAACGTTTTTATTTGCTCGGTCCACAAGTTGGCCTGTCCTCCAAGGATATGATGCCTTTTATTTGCTGCTACAGCATTTGGTACGGGATTAAAACTGTAAACCTTCAACAAATTATTATAGCCGCCCCACGATGGTGGCTCAAATTCGCTTTTGCCTTGATTGTGGTCAAAATACAAAGGCGACCCGGGCGACATAATTACATCGTGCCCCGCATTGGCGGCTTCTATACCGCCTTCAAAACCGCGCCACGACATAACCGTTGCCCTTTCTGGCAAGCCGCCTTCCAGTATTTCGTCCCATCCAATAAGTTTTTTGTTTTTTGAATGGATGAATTTTTCCATACGTTTTACAAAATAGCTTTGTAATTCTTCGGCATTTCCAAGATTTTCATCATGCATTCTTTTTTGGCATTTTTTACAATTTAACCAATATTGTTTTCCAACCTCGTCGCCACCAATATGAAGATATTCGCTTGGAAATAGTGGCACAACCTCGGTAATTATATTCTGTAAAAACTCAAAAGACCCATCGTTACCGGCGCAATATACCCCGGATGTACCTTCGCCATCACAACTAAATTCTGGATAACATTGCAGTGCCGCTTCAGAATGCCCGGGCATTTCAATTTCAGGAATCACATCAATATACCGTTTGGCTGCGTATTCCACTACCTCTTTAATATCGGCTTTGGTATAAAATCCGCCGTATACCTCAGCTTTGGTATCCTTATAAGTTGCCTCAAAATCTTCCCACGGTTTTTTGTTTTCTTTTACTTTTCTCCATGCACCTTTTTTGGTTAATTCGGGATACTTATCAATTTGGATTCGCCAACCAATGCCATCAACCAAATGCCAATGGAATTTATTCATTTTATGCATGGCTAGGATATCGATTACTTTTTTAACAGAATCTTTAGGGAAAAAATGCCGCGACACGTCCAACATCATACCACGCCAACCAAATTCGGGCGCATCATTAATGCTAATAAAATTAAGTGTTGGCGTTTTAACTATTGCTTTTGGGCTAAGCAATTGCTTTAAGGTTTGTACACCATAGAATATGCCTTGGTAGGTTTTGCCGGTTATTGACACGCCATTTTTAGTTACCTTAAGTTGATACCCTTCCTTACTGTAAACATCTTCGGCTATTTTTAATTGTATGGCATTATCTTTAATTTTGGTAGAGGTAGTTAGTTTTATATTGAAGTTTTTATCAAAAAAAGACTGCAACATATCTGAAACTTGTTTTGCCTCATAAGAAGCATCTACAACAATTACGGTTTTTTCGGTAATTATAAATGTTCCTTTTTTATATTCGATAAAGTTGGGTTGCGGAATAACGCCTATTTTTTCTGGTGTTTTATTGTTGCAAGAAAGCATTACAAAAAACAAACAAATCAGTAGCGGACTAAAACACCTCATAATTGCTAAAAATTAAAATTAGTGTGGTTGTGTAAACAAAGTTAAGTATTCGAAACCAAAACCATACAATTTATTCAGGGTATAAATTTTAGGATTTGTATGCAATACCACGCAACCTTTTTTGGTTTTTTACATCTATATTATATAACCGTAAATTTTTAAATATGAATATGATTAAGTCTGTATGGATAGTTTTAAGTTGTTTTTTTATGTTCTCAAATTGTTCAAGCAACGAAGTAAATGTAGATCCGCAAAACGTAAAATATTTATGGCACTTGGTTAACGTAACCGGTGGCGTTGCAGGGGTAGATAAAACCTTTAACCTAAATACTGTTGTTTGGGCTTTTAACGACGAGACTAAAAAACTCGTTGTTGAAAACAATAATGATGACCAAGCTGCCGAAGACGGCTTAGATTCTGGTACTTACGATTTTGATGTTATAGAAATTGATGGCAAAACCTACCTTAGTATAAATGATAACGAATTTGGCAATTTCTTGGTTTCGGGCAACTTATTAACAATTAACCAGAACATTATGTCTTCTGGGACGGGTGCTGACGGGTTTGTTTATACTTTTCAAAGAACCATTGAGTTGGTTAATTAATCAATTTAAAAATTTACTTCATTTTTATATCGCAAATAGTAATTTTTGGTTGTGTAAAAATTAGCTGTTTTTAGTCCAATAAAAAAACCGAGTCTATTTTTGTCTCGGTTTTTTTATGCTTTCAATTGCTTAAAATATAGGGCAAGATTTAATCATTGAATAGTATCTGTTTCAAAAATAACCAGTGAGGTTTAATGGTTATTATCTTTTGGGATGATACTGCTACCGTCTTTTGGTTTAATACTGCTTCCATCTTTTGGTTTAATACTACTTCCATCTTTTGGTATAATGCTGCTACCGTCTTTTGGTTTAATACTGCTTCCGTCCTTTGGATGTATAGTATCAGGGTTTTCATTGCTTGCCATAATATATTTTTTAAAGTTAATTATGCTCTATATTAGTGAAAAAATGTAACTTTAGCAAGCTATTAATCCCATTTACTCTTAACCTCTTCAATTAATCAACTGAAAAATGAACCTAAAAGGTTTCGTTAAAGAGTGCCATAAAAAGGGAGTTTTTAAAATGCTTTCTATATATATAGTATCGAGCTGGGTAGTATTGCAAGTGTTAGCACTTATAACTTCGCCCCTCGGACTTCCCGAAAAAAGTGTTACCTATCTCATCGTTATTTTGCTGTTTGGGTTCCCGATTTATATTTACTATGTTTGGAAGTTTAGGCTCCTTAAACATGAAATACAACAAACCGAGGATCCTACTACACCATATAACAAAAGTGCATTTCAAAAAATGTACTTTTCGTCTTTGTTTGTTATTGGCTTGCTTTCTGGTATTGCTATTACCCTGATTTTTAAAAATAATTTTGGGGAAAAAATTTCATTGAAGAAATTAAAGGGAAACGATAAAATTGCTGTTTTGGATTTTGAAAACACAACAGGCAATACAGATTTAGACAATGTGGGCAGAATAGCAGCGAGGTATATTAGCCACGGCATTACCGAAAATGAAGTTGGCCAGGTGATTTCATCTAAAATTGTTAGCGATTATACCAGTATTATAAAATCTCAAGCCGGAAAATCAATAGACCTAAACAATCTTCTAAAAAACTACCTAAAACCAGGTAAGGTTATTGAAGGCACTTTTTACATGGAAAAAGATACGCTGTTCTTGCAAGGTTCCATAAAAGATGGTTTGGTTGACAAAACACTAATCTCTTTTGAAACCATTAAGTGCGACCCCAATGCACCGTTGGATTGTGCAGAAAAATTAAAACAAGATGTTCTCGGGTATTTATCGACCGAAGACCGACAAGATGAGTCTGGTTATATAAAGAAAAACAATAATCAGGTAGCTTCATATTACGAAGAAACACCTCCTAATTATGTAGCCTATCAGTATTTAATAAATGCGTTGGATAATATTGAAAATGACAAAATCCACTTGGAATATTTAAACAAAGCCATTAAAAACGATTTGGATTTTTTCGAACCAAAAACCCATCTTATGGCTTACTATTACAATAAAGGTTTGTTTTCAATTACAGATTCACTAATAAAAACCGTTGCAACAAATTCAACATTAAACGCAAGACAAAAAAACTGGATGCTTTTCTACGAATCTATTATTAGCGGAAAAAACGATAAAACCTATCGCGCTATTAAAAAAGAATATGATGTGGCTTCTTTGGATATGAACACCAACCAAACCACCATGACCATTGCCCTGCAATATGTTAATAGGCCTGAAGAGGTTGACGCCATATACAATGAAATCCCCATGGAAGACATGGTTTTAGACAATTGTACACGCTGCGGCTTTAGATATTATGTAAAAGGACTTGCCGACGTTGAACTTGGTAATTACAACAACGTTATAAAAATATTAGCACCCGCTACAAACATTATTGAGGCCAATTATTTAAAGCGTCCGTTACTTAGTGCCTATGTGAAATCCGGTAAAATTATTGAGCTTGAAAAATACCTGTCGCACTATGCTTTAACGGCGTCTAATGAAGATATGGATTATTTAAATGTATTTACCGGAATGCAGTTTTTAAATGCCAATCAAAAATCTGAAGCAGATACCTATTTTAATAAAGTTATTTCAAACAGCAACGCAACTACCGCTAAACCCAATCTCGCCAAGGCCTATTATTATAAAGGTGATTATACAAATGCTGAAGATTTATATAAATCGCTACACGAAACTGAACCCCATAATATTGAATATTTGGTATTGTTGGCCATAAGTTATTTTAAAAACGGCCACTCTGAAGCTGCCAAAACTCATATTGAAAAACTAAACGGCTTAAGAACCAATTATCAGTTTGGGGCTATCGATTACGGTTGGGCGCAGTACCATGCATCAATGGGCGATAAAGACAAAGCCATAGAATTTCTAAAAAAATCTGTGGCCCAAGGGTTTAATTACACACCAACCACGTTTCAACACGATTATCATTTTAAAACCATTAAAAACACGCCAGAATTCATTAATCAAATAATGAATTTTTGGAAAAACAAAACCATATAATACTAACCAAAAAAAAGCCATGCAAGAATTAATAAATTTACTAGACGTTATTATTTGGCCATTAACCGTATTGGCGGGATTACTTTTTTTTAGAGAACATATAGGAAAAGTTATTGGTAGCTTAGGTTCAATTAAAGCCGGGGCGCAAGGTTTTGAAATGAACTTTATTGACGACAAACTACAAGAAGCCTCAAAGTTAATTGGATTGGGCTCTCCCGAAATAACCGCAAAAGATGGCTCCAGCATTATACTAAAAGATGGCGGTAGCATTATTCCCAAAGATTCAAAAATAGTTCCCAAAAAGAGTCATGCCGAAACCCCATATCAAGAGTTGATGGAGTTACAAGATGCCATAAACGAAAAGCTGAAAAATATGGCAGCTACAAAAGGAATCGCTACCAATGGCGCCTCGAATTTTGCATTAACAACCACTTTAGCCGATCACGACATCATCAACAATCAAAAAGCGCGTCAGTTAAAAACCCTAATAGAGCTGAACAATATTGGCTTAAATTCTCCAAAGATTACTTCTAATCAGGTTATTCAAATGAAGACATTATTCAACAAAATATCATTGTAAATTCAATATGAAAAAACTAGATAACGCATACGCTTTGATTATTGGTGTGGACAATGAACAAAAAACCACCCAAGTGCTTAGGGACGCCCAAGCTATTTTTGATGTGTTAACCAATCAAGAATTGTGTGGCTACAAAGAAGAAAACATCACGCTCCTGCTCGATAAAGAAGCCACAACCAAAAGCATTAATGCGGCTATTGATAATTACATAACCAAAATTGATGAGAACTCATCTTTACTTTTGTTTTATTCCGGGCATGGTGGCTATCACGAAGGGCGCTCATACTTATTGCCCTATGGAGCTACCAGTGAAAGCTTAATATTGGGAGAGAAATTAAGGGAGAAACTCAGTCAAATGAAATCAAAAAGAATGATTATTATGTTTGACTGTTGCCATTCTGGAGGTTTTTTTGACGGAAAAGACGATATTATTTCGCAAACCATTTCAAAAAACACAGCACAAAATACGCTTCATAAATCTGAAGACTTAGAAGGCATCGCCCAGGAAATTGATGACGAACAAGGCATGGTAATTATAGCCTCGTCTCAAGCCGAAGAGTTATCGTGGGGCGATAATAACGATGATTACAGCGTGCTTACAACGTCCTTTATTGAGGCACTAAACGCTAAGCATAAACACTTTTTTGCCGATGAATACATTAGAATGGTGGAAACCGTTAATTATGTGTTCACCCGAATTCCTGAGTTGATTAAAACACTTAAAGAACGCAGCGACATTGTTAAGGACCAAACGCCTTACGCAAACCTTCAAATGAACAGCGACTTCGTTATTAGTTATATTCCCAAAAGTTTTAAAGAGAAAATCGTTACCAATAAATTTAAGGTTCAAGCGCAACAGGAGCCACCCATAACATCTAAAAGCAGTAATTTAGAATCTTGGGAACGATCGGAAGGAAACAACCTATTGCTTTTTGTACACGGTTTCTCCGGAGAATCAAAAGACACCTTTGGCAATATCCCAAAAATGTTGCAAGCCGATTCCAATTTTGATGGTTGGGCCATGAAACCCCTGGGGTATTCGCCTGTTGTACAGCCAAAACTGGGAAAAGATATTTGGGGCGCTATTCTTGACGTAGATAAAATCGCCGGTTTCTTAAAAACATCCATAAAATATAAATTCAAAAATTACAATCGCATAGCAATCGTTGCGCACAGTTTGGGCGGATTAGTTGCGCAAAAAGCCATTTTAGGACTGGACGAAGACCATAGAAATAGAATTTCGCATCTCATTATGTTCGGCACGCCCAGTAACGGCATTGCTCCAGAAGTGCTTGCCAAACAATGGAACAAAAAGTATAGCGAATTGAGTAGTAAAGGCGATTACATAACATCGCTTCGCAACCAATGGAAAGACACCTTCAACAATGCGTATCCTTTTAAACTAAAGGTAGCGGCTTCATCAGAAGATGAATATGTTTCAATCGATTCTTGCCACAAACCCTTTAGTCAAGAATATTGCGAAATTGTAGATGGCAAACATTTACAAATAGTAAAACCGGACAGCGAAAAAGACGATGCCTACGCTTTAATTTTAAACAGCTTAACAGGAAGTAAATTCTTTAATCAATATACCAATAAAGAAGAAATAAATTTAACCTTGGGCAAGTATGATGCCGTAGTTAAAAAGCTGCTGCCGAATAAAGATGATCTTGATAAAAGAGGTTTAACCCAACTCATTTTTGCGTTGGAAGGGCTTGAACGTAAAGACGAAGTTTATGAGATTTTAAACCATCACCCCATGGCAAAAAACAATACGGATTTAATGGGAATAATCGCCGGAAGGCATAAACGCGACTATTTAAAAACCTATTCGTATAAATCCAGTCAACTATCTCGTAATTATTATAGTAAAGCCTTGGAGATTTCGGTTGAAAATGAAGCCTATTCCCAAATATATTATCACGCCATCAATTTGGCTTTTTTAAGTATTGTAACCGACCCGGAAACCGGAAAATCGGAAATGAAAAAATACGCAAATCAAGCATTGGAAGCCACGGAGCATTGCGATGATAATCTTTGGAAATATGCCACCGTTGCCGAAGCAAACATGTATTTAGGAAATTTAGAGCGCGCCAAAGCATTTTACATCAAAGCTTCAACAAATATTGCCATTAGGGAAAAAGTGTCAATGCATACCAATGCGTACGCTGGATATGTTGCCTTAACAAATAAAGATGATGATGAATTTACAAATTTTTTAAAAGTGCAATTATTAAGTTAATCTCAACTTTTTACAAAATAACTTTCAGAATCAATTAGCAGTATAAACAACTGGTTACCATTGTAATAAAGTGAATCCTTATTAAAAAACTAATAATCTAATCAAAAAATGACTATATTAACATCTCCTTAATTAATCCTAACCAACTAAAAACTAACAACATGAGTGCAGAAACTATTTTTGTAAGCTACTCAAGTAAAGATAGACCCTTCGCTATCGGACTTGTTAAAGAATTGCAAAGCTTGGGCGTAAACGTTTGGATAGACCAACTGGGTATAGGTCTCGGTGAAAACTGGGACGATGCCATCGAGGAAGCCTTAGAAAAATCAGGAACCTTAATGCTTATTTTATCACCAACATCGGTCGAGTCGCCCAATGTTCAAGACGAGGTTTCCATTGCCATTAATACCAAAAAGAAAATGGTCCCTATCCTAATTGAAGAATGTAAATTACCAATGCGCTGGCAACGTAGGCAATATGCAGATTTAACCAACAACCCGGATAAAGCGATACATGATATTTTGTCTTTTCTCGGGTTAAAAGAAAAAGCCTCGGCAAATCTTAAAAAAGTACTCAAACTTATTGGTGTGTCTGAAGCTCCTGCAAAAATTATTGCAAATACAACAGAAGAATCTACAGGAAAAGCCATTAAAACGGAGGTTGATCTTGAAGATTTATTAGTTTCAGAAGATGAAATAAATCGGGCCTGTAAAATGCACGAAAAAGGCATTAAGAAAAGCTGGAAGATGATAATTATTGTTGGAGTTTTAAGCCTTATTACATTTGCGTTTTTAAGCCTAACAGATTTTATTACAGTACCTTTTTGGATTGTCGCAATAGGAAGTTTGGCTTTAAATTTATTATCCATTAATCCCTTTGGAGCTATTAAAAAAAGAGAACGGAATATAGATTTAATGGAGCTATTAAAACTAAAACGAGAGCGTTTAACACGTGTTATGAATAAATTATCGGATACTGAAATTGAAAAGTTTAACACCGAGTTTTATAATTATATAAAAATTTAAATCACAAAAAGAATGAAACGTATCGATGATAAAATTAAGGAAATTGAAAAAAAGGATAAACGTAATCGTTTAGCTTATTACATAATTGTAGTAATTCTTATAGCTTTCTTTTTATTTGCAAATTTTATGGGCAAAAAAGTTACAGAATTAGAAATTAAACAATCTGAAACATATATTGAATTAGATTCAACTTATAAAAAACTAGACAATACTCACAAAGAGTTAGAATCCACATATTTAGCTTTAAAAAACAGCCTACAACCAGAACAATATTGGAATCATATTGAAAAGGCAAATTCTGTTGAAGACTATATAGAATACCTGACAAATATTTGGGGAATCAAACGTGATTCGCTTGATATGAATTCTGCCATATCTAATATTAAAAAATCAGGATCAATCGGTGAAACCGGATGGTTGTATGTTGGCAACGAAACCGAAAATGGCCCCTATACTCAACCAACCAAAGGTCAAATAGCGAAAATTATTTGGAGACGCGGAAAGGAAAAAGTGGACCAAATAGCTTCAATAGAGAATACAAAACCAAAAGAGAACGATATCATCAAGATGGTAAAATCTACTAACAGAATTACGTATAGTAGGGCTAATTTCAATTCCACAAAAAACAAAGAAGGTTGGCGACCAAGCTCAAAAGCCTTTGTTTCTGAAGTCAAAAAAAATGATGCCGAAGTTTGGGTGAAAATAAGGTATTACTAATAATGTTTTAACAGTAAAAAAATGGGGCAAGATTAAATTAAGTTTTCTGTTTTTTCTTTCTTGCCGCCGGAAACAGCACATTATTCAAAATCAATCGATACCCCGGTGAGGTTGGGTGCAAATCCAATTCGGTTTTTGGGTCGCCTACCCGGTGCTGGTAATCTTCGGGGTCGTGCCCGCCATAAAACGTAAAAAACCCTTTGCCTTTTATACCATGAATATATTTTGCCTCGCCATTGCTTTTGTTTTCGCCCATTACCAATACATTCGATTTTATTTCGTCTCTGGTAAAAGCCGTGGTTTGCCCCATAAAACCTTTTACCAAAGCGGTATGGTTTTGGCACAACATCGTTGGTATGGGATCCCATTTGGCCGAAAATTCCATCAGCGAAAAATAATCGGTTGTTTTAAGTATATTACGTTTCCTGGTCATATCTATCGAAGAAAACTCATAAACTTTAGGGTTGGTTTCCAGGGTAAAATTTGTAAAAGCAAAGGTTTTATTGTAATCTATTTTATTTTGGTAACCGGGTGTACTGCCATCACCATCAAACATGGGTTCGCAAATATCGATACCTTCGGCCGATAAAGCGATATCAAAACTATCGGTCGCGCTACACATGGCAAACATAAAACCGCCACCAATAACGTAATCCCTAATTTTCAAGGCCACATCAAGTTTAGCCTCAGCAACCTTATTGTAACCCAATTTTGCAGCCAAAGCTTCGGCATCCTTTTTTTCTTGAATATACCAATTTGCAGCTCTGTAAGCTCCGTAAAACTTACCAAACTGCCCCGTAAAATCTTCGTGGTGCAAGTGCAACCAATCGAACAGCAATAAACCATCGTTTAAAACCGCTTCGTCGTAAACGGTCTCATAAGGAATCTCTGCATATTGCAACACCATGGTTACGGCATCGTCCCAGGGTTGTTTGCCATAAGGCGTGTAAACGGCTATTTTAGGGGCTTTTTCTAAAACTACGGCTTCCATGTTTTTACTTGGGCTGCTAATATATTCTAAAATAGTTTCTGCTTTTGAATTGGAAATCACTTCAAACGAGACACCCCGTATTTGGCATTCTCGTTGAATTTCTTCGGTATCGGGTAATAAAAACGAACCGCCACGATAATTAAGCAGCCATTTTATTTTTAATTGTTTATTTAGCGTCCAATAGGTTATGCCATAAGCTTTTAAATGATTTTTTTGGCCCTCGGCATCCATAGGAATGAGGATGTAAGAGGCAAATGCTTGCGCAGAAAATAAAACTATAAATATAAATGAAGCTATCTTTTTCAATGTGAGACAATTGTTATGAGATTTCTCAGCCGTTCCTTCTTCGAAATGACAAAAACTCAATTATTTTTACCGAAAGATAATTAAAAATTGTGCCTTTGAAAATGATTTAACAGAAGATTAGTGCTTAAAAAGGCACATCAGTTTGGTCATCCTCATTAAACGAACTACCAAATGCTTGATCTGGGCTTGCTTTAAAATTATCGGTATTAAACGTGTCGTCGTTAGCCGCAGCATTCATTTTTGAATGAAACTCGAAAGGCGAATCAAAATCATCTAAATTATCGAATTTACCTAAATGGCCAATAAATTTTAATCGTATGTTCTCCAAACCACCATTACGGTGTTTTGCAACAATAAATTCGGCTTGCCCCTCGGTTGGCGAACGCTCATCATCATCCCACTCGTCAATTTTATAATATTCGGGCCTGTAAATAAACGATACAATATCGGCATCTTGCTCAATGGCACCCGATTCACGTAAATCCGATAGCAATGGCCGCTTGCTGCCACCACGGGTCTCTACGGCACGCGATAACTGCGACAAGGCTATTACGGGCACGTTAAGCTCTTTGGCCAAGGCTTTCAAGTTTCTTGAAATCATCGAGATTTCCTGTTCCCTATTTCCGCCATGGCTGCTGCCACCGGTCATTAATTGCAAGTAATCAATCATAATTAATTTTATACCGTGTTGCGATGATAAACGGCGTGCTTTGGCACGTAAATCGAAAATGGACAACGATGGGGTATCGTCTATAAAAAGCGGTGCTTTTTCCAAGCCTTTTACTTTTACGTTAAGCTGTTCCCACTCGTGCTTTTCCAGTTTTCCGGTTCGAAGTTTCTCTGAAGACAATCCTGTTTCACTAGAAATTAAACGGGTAATTAATTGTACCGAAGCCATTTCCAAAGAAAAGAAAGCAACAGGTATATTTTGATCAACGGCTATATTTCGAGCCATAGACAAGGTTAAGGCGGTTTTACCCATACCCGGACGTGCCGCCACAATAATTAAATCGGATGGTTGCCAACCCGATGTTAATTTATCGAGTTTGTTAAACCCGGTTGGAATACCGCTTAATCCTTCTTTATTCGAAATTTCTTCAATTTTCTTTTTGGCTTGAATAACTAAATCTTGTGCGGTTTCACTAGATTTTTTTATGTTGCCTTGGGTAACTTCGTATAGTTTAGCCTCGGCTTTATCCAATAAATCGAAAACATCTTTGGTTTCATCATAAGAATCTTCAATAATTTCGCTTGAGATTTTTATTAAACTGCGTTGTATGAATTTCTGTAATATGATGCGTGCATGAAACTCGATATGTGCTGAAGAGGATACTTTTTGAGTTAGGGAAATAAGGTAAAAATCGCCGCCAGACAATTCCAGCTTGGAATTTTTCTTTAACTGTGTTGATACGGTTAATAAATCGACTGGTTCGCTGTTTTCGAACAAATGAAAAATAGCTTCAAATATATGCTGATGCGCTTCTTTGTAAAAAGCTTCAGGGCTTAAAATATCGATAACCTCGTCAACTCCTTTTTTGTCAATCATCATCGCACCCAACACAACTTCTTCTAAATCAATGGCTTGTGGTGGTATCTTTCCTTTTTCAAGACTAATGATGGTGCTTTTATCTACTTTGTATCCTTGGATTTGGTTAGGCTGTTTCATGACTACGAAAGTAATTAAATTGTATGTGTTTTGCTATGAAAAACGAATCTTGATTGTTAACCTTTAGTTAACAATTTAACTGTTAATAACTTATAAATATTGTCGATAACCATAAAAAAAATCTGAAGTACGGGACTTCAGATTTTACTGTAATGCTAATTTAAAAGGCTTAGCCTTTGTAAACGCCCATTTGCATATATTTATCCATACGCTGGGACACAAGATCTATTGGTGATAAGTTTTTAAGCGATTCAAAAGTTTTTAAAATGGTACTGCTAACGGTTGAAAATGTTTTTTCCCTATCGCGATGTGCACCTCCAAGGGGCTCTTTAATAATTTCGTCCACTAGCTTTAATTTTTTCATATCGGTTGCCGTAAGTTTTAGGGCTTCTGCGGCTTGTTCTTTGTATTCCCAACTGCGCCAAAGTATAGACGAGCAGGATTCTGGAGAGATAACAGAATACCAGGTGTTTTCTAGCATTAAAACCTTATCTCCTACGCCAATACCTAATGCGCCTCCAGATGCGCCTTCTCCAACAACTATGGTAATAATGGGCACTTTTAAGCGTGTCATCTCTAAAATATTTCTTGCAATAGCTTCGCCTTGTCCGCGCTCTTCGGCTTCTAAACCGGGGTAAGCTCCGGGTGTATCTAAAAGGGTTACTACCGGAATTCCGAATTTTTCGGCAGATTTCATTAAGCGCAAGGCTTTGCGGTAACCTTCTGGGTTTGCCATTCCAAAATTACGGTACTGCCTGGTTTTTGTATTGTAGCCTTTTTGCTGGCCGATAAACATAAAGCTTTGATCGCCAATTTTACCCAATCCTCCAATCATGGCTTTATCGTCTTTAAAGCTTCTGTCGCCGTGGAGCTCTAAAAAGGTATTGCCGCAAATGGCGTTTATATAGTCCATGGTATAGGGCCTATTTGGGTGGCGCGATAATTGTACACGCTGCCATGGCGTTAGGTTTTTATAGATGTTTTTTTTTACTTCTGTAAGTTTTTTTTCTATTTGCGTGCAGGTTTCAGTAACATCAACTTCACTCTCTTCGCCAATTACCCTACATTTTAACAATTGGTCTTCTAGCTCTTTTATTGGTAATTCAAATTCTAGGTATTCCATAAGAATTTTGTATTTGGACTTTTAATCTTGGTTAGGTTGCAAAATTACATATTTTATTTTGTTTTAAAATTACAAACAAAACGAAATAACATTTTAATTTCAGGAAATCCTAATTATCAAAATGGTATGGTTTGAGTAAATATAAAACTTTAATTTTGTAATGCTGTTAAGAACGTTTTCATTTTAAAGTTCTTATGTTTTTTACTAGGCCATTTAGCATTACGGTTGCAATGATTACAAGGGCACCATAATAAAAATTTGATGTCATTTTTTCTTTTTCAGGAAAGAGCAGGAAAGCCATCAAAATTCCATAAATAGGTTCTAGATTATAGGTTAACACCACGGTATAAGGGCTAATGTGCTTCATAACATAAACCGAGGCAATAAAGGCATAGGCCGTACAAACGGATGCTAAAATAAAAAGATAGCCAAAATCTTGTACACTAAGCTTAAAGAAATCTGCCGAAAATCCTGGGCCAAAAAAGAACAGGTAAACAGATATAAATAACACACCACTTAAAAACTCGTAAAAAGAAATAACGGTTGCCGTATGTTGTTTTAAAAAACTACCGTTAAGTACGGCGAACAATGATGACAGGAATGCAGACGATATGCCCAGAACGATGCCAATTATATATTTAAATTCGCTTTGTGTTATTATAAAAACACCAATTATTACCATTATACCAAAAACAATTTCGTACCAAATTATAGAACGTTTATAGACTATGGGCTCTATAAAAGAGGCAAAAAAAACACCCGTTGAAAACATGGCCAGTGTTATTGATATGTTTGATGCATCAATAGCTGCGAAAAAAGTAATCCAATGCAATGCGATAATAACCCCAGCCACCGAGAGCTTTAAAATGGATTTTGGCGGTATGCTTAATTTTACTTTGGCTATTTTAACATACGCAAGCATTAAAATAGAGGCCATAACCATTCTAAACCAAACCAAAGGAATGGCGCTAATTGTAATAAACTCTCCTAAAATGGCTGTAAAACCTGCAATAAACACTAAAAAATGAAGGTGTAATTGGTTTTTGAGTTTAGCGTTTGGCATTACGTAAAAGATATAAAGCTAAAATACCGAAAATGACGTTAGGAAACCACACCGCAATAATTGGCGGGAAATTAGACTGTTCTGCCATAACACCAAATATTTTATCGAAAAATACAAAAACCATGGCAATACAAATGCCCACAGCTAAATTAACGCCCATGCCACCGCGCCTCTTTATAGACGAAACGGCAACTGCTATTATGGTTAAAATAAATACCGAAACGGGCAAGCTCCATTTTCTGTAAAGCACTAATTGATAGCGCCCTATATTTGAAGAGCCGCGTTTTTCCTCTTTGTCTATAAAATCTTTTAACTCGCTATAAGGCAGGGTTTCTGCGATGTAAATCTCTGGAGTTAAATCTTCAGTATCGAAAGGAAATACCGTGTCTTTTTTTGGTGCGCTTTCAATAATATCTTCAAATTCGCCAATAGTTCGTTTTACATAATTACGTAATTGATATGTGCTATCTTCTGGATTGTATTTTATGGTGCTGGCGTTTATTTTGTAAACAAGTTTGTTGTCTTTAATGTGCTCTAAGGTAAAAAAGTGCCCTTGTTTGTTTTTTAAATCGAAACTGTTTACGTAAATAAAATCGTTGTCGTTAATTTGCCTAAACACATCTCTGTTTTCGGCAACTTTTCTGCCTTTTTTTAAATATTTATAGCTAAAATCATTAAAGCCCTCGCTAGCTTTGGGCGCTAAATACAAGCCCAGTACCAGGGCTAAAACAGCGACAATAAATGCACCGATTAAATAGGGTTTTAAAAATCTTGAAAAGGATACGCCCGAGCTTAAAAAAGCAATGATTTCTGTATTGTTGGCCAGTTTTGAGGTAAACCAAATTACAGACAAGAATAAAAACAACGGAAATAATAAATGGGCGAAATAAATTGTGAAATCCAACAGGTACCACATAACCTCTGCAAAAGGCACTTCGTTTTCTAGTATTTTTCCTATTTTTTCGGCAAGATGTACTGTTATTCCTATGGGAATAAACAAGAGTAGCATCATAAAAAATGTAAATAAATAGCGCTTTAATATGTACCAGTCTAGTATTTTCAATTCAATTTCATATTTATTTTAAGAAAACAGAAAAGAGCTATTAGAAAAAGACTCGTAAATACTATCTATTTCTTCTCTGTTCTATCTTTTCTTCTTTAAAATCTTTTACAAACGATTATCCATTTGTTTTACCATGTTATCTTTCCAAACCCTAAAATCTCCTGCTAATATATGTTTTCTTGCTTCGCGAACCAACCATAAATAAAATCCTAAATTATGGATGGTCGCTATTTGTTTGCCCAACAATTCGTTTACGGTAAACAAATGCCTAAGGTAGGCTTTGGTGTATTGGGTATCTACAAATGTAATTCCCATCTTGTCTATGGGCGAAAAATCGTCTGCCCATTTTAAATTTTTAATGTTAATAGTACCATTTGCCGTAAACAACATGCCGTTTCTGGCATTACGTGTTGGCATTACGCAATCGAACATATCTACACCTAACGCAATATTTTCTAAAATATTGATTGGTGTCCCTACGCCCATTAAATAGCGTGGTTTATCTTCGGGTAGAATATGGGTTACAACCTCGGTCATGGCATACATTTCTTCGGCTGGCTCGCCCACCGATAATCCACCAATGGCATTGCCAACAGCTCCTGCATTGGCAATATATTCTGCCGATTGCTGGCGCAAGTCTTTATACGTACTGCCTTGTACTATTGGGAAAAAGGCTTGATTGTAACCGTATTTTAAAGGTGTTTTTTCTAAATGATTAATACAGCGGTCCAACCAACGATGCGTCATGTGCATGCTTCGTTTGGCATAATTGTAATCGCAGGGGTATGGTGTACACTCATCGAAAGCCATAATAATATCGGCACCAATGGTTCGTTGTATTTCCATTACGTTTTCTGGTGTGAATGTATGATAACTGCCATCAATATGAGATTTGAATTTTACACCTTCTTCTTTAATTTTTCTGTTTGCTGAAAGTGAATACACTTGATAGCCACCCGAATCGGTTAATATATTCCGGTCCCAATTCATAAACTTGTGCAATCCACCGGCTTTTTCGAGAATGTGGGTTTGCGGGCGTAAATACAAATGATAGGTGTTACCTAGTATAATATCTGGGTTTATATCGTCTTTAAGTTCGCGCTGGTGCACGCCTTTTACTGTAGCTACTGTACCAACAGGCATAAAAATAGGTGTTTCTATAACACCGTGATCTGTGGTTATTTTTCCGGCTCTGGCTTTACTTTTGGGGTCTTTCGTTTTTAAATCGAATGTCATATATCTAAAAATCTGTAGTCGGCAAACCTACATATTTTTTTTATTCTAATACCTGTCTCATCTTTAAATCGTGTTTGCCTTAACACTATTTTATGAGGTCTGGCGGTTTATAAAAATAAATTTACAGGCTTTTAGCTTCCTCCCAAAACTGGTCCATTTCGGCAAGCGTCATATCCTTTAGGGGTTTGTTTAAGCATTTAGCCTTGGCTTCAAGGTATTTAAATCGCTTTGAAAATTTTTTATTGGTGCGCTCCAAGGCATTTTCTGGGTTAATGTTTAAAAAGCGGGCGTAGTTTACCATTGCGAACAAAACATCGCCAAATTCGTTTTCCATGTTGTCTTGGTTGCCCAAGTTTACCTCGGTTTTAAACTCGTTTAATTCCTCTTCTACCTTTTCCCAAACTTGATTAGGCGCTTCCCAATCAAAACCTACTCCGGCTACTTTTTCTTGAATTCTATTGGCTTTTACCAATGCTGGCAGGCTTTTGGGCACGCCTTCTAAAACACTAGTTTTGCCTTCTTTAAGCTTTAGGTTTTCCCAATTGCGTTTTACATCGTTTTCGTTTTCAACCTTTAGGTCGCCGTAAATATGCGGATGCCTGTTTATCAATTTTTCGCAAATACTGTTGCAAACATCGGCAATATCAAAATGTTTGGTTTCGCTTCCTATTTTAGAATAAAACACAATGTGCAGCAATACATCGCCCAATTCCTTTTTAACTTCATTTAAGTCATTATCTAAAATGGCATCGCCCAATTCGTAGGTTTCTTCAATGGTAAGATGCCTTAGGGTTTCCATGGTTTGCTTTTTATCCCAGGGGCATTGCTCTCGCAATTCGTCCATAATGGTTAGCAACCTATCAAAGGCTTTTAGTTGTTTTGCTCTGCAATTCATTATTTAAATTTTTGTAAAAATACAATTTTGGTTATGCCGAAATAATAATGTACTAAAAAAACCAATTTATTTTTCATGCTTTATGGTTTTAAGACTCTAACTGCCATAATATTTTTTATACCATTTTAATCTACCAAATGTTAATTATACTATTTGGTTTATGGTTTGACTTAGTGCGAAAAAATAAATACTTTCGCCAAATACAATATTAGGGTGTTATTACAGCACTAGTTATTTTAAAACCCTACAGATAATATTTAAAAAAGAATTATAATTTTAAAAAAGATTTTTTATGCCAAATGAATTTGAAAAAGGAAAAATATTTTCTTACGATAAAAGTATTAGTTATGCCGAAAAAGCCGTTGTTAGCAAGCATATTTTAAAAAAAGAAACAGGAAATATTTCTTTATTTGCTTTTGATAAAAATGAAGGTTTAAGCGAACATACCGCACCTTTTGATGCTATTGCTTTTATAGTTGATGGTAAAGCCGATATAAAAATAGATGGGGTTTCCCACATTCTTGAAACAGGAGACAATATAATTATGCCAGCAAATATACCGCACTCGTTATTTGCCATAGAGAAATTTAAAATGGTACTAACTATGCTAAAAAATAAAAAGTAAAATTGATTACTTTTCATACTCCCTCCCGAGAGCTTTCGGGAAGGGATTCTCGGGAATGGCCCCAACGCTTCGGTAAAATTACCCCCCTGTAACACAGCCTCAAGACCTTCTTTTCGATTTAAATCTTTACTTAAATTTTAATTCAGGTAGCACTTACGCATTTTGTTAGCAAACGTTTAATTATTAATACATTATATTAGATGTATAGTTTTAATTAGCGTTAACACAATGGATACTTTAAAAATTTCAGTACTGGCAATTCTTATTTTGTTTTTTAGTTGCAGTAAAGGCAAACCATCAGTAGAAAAAAAATGGTATAAAGGTAATTTGCACACCCATTCTTATTGGAGTGATGGCGACGAATTCCCTGAAGTTATTATGCATTGGTATAAAAGTAACGGGTATCAATTTGTAGCTTTAACAGACCATAATACTTTGGCCAAGGGTGATAAATGGATAACTGTTCCTGAAGATTCCATCTATCAAAACGCATTTAAAAATTACCTAAAAACCTATGGTACAAATTGGGTAAATTATAAAATTGATTCGTTAAACAGAATCCAAGTTAAACTAAAAACTTACAACCAATACAAAACAAAATTTGAAGAGAATAATAAGTTTTTAATTCTACAAGCTGAAGAAATAACCGATAGCTACCAAGGCAAGCCCATTCACATAAACGCAACCAATATCGAGCACAAAATAAACCCGCAAGGTGGCCACAGCGTTTTAAATGTGATGCAAAACAACTTAGATGCCGTAGCTAAACAAAAAGAAGAATTAGGCAAACCAATAATAGCCCACATTAACCATGCAAATTTTGGCTACGCCATTGGTCTTGAAGATATGATAGCCTTAAAAAACGAACAGTTTTTCGAGGTTTACAACGGGCATCCTGCTGTTAATAATTCTGGAAATGATGAATATATATCCACTGAATTGATGTGGGATTACATTAACATTGCTTACATAGAAAACAATAAACCATTAATGTACGGACTTGCTACCGATGATTCGCACCATTACCACAGAAAAGGCAGCACATGGAGCAACGCTGGTAGAGGCTGGATTATGGTACAAACAGATATATTAAGCCCTAAATCTTTAATAAACGCGATGGAAACCGGACAGTTTTACGCCTCAACTGGCGTAGAATTAAAAGATCTTAGTTTTAAAAACAACACCCTTTCTGTTGAAGTTAAAGCAGATAAAAACACAACCTACAAAATAGCGTTTATTGGCTGCAAAAAAGGACAAGTAGAGCCCGAAGAACTTTTTTCTGTCGAGGGCAACAAAGCCAGTTTCGTACTAACAAAAAACTTGCTATACGCAAGATGCAAAATAACCTCTTCTAAATTACACAAAAACCCCATTGAAGATTTGCTGTTTGAAAACGCTTGGACCCAACCTTATACTTATACAGAATAAAAAACCATAAAGCCCTTGCTTTAAAGATTGTTAGGAAACGCTGTAAAAAAGCAACACAAAAATAAAACTACTCCCTATAAATTGTGGGTAAGGCTATTTTAAACTTTACAGCCAACAATCTCGTGGTTATTACCACCACACCGGCAACTACAAAGACAATATTGTCTTCAATTGGTAATTCGCTTAACAAAAAATATGTAACCCCACCAAGAATACAAGCTGTGGCATAAATTTCCTTTCTGAATATTACGGGTATTTCGTTACATAAAATATCTCTTATAACACCTCCAAAACATGCCGACATGGTACCCAAAGCTACACAAATTATAGGGTGCAATTCTGCATTTATACCTTTTTCTATACCTACCACAGTATAAAGCCCAATACCTATGGTATCAAACAAAAAAAGTGAGGTTCTTAAATAATTGATTTTGTTTCTAAAAACAATGGCAAATACCGAAGATGCTATAATGATGTAAGAATACGTCATGTCTTCCATCCAAAAAACCGGCGTGTTTCCTATAAGCAAATCGCGCAGCGTACCACCACCAACTGCGGTTACAAAAGCAATTATTAGGATGCCGAATAAGTCCATTTTTTTGCCCATCGCAACTAGTACGCCCGAAATGGCAAAGGCAATGGTGCCTAAAATATCTATGGTGTAAAACATGGTTTTTTGTTAATCATATTAATTTATACGATGGTGCGCGTTAGCGATTGAGGCATTTGATGAAGCTCTTTTTGTGTTGTTGCACCTATGCAACACAAAAAAGCGACTGCCGAAAGCGCGACCCTTGTGGTAACGCTATAATTATATTTTTTATAAGAATGATATCCCGAAACAATTTCGGGATGAGTGATTCACTCTCTTTTTTAAAGACCCTTCGATAAACTCAGGGTAAGCGATTCGCACACTTTTTCTGAAAAGGAAAAAGTAGCTCTTGAAAACCTTACCTTATTTAGAAAGACCCTTCGATAAACTCAGGGTAAGCGATTCGCACACTTTTTCTGAAAAGGAAAAAGTGGCTCTTGAAAACTTTACCTTATTCAGAAAGACCCTTCGATAAACTCAGGGTAAGCGATTCGCACACTTTTTCCGAAAAGGAAAAAGTGGCTCTCTGCTTACATATCTTGTGTATAAAAATTATAATCTTTTAAAATAGCATCGATAAAGTCTATATCTGTTTTTTGTTTTATGGTTTTAATTTCAACGACTTCAACTAATTTATTCCTCAACTTTATTAAGGTTTGATAATCTTTTGAGGCCCTCGCCACGGTAAAGGTATCTTTTATAATGCGCGCATCGTTATCGGATAATTTTATAACATTTGGGTATGTTGGCCTGTAATCGTCTTTTAAATTTTCTAAAATAGTATGACTGATATTTACTTTATCTTTTAAGGCAATTACTGCTGTTCCTGCTACCATATCGCCCAAGCGTTGTTGTTTTTTACTAAACATAATTACAAAAAAGCCCAAGCCGAAAATGTAAATATCTACAATTCTGAAAAACCACCGCACCACATAATCTGCCAGCGACGCTTGATAACCATCAATTTTAACCACCTTGATTTTTAAGGCACGTTTGCCAATGGTTTGCCCTTCTAAAAGCGATTCTAAGGCCAACGTGTAAAACATAACCGGAAAGCTCAATACCGTGTTAATGGCAATTTGAGACCACTGGTCCATGTTTTCGAAAGCACCAAAAGTCCAATTTAAAACCAATAAATAGCCGATTTTTATAGCGGTATCTATGATGAATGCCAACAAACGCTCCCCTGCTCCAACAGCAGTGAATTTTATTTTTACATTTTGGGTCGTGTTAATTTGTAACTCTGACATTTTATATTTTAATTTATCAAAAATACATGAATTTTTTAATTCGAAAATTTAAAAAATCGAATGAAAAAATTACATGGATTAACAAAGTTGGTTACTGAAGTGAAACTAAATTTTGTAATTTTTTAAATACAAAATTTAGTTTT
Organism: Gelatiniphilus marinus; assembly: GCF_042684345.1. NCBI lineage: Bacteria > Pseudomonadati > Bacteroidota > Flavobacteriia > Flavobacteriales > Flavobacteriaceae > Gelatiniphilus > Gelatiniphilus marinus. The sequence goes on along the minus strand of NZ_JBHULK010000003.1, from coordinate 393,270 downwards.
TTACAGAAGAAATATATGAGGGAAGTTTCATTCATCAAACAAAATAAGGAGAAATGGTTGAGTTTCGAGCAGGCAATTTTTAATAATGACTTTAAAGACCCCGACGAACTCGCCTCGCAATACATTCATTTAATAAACGATTTGGCTTACGCACAAACCTATTACCCTAAAAGCAAGGTGATTGCGTACTTAAACCAATTGGCTGCAAAAGCATTTCAAAAAATTTATAAAACCAAACGGGAAAACACCAACAGGTTTCTTGATTTTTGGAAAACCGAAGTGCCGTTAATTTGCTACCAATACCGAAAATTTATTTACATCGCTTTTGTAATCTTTTTCACGTTTACGTTTATTGGCGCGATTTCTGCTGCCAATGACGGGGAGTTTGTGCGTTCTATTTTGGGCGATAATTATGTAAACATGTCTTTAGAAAATATTGAAGCCGGCGATCCGGTTGCGGTTTATAAAAGCGGTAGTAATTGGGGCAGTTTTATTGGTATTACCATTAACAATTTACGGGTTGGCATTATTGCATTTGTTTTGGGTGTTTTTGGTGGCGTTGGCACACTTTATATTATGTTTAAAAACTGTATTATGCTGGGTTCTTTTCAGTATTTTTTTTACGAAAAAGGCGTATTTTGGGAAAGTGTTCGCGGGATTTGGATTCACGGTTCTATGGAAATTTTTGCCATTGTTATCGAGTGTGCTGCGGGGTTGATTCTTGGTGCCAGTATTTTATTTCCGGGTACACATTCTAGATATACCTCGTTTAAACATGGTGCAAAAACAGGTGTAAAAATTTTAATAAGCACCTTTCCGTTTACCTTTTTTGCTGGCTTTTTAGAAGGTTTTGTAACGCGTTATTCTAATATTATGCCGCATTTTTTATCGGTGGGCATTATTTTAATTACCCTCGGAGTTATTAGTTATTACTACTTAATTTATCCTTTTAAAGTGCAAAAAGAAGTAACACGTGTTCCACTTTTAAATCCATCTTCTATCTGAAAATAATCCGATTACATATTGTTGTTTTCTTGCTTTTGAGTGTTGCAAATTCTCAAAAGGCATTTGGTATTTCTACTTTTCAAAAGCCCGAGCAAATTAGAAAATTTGACAACGATTTTAAAACACGTTATTCCAGCAGAAAATATAATTACGAAGGTAAAGAGGTTGTAAACCAAACTCCATCTGGTTCGGGTAAATATGAAGATTTTAAAAACGTAAAACCATCAACAAAAGAAACAAATAATCCCGATAGTTTCAGTATCAACTTTGGCCCTTTTGCTTGGTTATTTTATTTAGCATTGGCTATTGCAGTAGTCTATTTGGTTTACATTTTACTTAACGAAGGTGGAGCTGGTTTATTTTCATCTAAACAAAATCGAACTCTTAATAATTACGAAGATATTACTGCCGAAAATATTGAAAATGCAGATATTAACACGCTAATACATAATGCTGAAAATGACAATAATTTCAGACTCGCCATCCGATTTTATTATCTACTTGTTTTAAAAACCCTTAGTTTAAAAAACCATATAAAATTTGAAGACGATAAAACCAACGCTGAGTATTTAAATGAAATAAACGATAAGCCATTTAGTAAAAATTTTGCTTACACCTCGTATTTGTACAATTATATTTGGTATGGCCAATTCCCGTTGAATACCGATGAATACAGCAAAGCTAAAAAGAATTTTGTAACCCTTTTAAATCTGGTTAAGTAAATGAAAAAGATAATTCCAATACTTTTCATTATCGCTGCTTTAATGGTTACGGCAGCAATAACTTTTGGCATAAAATCTACTAAAACGGTAGATTGGGAAGAGTCTTTTAACGAAAAAAGTAACAAACCTTACGGAGTAAGCATTTTTTACAAAGAATTACCAAACCTATTTAAAAACCATAAAATTAGAACGGTTTACCATCAACCGGCGAGTTATTTAAGAGCACATTCCAAGGATAATTACGGCGAGCATATTGCTGAAGGCAGTTTTGTTATCATCGGGAATTCTGATTATTTAGAAGACAATTCGATTGATGAATTATTGCATTTTGTCGATTCTGGAAACACACTTTTTATATCAGATTATTATTTCAGTCAGAAAATTCACGATACCTTAAATATAAGTGTCGATTATATTGAAAACACGAAAGACAGCATTTCGTATCAATCTTTAAAATACCTCGACATAAAAAATATTGCCATCGATAAAAATGAAGGCGACAATTATTTTTCAAAGTTCGACACCATAAATCACACCGTTTTAGGATATTCTAAAATCGATTACAAACACGCAAATTTTATACATGTCCCTTTTGGAAAAGGCAATATATATCTGCATTTAGAGCCAAAAGCCTTTACCAATTATAATCTTTTAAAAGAAGACCGATATAAATATGCAGAAGGCCTCATTTCCTATTTACCCGAAAACGATGTGTATTTTGATTCTTATACCAAAATACAAACAGGTTATGATGGCAAAGTGGAAAAAGAATCGAATCTCAGTTGGTTTTTAGAGCAACCGGCGTTTAAATGGGCATGGTACACCGCTTTAATTTTTGGTATTTTATTCATGATTTTTAATGCCAAACGCCGACAACGTATTATAAAAATTATAAAACCCTTGCAAAATACAACTGTGGCTTTTGTTAAAACAATTTCTAATTTATATTTTGAGACCCAAGATCATAAAAACTTAATAGACAAAAAAATAACCTATTTTTTGGAGCGCATCCGTACCGATTTTAATTTGGACACTGCTGTTTTAAACGAAGCATTTATAGTGAAATTAGCATCGAAAACAGGAAAGAAAAAAGAAGATATTAAAAAACTAATCGATTACATCAATTGGTTGCGTACCAAAAATGAGTTTTTTGAAGAAAACTTAATACAACTAAACAAGCTTATTGAAGCTTTTTATTTAAAATAATTATGGACGAAAATAAAAACCAAAAAGACCATCAAGATTTTATACCGAAGTCAGAAAATGTAGTATCATCAATAGACCATAGTGTGCTTAAAGATTCAAACGATTTACAATTTAAAAACCGATTGGATTTAACCGAACTTCAACAAAGCATTGAAAAAATAAGGCACGAAGTTGGCAAAGTTATCGTAGGGCAAAAAGATATGGTAGATATGCTCATCGCGTCGCTTTTAGCCAAAGGGCATTCGCTTATCGAGGGCGTTCCGGGTGTAGCAAAAACCATTACCGCAAAACTGTTGGCAAAATCTTTGAGTGTTGGTTTTAGCAGAATTCAATTCACACCAGATTTAATGCCGAGTGATATTTTAGGAACCTCAGTTTTCAATTTAAAAGACTCAGAATTTGAATTTAAAAAAGGTCCTATTTTCTCAAACATGATTTTAATTGACGAAATAAATAGAGCTCCAGCAAAAACTCAAGCGGCATTATTTGAAGTGATGGAAGAGCAGCAAATTACCATTGATGGTAACAAGTATAAATTAGACGCGCCTTTTATGGTTTTAGCTACCCAAAACCCCATAGAACAAGAAGGCACGTACCGTTTGCCCGAAGCACAATTAGACCGTTTTTTATTTAAAATTGATGTGGATTACCCAAATTTAAATGAAGAAATAGAAATCCTTTCGAGAGAACACAAATTAAGAGACACCGAAAAAACCGAAACCATTTCATCATTTTTAACAGCCAAACAAATTGCTGAATATCAAAATATAGTCACCCGAATTTTGGTTGAATCACATTTGCTAAAATACATTGCAGAACTTATTGTGGCCACGCGTAACAACCGCTTTTTATATTTAGGCGCATCGCCACGAGCATCCATAGCCATATTAAAATCCAGTAAAGCATTTGCCGCCATGAGCGGTCGCGATTTTGTAACGCCAGAAGATATTAAACGTGCCGCAATTCCTGTGTTGCACCACCGCGTTATTGTAACACCCGAACGCGAAATGGAAGGCGTGTCGAGCAAACAAATCATCAAACAAATTATTGAAACTGTTGAAATACCGAGGTAAAAAGTAGGCAGTAACCAGTACTCAGTTGGCAGTCGCAGTTGCAGTGAAGAATCCCACTTCTAACTTCTAACTTCTAACTTCTAACTTCTAACTTCTAACTTCTAACTTCTAACTTCTAACTTCTAAAAAATTGAAATTCTTTAAACCATTCTACATACAACCCCGATTTTTTTACACAGGCATTGGCATTGTGGTATTGTTTGGTTTAAGTTATTTTGTGCCGCTATTATTTAATATCGCACAACTCTCCATTTTAGTACTTACCTTCCTTTTTGCTATAGATTTTCTAATTGTTTTTATTGGGAAAAATAAAATTAAAGCACGCCGGATTTTACCCGATAAATTTTCAAACGGCGATAAAAACACCATCGATTTAAACATCAATAACAACTATCCGTTTGCCATTCATTTGGAAATTATTGACGAAATACCCGAGCAATTTCAAGTGCGTGATTTTAAAATTAAAGACACGATTTACCCTCGAAAAACAAAATCAATCACATATCATTTAAAACCAACTGCACGTGGCGAATATCATTTTGGCTGTTTAAACGTTTACGCCTATTCCGCCTTAAAATTAGTCGCTAAACGCTTTATTTTTGATGATGCTGCGATGGTGCCAACCTACCCAAGTTTTAAGCAATTAAAAAAGTTTGAGCTTTTAAACATTAACCAAAATGCACTTGAATATGGACTTAAAAAAGTTCGCCGATTGGGGCATACCATGGAATTCGAGCAAATAAAAGATTATGTTTTGGGCGACGATTTGCGCACCATAAATTGGAAAGCCACCGCAAAACGCAACCAATTGATGGTCAATCAATTTCAAGACGAAAAATCGCAACCCATCTATTCCATCATCGATAAAGGCCGTGTAATGAAAATGCCTTTTAACGGTTTAAGCCTATTAGATTACGCCATTAATGCCACCCTAGTTATTAGTAATGTGGTTTTAAAAAAGCACGACAAAGCGGGCATGCTTTCGTTCTCTAAAAACATTGAAAACATGGTGGTTGCCAATCGCCGAAGCTCGCAAATGCAGCTTATTTTAGAATCGCTTTACAACGTAAAAACAGATTTCCACGAAAGCGATTTTAGCCGACTTTACGGCAACATAAAAAGGCACATTACCCACAGAAGCCTCATTTTAATGTACACCAATTTTGAAACCCTCGACGGATTAAACCGCCAACTACCCTATTTAAAAGCCATTGCCAAAAGCCATTTATTGGTGGTTATTTTCTTTAAAAACACCAAGTTAAATAGTTTAATTACCCAAAAAGCCGAAACCGTACAGCAAGTTTACGATAAGGTAATCGCTGAGAAATTTGCCTTCGAAAAGCGTTTAATTGTAAACGAGCTCAAAAAATACGGCATCTATTCCATATTAACCACACCAGAAAATTTGACTATCGATACCATTAACAAGTATTTGGAAATTAAGTCTCGAGGGCTGCTGTAAATTCGGGCGTTACCCCGCTGGTCGCTGAGGCTCCCGAAGCGGTGTCGGGCTTTCCAATACAATCTTTTTTTCGTGTCTCAAAAAAGGATTTCCATTTCAATCCCTAACGCACCTGTTTGCCAAGGCTGTTGCAAACTCACAACTTCAACCCCTTTCCGTTCGCCAAACTCCTGTCTTCTGTCTTCAAGCAAAATACAATTCATCATTTATATTTTACAGTTGGGTAACAACAATTACCAAAGTCTGTTTTTCTGTCAGATATTTGAAGTGTTAATCAATAAAAACCATAAAACCATGAAAACTTTATCACTAATCATCACATTATTTTTCGCTGTTACTTTAATACAAGCACAAGAAAATTCAGAAGGAAAAACCATTACCGTTGTCATTGAAAATATTAAAAACAATAAAGGAAATGTATTGTTAGCACTTCATACAGAAAACACATTTATGAGAGGCAAAGGCATTAAAAACGAGCAAAGTAAAATTGAAAACGGAAAAATAACCGTAACCTTCAAAAACATTAAACCCGGCACTTACGCCATAATGGCACTGCACGACGAAAACGAAAATAATCAAATGGATTTTGAAGATAATGGCATGCCAAAGGAACAGTACGGCATGTCCAACAACCCAATGAGTTATGGCCCGCCACAATTTGCAACCGCCAAATTTAAATTAAAAGCAGAAGATTTAGAAATGAATATTATGTTTTAGCATCTGTATAAATAAAGCGGCTTACTTTGGCCAAAAACCCGTAAGCCGCCTTAAAAAATTAACCAAAATAAACTAATAATCTAAATCGTTTCGTTTAACCAAGCTTTCATCATCCAAACGGTTTTTTCTTGTTCGGTAATAAAATCGCTTATCATCGAGTTGGTACCTTCATCGTTTGCATCACCCGATTTTTCTAAAATTTCTCTTTCAATTTTTAAAAGTTCGGTTAACGAATCTACAATTAATCGAACGGCTTTATCGTCTTCAGAAATATTTTTACCCACTTTAACTTCGGCTTTTGCCGAATAATCTTCAAATGTGTGTAAAGGCGTAGCACCCAAAGTTAAAATACGTTCTGCAATTTCATCAACCTTTATAGTGGCATCGGTATATAATTCTTCAAACTTAACGTGTAAATCAAAAAAACGCTTACCTCTAATATTCCAATGTATGCCTCTTAAATTCTGGTAATAGATTTGAAAATTCGCCAATAAATGATTTAAATCGTTTGCTAAATCTTCTGTTTTAAAGGTGTTTAAACCTATACTGTTGTATGTCATTTAAATATATATTTCTTTTTATTTGCCACAAATTTAATTTATAATTAACAGGTGTTTTAATAAATTTTATTGATAGTTTTTATATTTTTATAGCCTAAATTGATACCCATGACAATTACACAACTCTATTATGTTTTGGCAGTTGCCGAAAACCAAAATTTTACCAAAGCCGCAGAAAAATGCTTTGTAACGCAGCCCACGTTAAGTATGCAAATTCAGAAGCTTGAAGACCAGTTAGATGTTCAGATTTTTGATAGAAGCAAAAAACCCATTGAGCTTACCGAAATTGGTAAAAAAATAGTGCATCAGGCCAGAAATATTGTTAACGAATCCTATAGAATACAAGATATTGTAGATCAGCAAAAAGGATTTATTGGTGGCGAGTTTAAGCTGGGAGTAATCCCTACTATAATGCCAACTTTATTGCCCATGTTTTTAAAAACCTTTATAAAAAAGCACCCCAAGGTAAAGCTTAAAATTGAAGAGCTAACCACCGAGGAGATTATCGAGCGCATTACAGAAGGCCATTTAGATGCAGCCATTGCAGCAACACCGCTAAAAAACGAGCTTATAAAAGAACGTGTGCTTTATTTTGAGCCTTTTGTAAGTTACATTCCTAAGGGGCATCGTTTGCATTGCAACAAAAAAATAAATGTATCAGATTTAGATATCAGCGATATGCTATTGCTTGAAGATGGGCATTGTTTTAGAGATGGGGTAATTAATCTATGTAAGGCTTTTAAAAACCAAACAGACGATCAATTTCAAATAGAAAGCGGTAGTATTGAAACGCTTATAAAGTTATCAAACGAAGGTTTGGGCATGACGCTTTTGCCCTATTTACACACACTGGATGTTAAAGAAAGTGAAAAAGAAAACCTGCATTATTTTAACGAACCCACACCGGCCAGGGAAGTGAGCTTGATTTACCATAACAACGAATTGAAAATACAGATTGTTGAAGCTTTACAAGATGTTATTTCTGGTATTGTTCGTGGGGCTATTGCTTTTCAGAACGTAGAAATTATAAGTCCTATTTCTAATAAATAAAACTAAAAAAGCGATTTACTTGGGCTACAATAAGTAACTAGTAAATCGCTTTTTTTATGCTTTTAAATAGATTAAACATTGATTTAATTCTGGGTTTTGCCGTACAAGAGATTGTATATATTCTTTAAGCTCTTCAATCTCGTAAGGTAGTAATCTATTTACTGCCTTTTGTACTTCTTTGCAAAACAAGGTTGTATCAAAACTTACTTTTTTAAGCACAATTTTGGTGTACTCTAGCATTGCTCTTGCCATAATTTGTAATAGGTTTTAGGTTTAAATTAAACGTAGATTTGTTTATAGGCATTACTTATTTTATTAAACACACAATTTAGTGAAAAATTATATGCATTTATAAAATTAAATAAAATTTAACACTTAAAACTTATTGTCGCCATCTAATAAATTTCCTAAACCACCAAGAATACTGCCTTCGCCCTTATCTTTACCACCCCCTTGTGGAGCCGATGCCAAAACACGACCTGCAAGTCGGCTAAAGGGCAAGGACTGAATGTAAACCGTTCCAGGACCTTGAAGCTTTGCAAAAAATAAACCCTCGCCACCAAATATGGTGTTTTTAATACCGCCAACAAACTCTACATCGTAATCTACAGTTTTATCGAAACCTACAATACAGCCTGTATCTACACGAAGTGTTTCCCCAGCTTGCAGTTCTTTTCTAGCCATAGTGCCACCAGCATGCACAAATGCCATACCATCGCCTTCTAGTTTTTGCATAATAAAACCTTCGCCACCAAATAAGCCACGACCTAATTTTTTGGAGAACTCAATACCAACACTAACCCCTTTTGCTGCGCACAAAAAAGCGTCTTTTTGACAAATAAACTTGCCACCAAACTCTGTTAAATCTATGGGGATAATTTTTCCAGGATATGGTGATGCGAAAGAGACGTTACGTTTGCCAACTAAATCGTTATAAAAAGCTGTCATAAAAAGGCTTTCGCCAGTAAGTATGCGTTTTCCGGCGCCTAATATCTTGCCTAAAAAACCTGTGTCTTTTTGAGATCCATCACCAAAAATGGTTTCCATTTTAATGCCGTCGTCCATCATCATAAAGCTTCCGGCTTCGGCAACAACGCCTTCTTGTGGGTCGAGTTCTATTTCTACGTATTGCATTTCTTCGCCGTAGATGCGGTAATCAATTTCGTGTGCTGTCATCCTTTAATATTATTTATTGTTACTTTTTATTCTTTATTGTTTCGCTTCGTTTATATGTTGATTTGTTTTGGGGTTTGTTACAAAGTAAATTAAAAATGGTATAAATAACTGAGGTTACCTAAATTAATTTTTAGATAACCCCTGAAATAAATGCAATTACGCAATTGGTGTTTAACGATAAATAACGACTTTGTGCGTTTCTGTTTTTTCTTCCCTAATGATTTTTAAATAATAAAATCCGTTTTTAAGCTTAGAAATATCTAATTTATACTCCTTTTTGTTGCCTTTTTCTCTTTTTTGCTTTTTTAATATACTTTGATCGTTATATAATAAAAATTCAACTTTAGCATTTGGTTTAATTCGTTTAATAGTATCCTCATTTTCTATGTTTACAATACTTAATTCATCTGATACTGCCGGATTGGGTGCAACCCTATAAGAAAACCAACCACCAGAACAGTTAAATGAATCTTCTGCAAAATAAACACTATGTAATGCATTACCGCATTCGCCTTGATAGCTTATATCGATTCTTTCTGGGTTTCCATAAAAATTTCCTGGAGTAAACAATAACTCTAGTGCGCCATAAGAGTAACCGGACCATCCATAAGGTAATATGACGTTGCTCATAGTTGACAAATCGACAACGGAATTACCAGAGTAGCCTAAAATGTATGAAGAGTTTGGGCAAACCAAGAACGGGTCGTTAAATGAACCGCTTCCGCTAACAGCGTTATAATATTCGTCGGTTAAGTTAAAATCATTTGTGTTTAATAGCGTGTTATTTAATTGTATGTTTTTGGTTAAAGAAGAGCTCGCATTAAAAGTCGCCTTTATCCAGCCATTGGCAGGATAGCTCACGTTGGGTTTAACCGTAACCGCATTTGTTGTACTGCTTAAAATTTGTAAGTTAGATGATACTTCCCAATTTTGAACACCTTCAGGAGTTGAGCAACTATCAAAAGTAAATGTTTCAGCATTACATATATAATCTTCACCTAACAATTTGTCTGGACTTATTGGAAAAGATGGAGATTGAGGATTACCACTTAACTCTGCTTTCAACCAATTGACGCTAGCTTCAGTAAACGAGGTATGCCTTTCGTTTATCTTAGGGCCAAAATAACTATCAAACGGAATCTCATTAGTGCACACTAAGTTTCTATCTATTCTTTGACTCCAATTAAAATTGGGGTTTTTAAATCCTAAGGCACTAACTGTTGGGATAAAAGAATGTACTTTTTTATTAGTTCTGGATTCAAAATGAGAACCATATATCCCTAATAAACTACCCAAAATTAGATTAAAAGGGTCTAAAAATTGTACACCATCACCAAATCCATAAATATCATCTAATAAGTCCAAGCCTTCCCCTAAAACAGAAGCGTGTAATAAGTCTTCGCTATTAAAAAGCCCTCCTGGAACATTATCCATACTTCCATGAGGATTATTATTGGTGTATGTCGCTGTTCTTAAAGGCTTCGAAAGTCGCCATAAGCGCGCCACCTGTACCACATTACCTGTATTTCCCATATATTTGGTATTCATTTCAGATACTTTAATATCTCCTATTATTTGATCTGCAAAACCGTGTATCCTAAAATCTTCCTGTCCTTCTACACCAACCTTGGCACCATTAAGAGCGCCATTAACTATGGCTATTTTTCTTAAGTTTTGAGGATATCCATTAGAGTTTGGCAACCCATTTGAAGACATATTATTATAATACTGTTGGTGTATTGGCGAGCCTCCATTTAAATAATCTGGTAAGTGACCTATTCTATGCTGCTCAATCAATTGTTGGTTAGCTGCTGTAGATTTTAACTGATTGTAATAAAAATCGTTAGCTGCTACGCTACCTCCAAAAGCATCTAATAAGTTTATCATAGACTGTATTCCCATGGGAATATTAGCGCCTAAATGTGGGCTATCTACACTCACCCAAAGCCTAGTGTTATGATTCATATTGTTTTTTTCCATATAAGCTAAGGCATACCTGCTAATTTGCCCACCCATACTGGGACCTACGATAACAAGTTTTTCAGTACTGCCATTTTGCACCAATTTATTATTTAAATGCTGGTATAACGTTACATGGTTCATGGCATTGCGCTCTATATAATCTGCGCCACCATCAATGGTTTTACTGCCTCTTGTATAGGTAGGATGGTTTACTAGAACAACATCGTAACCTATATTTCTAAGATTGTCAATTAAATCAATATTTTGTCCGTTGTTGTCTTTATATTGCATAAACTCAGCTATGGATAAATGCTCGCTAGGGGGTTTAGAAGAGTCCTCATCTTGTATTTTTCTTATATCCCCAGGATCAAAACCATCAATAACCACTATAGGTTTTAATAATGTTGGCTGGGTATTGCCGTTATTAGTATGATAAAATATACGGTAGTCTATCTGACCATAAACAGGAGCGTTTTCATCATAACCCTGAAATGGATGGGTAGACACAAACCCTGTTACATCTTCAACTAACGGATCCATCATACGGAACTGAGTCGTTTCAGATAATTTTACATGTAATTTGCCATATGTGGTTTTTACCTCTCCATCGCTATAATTAACAGTAAACTTCAAGGTTTTATACCCAGACTCAGCATAATTTACTGATACTTCCCGATGCGTATATTTATTTTTGCTGTAAACTAAATAGTCTTTACCTGTACCAAAATTAGCTACGATGGATGTGATTTTATTTTCACCATCCTCAAACCATAAATTGGGATTAAACCTATAATTAATCGTGTTGCCTACAGCATAATCCAATAAGGGTGATACCACCAGCACATCGTGTTCTAAAAACACAGGATTGTCATTTATTCTTGTTAATTGGTTATCTTTAAAACGCAAAGCACCAAGAGTTTCGTCTTTACTATTATAGTTTAAACTTTGAAGCATTACATGTAGAACCCCAATATCTATAGTATTTAGGCTTTTTTTTCTTTTGTAATATTTTCGAACCTCTTTAATAGGTTTAAACTTGGTTTTATTAGAAGCCCTATAAAGTTCCTGTAAAGCTTGCTCAAAATACCCCAAGCTTGCCGTATTCTTATCTTTGGTGTTAAAACGAGTTAGGTTAGCAATTGGTGTGGTGCGGTCATATAAAAACGAAGAGGTTAGCTCGCTTTTATCAATATTTTCTAGCATTAGATCTATATCTGGCTCTGGTATTTGATCTTTGTTTTGGCTAAATGAAAAATTAATAAATAGTATAAATACAATTGGAATAATAAAGTTTTTCATAATTTCACAGTATTAATATGTGAAACATTGTGTTAAGGTTTTATTTATTATAAGGGTGCTATTGGCGTAGCACCCTTTTTATGGAAATTCTGTATCGAGCAAGGTGTCCCATTTTATATCGAAACGCCCTTGGGTTATTTCGATAATATCGGTTGGGTCTTCTTTATTTTGGACAGTGCACTCGAACGTACCCGATACAATTCGGTTTTCAAAGTCGTAACGTAAAATATTTAAAGCTCCACCATTTTGTATGGAACAGTACCATTTATAGGACTGTAAATTTTCATCCCACCAACGGCAACGGATATTAATGTTCATATTTGCATCAATACCATCGAGACAATTGCTTTGATTTACACTAAATTGACCTGAACCGATCTTACTTAATTCATATATATATATATCTATTCGACCTCCAGTTCCTGTAACATAATCTTTAACCTGTATTTGATTATACGATATACCTGGTGGCGACCCCCAAAAAATCATTCCAGGGTCTGGCCCTAAAGTAGACCCCGTCCCATCCCTTGGGGTCAATAGTTTGCCATCTATATAACAGCCAAAGGTATTCGCACCCATTTGGGTTATGGGCGGTAATGTGGGTCTAAATTCTTCATCATCGCTACAAGAACCAGAAGTGAACAATCCTGTTAATAGCAGTAGTAAAATAAATTTTTTAAGTGTTTTCATAATTTCTTTTTTTTAGGATTATCAGTATGTAAAATTAACGGATTGCTATTTAAAAGTGTCCGAGATTATCTTAATTAGATAAATTAGGACAACGTTTTTCATGATTTTAAAGTGTTAAGGATGAAACAATGGTTTTTCTGTTGTTTTATAAACAATGCAGGTACCGCGGCTACGGTACCTGTTTTTTTTAATGAAAATTGGTATAGGGCAGTGTATCCCATTTTAAATCAAAACGACCTTCCGTAATTTCAACGGTATCAGTTGCGTCGTCTCTGTTTTGCACAGTACAACTAAACGTGCCCGATACAATTCGGTTTTCAAAATCATAGCGGGTTATGGTCAATGTGCCCCCATTTTCAATGGAACAGTACCATTTGTAGTTCTGGGTTTCTTTATCTAACCATCTACACGTTATATTAACGTTTTCCAAAGCATCAACACCAACTTCACAATTACCTTCATTTATTACATAAACACCTTTTTTATTTTGATGTAAATTTTGAATATGGAATGTTAGAAGTCCACCATTACCACTCTTAAAATCTCTTACTTTCAGTTCCCAATAAGTGATTTCACGTGGTATGCCACCAGCTATCATCCTTACACCCTTATCTTGCGTATGAAGTGTCCCTGCCCCATCCCTTGGGGTCAACAATTTGCCATCTATATAACAACCAAAGGTATTGGATCCTGTTTGGGTTATGGGCGGTAATGTGGGTCTAAATTCTTCATCATCGCTACAAGAACCGGAAACAAACAGTACCAGCACGAATGATAGCAATACAGTTTTTTTTAGTAGTTTCATAATATCTTTTTTTAGGATTATCAGTATATAAAATTAGCAGGTAATTATTTAAAAGTGTCCGAGATTATCTTAATTGGATAAATTAGGACAATTATACCTAAACCCCTATTCTTTTTAATCAGTTCAATTTTTTAAATTCGGTAGGAGTTTGCCCCGTAAATTTTTTAAAGGCTGAATAAAACACAGATTTAGAATTAAAGCCACTCTCTATGGCTAGAGCAACCATGGTGTATTTATTGTATTGCTCATCACTTAATAATTGCTTAGCATACTCGACCCTTAATCTATTAATGTAATCTGGGAAACTATAACCGCTATAATTATTAATGAGTTTTGATGCATAACTGCTGCTTATGTTCGTTTCTGTTGCCAAGTCGTCTAAGCTAAAAAGAGGGTCTAAATACCGCTTGTTTTCGACTATGTAATTGTCAATATCATAAAACTTCCCTATCATGTTATCGTCCTCAAAGTTCAATTTTACTGAAGTTGGAACAACATTTATATCATTTTTTATCAACTCTTTTCTTAAGTATATGCGATCTTGCATTAACCTGTAACGCATTAACCCATGGTAGCCTATCCAATAAATCAAAAGGGTGCTTGATACCCTTAATGGATAATAAGTATAAGCTTTATAAGCCCCTTCATATAAAAAGTTTAAAATAACAGCTAAAACCCAAAACAAAATAACCATAAGCCCAAAAACCATAAATTGCTTTAACCATTTCAATTCGTCTAGCAATACTCTAGATTTATGATGGTTCGCACTAAAGACAATGGTTGTCGCTTTTATAAAAACAGCTATTGAAAAAAAGGCATTTACCATTTCCTCAATTTTGGTGTAATCTTTTATTAAATGGTTGTCTAATTGGTAGGCGTAACAATAAACAATCAAACAAGACCTCACGATAATTTCCAGACTAAAAAGCACAAAGGTTAGTTTTATAAAAAGCCCGACTTCTCGTTTCAGGTTTAAATAATAAATTAAAAACACGTAAAAGGCTGGAGTTATAAGCAAGTACCAAGGCACCTCCATGTTTTTTACAAAAAACAATGGGCTGGAAAACCCTTTTTCGATCAACCAAGCCTGTAAATTATTTAGTGAAATAAAAAGCACCACGGCATTTAGGTACCAAATAGGTTTCGCTATCATCTTTTTGGTTAAAACAGGAAACAGGACAAACAAAAACCCTTGTATGGCTCCAATTATAAGAATAAAATTAGATACATCTTTTACCATTGTATATTAACTATTGTCCAGAGCAATATAAATGTAAGAAAAAATGAAAAAAAAAAAACCTACGTGCTATTACGTATTTTTGTTAAAAAGCCTAGCTTTAACGTTTAACTACTGTGGGAAACCCGTAAAATGAAGTTTTTAATAAATTTTGTATAGGAAATTAGCAGGCATTATGGTTTAATTCAAAGGGCGCTATTGTTCATAAATGAAACGTAATTAATTATATATTAAACAATTAGAACTATTATTAACACAATACTCTAATTATAAAATTATTAAAATATAATATGCGCATTACTTTAATATGAACTTAATTTTAAAAGTAAACAACTGCATACTGCAACTGAACACTGCCAACTTAAAATAAAAAGCTAACTTTTTATTTTAACACTCCACTCAAAATTAAAGGTTGAAACTACAACACCTTCTTTATTGGTTCCTACAGATTGCATCCAAAAGGTTTGCCCTTCGCCGGTCTCGATTGTTTTTTGTAATGCATTATCTATTAATTCGCCGTCGTTACAAACAAAAGTTATTATGCCTGTTGCTTTTTTGGTAAATGTGGCGTTATTGGTGGTTACCAACATCGATATTTTTTTACCGCTTTCTTGAATTTTCGCCATAACAATAGCACCCGTTGTTAATTCGGCAGCCATACCTTGCACCGCCCAAAACAAGGATTTGAATGGATTTTGATTGATCCATTTATATTTTACGGTAACGGTACAAGCCTTATTGGTAATGGTCTTGACTCGCACACCCATTAAAAAAACCGCGGGCAGTTTAAACATATTGAATGTATTTATTTTACTGGGTGTCAACTTCATTTTTAAATTTATTTTACCCAAAAATATTGAAAATAATCGACACTTCAATTTGTTAAATTTTTGTTAATTTTTAGTACTATGCGTAACAAAGTACCTTCTTTTAGACATATATTTGCATAAGAAACTATTATATGTTTTAAAATCATGTTAGACAATCATCAAAAAAACATCGCCACGTTTATTCATTTATCGACCTTTAGCAGGTTTATAATTCCGTTTGGTAATTTTATTGGCCCCATTGTACTATGGAGTGTTAATAAAAACAAATCGGAGTTTATTGATGCCCATGGCAAGCAAGCCATTAATTTTCAGATGAGTATTTTGCTATATGCTGTAATTCTGGGAACACTTACCATTCCGTTTTTTATTTTCAAGATTTTTAGCGGGTTGGATTTTATAGATTTTAACGGGTTTCATAATTTTCATATAAACATTGGCAAGCCATCTCCATTACTTTATATAGGTGGTGCGTTGGGCGCTTTGGCCGTAGTGGGTTTTATTTTGGAGTTGGTTTTTATTGTAATTGCCAGTTTAAAGGCACGCGATGGCGAATTGTACCAATACCCTTTAACGATTAATTTTTTAAAATAATAATGATGACTGCGGACTGAATACTGAAAACGGCGGACTTGCCCGCGTTAGGGATTGCAGAGGAAAGCCCACAGCGAGGCACGAGCGCGGACTTGTAACGGAAAGCCCGACCCGCAGGGTAACGCCAAAAAAATATAAATTAGAGTAAAAATATCATCAATAATAAATCATCAAATCAATCAAAAAATGAACAGTTTCACCTTATTAAACGAATGACACTATGAAGATAGAAAACACAAAAGCACAGATGCGTAAAGGGGTATTAGAGTTCTGCATACTTTCGGTCTTAAAGGATGACGATGCTTATGTAGCAGAGATTTTAAGCACCCTAAAAGATGCCAAGTTGCTTGTGGTTGAGGGTACTATTTACCCTTTGCTAACGCGACTTAAAAACGCTGGTCTTTTAAATTACAGATGGGAGGAAAGTACCTCTGGGCCACCACGTAAATATTACGGATTAACCGAAACAGGGAAGCTGTTTTTAAAGGAATTGAACACCACCTGGAGCGAATTGCACAACGCAGTAAGCATAGTAACAAGCCAAAAAACTACAAAGAAATGAATAAGACAGTAAACATAAATTTAGCAGGTATATTTTTTCATATAGATGAGGATGCGTACTTAAAATTGCAACGCTATCTTGAGGCTATAAAACGTTCGTTTACAGACTCTCAAGGGCGATCTGAGATTATAGCCGATATTGAAGCCCGAATTGCCGAACTTTTTAACGAGCGGGTACAGAACAACAAACAAGTTATACGCATAAAAGAGGTGGACGAAGTGATTGCCATAATGGGGCAACCTGAAGATTACTTGGTGGACGACGAGATTTTTGAAGATGAGCCGCAAGCTACGTACAGCAAAAAATCGGTGCCTTCAAAAAAATTATTTAGAGATACAGACAACTCGTATATTGGAGGCGTATCGTCTGGATTAGGGCACTATTTTGGTATTGATGTGCTTTGGGTACGTTTAGCTTGGATTGTTTTAATATTTGGGGCCGGTACCGGCATTCTTTTATATATTTTACTTTGGATTTTAGTGCCGGAAGCTAAAACAACCTCGGAAAAAATAATGATGACCGGCGAGCCCGTTAACATAAGTAACATTGAAAAAAAAATTAAGGACGGGTTTGAAAACGTGTCTGAAACGGTAACCGACGTTGCAAAAAACGTAACCGAATCGGTATCGGGTGCCGCTAAAAATGTGAGCGAATCGGTATCGGGTGCTGCAAAAAAAGTGGATTTAAAAAAACAGGGCAGTAAAATAAAATCGTCTTCCCGAACTTTTTTTGATACCATTGGTGATATTATAATGTTTTTCTTAAAAGTGTTTGCAAAATTTATTGGTATCCTTTTAATTTTTATTGGGGCCTTTACACTAATAGCGCTGCTGGTAACACTGCTATCTTTGGGCGTGGTAGATGTTATCCATTTACCGGGTTTAGACCTTGTTGAAATTGTAAACGCAGGCAATACACCTATTTGGTTGGTATCGCTATTAACCTTTTTTACAGTTGGTATTCCGTTCTTTTTCCTGTTCTATTTAGGGCTTAAAATTTTAATAAACAACCTTAAATCGATTGGCAATATTGCAAAATTTACCCTTTTAGGCGTGTGGTTAATGTCTATTATTGGGCTGGTAGTTATTGGTGTTAGGCAAGCCAGCGAACATGCTTTTGATGAAGCTGTAGTTGAGAAAAGAGAATTAAATATTACGGCTAACGACACTATTAATTTAAAAATGGTTGGCAACGATCTTTACACAGATTACATTAATAGACACAGTAACAATTTTAAAGTAGCGCATAATGAAAATGGGGAAAAAACTATTTATTCATCGGATGTTGCCATTATTGTTAAATCGACAACCGATTCTCTGGCTACTTTAAGCGTTACCAAAAGCGCCGATGGCAGAAATTATGAAACAGCCATACAACGTGCCAAAAACATTAATTACAATTATGCGCTTAAAAACAAGGTACTGCTTCTGGATTCTTATTTTACAACAGATACCAAAAATAAATACAGCGATCAAGAAGTAAGACTTACTTTATACTTGCCCGAGGGCTCTGTTTTAAAATGCGATAAAAATTCAAGCTCGTTTTTCTATTACAGAAATTATCACGGAACTATTGTTACCCATACCGACACCAATAAATATCTAAAAATTTTAGAAGATGCTATTGAATGTTTAGACTGCCCGATTGAAGAAAAAGAAGAAGATTACAAAGTAGAGGTCGATTTAAAAGATGAAAGCTCTAGCCTAAAAATAAATGAAAAAGGCGTAAAAATATCCGTTGATAGCGCTAATTTAAAAATTGATAAAACCGGAATAAAGGCCAACGACAACGAGGTAAAGGTAAAAATTGATGGCGATGGCATTTCAATAAAAACTAAGGAAAATTAAAACAACTCATCATTAAAAAATAACAGTTCAGATATTTAAGTTTTAAATGAATAAAAACAATAGTGATATTTGAACGGGTAAAAATAAATCATTAATCATCAATCAAAAAACGAACAATTATGACAACACTAACAAAAATTATCGTAGCAACAGTACTTGCCATACTAAGCTTAACTCTATTTTCCTGCAATTTTGATATAAACATGAACTCTGGCGTTAAAGGCAATGGCAATGTGCAAATAGTAGATCGAACCGTAACCGAATCGTTTTTAGCTATTAAAGCAACCGAAGGATTAGATGTTTATTTAACACAAGGCAACAGCGAAAGCATAAGCGTTGAAGCTGATGAAAATTTACACGAACTGATTTTAACCGAAGTGATAGATGGTGTTTTAAAAATTCACACAAGCCAGAATATTGGCAAGGCCACAGCTAAAAAAGTAATGGTTAGTTTTAAAGATGTTTCTGCAATTACCTCAACAAGTGGCAGCGATGTATATTCTACCAATACCATTAGCGCCAATCATTTAAAACTAAAATCGACTAGCGGAAGCGATATGGAGTTGGATGTTAACACCTCGATATTAGAATGTAAATCTACCAGCGGCAGCGATTTAAAATTATCTGGCAAAACCAACAAACTAATTGCAGAAGCCACAAGCGGAAGCGATATTAAAGCATCAAATTTAATTGCCGAATCTAGTGAAGTTAAAGCTACAAGCGGTGCAGATATTAGCGTAAACACCGTAAAAGAACTTACGGCCAAAGCTACTAGCGGTGGCGATATAAAATATTATGGCAATCCAGAAAAAGTGAATAAAAAAGATGGCGTTTCTGGCAGTATTAGAAAACAGTAAATAACGTGAGTTCGATTTAAAATTTTTATAATTATATGCTTTAGTTTGTTGTTTTTTTAGTTGTTTGTCATTTCGACAGAGCGAGGAACGAGCGACGAGAAATCTCATTCAATAGAGATTCTTCCTCATTCTTCGTTTGAATGACATGGTTTTAACTTTGTAAGTTTACAACCTACTGATTATGAACTATAATTATATCGAACTCACGTTAAATAAGTATTGTTATAACAGGTTGGTTGGTAAAATGCAGCACTTTACCAAAAAGTGAGTAAAGCATTTTATAATCCTAAAATATTTCTTTACTTTGTGTAAAGCCACTCTCAATTATGTTTGATGATATTTTAGCAGCCATCCCCTTTGGTTTTATACTAGCCTTTACAATTGGCCCTGTGTTTTTTGTGCTTTTGGAAACTAGCGCTACCAAAGGTTTTAAAAGCGCTCTTATTTTTGATTGCGGCGTTATGCTTGGCGATATCCTATTTATTATTATTGCTTTTTACAGTACCAACAGATTATTGGACAAAGTGAAAGACGATCCTAGTTTTATAATTTTTGGTGGTGTTTTATTGGTAACCTACGGTATAATCTCGTTTGTTAAAACATCAAAATCTTTTCGGCAAATTGTTAGGGAATATCATAAAATTGAAATAAAAAAAGGCTACGGAAAGCTATTTTTAAAAGGATTTTTGCTCAATTTTATAAATATTGGTGTTTTATTGGGCTGGGTAGCTTTTATAGTTTTGGCAAACTCGCTAACAGAATCTAAAAACGGGGTAATGGTTTTTATTTCAACCATATTAATTGTTTATTTTCTGGTAGATCTGGTTAAAATAGCTATTGCAAAAAAATTAAAAAACAAACTTACGCCTAAACTTATTTTTAAAACCAAAAAAGTTATTGCACTTGTAATTCTAGGCTTTGGAATTTTATTGCTGGCACAGGGTTTTTTTCCGGATGAGAAGAAAATAATTAAAGAAACACTAGAGCAAATTAACCCTTTGAAATAAATTAGGATTCTTGCACATTGGAAATTTTATTTAATGCTGGTAGGTAGATTAATTTGTTACAAGTTATGCGCTTTACTGTGTTTAACGCTATAAGAAGACACATTTTAGGCCAAAGTAGAACAATCTGGTAATAGAGCAAAAAAAAAAAGACTGCCTTTTATTTAAGACAGTCTTTTTTTTTTGGGTGAAAACCTTTAGGAAGTTGTAAACTTAATAAGTCCACATATCCAATTCAAAATCTCGAATTTTATCTTTTATACGTTCAGATTCCAACAACTGCATTAAGGCATTATCAGAGACATATTCACTAATTGTCCTATCTCCTTGAACATTTTCTTCTTTATAAATGTAACCATCAAAACGTCTAGAATTTAATATGTGGTCGAAAGAGAAAGGTATGGAACTATTCTCACTGTTAAACGATTTTGCTTCATGCAACACTTCTCTGGCATCTGGGAAAAAAACCCAAAACAGCTCTACCAAATCTGGTTCTTCTTCATCTATAAAGTTAACATCTGGAGCTACTGGAGCAATGCCCAACAAGCGGTATTTCATTTCGGCCTGCCTTTTATCGAAATACCATAGCCCTTTTATGCGGTATTCTCTAATATCTGCTGCTGTAATGTCGCGTCTGTTAATATATTCGGGAGATAATTCTTCTCCTGCATTTAACTGCTCAATACCTAATTCTGTGGTATCAATCATGGTTAAAGCAGCCTCAATATCTTTTAAGGTTCGCTTGGTTGTAAAATAAGAGTCGTCATAGATGTTTTCTATTTTCCCTTCTTTGATGCTCTTCATGAGCACGTGGTACAACGAGCGCCTATTGCTGCCAATATTATTGGTATCGATTGGGTAATAAAGCGGAAAATTAACCCGTTCGTCTAAAACGATTTTTTCCCAAACCATTCTTGCAAAAAGAATATCTCTATCGTCAACATAGCCATATTCCAACGGTTTATCGTTATCGACTGCTTTTTGGGCTTCTGTTCTTACCCCAATTTCTTCGGGGCTTTTAGCGTTTAGTATGTTAGCTTGTGCTACCATACCAGACACTGTAAAAACTGTTGCTGTGGTTAATAAAAAACTTTTTAAATTCATGAGTTTCTTTTATTTTGTTTGTCCAACGGTCTCATTTAACATCCATAGTTTTTTTGGGTTTAAAAACCTATGGATGTTTCATTCTCTTTTATATTATTGGGTTTTACCCATGTAATACTAGTTTGTAAGCTCAACAAATACCGGAGATACTTTTTTAAGTATTACACTAACACCAGAGGCTTTAGCTTCAATATCGAATATTTGAACCCCAGACCCACGTTTTGCTTTTCGTAAAGCAGCTTTGGCTCTACTATCTAACTTGTTTCCATTAACATTTATTGTGGGCTGGCCAGGAACTTTAAACTTAAATCCTGTTACACGTAATGGCAACTCGAAATCGAAATCGTCAAATTTAGCACCAATGGTTGAGATTTCAAGGCTGTTACGTTGCATTTTTATAGCACCGTCTTCTCCTCTTACCGTACCTGTAGGCTTTGGCAAATCTTTTATTCTGAATTTGGCATTATCGCTTACTTTTCCACCATCTGGTAGAATACCGGTTACGTTAATAGTAACTTCTCTACCTTTTATTCTTGTAGCATCCATAACATAACTACTACCAGATTTTCTTGATAAACCTTGCGCACTAGCCGTTACTTTATTATCCGGAATACCAGCAAACGAAATGGTCATGGGGTTTTTAACACCTCTGTAAACCACATTCATTTTATCTGCTGAAATGGTGGCTGAATTTGGTTTGGCAACGGTTGCAAATGATGAATTTACAGGAACTTCAATTTCTTCGCCGTCTTGGTCGAAAATTAATTTTCCTTCAATTCTATGCTCGCCTACACCACCAGTACCTATTTTAAGCTTTACTTTACCTTCTTCAATAGTATATTGGTTTTCTGTTAATGGTCTGCCATCCAAGGTTAGCTCTACCCTACTTGGTTTTGTAGAGGCGTCTTTTCTACCTAAAACGATCTGTCCATCAAACTGCTCGCCGTTAAAGTAAGCTGATTTTGAGGTTTCCATTAATGTGGTATAGTTGGTCATGGACACTTCACTGGAGAGCGTACCTTGCAGCATGTTTCCTAAAACTTCAGACTCTGTGGTCTTAATATCGGCTTGAAGCTGTGTCATTTTAGTTAATGAGGCTACTAAAGGAAAGCCTTTGTAATGGTATTCTAGCCAATCTACTTTTATTCCGTCTCTGTTTATTTCTTGATCGGTATTAAACTTATCTTTAACGTCTTTAATAACGTTTTCCATTCCTTTTTTACCTTCTAATAAAGATACTACACCTTCTCTAAAGGTACTTATTTGGTTTAAAAACTCTTGTCCTTCTGGTTTTAGTTTGTCTCCTTTAAAGAAATTTTGGTCTAGGTAATCGCCCCTGTCCATAATTTCGTAATCAGTAGCGTCATCAACCGTTTCGGTCATTTTTGTTTTTAATTCTGACAAATAAGCATCAAAATCCATTGCCAATTTGTGCAGTTTTTCTGCATCTGCCTTTAGGGGTTCGTACTTTTCTGGCTGTTCTTCGGCCTTAAGTTTTAAACTAGCTACAAAACTAGCGTTGCGTACCTCGGCGGCTTCGTTAGATTCTACGAGTCTTTCGTTCATTAATCCGAAGGCTGAAAGCACTTCTTTAGACATATTTAAAGCTAGCATTGCTATAAATATTAAATACATCAGATTAATCATTCTCTGTCTTGGTGATAAATTTCCTCCTGCCATGTCTAATTAGGTTTTTGGTTAATTAATAAAATTGGGTTAACCCGCTAATTAGTTTTTGTTCATTGCAGTTAACATACCACCGTAAACACCGTTTAGCGACGATAAATTAGAGGCTAAAGACTGCATTTGCTCTTTTAATTTGGCTGCATTCTCTACAGATTCTTCGTTTATTGCTGCTTGTTTGTTGATGCTTTCCAGCTGTACTTTATATAGGCTGTTTAAAGATTCCATTTGTGCAGCGGCAAGTGTTAGCTCTTCGCCATACTTTTTGGTTGCCTCGACAGACTCTACTGTTGAGGATATATTTTTCGCAGCACCTTCAAAACTTTTAATGCTATCGCCTAAACTTGCCATGAGTTCGCCATCTATTTTGGCGTCTTTTAACAACTCGTCGAGTTTTTTAGATAGTAGCCCTTGTGGGTTTTCTTTTTCTTTTTTTGTGGTGCCGCTTTGTGCTCCAGCTAATTCTGGATATACCAAGGACCAATCGAGATCATCATCTACGGGCTCGAATGCAGAAATTGCAAAGATAATAGCCTCGGTTACAAGACCTAAGGTTAACATAAAGTTGCCGTCTATAAATCCAAACTCCATATGAGTGATTTTGAATAAAGCTCCAATTATTACAATTGCTGCTCCTAATCCATAAGCCATATTCATGAATCTTTTACTTGCTTTTGACTGTGCCATAATTTTCGGTTTTTAATTTTAAGTAGTAATACTTAAGTAGGTTAATAGTTTTATTATTGATTTGATTAATATTTATTAGTTTCCAGCGCTCTGTGTTACTTTTGTCCCCATGTAATCTTGCACTGTTCTGAAACCTATATAACTTCTTGCAGAATCTGCGTATTCGTAATCTCTTGAACTTACTTGTAAAAAGTAAGCAACATCTTTCCATGAGCCCCCTCGAACCACTTTACGCTGGTTGTTTTTATCGTTAACACTAGGGTTTATGGTTGATGTGTATTCGTAAGAATTAGGGTCGTAAGATGCATTTACCCATTCTGATACATTACCGGCCATGTTGTACAAGTTATAATCGTTTGGATCATAAGACTTTGCTTCTACGGTGTATAATGCTTGATCTGCTGCGTAATCGCCACGAACGGGTTTAAAGTTGGCCATAAAGCATCCTCTGTCGCTCTTGGTATATGGGCCTCCCCATGGATAGGTTGCTGCTTGCAAACCGCCTCTGGCAGCATACTCCCATTCTGCTTCGTTAGGTAATCGAAATCTATTAACAAAGGCTGCTTTTTTTGATTTTTGATAGGTATTTTTGTTTATGGTTCTCCACTCACAGAATGCTTTGGCTTGTTTCCAGGTTACACCTACAACCGGATAGTCGCTGTAAGCATCGTGCCAAAAATAGTCATTGTGCATAGGCTCGTTGTAGGAATAAGCAAAATCCCTTATCCAAACCGTGGTATCTGGATATACTTCTATTTCTTCCTTTACAATTACGTCTTTACGCTTTACACCTCTATTTCTAGCGGCTTCTTGTATATCCATATAGCTGTATTGGAACTTAAACTTTTTTACATCCCAAGTACGTTGGCCGTTGTACGATTCGTCTAATGGCAAATACATGGTATCCATTACCTCTGCGTAATATTCGTCTGGATATTCATCGGTATCGAATATCAAATCTACATCGTGGTTTAATTTTCTACCTTCATATCCTGTTGGCCCAAGACCTGTGTAATTTTCGAACATGTACTTTTCGTAAACCGACATGTTGGCGGTATCTGCATCTTTAAAAGCATATTCTCCTGTACCTCCATCTTCTGGGGTAAGCCCAAAATCGTCTGCTATTTTTGCCAATTCCAATCTTACAATAGAATCTCTTACCCAGTGTACAAACTGTCTGTATTCGCTGTTGGTTATTTCTGTGGCGTCCATATAAAGAGCCCTTACGGTAACTGTTTTGGCAGGAGCATCATGAATTCCGGCCAAATCGTCATCAGCTTTACCCATTATAAATGAACCACCAGGAATAAGCTCCATGCCATACGGCTTTTCCGGGTGCCATTTTTTACCCTTAACACCTACCAGTTCGCCTCTATCTTTAGAGCCACAACTAGCTAGAATTGTTAGTACTGCGGTTAATAAAATAAACTTTTTCATATCCATAGAAAACTCGAGGTTAATTATTTAAGCTTTACTTTTGAGAGCGTAAACATATTTATATATTTTTTAAAAAACAACTTTATTTACAAAAAAATTACATTTCATCGTGAAAAAATTACATTTTACCGATAAAATCCAGTATTTGACCATGTTTTGTCCACTATACACAATTCTTTTGAAATGCTTTGTACCAACGTTCTGGCACCTTATTATTGCAAGCATCTAAATAATCTTGGTGCATGCAAGGTAATAACGTATGCCTTTTTAATTTATTATTGACTTCTGATAAAAAAGGAATCTCTATCCACCAACGTCCTGTTTTTGCACTCTTGTAAAATATCAGTTCTTGCTCGTCAACCAATGTAATGAATTTTTGGTAGTTATTTTCGTTAGAAAAATCATCGTCCTTCACTCTAAAATTATACCCTTCAATAAAATACCAAATCATTTGTGCGATTAGCATCGAGGTTACCTCATCGTCCTTTGAGGGTTTGTATTCGTAAATCCCGAACGATGACACCTTATTGCTTATTCCGGCATAGCGAGCTATGGCGCATATTTCCTTTCCGTTTAATCCATTGGGCGAATACTTTTGGTTTAAACTAAGCGCAGAGGCTTGTACGGCACTTAAATCGATACTTACAATATGGGCATCGCGCAAAGCGGGCTCGACAATTTTTATATCGTTAGCGACATCTCCAAGCCTGTAGGACTCGAAATATAGCCTGTCCATTAAATCGATTTCTTCTTGCGAGTTAAAATAGGTTTGATACCCTATGGTTGCGTAATTAAACAGATTGTAGGGCTCGTCTAAAATAATCTTACCAACAAAACTGTTGTTTTTAATGGGTTTTGCAGAGTCTCCTAAATCGAATTTACAATCTACATTTACAATATTAACCATGGGCACCAACGCATCGTAAGCCCTGTAATTGGCATAGGTTAAATCTTGCGAGCCTCCTATAATTAAAGGGGTTATTTTTTGTTTAACCAATATGGCAATAGCTTCTTTTAGGGCAAAATAGGTGTCTTCGACGGTTTCGCCTTTGTTAATATCGCCCAAATCTGCTACTGCGGTGTTCCAACTGCCCGGAAAAAGCCCGTAGAGTGATTTTCTGATTTCGTTAAGCTGAAATGTTTCGCCTATATAATTAACGTCATTTCTATTTTCTAAAACACCTAGGATAGCAATATTGACACCTTCTAAATCGGGGATACCATTTTGGGCCGAATGTATTTTAAGCTTTCGCCCTAAAGCCTGAGTTGGCAGTAGCTCGTTATGGGCCAATACCAAATCTGAAACAGGTGAGAGAAAATTAAAATTCATTGCTTATTTTTTCTTTTTTGTGGTGTTTTTTTTTGTTGCTACTTTTTTCTTGGTTGTTTTTTTCTTTGGCGCCTTGGCTTCAATGAGTGCTTTGGCTTCTTCCAAGGTCATATCAGAAACATCAATGGTTTTTGCCAGTTCTACCTTTATTTTTTCTTTAACTACGTTGTGTCTTCCCCAGCGTGCTTTTTCAACGCGAATACCTTCTTCTTCCCAATTATGGATAACTTTATCAATTTCCTTTTGGATTTTAGTCTCGATCAATTCAACAATATCTTCTTCAGATAAGTTATCCCAATCGTATTTTTTGTTCACGTTAATAAACATATTGTTCCATTTTATAAATGGTCCAAAGCGTCCTTTGCCTTTTTGTACAGGCAAGTCTTTGTATGTATATATAGGTGCGTCTGCTTTTTGCTTTTCTTTTATTAAAATTACGGCTTGGTCCAGATCGACACTTAAGGGGTCGGTACCTTTTGGGAGCGATACAAATACGCTGCCGTGCTTTACATAAGGGCCGTAACGGCCATTGTTAACTTGTACGTCTTCGCCTTCAAAAGTGCCTAGATCTTTTGGTAACTGGAAGAGATCCATGGCCTCTTCGTAGGTAATGGTATTTAGCTGTTGCTCTGGGCTTAGGCTTGCAAACTGGGGTTTTTCGTCGTCGTCAACCGTACCAATTTGCACCATGGGCCCAAACTTGCCCAAGCGCACGCTTACTTGTTTTCCGGTGTTTGGATCTGTGCCCAAAATACGTTCTCCAGATTCTCTTTCGGCATTTTCTTTTACATCTTCTACTTGCGGATGAAAATCTTTGTAGAACGATTTCATCATTTGTATCCAGTCTTCTTTTCCTTCAGCGATATCGTCAAAATCTTCTTCAACTTTTGCTGTAAAATTATAATCTAAAATGCTTTCAAAATGGTTGACCAAGAAGTCGGTTACAATCATCCCTATATCGGTTGGAACCAGTTTTCCTTTATCGGAACCTACTTTTTCAGACAACAATTTATCTTTCACAACACCACTTTGCAAAGTGAGCTGCGAATAATTTCGCACTTCACCTTCAACGGTACCTTTCTCAACATAATTTCTGTTTTGAATGGTTGAAATGGTTGGCGCGTATGTTGATGGTCTACCAATACCCAATTCCTCTAGTTTTTTAACCAGGGAAGCTTCGGTGTATCTTGCTGGCGGCCTTGTATAACGCTGTGTTGCCGTTATGTAATTATTAAGTAGTGTTTGGTTGGTTTCCATGGCTGGCAGCATGCCTTCTTGCTCGACATCTTCATCGTCGGTACCTTCTAAATACACTTTTAAAAAGCCATCAAAAGTTATTACTTCTCCGTTTGCGGTAAAGGTTTCTTTGTGCGTTGATGCGCTTATCTTCACATTGGTTCGCTCCAGTTGTGCATCGCTCATTTGCGAGGCAATGGCGCGTTTCCAGATAAGGTCGTACAGACGTGCTTGGTCGTAATCTATATCAACGGTCTGTGTTGCGAAATTAGTTGGACGGATGGCCTCGTGCGCCTCTTGCGCTCCTTTTGCTTTGCCTTTATAATTTCTTGGTTTACTGTATTTTTCGCCGTAGGCATTTTTAATTTCTTTTGCAGCGCCTTTTCTAGCTTCGTCGGAAAGGTTTACGCTATCGGTTCTCATATAGGTAATTAAACCGGCTTCGTAAAGGCGTTGTGCCATCGTCATGGTTTTACTTACCGAAAAATATAATTTACGCGATGCTTCTTGCTGTAATGTTGATGTGGTAAAGGGAGCTGCAGGCGATTTTTTAGCTGGTTTTTTTTGTAAATCTGAAACTTTAAAATGGGCTGAAGCATTTTGCTCCAAAAATTTTTGGGCCTCTGCTTTTGTTGAAAAATTCTTTGGCAATTTAGCTTTGAATGTTTGCCCGTTTTTCCCTGAAGCTTCGGGATAAAATTCGGCATCAATTCTATACGATGCCACGGGCGCAAACCCTTGTATTTCGCGTTCTTTTTCAACAATTAAACGCACGGAAACCGATTGCACGCGGCCTGCCGAGAGACCGCCTTTTACCTTGCGCCAAAGCACGGGAGACAACTCGTATCCCACTATCCGGTCCAGTACACGGCGGGCTTGTTGGGCATCAACCAAATCGTAATCAATACCTCTTGGGTTTTCGATGGCTTTTTGGATAGCGGTTTTAGTAATTTCGTGAAAAACAATACGTTTGGTTTTTTCTTTATCTAATTTTAAAGCTTCGGCTAAATGCCACGCAATGGCCTCACCCTCGCGATCCTCATCACTTGCCAACCAAACCGTTTCTGCTTTTTTTGCTAGGTCTTTCAGCTTTTTTACAACTGCTTTTTTATCTTTTGAAACTTCGTATTTTGGTTTAAAATCACCTTCTACATTTACGCCCAATTCCTTTGAGGGTAAATCGGAAATGTGCCCAAAACTAGACTCTACCTTAAAATCTTTTCCTAAAAATTTTTCTATGGTTTTTGCCTTGGCAGGTGACTCAACAATTACTAAATTCTTCGCCATACTTGATTTTTTGAAGCTACAAATGTATATGAAAAAAAGTTTATCTGCGGCTTTTTATGGATAATCTGTAAACATTTTAAATAAAAACACCTGTTTTTAACATTTTAAAAACAGGTGTTTTTTACTAAGTTTTAAAAATTTTACTCTACGGTTGTTCCTATTTCTTCAATGGCGCTTGTTTCGTTAAAGCCAATAGTTTTTTTATAAATTAAATAAATTGGGTGGTAAACAAAAGTTGCTGTAAATAGCAGCCCTACACCACATAACAAATAGCCTACTATTTGAGATAATAAAGAACTCACAATTATAAGACCAAATGCTAATAGCCATTTTTTATGCCCTAATTTAAAGCTGGCTTTTACAATTTCTCCAACCGATAACTCTGGATTAAATGCGAAAAATATTCCGAAAAAAGATAATGGAACAATCATGTATATTAACGGGATGTAACACAGCAAAGCTGAAGGAATAGCTATTAAAATTGAAACTAACATGATCATAAATGTTTTGCTTAAATACTTGGTTTTAACAAAATGGAAAAACTCTGCTGTTTTTACCGTTTCGTTGTTATCTAGTTTTCTCATTATCCTGTAAAAGCCTGCGTTTATTGCTACGGATATGGCCCCGAGAACAAAAATCCCTACAATTACAAACAGTATGTAAAGTATAGACATGCCCCCAAAAAAGTTATTAAAAGCATCAGAATTGGCATAACCACCTTCTTGTTGGGCTATGGCCATACCAATTAGGGGAATGTACAATACTATAATTAAAGGCAGCATTATAATGGTGGTTAATAAAATCATTAAAAAACCCTGAAGCCAAGTCTTTTTAAACAATTCGATGGATTCGCCGAAAATGGTTCCGAAGTCCAACGCTTTGGCGCGTTCTATTTTTTCTAATAAACTTGTAATGGTATGCATGGTTTAAGTTTTTGGTTAGTGCAATGTTCAAATTAAACACTTTCAAATAGATTTAACAAGATTATTTTTGTAATTAAAAAAACCCCGCATAAAAGGCAGGGTTCTTTAATTTTATTTTTTCCTTAAATCAATTCAACGAAAAAGTGCTTATTAGCTTCACATCGTTAATACCGTATTGGTATTGATATAGGGTGTTTCCGCCAATCATTATCAATGTGTTTTCTAAGGGAATAACATCGGTGGCTTGTATGTTTTTTAAGTTTTTTGTCATGCTAATATTTAACGGATCTGTTTTATCGAACAGTTTTAAGCCTGCCGTTCCGTCGCAAACAAAGAGCATGTTGCCTTTTATACCTAAGCCGTAAGGATTTTCTAAACCGTATCGAACTGCTAATGTTGGTTTGGTTTTATCGCTAATATCTATTATTTCCAAAACGCTTTCTTGTTGCCCGCATAAATTACCGCCCCTAAGGGTTACATAAGCATAGTCTCCATCAACCACCACGGGATCGCAGCTTTCCCAATGTACAAATTCTGAAACATATTCTGGTGCTGCTGGGTTTGCTAAACTGTAAATATACATGCCTCTGGTGCTTCCTAAATACAAATGATTATCGGCTTGAAACATGGTTTCTATATTCCATCCTGCTTGTTGGGTGTTTTCTAATATTGGCGATTTTAAGTTTTGAATGTTAAAAATATTCATTTTACGGGTACCCACGGTGTATAAATAATTTTTTACAATTTGGAAACGTGCCAAAGAACCGCCGGTTCCAATTACAGATTCGCTTACATTGGTTAGCCCATTACCATCAGAAAAGAAAATATCGCCTGTACCCCAAACGAAATCTTCTTTTTTACGCCTTTCTAAAGACTGGGTCCACCCGACAATAATATGGGTGTTTGCATCGTATTTTGCATAATCCATGAGTTGAGTACCCTCAGGAATGTTGGGGATTTCGTGATAAAAATCGAATACATCTTCTAAACGCTCCACTATCGATATGGTATTGATATCGGAAATATCGAAAACCACCAAATCTGTGGCGCTATCGGCATACAAAAAATCGTCTTTTACCGATATATCTTCGTTTGCAGGAATGTTGATAAATTTTATGGCTTTGGGAGATTCGGGATTGGAATTATCAATAATATGCACACCAGCTTTAGCATCGCTTACAAAAATATAATCTTTATAGGCGTAAATTTTTCCGGCTTCTTTAATGTTTGTTGGCGGCTCTACTTTTACCAGGTTTCTAAACGCGGTTTTGCTCATTAATTCTGGTGTTGCAACTTTAACGAACTGGTATTCAACATCATCTTTTTCGCAAGATATAAGGCTAAAAAAGACAAGGCTTAAAAAAAGGAATTTTAATTTCATGGCGGTTGTTTTTTAAGGTGATTATTTGTTTTAATATTTATAATTAAATGGAGATTCCAGACCTTCAATATTCAGGATAATTTCTTGGTCTCCATCAACTTGCAAGGGTTTTAAATTAAATGATATGGTTTTCACGATGTAAGCTTCACAGATTTCATTATTTATTAATTGAAATTTTAAATCGCGCTGTGGTATCGAAGTTTCGGCTATTGCACCAGAATCAACCAATTGATATTCCCACGAATCCCCGTCGCAACCCGAAGCTGCAATAGCAATACTTATGCAATCACCTATTATTTCTGCGCTTATAAAAGTAAAATTATCTGAAACTAAATTATCGTATTTTTCCTTATCTATTACAACGGGCAAATCGCAATCTAAATTAACAATGTCGTTATTATCTTCACACTGCATATTCATAAAACAGATGCAAATTAAAACGGAAAATAGCATTTTTTTAATCATAATATAATCTTGTTTTAGTAGATAAATAATGGAAAACCGTTTTGACACTTCACGCCTTTGGGTTGTTGCGGTAAATCGCAGGTCGAAACAATATCCCATTTAATATTATAAGCGGTTTCAGCGGCATTGTAAGCTTCAACTTTTTGCAAAAACGCATCCGTATCAATCTGATTTGAATACGCTATATAACCCTGTGGCCCACCGCAAGCTTTGGCTCCATAGGCTGTAAACAACCAATCGTTTGCATTGGTGCACGATACGCTTATGCTTAAATTGTAAATTTCGTTATACAAATCCATTAATTTTTGATGGTCTATTTCCTGTTCTGTCAGTTCTCTTTTAACAATCAATTCCGTTTCGGAAACCGATACGATGCGCCACGCATAATTTATGGGATAAAATTCTTGAGTAATGGTAACCAATGTGTTTTCCAGGACCCAATTGCCTTTATAATCGGAATAGCTTAAAGGCGGTGTTCCGCACCAACCTGAGGAGCGTTCAACAAAATCGCCATTGGCCTTAAACATAATGCCAGCCCCATTATTGGGTAAAGCTGGGGCTCTTTTAAAAACAGTTTCATTTTCGTTATAATAAGGATCAACCCAACTGCCAATCAATAAATTATCAGGGTTTGGGATAGCGTTCTCGTTGCTATCGCAAGCCAATATTAATAAAAAGAGGAATAAAAAAAGAGCTTTGGTTTTCATTATTTAAATCGTTTATTTTAAAGATGCAGAAGGTGCAAAAAGGTTGCGTTGAATTTTACACAAAATAACATGACATTGTGTCATAAAAACATTATTTAATTGTATATTTGCACACTTATTGACCGCGAATAGGCATCAGTTAAATTATGGAAAAGATTATAGACGAAAGCAAACAAGGGGAATCCTTGGTTTTAGAACAAAAAAAAGAAAACACCCGCAAGCTTTTTATTGAAAGCTATGGATGTTCAATGAATTTTAGCGACAGCGAAATCGTAGCTTCTATTTTAACAAAAGAAGGCTTTAACACCACCCAAAAATTAGAAGATGCCGATTTGGTTTTGGTAAACACCTGCTCTATTCGCGATAAAGCCGAACAAACCATACGCAAACGCTTAGAAAAATACAATGCCGTAAAACGCGACAACAACCCCAAAATGAAAGTGGGCGTTTTAGGCTGTATGGCAGAACGCTTAAAAACCAAATTTCTTGAAGAAGAAAAAATTGTCGATTTAGTGGTTGGCCCCGATGCGTACAAAGATTTACCCAACCTTTTAGCCGAAGTTGAAGAAGGTAGAGACGCCATAAACGTAATCCTTTCTAAAGAAGAAACCTATGGCGATATTTCGCCCGTACGTTTAAACAGCAATGGTGTTACCGCTTTTGTTTCGATTACGCGTGGTTGCGATAATATGTGTACATTTTGTGTGGTGCCTTTTACGCGCGGTCGCGAACGTAGCCGGGACCCACAAAGCATTATCGAGGAAATTAACGATTTATGGAACAAAGGCTATAAAGAAATTACACTACTTGGGCAAAATGTAGATAGCTACCTTTGGTATGGCGGCGGCCTAAAAAAAGATTTTGATAAAGCGAGCGAATTACAAAAAGCAACAGCTATAAGTTTTTCAAATTTATTAGAATTGTGCGCCAAAGCACAACCAAAAATGCGCATTCGTTTTTCAACTTCTAATCCACAAGATTTAACGCTGGATGTTATTGAAACGATGGCGAAATACAATAACATCTGCAACCATATCCACTTGCCCGTACAAAGCGGAAGCAATCGTATTTTAAAAGCGATGAACCGTTTACATACACGCGAAGAATACATGGAATTAATTGATAACATTCGTAGAATTATTCCAGACTGTGCCATAAGTCAGGATATGATTGTTGGTTTCCCAACCGAAACCGAGGCCGATTTTAATGAAACCATATCGTTAATGGAATATGTAAAATACAACTTCGGCTATATGTTTACCTATTCAGAACGTCCCGGAACCATGGCAGGGAGAAATATGGAAGACGATATTCCTGAGCCAGTTAAAAAAAGACGCTTGCAAGATATTGTAGATTTACAGCGCGAACACAGCGAAATAAGAACCAAAGAATGGTTAAACAAAACCGTAGAGGTATTGATTGAAAAAGAATCTAAAAAATCTGATGCACAATGGTCAGGAAGAACGCAACAAAACATCGTATGTGTATTCCCAAAAGGAGATTTTAAAGTGGGAGATTTTGTAAACGTAAAGGTTACAGATTGTACGAGTGCTACTTTAATTGGGGAGGCAATAAGCCCCTCCTAACCTCCCCAAAGGGGAGGAATGCTCACTCAAACGCATAAAAAAGTCAAAAGAATAATGATTCAAAATAGAATACAACGAAACAATATTAATAACATTTTAAATTCCCCCTTTGGGGGCTAGGGGGCTTACTTATGGAATCCGTTCAAGCAATAAAACAACGTTTTGGTATTATAGGTAATACACCTGCGCTTAATCGTGCCATCGAAAAAGCAATACAAGTAGCACCAACAGATATTTCGGTTTTGGTAACCGGGGAATCTGGTGTTGGCAAAGAAAGTATTCCTAAAATAATACACCAATTATCTCACAGAAAACACAACAAATACATAGCAGTAAACTGTGGTGCCATTCCAGAAGGCACCATTGACAGTGAACTTTTTGGACACGAAAAAGGGGCTTTTACAGGCGCCACACAAACGCGCTCTGGATATTTTGAGGTGGCCGATGGCGGTACCATTTTTTTAGACGAAGTTGGCGAATTGCCACTAACAACACAAGTGCGTTTATTACGTGTTCTTGAAAATGGCGAGTTTATTAAAGTAGGCTCCAGCAAGGTTCAAAAAACCGATGTAAGGATTGTGGCGGCAACCAATGCCAATATGTTTCAGTCTATCGAAAAAGAAAAATTCCGCGAAGATCTGTATTACAGGTTAAGTACCGTAGATATTCATTTGCCTCCATTACGCGAGCGACAAGACGATATTCATTTATTATTCAGAAAATTTGCCAGCGATTTCGCCTTAAAATACAAGATGCCAACGGTTAAATTAACCGATAACGCCATTAGGGTTTTACAAAAACACCGATGGAACGGCAACATTCGTCAGTTACGAAACGTTGCCGAACAAGTTTCAGTTTTAGAACAAAATCGAAACATTAACGCCGAAGTACTAAAAGGCTATTTACCAACATCGGGCAGCAATTTGCCCGCGGTTATTAAAACATCAAAAGCCGAAAGCGATTTTAGTAGCGAACGCGAGATTTTATACAAAGTCCTTTTTGACATGAAGAGCGATTTGAACGATTTGAAAAAACTTACCATGGAACTCATGAAAAAAGGCAACGTTAAAGACGTTGAAAAAGACCACGGGAGCTTAATCCAAAAAATCTATGGCAATGCCGATGAAACAGAAACAGATTACGAAGAAGCACTAACAGAACCCGAAGTGCTATCGATACCCGAACACCCTGAGACGCTTGACGATGGCGCAAACGCACAAGATAAATACCATTTTGCCGAAGAGATTGAAGAAGAAGAAACCCTATCTTTACAAGACAAAGAGCTGGAGTTAATAAAAAAATCGCTTGAACGCCATCAAGGAAAGCGTAAATTAGCAGCTGCCGAATTAGGTATTAGCGAACGTACGCTGTACAGGAAAATTAAACAATATGACCTTTAAAAGAATTGGCAGTTGCAGTTTTCAGTAAGCAGTTAAAAAGTACAACAATATAAAAAAGCAATCGTTTTTAAAATAATCCAACGGGTACATTAAACGCTCTCGAAAGGCCTTAAAAAATATCAATCTTATAAATGAAAAATATAAAATACATCTTTTTATTACTAGCAATCGCAACATTTAAGTCCTGCGGCATCTATGGCTTTACCCAACCCAGCTCTATAAAGGCAGAGACTTTTCAGGTAAACCGAATTGAAAACAACGCCCTACTTGTAGAACCTGGTTTAGAGCGCGATTTTCAAAATGCATTACAAGATAAAATACTAGATCAAACCAATTACAAATTAGAGACCTCTAATGCCGACTTGGTTTACGAAGGCGAAATAACAACCTACAGAATTTCGCCAACCACGGCCACATCGGATAATAGAGCCGCACAAAACCGGCTAACCATAGGCGTAAAAATTAGTTTTTACAATACCAATAACGAAGAAGACAATGTAGATCAATCCTTTTCGTTTTTTTACGATTACCCAGGTAGAGAACAACTTGTGGGCGCCCAAAAAGCAACCGCGCACGAAGAGATTTTTGAGCGCTTAACGCAAGATATTATTAATGCTACTTTAGCAAAATGGTAGATTATTAAACCTCGGTTAGCAGTAATAAAAATTTAAAATAGTCGATATCATTTCGAGTAAAACGAAAAATCTCATAAAATATTAAATAATTAAATTAGGCTTAGCCAACAATGAATCAAAAAGATTTTACATACATCCTACAAAACCCGCAAGCCATAACGCATGAGCAAACCGAGGCCGTAACATCTATTGTTGATGAGTTTCCTTATTTTCAATCGGCACGCGCAGTACATCTTAAAGGTTTAAAGAACCAAAGCAGTTTTAAGTACAACCAAGCCCTTAAAACCACAGCCGCCTACACCACAGACAGAAGCATACTCTTCGATTTTATAACCTCTGAAGTTTTTATACAAAACGAAATATCGCAATTCATCAAACAAAACACAACACATTTAAAAGCCATCGGTGTTAACGCTGAAGATATTTCCATTAACAAAAGCGTGGCTATTGATGATGCCTTAAAACAACAAATTAAAGATACCGATGGCGTTCTGGACCCGGCGTTGTTTCAACCCAAGGTAGAACGCCCAAAAAAAGCCTTTGTACTTGACGACTCTGAGCGTATTGAAAACGTAACCAAAGCCACCAAAACACAAGAAGCATCAGCTAACGACATACTTAACATAGGTAAACCACTGCAATTCGATAAAAGAGAAACCCACTCGTTTAACGAATGGTTAAAACTTGCTCGATTTAAACCTATTAAAAGAGAAAAGACACAAATTTCAAAAAACACAAAAGAAGCAAAAGAAGTTTCAGAACATAGCGAAAAAGCTAAAAAATTCGAACTAATAGATAAATTTATCACCCAAAACCCAAAAATAAATCCGTCTAAAACCTTAACATCAAAAGGTAATCTCGCCAAAGCACAAATGATACAGCCCGAAGCTTTAATGACCGAGACTTTAGCCCGTATCTATGTTGAACAAAAAAACTATAAAAAAGCCATTCAATCTTACAACATTTTAAGTTTGAAATATCCAGAAAAAAGTAGTTTCTTTGCAAACCAAATTAAAGCAATAGAACAATTACAAGAACAAAATAACACAGAATAATGAGCACGTTTACAATATTTTTAGCATTAATCGTAGTGGTAGCGTTTTTACTTATAGTGGTAATTATGGTACAGAACCCTAAAGGCGGAGGGCTATCTTCTTCGTTTGGCGGTGGCGGCACACAACAATTAGGGGGCGTAAAAAAGACTACCGATTTTTTAGACAAAAGCACATGGACTTTAGCAACACTGCTATTGGTTTTAATACTGGCCTCTAACGTAGCCATTAGTAGCGGAAACGAAACCGTAGATTCTAAAGCATTGGACCCCGATGCAACTACGCAGCCATTACCCGCAACACCACTACCAACTACAAACAACAATGCTGATACCACAACAGCCAAAGACTCAGCACAATAATACAATGTATTTTAAACAAAAAAACGCCAACTCCAAAAGTTGGCGTTTTTTTGTTTCTGGCTCTTACAGATAAACAAATCTGCAAGTTTGTCAGTTAAAAAGCATTGGCACATTTTTAGCATAACGCTAAGGCGTTAAACATAATTTAAATTAAAAACAAAATAACAAAATGAGCTTAAACATTAAACCATTAGCAGACCGAGTTGTTATAGAACCAGCTGCTGCTGAAACTAAAACAGCGTCAGGAATTATTATTCCGGATAACGCTAAAGAAAAACCACAAAAAGGTAAGGTTGTTGCCGCAGGCAAAGGCACCAAAGACGAGCCTATTACCGTAAAAGTTGGCGATACTGTTTTATATGGCAAATATGCAGGAACAGAGCTTAAACTAGAAGGTAAAGATTATTTAATTATGCGCGAAAGCGATATATTGGCAATTGTGTAACAATTACTTTTTCATTTCCGCGTAGGCGGAAATCTCATCAAACAAAACTAGATTTTCATTAAACAGTTTCCCGCCCTCGCGGGAATAAAAATAAAACATATTATGGCAAAAGACATAAAATTTGATATTGAAGCACGAGACGGATTAAAACGCGGTGTTGATGCATTGGCAAATGCAGTAAAAGTAACTTTGGGCCCCAAAGGACGTAACGTAATTATTAGTAAATCTTTCGGCGCACCACAGGTTACCAAAGATGGCGTTACAGTAGCCAAAGAAATAGAACTGGAAGACGCACACGAAAACATGGGGGCACAAATGGTAAAGGAAGTTGCTAGCAAAACCAACGATTTAGCTGGCGATGGCACCACTACAGCAACCGTTTTAGCTCAGGCCATCGTTAAAGAAGGCTTAAAAAACGTTGCTGCTGGCGCAAACCCTATGGATCTAAAACGCGGCATAGACAAAGCCGTTTCTGCGATTACCCAAGATTTAGAAAAACAATCTAAACAGGTGGGCAATTCATCTGAAAAAATAAAACAAGTAGCTGCCATTTCAGCAAATAACGATGATACCATAGGCGAACTAATTGCTCAAGCTTTTGATAAAGTGGGTAAAGAAGGTGTTATTACCGTTGAAGAAGCCAAAGGTATGGAAACCTACGTAGATGTTGTTGAAGGTATGCAATTCGACAGAGGCTACCTTTCGCCTTACTTTGTAACCGATGCCGATAAAATGATTGCCGATTTAGAAAATCCGTACATTTTATTATTCGACAAAAAAATCTCTAACCTACAGGAAATCCTTCCAATACTAGAGCCGGTTGCTCAATCTGGCCGGCCTTTAGTGATTATTGCTGAAGATGTTGACGGACAAGCCCTAGCCACCTTGGTAGTAAACAAATTACGTGGCGGACTTAAAATTGCTGCCGTTAAAGCACCTGGTTTTGGAGACCGACGTAAAGCCATGCTTGAAGATATTGCTATTTTAACTGGCGGAACCGTAATATCTGAAGAAAGAGGATTTACTTTAGAAAACGCCGATTTAAGTATGTTGGGTACTGCTGAAACCGTAACAGTTGATAAAGACAATACTACAATTGTTAACGGTGCCGGAAATGCAAAAGATATAAAAGCACGTGTTAACCAAATTAAATCGCAAATAGAAACAACCACTAGCGATTACGACAAAGAAAAACTGCAAGAACGCTTAGCTAAATTAGCCGGTGGTGTTGCCGTACTTTACGTTGGCGCTGCCAGTGAAGTGGAAATGAAAGAAAAGAAAGACCGTGTTGATGATGCATTGCACGCAACCCGAGCTGCCGTTGAAGAAGGTATTGTTGCCGGAGGTGGTGTTGCCTTGGTTAGAGCCATATCGGTTTTAGAAAAAATTACAACCGAAAACCTAGACGAAGTAACAGGCATTCAAATTGTAGCGCGCGCCATAGAAGCACCTTTACGTACCATTGTGCAAAACGCAGGTGGCGAAGGTAGCGTTGTAATTAATAAAGTTTTAGAAGGCAAAAAAGACTTTGGCTACGATGCTAAATCTGAAACTTATGTAGATATGCTCAAAGCCGGTATTATCGATCCTAAAAAAGTAACGCGTATTGCATTAGAAAATGCAGCATCGGTTGCTGGTATGATTCTTACTACCGAGTGTGCTTTAATAGACATTAAAGAAGACGCACCTGCTATGCCTCCAATGGGCGGCGGTGGTATGCCAGGCATGATGTAATTAAATAATCGCCTTAGATAATTATTAAAAAACGCTTCAATTAATTTTGAAGCGTTTTTTTTAGCCTTTCACCTTAAATGTATAAGTAGAGATTAAATCTTCTCCTATAAAAAAATGCACATCGTAAAACCCTTTATATTTAAATGCATAATCAATAGTTAAGTAATTATTTTTGATTGATGCTGACTTAGGATAAACTTTATTGCTATGGCTCCCACTATCAATTAACAACCTAACCGCTTTAACATCTATTGGTTTTTTAAGCTCGAATTTAAAAGAAACACTGTCGTTTTTTTTGATGACATTGTACATTTTTTTAGGCTCAACATGAAGGTTAATATTCGCATAAGCTTGCCCGTAAATAATGGGGGAATCTATAAATGCTTGAAACGAAGTTGCATGGGCATCATTTAAAAGCAACCATTTTTTTTCAGCAGGAAAATGATCTATTGCAAAGAGTTCGGGGTTTGCTAAAAAAAAACCTTCGTTATATTGAAATTGAAAATGAAAAGTTTCTGGATTAGGTATGCCGCTCGCCCAAGTAGGGTCGCAGAGATACCATTTACCATTTAGTTTAACGGCATTCCAAGAATGGTTTGGGGCATCTAATTTATCAATATTTGTTGTACTTGTTTTGGCAAAACCGTGTACCATTTCGCATTCTATATTGGCCAAATCTGCAAGTTCTTTTACTAAATAAGCATACCCCGTACAAATGGTTTTATTGGTTTTTTTAAGTTTTTTTAATGTTGCTTTTCTAAATTTAGTATTCCAGCTTTTAAGCTTCACACTATCATTTTTAAACCGTTGCCTTTTTTGCATGTTTTTTGAAAACATACGATAATCATTAGCAATATTGTTACTAACCCAGGTAAAAATAGCACGGAAACGTTCTACATCGGTAGCTAAACCCGAAGTGAGTTTGTATGCCAATTCGGGTAAATTATTAAGTTTTTCATTTTTGTATTTCAACGCCATTCTATCGGCTTTTGTAAAATCGATAGTATCAAAATCTGAGATTTGCGCATGCGATTGAAATACAAAAATGAAGATTAATAAATAACGCATTGTTAAAATTTAACTATAGCTATAAGATGTAATTATTAATTTGAGCGTTTAGATTTATAGGGTTTATTGGAGTTTAAAGCACCCACAAACTCAATTAAATCTTCAGATAGCATTTGTTTTACAAACGTGGTATTGCTCTTTATTTTTACCGCAATGGTTTCGTAACCTAAATAGCTAATTAGTAAAACGTCTCCTGTTTTTAGCGGTTCTGGAAATGTAAACTCGCCTTTGGCATTGGTTACCGTTCCTACCTTAGCTCCTTTTAAGGTAATGCTGGCACTCTCTACCGGCCCATCTTCACTGGTAACAATACCTTTAATAATTCTTTCGTTTTGCGGTATTTCTGTTGAAGTTGCCTTTTTATTTTGCCCATAAACAGGACTGTATGCAAGGGTGGCAATCATAAAAATGGCAATAAAACTCAAGCTTTTGCAAGCCTTTTTTTGTGTACGTGTTAACTGTGGTTTCATAATTTTATATATTTTATTTTCATCAAATCTATCTTAAGGAAGATTAACATGAAAGTTATATTGAGTGAGTAACAACTTTAAGTGAGTGAAGATACAAAATTATGACATTAACAGCAATTAGTTAATTAAAATTCAGCACTTTAAATCTAGTCTTTTATTATAAAACTGCCTAATTGTTTGTTTTCATTTTTATAGGATTTATGCTAATATTTCTAATAAATTTAAGAGCCATCATTTATATTTTTATGCTTTTCCTCAATCCACTTACCCATAAACTTGGTGCTCTGTAAAGTATGATGTACTAACATTTGCCCTATGAAATTATTAAGTCGTTTTTCGGTAATATGTTTAACCGCTTCTTCTATTTTGGCTAAAAACTTTTTTTTATGCTCAATATTACTGAAACGCTTATTTATAATTTCAAATCCGTTTTGTTGTTTTGCTTTCCACAGCATTTCATCATTATATAATTGAACCGCTTTACGTGCAAATTCCTCTGGATTATCTTCAATAAACCCGTTTGGTTCTATATTACCAAACATGCCTTCTGCAGCTATACCACTCATAATACATGGTGTGCCGTTTTGCATGGCATCAACCAATTTTCCTTTTAAGCCGGCACCAAAACGTATGGGCGCTAAACATATTTTTGATTGCTGCATGGCCACGTTTACATTTTCGGCAAAACCTTTTACTAAAAAACCTGCTTTTGCATTGTGCAACTGGTTTACTTTTTGAGTAGCGTAAGCACCGTAAATATGCAATTCGGCTTTGGGCAATTGCTCTTTTATAAGCGGCCAAATGGATTCTTTTAAATACAAAACGGCGTTATAATTGGGTTCGTGCAAAAAATTTCCAATGGTTATAAAATGTTTTCGGTCGTTAAATTTCGATAAACTTTCAATATTTTCTTTTGAAATTTCATCTAACAGAAATGGCAAATAAACCAACAAAGACTCATCAACTTTAAATTCGTTTTTAAGAAGTTCCATTTCGGTTTCCGAAATAATCAAACTTAAATCGCTGCGGTAAATACTGGCTATTTCCCGCTTTGCGGTATCGTTAAACAAATAAGTTTTATCAAATGATTTACTGTCTTTAAAAGCTTGTTGTCTGCCTTTTCGCAGACCATGTAAATCTTCGGTATCCAGAATTCTTACAGCATTTGGGCATTGTTGGGCAACGCGCCACCCAAATTGCTCTTCGGTCATAAAACGATCGAACATTACAATATCTGGATTCAAATCCTTTATAAAATCATTAAAACTGGAATGATTCAATTCAATCTTAACCTGCTCGATGCCCATCGTTTTTAAATCAAAAGCATTATCTGTTTTAGTACACGAACTCGCAAAAGTGATGTGATAGTTTTGCGATTGAAACACAGCAATTAACTGCATCATTCTGCTACCTGCCGCAGAACTTTTGGGCTCTGGCCAAACAAAACCGATGATTAATAATTTTTTATTCATAAAAAATTCTAAAAATCAAATATTCAAAAACTAAATTCCAAAACCTAAATATGACCAATTGAAATTATCACTTAGAAATTTTAATTTCAACCGAATATTCATTCAGATTAATAGCCTTGTTCAGTAATGGATGTGGTAATGCACTAACTAATTCAATTTTCAATCCGTTTATTACTGTATCTCGTTGAAAATTTCTGTGGGTGTTTAATGTAAAATATTTTTTTTCAGTTTTTGAATTCAATACAAAATCAACAACCGCATTGCCTTGCCATAAGCAAACTGCATTAGTAGGGTATCTAGAGTCATTTACAGAGTTAAAACATAAGCTTTAGTCAGTTCCTTTAATATC
Organism: Gelatiniphilus marinus; assembly: GCF_042684345.1. NCBI lineage: Bacteria > Pseudomonadati > Bacteroidota > Flavobacteriia > Flavobacteriales > Flavobacteriaceae > Gelatiniphilus > Gelatiniphilus marinus. The sequence goes on along the minus strand of NZ_JBHULK010000003.1, from coordinate 349,802 downwards.
TAAACAGTTGTTTTTTTAAATCATATTCTTCGTCAAATCCTGAATCATCTTGTGTACAACAAACGAATAAAATAGGCAATATCTTTATCAATATTATTTTAATAAGTTTCATGGTTTTTTTATTATTAGATGCAATTTAAGCTATTTGTTTGCGTAATTTTTTCGCTTATTACTAAAGCCAAACTCTATTATAGCATTTCTATTCCAAATTAATATCAGAAACTGCTTTCGCTTCCCCTTTGGGGAAGGATAGGATGGGGCTTTCTACTCTGGTTTAGGCTCCAAACCGTATTTTAACCGCACTTTTTTTGCCCAATCTACCACGGCTTCTATTTGTGCATCGGTAAGTTTAGCTTCGGTGTGCGTCCATGTGTAAGAATTTAAGGGCATTTCTTTAGCTTCAACCATTTCAATAAGTTCTTCAAACTTATGGTCTTTGCGTTTTGTGGAATTCGCAGCCCAACTCGATACGTTAAAATGTTTTTTTCCGTGGTTAATATGGTCGGCAAGCCAATAGTTTACGGGTGTTATTTTGTTATACCAAGGGTATCGGGTAAAATCGCTATGGCAATCGTAACAGGTTTCTTTTAATATAAGTTTTACATCTTCGGGCGGATTGGTTTCTTTTAAAAAGGCTTCAATGGATGCTAAATCGCCTTCATTTTTTTCGGGTGCAAAAAATTGAGCGATTACAAACAAAACCAATAGTGCCAAAAGTGTTTTTTTTATCATTTTCATTTTACTTAATTTTAGATTTTAAAAATACTAAAAATCATTTTGACCACGCAGGAACTTTATAACGAATTAAGCCATGTTAACCATTCGCGCGAAAAGCGTTTGTATTACGCCAATCTGGTTATTAATAATCCAGGTTTAATTTCTAAATTATTGGAGATTATGCTTTGGGTAGATGACAAAGCGTCGCCGCGAGCTGCTTGGGTATTCGAGTTTATGTGCAAAAAAAACATAGACGCCATAATACCGTATTTAGATACCTTTACCGAAAACATGCACAAAGTCCATATAGATTCTGCGGTGCGACCTGTGGCTAAAATATGTGAATTTCTAGCAACAGCTTACTATTCGAAAACCGAGAACGATATACAAACTGCTTTAACTGAAACACATAAAGAGCGTATTATTGAAGTTTGTTTTGATTATATGATTAACGATGAAAAAGTAGCGCCTAAAGCATACAGCATGTCCACCCTTTTTTTATTGGGAAAAGAATATGATTGGGTTTATCCTGAATTATCTCGGATTTTAGAAGACGATTTTCACAAACAAAGTGCAGCTTTTAAAGCACGAGCTCGCCATATTTTAAAAAAAATTAAAAAAGCGTGAAGTTTGAAGCACGAAGCACGAAGTTAGAATTACGAGTAAGCTTTAGAATTTAGTTTTTGTTATTTGGAATTTGGGTTATGAAACTTCGGTCTTAAAAACCTATCTTTGCAACTTCTTAAAAACAACACAAAACATGTCATTATCACCACTAAACGCCATTTCTCCAATTGATGGAAGATATAGAAATAAAGTAAACGAATTAGCGCCTTATTTTTCTGAAGAAGCCCTTATAAAATATCGTGTATTAGTTGAAATTGAATACTTTATCGCACTTTGCGAAATTCCGTTACCGCAACTTAAAACTGTTGACAGTAGCGTTTTTGAAGATTTAAGAGCCATTTATAAGGATTTTTCTGCTGATGATGCTCAAGCCATTAAAAACATAGAAAGCATTACCAACCACGATGTTAAAGCGGTTGAATATTTTATAAAGGAAAAATTTGATGCTTTAGGCTTGTCTCAACATAAAGAGTTTATCCATTTCGGGCTAACCTCGCAAGACATCAATAACACCGCGATTCCTTTAAGCATCAAGGAAGCGATGAACGACGTTTACGTTCCTGAATACTTAAATGTTTTAGAGAAACTTAAAACTTTATCTAAAGATTGGTCTGCTGTTTCCATGCTGGCCAGAACCCACGGACAACCTGCTTCCCCTACCCGTTTAGGCAAAGAAATTGAGGTTTTTGTGGTGCGATTAAACGAGCAGTTTAATTTGCTGAACGATATACCAAGTGCCGCTAAATTTGGCGGTGCAACCGGTAATTTTAATGCGCATCATGTGGCCTACCCAAACATTGATTGGAAAGCTTTTGGAAGCCAATTTGTGCAAGAAAAACTAGGATTGCAACACTCGTTCCCAACCACGCAAATCGAACATTACGACCACATGGCTGCCTTGTTTGACACTTTAAAACGCATCAACACCATTTTAATTGATTTGGACCGCGATATTTGGACCTATGTTTCGATGGATTATTTTAAACAAAAAATCAAAAAAGGTGAAGTTGGAAGCTCTGCCATGCCGCACAAAGTAAACCCTATCGATTTTGAAAACTCCGAAGGTAATTTGGGTATTGCCAATGCTGTTTTCGAGCATCTTTCGGCTAAATTGCCAATTTCAAGATTGCAGCGCGATTTAACCGATAGCACCGTTTTGCGTAATGTTGGTGTTCCTTTCGGGCATACATTAATTGGTTTTAAATCGACTTTAAAAGGATTGGATAAATTACTGTTGAATGAATCTAAATTTGCAGAAGATCTGGAAAACAATTGGGCCGTGGTTGCCGAGGCTATTCAAACCATTTTGCGTCGCGAGGGTTACCCTAATCCTTATGAAGCTTTAAAGGGTTTAACCAGAACCAATAAAGCCATAAACAAAAACTCCATTTCAAATTTTATTGACACTTTAGAAGTTTCAAACACAATAAAAGAAGAATTAAAACGTATTACTCCTAGTAATTATACAGGAATTTAATACTTAAAAAACAATGCTAAACGATAAACAAACATTAATACTAAGTGGCCTAATGGCTGGTGGCATTTTTGTTACCGGGATTTTGGAAATCCTTGACAATTTTATCGTTTTAACCCTAATTACTATTGTTTTTTTGGCAGTTATTATAAATATATTATACGTAAATAGAATTTTAAAAAAGAAAAAGTAACATTGTTTATTGTATTGAAAAACAGGCTGTTGAAATTTTCAACAGCCTGTTTTTTGTTTTCCACTTTAGCAGCAATCTTAAGTTTACTTAAAGAAATTCACTATATCTTGAACCTGGTTTTCATCAACGTTAGCATTTTGCATCGCGCTAACCAAGGTTACCATTTTATCGGGATTCATATTATTGCCCAATACACGAACAATACCAAAACCCAATTCTTTCGCGCTTCCAAAGATAATAACCTCATCGGCTTCATCATCTGTACCAATGTACTTTACAACGATTTTATTTCCTTTATCGCTAAATTCCATCAGGTCGTGGTACTTTTTATCGCTTAAAATGGTTTTCACTTTTGCCAATTCAGCTTTAAAATTTTCGGCTTCTGTACCTTCAACCTTATAGCCTAAAAAATTTAAGCGTTTTACCGATTTGTAGGCTTCTTTTTGTTCTTCGGTAAATTTAGAGTCGTCTATTTCAACCATCGATATGGGTATGTCTTGTGTAATAAAATTTGACGATTCCTGATTGTCCACAAAATACGTTTGCAGACTTTTACCATCGTTACAGCTTACAAAAGCTATTGCTAAACCGAATACTAATACGATATGTTTGATTGTTCGTTGCATGATTGATGTGTTGTATTTATTAGTTCTTTTTTTCTAAATGCTTACCTCCTGGAATATTCATTTTATTGGTAAGCTTCGAGATTTCGTTTAAATCGATATCACCGGTCATCGATACCACTACGGTTTCAATTTTACGTTCTTTTCCGTTAATTTCAATTTTGTCTTCCATGACTTGGTCTATCCCGTTTACAAAAATTAAAAGCTCTTTTACGTGGTCGGCATCTTTTCCTTCCTTTACATAAAACTTTACTTCGGTGCCATCGTCTTTCACTTCCATTAATTCTTCCAAACCACCGGAGCGCGATTTAACCCATTTTGAAATATCGGCAGATATGGCTTTATTATCGGTTACAATAGTTCTAAAACTGGTAATGCTTTTTACCATGTCCATATAAGCTTTAGCTTCGGGATCGTCAACATTAATGCCCATTTTGGCTATCATTTGAAACATTTTGGGTTTAATGTTTACATAAGTAACATCGTTGTTGTCGCTATATTTATCAAATATATTTTTCTGCGCCATTGCGGTTATTGGCATTAACATAATGGCCATTACGAATACTATTAATTTATCTTTCATTGTTCTTGTTTTTAAGTTATTTGTGTTCATTAATTCTAATTATTTTTAAAAATTATACGTGTTGCGTTATCAATTTCGTTAAGATACCCAAGTGTTGCAGTGCCTTTGTTTACTTCATTTAAATAGCCAACGGTTGATGTGCCTTTATTTAAACTTTGGGAAATCATTTCCATAGATTTCGAAAATTCGTTAAAAGCCAATTGCGGGTCGTCATAAGTACCTAAATCATTCGCATTGAACGATTTGCCAAAATAAAACCCCAACATAAGAACCGCTACGGCGGCAACAGAAATCCACTTGTAGTTAAATACTTTTTTAGTTTTTAGCGGAACGTCTTTAGTAAATTGTTCTTGTTGATTTACCAAAAAATAGTCGAACATGGGTTTGTACATTTCCAAATGTGGCGCTACTGTGTCGCTGGTAAAATAGTTTTTCAACACTTGCTCTTCCTTTAGCGATGTCTCACCGTTCTCGTACTTTTCTAGTAATTTTTCTATATTATTTAATACCATAATTATGTGTATTAGTCAATTTTTCTCGTATTGTTTTTCTTGCTCTCGATAAGTTTACACGAACCGCCGTATTATTCATATCCAGCATTTTTGCAATCTCATCGTAATCGTATGCCTCTATATCTCTCAGCTGAATAATCATTCGTTGCTGCTCGGGCAAATCCTCAATAATCTTCGCCACCCAATTCACGCTGTCGTTTAATTCAACCTGTTTTTGTAACGCCGTTTCTTTGGCTTCGTAATTACTGTGCACAATTTTTAAATTCTGCGCCTGTTTAGATTTTAACTTGTCAAAACAAAAATTCTTCGTCATTGTCATCGAAAAGGCCTCCACGTTTTTATACTCGGCAATCTTCGATTTATTCTTCCACAGTTTCAACAAAACCTCTTGCGTTGCATCCTCAGCTTCCTCAGTCGATATCAGCAAGCGTTTCGCCAATCGAAATACTTTATCCTTAAAAGGCATTACAATATTTAAAAACTCTGTCTGAGTCATCTGTGGTTTGGTTTAGTTAAAACGGCTTAGTTAGGGCTGTTTAATGTTACGACGAGCATCTATTTGTTTTGTTACATCACAAATAAAAAAATAAATATTTGGGCGTAACCCTGCGCTTCGACTCCGCTCAGCGACCGTCGGGTCGGGCTTTCCGCTACAAGTCCTCGCTCGTACCTCGCTGTGGGCTTTCCACTGCAATCCCTTACGCGGGCATACTTGCTTAGTTTCTGTAAAACGCTATGTTCCATCCCAATTTACAAAAGCCACACCATAGCAGCCAACGAAATTTTAAGCGTTTATTTTTTATTATACAATAATGTAAGTAAATTTAGGGTTTTATAGACTACTTATATAAAATAATGCTATGCGACATTTAAAAGCCCTAATGGTACTATTTATAGTTTCATTTTTTACGGTAAGCTGTTTTGAAGATAACGACGACATACAAGTTACGGCCAGCCAAATAAACGACTTTGTTTGGAAAGGCATGAACGCTTTCTATCTTTATAAAGACGATGTGCCAGACCTTGCCAACAACAGGTTTACCTCAGATGGCGATTATGCCAACTACCTAAACACATTTTCTGAGCCCGAAAGCTTATTTGAAAACCTTATACACGAACGCAAAACCGTTGACCGTTTTAGTTGGATTGTTGATGATTACATTGCTCTAGAACAGCTTTTTAGCGGAATCGTTATCAGCAATGGCATGGAGTTTGGCACATTTCGCTTTTCAGCAAACGATACAAACATTTATGGCTTTGTACGCTATGTACTACCAAATACAAGTGCCGAAAGCCAGGGTATAAAACGCGGCGATATTTTTTACGGCATAAACGGCACACAACTTACCTTAGATAATTGGAGAACGCTGGCCAGCGCAGATAACTATATTATTAATTTAGGAACATACAACGATAACGGCACACCACAAACCAACGACGATACAGTTACCCCAACACAAGAAACCAAAACACTAGCCAAAATACAATACACAGAAAACCCAATATTACTTAGCAAGGTTTTAGATGTTGCCGGCACCAAAGTCGCCTATTTAATGTACAATGGTTTTACAGGAACAGATCAATTCAATACCGAATTAAACGATATTTTCAGTACTTACAAAAGTGCCAATGCCACCGAATTGGTACTCGATTTACGATACAACCCTGGTGGCTCCGTAAATACGGCCATACTATTATCCAGCTTAATTACAGGGCAATTTACAGGAAGTGTTTTTAGCACAGAACAATGGAATACAGAATTTCAGCAAGCTTTTGAGAACGAAAACCCAGAATTATTAATTAACAGATTTGTAAACAACAACGATGGCGCAGCATTAAACAGCTTAAAACTAACAAGGGTTTTTGTGCTAACAACTAGATCGAGCGCATCGGCAAGCGAGTTGGTAATAAACAGTTTATCGCCCTACATAAACGTGGTGCAAATAGGTACTGCTACGGCAGGTAAATACCAAGCGTCCAGAACCCTGTACGACTCGCCAAATTTTAGTCGTTCGGGTGCAAACCCAAGTCATACTTACGCTATGCAACCGCTTATTTTTAAATCGTTAAACGTAAACGGCGTAACAGATTATTTTAACGGACTGTCTCCAAACCCAAATAACATTTTAAGCGAAAGCATTAGAAATTTAGGTGTTTTGGGTGATAAAAACGAACCTTTACTGGCAAGAGCGATTAGTATTATTGATGGCTCGGGGAGGTTTCCAATTACCAAACCTACTAAAAGTGAAAACCTTATAGATATTACAGGTAGTAGTAAAGATTTGCTTCCGCTTTCAAACGACATGTATGTCGATAAAGAGATTCCAGACGAATTGATTAAAAGAATACGGTTTGATTAAACACAAAACCTATTTTAACTGGAGCTCTGGCAAAGACTCTGCTTTAGCACTTTATCATTTATTACAAGACGAGCGTTATGCTGTCGATGAATTGATTACAACAATAAACAGCCATTACAATCGGGTATCGATGCATGGTTTGCGGCAAGAATTATTGGTTGCCCAAACCCATGCCTTAAATATTCAGGCCAGTTTAATTGAGCTCCCGGAAATGCCAAGTATGGAAGTTTATGAGCAAAAAATGTTGGAAACCGTAACACGATTAAAAAAAGCCGGATTTACACACAGTGCTTTTGGCGATATTTTTCTTGAAGATTTAAAAACATATCGCGAAAAACAACTCGCCAAACAAAACCTAAAAACCATATTCCCACTTTGGAAACGAGACACTAAAAAACTCTTAAATGAGTTTATAGATATAGGTTTTAAAACCATTGTGGTTAGTGCCCATTCTAAATATTTTGATGAAGATTTTGTAGGTACAGTAATAGATAAAAACTTTATTGATATTTTACCCGAAGGTGTTGACCCTTGTGGTGAAAATGGAGAATTTCATACTTTTTGCTTTGACGGACCTATTTTTAATAATCCAATTGATTTTAGCATTGGTGAAAAAGTATATCGCGAATACGACAATCCGAAAACAGAAAACACCACTTACGAAAACAAAAAATATGGGGTTTGGTATTGCGATTTAATTCCCTGGTAAAGAAAGGCTGTCCGGTTTTTAAACCTTAGCACTAAACCCATGCAATACTCAAATTTACAAATACCATGCATAAGTTTCTTATATTTGCTTATAGCACAGATAAGACATAGGGCCTGAAAATTAAATCCAACGGCTTAGCAGAGTAACCAAATGCGAAAAAACATCCAAAATATCAATTTAAAGCCCGAAGCAAGAAACTGTAATTTAAAAACTTCAAAATTCTTAACTGCTGAAGGTATTCCTGTAAAATCAAATTATTCTAAAACCGATTTACAAACTATCGAGCACCTTAATTTTGTTGCCGGCATAGCACCATATCTTCGTGGACCTTACAGCACCATGTACGTACGGCGTCCTTGGACCATTCGCCAGTACGCCGGATTTTCTACCGCAGAAGAAAGTAACGCCTTTTACAGACGTAATTTAGAAGCAGGACAAAAAGGCCTATCTGTGGCTTTCGATTTGGCCACACACCGCGGTTACGATTCAGACCACCAACGCGTGGTTGGCGATGTTGGTAAAGCAGGTGTCGCCATCGATTCGGTTGAAGATATGAAAACGCTTTTCAACCAAATTCCGTTAGAAAAAATGTCGGTTTCCATGACTATGAACGGTGCTGTGTTACCTATTATGGCATTCTATATCGTAGCTGCAGAAGAACAAGGCGTTAAACCAGAGCAACTGGCCGGAACCATTCAAAATGATATTTTAAAGGAGTTTATGGTGCGCAATACCTACATTTACCCTCCAAGGCCTTCAATGAAAATTATTTCAGATATTTTTGAATTTACCAGCAAAAACATGCCCAAATTTAATAGCATTAGCATTTCGGGCTACCATATGCAAGAAGCTGGTGCCACCTGCGATATTGAACTCGCTTATACGCTGGCCAATGGTTTAGAGTATATTAGAAAAGGGTTAGATGCAGGCATGGATATAGATACCTTTGCACCCCGGCTTTCCTTTTTTTGGGCCATTGGCATGAATCATTTTATGGAAATTGCCAAATTGAGGGCAGCACGTATGTTATGGGCAAAATTGGTAAAACAATTTAATCCAAAGAATGAAAAATCGCTGGCATTACGCACCCATTGCCAAACCAGCGGTTGGAGTTTAACAGAGCAGGACCCTTTTAATAACGTTGCACGAACAACCATTGAAGCGGCGGCAGCAGCTTTTGGCGGCACGCAATCTTTACATACCAATGCGCTAGACGAAGCCATTGCCTTACCCACAGATTTTTCGGCACGCATAGCAAGAAACACGCAACTGTTTTTACAAGAAGAAACTAAAATTACCAAAACTGTCGATCCTTGGGCGGGTAGTTTTTATGTTGAAAAACTAACCCACGATATAGCTCAAAAAGCATGGGCTTTAATTGAAGAAGTTGAAGCACTTGGAGGTATGACTAAAGCCATTGAAACTGGTATCCCGAAAATAAGAATAGAACAAGCGGCAGCACGCAAACAAGCACGCATAGATTCAGGACAAGACATTATTGTTGGCGTAAATAAATATAGATTAAAAGAAGAAGCCCCTATTAACACCTTAGAAGTCGATAATCAAACGGTTCGTAATCAGCAAATAAGCAGTTTAAACAAGATTAAATCAGAAAGAAATAATAACAGTGTTAAAATGGCTTTATCGAAATTAACCGAAGCTGCCAAAGCGTGGTATAACCCAAACACTTCTAAAAAAGAAACCCCAAGTTCTGTTTTAAAAGATTCTCCATTTCATGAGAATTTATTAGCTTTAGCTGTTAAAGCTGCCCACAAAAGGGCTACTTTAGGCGAGATTAGCGATGCTCTAGAGGTTGTTTTCGGGCGCTATAAGGCACAAATTAAATCTTTTTCTGGCGTGTATAGCAAAGAAATAAAAAACGACGATAGCTTTAAAAAAGCAAAAGCACTAGCCGATGTTTTTGCCCAACAAGATGGGCGACGACCTCGAATTATGATTGCTAAAATAGGGCAAGACGGACACGATCGTGGCGCCAAAGTTGTGGCAACGGGTTATGCCGATTTAGGGTTTGATGTAGATATTGGCCCCTTATTTCAAACCCCGCAAGAAGCCGCCAAACAAGCCGTAGAAAACGATGTGCATATACTTGGGGTTTCATCGCTTGCTGCAGGACACAAAACATTGGTCCCACAAGTAATTGATGCTTTAAAAAAATATGGACGCGACGATATTATGGTTATTGTTGGTGGCGTAATACCAAAACAAGATTACCAATATTTATTTGATGCCGGTGCTGTGGCAGTATTTGGCCCAGGCACTAAAATTAGCAATGCCGCGATTAAGATTTTGGAGATTTTGATTGATTAGCTCATCTTCATTCTAAATGCAAAAAAACCATCTTCTTTTAAGATGTATTTTAATTAACTTTGATGTACCGTTGGCTATCAGGATTTATTTCAGTAAAAAAACTGGGTTTATAGACTTGAAAGCTTCAGCCCCACTAAATAAAGGCAGAAATGAAAGTTACAGACAAACACAATGAAAGAATCGCAAAAATAACGTTTGCCTCTGTTTACCCTCATTACTTGACAAAGGTATTAAAGAAAGGCAGAACAAAGGAAGAACTCCACCAAGTGATAGAATGGTTAACAGGTTTTGATGATTTGATAATTCAAGATCTTATCGATAAAAAGTCAAGCTTTGAAACATTCTTCCAAAAGGCAAAATTAAATGCGAATGCTCACCTCATTAAAGGCGTGATATGCGGTTATCGAATTGAGGACATAGATAATCCGTTAACTCAACAAGTCAGGTTTTTGGACAAGTTGGTGGATGAATTAGCCAAAGGGCGAAAAATGGATAAAATATTACGAGAAGAAATAAAATAAAACAGGCACCAAAAAAAGCAATAAAAAAAATCCAGCTAAAAAACTGGATTTTTTCTATTACGACCTGCAAGATTTCGCAACCTTGCCGATAAAAAAATTATGCATTTTGTTTCTTAATTAAATTAAGTGCCGAACCGTGATTGTACCATTCAATCTGAGCTTGGTTGTAAGTATGGTTCAATTTAATGGTATCTTTAGAACCATCGGTATGAACGGCTTCCAATGTTAATTGCTTTCCAGGAGCAAATTCGTTTAAATCTGTAAAGTTAAATGTATCATCTTCTTGAATCAAATCGTAATCGCTTTCTTTATCAAAAGTTAAGCCCAACATACCTTGTTTTTTAAGATTGGTTTCGTGTATTCGTGCAAACGATTTTACAATAACAGCAGCAACGCCAAGGTGTCTTGGTTGCATAGCTGCATGCTCGCGCGATGAGCCTTCTCCATAGTTATGATCGCCAACAACAATGGTTTTAATGCCTGCTTTTTTGTAGGCACGCTGTACATCTGGCACACCACCATAATCTCCTGTTAATTGATTTTTAACAAAGTTTGTTTTTTGGTTAAAGGCATTAACAGCACCTATTAAGGTGTTGTTTGCAATATTATCTAAATGCCCTCTAAAACGCAACCATGGTCCCGCCATAGAAATATGGTCTGTGGTACATTTGCCAAAGGCCTTTATTAATAATTTGGCCCCTGTAATGGTGTTTCCTATAGGCTTGAAAGGTGTTAATAATTGCAGGCGCTCTGAATCGTCTTTAACAGAAACTTGAACGTGGCTTCCGTCTTTTTCTGGTGCCAAATAGCCATTATCTTTTACATCGAAACCTTTTGGTGGCAATTCCCATCCTGTGGGTTCGTCGAACATCACTTCTTCACCATTTTCGTTAATCAACTTATCTTTAAGCGGATTAAAATCCAATCGTCCCGCAATAGCGATAGCTGCGGTTATCTCTGGTGAAGCAACAAAAGCGTGAGTGTTTGGATTACCATCGGCTCGCTTTGCAAAATTTCTGTTAAAAGAATGTACAATGCTGTTTTTTGGTGCATTTTTAGGGTCTGAATATCTTGCCCATTGCCCAATACATGGCCCACAGGCATTGGTGAATATTTTGGCGTCCAGCTTTTCGAAAACCTCAAGAATACCATCACGTTCTGCGGTGTAACGTACTTGCTCAGAACCTGGGTTGATTCCTAATTCAGATTTCATTTTCAAACCTTTATCCAAAGCTTGTTGTGCTATGGATGAGGCCCGCGATAAATCTTCATAAGAGGAGTTTGTACAAGACCCTATTAATCCCCATTCAACAGTAATTGGCCAATCGTTAGCCTTAGCTTTTTCGGTCATTTCACTACCAACAGTAGTTGACAAATCTGGAGTAAAGGGCCCGTTTAATAATGGGCCTAATTCAGAAAGGTTAATGTCTATAACCTGATCGAAATATTGTTCTGGGTTATCGTAAACCTCAGCATCGGCTGTTAAATGCTCTTTTACTGCGTTAGCAGCATCGGCAACATCGGCTCTATCGGTGGCGCGTAAATAACGCTCCATAGATTCATCGTAACCAAATGTTGATGTGGTTGCTCCTATTTCTGCTCCCATGTTACAAATGGTGCCTTTTCCAGTACAGGACATAGCAGTCGCTCCAGGCCCAAAATATTCAACAATAGCACCTGTTCCTCCTTTTACGGTAAGAATTTCGGCAACTTTTAAGATCACGTCTTTTGGTGCCGTCCATCCAGAAAGTTTTCCGGTTAATCTCACACCAATTAGTTTTGGAAATTTAAGTTCCCAAGCCATTCCCGCCATAACATCTACAGCATCTGCACCACCAACACCTATGGCCACCATACCTAATCCGCCTGCATTTACAGTGTGCGAATCGGTACCTATCATCATGCCTCCGGGAAAGGCATAGTTTTCTAAAACCACTTGATGAATAATGCCTGCACCAGGTTTCCAAAACCCGATACCGTATTTATTCGAAACAGATTCCAAGAAATTGAAAACTTCACTACTAACATCGTTGGCGTGTTTTAAATCGGTTACGGCACCGTCTTTTGCTTGGATTAAATGATCGCAATGTACTGTTGTAGGTACAGCTACTTTAGCTTTTCCTGCTTGCATAAACTGTAAAAGCGCCATTTGTGCTGTTGCATCTTGACATGCGATTCTATCTGGTGCAAAATCCACATAATCCTTACCCCTTGCAAAGGCTTTGGTAGGGTTGCCGTCCCATAAATGAGAGTACAATATCTTTTCGGATAAGGTTAAGGGTTTACCCACAATCTCGCGTGCTTTGTTTACACGTTCTGCCATTTTGGTGTAAACATCTTTTATCATATCAATATCGAATGCCATATTTTTTATGTTTTTAATTGTTCGGTTTTTTGAAAGTCTTGCAAAAATACAAATAATAGCAGGCTTTAAAAAATTCTAATCAAATCTATTATATTTTTGAATAATTCTTAACAACAACAATTAATTTACCATAAAATATAATGATTCGGTAAAAATTACACTTCAAAATTTTCAAATCAACAATAAATTATAGTTTTGATTTACATTACATATTATTGAAAAAAACTATTTTGGAATAACAACTGGTTATTTATCTACTTAATAATATTAAGTTTGTAACAAACAACTAGGGCATGCTACTTATTTTTTTAAGTTGGATTTACATCTTCTTTACAGCTAAAAACTTTGGAATCCTTTTTACAAAAATATTTAACATAAAGACTTGCAACTGTTTTGTTGTTATAGCTTTAGGGCTTTTATTTTATACGATAACTACAAGCTTTTTTGCTTTTTTTATTAGAATAAACATTGAATATTACCTACTTGTTTTATGTTTAAATCTGTTGCTTGCATACCGGTTTAAAAACATTATTATAGACTATTTGAGTTCTACATTTAAAACTTTTAAAAGCTTAAATATTCAACACAAAATTCTTTATTTATTTCTGTTTACTATTCTATTAGCACAAAGTAGCACCAAACCCTATTTAATTGATAATGAAACTTATTACATTCAAACCATAAAATGGATTAATGAATTTGGCTACGTAAAAGGATTAGCGAATGTACATATGTTTTTAGGACAAAATTCGTCGTGGCACACATTGCAAGCAGGGTTTAATTTTCCGTTTTTTTCAAATTTTCATAATGATATAAATGGTTTTTTGTTTGTTGTGTTTAGCATTTTCGCCGTTGAGAAATTGAGTAATAATAGTGAAAACATCCAAGATTTTAGTTTGGGATTGATACTCCTATTTTCGCTTTTCTTAATGCAATTTGTTAATGCGCCTTCGCCAGATTTAATTATCTTTTTAATAACGCCTTATATATTCTATCTGTTTATTGTAAATTATAAAAACATCAGTAAAAACGACTTTAAAATCTTTTTAAGCTTGGTGCTTTTCTTATGTTTTGTTAAAGTAACCATGGTGGTTTTATCAACATTAATATTAATACTTTTCTTAAATAATTATAACACTTTAAAAAGCCAATTGTGGCAATATTTATTTTTTAGCATTACTGTTTTAGTGCTATTTATCTCTAAAAACGCAATTGTTTCAGGGTATTTACTTTACCCCATTACACAAATCGATTTAGTTGACTTTGATTGGAAAGTACCCAAAGAACTTTTAAATTTTTATAAACTGGGCACCTATTTAGAAGGCATGAGCAATATGGATGTGTCGCAATTAGGTTTTTTAGAAAAAGTAAAAGTATGGCTAACCCTACCTAAATTAGATGGTTTATTCAACAAAGCATTTATACTTCTGTTAATTGTTTTTCCGTGGGCTGTTTACAAGAACAAAGACAAATCCAGTTTATTTATAATCTTTATTTTGGCCATTATCCAACTTGTATTATTATGGTTTACATCGCCACAGTACCGATTCTTTTTTGTGTTTGTTTCTTTTTTGGGCATTCAGGTATTTTTAAGGTTTTCAGCAATCAGAAAAGCTGGGCTTTACTTAGTTTACCTATCGGTAATTTTAAGTGCTATTCCTGTTTTTATAACCATTGATTTGAATGCGTTTACCAACAATAATTTTGCTATGGAATTAAATACGTTCAAACTTAAAAACATTATTATCCCAGAAGCAAACACTAAAACCGAAACTAAATATACCATGCATAATATTGATGGTTTTGAGTTTTATTCACCAAATGAAGATGTGTTTTTTTGGGCTACAGGAGATGGCAATTTGCCTTGTGTGAATAAAAAACAAATAGACTACATAAGATACTATTATAATTACGTGCCGCAAATGCGAACAGATAATTTAAAAGATGGTTTTAAATCTATTGCTATTGAAAAAACAATAAAAAACTAGATTTCGAGTGCAGTTCGATTACGCCGGTCGCTCAATTTATAATAAAAATAAACTAAAAAAGACTTTTAATAACTTGTTCTTCTGAAACACCTTCGGCTTCAGCCTTGTAGTTTTTAATAATGCGATGTCTTAAAATACTATGGGCCACGGCCTGAACATCCTCAATATCCGGAGAAAATTTACCGTGAATGGCAGCGTGGGTTTTAGCTGCCAAAATTAAGTTTTGTGATGCTCTCGGGCCTGCGCCCCAATCGATGTAATTTTTAACCAAATCGTTTGCCGCATCGGTATTTGGTCTCGTTTTTCCAACCATGGCTACGGCGTACTCAATAACGTTATCGGCAACGGGCATACGACGAATAAGCTGCTGAAAATCGATAATCTCTTGAGCAGAAAACAAGGCATTTACCTGTACTTGCTTATCCGTTGTGGTAGCTTTTACAACCTGTACTTCTTCTTTAAAGGAAGGATAGCCTAAATTTATGGCAAACATAAAACGGTCCAATTGGGCTTCGGGTAACGGGTAGGTACCTTCTTGCTCAATGGGGTTTTGTGTAGCCAATACAAAGTACGGCAAACTTAATTTATAATGATGCCCCGCAACGGTAACAGCACGTTCTTGCATGGCTTCTAATAAAGCGGCTTGGGTTTTTGGTGGTGTACGGTTAATCTCGTCGGCTAAAATTATATTGGCAAAAATAGGGCCTTTAATGAATTTAAAATGACGGTCTTCGTCTAAAATCTCACTACCTAAAATATCACTGGGCATTAAATCCGGTGTGAATTGAATGCGTTTAAAATCCAGCCCCAAAGCCTGTGCTATGGTATTTACCATTAAGGTTTTTGCTAGACCAGGAACCCCGATAAGCAAAGAGTGACCACCAGAAAATATTGAAATTAAAATTTGATTTACAACCTGGTCTTGCCCAACAATGACTTTGGCTATTTCGGTTTTTAAATCTTTATATCGTTTTACAAATTGGTTAACGGCAGCTACATCCGACATATTTTATTGTTTTAACCAGTTACTAGAAAAATTGCACTCTCTGTGTTTTCCGCTAATTTTAATATAAGTATCTAATATTTTTTCTTTTTGCCATTTTTCTATAGCGATAACTCGTTTTTCGTTTAAGGCTTGCTCTTTTATTTTTAGATAATCGCGTGCGTAATCTGCTTCGTGCTCATCTATTCTATCTGTAACTGTTAAAATTTTAAACTTTACTTTTCCTCTTCTATCTTCTTCTCTAAGCACCAAACTTACCTCGTTATCTTTTAGGTTTTGAATTTGGGCGTACAACTCGGGATCCATTCTAGTTAACTCAAAATTGTAGTCTTGAGTTTGCGGATTAATTAATTGTCCGCCATCAAATTTTGTTTCTTTTTCGTCACTCGATTCCCGTGCGGCCTCGGCAAAAGTAATATCGCCGGCTACAATTTTTTCCCTTACTTTTTCAAGGCGTTCTTTGGCTTCTTTAATAGCATCGTTAGAGACTTTAGGAATCAAAAGAACATGGCTCACATCGTATTGCTGCCCTCTTATTTTTTCGAGTTTAATAATATGAAACCCAAATTCTGTTTCAAAAGGATCTGAAACCTCTCCTTCTTGCAATGCGAAGGCAACATCTCTAAATTCTTTAACCATTCTAGGTTTTTTTCTATCTAAAGTATAGATATAACCAGACTCTTTCATTCCTGGGTCTTGACCATATAACACAACTTTAGATCTGAAACTGGCGCCATTTTCTACAACATCGGCTTTAAACCCTTTTAGGCGATCAATTATTTTTTGCTTTTCATCTTCAGACACTTTGGGTTCTGCTACAATTTGCGCCACTTTTAATTCGGTACCGAAAATGGGTCTTTCGTCTTTTGGAATGTTGTTGAAAAAAATTCGAACCTCATCGGGGGTAATATCAACATCTTCAACAATTTTAGCTTGCATTCTTGAAGCTAATTGATTGTTTTTTATAATCTCGAATATTTCATCTCTATAGCTTTTTTCGTCTTCTTTTCTGTGAATTTCCAGAAGCTTTTCCATAGAGCCTCCCGTTTGTTGCAAAAACTGCTGTATGGTATAATCTACCTGTTGGCGAATTTCGGCATCGGACACCTGAACACTGTCTTGAACGGCGTGGTGCGCATACAATTTATTCTCTAAAAGCTTGCCAAATAACTCGCAGGGTTTTATAGCTTTAATATCTACACCTTGGGCTTCTAATTGTTTGTATTCTTTATCCAAATCAGATTCTAAAACAATATAATCGCCCACAACGGCTGCAACACCATCTACTTTTTGTGCTTTAAAATTGTTCTTTACAGTATCTGTTTTTTTTGCTGTTTCTTTAACTTCGTCTTCAATAATCTCTTGCGCAGACACAACATTTACAGCGAGTAAGGTTATGCTTAAAATAAATATATGCTTCAAATTAATTGTAAATTTCAAATTGTTTGTTTTTAATAGCATCTTTTGTTATGTCTTTTTTTAATTCTCTAATAAGTTCCAACTTCCTTTTATTGATAACGATTTGCTTTATGGTGGGCTTTACATATTCCAAAGGTGCAGTATCGTTACGCAGCAAAACGTCGTTAATTTGCATCAAATATACTCCTAATGAATCTTTGAGTTGTAAAAAATTAGATTTTTTTAACAGTTCGTTTTTATTTTCGGGGTTAATTACAGCTATTTTACCCATAACCTGACTAACCCTAACCCAAATGGAATCGTTTAACGAAAACGATTTAAATTGAATGGACATAGAATCCAGTGCTTTTTTATCGTCTGGTTCGAAGCGTTTAAACTGCTCTTTAATGGTCTTGTAGTTAATCATGTTTTCATCTACATGCACATAGCGCAACTTTATCAGTTCTTCATTTAACTTAAAGGCTTCTTTGTTTTTTTCGTAATAACTCTGGGCCGCTTCTTTTGTAAGCGAGGTATCTAGGTTTTGCTTTACCAGCCCCTCTATGTAGGCCTTGGTAAATAAATCGGCTTTGTACTGCTCTACCAGCCTGTTAAAGGTTTCTTGTTCTTCTTCCCTTAAATTAAGCATGGCACCATCAATAAACAGTTGTTGGGTTGCCCAACGGTTAATAAAATTATTAACCAACAAAATGCTGTCTTCTTGGGTAGTGGCATTGGTAGTTAAATCTTTAATATCATCGTAATATAAATAGCTTTGGTTAACCCTTGCAACGGGCACGCCATTTTCTGTGGTTTTAAAAAAATTACAGGATGTAACCAATAGGCTTACCGCAATAATTATTAGGGTTTTTAATTTCAACTGTTAATTTTTAATTTGATTTTTAACTTTATTTAGCGCATTTTCATTAATTACTACGCTATACTTTTCTTTTAGCTGATTAACCCAGTTTTTTTCTTTAAAGGCTTGGTAATCGCTTAGCACCAAGCCTTTGGCTTCATCGAGGGTTTTTAGTTGTTTTGGGAAAACGGCGTTTACTTTAGCGACTATAAATGCTTTGTTGTGCTTGTAAATTTTTGAAATGCCCTTGGCAAACTGAAAATTATCGGGTAGCGCTTGATGGTTGGCATCCATTGTACCCGATGTAAAAACTACGTGCACTTTGCCATTATTGTTCACTAATTTTTTTATAACGTTTAAATCCATGTTTTCGTCTAGTAATTTGGCTACTTTTTTTAACACCCTTTGTTTGGCAGACGATGCCACTACAGCATCAATACGTTTTGGCAACATATACTTTTCTTTATTGGTGTTGTAGTAATCTTGAACCCCTAAAGAATCTGTTTTTGCGGTATTCCAAATGGTACTTTCCATTAAATCAAACAATAACAAGCCATCTCTATACTCGTTAACTATATGGGCAAATTCTTGGTTTTCTTCTTCTAAATGATTTTCTTGATATTGAATTAATCGTGTATTTAAAAAGGTATCGTATTTTTCTGAAACGATGGTTTTTAATGTAGATTTCGGATTAGCACCACGTTGTGTTTTTTCTAAATAATCACCAAAATCTTTAAATGTAAATGATGTGTTTCCTATTTTAATTAAAGACGAATCGCCTTTAAAGTTTGATGGTAGCTTCCAAGTGTTTTTAAAATAATCATTATTTAAAATCGACTCAAAATAGGCTAGTGCCGGTTGTTGGTCATCAATATTGTACTTCGTTTTTAGCTTATGGTGCAGGGCCGCATCGATTATTTTAGAGCGCGAATCTCGCTTTACCTTGGCTTCCAACTCCGATTTTATAACTTCAAATGGTGGGGTTAATTTTTTTGCGTGCAATTTAACAATGTGCCAACCGTATTTGGTTTTAAAGGGTTGAGACACATCGCCAACTTCTTTCAAATTAAAAGCGACGTCTTCAAATTCTGGCGAACTTAATTTACCACTGGAGAAAGCAGCCAATAAACCGCCTTTTGCTGCCGAATTTTTATCTTCTGAAAACTGTTTTGCCAAGGCTTCAAAATCTTCACCTTGATTTAACTTTTTGTAAATATCCTGTATTCTAGTTTCTGGGTTTTCGTTTAAAGTATCATTTTGCTTAATGCCTATCATAATATGTGCTACGGTGCGCTCGCCTCTAGATTTTCGCTTATCTAAAACGGTAACGATATGATAACCAAAACGGGTACGAAACGGTTGCGAAATTTCGCCAACTTTTGTATTGTAAGCAGCGTTTTCAAATTTATAAACCATTCTAAATCCAGAAAAATAACCTAAGGCTTCGCCAAAAACAGATGTTCCGTTGTGCACTTCTTTCCTAACCTTTTCAAAGCCTTCGTTTAAAGCTCTATCTCGTAATTTGCTAATCTTATTAAACGCCACCAAAGTATCTTGCGGGTTTGCGTTTTCTGGTATTTTTATTAAAATATGGTTGGCATTTACTTCGTAAGATATTCTATTGTAAGCCTCTTTAACCAAAGCATCGGTTACTTTATTATCGTAAATAAAATTTTTTGCGAGTTGTTTTTTATATGTGTTTAGCTCTCTTAAATACGATGGTTTTTTATCCAGCCCCAAAGTTTTGGCTTCTTTTAACTTTAATTTGTAAGCCGTAAAAAGCGATAAATATTCATCGATATCTTTTTGAGATTCGTCTTGAACCAAATCGAGGTTTTTATTATACACCCTTATAAATTCCGAGACATAAACCGGGTCGTTATCTACTGTAAAAAGCACCTCGTTAGTATCAGATTGCGCATTAATGTGCAACACCGTTGCTGTAAATAGTAGTGTAAAAAAATGTTTAAATTTCATGGATAAAAAATTTTTCGGACGGTTACAAAAATACTAATATAAAGCTATAATACAAGCTGCTTTAACAAACGTTTAAAAAGTAAAAATATTACTCCATTTATACTAAATATGGTTACTTTTAAACCTGTTTTTAATTAGAATAAACAATGCGCAAACTAAAACTTATTTGGGATTTTCGGGGTGCCGATGCTCTAAAAATTGCCGAACATCACGAAATACATTTAAAAGACTATATTAAATTGGAAAAGCTAGAGCCAAACATTACTGGTTTCAGGGCTATCTCAGGTTTTCACGCCATTGCTTTTATGGTTGTAACCGAAGCTAACATGAAACCTGTTAGAGATGCTTTAAAACCGCATCGCGGACAAGTTTACACAGAGCAACATGGCTAAAAATACGATGATGTTGGAATAGATTATAATGTGACGAGAAAAACAAACGATTATCTTGTTGAGCGATCAAGGCCGTGGAAGTATTAAACAAAAAACAGAAGCTTTAGGCTTAACCGAAAATTGAATTGATGCTGTAAAATATTGAATAGTATAAAAATATTGAAATAAACTATCCCCGAGGCAAAGCCTCGAGGTTTTATTTTAGGTTAAAAAGGAGCTTTACAAATTTTTGAGAGTTCTTGGTTTATTTCAAAAACTTTACCTCTAATATTGGAGTATCCAAATTTGGCCAGTCTTTCTGAGTGCATTTTAAGATATTTCTCGGCGTTTTCGCGAGAATCGAACATATAAACGCCTCCTGCCATTTCTTCTGTTTTGTTTTCTGTCCAGAATTTCCAGATAAAACCGGGTTCTGTGGTAATGCTGTTTGCAAGCTCTTCCATTTGAACCGCCATTTCTTTTCCCCAAATGCCTTTGTGCGGAAAATCTACATGCATAATTACTGCCATAATATTTCGTTTTTTTAAAATGAAATGCAAAGTTAAATATAAAATGATTGTTTTTAAAACTTATGCCAGCTTTAGTGGCATTGTTTAAAACACTTTAAAACTTACTCCAACCAAGCTTTAAAATCTTTAACGCGCTCGCGTGCCACAATTACATCTTGTTGGTTGTAATGGTTTAGTTTTATTTGCAAGCGTGAGTTGGTATAGCTTACCATATCTTTTATGGCATTAATGTTTACAAAGAATTTTCGGTTTATACGATAAAAGGTTTGTGGTTCCAACTCGTTTTCCAGTTCTTCCAAGGTGCTATCCAACAGGTAGTTACGCCCTTCGTTGGTGTATAAATACGTGCCTTTGTTTTCGCTGTAAAAACACTCTATATCGTCTATATTGACAAGCTTTAAATGCTGCCCCACTTTTACCGAAAAACGCTTTTTGTATGCTCTGTCGATGGGGTTTACAAGGAGTTTTTTAATATCGTTAAAATCGAGGGTTACGGCTTTTTGTTGGGGTGTGCGCTCTTGGTATTTTTTTACGGCCGAGGCCAAATCATCTTCGTCTATGGGTTTTAACAAGTAGTCGATGCTGTTTAATTTAAAGGCTTGCAGCGCATACTCATCGTAAGCTGTGGTGAAAATAACGGCGCTTTTAATGTTGATGGCTTCAAATATTTCGAAGGATAAACCATCGCTTAATTGGATGTCTAAAAATATTAAATCTGGATGTGGGTTGCTTTGAAACCAGTTGATGGATTCTTGGACGGAATGCAGCATGGTTTCGGTTTCTAAATTTAATTTTTGAAGCATGCGCTGTAAACGTCGTGCTGAGGGCTTTTCGTCTTCTATGATTATTAGGTTCATTGATAAGTTATTTTTTTTCATTTCCTCGAAGGAGGAAATCTTTTTTATTTTGCCTTGAATTTGCTGTTTTTTATGTACTGGCTTTTTTAAATATTTTTTGGTTGCGACCGATTACTGCCAACTGCTGACTTGCCCCGCGTTAGGGATTGATACGGCATCCTTTTTTGTGCTTAACTATAGGTTTGTGTTAAAACGTATTTATAATGTGGGAAACAAACCTTAGGAGTTACTGTAACAAGTTAAGCACAAAAAAGATATAGTGGAAAGCCCGACCCCTTTTTTTGGGGTAACGCCCTAATTATTTCCATTGTTTTTTATCTTTATCCATATATTCCCTGATTTTCCGATTTTCCCAAGATTTACTAAAAACCAGGTTTTTGCCAAAAACCCCTAAGGCATGAAAGCCCAGGCCTATGCCCCAAAAAATGGCTGTTGAAAAGGTGCCAAAGTGCCACAGATGGCCATTATTGGATACGATTATGGTTATAATGAAAATGTTAACCACAACATACCAGAATGCGTGCCAATAGAAACCTTTTAGTTCTTTAACGCGTTTTTTTGCTCGAACATAGGCTTGTTCTTTTTGGTAGTTTTTGTTTTGGTAGGGTTCTAATTTATTTGTTTGCATGGTGTTTTGTATTAATTTCAACGGTTTTCTTCTTTGCGCATCAATTCTTCAATTTTGCGGGCTTCCCATTGGCTTCCAAAAAAACCTTTTTTAACAAAAACCGACAATGCATGAACTGCCACGGCAATGCCCCAACCTATTACCGAAAACCAAAACCATTTATAGTCCCAGTAGGTTTTGTAGTTAATAAAAATGGTAAACGGCGTAAACAAACAATATGCGAAAAGATGCTGGTAAAAGCCTTTAATGGCTTCAACACGTTTGCGGGCTCTTAGGGCTTTTTTATTGGTTTCTGAATCTGCTATTCTTTTCATGGAGGTTTGTTTTTTTAGTCCCAATTGTTTTTTTCGTTTTTCATAAACTCTTCCATTTTACGTTTTTCCCATTTCCTGCCAAAGGCGCCATCGTTAACAAAAACCTTAAAGGCTTGTATGGCTATACCTATGCCCCAACCAAACATAGGGAACCAAAACCATTGGAATCCCCATGAGGTTTTATAGTTTATAAATATTAAAAACGGGATGACCAAACAGTACGATATTAGGCTGTAGTAAAAGCCTTTAAGTTCGTCAACATGGTCCAGGGCACGCATGTAACTGTCGTTTAGTGCGGGTTGTGTTTCTTGGGTTCTCATAATAGAAGTTTGTTTAGTAAGCATTGGTATGGCTACTGCAAAACGGTTTGCTTGTTTGTTAATGTTTATTTTTCGGTTGGTTAATAAATCGTAGCGTTGCATAATATTGCCCAAGCCCACACCACTGCTTTTTTTTAAGATTTGTTTGGGCTGTAAATTGTTTTCGACCACCAGATTGCCTTGGTCTTCGTAAATTTTAATATGCAAGGGTTTGGTAGATGTTACCATATTGTGCTTTACGGCGTTTTCCAATAGTAGTTGCAACGCTAGTGGCACTACTTTGCTTTCTGGGTTTTTTGCTTTTTCGGGCATAGTGAATACGATACTGTCTTCAAACCGCATTTTAAGCAGCGACATATAGGTTTTTGCGAATTGCAATTCTTCATCTACTGTTACCAATTCTTTGTTTTTCTGTTCTAAAACATAGCGATATACTTTGGATAGTGCTGTGGTGAACTTTTGTGCGCTATCTGGATTTTCTTCAATTAAACTGGTTAATACATTTAAGCTATTGAATAGAAAATGCGGATCCAACTGATTTTTTAAGGCATCGAACTTGGCACTTGCCGTACCTGCAATTACCTTTTGTTCTTTTATTTTGTTTTGCTGATACTTATTATAAAAATAAACAACATGAAAAATGATAACGATGGTTAAAGTTACCCATAAACCAAATTGGTAGTAATGAAGCTTTTCGTTGGCCAAAAAGTGCCCGAATGTTCTGCCCGAATAAAAAACCGCTGTAGAAGCCCTTAAAAGAAACAAGCCTATAAGCGTAATAATAGTAGAACCTAAAACACTAATTACTATGCGTTTTATGGTGTCTTCTCGTTTCCAGTGGCGCCTTCCTATAAGGTCGAAAAAATACATATTGGAGTAGCCCAAAACAAAAGCGTACAATTGGTAAAATGCAAAATTTATTAAAAAATCGTTTAGGCTTTCAAAATCGAATCCGTTAAAAATAAAGTTGGCCAATACAAATACAGCACACCCAATAACGAAAGTAATAATGATATTTTTAACAGATTTTGCCATGGTGTGTTTTTAGTGTTCCAAATTTACTCTTTACAAGATTTAAGCACTTGTTCTGCGCGCGATTTGCCCCAATTTGGGTGAAACGGTGTTTCTGGCTTAAAGTTAGCAAAAAGTTGAATAGAACGTTCTATATCTTTACAAAATGGCGTGGTATCTTGCCCAAAATAACGTGCGCCCCCCATGTCCCATTCTGCTTTGCTAAACACCACACGTGGGTTTTTTGGTGCTATTTGCGCTGCTTTTGTGTATAATTCTACTACTTTTCCCGAAAGCGTCATGCCGTAAGTTGCGCCATCGTAAGCTACCCAAGCGGTGTGCAATAAGGCCTGAAGCACTAGTATTTCAGCATTATCCTTCGATATAGCAGTGGCATCGTTAATTAAGTTTTGTGCTTTTTTTAGTTGTGCCGAAAGTTTTTCTTCGTCTTTTTCGCCAAAACTCTTTACAATATTTATTTGAGCTGCATAATACAAGGGCAACCAATTGTCTGGTTCTGCTTTTGCAATGCGTTCAAATAAATTTGCGGCTTCGGTGGGTTGGTTGTTTCCCCAAAGCTGAAATGCTTTTTGCATCCCTTTTTCGTAATTGGTTTGAGCAGGCATTAATGCAGAAACCATAAGAGCTGCGATAATAATTAGATGTTTCATAATTTTGGTTTTTTAAAGTTTAATGTGTTGAGTGATTGATTCGTTATGAATTTTAAATTTAGCGTCTTCCCATTTTGGTGGCCCCATAAAGCCTTTAGCGTTGTTCGAGCAAGCGTAATCTTCTTTGGGAATGCCAAATAAATTGGTGTCCATTTTATTGTTTTCGTTTTCATCATGAAACAAAGAAATGGCATAGGTGCCGTTAGGGATAGCTTTAAATACTACTTTACAACTGTTGTTTTTTATTGTGGTTTTGATGGATTTATATCCTTTGTTTAGAAAGCTTACTTCAGAATTGTAAATGGCTACAAATACATTTCCTTTGTTGCTCTTTAGGTTTGAGATGTTTACAACAACTTCATTATTGTTGTCGTTTTGAGAAAACCCGATAGCGGTATTTAATAGCAGTAAACAGATTATTGTGGCGAGATGTTTCATGTATTTAAGGTATTTGAATTTATTGATGGAACAAATATCAAGCATAAACCCAACCTTTAAAAAAGCAACTTACCGAATTGTTATTTTTTACAGATGAAATGTTAAACTATAGGTGTTGACTAAGAATAATTATTACATTTAAGAAAATAAAAAGCTACTATGAAAAAACCAATTTTTATAACGATTTTGCTGAGCTTTTACTTTGCAACAAGCCAGCCATCTAGCTCTGTTTCTATAATAGATTTTGTACAGGTTTTAAACAAAAACAAAGCCGAAGCACTTTTTTACTACCAAAACAATTGGCTACAGTTACGCATTAAAGCCCTAGAGAAAGGCTACATTGCTTCTTACCAATTGTTGGAAACCCAACCCACAGCCAAAACACCCTATACTTTTATGCTTATTACAACCTATAAAAACAATGCGCAATATAAGGCCAGCGAAACACATTTTAATGGTTTGATTGCAGCCAGCGATGGCCTAAAACTTTTAAACGAGAAAAAACCAAACACATTCAGAAAAGTAATATTAAACCACGATGCCGTAAAACATTGGCATTAAAAAAGGCAACCTAAAACTTAGGCCACCTTTTACTGTGCTTATTTTAAAACCACCAAACCAGCCCAATCTTACCCCTCTTGGAGCTTAAAAAATATAGGGACGGCATAACTTACTTTTACAGATTTACCACGCTGCTTCCCTGGCGTCATTTTTGGTAAAGCGCCAATAATACGTTCGGCTTCTTTCTCTAAAATTCTATCTGGGCCTCTTGACCTTACATTGGTTGTATTACCTTTAGAATCTATAACAAACACTACAGATACACGCCCTTGAATACCCATTTCCAGAGCGGTTTGCGGGTATTTAAAATTCTTTTTAACATGCTCTTGTACTTTTTTTTGAAAACAATCCTTCATTTTATTTTGTGGCAAACCTTCGCAACCGGGAAAAACCGGAACGTACTCAATGGCAGCAAAAGGCACCTCAACATCTTCTTCTACCTCTTCAACATCTACATCGCTTACTTCCACAATGCGCTCCTCTACCGCATCAGACTGGTTGGCCTCTGTACTTTCAATTATGGTCTCTTCTACTTCTTCAACATCTTCAACAATGGTAATGGCTTCTTGCACCACAGGGGGGGGCGGTGGCGGTGGCGGTGTATTAATGTTTAAAACAGGAATTTCTTCCTCTAACTCTTCGTCTATTTGCAGTACATCAATGGCAGAAAGGTCTTTATCGTAAGTTTTGTACTCTAGCGCTTGCCAAGACAAAAAAAGCATTACATTTAAACCTATAGCAAAGTACAGGCTGCTGTTGCGTCCTATCTCTAGTTCTGGGTTTTTTTTGGCTTTCATAACTCATGCATTTTATAACATTAAAAGTAATTTATAAGTCAATTATATACTATGATATTTATCATATTTGAGTGGTTTTTGAATGTGGATCTTGGGATTTGATTTTGTGCGAAAAAAATTGATATATTTGTTTAGTGTTGAATATAAATCATTAAAACGGATAGATATTCTAAAAAACATTAAACGTACCTTTACGAAAACAAAATAATTTTAAAATTTAAGGCAGCAAATAATTGCGTTAGGGGTTAGCCCGAAGTTTCGGGCACATCCTTTTTAAACTTGATCCAGCAATAACATTGAGCTAACTCAAGTTTAGCAGATTGCCTGCTGCTTCGTACTCCCATGGCGCAAAAAAATATAACCCAAAGCCCGAGCTGTTACCCTGGCCCACTTGTGTTTAACAGAGTAGAAGTAAGCCTAAGGGCAAAGGTAACGCCCAAAATAATATAAAAAATACGACAGTTTTATGGCAAAACGCAACAACGAACATATTAGCATACAAGAAGCCTTAAAGGAATTTGTAGAGACCAACAGACTGGAAAAAGGCCTTAACAAGGTAAATGTAGCCGATGCCTGGGCTAAACTTATGGGCAATGGCGTAAACCAATACACGAACGCCATTAATTTAGAACGCGATACGCTTTACGTGCAATTAAGCTCTAGCGTTCTTCGTGAAGAGCTAAGTTACGGCAAGCAAAAAATAATGGACATGCTTAATGAAGAATTGGGCAAAACCATTGTTA
This sequence comes from Gelatiniphilus marinus, assembly GCF_042684345.1. Taxonomy (NCBI): domain Bacteria; kingdom Pseudomonadati; phylum Bacteroidota; class Flavobacteriia; order Flavobacteriales; family Flavobacteriaceae; genus Gelatiniphilus; species Gelatiniphilus marinus. The sequence goes on along the minus strand of NZ_JBHULK010000003.1, from coordinate 322,324 downwards.
AAAAGATTGTTCTTAGGTAAGCTAATTAACTACCCACCAAACACTTAACATGCAATTAATTGAATTTCAATAAAATAAATTTAAAATAATCTGAAAAACTAGATTTTTTTACATTATCTTTGTAGCTTAATTATTTTAATACAAATTACAATGAGTAAAGGTACCGTAAAATTCTTCAATGATTCCAAAGGTTTTGGATTCATCACTGAAGATGACAACAACAAAGAACATTTCGTACACATTTCAGGACTTATCGATGAAATTCGTGAAGGTGATGCAGTAGAATTCGATCTACAAGAAGGTAGAAAAGGATTAAACGCCGTAAACGTAAAAGTAATCTAAGCATATACTTTTAACAATTACAACTAAAAGTCTATCATTTACTTGATAGACTTTTTTTGTGCGTTAAATTAAAGGCCGGGGCATTGCGCCCCTAAAGTTTGGAAAGGCCAACCAATAGCACCAAAAAAAATCCCGTAACAGCTGTGTTACGGGATTTTGCGACTGGAATTGTACATTTATGTAACGCTTAAAACATTTCCCTGCCAGAGAAATGGAATGCGCCTTCGATTGCGGCGTTCTCATCACTATCACTTCCGTGCACTGCATTTTCGCCAATAGAGGCTGCGTACAACTTGCGTATTGTACCTTCGGCGGCATCGGCAGGATTTGTTGCACCAATCAAGGTTCTAAAATCTTCAACTGCATTGTCTTTTTCTAAAATCGCAGCTACAATTGGGCCTCTGGTCATGTACTCTACCAACTCTCCAAAAAACGGGCGTTGGTTGTGTATCGCGTAGAAGGCCTCGGCATCAGCCTTGGTCATTTGGGTTAATTTCATTGCTACGATTCTAAAACCTGAAGCCGAAATTTTTTCTAGTATTGCGCCAATGTGCCCTTTTTCAACAGCATCTGGCTTAAGCATGGTAAATGTTCTATTTGTTGCCATTTTGTTATTTTAAATTTTGTGCAAAAGTAATACATTTCCAGTTAAAAACAAGCGTATCAAATTTTAAAAAATCGTATATTCGCTACCTATGACAAAAACCGATATACAAAGCATTAAACAACTATTGGCCACACCAAAAAACATAGTTATCGTGGCGCATAAAAATCCTGATGGTGATGCCATAGGCTCTACCTTAGCCTTATACCACTACCTAAAAAAAAGCAAACACAACACCACGGTAATAATGCCTAACGACTTCCCGGAGTTTTTAAAATGGGCTCCAGGAAACGAGGATATTTTAAAACACGACTCGCAAACCCAGGTTTGCGAGGGTTTTATCAAGGCTGCCGATATTTTGTTTACTCTAGATTTTAACGCCTTTCACAGAACAGGGAACATGGAAACCGTTTTGGCAAGCAGCAAAGCTCTTAAAATCATGATAGACCACCACCAATTGCCAGACAATTATGCAGCCTACAAGTTTTCAGATGTTAGCATGAGCTCTACCGCAGAAATGGTGTATCATTTTATAAACATGTTGGGCGATTCGCAAAACATCGATTATAATATTGCCACCTGTATCTATTTGGGGATTATGACAGATACCGGCTCCTTTAGATTTCCTTCAACAACAAGTAAAACGCATCAAATTATCGCTCAGCTTATAGACAAAGGCGCAAACAATGCTGAAATACACAATAATGTTTACGACACAAACAGTTACCAGAGGCTGCAACTTTTGGGCTGTGCACTAAGCAATCTAAAAGTCATTGAAACCTATAAAACAGCCTACATAACCTTATCGCAAGACGAATTAAATCGTTTTAATTACAAAAAAGGCGATACCGAAGGTGTTGTTAATTATGGCCTATCGCTACAAGATATTGTTTTTGCGGCTATTTTTATTGAAGACAAACAAGAAGGCATCATAAAAATATCGTTCCGCTCTAAAGGCAACTTCTCTGTAAACGAATTTTCTAGGGCACATTTTAACGGTGGCGGGCACAACAATGCCGCTGGCGGTCGAAGCGAATTAACATTGCAAGATACCGTAGAAAAATTTATTAGTATATTGCCCAGTTATAATAAAGCCCTTAACGATGACTAAACAATTAACCCTAATACTTGCGTTACTTTTTTTATGGAGCTGCAAAACCCCAGAAGCCCGCAAACCCATTTCTGTTAAAACGGGCTCTTTTATTGATGCTTCTGTTAAACGTAATAAACAACTAAACGCCAAAGAGCAAGCAAGCATAGAAAAGCTTATGGCACTAAAAAAAGAGCATGACTACATCGCCTCAGAAAGTGGCTTTTGGTATTACTACAATACAAAAACAGAAAACGATACTTTAAAAACCCCTAATTTTGGCGACATTATTAACTATAACTATACCGTTAAAGATTTAAACGGCAGGGTAATCTATACTAAAGAAGCCATAAAAACACAAACCTATGCCATGGACCAAGAAGAATTGTTTACAGGTTTGCGCGAAGGTTTAAAACTAATGAAAGCCGGCGAAACCGTAACCTTTTTATTTCCATCGCAAAAAGCTTACGGTTATTATGGCGACCAAAATAAAATTGGTACCAATACGCCATTAATTTGCAAGGTAACCGTAAACTCCATCACTCAAAATCAATCCAATTAAATTAACAACACTTAATAAATTTTTTAATACATGAAAATTATTAAATTTTTAGGCTTAGCACTATTAATAAGCTTAACGTCTTGCAAAGCCCAATACCCCGAACTTGAAGATGGCCTATATGCAGAATTTAAAACCAGCAAAGGCATCATGGTTGCTAAGTTAGAATACCAAAAAACACCTGTTACAGTAGCTAATTTTGTATCGCTGGCAGAAGGCACAAACACTATGGTTGACAGTATTTACAGAGAAAAAAAATACTTTAATGGCTTAATATTCCATAGGGTTATTAATGAGTTTATGATTCAAGGCGGAGACCCCTTGGGCAATGGCACCGGTAACCCAGGCTATAAATTTAATGATGAATTCCATCCTGATTTAAAACATAATAAACCCGGTATTTTATCTATGGCAAATTCTGGACCTAACTCTAACGGAAGCCAGTTTTTTATAACCGAAGTACCCAAGCCAAACCTAGATAATGTACACAGTGTTTTTGGTGAATTGGTAATAGGTTTGCATATTCAAGATTCAATTTCAAATGTAAAAACAGCATCAAGAAACAAACCCATTACAGATGTTGTTATTAAAGAATTAAACATAATTAGAAAAGGCAAAGAAGCCAAAAAATTTGATGCCCCAAACATATTTAAAAACCATTTTGCCGAAGTTGAACGTTTAGAAAAAGAAAACGCTGCAAAAGCCCAAGCCATTATAAAAGCCACTAGAGCCAAATTTAACCAGCAAAAACAAAAAGCCAATACCCTGCCATCTGGTCTGCAATATGTGGTTACCAAAAAAGGCAATGGCGAAAAATTAAAAGAAACCCACAAGGTTTTAACACATTATGCCGTATATTTTGAAAGCGGCAAACTGCTAGAAACAAGTAGCCTGGAAATAGCAGAGGCCTTAAACGCAGTTAACCCCAAACGTAAATTGGCCAACCAATACCAACCAATTACCGCCAATTTAAGCCCCGATGCAAGAATGATATCGGGCTTTAAAGAAGGTTTACAACAATTAAATGTTGGCGATAAAGCAACCCTGTTTATCCCGTATCATTTAGCCTACGGAGAAGCAGGAAACAGAGGAATTCCTCCAAAATCAAATATTATTTTTGAAGTCGAAATTTTAGAAATTGTTAAATAGCACCCATAAACCTCTAGCAAACCTTATATTTACGCCGAAAAACTAAACCTATGCATTTTTTAAAATTTAATTGGAACCCCATAACAGGAATTGATATTGCCGGCAATTTTAAACTCCATTTTTACAGCCTTATGTGGGTTATCGCGTTTGTAGCGGGTTGGTATATTATGAAGCGTATTTTTACCAAAGAAAAAGTATCGCTCACCTATTTGGATCCTTTGTTTATTTACACGGTTTTAGCCACTATGCTCGGGGCTCGTTTAGGGCATGTTTTGTTTTATCAATCCGAATTGATTTCTGAAGATTTTTTCAGCATATTTCTACCTTTCAAGTTTAAAGGTGGATTTGAATTTACTGGATTTCAAGGACTTGCAAGCCATGGTGCTGCCATTGGCATTATTATAGGAATGTACCTGTACAGAAAAAAATACAACTATAAATCTTTACTTTGGATTTTAGACCGGGTTGTAATATCTGTAGCCTCTGGAGCGGTTTTTATTAGGATTGGAAATTTTATTAATTCTGAGATTATTGGAAAAGTAACCGATTCTGCTTTGGGTGTTCGGTTTATTCAAGATTACTATTACAAAAGTCAAATTACACAACTTACCGGTATAAAAGATGCAAAAAAAGCTTATTCAGCGGTTACCAACAATCCGCAATTTGCTGAATTGTTAGAAGCTGTTCCGTACAGGCATCCGGCGCAATTATACGAATCGTTTTGCTATGTTTTCGTATTTTTAATTTTATGGTATTTTTATTCCAAAACGCCTAAAAAAGACCAAACGGGCTTTCTATTTGGGCTGTTTTTAATTTTATTATGGACAGTTCGTTTCTTTATAGAATTTACCAAAGAACCCCAAGGCGACGAGTACATTAACTGGTTTGGCCTAAACACAGGGCAATGGTTGAGCATCCCGTTTATAGCTATTGGCCTCTATTTTATGTTTGTTTACAAACCCAAATCTGCAAACAGGTAAAACCAAGGAAAAGAAACCAAAAAAACAATGCGCAAATTTATACTGCACGTAACATTTAACAACATGCATCTTAAAAACAATACAGTAACTGCTGTTTTATTTTTGAATCTTTTTTTACTTGCATTTACAGGATGTAAAAAAGATAATAAAACTATTAAACCAAACTTGGTTACATTTACCAAAGAAGGCGAACTTACACTCCATAAAACTACAACAGACTCAACAAAAGTGGTAATTGATATTGAAATTGCCGATAACGAATACGAAACCCAAACCGGTTTAATGTACCGCGATTCCATGGAAAAAAATCAAGGGATGCTGTTTGTTTTTGATGATCTTGAAGAGCGCTCTTTTTTTATGAAAAACACAAAAATACCCTTAGATTTGATTTTTATTGATGATAAAAAAACCATTGTAAGTTTTCAAAAAAACGCAAAACCTTTTGATGAAAGCTCGCTACCATCAAACGCTGCAGCCAAATATGTATTGGAAGTTAATGCAGGTTTGGTAGATTTTTGGAAACTTGCCGTTGGAGACCGCATTAGCTACACAAAATTAAATCAATAATTTTTTTTTTTTCACTTAAATAAAAATCCAGCAAAGCTTAAGCTTTCCATTTGCGTTTATTATTTAGTGCTTCTTGTGCTTCAATTTCTTTTTGCGGAATCACTTTTAAGAACGATGGATGCTGTTCTATGGCATACTCTATCTTTTTTACAATATCTTCGGTAGTTTCGTTATCGTAATCGATATCCAGGGGTTCTTTAATCTCGAAGGTTTGCAGTATGTTTTTCTTTTTAATACGCAGTCCTTTTTTATCAAAAGAGCGCCTAAACCCGTCAATAACAATAGGCACGACAATAGGTTTATAGCGTTTAATTATGTGCGCGGTACCTTTGCGAATGGGTTTAAAAGGCGTGGTTGTACCTTGCGGAAATGTAATAACCCAACCGTCGTCCAGCGCTTTACCAATATTCGAGATATCGCTCATTTTAACCTGTCTGTTCACTTCTTTTCCTTCAGATCGCCATGTGCGCTCAATACTAATAGACCCCACATAAGCCAATATTTTTGGCAGCAAACCCGCTTTCATGGTTTCTTTTGCCGCCACATAATAGATGTTGAGTTTGGGGTTCCAAAGATAGCCTACGTTTTTTATTGAATCTGTACGGCCGCTCAAACTTGCGTTAAACACATGAAACATAGCTACAACATCGGCAAAATAGGTTTGGTGGTTTGAAATAAACAGAACATTGGTATCTGGCAAGGTTTTAATAACTTCAGAGCCTTCAATTTGTAGTTCGTTAAAACCACGAAAACGTCTGTGCGTCATAGCTCCAAGAATTCTAATAAGCCATTTTTTTACAAAAAGGATATGGCCGAATGGATTTCGTTTAAATAATCCCATAAATCGCGCGTCAAAAAAAAAATATTGGTTAGTTAAAGTACGCAAATGTAATAAATATTGCAAACTACAGCATTTGTTTTAGCAGGTCTTTAATTTCGCTTAGCACCATTGCGGTAGCTCCCCAAACCACATAATTGTTCAAATTAAAAGCAGGCACCTCAACCTCAACACTATACGAGGTAGAAACTTTTTTTGTAACAAGTTGTTTATCATCTAAAAAATGTTGAAGCTCTACTTCTATTATGCTGTCAACCTCTTTGTCTTGCTTAATAAAATCGGGTGTTTTATAAGATATTCCAACAAAAGGATGGACAAAAAAATTACTTGGTGGTATATAAACTTGGGTTAGTGGCTTTACAACTTTAATGTCTTGTATGGGCACGCCTATTTCTTCAAAGGTTTCCCTTATTGCAGCGTCTTGTAACGAATTATCATCGTCTTCCAACTTACCTCCAGGAAATCCTACTTGTGCCGAATGCACACCATTATACGTTTTTCTTAAAATTAAAACCAATGTTGTTTTTTTGGTTTTATTGGGGTAAAACAAGGCCATTACGCCTGCTTGTTTGGCTTTTGTAATAGCTTTTTTTTGTTGGCGCAGTAATTCTTGACGAAACGGTGGCACCATTTTAAACTGAGACGCTTCGGCTGGAAGCGGTATATTTTCTATTTTTGATATGGATTTTAAAAAATCTTCGAAATTCATTTAGATAAAAGTCTTTATTTAATGATGTTTTTTAACCACTTTTCGGCTAAAACCGGCCATGTTTCTGCAGCTATGTTTCCTTTTCTTAAACCATATCCATGTCCGCCAGAATCTAATATATGTAGTTCTATAGGTATCTTAAAATCTATAAGTGCTTTTGATAGCACCAAAGAACCTTTGTTTGAATAAGCATCATCAGCAGTTGCGAATATAAACATGGGAGGTGTTTGTTCTGTAACCGTTAATTCTGGCGTTATTGTATTATTTTTACCTTTATTTAAATAGGCCGGATAAATAAGTACTGCAAAGTCTGGTCTGCAAGATACTTTATCAATTTCATCTAATTTTTTATAAGTTGATTTATTAAAATTGGTAGATGCCCGTGCAGATAAACTCCCGCCTGCAGAAAACCCTAAAACCCCTATTTTATATGATTTTACATTATATCCTTTTGATTTGCTTCTTACTATTTTAATAGCTCTTTGCACATCATTTAATGCTCCAAGATGGTTTTCTGGAACTCTATACTGCAACACAAAAGCAGTAAAACCCAATGTGTTTAACCATTTTGCGATTTCATAACCTTCCAAATCAATTGCTAAAATTTTATAGCCTCCTCCTGGACAAATAATAACACTTGCACCATTATTTTTAGCAGCATCAGGTCTAAAAACCTCTAAAATAGGATTGGTAACATCTGTTAACCTAACAATATTATTACTTGTATCTGGTGTTTTAACAGCATATTGCTTTTCATTTATTTCGTTTGGTACTTGGTTAGTCCATAGGTAAAGGGTTTCCATAGTTTGAGCAAAATTTTGTAACACGAAAAAGAGGCTGATAATACTTAAAAAAAAAGTTTGTTTTTTATTAATTTTCATAGAAACTTTATGCAAAAATATCTTTATTAAATGCATTTTAACAAAAGTATTACAAGATTAAAATTCTTCAAATTGTTTCATGTTTGTATATTCTTTACTTTTGATTTCGATTTTTAAAATCATCAAAAATTCATTTTAAATGCGCTTTAATTTATTCCTTTTGATTTTTTTACTTTTTATGAATTGTGAAGATAAACAATCTAAACAAAAAACCATTTCTGAACACAATCAAACTAGTTCTACAAAAAAAGCAGATAAACCTGTTGTTATTAATGAAGAAGAGGAACGCGAATACCCAAAACTAAATAATAAAAACGCCATGTTTTTCTTTCAAGAATACGATAAAAAGCATAAAGAAAACAAAGTGCGCATAACCACAGATTTTGGCGACATTGATATATTATTGTTTAACGAAACCCTATACCACCGCTCCAACTTTATTTTTTTAACAAAACAAAAGTATTTTAACGGTACGCAATTTTACCGTGTTATCGATAATTTTATAATTCAAGGTGGAAATAGCGATGATAGAAAGACCGCCAGAAAACGGGCCGATATTGGAAAATACTTACTACCAACCGATACTAAAAAGGGCTTTAAACACGAGCGAGGTGTTATTTCGATGCCTAGTGGCGAAATTGATAATCCGCATAAATTGGCATCGCCTTTTGAGTTTTTTATAGTTTGCCAAAAAGGTGGTGCACATTTTTTAAATGGGGATTATACCGTTTTTGGGAAAGTTATTAAAGGCATGGAGGTGGTCGATAAAATTGCTGCTGTAGAAACCGACGAAGGCGATTGGCCCGATAAAAACATTTATATACGTAATGTTAAAATTTTAAAATGAGTTTGGGCTGCCTTGTCTAGAAAAAAAAGGAAAGGCATAAGAAGTGATGCTAATGCTAGTTTTTTAAATACGTAATACCCGTTGTACATTTTGTAAAAATTCTGTTAATTCTTTAAAGTTAACTTATTCCAGTAAATATTTAGATTAAAATGAGTAATCCCGAATTTTTCGGTTGTATTGAAAACAAGGATTTTTAACCATAAATGGGTTCTCTATACAATTTTTGGTTCCTTAAATTTTTTCGAACTCAACTATTGGAATTATTTTCATTCAAAATGCACAATGGGTAATAGAAAGATTATCTATATTAGCCAAATATTACGAAAATACGTGAAAATATTATTTAACTTGTAGTCTGCTATTACAAATATAACAGCATTTTACTGGGGTTCTCCAAGAGCATTTTCTGGTGTCGTTAAAATAAATTTTTAAAAAATGAAATTAATTAAATTCACAATTTTACTATTTGTGGTTCTCGTTTCTTTTCAATGTAAAAAAAACACTAATACCAAACAAAAAGAAACTATTACAGTTAAAGATGTTTTAGGCCGAATGGTAAAAGTACCCAAAAACGTAACTAAGGTAATTGGTGTTAATGCGGGTTCTATGCGATTTTTAAGTTATTTTGATGCCATACCCAATGTTGTGGGCATAGAAGAAACAGAGCGAAGAAGCACAAGACCCTATAATCTAGCTTTTCCAGAAATTAAGCAAATACCAGTAATTGGCCCACAACCCGGTGGCGATGCCGAATTAATTATGAAGGCAAATCCAGATGTCATTTTTATTACAGTACCATCGGCAAAACAAAAAGTGGACGATTTACAACAAAAAACTGGAATACCCGTGGTGGCTATAGAAAATGGTGAATTAGGCTCAGAAAACGATAAAATTTATAATACCATTACAATTGTAGGCAAAGTATTAGGTAAAAATGAACGTGCAACCCAACTCATTAATTTTATCCAGAATGAAATGGACGAGATAGAAAAAAGAACGAGCACCGTAGCCGAAGAAAATAAACCAACGGTATATGCAGGTGGCCTTTCTTATAACGGCTCTCATGGCATCACATCTACAAGAACCGATTTTACGCCATTTGTTTTAACCAATTCTAAAAATGTGGTTGCTGGCTTGGAAAATGGTCAATTAAGAAACCGACCAATAATGGTAGATATCGAGAAAATAATAGAATGGAATCCAGACTATATTTTTATAGATTCTGATGGCTGGAATTTGGCCGAAAAAGAAATGCTGCCTAATACATTATTGCACAACACCTTAAAAGCAGTTAAAAATGGCAGTGTTTATATAATACCCAGATACATTAATAATAGTGTAAGTTACGATTATGCAATAATAAACTCTTGGTATGTTGCTAAAACCTTGTATCCTGAAAAATTTGAAGATATAGATATTGATAAAAAGGTAAAACAAATTTTAGAAAACTTTTATTTAAAAGATATAGATTTAAATAATTTTGATATTGTTTATAAACAGGTTTTAAACTAAAAAAAAAGATTAGAAGAACATTATGCAAATGCATTCTAGAAAATACACCACAAAAAAACTCAACAATATTCATTAGAAAAAGAAGTTCTAAATCGGTAATTTAATACGTAATTTAGACGGCTAAATAAAAAGTTTACAGAACGTAGTTTGTATGAAACAACAATTTGTTAAAGACTATAAAAAATATAATAGAAAACGAATTTTAATTATTTTAGGATTGGTTCTTATTACTTTTTTTGTGGTTCAAATAGCCATGTTGTTAGGGTCTTTTGAGGTAACTTGGGAGAACTTAAAAGAATTTTGGACAGGTGATGAAGATAGCGTAACCAGCCAAGTAATAACCAGAATACGCTTACCAAGAATTATTGCCGCTATTATAACGGGTACGGCCCTAGCTGTTTCTGGAGCTGTTTCTCAAAGCTTATTAAGAAACCCTTTGGCATCGCCATTTACATTAGGTATTTCTTCTTCTGCTGCTTTTGGTGCGGCTTTTGCCATTATGTTTTTAGGCGCAGGAAGTACATTTAGTAGCGCCGCAGATGCGGTTATAATAGATAACCAATACATTGTTGCAGCTTCAGCTTTTATTTGGAGTTTGGCAAGTATAGCTGTTATTGTTTTATTATCAAGAATTAGGCAAGCTAATCCAGAGGTAATCATTCTTTCAGGGGTAATTCTAAGCTCGCTTTTTAGTGCTGGCATATCGGCCTTACAATTTTTTGCAAACGATGTACAATTGGCATCCATTATGTTTTGGAGCTTTGGCGATTTAGGTCGTGCATCTTGGGATGATATTGTGTTAATTTTAATATTTTTAATTCCTGCGTTATTATATTTCTTAAAAAACAGTTGGAGTTATAATTCGTTAAAAACAGGAGACGATTATGCCAAAAGTTTAGGGGTAAATCCTGAAAGAATACGTTTAGTAGGTATGGTAGTAGCCTCTTTAATAACCGCCTTTACAGTGGCTTTTTATGGCATTATTGGTTTTATTGGGCTAGTGGTGCCACATATTATGAGACGCATTATTGGCAATCATGAGGCGTATTTAATACCGGCATCGGCAATATTTGGTAGCTTGTTATTACTATTGGCCGATACTTTTGCGAGAACAATTATTTCGCCGGTTATTTTACCAGTAGGTATTATAACTTCTTTTATAGGTGCACCACTATTCATTTTTTTATTAATTAAAGGCTATGGAAAATAAATATAATATGACGGTTTCAATAAACGAGTTAGAGTTTTTTTATCCGAGTGCTCAAATTTTAAAAGGGGTAACCACAGAAATTAATCAAGGTGAATTTGTTGTGCTGTTTGGCCCAAACGGATCAGGAAAAAGTACCTTGATGAAATGTATGAACAAAATACTAAATCCGCAAGTGGGTTATGTAGAAGTTGAAGGAAAACCAGTAGAGCAATATTCGCATTTAGACCTTGCCAAAAGAATAGCCTATGTGCCACAAAACGAAGTTAAAGTAACTGGAATTAAAGTTTTCGATATGATTCTTTCAGGAAGAAAACCTTATATTTCTTGGAAACCATCAGACAAAGACTACGCTATCGTAACAGAAGTTATAGAATCTTTAAAGCTAGAAAAAATAGCCATGAAAGACATTAGCGCATTAAGTGGTGGCCAACAACAAATGGTTTATATAGCTAGAGCTATTGCTCAAGAACCTAAAATTTTACTGCTAGACGAGCCCACCTCTGCCCTTGATGTAAAACATCAACTAGAAATTATGGAGTTACTAAAATCATTATCAGATAAAGGCATTACCATTATAGTTACACTTCACGATATTAATTTAGCAACAAAGTATGCAGATAAATATTTAATGCTTCAAGAAGGTAAACTATATGCCGAAGGTTGTAAAAAGATTTTAACAGAACATCATTTAGAAATGTTATACGGTGTGAAAATTAAAATTTTAAATGATAAGGATGACTTTTTTGTGGTGCCTTATAGTTTAAGTTAAGTTATAATTAACAAAACTACTTGATTATAGTGCAATAAAAACCAATTGAAGTTTTATACTAAAAAAAATAAAGCGGCCTAAAAAGTCTATAGAATTTAATTTGTTAGGTTGAGCTTGTCGAAACCGATATCTTGATTATCAATATTCGACAAGCTCAATATAACATAGAATTAGACTTTTAAAACCGCTTCATTCATTGAAACTCTCATTAACACCCTCCTTAATTGATCTATAACGAGGATGGTTTACTACAATAAATTCGCAAAAAATTAATTGGATTTGAAGCATTTTTCCTCTTTGGTTTCAACCATAGAAATACCCAAAGTTTTTAGTTCTTTTAAAATTGGAGCATAAATAGATTTCTTTATGGGTATGTGCACACCGGTATCGTTAATTTCGCCATTAAGAATCATTTTTACACCTATAGCTGCCGGATAAGCAACGGTTCGTGCAATTGAAGTGTATTCAGAATTTCCGTAATCTAACATTCTGGAAATTATGGTTTCTTTTTCGCCATTAGACTTGGTAATATTGAAAATATGCTGCATAATTACCATATCTCTTTCAGACTTGTCCATCATCATTTTTTCAATCATTAAATCAGATGTTAGATCGAATGTAGAGCCTGAATCTAAAGGCACCTGTTTTTCATCTAAAACGCCTAGCCATTCAATGGCTTTTAACCCAGTGTGATCATCATCAATATTAAATTTAGATTTTATATTTTGTTTTAAATCACTCAATTCAAACCCATTAACCTCGGCAGTTACTTGCGCATAGGTTTTTCCTTTAAGGTTTAATGTTTTATTACTTGTTAGGTTTAGCGATTTTAGCAAATCGAAAGCGGCACACCAATTTTGATACCTAAACGTACCTCGGTACATGGTTTTAACTTCAGGGACTCCATAAATATCGATATATGGCAACGAATCGCGATTTGGATAGACATGCATTTTTTCGACCTCAGGAAAATCTATTTCCAATGGGTTTTTAAACAAATCTGCGGTATCAATAGTTACTGCTTCACCGTCTTTTAAATATTGTGCGTTGTTATTACTTGCCATAACCACACCTTTGGGCGACCATGAAAATTTGTACCTAAACGGATTGTTTGAGGCCTCTGGTGCACAAAGCGCACCACATAACGAATAAAACTCGTCTATCTTTCCGCCTTGGTCGTGGACTTTATCTATAATTTCCATGGCCGTCATGTGGTCGTAACCAGGATCAACACCCAACTCGTTTAAAATAATAATTCCAGCCTCTTTTGCTTGTTGGTTTAGCGCTTTCATTTCTGGCGAAACGTAAGATGTAGTTAGCATATTTGTTTTATGCGCAATACAGCGTTTTGCAACCTGTACATGATAGGTGTAAGGTAACAAGCTTACCACAATATCGTGGGTTTTAATAAGTGTTTCTAAAGTTTCTGTATCATCAACCGTCCAAGATATGGCCACTCCGTTTTTACGGCCATCAATTATTCTTTCTGCTTTTTCTTTGGTTCGGCTTGCCAGTGTAACTTTAAAATTATTATCTAATAAATAATGCGCTATGGGTTTAACTACCATTCCTGCGCCTAAAATCAAAACGTCTTTCATTGGTATTTTTATTGAGAATTTAATTTATAAACAACTAGTGTATCGTTGTTTCTGTTAATAAGTATTTTTTCTGTGTTTTTTTGTTTAATGGTGTTTATGTCTTTTACCATGCCTTTAATATTAATACCACTTTGCAATGCTGGTATTGCCGTAAATTTATTTTGTCCGCTGTTTTTTAAAAGCAATCCGTAACTGGCATCGTTTCTTGTGGTTTCCACTTCGGACTGATATAGGTTACCTGCAAGCAAAACATCGTTTAAACCATCGGCATCGAAATCTTTTATTAAAAAAGTATTTATTGAAGAAAACTGCGCCTGTTTTGGTAATTCTATGGTATTAAATTTACCGTTACCCAAATTCTCCAAATATACCGATGCAAAGGTTTTTGCCTTTAAATGTAAGGCAGTGCTTAATTTTTCTGCACTGTAAACATCGGTAAGTTTGGCAGATCCAAAGCTATGGTAGGTTGGGAATTTTTCTTTTATAAAAGGCATTTGGTTTGATGAGCATTCTCGCCCGCGAAGCGGATACAAATCTTGGTTGTTGTAATAGCCCAAAACGATGTCGTTGGTGCCATTATCATCAAAATCTGTCGAAAAAACTTCAAAAGGTTCGTTTACCGTAGCTTTATATTTGTAGTTTAAACCGAGGTTGCCCACTAAATAATCGGTATCGCCATCGTTGTCGAAATCGGCACCTGCAATAGTGTTCCACCAACCGCTTGAATTTGGCAGTATGTTTTCTTGAAGCACCAATTTGCCATTTACATTTTTAAAAAAGTTGATTGCCATCCACTCGCCCACTACTATTAAATCGGTTTGGTTGTCGTTATCAAAATCGGTCCAAATGGCATCGGTTACCATGCCTGCTTCAGATAATTTAGAAGCCCTTTCAATAGTTATATCCTTAAAGAATCCGTTATTGTTCTCCAACAAATAACTTGTACCGGCATACGGATAGGTTTGTGCTTTTAGGCGACCGCCAACAAAGAGGTCTAAATCGCCATCGTTATCAAAATCAAAAGGTTTTACACAGCTTCCGCTGGAGCGTATTTCAGGAAGTTTTGTATTGGCTTTTTTAAAATTGCCATTGGCATTTATGTAAAGCCTGTCTTGGTACATATTGCTATTGGCTTTCCATTCGTTGCCCCCGCTAACTACATACAAATCGAGATCGTTATCGTTATCGGCATCAAAAAAAACGGCATTTATATCTTCATATTTTTTATCAGTTTCCCAAGTGGATATATTGGTTAGGTAAAAAGTACCATCCTGATTTTGTATGTACATGGCTGCGGGATATCCTTTTGATCCACCTGCAAAAAAATCGTCTAAACCATCATTATTTACATCGCCAACGGCCAACGCGGGACCAAACTGCGACATTTTATGAGGCAACAAACTTTCGTTTTTAAAATCGTTATAATCGTTCTCAATATGATTATGATTTATGTTTGCGGATTGGGTTACGTTTTTAAATACTGTGTTTTGTGTTTTTTTATTAAAATCTTTACCGGTTGCATCATTATAATTAAATGTTAAACGCTGATTGGTTTTAACATTTTCTAGAATTTGATGCTTTCCATTGGGCCAAAAAACGTTTATGGTTTCAACAGATTTTAAATGGTTTAAGCCTATATGTAAAATAGGCTCTACGGCCGATTGATACCCGCGCGTAGGATAATTTTCTACAAACTGTGATCCGTTTTTGGTTTTTACCTCAACACCAACACCAACACCAAAAGGGTTTTTAGGGTTACCTTTAAATTGAAATTGAAGGTAGTTTTTATTAGAATTATTTTTAAGTACAGTTGCAGGCTCGTCTATATTGTTTACTACCAAATCCAGATCGCCATCGTTATCTAAATCGGCATAGGCGGCACCGTTTGAGAAGCTTGCTTTGTTAATGCCCCATTTTATTGAAGCTTTAGTAAAGGTTAAATCGCCGTTGTTTTTAAAAAAATAATTGCGTGTTTTACGCTGTGGCGTTTGTTTTACCAACTCTTCTATTACAAGTGCCATGTTCTCGTTGTTTTTCTGGGCCTGTGCTAATCGTTTTAACTTGTGGTTTTTAAAATCGTTATTTCTAAAATCTCGTTTTAATCCGTTAGAAACAAACAGGTCTTTGTGTCCATCGTTGTTAAAGTCTGCAAATAGCGGGCTCCAGCTCCAATCGGTATTTGAGACTCCTGCGAGTTGAGCAATGTCGCTAAAATTCTGGTTGCCATTATTAATTTGCAAGGCATTAAACATGTATTGGTAATGAAAACCAGCATTAACGGCATGGTTAAATATTTCGGGATTCATACCGCTCATACTGGTTTTAATGCTGTAATTATCTTCGGCAACCATATCCAAGGTCATAATATCCAACAAACCATCGTTATTAAAATCGGCTATATCGGTACCCATTGAAAAATTTGGAATGTGTTTTACCGATGCTTTTAAGTCTTCGGTAAATGTGCCATTTCCATTGTTATAATAAATGTAATCGTGCTCTACATAATCGTTTGCCACATAAATATCTGGCCAACTATCTTGATTTAAATCGCCCACAGAAACGCCCAAACCAAAACCTAACGGATTACCAATTATTCCTGCTTTTTTTGAAATATCTATAAATATGCCATTGTCGTTTCTATATAATTTATCGCCTGCCCATTGATCTTCTTTAGTCTTAAAGTTTTCGGGATTGTTGGTGTTTACAGGAGTTACGTTGTGGTTAAGCAGGAACATATCTAAATCGCCATCTTTATCAAAATCTAAAAAGGAGGCTTGTGTGCTGTAACCAGAAAAATTCAATCCGTATTGTGCTGCGGCTTCAGTAAATGTGCCGTTTTTATTGTTTATATAAAGTTCGTTTTGTCTGTTTTGGGCTTTTCCCTTTCCGGATTTACAGAGGTAAATATCTAGCCAACCATCGGCGTTTACATCGGCCATGGTAACACCAGTTGTCCATCCAAAAGTTCCTTTTACACGGGCTTTTTCAGTAATGTCTTCAAATTTAAAATCTCCCTTATTCAAGTATAGCTTGTTGTCTTTTAAGTTAGATGTAAAATATATATCTGGTAAATTGTCGTTGTTTATATCGCCAATGGCCACACCACCACCATTATAAAAATATTCGTAAACCATACTGTTCATGGCACTACTTTCGGGTATGTGGTTTATAAAGTTAATACCGCTTTTATCTTTGGGGATTTCAGAAAACAAAACAGCATCAACATCTTCAGTATTTAATGTATCTCTATCCGAATCGTTTTTACATGAATAGGTAAGCAGGCTTAAAAAAAACAACGAAGTTTTTATGAATGTGCAGGGTTTAATCATTAAAAATGTATTTAACATATATAAAACAAGAAACACCTAGGCATATAATTTATCCCTAGGTGCACTCAGTTAATAAACTAAAAAACTAACTCTATTAATCAAATTTTTACCAACCCGGATTTGGATTTAAATTGGAGTTGATATTTATTTCTTGCAGCGGAATAGGGAACACAATGTGTTTATCCTGAAAATTCTCTGCAAACGGTTTGTTATGGTTTTCAAGAGTGGTTTTAATAGACTCTGTTGCAGTGCTGCCACGTTGCCACCTGTATAAATCGAACCAACGAATACCAAATTCCATAGATAATTCTACGGGGCGCTCATGGTGTCGTATTTGTGTACGCAATTGTTCTTTTGTCATAGTCTCCAAAGGTGCTGCACCACCACGTTGTCTTACTAGATTTACTTGGTCTATAGCTAGTGATGTTTTGTCGTTTTCATTTAAAGCTTCGGCGTACATTAACAACACATCGGCATATCGAATTACAGAAATATTTGTACCGTTATAGAAATTAGTATCGGCATTATCAGAATATTTTTTAAAGTACTTAGGGTGGTTTAAATCTCCCGCAACGCTAGCATAAGTTTCGTTTTGCTCTGAGTCTCTGCTGTACATTACCGAGTTGGGGTCGTCAAAGAAAATGCTTTCGTAAACACGCTCGCTAATGTCGCCTTCTGATGTTAAATCGGTTTTCATTTGATCTACCAACCATTGCGACGGATAAAACAATTCCCATCCACCAAAGGCATAAGGAGATACTTGAAAGTTTAGCACTTGTCGTTCGTCGTTTCCGTTGGAGCGGTCTCCGGTAAATTGAATTTCAAAAATACTTTCGCTACCGTTTTCGCCCAACCCGTTAAAATTATCGGCGTAATTTGGTAATAGCGCATAGCCCATACTGGTTACTTCTTGCAGTTTCGTTTCGGCGTTGCCCCATTTTTCTTGGAACAAATAGACTTTTCCGAGTAATGCTTTTGCAGCACCCCTAGTAGCTCTCCCTTTCCATTCTGAAGGGTAGCTGGTTGGTAAATCGGCTTCGGCTTCGCTTAAGTCTGATTCTATTTGTGCCCAAACTGCAGAAGGTGCTGCTTGACTTGGGAATAAATTATCAAGATCTGCACTAAACGTGGTAACAAGTGGTACGTTTTCAAAACCGGTTACAAGCCAAAAATAGTAGTAAGCTCTTAAAAATTTAGCCTCGGCAACCAATCCTTTTTTAGTGTCGGCCGAAAGCGCTTCCATAGCTGGAACTTGTTGTATTATTTGATTGGCACGACCAATGCCGGCGTAACTTGCCTGCCATACGTTATATGGGCCACTTTCTTCGGTAGTGTTGGAAAAACTTGCTAAAGAACGCCCGTAAGTCTCACCTGTATTATTGGTAACATCGTCTGCCCTGTAAGCTAACGAGGTGTAAATTTCCTCAAAAAACGCCCATTTGCTTCCGCTTGCACTTTGCATGGCACCGTAAGCAGCGGTTAAGGCTTGCATAGCATGATCTTCGGTTTGCCAAAAACTGTTATCGGTTAGAACTTCTTTGTTTTCTACATTTATAAAATCGTCGCTACACGAGTTTAACAACCCTAAAAAGCCTACCGTTAAAATTATATATTTTATTTTTTTCATTGTTCTTTTTTTTAATTTATAATGATAGATTTACTCCTAAAATAAAGGATTTTGTTAAAGGATAAAACCCTCTGTCAACACCTCTTGTAAATGTGCCTCCATTTGCAAGTCCTGGATCGAAGCCCGAATAGTCTGTAATGGTAAACAAGTTATTGGCCGTTACATAAATTCTAGCGTTTGATATGGCTAATTTGGTTGAAACAGACTCTGGTAAAGTATAACCAATTTGAATGTTTTTAAGTCTTAAATAAGAACCATCTTCTAAGAAATAGCTTGATGGGCGAATGTTGTTGTTAGGATCGCCAAACGCATTTCTAGGGATGTTGCTTCCTGTGTTTTGTGGGGTCCAAGCATTTAATAAATCGGATGACATATTATTTCTATCGGTTCGGTACAACCACATTTTTACACCGTTGTAAATTTTGTTGCCTTGCGTACCTTGGAAGAACACACTGGCATCAAAGTTTTTGTATCGGGCGTTAAAATTCAATCCGTATTCAAAATCCGGAAGCCCGCTGCCCATGTATTTTTTATCTTCGTCTCCTAAAGAGCCGTTACCGCTTATATCTGTAAACCTTAAATCTCCAGGTACTGCATCTGGTTGCACACCGTGGGCATCGATTTCGGCTTGGTTTTGAAAAATGCCATCGGCTTCAAATAAATAAAAGCGCCCAATTTCGCCACCAACTTCTGTTCTTGTGGTAGGGAAGTTATTAAACTCTATAAAACCATCGGTAAAAGACTCATTAGCAATACCAAGTTTGGTTACTTTGTTTTTTGAGCTACTAATGTTTGCAGAAACATCGAAAGTAAAATCCTTATCGGAATCGCTACTGTAACTAAGCGACAAGCCCCAACCTTTATTCTCTAAATTACCACCATTGGTTAACGGGAACGATGTTATTCCTGATGAAGCTGGAATTGGCACAGATACCAACATATCTGTAGTTTTAGATATAAAATAATCGAAGGTAGCTTTTATACTGTTGTTTAAAAGTCCTAAATCTACACCAATATTGGTAGTTGCTGTTTCTTCCCATTGAATATCTGGAGTTGGCAACGAGTTTGCAATGGCACCTACCAAAACATTCTGACTCACACCTTCGCCAAAAGGATAGTTTAACTGTTGCCCGCCAGAGCCTATTCGAGCTAAAAACAGATGCTCTCCAATAAGTTGGTTACCTAAAGTACCGTAACTAAACCTAGGTTTTATTTGGCTAAACAAATCCGATTCGAAAAAATCTTCATTATGCACTGCCCAACCTAAAGACAACGAGTAAAATGTACCATATTTATTGTCTGGCCCAAATCGCGAAGATCCGTCGCGTCTTACACTGGTCTGCAAGTAGTATTTTTTATTGAAATCGTAATTAATTCTACCAAAATAAGATTGTAATGTATTAGTTGAATTAAAGCCGTAAGCCGCTTCGTCTCCAATACCAGCGCTTAAAGCTTGTAACTGGTCTGAAGCTAAGGTATTGTTTGAACCTCCAACCGATCTAAATTGGCTTTTTTCTCTTGATACACCTAATAAAACATCTACATCGTGATTACCAAACTTTTTACGATAGTTTAAAGTGTTATTTAAGGTCCATTCGTTGGTTCTCGATCTAGACTCCTCTAAAAAAGGATTGTCGTTGGTTGACTGCGGCCCGAAATTATAAGTGGGCAAGAAAAACGAAAAATGGGTATTCTCTACATTTGCTCCGTATTGAAATTGGTAGTTTAAGCCTTCAATAATTTCTAAGGTTGCAGAAATATTAAACTGCATATAATCGTCTTGATCGGTTCGATCTGTAATACTGCCCTCGCCTATTGGGTTGCCAGAACCCAGTCCGCTAGCTGGAGTAGCAAAACCGTTTAAAGAATTGGCATCGTAAATAGCTTTGTGCGGTAATTGGGAATACACATTTAAAAATGGAGAAAAACTGGCATTTCCACCTCCAATGGGCTCAAATATACCGCGTGTGTTTTCTCTGGTATAACTTAAACCAGGAGATACTTTAAGCCTATCGTTAAGCAGCTTGAAGTCCATGTTAAACCGTGCATTAAGCCTGTCGAAACCTGTATTGACAACGGTTCCTGAATTATCAAAATAGCCGGCAGAAAAATTATAGTTCATTTTTTCGGTTCCTCCAGAAATTCCAATATCGTGTTTTTGCTCAAAAGCATTTCCAATATACTCGCCTACCCAATCCGAATCGGCAAACTGTGCACCACTTGTTAAATAAGGCGCTGGAGTAACCCCCACATTGCTATAGGCTTCCAGTTTAATTTGATCGTGCTGGCTCTTATTGGCCACACTTACGTTATTGCTAAACGAATGGGTGCTTATATAAGAGTTGATGGTTATTTTAGGCTCTCCTATTTTACCTCGTTTTGTTGTAACTATTACCACACCATTTGAAGCTCTAGAACCATAAATGGTGGCTGCCGAAGCATCTTTTAACACGCTTATATTGGCAATATCTGCTGGATTGACATATGAAAGGTCTCCAGGTATCCCATCTATTACAAATAACGGATTGTTATTTCCAATGGTCCCCAAGCCTCTAATGCGTATTACCGGGTTACTTCCGGGTGCGCCAGATGCCGTAGAAACATTAACGCCAGCAGCCTGCCCTTGTAAAGATGTAGCTATATCAGCAGTAGGTATTTTTTGAAGCCCAGCAACATCAACCGATGTGATAGCTGCAGTTACCTCTTCTCTTTTTTGGGTACCAAAGCCTACCAAAACAACTTCATCTAAGCTTTCTGCGCTTTCTTCTAAAGCTACATTTATAGTGGTTTGGTTACCCACTGCAACTTCTTTGGTTAAAAACCCTAAAAAACTGTAAACCAACACAGTTTGCTGGTTTGGCACAGAAATAGAATAGTTGCCCTCAAAATCAGATTGTGTACCTTTGCTCGGGTCGCTTTTTAATGTAACAGTAGCTCCCGGAAGCGGCACTCCAGCATTGTCTGTAATAATTCCGCTCACTTCAATACTTTGCGAAAAAGCATTGTTGGTAAACCCAAAGGCAGCAAACATAAAAAGCAATAAAAGCATCCTGTTTAAAGCATGGCTTTTGTTTTTTGATTGTTTTTTCTTCATTGTAATTCTTTGTTTGTTAGTTATGTATTGCCCTAATTGAAGGCATACATTGTTTTAGTTTATCAAAGATTACTTTATTTTTAGATACTACCATAAAAAACACCTTTACTTAACCTTTACAATACTATTAAAACCCTTTTTTTATGGGTCTTAGGATTAACAACCAAACAATACCTACTCGAACATGGCACAGCTTTAGGTAGAGCCAAGCACTATTGGTATGTTGTTAAAAAACAGGCGCAGCAACACACTCTAAAACAGACATAAATTAGATGTTAACCAAAAAATTAACAAGGTTTTCTTTTTTATCCAGCCCTAATTTTTTTCGCAATCTGTGTCTTCCAATCTCAACAGAATTTAAAGAGATGTTATTAATGTTGGCTATTTCTTTTGAGCTTAGTTTAAGTTTTACCTGAACGGCCAACTGCACCTCTTTATCTGTTAGGTTAGGATATTTTTTTTTGATTCTGAATAAAAAATCGCTCTGAAGGGTTTCTATATTTGTATGGAATTTTTGGATGTCTTCGTTGAAATTAAATTTAAAGGTATTTTCTTTAATAAGCGTGTTAATATCTTTTTTAAGCTGATTTAAGTCTTTGAACTTTAAGTCCTGTAAAGATTTTGTAAGATCTTTGTAGATGGATGTTCTTTGAGAAATAAAAAGGGCAAGATTGGTTAGTTCTTTTTTTCGAAACTCCAATTTATGCTCAAGGTTTTCCCTAAGTAAAGATTGGGTTTTAAGCTTTTCTTTGGTTAATTTTTCGCTTTGCTGATAAAGTGCTTTTTTCTTTTTTATATTATTAAACAACGATGCTATTACGAGAAATGCAATAATTACAGATAATATAGACCCTATTAATAACAGCTTTCTTTTCTGTGCCTCTAGGTTTTTTTGTTGCTCTAATAATTTAATTTCAGACTCCCTTTGCTCTGCTTCGTAAAGAATTCTCATTTCAGCTAATTTTTCACTCTTGTTGCTCGAAAAAATCTCAGACTCGCCTTGAATGTATTTTTTATAACTAGTTAGCGCATTTTTATAATCTCCGATAGCAAGATAATAATCAGACATGATCCTGTCGTTCTCAACAACCCACTCTTTATTATCTATAAAACCGTCCATTATCAATCGGGATTTTTTCAAAAGCGCATAGCATGCATCGAATTTACCTAGTTTTAAATTAACAATAGCAAGCTCGTTAAGGATATGTACTTTATTTTGATCGTCTTTAATTTGATTGCTAATGTCTAGTGCAGAATCCAAAAAGGTTTTAGCAGAATCAAGGACGTTGATTTTACGGTAACAAACCCCCATGTTTTTCATGGTTTCGGCTATCCTGTCTTTGTTGTTGAATGCTTTTTTCAATTCCAACGATTTCTTAAAAAAAGACAATGCCAAAGTGCAGTTTTCTTTACGCTCATGTATTAACCCTATGCTATTGTAGCTGTAAGCAATGCGTTGCTTGTCGCCTAATTTCTCGTGTATTTTCAAGGTTTCTGTATGGTACTGCAATGCTTTATCGTAATACCCAATATCGTAATACAACCAACCTAGGGTACGTAATGTGAAGGCCAAATCGTAATCGTTACCTATTGCTTTTCTAATCTCTAACGACTGTAATCCGAGTTGCAAAGCCTTGTCGTAAAAATCGTTGAACAAGTAACCTTGGCAAAGATTAATTAATGCCAAACCTTCCTGCTTTTTATCCTGATACGCCTTAGACAGCTCTAAAGCTTCATTGGCATATTCTATGGTTTTATTGGGGTTAATGGACCAGTAAATTTCGGCAACTCTATTTAATAATGGTATTTTTTCTTGAGCTTCAGAATACGGTATAATAGCCAACAAACTATCTAATTCTGCTTGCGAATCCCTTGGGTTTTCGTCCCAAATATTTGTTTGCGACTCTACGTTAAAACCTGTAAATAATGTTATAAAAAAAATAAAAACTATCGCTGTTTTCATGCATTTAAGTTTATAGGTTAAAAAAAAATGTTAGCGGCATAAACAACTGTTACCAATTGGTGCATTTACAAATATCGGTATTCTTGTGTAATATACTATGGTTTAAAAAAAATGAATTTGAAAGGTCATGTAAAGGTTATTTTTTAATTATTTGATAAAAAAAATCGAACTTTGTTTGTGCTTGCTTTTTTAAGTAATCAAGCTCTAAAAACTATTAAGAAATGTACTTAAGTAAAACAATAAAATTTACAGTTGCAGTTGTTTTTTTATACTGTTTGGGCTGCAACCAAACTAAAGATAAAGAATTAACAAAAAACCAAGAAAAAAACAGCTTTCTTAAAGTTAGCCATAACATTTTAGATTATAGTATTACCCCAAAAGACTCGGTTGATAAATCGGGGCTAATGTTTTCAGACCAAGGTGCTTGGTTTGCATACGGCTTGTCTAAAGAGCCTAACGAATCTATGGGCTTTTCCGGCCCGTTTTTAATGACTCAGCAAAATGGCGTTTGGCTCAGCCCGTCCTTTATAAATGCTTTAATTAAGGTGGACAACAACCAAGAACCATTAAAATTAACAAGTGCAAATAGTTACGCAAGCCACTTAGAAAAAAGCTATACGAGCGATAAAATTTTAGTTAATAAAAAATTGGTTTTTAAAAACGGGCATACCGCTTTATTACAAACTAAAATAAAAAATTTAGGCAATAAAAATATCAATTTAGACCTTTTATGGGGCCATGCTCCTATTTTTATAAACAGTGTTTCTCTATCACAAAACAACAACATTATCAAGATTAATTCTTCTAAATCTACCGCAAAAGGCTATGTAAGGTTTCCAAAAGACACGGATGTCGAGTTAGTTGACAGCTTACAATACAAAGCAAAAAACAGCTTCAACTTAAAACCCAACCAAACCAAAGCTATACTTATCTCTCAAACCTTTATTTTTCCCGAATATTCTTGGGAAGAAGAAAAAAAGCAAATCCAAGACACAGATTTCGAATCGGTTTTAAACGCCCAAAAAGAAGAAAAAAATAAACAGCTAAAAGCAATTACAGAAAATAGAAAACCACAATTTAATGAAGATAAATACGCTGAGGTTTTAGCCAAAGCTCATTTAACATTGCAAAATAATTGGCGGATTCCAGCGGGCGAACTTACCAACGAAGGCTTATTCCCTAGTTATCATTATAAATGGTTTAACGGCTTTTGGTCTTGGGATTCTTGGAAACATGCCGTAGGACTTTCATATTACAACACCGGTTTAGCAAAAAAGCAAATGCGGGCCATGTTCGATTTTCAAAGCGAAGACGGCTTTATTGTCGATTGTATATTCCGAGACACCCTGATCGAGCCTCACAATTACCGCGATACCAAACCACCACTTGCAGCATGGGCAGTTGCAAAAATCTATGAAAAAGACAAGGATGTCGAGTTTGTTAACGAGTTCTACCCAAAACTAAAAAAATACCACCAATGGTGGTACAACAAACGCGACCACGACCAAGACGGGTTGTGCGAATACGGCTCGACAGACGGCACCTTAATTGCCGCCAAATGGGAAAGCGGTATGGACAATGCCATCCGTTTTGATGACTCTAAAATACTAAAAAACAGCGAAGGCGCTTATTCTTTAGATCAAGAAAGCGTAGATTTAAACGCTTATTTATACGCCGAAAAACTATACCTAAGCCATCTTGCTGAAATATTAAATAATGTAAACGATGCCAAAAGCTATAAAGCTGAAGCTGAAAAATTAAAACTTACCATACAAAAGCAATTCTATGATGATGAAGATGGCTGGTTTTACGACACCAACCTTGAAGGAAACACCTTTATAAAAGGCGAAGGTAGCGAGGGCTGGACCCCACTTTGGGCAAAAGTTGCAACACAAGAACAAGCTACTGCTGTTAAAACTAAGCTGATGAACCCTAAAAAATTCTACACTAAAGTACCATTTCAAACCATGAGTGCAGACCACCCACGTTTCGACCCATTAGAGGGCTATTGGCGCGGGCCAAATTGGTTGGACCAAGCGTATTTTGGTGTAAAAGGATTACGTAATTATGGCTTTAACAAAGAGGCCGACAAAGCCACTATTCAAATTATTAACGGTGCCAACGGTATTTTAGGCAAAGGAAAATCTATTAGGGAAAATTACCACCCCTTAACGGGTAAAGGCCTAAATGCCGAAAATTTTAGCTGGAGTGCCGCTCACCTTATCATGTTATTGCAAAACGATTAAATGAAATACAACGACATAAAAATAGCGATACAACAAGCCGAAGACATTCTTTTAAAATTATACAACATAAAAGGAAAGGCTTCTGAGCTACCCGGGGAATTGGATTTTAATTTTAGAATTAAAGTAGCAAATTCTGGAGGCTATATTTTAAAGATTTCGCGACCTAACGAAAACGAAAACTACCTCGATTTTCAACAAAAACTATTGCAACATGTAGAAACCAACGGGCAAAAGCTTACGGCTCCAAAAGTAATTTTAGATAAAGATAACCAAGCCATTTCTGAAATTAACGATGCCTTTGGCAACCCACGAAAAGTACGCTTATTAACATGGGTATCGGGTCGGGTTTGGAGCACTGTAAATCCACAATTAAACAATTTACGCTTTAGTTTGGGCGAACAATGCGGTTTACTAACGCAAGCACTACAAGGCTTTACTCATGCTGAAGCGCAACGCGAATTTGAATGGGACATAGCACAATCACTATGGACCAAAGCGCACACAGCATTGTTTAAAAACGAAGAAAAGGAAATTGTTGAGTACTTTCAAAATCTATTTGAAAAATCAGAAAAAAACTATTCGACATTAAGAAAATCTGTAGTACATAATGATGCGAACGATAATAATGTTATTGTTTCTCAAGATTTAATAAACCCTAAAGTACAAGCTGCCATAGATTATGGCGATGCCGTACACACACAAATTATTAACGATGTTGCCATTGCATGTGCCTATGCCATTATGCATCACAACGACCCGATTGAAGCCGCTTTACCCCTTGTAAAAGGGTATCATTCTACATTTGCAATACAAGAAAAAGAGTTAATCC
This sequence comes from Gelatiniphilus marinus, assembly GCF_042684345.1. NCBI lineage: Bacteria > Pseudomonadati > Bacteroidota > Flavobacteriia > Flavobacteriales > Flavobacteriaceae > Gelatiniphilus > Gelatiniphilus marinus. The sequence continues at coordinate 295,581 of NZ_JBHULK010000003.1, read as the reverse complement.
ATTTGTATAACGCTATTGCCATGCGATTGGTAATATCGGTTACAAAATCGGCCATAAACAAAATTGAGGAACCCGATAATAAATACCTTTTAATTAGCGAAAAACCAGCTTGGGAAGTCCTAAAAAAATGGCGAAACATTAGCCCAGAACTAGCACATTTTAGCTTTAGGGAGGCTTGCGGATTTGAGCCACACCCCAATAAAAAACAATTCGATAATTGGGCAAAATCACAGCAGTTAAAAGTTTCGGATATTTTTCCTACGGTTGCAAAAAGCAAAATATTTAACCTCGATTTAAGTGTTTCTAGCAAGTGGATTGGGCATGAAGAAGATTTTAATAATTTAGATGTTTTTGATTTTAAAATCAATCAGCTTCAAAAGAAAAATCCAACTAAAATTATTGCTGGTGGCTATTTAGAACCCCGACCTTTTTACAACTCTTCTAGTTATGAAAAAACAGGAAATTACGGCAAAGAAAGCAGAAGCATGCACTTAGGTATCGATTTTTGGTTACCAAGCGAAACCCAAGTTAACGCTTTATTTGATGGCGAAATTGTTGTTGCAATAAACGATGCAGGTTACAAAAAATACGGCGGATTAATTATTTTAAAACACCAAACCAACACTTTTGAATTCTATACGCTTTACGGACATCTATCGGTTAGAAGTGTTACCAAAAACAAAGTAGGCGATACCATTAAAAAAGGCGACCTAATTGGCTATTTAGGCCATTCGGCAGAAAACGGAAATTGGGTACCACACCTGCATTTTCAAATTATGCTTTCACTTTTAAATTATAAAAACGATTTTCCCGGTGTTGCCTATTACAATCAAACAAACGTATGGAAAAGCATTTGCCCAAACCCAAATACACTCTTCAAATTTGAAACACTTCAAAATAACTCAGAAAATTCTAACGAAGATTTAATTAATTATCGAAAACAACATTTAGGCAAAAGTTTAAGCCTTCAATATAAAGTACCCATTAAAATGGTACGTGGTGCGGGCCAATATTTAGTGGATCAATTCGGGCGTAAATATTTAGATACGGTAAATAATGTAGCGCATGTAGGGCATGAAAATCACCATGTTGTAAAGGCCGGACAAGAACAAATGGCTTTAATTAATACTAACTCGCGCTATTTACACGACAATATTAATGATTTAGCAAAAGAATTGATTGAAACATTACCACCGGAACTTAGTGTGCTTCATTTTGTAAATTCTGGTAGTGAGGCCAACGAATTGGCCATTCGAATGGTAAAAGCTTATACCGGTGAACGCGATATCATTGCTTCCGAGGTGGGTTATCACGGAAACACCAATATGTGTATTAATATAAGCTCTTATAAGTTTGATGGCAAAGGCGGACATGGCGCACCAGAACACACCCATATTTTTCCGTTGCCAGATGCTTTTAGAGGCAAACACAGAGGCGATAATTGTGCCGAAGAATATGCCCAAGAAGTAAAAAAACAAATCGATAACATTCACAAAAAACAACGCGGCGTAGGTGCATTTATAATCGAGCCCATTATAAGTTGTGGCGGACAAATAGAACTGCCGGAAGGATTTTTGGCAAAAGCCTACCAACGAGCTCGGGAAGCTGGTGGACTTTGCATTTCGGACGAAGTTCAAGTAGGCTGTGGCAGAGTGGGAAAAACATTTTGGGGCTTTCAGTTACATAATGTTATACCAGATATTGTTACTATTGGCAAACCTTTAGGGAATGGGCACCCCATTGCCGCTGTTGCTTGCACACAAGACGTAGCTAACAAATTTGCCAACGGTATGGAGTACTTTAACACCTTTGGCGGAAACCCAGTATCTTGCGCCATTGCCACAGAAGTCTTGCGCACCGTAAAACGAGAAAAACTGCAAGATAACGCCTTGGAAATAGGCGAATTCTTAAAAGCAGAATTAAGGCAACTCTCTAAGCAATTTCCTATAATTGGCGATGTGCGCGGTCAAGGCTTGTTTTTAGGCATCGAGCTGGTCGATCTGGAACTTAATCCACTTGCCGCACAAACTGATTATGTAGCCAACAGAATGAAAGACCACGGTATTTTAATGAGCACCGACGGCCCCGATTATAACGTGCTCAAAATTAAACCGCCCATGGTATTTACTAAAGAAAACGCCAAGGAACTTATTTATTACTTAAAAAAAATATTTGCAGAAAATTTTATGCAACTTTAAAAATAACACCCATGAGATTAATCTTAATTAATACACTACTTTTTTGTTTGGTACTAAGTTGTACAAAAACTGAATTACCAGAAGTTAGCTCGCAAACCTATCATTACAACCATAAAATATTTGAGGAAAACAAACTACCGCCAAGGGCTACGTATTTTGGGTTTGAATCTGAAGCAATTTCAGATAAAGAAAACTCGAAACGTTTTGTAAACCTTAACGGATCGTGGAAATTCAATTGGGTAAAAGACCCAAAAGCAAGACCCACAACGTTTCATAACATAGATTTTAATGACAAGGATTGGACCAATATTACCGTACCCTCTAATTGGGAAGTCGAGGGCTTTGGGCATCCTATTTACTTAGATGAGCGTTATCCGTTTACCACCAAATGGCCCTATGCACCAACAGATTACAATCCCGTAGGCACGTATAGAAAAGTAGTTACTTTAGATCAAAGTTTTTTATCTCAAGAGGTTATTTTGCACTTGGGCGCAGCTAAATCGGCGTTATACGTTTACATAAACGGCAACTATGTAGGCTATTCACAAGGCAGCAAATTACCTGCAGAATTTAATATTACCAAACATTTAAAAGCAGGCAAAAACATTTTAGCCTTGCAAATATTCCGTTGGAGCGATGCTAGTTATTTAGAAAGTCAAGACATGTTGCGCATAAGTGGAATAGAACGCGATGTGTATCTATATAGCCAGCCAAAAGTGCACGTATCTGATTATCATGCTTACACAAATTTGGACAACGATGATACAAACGGTATTTTAAAGAACACGGTAACTCTAGTTAATCAATCTGAAAACACAGCTAAAAGAAACGTAACTATTGAAGTTTTAGACGATAAAACATCAATATTCAAAGATGTTAAAACAGTTGATATTTCTGCTAACGACAGCTTAGGCGTAGTATCTGAAACCCTAGTAAATAACGTAAAACAATGGTCGGCAGAACAGCCCCATTTATACACTTTAAAAATAACTTTACAAGATGAAAACAACACAAAAAACAATCAATACATCACAAAAAAGATAGGTTTTAAACGTGTTGAAATAAAAAATGCGCAAGTATTAATTAACGGCAAGCCTATTTACATTCGTGGTGTAAACCGGCACGAAACCGATCCGTTTACCGGCCACGTGGTGTCGCGGGAATCTATGGAAAAAGACATCCAATTAATGAAACAAAATAATATTAATGCGGTTCGTTCTTCACACTACCCTAACGATCCTTATTGGTTAGAGCTGTGCGACAAATATGGATTGTATGTTGTTAACGAAGCCAATATAGAAAGCCACCCTTTGGCCATAGACGAAAACACTCAAATAGGCAACGAAATGAGTTGGCTGCCCGCACATTTAATGCGCACCAAACGCATGTATTACCGAGACAGAAACCACGCCTCTATTTATTCGTGGTCCTTGGGCAACGAGGCAGGTAAGGGAGACGTTTTTAGAGCCACATACAACTGGCTAAAAACCAATGACGATAATCGTATTGTACAATACGAGCCCGCAGGAAAGGATGATTACACCGATCTTTATTGCCCCATGTACCCCAAGCCGGAGTATTTGATTAACCACGGAAAATCTGATTCGGACAAACCATCCATAATGATCGAGTATGCCCATGCCATGGGGAATTCTGTTGGCAACCTGCAAGATTATTGGGATATTATTGAAACCTACCCCAACCTACAAGGTGGTTTTATTTGGGATTGGGCAGACCAAGCCCTTGAGTATAAAGATGAAAACGGCAAACCTTATTTGGCCTACGGGCACGATTACCATCCAGATTTACCAACCGATGGCAACTTTTTAAACAACGGTTTGGTTGATCCGTACCGCAACCCACATCCGCATTTAACCGAAGTAAAAAAAGTTTACGAACCCGTGCAGTTTAACCATTTGGGAAGCGGTATAATTGAGATTGAAAACAAAAAGTTCTTCAGCGATTTATCCGATAAAACATTGGTTTGGAAAATTTTAAAAGATGGGAAAGCCGTTTTTAAAAGCGATAACATTAAAGTTAACGTAAAACCTCAAAATACTTTAAAACTAAAATTAAGCGACTTCCCTAATACGTTATCTTCAGAGAGTGAATATATTCTACAAGTAAGCTTAATTCAAGATAAAGATAAAAACCTAACCCCTAAAGGACATGAAGTGGCTTGGGATGAGTTCCTGCTTCAAAAAGCAAAACCAGCTAACCTGCCTTCCTCAAAAGAAAACAACTTGAACATAACAGAAGTTGATGGTACAATAAACATCAAGAACGATACCGTAGATTTAAAAATAAATGCCGAAACCGGTGAAATTAAATCGTGGACAAACCAAGGTAAAACAATAACCAATCAAGCCATCCGCCCCAATTTCTGGCGTCCGCCAACCGATAACGATTTGGGCAACAACATGCACAAATGGGCTAAAATATGGCAAGACGCTACGTATAACTACAGTTCCGAATTGGTTAAAAAGCCCACTAAAACTCCCAATAATGTAGCGTACAAAGTGCGTTATTTATTACCTAACAATGAAGCAAAAGTTGAGATTATGTATGCTTTAAGGCCAGATGGAAGCCTTAATATTGAGTACGGGTTTTCTCCAAATAAAACAGATCTGCCAAACATTCCTCGAATTGGTATGTACTTAACCCTACCCAAGGAATTTACAAAGGTAACTTGGTACGGTAAAGGTGAAACCGAAAGCTATTGGGACAGAAAAACCGGTGTAAAAACCGGAATCTATTCGGGAACAGTAACCAATCAGTTTGAACGTTATTTACGGCCACAGGAAACCGGCAACAAAACCGATGTGCGCTGGGTTAAAGTAGCCTCGAACAACTTAACACTAAAAGCTAAAAGCACTATTTTATTTAACACCAGTGTATGGCCTTTTGATATGACAGAGATCGATTTTAACAGTGGCGATGCCAGTGAATCGGCCTCTGGTTTAGTACCCGTAACCAAAAAGCACGGAGCAGACATTAAAATTGGCGAGACCGTACAGTGGAATATTGATTATTTGCAAATGGGTGTTGGTGGCGACACCTCTTGGGGCAGATTGGTGCATCCGGAATATACCATTCCTGCCAATAAAACTTACAGCTATACTTTTACTATAGTGCCATTTTGAATAATTGTTTAAGAAACGTTAATAGTAAGGCACTTAAAATTTTTTAATGGATTTAATACTGAAACATATTAGCTAAATGTAGCCACTTAAGCCTTGTAATTAATTAACTGCTTTTTATTGTAAATCCAGTTGAAAACATACACGCTAATATTCGGAGATAAAAAGTAGCATTAATAATTTACCTATTAAATGTAACTTAGTGAAGGCATTAAAAAAAATCAAATAAAACAACTACAACAAAAGTAACGTTTATTTGATTTTTTTTCCTCATCTAATTAGATTTGTCGGGGCGAGAGGATTCGAACCTCCGATCTCTGGTCCCCCAGACCAGCACTTTAACCGGACTAAGCTACGCCCCGAATTTAAAAACAATCTTTCACCTATAATTTACAATATTAAGGTATTATAGAAAGTGTAAAGTTATCTAACTTAAAATTACAGTTTGCAAAAATATAAATATTATTCAACATTACTATAAGTGCGCCCTAAAATTTATAAAAACTAAACATTAATCTTTCCTTAAACTGTTCAAATTAGGCCAGATTAACTAATCGTTTTAGCTTAAAAAAGCCTGGGCAAATGGCAAAAGCCTCAATTTTTAAGGCGGCTACAAATTATGCATTACAATAACACAAGGTTAGCCAAAACAATTAACTTTTTAATATTCAGCAATATGTACTACATTTAACTCGCCAAAACAAGCCTATAAAATAAATGCAGAGCGTTAGATACAATTAATATTGGTTTAATGAATTTAATTTTTATTTTTGTTCAGCATTAAAAGTATTCAAAACATACAATCCAATACATAATGATAGAAGCGTTAATCGTTGATGATGAGAAAGAAAATATAGAGCTTGTAACACGTTTGCTTAAAAAAAATTGTCCGTCTATAAATATTCTTGGTAGTGCTAACACAAAAAAAGATGCGGTCGAGCTGATAAACAACCTAAGCCCGAACCTAATATTTATGGACGTTAATCTAGACGGCAACCATACGGGTTTCGATGTATTGGAAGAGATAGACCAATTAGACGCCAAGGTTATATTTATTACTTCTTTTGATAAGTATGCCATAAAAGCTTTTGACTACAATACAATTGCTTACATTGTAAAACCCATTAAGAAATCAGATTTAATCGTGGCCGTAAACAAGGCCACCCAAGAAATTGAGCGCCAAACCTTTACAGACGGCAACCAAATAAACGCCCTGCGCCATACTTTGGATTCGCCCCAAATTATTGCCATACCCACAATTAAGGACATAGAATTAATTAAAATAAAGGATATTGTTTACCTTTCGTCGGACAGCCGATACACTAATTTTTTCTTAACAGGCGAAAAGCGTATTATGTCTTCAAAAAACTTGGGCAAATACGAAAAATCCATTCAAGGGAACTTCTACAGAATACACTCAAAGTATTTCGTAAATTTAGATTACCTTAAAAAAATCCACAAAAGTGCCGGCTCTTCTTATTGTGAAATGGAGACCGGAGATTTACTGCCCATTTCCCAGCGGAAATACTCAGACTTTATGAAATTTCTTCAATTAAAGTAAAACCCCGTCATTTAACCGCGCTTTAACGCATTATTAACAATACACAGACTTGCTAATTTAAAAAAAATAAATTAGCTTTGAGACTGTAATTTAAGGCATTATACCAAATTGGTGGTACATGGCATTTTACAGAGCAAGTCTCAATATTGTAAGAATTTTAAAATGCTTTTTGAGTGTATTTACGATTAAAACAATACTTCAAATTCATTTGTTGCCAATTAAATGTACATTATTGACAAATAAGAGCCGTTTATTACTTTAACCTATACTTTCATTGATATAATTTATATCTTTGATGGAGCATAAAAAAACTTAAAAACAGACCATACCAAAAGTGAAAGACTCAGTAACAAACCCTAACTTAATAAGAAACAGCATATTGTTGGTTTTTGCAATGGGGATATTTGCCGATGTCCAATCTAAAAACCTTCCTGTTGAAGACAACAACGAGTTTGCTTACGTCGATTTTCAAGACAAATCGCTTAAATCCTATACTGCAATAAACAGTTTTACCACATCTAAAACCAACACCTGCACTACAGAATCCGGTTTTAACACCAAAACTACCAATACAATCTTTACTTTTGAAACAGCTCAAAATGTAAAGCACTTAAAAACAGGACTGAAAGTTAGCCTGTTCATTCTATACTCTTCCCTTAAAATATCTCCATTAATCTAGCTCGTTACCTAACCTAACTAATTGTAACATTTACTTTACCACATTGAAAATTTAAAATCTATATAAACCATTTGGGTTTAAATTTTAATTAACCAATAATCAAATTAATGCACGAGATATATTTGATTCGAAGTACTTTCGAGAGAATTGAAGAAGAGTTTCCAGAGAAATTTGAAAGAGTTTCAGAAATACATTTAAAAGTTGGCTTGCTAAGCAATGTGCAGCCCATATTAATTACAAATGCGTTTAAGGCTTTTGTAATGGAATTTCCACAGTATTACAACACTAAATTAATTGTAGATACACTACCGGTAATTATAGAATGTAAATGCGGTGAGAGAACAGAAGTAGAAAAAAATCGCTTTGTTTGTGCAAGTTGCAATTCGCCTTGCAGAAACATTGTACAAGGAGAAGAATTATATATTAACGAAATAAATTTTAAAAACGAAAATGAATACAACGAAGCCTAAATCTTCCAAAATTACAGCTGGGAGTATCGATACCGAAAAAGTCTCGTTAAACCTGTTAAGAGCCAACGATTTTGTTGCAGAAAGAATTAGAGAACAACTAAAAGATATTTTAGTTATCAATGTGTGCTCTTCTCCCGGAAGCGGAAAAACCACACTCATGCAGAAAACAGGCGAACTGCTTAAAGACAAGCTTAATATGGCTGTATTGGTAGCAGATCCAGAGACCGATAGAGATGCCGTAAGAATGAAAGATGTTGGCATAAATGCCCTGCAAATAGTAACAGGCGGTATGTGCCATATTGAATCTCAAATGATCCTGCAGGCCATAGACGTAATAGATCTTGAAAACACAGACGTTCTTTTTATAGAAAACGTGGGTAATTTAATGTGCCCGTCTTCATTCGATTTAGGAGAAGACTTTAGGGTAACGCTAATCTCTACCACCGAAGGCGATGATAAACCAAGTAAATACCCAAAAATGTTCTTGACAAGCGAACTCATGTTGGTTTCAAAAACAGATTTACTGCCCTACTTACCTTTTTCGGTTGATGCCGTTGTTGAAGATGCCAGATCCGTAAACCCCGACATTGATGTACTGGAAATATCTACAATTAAAGGTATAGGATTAGAAGAGTGGACAAATTGGATCCTAAAAAAACATAAAGAGAAAAAAGAAAAGTAAACAATAAATATAATAATTAAACAATCAAAATTAACCAAAACAATTTATAATGAAGTTTATTAAAACCAGCTTTGTAGGGGTAGGTCAAATATTTCTACAAGACAATGGATGGGCGGGAGTGCTTATCACAATTGGTATGTTTTTTAGCCATTGGGCATTAGGCGTAACCTGTATTTTAGGTGCTATTATTGGCACATTAACAGCCAAAGTATTAAAGTATAAAGAAGAAGACATTCTTTTTGGCCTTTATGGCTTTAATGGTTCTTTAGCCTTTATGTGTGCTATTTTTACTTATGGTCTAGTAGATGCATCTAGTCCTATTGTATGGATCATTGGAGCAGTATCTGCTGTAATTTCCACAATTGTTATGAACCTTTTTGTAAGAAACGGTAAAGTAGCTTACACCTTTCCGTTTGTGGTAACCTGTTGGGTAACCTGTTGGGGCTTTAGCCATTTTGGCGTTATGGGCTTAGAGCAAACTACGCCTGCACTTCCAGATTACACATCAACCGTAGCCGCAATACAATCTCCATTTTTTGGTTGGGCAGAAGTTAACTTTGGTGCCAATTTTATAACAGGTATCTTAATCTTTTTAGGTATTGCAATTGCTAATCCGGCAGCGGCAATGTACGCTACTGTTGCAGCTACTGTAGGTACCCTGTTTGCACATTACATATTGGGTATAGATGCCAATACACTTGCTAACGGTATTTATGGTTTTTCTCCAATATTGGTAGCTTGTGCATTTGTAGGGCCTAAAATTGCAGACTTTATCTATGTTATTGTAGGCACACTGCTTGCTATTTTAATACACTATGCATTTAGCCAAGTAATGGCAACATACACCATAGGCTTTATTATAGCCAGTTGGATCATGCTATCGGTAAGAGCTGGAGTAGATAAATCTAACCCAAATACATCAAAATTAGTAAGAATGATGAATCCTTAACAAGGGATATCTCAACAAAAAATAAAAAGTATTACAGAAATACTTATCAAATTTATTACATAACAAAAATTATTATTCATTTAAATTATTAAATTATGCAATTAGTACCAAGAGAACAAGAGAAATTACTGCTTTATTTAGCTGGCACTGTAGCCGAAGACAGAAAAGCTAAAGGTTTAAAATTGAACTACCCAGAAGCTGTTGCTTTAATAGCAAGAAGGCTTATAGAAGGGGCACGCGAAGGCAAATCGGTAGCGACCTTAATGGAAGAGGGCACTACTTACATTAGCCGTAAAGACGTTATGGATGGTGTTGCAGAAATGATACACGATGTACAAATTGAAGCAACATTCCCAGACGGATCTAAACTAGTTACAGTACACAATCCTATTGCCTAACCAAAAAAACAAAAACATTATGAGTGCAAAAAAAAATAATTACGTTGTTCCTGGGGAGATCATCTACGGGAAAGGAGACATTGAATTAAATGCCGGAAAAGAAGTAACTAAAATTAAAGTTACAAACACTGGTGACAGACCAATACAAGTAGGTTCTCATTTTCATTTCGCTGAAACAAACCCAGCTTTAGAATTTGATAGAGCTGCCGCTGAAGGAAAAAGATTAGCTATACCTGCAGGTCTTTCTGTAAGATTCGAGCCAGGTGAAACAAATGCTGATGTAGAATTAATACCATTTGGAGGTATTGGTAGAGTTAGAGGCTTTAGCTTAAGACACAAAAAATAATTCAATAAAAAAATCTAAAAAATAATATTATGAGTAAAATAGATAGACAAAAGTACGCCTCAATGTATGGCCCTACAACTGGAGATAAAATCCGTTTAGGTGATAGTGACTTATTTGCTGAAATTGAAAAAGATTTCACAGTATATGGTGAGGAAAATAAATTTGGTGGAGGTAAAACTCTTAGAGATGGTATGGCACAATCTGCAACGCACATTCGTGACGAAGGCGTTTTAGATTTAGTTATTACAAACGCCGTTATTATTGACAGCTGGGGTATTGTAAAAGCAGATATTGGTATTAAGGATGGTAAAATCTCTGGTATTGGTAAAGCGGGTAACCCTAATACTATGGACGGTGTTACTCCAGGTATGGTAATTGGTGCTTCAACAGAAGCCTTAGGCGGAGAAGGCGCTATATTTACTGCAGGTGCATTAGATGTGCATATTCACTTTATTTGCCCTCAGTTAGTTGATACTGCATTATACGGTGGTATTACAACCATGATTGGTGGTGGTACAGGACCAAACCACGGTACACTAGCTACTACGGTTACTCCTGGTGCATGGAATATTGAAAAAATGCTTCAATCACTAGACGATATGCCATTAAACTTTGGTTTATTTGGTAAAGGTAACTCTTCTTCTGAAGCTGCAATTATAGAGCAAGTTGAAGCAGGTGCTTTAGGCTTAAAACTTCACGAAGACTGGGGTTCTACACCATCAGCAATTGATACCTGTTTAACCGTTGCCGATAAGTACGATGTACAAGTAGCAATCCATACAGATACCTTAAACGAAGCTGGTTTTGTTCAAGATACTGTTGAAGCTATTGGTGGTAGAACAATCCATACCTTCCATACTGAAGGTGCAGGTGGAGGACACGCTCCAGATATTATTACAATTTCTGGATTACCAAACATCTTACCATCATCTACAAACCCAACAAGACCATTTACTGTTAACACAGCAGATGAGCACTTAGATATGTTAATGGTATGTCACCACTTAGATAAAAACGTAAAAGAAGATGTAGCGTTTGCTGATTCTCGTATCCGTAAAGAAACAATTGCTGCTGAAGATATTTTACATGACATGGGTGTGTTCTCTATGATGAGTTCAGATTCTCAAGCCATGGGTAGAATTGGTGAGGTAGTATGCCGTACTTGGCAAACTGCTGATAAAATGAAAAAACAATTTGGTGCTTTAGAAGAAGATAAAGGTACAGGTAACGATAACTTCAGAATTAAAAGATACGTTGCTAAATACACTATTAACCCAGCAATATCTCATGGTATTAGCCACGTAGTTGGTTCTATCGAGGTTGGTAAAATGGCCGATATAGTAATGTGGAGACCAGATATGTTTGGTGCTAAACCAGAGTTAATTATCAAAGGTGGTATGGTATTAGGTTCTAAAATGGGTGATGCCAATGCTTCTATTCCAACACCACAACCTGTAACTTATCAGCCAATGTTTGGTTACTTCGGCAAAGCCATGAAAGAAACCTCTGCACTATTCGTTTCTCAAGTTTCTATTGACAAAGGAATTGTTCAAGGCTATGGTCTTGAAAAACACGTTATGCCAGTTATAAACTGTAGAGACGTAAGTAAAGCAGACATGGTTCTTAACGATGCTACGCCTAACATTGAGGTTAACCCTCAAACTTACGATGTAAAAGTTGATGGTAAATCAATTACTTGTGAGCCTATAGACGTAGTACCTATGGCACAGAGATATTTCATGTTCTAAAACAAGAAATAAACCTATGTTTAATTATAAAGTACAGACACTTACCTATACCTTATAATTATAAATTTAGCAGCCATATTGAATACTTATAAAACTGTATTTGATATGGCTGTTTTTTTAAAATGATCTTGTTATAGGTTAATTAAATTTTTGAATAAGAAAACAAATCAAGAAACATTTCTCGCAACCAAAACACCGTAAAATTAAAAAACTAAGAAACGCTAAATTTCAAGAAAGCAACACTATGCACATTTAAGTTTACAAGCGGTTGAAAACCGAAAAAACTAAACAAGTAAAGGCACAAAAAAAAGGTAGCAATCAGCACAAAACCCTTTCGGTTTTTATAACAAAACTTATTCAACCTAACAGCCTCATTAACAAACATTTTTAACAAAAAAGCCCTTAAAAATCAAAGTAAATTACTTAAATTTGCAAGGCTCCAAAAAAATAGAAAACAACAACTGGATTTTAAAAAAAACCAAGTTTTAAACATATCGTTTTAAATGAAAATTATTTCTGAAATTTTATACAATGCCAAAGACAAAGATCTATCGACAAAAAAAGTAGATTACTTTGATATTGAATGGTTTGAGACAACAAGAAAAGTACTGCGAAAAGTAACAAATAACGGAGAGGAAGTTGCCCTAAGGATTTTAAAGGAAAATTTTAGAATTAAACACTTCGATGTTTTCTACGAAGACGACCACCAAATAATCCTAGCAAACGTACTGCCCGCAGATGCTGTTATAGTGCAGCCCCAAACCATGATGGAAATGGGTACTGTATGCTACGAAATAGGCAACCAACACATCCCTATTTTTATAGAAAACGACGAAATTATCATCCCGTACGAAGATCCTATTTACAACGTGTTAAATAAATCGGGGTACAACCCAATAAAAGGAAAAAGAATTTTTGAGAATATGCTAAAAGCAACTCCAGAACATACCGTAACAAATGATACGCTTATTGATATGGACAGCCTTTTTAGTAAAATTTTACCCAATAAAAATTAATATATGAAAACAAATACGCTATTAAGTCTATTGCACGTTTCAGACCCCAATTTACCAATTGGCGGCTACTCACATTCTAACGGTTTAGAAACCTATGTTCAAAAAGGTATTGTAACAGACCCCGAAAGCACACTGGTGTTTTTACAGAACATGCTAAACCACAACATATTACACAACGACGCTTCTTATGTAAAACTGGTTTATGATGCATTGAAGAACAATGATTTTAAACAAGTAATCGCTCTAGACTCAGAGTGCACAGCCTTAAAAAGCCCAAAAGAAATTAGAGAAGGAAGCCATAAACTTGGTGCTAGACTATTCAAGATTTTTAAAGATAAAAACGACCATGCCATCCTAAAAGATTTAGGAAAATACTTAAAAAACAAAAATGTTGGCAACTATGCCGTTGTTTATGGTGTTGTTTGTTTTGCTAGCGATATTGCTCTAAACGAAGCACTATCTGCTTTTTATTTCTCTACCGCAGCCGGCATGATTACCAATGCGGTAAAACTGGTACCACTGGGGCAAATACAAGGGCAAGAAGTACTGTTCAGCATCCAAAAAGATATTGAAAACATGGTTGAAAAAACAATCAATTTAGATAGAGAATTGGTAGGTCTAGCCAGTGTAGGTTTCGATTTACGCTCTATGCAACATGAAAAACTGTATTCAAGACTGTACATGAGCTAAACGCACAAAGAAATAAACAAAAAAATAAAATTTTTTAATCACAATTAATTATGAGAAAATATGTAAAGATAGGGGTGTCTGGCCCTGTAGGAGCAGGTAAAACTGCATTGATAGAGATACTATCAAGAAAAATGGCGAAAGACTATTACATAACCGTTATAACCAATGACGTATATACCAGAGAAGATGAAAAGTTCTTACAAAAAAACAGCCTTTTAGATGCCGATAGAATTGTAGGCGTAGAAACCGGAGGATGCCCACACACCGCTATTAGGGAAGATGCCAGTATGAATTTGGAAGCCGTTGATGAATTGGCTGAAAGACACCCAGACATGGAACTTTTATTTGTAGAAAGTGGTGGTGATAACCTATCGGTTACCTTTAGCCCAGAATTGGTAGATCTAACTATTTTTGTTACCGATACCGCTGCCGGAGAAGACATACCAAGAAAAGGAGGCCCAGGCAACACCAGATCGGATTTATTGATAATAAACAAATTCGATTTAGCTCCTTATGTAGGCGTAAACTTAGATAGCATGAAAAAAGATGCTCTAAAAATGCGCAACGGCAAACCGTTTGTTTTCACCAATTTAAAAACTGGCGAAGGTGTCGATACCGTTATAGGGTGGATTAAAAAATATGCACTACTAGAAGATGTAAAAGAACCTGCTTTTGCAAAGTAAAAATTATAACCAGTTAAAGCCCAAGAAAATGTAGTAAAAACAACTGTGCATCTTACTACATTTTCTTTAACACAAAAAATAAACGAATGAAAAAAAACTTATGCGAATTAAAATTATCAACAGGTATTGTTGATGGATACCACCGCTTAATAGATAAATACACCACAGTACCTTTTGGACTATTGCGCTTTGACGTAAGAACTCCAAGCGATCCGTGGTTAAGATACATGATTCGTAGTAACTCCCCAGGTATGTTATCTGGAGATTTTTACGATATGCAAATAAACGTAGCCGACGATACCGCACTTGGACTAGAAACCCAAGCCTACCAAAGAATATACGAAATGGACGAAGGCGGGAAGGCATTTCAAGAGGTAAAAGTAAATGTTGGCGAAAACGGGTTGTTCCACTTTGTACCCCACCCAACGGTACCGCACAGAAACTCAGATTATTTTGCTAAAAACACAATTCATTTAAAAAGCTCCTCAAAATTGATTTGGGGCGAAGTCATAACTTGCGGAAGAAAATTATATGGCGAAACTTTTGTGTTCAAACGTTTCTTAACTCATACAGAAGTTTTTGTTGATAACGAACTTATCTTTAACGACAAACTGCTTTTTGAACCTGAAAAACTAGACGTTAATACCATGGGACAGCTTGAAGGCTATACCCATCAGGCTACATTATTTGCATATCAAAACGATTTAAGTGAAGATGAGATATACGAAAGCCTTCTGGAAAACGCAGAATTCGAGGAAGATATCGAGTTTGGTTTAAGTACCACCATAAAGGATGCGGTAGTAATAAGAATTGTTGGCAACAGCGGCGAACAGCTTTACAAAATCATTAAAAAGATTGAAGACCATATCCTTGCGGCCTCAATTGCATAACCAACATAGTTAATGGATGCTTTTCCGCTGTTTACCGGTATTAGTGCTGCAATATTACACGTTATTGCAGGACCAGACCATTTGGCGGCGGTAGCTCCATTTGCCATTGAAAGGGTAAAAAAGGCTTGGAAAGTAGGATTACTTTGGGGCATTGGGCATTTATCTGGCATGCTAATAATTGGCATGCTTTTTCTATTTTTTAAAGACCTAATACCCATTGAAAAAATATCTGTGCACAGCGAAAAATTTGTAGGTGTTATTTTGTTTTTATTAGGATTGTGGATACTTGTAAAAATTTTTAGAGCCAACAAAAAAGTGCATAAGCATTTACATGTGCATGCAGACGAAAATGTAATAATCCATAAACACGGGCACCAGCACGAAGGCAAAAAAAACCATGCCCACAGCCACACAAATATCAAGCAAAGCAATATTTCAACCCTTTTTATTGGTTTAGTACATGGTTTGGCGGGTATAGCTCATTTTTTATTGTTTTTACCTGTTCTGGGCTTTACTTCTAAAAGTGAGTCGATTTATTATATTGGTGGTTTTGCTATTGGAACTTTGTTAGCCATGAGCGCTTTTGCTTTTGTAATGGGGCAAATAGCATCGTTTTCTAAAAAAGACCATAACGATTCGTTCTTTAAAGGTATTCGCATTGCAAGTGCGTTATTTGCCATGTTATTTGGTGTGTATTGGATAATTGCCAATTAAAAAAACTACTCTCAAAAGACAATATCCTCGATATTTTTATCTTAATTTGATAAGATTTAATATTGGGGATTTTTTATTTAAAACCTTAAAAAAAATGACAACATCTATATTCAAAACCAGCGGTAAGATTTTTGACATACTAAAAAAGGCTTACGAAAATAAGTTGGGCAACAAAATAATAAGCTCTTCATTGGTTGCCTTATTTATTGTAACCTCTATACTTAGTTTTTTGGTACAAAAAGGCTACATCTATCTAGGCAGCTCGAATGTGTACTTTCAAAATCCGTTTTTTGCCATAGAGGTTGCCTTTATAGCTTTATTGACTTTTGAGCTTTTTAGCTTAATTTTTGTATTGCCCAAATCGGTATCGAGATCGGTAGGCAAACAGTTGGAATTACTTTCGTTAATATTTATTAGAGGGGCTTTCAAAGAGTTTAGCCATATTAAAAACTTTACCCTGAATTACGATCTTGTATGGCGCGATTTACCCGAACCTGTAATTAATATGATATTTTATGCTATGGGCTCGTTAGCTATTTTCACACTTTTAGGTTTTACCAATAAACTGCGTAAGCACAAACCCTTAACCCATATAGAAGCTGATACCAATAGTTTTATTTTAGCAAAAAAACTATTGGCATTAGTTTTAATAGTTGCTTTTACAATAATTATAATTTCAGATGTAAGTACGCTTTTTGCAACGGGATATTATTTGCCTTCGTTCCATACGTTTTATACCATGATAATTTTTAGCGATATTTTAATTGTACTAATAGCATTAAGATATACCATGGATTATTATAAAATATTCCGCTACTCATCTTTTGTTGTAGCCACAATATTTATACGGCTCGCACTATCTGTAAAACCGTATTATGATGTTTTAATAGGTGTTTTTGCAACTGTATTTGTATTTTTAATAACACTAACCTACAACTACTTTTTAAAAGATGAGCCTCCTAGTACTAATGTAGAAAATTAAGCCTTAAAATTATAAATATGAAGCTCTGATAATTTGAAATATCATGCAATAAAGCCTTCTGTTAAAAGGCGTAATCAGACGGGGAACAACCAAAATATTGCTTAAAGCAGGTTGAGAAATATGCGGGTTGATTAAACCCAACCGTGTATGCGATTTCTGAAATGTTTACACCGCCATCTTTTAGGAGTTTGGCTGCAAGTTTAAGCCGTTGTATCCTGATAAATTCTGTGGTTGAAAATCCGGTAAGGGCTTTTAGTTTTCGGTGTAAATGCATTCGACTTAACCCAATCTGGTCGGAAAACACTTGTGCTCCAAAATTTGGATCCGTTAGTTGGTCGTCAAGCAGGCTCTGAATTCTATTGAGTAACTTGGAGTCAATCGGTGTGAGTTCCATGTCTTGAGGTTTAAGAAAGACTTGCTGGCTAAATTTATCCTGAATAGTGGCTCTAGATGCTATCAGCTTTTCAATAATCACTCTTAGTTTTTCTTCCTTAAAAGGTTTTATCATATAAGCATCGGCACCAGTTTTAAGCCCAAGTAATTCATCTTCTTCTGCCGATTTTGCCGTTAGCAGCACTATAGGAATATGGGAGGTTCGCTCATCAGCTTTTAAGGTATTACTTAAGTAAATTCCGTCTTTAACAGGCATCATAATATCAGAGATAATTAAATCTGGAATGGTCTCAAGCGCCTTATCTATTCCTTCTTTTCCATTTTTAGCTTGTAGAATACGATAATCATTTTTTAGTAATGATTTTATAAAAAGTCTAATTTCTTCGTTGTCATCAACAATTAATAATAGCGGAAGGGATTCGCCTGTTGTGTGTGCTATATCCTCGGGTTCTAGTATGAGTTCCGTATTAAGTTCTGTTTCTGTTTTTTCCAATAGATTAGTTGTCAAGATGAAGTCTTCCTTTGCAAAGACATCCTTCGAAATAGGCAAGGTTACCCTAAATCTCACAGTTCCTGAGCTGGGCTTATCTGCTTTAACTTTTCCATGGGATAGAAGGGACAATTCTTTTACCAAAGACAATCCAATACCAAATCCTTCGTTTACCGAGTTATTTTGATAGAAACGATCGAACAGTGTGGGGAGCTCTTTTTCGGTTAAGCTCGAGTTTTCGTTGGTAACACTGATGCAAACCTTGGCGTTTACCATTTCTGCTCTAAAATCAATGTGCCCGTTTTGCTCACTATATTTAAGTGCATTGGAAAGGAGGTTGCTCACAATTTTTTCTATTAGATCACGATCAAACCAGGCTTCTTCAGCAACATTAATGGCACTGTTAAAAGTCAAGCCTTTTCGGGTAGATTGATAGCTAAAGGGCTCTACAAGATGTTCAAGAAACAAATTCAAATTTCCTTTGGATATTTTTAGTTTTCTTCGTCCAGCCTCGATTTTAGACAAATCTAATAGTTGATTTACAAGATTTAATAGTCTATTGGCATTCCTGTCTATTAAATTTAGGTCGGTTTTATCTTCGGGAGTCAATCCCTTTTTAGAAAGTTGGTGTGCAACGGGACCAGAAATAAGGGTGAGTGGGGTACGGAATTCATGAGAGATATTGGCGAAAAACCTGGATTTAGCAGACTCTAACTGTCGCAGTTTGCCGTTGGTTTTTTGTTTGTTTCTAAAAAGGATATAAAGTGCAATTAGAGCAATGCCCAAAATTAGAATGCCCACAATAAAAAGCGTTTTCTCATTTTCGGATTTTTGCTTTTTCAATTCGGCTTGTGAGGTTAGCAGCTGTATTTCTTGTTCTTTTTTTTCTGTTTGATATTTTTTTTCAAGTTCTTCTACCACCAAACGGTTTTGATACCTTTTAATACTATCTTCTATAACCACTTTTTTTTCATAGGTTTTAACAGCCGATTCAAAATCATTCAATGCGGTATATGCTTTTATCAAACCTTTGTGTGCTGCTAAAGCATTCAGCCCTTCTGCTTTATCATTCTCAAGACCACTAGTAATTTGAATTGTTTTTTTATAATGAGCGATGGCCTTTGTATATTCTTCCTTAGCATTATAAAGATTACCGAGAGCGGTATTATTGGAGGCTAAAAGAGTAATTTTCTTAGAACTCTGGGCAAAACTATTACTCTTTAAAAGATATTTTTCAGCTTCTTCAATATTTTCTTTTAAATAGCAATTGCCTAATCTCATATAAATTTCTGCAAGCATGCTAGCATCTTTATAGGCCTCGTAAAAATCTTTAGCTTTTATTAAATATTGTATGGCCGTTTTGCAATTGCCTTGAATTGCATAATGAACGCCTAAAGCCATTTTTCCGAAGTGCACACCTTCTCGATGCCCTAGTTTATGGTAAATATTAATACTCTTTTTTAGATATCGAATTGCAAGCGAATCTTTTAGTTCGGTGTATATGAACCCAATGTTTGAGTATGCTGCAGCCAAAGATTTATCTAGACTATTATGAGTTGTGTAAATAGAATCTGTTTTTAGATAATAAGATAATGCTTCAGGATATTGTGTGAATTGAAAACTCCGATTACCAAGTGCCACATATATAGAGGATAGCAGCCGCCAGTCGTCTGTGTCTTTTGCATTTGCTAAAGCCTTATTGATGAATTTTAGCGATAAGGAATCTTTTCTCCAAATATCATAGATAATCGATATTTTTTTATAATTATCAGCCATAAAGGCTTTATTGCCTAGCGTTTCAGCTATATTAGCTGCTGTTTCTATATGGAGTAGTGCACTATCAAGATTGCCTTTGGCAAAATAGTATCTACCACTCTGGGAGTTATAAAAATAATTACCTTTAGTATAAGAATACTGCTTTGAAATTTGTCCGATTTTTTTACGGTAACGATCTGCTGAATCTAAAGATGTGTATAAATACGACTCGAAAAGCGCCTTTGAAATACTTACGGTTTTGGCTACGTCCTTTTCATCATTAAGAAGCCGCTTCAACGAATCTATTTGCGAAGTTTCTTGGCTAAAAGCGAAGTAAGGTACTAATAAACTTAAAAAAAGATAAAGTCGATTTTTCATATTAGATAAATCTTACTTAAGTAAGATACAAAATTTTCACTTTTAAAAAGCATGATAAGTAACTTGTGTTTTGAATCTTGTTTACACTGGGCTATTGAAAATCTCTTAACCATCAAGATCTTTAATGGCTACTATTGAGTGAATTCATTCTTTTGCAGCGTGACTAAAAATGTTCCCAAGACAAGCCGTATAAATTTTTAACTATTCCAGATTTTCTAAGCTTGTGTTTTATCAAACTCAAATGAGTTTTTATTTATTGAATTCGACATCGGAACAAAGGACGTAAGACTCTCGATTGATGAAAATTCGATTCATCGATTAATCCCAAATAATAAACTATTATCACAAGTATTTTAATCTTGTGTTCTAAGTCATAAAATCCTAAGTCCTGTGTCCTGCATATCGAAATTTAGTTTCCAAAATATTCGTGGTAGAACCATAAATGTTTTTGTAGTTGTCTTGTGTTCTTGAGCTTATCGTTTTGCAACGAAGGTTTTTTTCTTATCTGTAAATCTGTGTAATACATTGTGTTTAGTACCTTTCTTATAATAGTCTCCAACAGCTTTTCCTCCTTTACATGCTTCAATATGTATAGCGTTCAAGTTCCAATTGTCTCCACCTGTTCCTCCCTTAAACGTGGTTTGGAGTACTACTTTAGAGATCTCAGAAATATTGACGATGTTGGTATTAAGGGTAATATCAACCGAGTTTACACTTTTATCTTGCCAGCGCGTTCCTTTATTTACATTCTTTATAACCTGTTGTTTCCCGTTCTTATAATGAATCACAATATTTAGGTTGTCGTTGCCACCCCTTAAATCATCATCGCCGGTACGTATCCAAAATCGTAATTTATCGATTTTCTTTCTGCTTAAAGGGATTCGTTTACTGGCATTTCCAGCTGTTCTGTGATTGGCTGGCTTACGAGTTAGTATGGGTGGATTGGCATTTATAAGAGCCTTATAACTTTTGTCTTTTCCTGTAAAACGCTTTAAAGGTGCTCCTCGTTTGTCGTATATCTGTTTGTTCACAAGGTGTCCTCTGGCATTGATTCGTAAGGCATTTAAATTAAAATTGTCATTTCCCGATACGGTATTTAACTGAACTGATTTTATTCTATTCAAAGCTACGGGAGATTTTAGCGGAATGGTGATATACTGCGAATAGTTGTCTATCCATTTATTTCCCTTGTTAATGTTATATACCCTTTGTGTAGCGGCACCATGATAGTTAATGCTAAGGTTTAAGTTATCATTACCTCCGCGCAAATCATCTTTTCCAACAGCAAATTCAAATACAAGCTCATGTATTTTTTTGTCCTTTGGATAATCTCGAAGTGAGATGCGCACTGGTGTTTTAACGCTATAGTTTTTATCCACAAAATAGGTTCGCCATCTTTTTTTTGGATTTTCCAGGTAGTAAAATGTCTCTTCCTTAAAGTTTGGAACCATGGTTTTTGTTTTTCCATTAAAATTGGGGTCGTAAACATAAATTCTCATTTTACGTTTATAATTCCCATTGGAAATATCTTGCGGTGTACCAAAGTCGTAACCAATTGCCAATACTTGATGGTTGCCTGGATCGGAATCTTTTTCGCCCACACTTTGCATTCCCAAGGGGACTGGAACGCCCCGATCTATGTAAGCTCGTAATTCGTTTATTCTGCTCCCGGTCTTGTTTTCTATTCCCCAGTTGAAGAACTCACTATTGCGAACTCCATCTGGGTTAAAACCAATCTCGCCCCACTTATCGAGG
Organism: Gelatiniphilus marinus; assembly: GCF_042684345.1. Classification (NCBI taxonomy): domain Bacteria; kingdom Pseudomonadati; phylum Bacteroidota; class Flavobacteriia; order Flavobacteriales; family Flavobacteriaceae; genus Gelatiniphilus; species Gelatiniphilus marinus. Next base: position 273,664 of record NZ_JBHULK010000003.1, on the reverse strand, counting down.
TTTGAAGTCAGCGAAGTTACTTGGCGGTCATACAAATATTGCTGTAAGGGACTGCCCTCGGTAGGTCTATAGGCCGTTTTAGGTATCGATCTTCCGCGTGTGTTGTAATAATCCAAGGCTGAATATACCATGCCTCCGCATAAGCCTCCTGTCCTCCAGTCTAGGGCGTCTATAAAAATGTTCTTGAAGGTATTATCAAACTTGAAACCATGTTGTTTTGGCTCAAAAGCGGTCATTTTTTTAGTTTGTCCTATACCTTGGAATCCCCATAGTATTAATGTGCCTAATAAAATTAAATTTTTCATCTGATTTGCGTTTAGTTATTAATCTGGAATATTATAAAATGCTTTTACAGCTTCGTAGTTGCTATAATCCAATGGCGATTTTTCGTTGGCCTTGTTCGAAGATGATTTTCCGCCAGCGTTTATATTTCCAGGGATTATAACATAACGAAGTCTATTGTAAGTAATCCCGTCATACTGTCCATAAGTATCCCGTATTTCAAAATCTCGATCGTACCTTCTGATGGTTATCCATACATCGCCAGAGCCGCCTCTAATATTCATGGACCTAGAAATAATTAATGCCCCAGTACTTGTGCTATATGTATTCCATGGCACTAGAAAAGTAGAACCGTTATTGGTAATCCAATAAAATAAAATAACGCCATCATCATAATTCTTACCAAACTCTGGGTTTTTAACAACCATTCGCTTAGCTCTTGGTGTATCAAACTCATTCCACACCGGATAGAACCAATCGGAATAAATAACATTGGCATTTCCATCTTGCCCATCTGTTCCGTCGGCTCCATCTTGTCCGTCTGTTCCATCTTCTCCATCCACTCCATCTATTCCATCTTTTCCTGGTTCGCCTTGTGGACCAACGGCTCCATCCTCGGCTGAGCATCCTGCTAATCCAATTAATAAAACGAATAATAATAGTTTTGAAATTCCTTTTAATTTTTTCATGATAGTTGATTTAGTATTAATAAATTATAAATGTTTGGATATTTCTGAACTATTGAATAGTTCCTATAAAGCGATAAAGTATCCAAATAACAAGACAAAAGTAGTTTGGGTTGCCTAGGCTTCAATTTTGATATGTAACATAGACTTTTGTATATGTAACATATAGCTGCTATTTATAGAAAAGAGAATAAAGCAGGATTGAAAATATTGTTGGAGATAAATTCTGCTACTTTTGATAAATGCATCAATTGGACTTGATTTTGAAATCCATATAATTTACAATATGGCATCATCTTGCATTTGTGTTGGTAGAATTTCTATTAAAATAATTGATATTTTACCCTTAGGTATTTATAAAAGGGGGTCGATGTTTAAATATTCAATCTGAGTTCCTGTATCGAGTGCTCTACAACAGGTTGGTAACATTGCAAAGCAAGTCTGTTTAGCCATGGTTTTCTTTCTCCAAACCTTATGTTTGTTGAAGTGTTCTGTTGTTTCTTTCTTGGCTTCCACAGTAATTAAGTTTTGCATTATAAAAGTACAAATCAAAAAAAAAATTATCTGGGGCATGATCAGATTCTATAGTGTTAACTTATAAATCATCTTTAACGTGTGTTTCGGGATTCAGAAAAAAAAGAATAGAAAAAGCCCTATAGGTTTAGGGTTTATAACCTAATACCTGGGTTGATTGCTTATGCTTTTTTATACTATTGAGCCCAACGTCAATATTGGTAGATTACAAAGAATTGGATATGTTTTATAAGAACTCACGTTAAATTATGCAACCCATTGTTACATTTACCATGACGTTTTTAAAAAAAAAAGAGGCTATCTTTTCAGACAGCCTCCTTGTTATAATGATTTATTTTCTGTTTATTTTCTAGAAGAAAAATGTTGCAGAGAAAGCACTTCTAAAGTTGCCCACTTCATCAATACCTGTTGTGATAAGATCACCACCATTGGCATCAATTCCACTTGCATATTGAGCAGTTGTATAACCTAGCTCAACACCTAGTCTAACTTTACCAACTGTATAATCTAAACGTGGAGAAATTCTATAAGAATTCTCAACACCAGAACTTGTTATAACAGAAACGTTATCTTCTCCAAATCCACCATCTTTAGTGTATCCAGCAAACAGACCCCAAGCTAATTCGTTATTGAATTTACCACTAAATTCTGTCCAAGCAGATAATACTTTACTATCTAAAAGATCTCCGTTAGCTTCTCTTCCATAACCACCAAACATTAGTTGCTCTGTAGTGTTACCACCGTACTGACCGTAAACTTTCCAAGTTACGCTTTCAGATAATTGAGCTTTGGCATAAGCCATAAAAGATAAACTGGTAATGTTATCATTTTCAGCTAACTGCCCATTTAGCCTGTCGTTTAAATCAACCGTTTTAAGAGTTGTTCCAAAACCACCTACAAAATTGTCATCACTACCAAATTGTAATTGGGCGTGTAACGTAGGTATACCAGCAAATCTAACAGCAGCTCCGCCATAACCATCGTCTCTACCACTAGCTGTAGTAAAATCTCTTTCAGTTAACAATGCAGCAGTAAAACGTACATTACCTTTCGTACTAAAACGAATCTGAGGAGAACGATTAAACGGCTGGTAAGGAACACCTGCATTAAAAGCGTGCGTACCTGGAGATACATTGGTTACAAAAGTTGGATGCCAGTACTGACCAAATAACCACTCTACCTTATCGTTAGATAATGTAAAGAAAGCATGCCTTAATCCAAGGCTGTTAATGTCTGCACCATTTGCACCAAAAAAGTGAGCTTCAATAACACCTGCTGTTTTCATTCCTAAAAAATCAGGCCCTGTAAAACTCGCTTTTAAACGAGACTCAATGGCAAAACTGTTGTATCCAAATTCTGCATTACGGTCATCGCCATTAGCATCAAGATCTTCACCTAAAGGAATTACTATGTACTGACCTTCTCTGGTGTCATTAAGTCTACGGGTGTCTAAGATATAATCACCTTTAACGTAACCATTCCATTTAACAGTAAAATCCTTTTCCTTTTCAGTTGCTTCTTGAGCTTCAACTGTGCTGAACGTTGCTAATGATACAGCTAGTACCATTAGCATTAAAAAACCTTTTTTCATAATTTAAAATTTGAGTATAATAATTTGTTTTTATTTTATTTTTTTGATAAATTATTTTCTAAGTAAAATAATTTTATTGTTTAATCTACTATTTGTTCAGGCTTAAATTTAGGTTGTTTTAACATTGTTACAATGATTGCTGAAACAACAATTAAAGCAACGGCTATCAAGAAAGCATTTTTATATAAATCAGCTCCTTCTAATCCAGCCTTAAGCCCTTCGTTTTTAACATATTGAGCAATTGTTGGGCCTATAATTAAAGATAATCCCCAACCGTAATATACTAAACCATAGTTTGCACCGTAGTTCTTTAATCCAAAGTAATCTGCTACAATTGTAGGCGTTACAGATAATGTTGAACCGTAAGTAACACAAGCTAAAGTAATACCTATTACAACCAATGTTGGTGTGTTGTACACATAAGCAAAACCTAACATGTTTAAGGCAGCAATGGCGTGCATTAACCAATATGTTTGTTTTCTACCTATTTTATCTGAAATAATACCACCAGAAGCTCTACCAATTGAGTTGGTAACCGAAGTTAAAGGTACCATAAGTCCTAATATGCCAAGGATTGTAGCTGCATATATTCCTGTTTCACCACCATCTGGTACAACTCGCATTAAATCTGTAGCATTCGAAATTACTAAAGCTCCTGCAGAACACATAAATGCATAAATTACTAAAAGCATCCAAGCCTGTGGCGTTCTAGCTGTAGTTGCTAAAGACACAGATGGAGATTTTGCTGCTACTTTCGATTTGCTTGGGTCGTATCCTTCTGGAGTTGGAGGCACATATCCTTTTGGTGGATCAATTACATTCATTGCGCAAGGAATACCTATTACCAATATCAATCCTCCTAAAATCATCAAAGTTGTTTCTAAAGAAAGTCCTAAGCTCTCTAATAAATATACTTCTACAAACCCTAACCATAAGGCACCTAAACCAAAGCCTGCTACTACCAAACCATTAATAAGTCCTTTTTTAGAAGGGTGAAACCATTTCATTGCGGCTGGACGAGGACAATCATATACAAAAGCTAAACCTGCACCTAAAACTACACCAAACGTAATGTAAAAAAGTATTGGTATATGCACAATTAAACCTGAAACAATTGTGCTTAAACCAACCATAGAGATTCCTAAAATCATTACTTTTTTAGGTCCTATTTTATCTTGTAATCTTCCTGCAAAAATTAGGAAAATGGCAAATACCGCACCACCAATAGAGTATGGCATATTTAATTGGGAAACGTCCCATGCAGAATATAATCGCTCTCCTGTGGCAGGATCAAGGGTATATTCAATTGCGTCTTTTAAATTACTCCAAGTGTAAAGAATACCTACACTCAGGTTAGAAAGAAATCCAGCCAATAATACCTTCCGGCCTTTTCTTTTTGCTTCTAATGCATCCATAAATTTTTGTTTAAAATTAGTTAATGTTATGTTTTTAAGCGTTTAAATTATTTTATGAATAGTTTTTACTAATATAATTGGCTATAGTGTTTTAGTGTTAAAACTATTATAAAATGATATTAATTTTGCGCAAAGAAACGGAAAAAAAAGAACACTTTTAAAACAAAGTAATAAACGATGCGTTTATTGGCAAAAGTGCAGATGTATTGTTGGAATTAAAAACCAACCAAACATACAAAAGACTCATTAAAAACCTTTTACAATAAACCAAGGGATTTTAAAGAAACAAAATGCTCCATGTTTTTTTTTAAACCTAGAGAATAAACAATTAGGGCTATAGAAAACAAAACATAAATTACTTATTGGCAAACTATTAAACAATTATGCAATTGGTATGGTAAAGATAAAGGTAGATCCTTTTCCCAACTCACTTTCAACCCAAATTTTGCCATTGTGCTTATCTATAAAATCTTTTACAAGTATAAGCCCGAGACCGGTACCTTTTTCTCCATAAGTGCCCAAGGTTTTCTGCGAATATTTTAATTTAAACAACCTATCAACGTTTTCTTGGGAAATTCCTACACCATTATCGCTAACAGAAACTTTTACCGTGTCATCCTCAATAATGCAACTAACTTTAATGGTTCCGTTTTCATGGCTGTATTTTATAGCATTTGAAATTAAGTTTCTAAGTACGGTTCTAATCATGTTCCTATCTACAAAAACCATAAAACATGTATGGGAGACCGCAGTTATAATTTCAATGTTTTTCTGTCTGGATTGAATAGTCGATATATTTAAAACCTGGTCTAAAATCTTATTTAGGCTAACATATTCCCTGTTAAACTTTATCCTGCCGCTTTGCATTTGGGCCCATTCCAATAAGTTTTGCAATAACTCGAAGGTGTTCTCTGAAGCTTTTTTTATAATGTTAACCGTGTCCAGCAATTCTTTGTTTTTACTTGCCTTTACTTCATCGAACATAAGGTTGCTAAACCCAATAAGCGAGTTAAAAGGCCCTTTTAGATCGTGCGCTATTATTGAAAAGAAAAGGTCTTTAGATGTATTTAGATCTCTTAATTCTTTGGTTTTCTTTTCTACGGAATCCTGCAGTTGGTTAATGGTGTCTTTTTTTAGATTTAGCGTATCGTAAATTATAAGCAAAATACCTATCAGCAAAAAGAAAAATATTATAGATACCAAAATTATCTTGCCGCTTATTTTGGCGTTTAGGGCATTTATGTTTTTATTGGTTCTTGTTTCCAACCATTCGTAGGCTTTGTTCAAATCTTCCATGATTAGTATAACCTGCTTATGGTAATGCTCAGAATTTACCATGTTTATGGCTTTTTTCTGGTTTTCTTGTTCATCAATTATTTTATCGCCATGTTGCCCATCAAGAGTTGTAAAAGCTTCAATTTCAATTCGGGTTAGTGCAAGAGAATTGTTAAGCGCCCGCATAATTGCTTCTTCTTCCTTGGGATCGAAATCAGATTCCTTAATTAGCTCACGAGCTGATTTTTTTATAGATTTTGCAAATGGTGGCTGTTTGTCTTTTGTGGTTAATACGTTCCAATAAACCCTGTTAAAATAATGAGGGCGCGGAGACTGCCCCTTATTTATATTTAAAACTTCAAAAAATTGGTTTCTGTAAAGAGTGTCTTTGGTGTTTGTGTACAACCTAGCCAATCGGGTAAGGTTTTCTGAACTTTGCCGGATTTCGTTTATAATTTTTTCAGATTTAAACTTATTGTCTATTATCTGGGTATAAGTATTTTGCTCTTTGTAAATCTCGTAGAACAAAAAAATAACAATAAAAATCAAAATAGATAAACTGACTATCTTAACTGTTAACGATATATATCTATCATTGAGAAAAACACTTTTTACAAGCCTCATAAAGTTAAAACTAATTCAAGTAAATTTGTAAGATCACCCTACGTAAAAATAACCGTGCAATTTACATAATCCTTTTATAAAAACCCGCCCCTTGCAAGGAAAATCGGTTATTATTAAAATTTGGCTTTTTTAAGGCTTAAAGAAATTAAAATTAAAACCGGTGTTTACACAATTAAAACGAGCCTTAAGCTTTTTATTTTAGTATAGAATATATGCTACAAAATACGGAAAGCGGCAGGCGTAGCGCATTGGTTTGCTGCATCTTGGAAATTGGCTAAAAAAGCACCTTTATTTTTTGTTGGATACATAGAGAATCAGATACTAAACTTAGCAAAAAACAGTATCACAGTGGCTTAGGCACATAAAACACCATGTACACCCAATAAGCCAACAAGTTTTCTTTTATACCGTTGGCAATCCTGTCATTGTAAAAATCATTACAAATAAAGCAACGGTTTCTACCACGCCAATAATCATTATATATTTTGCGGTATCATTAGCTCCTGCTGCTATGGCATCACAAGCTCTGGCACCTGTCTTTCCTTGAAAAGCTGCCGATGCAGCCATGGCTGCACCAGCAGCCAGCCCAATAATAATTTGCCACACATATGATTCTGGACTAAGATTAGCATCTGCTATGGCGTTTTTAAGTATCATTCCGTAGATAACTTGAGATAAAGGCGCGCCAACAAATATTAATAGCGCCGTGGCTGCTTTTTGGCCACTGGTTATCATTTTTTTCCAAGCGCCAATTGCTGCCATACCAGCAATACCGGTACCAATTGCAGAACCCACAGCGGCTATACTTAAAGACAGCCCCATATCACCTAAACCCTGTACTGATGTTTCAATAAATGCTAATATTCCCATAATGTATCGTTTTTGTGTTTTCTAAATATTTGTTTTTATGTTGCTTAAAATTATTTTTCAGAACGTTTTAGTTTAAAAGGTTTGTAGGCTTCACCAGAGAATTCCACTCCTAAATGGCCTGCAAACTCCAACATGTTTAAACGTATGCCATGAACCAAAACCGCCATTAATGCCAATGCAATGTTTAAAGTGTGCCCTAAAAGCAGTGCAATTGCTGCCATTGCCAAATCTAAAATACCCAATCCTGCAACGCCGTCTGGTAATGCCATATTGTTAAAACTAGAAGCTACGGCTGCGGTTGCCATTCCTACGGCAAATAAGCGAACATAGGATACAATATCTGAAAAACCGCTAATTAAGCTCAAGGGCAAATTGCCAATGGAAGCGCCCATACTTTTTAAAAAATTTGTGCTTTCTTTAGAAAATAAAATAACCAATGTAGCACCTACTACAAACAGCCAGATGTACCAACTTGGTGCCGGATTGCCCAAAACCAATTCTTCTGTGATAATAAATAAGCCCCAAACCAACAGTATCCAACCTATTTCGCTTAGCACCTTAATTGAATTAATAAATTGAACTACACGAATACCGTGGGCTACCGTTAAATGAATGGCACCTATTAAAAAGGATAAGTGCATCATGAAATTAATATTATCTACACCAAAACTGGCAATATTAGGAATAACCAAATCTTTTAAAAATGGTAGTTGTGCAATTTCTTTGGCTCCAAAATAGGTGCCACTTAATACGCCCCAAATTATTGTAGAGGTACTAAGCACTATAATAAGCGCATAGAGCTGCTTTGTCATTTTTTTTCTGAAAACAAAGGTAAAAATCAAAAAGATAAGTCCGTAACCGGCATCGCCAACTAACATGGCAAAAAACAATGCAAATGCGATTAAAAAGTAAATGGAAACATCTATTTCTTTATAACCCGGTACAATATCTATAAATTTCATCATAGGATTTATAATACTAATCCATTTTGGGTTTTTTATATAAACCGGAACCTCATCTGCATTTTTAGGCTCGGTAACAGAATAGCCCCAATGTTGCTTTTTTGCCACTAAGGCTAAGTTATTTAAAGCCTCTACGGGCAAGTACCCTTTAAGGTATTTTACCTTGCCCTCGATATCGCCCATGCCTTTATATACGGTTTCAGAATTAAAACGATCTTCTAGGGTCTCTAAATACGATTTTAAAACTGCTTGATGTTGCTTTTGCTCGGTTAAAAACACTTCTATTTGCGATAACTGCCGTTCTTTTCGTTTTATGTTTTCTTCTATTAATTGTAAAGATAAGCTTGGAAAAACCTCTTGCTTAAATACTAATTTATCGGCATGGTTTTGCGAAAACAAGGCTACAGGGATTTTACCTTCTTTCTCTGGAAACACCACAACGGTTTTATCTTTAGGCACAAGCTTTAACAGTGCTTTTTCAATTAGATACAAGCTTACGGAAACACCTTTATCTTGCAAATAATTGAGGTCTTTTAAATTTAGGGTTCTGCCCCAAATAGTATAAAATTGTTGTTGTTTATATAAGTCGTCTAGTGTGTTTTTTAGGCTTTGTTCAATCTCTAAAGACTTTAATACCCTAGCAGTAATACGCTTTGGGTCTTTGCAATTTGGGTTGGCGGGTTTATCTGCGGTTTCGGTTTTTGGCGGTTTATGGTTTTTTAGTAAGGCAAGGGCTTTTTCAGCATATTCAATATCGGCCAAACAACGCTCTAAAACAGCACCCGTTGGTTTGCTTACCTGTTTAACATCTATAACACCAAGCTTACCAAGCTTTTCTATGGTGAAATCGACGGTTTTGGCACTGGTAAATAGCAGTATTTCCTTCATCCTTACAATCATACCACTTCGTTTTTTAGTTGTTTTTTCTTTTTTACCAATTTGGCACAACCAATGGCGAGACGCTCGACATCGCCCAAGTAGATTTCAATTTTACGGATATTGTTTTGGGTTTCTGGGATAAAAACTTCTTTTAGTGCGTTTTTCATTCGGCGTGCCTCGGCTAATTCTTCGCGAACGCTTTCTAAATTTTTCCACTCTAAAGTCAACATTTCTTGGTTTGTCTTTTGGTCTTCAATAACCTGAATGGCAGCATCTACCCAAAGAGGAGTTAAAAGGTAATCAATATCTTGTTCTTTAAAACTAATGGTTTCAAACTGCTCTATAACTACACCTGCAACCTCTCGTGTTTTGGTTTTAAAATCTGATACAGTAACTAAACTAGTTAAATCAATGGTTTCTTCAGCCATTACGGCTGCCCAAGATTTTACTTCGTTATTGGTTTGCTCAATAGCTTTTTTTAATCGTGTTACAGTATTTTCTATAGAGCGAATCACTTTTTTAAGCTGCTGCTCTTTCATCTCGAACACCGGCAAAGCGGTTTTGTAACCCTTAAGCTCATGCTTTAGGGCCGCCAATGTGTTTTTATTCATTAAAATTTTATCTGCCATAAACCTCTGTTTTTAAGGTTTGTTGAAAGGCTTCAAATCCAACCGATTCATTAAAGCTCCACCAGCGCAAAAGCACTTGCAGTTTTAATTTATATAGGATTAATGCTGAAATATTTGCATAATGACCAACAGATAACATGTCTAGTTTTTGCCATTGTAATTTAAGCAATTGCAACTCTGCATCTAAAGGATTATTGGGTAAATCACCAATTAATTTATAGCTATTTTTTCCGATGGCTTCATCTGATTTTCTGGCAATTCTAAATGTTTTTAGTTCTTGTTTTAGTTGATTAATAAAGATTGAAAATTCTGAAACCACCTTGTTTTTATGATTCTGAAAACAGCTTTGATGAATGGCATTTAATTGAATCTGCTTGAAGTCGCGACATTGTTTTTCAGACAGGTATTTTTCTGCTTCTTCATGTAGCAGATCAACTAAATGGGTTGGCGCATCTGTAAGTAATGCGTATTTTTTGAATAGTGAAGTTACCTCGTGCTGTATGGCTTCCGAATTACTGAAGGTTAAATTCGGGAGACTAGCCATTACATATTCAAGGTTTCCTGCAAGCATCTGTTATGAGTTTAAAATTGCTACCCATTTCTTGCTTAAGTGCTGGCTTAGAAGTGCCGCAACTTCTTCTGCCGTAATATCGTAACTCCAACCTTCGTTGGTTTTAGCAACAGACAAACCCGAAAGCAACTGCTCGCTTTCAATAATTTTAATGCTATTGTTAGATTCGGCTACTTTTTTCCTGATGGCCTCTACCATTTGGTTTTCTATACTTGCCGGTAGTGTAATTGCTAGGTTATTTCCAATGCTTTTGGTTATTTGTAAAATTACTTTGGTGTAAAGCTCTATGGTAAAAGTGCCTTTAACCTCGGCCTCTAAAACAGATTTAAAAAGTTTAAGTAAATCGTTTTTTACGGTAATGTGTACATCTCTAGCAGCCTGTTTTAATGCTATTTCCCCTTTGTTTAAAAGGGCTTCCGATTCTTTTTTGGCAGCGTTAAGCAACTGCTGTTTTTCGGTTTGGGCATGGTTTAATAATTGTGCTGCTTTTTGTTTAGCCTCGTTTATAATACGCTGCGACTCTTTTTCAGCATTATCGATAGCCTCAGATTTTACCTTGGCAATTAATTCGTCTAAGGTGTTATTTTGCATTGGTCGTGTTTTTTAAAATCTTAAATTCTCCTTTTTCTGGCCAATAAGCCGTTACAAGATCTGATGAAAGGCCAACTTCTTCTTTCTTAAAATGATTGGCTAAGATATCCCAACATAAATCGAGCGCACCTTCTAGTTCGAGGTATATAAATGGATCCATCAATTCCCGCTGAAATGTTTTGCGATACTCCAGCAATCTTAGGGAATAATCGTCTTTTACCGATCCGAATTTCTGGGCTTTTACCCGTTCTTCGGCTTCTGAAAGCAAACGCGCCATGGCATTCATAATACTACGGTGGTCGTCTCGGGTTTTATCATTTACCTGTTGTTTTAATCGGCTTAAAGAGCCAAACATTTCCAGATACCCATCTTTCATAAAAAACTGCCCCTCGGTAATATAGCCTGTGTTGTCTGGCACCGGATGTGTAACATCGTCCATTGTGGTTACGCCCAAAATGGTTAAGCTACCAGAGCCATCAATATCTGCTGCCTTTTCGTAGCGGCTTGCTAATTGCGAGTACAAATCTCCGGGGTAACCTTGGTTGGCAGGAATTTGGTCTTGGGCGTTGGCCACTTGTCTTAAATAATCGGACCATTGGGTCATATCAGACAAAAGTACAAATACGTTTTTGCCCTGAAGCGCAAAGCGTTCGCCAACTGCTAGTGCCAAATCGGGCACCATTAAACCTTCTACAATAGAATCTCTGTGGGTATGTACAAACATAATGGTTTTGTTCTTGCTTCCCGCTTCCTCGATACGTTCTTTAAAATAATGGTACTCGTCGTATTTAAGGCCAACGCCTCCAATAATTATAACGTCGGCATCGGTTTGGGTTGCAATATTGGCAAGTAGCCGGTTATAAGGCTCGCCAGCTTTTGCGAAAATGGGTATTTTTTGTGAGCGTACAAGAGTGTTAAATACATCTATCATGGGTACTCCGGTACGAATCATATTTTTTGGAATGAGTCGTTTTACAGGATTAATGGAAGGACCTGCCACACGCGTTACATCTGACACCAATTCTGGCCCACCATCAATAGGCTGCCCGTTACCGGAATAGACACGACCCAACATCTCGTTTGAAAACCCTACCTGTACAGGGTGGCCTAAAAAACGTACTTTGCAGTTGGTTGAAACCCCAAAACCGCCACCAAAAAGCTGTAGCGTTACTTTGCTACCGTTTAGGGCGATTACTTGGGCAAATGCCTTGCGACCATCTGGATAGATAACTTCTGCCAATTCTTTATTATGCACATCTTTAGCATCAATGGTAATGATTGCTCTACCAATACTATCTATATTCTCATACGTTTTCTTTAACATTTGCTTTTTGTTTTACGAGATTTAAGATTTTAGATTTCTGCTTATCGAATTGCGGGTCGTTTAGTTTCAGGTAATTCCAATCAATAAAAGCTTGACGAACAAAATTAAAGTGCGACCTAATATCGTCTTTAATTTCAATATTTACGGGTGTTTCAATAATATGCCTAAGCATATCGAACATTATTCTCAATCGCTCAGGGTTTGTAACACCATCGACATCATGAAAACTATTTTGCTGTAAAAATACGGCATCCAATAATTCGGCTTTTTGATAGGTTATGTAAGCTTCATTGGTAATACCGCGTTCGCCCATAAGCAATAAATTAGATGCTATGGTTTTTCCTTCGCGAAGTAATTCTTTTAAAAACAACACCTCATCATCTGTAATAAGTGACGGGTATTTCGAGCTACTTTCAATACGGTCTATGGCTGGATATTTTCTGGCATCTGATAATTCTCTTGACAACCCTAAAAATGCACCTGTACTTAGCAAGGTGGCTTGAGTTACGGGTTCATCAAAGTTTCCGCCTGCGGGCGATACGGTTCCTAAAATGCTTAAGGAGCTTTTTGTTCCGTCGGGCAGTATTTCAACTCCCGCTCTATCATAAAACGCTGAAATTAAAGTGGATATATACATTGGAAAGGCCTCGGGCCCGGGTATTTCTTCTTTTCTTCCTGAAGTTTCCCGAAGTGCTTGTGCCCAACGCGAGGTAGAATCGGCAAGAATTAGCACATTTAAACCTTGTTTGCGGTAATACTCGCCAACAGCGGTTGCCATATATACCGAGGCTTCACGTGCAGCTACTGGCATAGACGAGGTGTTGCCCACAATATAAGTTCTGTCCATTAAAGACTTGCCCGTTCTTGGGTCTATAAGTTTTGGAAAATCTTTGAAAACCTCTACGGCTTCTCCGGCGCGCTCACCACAGGCGGCCATTATTACTATGTCTGCTCTGGAATGTTTTGCAATACTGTGCTGCAGCACTGTTTTTCCGGCACCAAACGGCCCTGGGCTACATGCGGTTCCGCCATAAGCAATAGGAAACAAGGCATCTAAAATACGCATTCCTGTTGGAAGTGTTTCTGTAGGCACTGAACGCTCGTTAAAAGGCATGGGTTGCTTCACAGGCCAATCGAATGCCATTTTAAAATTTAAAGTCTCGCCAGATGTGCTTGTTGCTTTGGCAATGGTATCGGTTATCGTATAGTCGCCTTTTTCAACAATATGCGTAATGGTATAATTTTCGCCAAGCGAAAAAGGCACGAATATTTTATGCTCAAACAGTTTTTCTGGTACGCTGCCTAAAGTAGATCCGGCACTTACCACATGGCCTATTTTAACCTTTGGCGTAAAGGTCCATTTGGTATCTGTATCAAGAGGCTCTACCACCATTCCCCGCTCTAAGAACCATTCTTCTTTAGCCAATTCGTACAATGGGTTTTGAAGACCATCTGTAACCGAACCCAAAATGCCCGGTCCCAACTTTACCGATAGCGGCAAACCGGTAAACTCTACATCGTCTCCAACCCGCATCCATGAGGTGTCTTCAAAAACCTGCAAATAGGTTAAATTGCCGGATTTTACATCAATTACCTCGGCCTTTAAACGCTTAGCGTTTTCTATGGTAATGTAGGCCACTTCGCCATTTATTACGGCACCACTAATGGTTTTTACACCAACCAGAGACTCATTAACACTTACGACTTTTCCTTTTGATTTTTCCAAACGATATGTAATTCTATAGGGTTAACTGCTTCTTAATTTACGTACTTCTTCTTCTATTTTAGAGTACCACATCCTGTTTTTTATTTCCTTTGCGCTCTTTCTGTACATTGCTGCTTTTTTTGGGGCTTCCATTTTTTCAAAAACCTTGGCGATTGCCTCATAGGCGGGAACGTGCATGTTATTAATGTTTAAAGATGCCTTGAATTGCTCAATGGCTTCTTCATAAAATCCATCTTTAGCAAGTTGAATGCCTTCTTCAAATAGCTTTTCAAAGTCTTTTATATCGGATTGCAATTGAAGGTTGATGACATCTTCTGATTTTAAGGTAACGAACGAACAGGGCACTTCGCGAATTACTTTTTCGGTAACGCTTCCCATAATCATACGGTTAAGCCCAGTGCGCCCATGGGTACCCATAACCATTAAGTCTATCTTTTTTGAAGCTACGGTTTTTAATATTTCTTGTGCTGGATTTCCCATTTTACTTTCCTTGGTAAAATTAACATCGACAAGATTGAACTTTTTCAAGAACGTTTCGTAGTCTGTGGCATGCTTTTCAAAACGTACTTTATTTTCTTTATCCAGATATTCTTGCGAACCAAACCATGACGAGGTCTGCTTTTCGCAAACACTTAAAACAACAAGCTCTGCATTGTAACGTCTGGCCATAACAATGGCATTGTTTAGCGCACGTTCAGATGAGTCAGAAAAATCTACAGGGCACAAAATAGTTTTAATATTAAGGTTTGTATTTTCTTTAATAACCAATACTGGCTTGTCACTGTTTTGAATAATGCGCTGCGTTGTTGTGCCCAAAAGGAATTTACCATCTTCGGGGTGCGCGCCAGAGCCCGCCAAAATTAAGTTTGCGTTAACCGCTACCGCAGCTTTAACAATAGCTTCGTGTGGCGAACCGTACCTGATTAAAGGCGCATCTACCTCTACGCCATGTTTTTTTAACCCATCGCTTGTTTTCTGCAAGTGGGCCAAGGCAGACTCGCCCACCTTGTCCTTGACCTTAGAGTCTAGCAAATCGTCTGGCAAGACATGAATAGGGATTAATTTAGAGTTGAAAGTTTTGGCTATATCAATAGCCGCGGATTCTAGGTTTTTTGAAGAATTGAAATCTTGAGCAAACAATACCTTTTCTAATATTTTCATAAGCTGTTACAATTTACTTTATTTAGCTAATTAAAACCAAGCGCCTTACAGTCGTTAAGTAAGATTTTTTTAACAAAATAGGCGTTTTTCGTTTATTCAAATTTAAGATAAATCTATTAGAAAACATAAAAAAAAGACAAGATTTACGACTTAAAACACACTATTAAATTAGTCCCGTTAAAAATAGATAAAACGGGTATGTTTTTAAGTTTTATTATTTGTAAGATACAATATGTTGGCCTATATTTAAGTCTTTAACCAATTGGCGGTTTTAAAAGACAGATTAAGTTTTTCCTGTTATATAAAACACTAGCAAATGCAAAAAAAATAGTCAATTAATTGCTTTTAAATTTAAACTTTTAGCAATGGTTTTTTTAAGTTTTTAAAGAAAAAAGAGAGACACATATTAAAACATCTAAAAATAAAAAATTTATTGCGGATTTTTTGCCCTAGCCCTTTTTACAGTACAGCCAATTGCAAAGCTTAAAATAAAACCAATAGTTAACTGTAACGAATATTAATGCCATTTAAAAACAATAAGTATGTATTTTAAAAAATCTATTATCGCACTTACTGGCTTATTTCTATGTATTTTTTTAATCGTGCATCTTTCTGCAAACTGTATTTTGGTATTACCAAAAGATACTGCCAGAACTCTTTACAATGCCTATTCTACTAGCTTAAGAGAAAGTTTTGCAATAAATATTATAGCCTATGCGCTTTACCTATCTATTATCTTACATGCGGTTTACGCCCTAATAATTACTTTAAAAAACCGAAAAGCAAAATCGCAACGGTATTTGGTAAATCGATTTAAGGAAAACAGCAGTTGGACCTCTCAAAACATGGGCCTTATTGGGGTTATGATTCTTTTATTTATAGTCGTACATTTAGCTAATTTCTGGGCTCGTATAAAACTAGGCATGGGAGAAACCGTTCCTTTAGACACCCATGGCAACAAGGATGTTTATGAAGTTACATACAATCTTTTTCAGAACCCTTATTATGTGATATTTTACACCGTTTTAATGATTCCTCTTGGGCTCCACCTTAACCATGGTTTAAAAAGCGCTTTTAAAACCTTAGGGTTCTATCATAAAAAAAAATTACGGCTATTATCCAAAATATCATTGATTTATGCCGCAATTATGGCTGTAGCCTTTGGCAGTATCCCATTTATTGTATTTTTAAAATAGACGCAACATGCTAAATCCTAAAATTCCAGACGGCCCATTAGAAAAGAAGTGGCGTAATTATCAGATAAAATCTCAACTGATTAATCCTGCCAACAAGAAAAAACTAAACGTTATTGTAGTTGGCTCTGGTTTAGCTGGTGCCGGAGCTGCCGCGACATTAGCAGAATTGGGCTACGATGTAAAATGCTTTTGTTACCAAGACTCTGCGCGAAGAGCACATTCCGTGGCTGCCCAAGGCGGTATTAATGCTGCAAAAAACTATCAGCACGACGGAGATAGTGTGTGGCGCATGTTTTATGACACCTTAAAAGGAGGTGATTTTAGATCGCGCGAAGCCAATACATATAGGTTAGCAGAATTATCGGCACCACTAATAGATCACTACGTACAACAAGGCGTGCCCTTTGCTCGCGAATATGGCGGTGTACTGGTAAACAGAAGCTTTGGAGGCGTACAAGTACAACGCACGTTTTACGCACGCGGACAAACGGGACAGCAACTTTTACTGGCAGCCTACTCACAATTATACAAAATGAAACGGGCTAAAAAAGTACAAATGTTCGCGCGACATGAAATGCTAGATCTGGTCGTTATAAAAGGAAAAGCCAAAGGCATAATTGCCAGAGATTTGGTTTCTGGAGAATTAAAACGATTTGCAGCAGATGCCGTAGTTTTAGCAACAGGAGGCTACTCGAGGGTGTTTCGGCTCTCAACGTTGGCTATAGGTTGCAACGGTAGCGCTATTTGGAAAGCCCATAAACGTGGTGCGTATTTTGCAGCACCAAGCTTTACCCAAATACACCCTACGGCACTACCCCAAACCAGCGAAGCACAGTCAAAATTAACGTTAATGTCTGAGTCGTTAAGAAACGATGGGCGGATTTGGGTGCCCAAAAACAAAGACGACAACCGAAGCGCCAACAACATACCAGAAAACGAAAGAGATTATTACCTAGAGCGCCGTTACCCAAGTTTTGGAAACTTAGCACCACGAGATATTGCTTCTAGAGCAGCCAAAGAACGAATAGACGCAGGTTATGGCACAGGGCGACTTAAAAATGCCGTTTACCTTGATTTTAAACACGCCATAAAACGCCTTGGCTTACAAACCATAAAAGACAGATATGGCAATCTTTTTAAAATGTATAAAAAAATTACTGGCGTAGATGCCTACCAAGAACCAATGCAAATATCGCCTGCCGCTCACTTTTCTATGGGAGGACTCTGGGTAGATTACGAATTAATGACCACCATACCAGGGCTATATGCCATTGGCGAATGTAACTTCTCAGACCACGGCGCCAACCGCTTGGGCGCCAATTCTTTATTGCAAGCAAGTATAGACGGCTATTTTGTGCTGCCAAACACCATTAACAACTATCTTGCAAGTGCCTTAAAAGAAGAGCAGCCCTCTGTGGCGCATCCTGAATTTGATAAGGTTGAAAAAGAAATTGAAAAGCAAATTGAAAAACTACTCACCATAAAAGGCACTAAAACCGTAGATCATTTTCATCGAGAATTAGGCAAGGTTATGTGGCAAGAATGTGCCATGAGCAGAAATAAGGAGGGCTTGAAAAACGCCATTTCTAAAATTAAAGACATACGAAAAGCCTTTTGGAAAGAAGTCTGTGTTACCGGAGGCCACAAGGAAATGAATACCGAACTGGAAAAGGCACTACGTCTGGCAGATTTTATAGAGTTGGGCATACTTATGTGTACTGATGCCCTGCAACGCGAAGAATCTTGTGGCGCACACTTTAGAGAAGAATACCAAACCAAAGATGGAGAAGCCATGAGATTAGACGATACGTTTTCATATGTATCGGCATGGGCTTATAACAACGGTGATTTTAAACTTTATAAAGAAGAGTTAGAATTTGAACATATAAAACCTTCTGTAAGAAGCTACAAATAATTGCAATAACAGCTAAATTTAAAAGACCAATGCGAGTAACATTCAAAATATGGAGGCAAGACCATGCTAATGCAAAAGGCAGCTTTAAAACATACGAAATCGATCAACTAACCGAAGACATGTCTTTTTTAGAAGCTCTAGATCATCTTAACGAACAGTTGGTAACAAAAAAAGAAAAGGTAATTGCTTTCGAATACGATTGTAGAGAAGGCATCTGCGGCCAATGTGGTGTTTTTATAAACGGCAGAGCCCATGGCCCACACAACAACATAACTACCTGCCAATTGCACATGCGTAGTTTTAAAGACGGCGAAACCATTATTGTTGAACCTTGGAGAGCCGCAGCTTTTCCTGTAATTAAAGACCTTGTAGTGGACCGATCTGCACTAGATAGAATTATAGAGCATGGGGGCTATATAAGTGCAAAAACAGGTACAGCCGCAGAGGCCAATGCTATTCTTATTGGTAAAGATATCTCTGACAAGGCTATGGATGCCGCTGCCTGTATTGGCTGTGGTGCTTGTGTTGCCACCTGCAAAAATGCTTCAGCCGCCCTTTTTACCTCTGCAAAAATAAACCACCTTAACAGTTTGCCCCAAGGCCAACCGGAAGGTACAACACGAGTTATGGAAATGACCCAACAAATGGAACTTGAGGGTTTTGGTAGCTGCACGTTTACAGGAGCCTGCGAAATAGAATGCCCTGAAAATATATCAATTTTAAATATTGCCGAAATGAATGCCAAAAGAATTAAGGCTAAATTATTTAGTTAGGCTGCTATTATTAGTAATTTATCGCATCTGCTTTTTAAAATTAAAAAACAGAGCCTAATTTAAAATATAAAAACTATTTGGAAAGATTGATGATTTACTCAAATCCTTTTTATTCTGAACCCATTATCATGCAACAATAAAAAAACTCCGGTTCTCTGTAAAACCTTGTCTTTACTAGTAGCAGAAATTCAACTCCAAGCAACCGCCTAAAACTAACTTGAAAACATAACCGGGTGTAGTTTTTTTGGTCTATTTTAACAAAGCCGTGTACGTAATTACGCTCGCTTATTTAGTAATTTGTCACTCAAACAAAATACACAATTATTATTAAAAATCAATTTTATTTTCAAAATAAGGCAACCCCTAGTACTCGCTTACAAATCTACAAGACTATATAAATCGCTTAAATTGTTTTAACTGATATTTATCATATTGCAATTCAATACGAAGGAATATTTTTATATCAATTTATTTTTTTTTAACTAAAACTTAATCCATGTCAAAAAATTACATTTCCCTCGTTTTTTTATTTTTATTTTATTTTAACAGTATAACAGCACAAACTGTAGTAAACATACCCGACCCTAATTTTGAACAGGCTCTTATTGATTTAGGTATAGATTCTGATGAAACTTTAAATGGAAAAATTCTGTATTATGATGCATATTCTGTTAGTAGCTTAGATGTGTCTAACAAAAATATAAGCGATTTATCAGGACTAGGTAGTTTTGAGAATCTAACATATTTAGATTTAAGCAATAACAACTTTGATCGTTTGGAGTTAGACATGCCGAACCTTGTTTCTTTAAATATTGATAATAACCCCTTAGTTTTTTTAACAATACGGAACTCAAATCTTTCAAATTTAAATATTAGTACTAATACCAAGTTAAAACAATTATTGCTATACAATAACCCATTAACGAGTATAGATCTTAGCCAAAATATAGATCTGGAATTAATAGATATTATGAATTCTCCAATAAACTCAATAGATATTAGCCAAAACCCTAATTTATTGTTTTTTAGCAGCATAAACAATAGTGAGCTTACGTATGTAGATTTAAGAAATGGCAATAACAACCTATTAACTAGACTAGATGTAGTTAATAGCCCTTTATTAACCTGTATTTATGTAGATAATGCCATAGCGGCTAATGCAGGGCAAGCACCCTACACAGAATGGCGTAAAGATAACATTGCCACATATAGAACGGAGTCCTGCGATTACGACATAGCACTTTCAGTAGATAAAACGACACTATTAGAAAATGGCGAACAAGCTACAATAACAGCAACCCTTAACGAATTCAATCCAACCGAAGATGTTACAATAAACCTTACAGTATCAGGAACTGCAGCTATTACAAACTATACTTTAAGTTCAAATACAATAATAATACCTTCAGGTCAACTTACTGCATCTGTTACCATTACCGCAAATGAAGATGAAATGGATTCTGACAAAACCGTAATTATTGATGTTGAATCTGTAGAACAAGCCGATGAATTAACAGAACAGCAATTGATATTCACTATAAAGCATATTAATGATGCGCCTACAGATATTACTTTAAACCCCATGTCTTTTGAAGAAAATAATATAATAAACGAAATATCTACAATAACCGTAACTGATATTGATGATGCATCTCATACCATTACATTAGTAGATGGTAATGGAAGTGATGATAATAGTTTTTTTAGTATTTCTGGAAATACACTTTCAAAAAATGTGGTTTTTGATTATGAAGCAAAAAAAGAATACTTTATTAGAGTAAAGGCCGAAGATGCCGAAGGTTTATTTATTGAGAAAGCGCTAATAGTATCTGTAATTAATTTAAATGATATTGTTATTACTGGAGATGCATCTTATACTTATTGCGGAAACGATGAAATAGGATCTATACAAACATCCATCGAGCAATATGTGCCACCATTATCCTTTAGCTGGTCTTCAGGTGAAACAACCCAGAATATTACAAATAAAACAAGTGGTATTTACACTTTAACTGTTACAGATGGAGCAGGTATGGTTTTGGCAAAAGATTTTGAAATTGAGACAAGGCCTATTTATAACAATTTAAATATTTGTTATGTAACGAGCGACAATGTTGATTCTGATTATAACAGAATATTTATAAACAACAAAGATGCCTATAATATTGATAAAGTCCAGATACTAAGAGAAGGCAGTGTAAGTAACGAATATGAAATCATTGGAGAAATTAATCCCGATGAAGAATCATACCTTGACACTACTTCAGACAACAGAACAGTTAGTTATAACTATAAAGTTAGGTTTAAGGATAAATGTGGTAATTTATCAGAATCAAGTCCATTACATCAAACCATATTATTGCAAGCCAATAGAGCAGCTGATGGCAGTATTAATTTAAACTGGAGTGAATATGCTGGATTAACCTATAGCACATATAATATTTATAGAAAAGAAAACAACAACGAGTTTGAATTAATAACATCCCTTTCATCAAATAATTTAGCCTATAATGATAAAGACGCTAACTCGAATACTATATCATACACTTATTTTATTGGCATTAATTTAAGTAACCCCTGCGATTTCACAATATCTAATAAGAGGTCAAAATCTTTCATTACTAATAATCTTATAAAATCTAATTTTAAAAGTTTCGATTCAACCCTAAGCGACAATGAAGCGTTAATTGAAAAAACCAATTCTATCTACCCAAATCCAACAAATGGCCTGCTTTATATTAAAGGCAACATTTTTAAAATAAGATCTATAGATGTGTATTCTACATTTGGCCAAAAAGTTTTGCAGATTAAAGATAATTTCAGAGAGATTGACTTATCCAATTTGCAATCGGCTTTGTACTTAATTAAAGTAAATACAGATCAATCAACAACGACTTATAGGGTTATTAAAAAATAAATTTAAAATTCAATTGACTTAATAATAGTCTATAAAATAAACCAAAAAAGCCGTCTTATTTATCTAAATGAGACGGCTTCTTATATTTAACCAAGTACAAAATACTCGTTGTCGGGGTGGCAGGATGATAACTAAACTGCCACTATGTAGTAAAATTAATACTTCCAGAAGCAGACTAAAACAGTGTTAACCGAATTGTAGACCTATCTGTTAGTTTGAAATAGTATTATTTATCTGAACGTCTTACTACAAATTTACAATTTTAACTCCATTAAAACCAGTCAATTTGTATCAAATATTATGATTAATCTATTAAATATTTGTTGACAATTTCCTCTTCTATTCCGCTGTATTCAACAAACTCTTTTATTGTGACGAATTGGTAGGATTCTTTTCCAAAGTAGTTTCTAATATCATTTAAAAGCTTACGCCCATAGCGTTCACTTCGTCCTGTGATACGCTGAATATCCTTTGGGTATATGCAAGCTCTTTTTGGGGTCATAATACTTTATCTATGCTTTATCCTTACACCATCCATACTTCATTATTTTATGATTATGGTGATGATGATGCGTTGTTAAAATGTTGGAAATCCCGATAGGGTTTTCAATATTTTAATGACGTTTTTGGTTGTATCGGAATGGATGACCGAAAACGGCATTTGATTTTTAACAACGTGCTATAAAATTACGTGATTTGGTTTCATTAATCAAAAAACGAATTATTATGGCAAAACAAACTGGTATTATTAAACTGAAAGGAACTATCGGTGGTATTTCCTTTTACAAAACGACTGACGGACATCTAGCACGTGAAAAAGGCGGTGTGGATGCCAATCGTATTGCTAACGATCCTGCGTTTCAGAGAACACGTGAAAATGGGTCTGAATTTGGCCGTGCCGGTAAGGGTGGTAAAGTATTACGAAATGCTATTCGTATTCTTTTACAAAATGCAAAGGACAAACGTGTGGTTTCACGTTTAACTAAAACACTTGTAGCGATTACCAAAACTGACACCACTAATGAGAGAGGATCTAGAACACTTCAAGATGGGAATTTAAGCTTGTTAGAAAACTTTGAATTTAATCTGAATGGAAAGTTAGGCACAACACTTTTCACCCCGTTTACGAATGCTTTTGACCGTGTTTCTGGGGATGCAATTGTGAACCTTGATGCGTTTTCTCCAACGGTAAGAATTGCAGCTCCAACTGGAACAACCCATTTTAAGGTGGTAATGGGTGCTTCTGAATTGGATTTTGAGAATGAAACCTCAACTTTTGAAAATGATGAGACTGCCATTCTTCCATATACAGCTGATGATACTGCTGTTATTGCCTTAACAGCTTCTTTGACCGCTAACTCAACTTTACCTGTTGTTCAGGTGTTGGGAATTGAGTTTTACCAAGAGGTAAACGGACAGATGTACGAGCTTAAGAATGGTGCTTACAACGCTTTGGCAGTTGTTATTGTAGATACGCCGTAAGTATGGAATTAGTGCTGCATAGAGCCTATTTTAAAGAGGGCACCAATGGTGCTCTCTTTAATTCTGGCAAGTTTCTTTGTCATACCATTGAACTGCCCTGGAACAATAACAAGCGAAACATTTCCTGCATTCCTGAAGGTACTTATGAAGTTGAACCACGTTTTTCAAAACGGTTTAAGCATCATTTGATTTTGAAGGCTGTAAAAGGTAGAAGTTTTATTCTCTTTCATCCTGCGAATGATGCCTTAAAAGAGCTTCAAGGTTGTATTGCTCCAGTAACTTATTTGAGTGGTGTTGGAAAAGGGATTTACTCTAAAAATGCTATGCAAAAACTGTTGTCTTTGGTATATCAAGCTAAAGACAGAAAAGAACAAATCTTATTAACTATTAAATCACAAAATCATGAACATCTTAGAACGTTATAAAAAACCAACCCCCAAATTTTTCAAGACTTTACGCAATATTGGTATTGCATTGGCTACTGCAGGTGGTGCCATCATAGCTGCACCAATTTCGATGCCTGCCATTGTGGTAACTATTGCTACTTATATGACCGTTGCTGGAACTGTGGCAACCACAGTAAGTCAAGCAGTTGTTACTAATGATGAAAACACTGAAATTGATGAGAATGACGATGGATTATAACACCAAATCTGCCATTATCGGCGGTACTTTCTTTTCATCAATCGTTAATATTGGTGTTGAGGATTTGATTACTACCATTATTTTGGCTGTTGTGGGTGCTACTGTGAGTTTTATAGTGTCATTATTGCTTCGGTTTTTGACTAAAAAACCTAAATCTTAAATTTTTTAATTGAACGATAAAGGAAAAAGGTCTATTGATTTTAGATGCTTTTTCCTTTTTTTCTTTGTTAAATGAATTTGAAAAATCATTATGCTTCTTATTTTCAGCTTCAACAATTTCCCTAAAATTCAATAATGATTCTTGACTAACATAATACTTATTCTGATTCAATAATCTTTCTTCTTCGATTAGCGCTTTTTTTAATGATATTCTTTTCCACATTAGTTCATAATACAAATTAACCCTGTCATCAATTTCAGGAATATTCTCTGGAATAAAAGCAGGGAAATACCTACTTTCAATTGCTATAATTTCACAAAGAATATTTATGATTGAAAACATTCTGTTACATTCGGAAATGGAATAATAATTATCATTGCCTAGACTATGGCTGATATAGTGTCTATTTAAATTTGAAGATTCAAAATCAAAACTATTTGTATTTGCATAAAACCAATTATGAAGGCAGTTTTTTAAAGAATCGTTATAAAGTTTTCTCAAATGAGGTCTAAATTCGCCTTCTTTTGCGCATATATTTTCAACTAATTCCTTTAATGAAGGTTTTCTTTTGCCTTCATCTATTGACCAATTGTAGTATGATAACAATACGCCCTCAATTACGGGTGTTAAGCAATTAATTGAAGACAGTAAATCCTTTTTAAAATAATGAAAAGTTGCTTTATCGACCAAATGAGAAAACTTATTCAAATGAGGTAAAATTAGAAACCTATAATTAACAAATGCTCTTGAATAAGGATTAAATATTATAGGACTTAATAAATAATTGATTTTTTCATTACAATTATCTTTATCATAATTTTTAGACTCTATTTCTTCACAAAGTAATTTTATCCTTTCGAAATCTCCGCCGATTATTTCACCATTGATAAACCACCCATATTTTGAGAGTACTTGACTAACATATCTGTATTTAGCTAAATAATCATCCATTAGACAAAACTAATTCTTTTGGGGCAAAGTGTTGTAGGTGGAAGTGATTATTGATGTTGAGCGGTTGGAAAGATAAATAAAGGGCATTTTCTAAAAAATGCTCTTTTTTTATGCGCGGTGTTGAGGTGGGTAAATGAAAAGAGTGATACCCTGATAAGGGATTGAGCGAATGTAATGCCCCCTACCGCAGACACAAGGGAAACATTAATAATTGCTGTAACCTACACCGTTGAAATGGGTGGTGGGGAAAAGATGGAAAAAATTGTATGCTCTAAATTTCAATGCAAGTACGGAATTGAGCGGTTTTGTGTAAGCGTCAGTAACGGGAAAATGCGCGTCCCTAAACCTCGGGATTCCGCTGACGCACTAAAGATAGCAAAACGAGTGAATTACCGATGAGGAAATTCAGCCGTTATTGCGCTTACACGTTGTTAGCGGCTGTGTTGCTCTCAAATATATACTGTTGTTTTAACTAATTATTTTTTATAGAGGTTAGTATTCCTCAATCCAATTGTTTTTCTATTCTTCCAAGCACCTGTACTCCACAACGCCCAAACAACTAAGACGGGTTGGAATAAAAGGCGGACAAATCTTGCGGTATCTGAAGTGATGATAAAGTCTGTTTTATTTACATATTGAGCAATGTTTCCTGGAAATATCAAAACATAAAAAATTGCCAAAGCCCAACCAACATGAACTTTATATTTTGTTAAAAAAATCATAGATAGCCCCAAGGTGAGTTCAACAATGCCTGATAGAATCACAACTAAATTCTTGTCCATAGGTACCCAATTGGGAACTTGGGCTTGCCACTCCACTCGCAAAAAGGTAAAATGTCCTATTGCGGCGAAGACCATAGCTGCTCCAAGAATAATTCTAAAAATGTCTTGAACTTTTGTTGTTGGTGAGTACATGCTTTTCATTGTTTAATATTTACTTAGAGTTGGTGGCTCAAATAATTTTGAAGCCCAATTGTTTCGATTAAGGAAACCTGCTGTTTAAGCCATGATAGATGCTTGTTTTCATCTTGCAAATAACTTGTCAAAAGCTGTTCAGTAACCTTATCACCTTTAATTTGTGGAAGAACTTTATTTAGCCAATCCATTCCTTTTATTTGTTCTTCCAATTCCATTTTAAATTGTTCTTGCACTTCATAAAGCACTTCTATATTGAGAGATTCCACTTTTGGCACATTGCCAAGTTCCAATAGTCTGGCAGTAAATTTTGCTATTGTAGTAGTTTCCTCGTTATACTCTTCTAACATTCTGTCAGCAAGTTTGACAAATCCCTTTTTTCTATTGATAATAGAGTGTAAGAAATGCTGTTTGGAACTACAGATTAGACCAGAAACTATGTCTTGTAAAATTTTAATGCTTTTATCGTTTATTAATGTAGTAGCCATAGAATTTTTATTTTGACAAATGAGAAATAATCGAATGCAAATTATCTTTCAGAATCATTAATCGTTCAAGCCCTATGCCCGTTCCAAGAATGCGTTCAGCAATACCCTCTGGAATGACATGAGCCTTTTCTTTTAACTGCTTGCCGTTAGTAGTTAGGTTTACGATGACCTTCCTTTCGTCTGTCATAGACCTTTCCCTTTTTACAAAACCCTGTTGCTCCAATCGTTTAAGCAATGGTGTAATGGTGTTCGTATTTAAGATAAGTTTCTGAGCAATGGTATTAACCAACATACCATCCTCCTCCCACAATACCAGCAACACTAAATATTGAGGATAGGTAATGCCCAATTCTTTAAGAAAGGGTTGGTATTCCCTTGTTATCAATCGAGATGCTGCATAAACAGGAAAGCAAAGCTGATTTTCCAGTTTTAAATAATCACAGGTCATTGAGTTATAAGTTTTAAAAAATGAGTAAATAATTAGACCAAACAGATTTCTTGTTGAATATTACCTTTAGTAGCTTGTGAATACGGACAAATCTCGTGGGCTTTATTGATAATGGTTTGTGCCATTTCGCTTTCAACACCATCAATCTTTGCTTCAATTTTAACTGCAAAGTTAATGCCTTTGGCTGCTTTCACTACGCTTACCGTTACGGTAGTTTGCGAAGAAACTTCTTGTTTCATTGCTTTAGCAATATGAATAATGGCATTGTCAAAGCAAGCCGCATAACCTGCTGAAAAAAGTTGTTCAGGGTTTGTATATTTTCCTCCTTCGCCTCCAAGTTCTTTTGGAAGTTTAACTTCTAAATCTAGAATTCCATCGTCACTTTTAACATGACCATCACGTCCACCAACTGCAGTTGATGATGTTTGATAAATTGTTTTCGTCATAATAATTTAATTAATCTTGTTAGATAATATCGTTCGCGATACAAATATATAAGTTTAATTTTATATCACAAGCGATATAAAAAAATAATATCGGGAAACTGGGGCAAAGTGTCGTAGGTGGAAGTGATTATTGATGTTAGGCGGTTGGAAAGATAAATAAAGGGCATTTTCTAAAAAATGCTCTTTTTTTATGCGCGGTGTTGAGGTGGGTAAATGAAAAGAGCGATACCCTGATAAGGGATTGAGCGAATGTAATGCATCCTACCGCAGACACAAGGCAAAACATTAATAATTGCTGTAACCTACACCGTTGAAATGGGTGGTGGGGAAAAGATGGAAAAATTGTGTGTTCTAAATTTCAATGTCAGTTCTGAATTGAGCGTGGGGAATGTCGGATATTTACTCGCTTCATTTCTATTGTTTTTTATGGTGCTCGTGAATAACCCTCATTTTAATTTGAGAACGTATTTGAGCTGTGGATAAGGGGCTATTTTACATAATGGCGTTATAGTACAGAAACTAAATGAATGCTACTATAACTACCCGTTATGTAAACATAGCTTTGGGTAGTTTTTGGTGAGAGGGTTGGAAACAGCTCTTTGCTTTTTTGCTGTACCAATTTTGAAAATAATTCCTATAAGCAAAATAAGCAATGTGCTGTGTGCGTGTTGGCAGCCAAAAACTACAATAGCGTTGGCGAGCGGAACAAACCAAAAGACAGAGGGTTTTTGCTTTTGCAACAAACTGGGTTTTGGTTTGTGGGGAATTAATAAACTATAAGTTAATCACTTCTCGTATCTAATGATGGGTGTCTCAATGGTGCTATTTCTCCATTAAAATCCTTTGGGTTTACTTTCAATTTGAAAAAATCTAAACTTAAATTTATATGTGGGTCTTTTGAACTCATAAAGAAAAAATTTCTCCCTTCTCTTGTAAAAGCCGTATTAATATTCTTAAAATCATTTCTGTAGCTTTCATTTCCTTCAAAAAGTAATTCAGCATATTCTTTATTGACAAAATCATTAAAGAAAATTTGAGTATCACTATTGATTATTTGTAAAGAATTTAACTGATGAACTTCGTCGATAGATTCTGTTGAACCGCAATCATTTTCCCCATTATTAAACTCATATACATTGGAATCGTACAAACATATCATTAATCTAGGGTGAATTGGATAAAACACTTGCAACCCTTTTGCAACCAATCCAGTTGCACCAATATAATTACCAGCTTTTTCCATTAACTGGTTATATAAAACAACTGGCGAATCTGACGTAACAAATGGTAAAAGAGAAAGATTTACAACAAAACCAAAATCGAGAAAATCTAATAGTTTTTCATTTTCGATTGCACCTATTAATGCCTTCAGAACCGGATTATTAAAACCAATAGTATTATCTTTTAGTTTTTGCCACAAGTTTGGTTGGTATGCTTTTAGCATTGTTTTCATACTTTCATTGACACTATCTTCTATTTGTCTTCCAGAACTAGGCGTTCTATTGGCTTGATAAATTATAAACCTTTTTAGTAGTATATAGCCATTTGTACCTTTTGGTGGCGGATATAATAACTTTTCTTCAGTCCAATAATAAAACATTTTAGCAACCTCACTTTCCATTTTGGCCAAAGCATTTTCGATTACCTCATCTTCTCCATATAGATAGTTTTCACAACCTTGGTGTTTTATTGGTGCTGCATTGATGAAAATTTTATTCTTATGATTGTATAAGCTTATGTTTTTACCTGTTTCGCCAATGGAAAACCTTTTTAAGTAAAATCTTGGGATATAATGGTGCTTCTTCTTTCTAGACATTATAAACTAAAAGTAAAAAGATAAGGACAGATTAATCTATTACCTTATGATGCAAATCCATACCTTCTATCTCATATACTTCTGTTTGAATACATTCCAATTTTTTAGGATTGAAAATTGCTAAATTGTAACCACTAGAATATAGTGAACTTTGATATTCAACACCATCAAACCCCAATGATTTTATATATTCACAAATATATTGAGAAGGTATATAGTCTAATGATTTATCTTTTTTCCTTATTGGTAGAGATAACTCTTTTTGCAGAGTGTATATGAAAGGTAGATACTCAATATAATTTTTAATATCTTCTCTTTCTGACCAATAAATAGGGTCAGTAGCAATGTTTCTAAAACTGATGACTTCAATTTCTTCTTTTACTATAAACTTACCTATGGTTACATAATCAAAAATGGTACTTCTTGTTTCATATAATGCTGTCTCAATAGAATCAGCTATGTATAGGTAAGAAATACCTCTTGGGTTTGCTCTACCAGCAGAAGCTAGTTCCGGTAATGGTGGATTCCCCATATTTTCTTTTATGAATCCTTTTTTGTCAGAAATTCTAGACCTAAAATAGAATTCTCCTTGATAAACTTTTTTGGTTAAACTACTATATAAAATAGATTTAAGAATTTCAAAATTTATAGAGTTACTAGCAAAGTAGCGATTTGAAAATTTAATCTCTTTTTTAAAATCATTCCAAATATTGTGAATTTTGACTTCTTCATTGATAATTTCAGAAGATACATTATTGTTAAACAAATCTTCAAATTCCTCCATTTCGTCAGTAAAAATTGCTTGAAAAAGTTCTTTAGAATTTGTTACTTTATCTGTAATTAAGTTAAAATCGTTTTTTAATGATTGAGCTAAATCGAAATTAGAATAAGAATCTACAGTATATAGTGATAAAAAATTCCTAAAAAAATCAACTAATTTTGAAGCTTTAAAAATAGATACATCAACAGAGTTACAGAAATTACAATTACCGACTCTATCATCTGCATTTATAATACTAATGAGATAGTCACTGGTAAAGCAGTTAACACAACAATTCATAACTATATATTATTAATTACCAGCTCTATATGGTTCATTACAGATAGTTTTTTAAGAGTTCCTAGACCAGGAAAATGACCTCTTTGTTGCAAGTCCCTAAAAATTTCTACCGCTCGGGTATGAATGTTTTGTTGATTACACCAAGCCACTAATTTATCTAAAGCTTCAGCGAACTTACCTCCGATATCTGAAGTGTCACCATTTGAATCTGAAACAAAATGTTTTACCTTAATTTTACCTGTGCCATCAATATAGGATAAATGAATTGCTACAGCTCTTGGTAAAAATCCAGAATCAGAATAATTGTCACCTATTGTGATAAAGTCACCAAATCCTACAAAACCGTCTTCTTGATAGTATCTGTATTCTTCAGAAAAACTACTTTCTTGGTCTAAATAATCAGCATTTTTAGATAACTCCTTAAAATAATCATCAAGAGACACCCTTGTATTTTGTTCAAATTCTCGGTAATATCTTCTACTTGTTTTAGAGAAGTAAATTAAATTATAAACAACATTTAGGCTTGAACTTAACAACTCAATGTTTTCTGTTGTTGTTTCAGCATTATGAATCAGAGTTACGCCATTATAATCTAGGTTTAAACCCTCAATAAATGGAATTAAAGTATCTAATTGTCTTGATGAAAAAGCATCGATAATTACAGCTAATTGATAATTTTTGTAATGATTTAGATTTTCAGTAAGAACATCAATTATTACTTGACGGTTGTTTTTTAAATCTCCAACTCTAGGGTTAATAACAACATTAAAGTTGACATTTTTAGAAGCCAGTTCCTTTAAAGAAGATTTTAATGTGGAAGAACTCTTCACAGGTTCTATTACTGGTGAAGTCTTTAAAATATCGTTTGGAAATAAGCCACATAAATCTCTTAATGCGATTAACTCAAATTGTTTACCTCTGACATATGGGAAATACATACTTTGCTTTTTTGTGATAAGAAATATTCTAATTGTTGGTATTCAATATCTGAAAAATCCAAAGAATAACAAATATGCTTAAGCGATTCTGGGATTTGTCTTTCTTTAAAAACTTCCGGATTAGAAATGTTCCTATATTTTAATTTTTGTACAACTAATTTTTGAAATTCTAAAATATCTATTTTTTTTGACATCTTAAGACATTCTCTAAAAATTTGGGTATTAGGAACATCAGGCACAAATTTAAAATAAGATCTCATCAAACTAATGTATTCATCTTTTCGTAATGTCTTGAAAAGAGCATCGTGCTTGAAAGTAAAGGTGTTTTTTTTAGCTTCTTTTACAGTTTTTAGTGCATTTCGTTGAGTTAACT
This sequence comes from Gelatiniphilus marinus, assembly GCF_042684345.1. Classification (NCBI taxonomy): domain Bacteria; kingdom Pseudomonadati; phylum Bacteroidota; class Flavobacteriia; order Flavobacteriales; family Flavobacteriaceae; genus Gelatiniphilus; species Gelatiniphilus marinus. The sequence continues at coordinate 242,022 of NZ_JBHULK010000003.1, read as the reverse complement.
CAATTATACCAATATTAGAATTATAATATTTCATTAATAGGTTTGGTATATGCTTTGAGCTTGTAACTATATAGATTTTATCTGCAAATTTTTCGTAATCAGATAACTGTTTATCTAACTTTTCCAGACCATCAAGTTCAGTTTTGATTTCATATATACGAGCTTCACCGTTTAAAAGAACAAAGTCAGCAATTGAATTACCTATTTTAAATTCATTTAATGCTATAGTGCTTTTCAAACTATATTTTCTCAATAAAAGCTTATTGATAAGAATGTTCTTATAAACATACTCATTTTTATAATTGCGAAGTAAGGATTTGTAAATTTGATTTAAAACCTGAAGATTAGTAGTACTCTCTTTGACTTTTGTATATCTATCGACACGATAAAATGTATCAAAATAATCTTCGTCTCTCACTATTTTTTTAAAATTAGCGGTAGAAAAAATTTGAGCTAAACTCCTAATTTGATTTAAATCTTTTGTTATCTCCATATATTTTACAAATCTACAAAATTCATATAGAAGTCGTAATTCTAACGACTTTTAGGTTTTTTTATTGGGTATGCGACTTTGTATCAGGTTCTTTTGTCTTTACTTTCCTTATCAAAAGCAATCAAATTGAATAGTTGTCGCATTCTGGAACGTACTCTGTTCCCGTAACGTTCTTCCAATTCTTGGGCGTTTAAGTTTGTAGTTGCGTGGGTTTTGACCCCTCGACTGCGCTCGGGGTGACAGGTTCTTACAAACAAATCGTAACGAGATAAAAGGATTTCGCCCATAACATTACAGTCTTTACCAAAATGTCTTCCAGTTGTTTCTACTCCTAAATCATCAAAGCAATAGAAATTACTACTTCCATATTCTTGAATGGTTTTGTAGCCAATATTGTTGAAAGCAAACGTGATGTTTCTTGCTGGAATTAGTTCGTAGGATTTTTGGTGCGGTACAATGTGCCTCAAAAGTTTCATTAAACTGGTTTTACCACAACCAACAGGACCCGATAATAAAATCCCTTTGTTGGGGTCTATATTTAATTTTGCACAGGCTTCAAAATCACGAATGAAATAAATGCATAGTTTATAAAGCACAACTTCATCTTCTTCATAAATCTTGAAGTTTTTGCCAAATAACAACTTTCCTTTTGCATCGAGGTAAATGAGTATGCTTTTGAAATCATACTGAATACAATTGTCTTTTAACTCGCCAAGTTTGTATTGGACTCCTTTTTCGATGATTATGTGAGGTTGATTTGTGTTCATACTTGTATTTATGAGATTGCTTCACTTTGTTCGTAATGACGATGAGATCCTGAAACAAGTTCAGGATGACACAATGTGTCAAAGAGGTTCGTTGTAGTTTTTATTTTTAGTTGTCTTAAGGTTGTCCATATTTGGGACACTACTATTTTGTTTTAAATCATTTTCAGAATCGTTAAAATCTAATTTTTTTAAATTTTTCTGTTTATTACTGTTTATGTTTTCTATAGTTTGTATATGTTTATATATAGGTACCAGTGCTTGTCCAGTACTTGTCTCGATTTGAGTAGAGTTGTGTCCCACTACTTGTCCAGTACTTGTCCCAAATTTGAGCATCTTAATTTTGCTCCCTCTATACGGATTGTGAGATGGGAAATACACGATATATTTCCAATGGTTTAATTCCTTGATGCATCTGTGATAGGTAGATTTTGAACCTATTTTAGATAATTGCATAACCTCATCACGGTTTATAAAGAACTCTTCTAAAAATCGGTTTAAATTCCATAACTGAAATAAGGCTATGTATAGGCTTATGTGGGTTGGGTTTAATCGACTGTCTTTAGAAAATTGACTGAAAACTGCGTTGAGATGTTTGATGTAATTTATTTCTTGCATAAGTTGACTTCTCGATACAATTTTGTGAAACAAAATCACTCGAAGTGACGTTACCTTTCATTTTTATGAGATACTGAAACAACCTTTCGACTGCGCTCAAGGTGACAGTTTAAGTTAGCATTAATGAGATTCCCGCCTTTGCGGGAATTAAAACTTATTATGAATGCGGTTTTCTTCCATTACTTTAAGGATTTCTTCGTAGTCGTAATAGATGACTCCACCGACTTTTGTGTATGGTAATGTACCATTTATGCGAAGATTTTGTAATGTTCCTGGTGAGATACTTAAAAGGTCTCTTACTTCTGGTGATTTGAGCCATTTTTTAGGTGCAAAACCTGATTGGTGGTTAATGATTGCTTTAATATCTTCCAGTAATTCTTCTTTAAACTCTCGAAGATCTTCGGTAGTGATAATTGTTGCTGCCATAGTAAAGTTTTTAGTTTAAAATAGCTACCGCTTTGAACATAACATTCGCAGCAGTAGCTATTAATGTGATTTGACTTTCGTTTGGCAAATATGAAGTAGATTAGTTAAGTTTATTCACAACGGGGATTGTGTTGTGAACGATTTTACCTAAATCCCTTCATCAGTATCTTCCATTCGTTTTAGCAATCCTTTATTTAATGTGGTAAGAAATTTTGCTCTATCGGCTTTCCGAGTCCTAATTTCAAGGAATGTACGACGGTATTGCCCTAAATCTATTTCAAAAATATGTTCAAAATATTCTGCAATATCTTTTAAATCAGCAGCACCATTATTAAAGACACCTTCTGTGTGTAATGCATAAACCAGCTCAATTAAGGCTACTTTTGGGCTTGTCCAAATCATTTTCAAGTTCGGTTTGCGTTGTGATTTTTCGCCATTGTCTTTATTACCAATTAATACTAAATTATTTTCTAAATACAATTGAATTAAATCGTTGGCTAGTATCTTAGCTACTTTATAATCATGTGAGGTTGAAAAGTTTGTATCTGCTTCAAAGTAGTAGCTAGATAACGACATTTTAATGTCGAACTTGCTACGTAAAAAGTATTTATGATCTAGGTAAGTACTACCTGAACGGTAGTATTTATAAAACTCCAATTCGTTATCAAAAAATGCTTTTAGTTTAACCAATTCATTGTTATAATACTTTTTTACAATTCTGTTTCCTCCATTAGGTCTTTTCATTTCGATTTTGAAAATTGTGTTATAGTATATTAGTTTAGAAGTGAATTGAGGTTTAATTTCTTTAAAGAATTTTATCTCTTCTGCATCTGTTTTAAACTTTGTTTTTAACAAAACGCCTCTTAATGAGTCTATAGTTTTTAGAATGATTTCTATTGCTTTTTCACATCGAGTAGATTGATTATCGATTTCTAAATCTATGAAGTTTAATTGATCATTAAGATTAGTTAGTAGGTTATTTATTTTTGAACTCAAATAGTTTTATTTTTATTAAACTCATTTAACATTTCTAATCCTTTTACCGACACCAACCTATGTAAAAACAATGAGTTTAAAAACTTAAGCGTATTTTGCTTTGTTCCTGGATTGTAGAAAAAACCATCCAAAAAAATGATTTTAGAAATATCATTAAAAGATTCACAAATTTCTTCTGTGTTTATATCCATTTTATAATACCCTTCTTGTTTACCCTTAATGATATTTTCTCTAAGAAAAGGTATTACTATAATATTTTTGTGTTTAACAACTTCTAAGAAAATTGTTGGATAGTATTTTTTTAATTCTTTGCCAAATGAAGCAGATATGTTAAAAGAAAGTTCATTTATATAATCAAAAAAAAGTATTAATTCTTGTAATGCATTTTTGCTTATTTGTTTGTTTTCAAAAATTTCTTTTTTCAGCTCTTTTATTTGTAATTCTATAACTTGATGTAATAAATCGTCTTTATTTTCAAAATATTTATAAATTGTTTTTTTAGACACACCGCATTTTTTTGCAATATCATCCATTGTAATATGCTGGATTCCATAATTAAAAAACATATTGGCAGACTGTTCTAAAATCATTTTTTTTCTTTTAAAAGCCATACTCTATTTTTTTGTTATGATAAATTTCCAATCCATCGTCTTTTATATTCATCTTTATATTTTCGTTTCCAACGTCTATGACTCCAGAGGTAGTTTTCGGGGTTTTTATTTATTGATTCTTCTAATTTTTTGGCATAGAATTGTGTAATTAATCCAACTTGATATTGTTCTGAAAAATTAAAAAGAGGTGTTATAACAAATTTGTAATAACCTCTATCTAAACGAATAATGTTTGCAAAAAAAGAAGTGGTTTTGTTTGATGCCGTATAAAGTTCAGCTCCGCTTAAAAAGGCTGTTTTTTGGTTTAAAAAATTTGTCCAATAACTTTTTATTGAAATTTTTGGGGTTTGGTCTGCAACTAAAACTAATACATGTGGATTGTCCTTGAATTTTTCAATCTCTCGTTTTAATGTTTTTGATGAAACCAATTTTGAACCAAATCGGCTCCTCATTTTCTTCATTAAGCTATTAAATTTTTTATTTTTTATAGGTTTATAGGCAACTATAACATTGTCTTCTAATACACTTGAAATATGCAAATTCGCCCATTCCCAATTAAACTGATGTCCTAAATAAATATGGCAATTTTTATTTTGAGATTTTATGTTTATTAATTCAGAGTAATCTACAGAGATCCTGCTATGCAATTCTTCTTTTGATATCGACAATAGTTTTAATGTTTCTATAAAATTATCGCAGAAATTTCTGTAAAATTTTTTCTCAATAATTAGCCTTTCTTTTTTGTTTAGAGTGGTAAATGAATGCTTAATGTTTTCTGATACTGTTTTTCTACGGTATTTCACAACATGATACAACAAATAATAACAGGCATCAGATATCAAATACAATAGTCTTAACGGAAGAAGTGAAAATATATATGATATTTTGTAAAGCATATAGTAGAGTGTAATTTAAAGGTGTTTAATATTTAAGAAGTATATTTTGCAACTAAAACCCTTGTTATTAAAATGTTATAAAATGATATTTTTACTATTTTTCTTCATATTTAAAATTTTTAAAGAATTTGTCTTGCTTGCATATAAATCATAACCAATGGATAATAAAATGAGAGGCTATTGCTGCTACCAAACCTATTAGAAATGAATACAGAGATATTCTAATTAGCTTGTTTTTTACTTGCAAGATTTGACCTTGATAGTAGAAATCTTTGATCATTGATGTGTACAAATAATCTTTATCTTGTAAGAGCTGTAAAAAAGCCCATTCAAAATCACGATAATGCATGTTATGAAAGTTTCCGAAATAGAGTAAGTTTCCTTTTTTACTTCTTATATCTTCTTCGGTAAAGTTTCCTTGTGTTTTATTAGGTGTTATAGAAATAATAGCAAATGCTATGGATATTAAATTAGTTACCGCAAAAATGATTGAAGGAATATTTAAAACTACTTCATTAGAAGATTTACCTATAATACCTCCTAATATTAGAGATAGTATAATTGAGTTTATCGTAATCATTATACGTGCTTTTCCATCTACCATCTTATTTAAGGTGTAATGGTTTCTTGAGGTATTTCTGAATAAAGTTTGAATGCCTCTATCATCTCTACCCTTAATTTTACCTATATCTTTTTTTAACTTTTTAATTTCTTGATCACTAATTTTTAACTCTTTTTGTAAAATTAAATTTGTATGATTTTTGTGATCCTTTCTTTCTTTTCTTAAAGATTTGTAAAGCTTATCTATTGATGGCTGTACATGGGTTTGACCAAAATGGGTAGTTATTCTATAAGCATCTAAAATACCTATAAGCGTATCGTACCAATTGCTTTTAGATAGTTTAAAATCTTTTAAAATCATCTGCTCATACATTTTTTTTAACCTATCTCTTCCTTGATTGCCAGCAAAATCCATGATGTTAGCATCTGAAATGATTTTAGACTCTAATAATTTTGTTTCATTAAAAGGAAATGATTCTATAATAATTGTCTTTACTCTATTTACAGTTTCACTATTTAATTTGAATTTTAATCTAAGACTATCTAATATTTCATTTATTGATGTTTCGCTGTCCTTAAAATTTAATGTATTAGCTTTTGTAGTGGCTTGTTCTATGTTTAACACATAATTAGCTAGGTATAAACAATCTATATCAATATTTTCAATTTTATCCTCTTTAATTATTGTGTTGATATTTTTTTCAATCCTATACACTCTACTAATTGTAGTGTATAAATTTTTATCAGATTCTTTATCTATAATTTCAAAAGTATAATCCTTAATGTTATTTACTATTTGAGATATGTTGGTATTTACTTTCATAAGATATATACAATATTAAACCGATGATTTACCCTTTTTCAACATTGAAATAACTATGTATATCCCTAGAAATAATGAAATTGTAAAACCTAAAAAACCTAGAACAGGTATGTTGTAAATTTTAGGGGGCATGTCTGCTAATACTAGTATTGCAGAACCAATTGAAAGTGCTGCTAAAATTATTGCTATTACTAGACGATCTACTGTACTTGCAACTAACTCAATACCTTTTATCTTGTGCGATACTTCTATATCGTTCTCTTTAATTTTGTGAACTAGAGATTGTATTTCATTAGGTAAATCCCCTAGAAGTTCTGAAACATTTTGTAGTCTTTTTATACCTTTAAAAAAGTTATATTTTGGGGAAAGTTTTTTTTGGATAACTTCAATAGCATATGGTTCTATTATTTGATAAACATTAATATTTGGGTTTAATTTTCTACCAATCCCTTCAATTAATGCAATCCCTTTCATTAAAAGATAAACGTAATCAGGAAACTCTACTTCATTTTGTTTAAATATTTCTTTTAATTTTTTTATAATTACGGTTAAATCAATATTATTTAATGAAGACTCATCCACAATTTCAAAAATTTGATAAACATCTCGTTCTAATTGTTTTTGATTTTTTACAGAATATGATACCGCTATTTTTTTTAGCGTAGATATTAATTTTTTAGCATCCTTATTTATAAGATATTGTAAGAAATCTTCGATATGCTCGATATCTGAAGGCATTAACCTTCCCATAATACCAAAATCTATAAAAGAAATCTCTCCTTTGTATGTTACAAAAATGTTTCCTGGATGTGGGTCTGCATGAAAATAACCATTCTTTAATACTTGTTGCATATACATATCAAAGCCTACCATAGCTACTTGATTAGTATCAAACCCTTGATTTTCTAGTGAAGATATGTCCGTAATCTTAATGCCTTCTATAAATTCTAAACACAGAATATTATTATTAGACAAATGCTTAAATGTTTTATGCACATACAAGTTTTCATCTTCTTGAAAATCTTTTCTGAAGCGTTCAATATTATCGAATTCTTGCAAGAATGAAAGTTCTGTATGGATTGATTTTTCAAACGTATGAACAATTTTATATAAATTTATCTTCTTACTTTCTGCATTATAGTTTTCGAGTATTTTGGCAAGGTCTTTCATTATTAAAAGATCTGCTTCTATTGTTTCTTGAATTTTTTCTCTTTTTATTTTTAAGACTACTTTTTCTCCTGTTTTTAATTGCGCTTTAAAAACTTGGGATATTGAAGCTGTTGCAAAAGGTTTTTCATCTATAGATTCAAAAAAATCATCTGGGTTAATTTGTAATTCTTTACCTATTTTTTCTCTTACATTTATAAAATCTTCGCCAGCATTATTTTGAAGTTTTTTTAATTCTGCGGTAAGTTCAGAGGGTAATAAATCATCTCTATCACTAAATAATTGCCCTAATTTTATATAAGTTGGTCCCAAATCTGAAATAGCCATTCTAATACGTGCATAAACAGAAAGTGATTTTATTCTATCTATTTTTTCATTTGCATGAATAAATTTCTTAGGTATTATCTTGTCGATACTACTATGTGAAATAATATCTTCGAATCCATATTTTGAGAGTACCGAAGCTATTTTAATAGTTCTAGTTATTTTATTAGTATTATTTCCCATTATGATTTATATGTTTTGTTTTGCCTATTATAGATTTAACTTGAGCTTTGTGTTGTTTGTGAGACCTTATCTTTAAAAACCAAAGTGCGATGTGGAAACGGTATTTCTATACCTTCTTTATCAAAACGTTTTTTAACACTTTCGTAGAGATCACATTTCATTGCAAATGCTTCTTCAAAATTGTTTGCCCAAGCCCAAGCTCTTAAAGTAACCTCAGAATCATTTAAACCAATAACACGTACCTTTACTTTTTTTTCATTATTATATTTATCTAATTCACTTCTATTGTCTATCAAATATGGATGGCTTTCACATTCTTCTCTTATGATATGTTTTGCCAAATCGATGTCGCTGTCATAAGAAATACCTATTTCAATCCATTGACAACACTTGCGTTCCCCTAAATCATAATTGACTAATTTTTCTTTGTTTATAATGGCATTAGGAATTACTATCATCTTATTTTCATAATCTCTAATTACAGTATGGCGCAATGTAATGTCGGTAACGGTACCTATCATGGTTTGATCTACCTTAATAATATCTCCTATCTTAAAAGGCTTAAACGAAACAATAAAAAAACCGCCTATAAGGTTTGCTAGTGCTTCTTGAGAAGCAACTCCAGCTATAATAGCAATAATACCTGCTCCACTTAAAACGGTTTGAGCTATATCTCTTAATGATGGAAAAGCTAGTATTGCTAATAATGTTCCAAGAAAGTAAACACAAACAATTGCTACATACCTTAAAAACTTATAACTTGTAGCATCTTGTTGTTGTGCTGTCTTTTCTTTTATTTTTTTAGAAAACCATAATTGCACAAAAGAGGCTATTACTAGGGTTAGCACTGCAATAACACCCAAATACAAGACAAGGAAAAAATTGGTTGTGGCCGTCTTATAATGTTCTTCATCGATAAAAATAAAAGCAAGAGCCATAATCCCTAAGACGATCCAAAGTGCATTTAAAATACGTTTGGTTAAATGGATTGTTTTTGGGTCTTCATTAGGGTATTTTTTAAGCGCTAGCTTTTCAAGTTTATTGTGCAATAATTTTGTTAAAAAACGTAAAAACACCACCACAGCAATTACGATAAACATATAAAAAATGGACTGCTTATAGTTGTTGTAAAATTCTATCATATGGTTTTGTTATTATGTCTTAGATAACTTCATAGAATTTTGAAGTTATTTTACTATTAATTTTTCTACTACATTTTCGCCGGTAATAAAATCTTTTCCTGAGAACAAAACATATTTAGCTTTTGTTTTTAGGGAAGTTGAACCTTCTTTAAGTTGAACAAACATGCTATCTAAGTATAGTTTACACTTGTTTATAGTTACATAAACTCTAGGTTTTTCTTTATCACTAAAAGTGAGATAGAATTTTAACTTTGATGATGCTGCCAAATGCATTTCTATAAGATTTGGCGCAATTAATTTCGTAATCATTCCGTAAGCAAATTGCTTTTGAATTTTATTCAATGGTTTTTTAGCACCGTCTTCTGTATAGACTATTCTATACTCATTAATTGGATTCTCAGTGCTAATAAAATCTCCTTCCATATTTGCATCATATACATAAGTATTATAGTTATTACTATGTTGTATATAAAAAAGTCTTGATGCTGTTTTTTCAGGTACCGGGTAATTTTCCTGTGAAAAGAGGATGGAATTAATAAAAAAGCAAAAGAAAAAAGAAAAAAAAGTTTTCATACAAAATTCTATTTGTTTGTTTTCAATAGAAAATAAATTAATCAAGGAAACGTAACAATTCATTCTTTTTTTCTTTAGCATAAACATACCCAGTCTGGTATATTTCATCTGCTTTTTTGAAATCGAAAATTCCATAGTCTCTAATACTTGGTGGTTCTATATATACATCGCATTTATATTTTTGAGTTTCTACAGAGTTGCCAATTGCTATTTGAACTGTTCTTTCAATAATTTGTTTATAACCTATTTTACCTTCTATGGTGTTTATGCGATTTACATTGACGCCAATAATTTTATCGACTTTACCTTCTAAAATATTTACAGGAAAATTATTTAAAATACCACCATCACTAAGGTAGATTCCTTCAAATAAAACAGGTTGAAAAACCAATGGTACACAACAAGAAGCTTTTACAGCTGTGGCTAATGAACCTTCATTAAAAATTTTTAATTTTCCGTTATTCAAATCTGTTGCTGTGATAAATAATGGAATTTCTAATGACTCCAACGTTTCCTGAGCAATATGTTTTTTAATTATATTCTCGAATATATCTGTTGAAAATAATCCTACACCTTGTCGTTTAAATAGGCTTGAATAATTAAAGAATTTTTCAGATTTTCCTATTTTAAAAATTTGTTTAGGCTCAAAGCCTGCTGCATAAAATGCTCCAACTAAAGCACCTGCGCTTGTACCAGAAATAACAGAAGGTTTTATGCCTAACTCTGTTAAATACTGTAACACGCCAAGATGTGCCATACCACGAATACCGCCTCCAGAAAGTGCTAAACCTAGTTTACTCATTTTATTATTTTAAAACAACCCTTGACGTTTTAATGACAAGGATTGTTTTTTATTATAGAGACTTAAACGCTTTTTTTAAATGTTTGTAAGATTGTGATACTTCTTTTTTAAAGTTGTCCAACTTTTCTGTAGCCTGTTCTTTTTCCTCATCAAGTTTTGAAGCAAATTCTTTGAATTTTTCGGTAGCTGCTTCCATACTATTCTTATATTCTTGTGTTAGTTCAACTTTTTTTCCTGATATGTTTTTTTCCAAAAGTTCTAGTTGTAACTTGGATTTTTGAGAAATAGCATTAAATAATTGATTTGTTCTTTTAGTTTGAGGGCTATTTTTAATACTTTTCTTCGCATCATTAATAGCATTAACAATATTTTTCTTTTGCGTTTCAAAAGCTTCTTTTGAATAAGTAACATCTTCATCTAAGTGTTCTTCAATTTTTTCTAAATTGTTTTTTATAAACACCTCTGTTTCTTTAAGTTCGTGAGCTAGTTCAATTTTAACTTCATGAATATTTTTCTTTAAATCTGCTTTTGCCTTTTTAAATTCATCATTCATTTCTGCTTTACCAAGAGAAACTTGAACCGCTAAACGGTCTAATTCTTGTTGATCTTTTATTAGCTTTTCAGCTATTCTTACTCTAATTGGTTTTTGTGATTTTTTTTCCATTTTGTTTATTTTTTAAGGTTAATCTTTTTTTATTTAAAATCTCCAATTGCTTTTTTATAATTGGCTTCACTTATTCGATAATTTGCTATAGCATCAATAACGTCTGAATATGCTTGCTGCCAAAGCACTTGCGCTTCCAAAACATCTTTTCCCGTTACGGTTCCAACATCAAAGCGATCTTGATTTAATCTTAAATTTTCATCAGCTTGTTGTAACGATTTTTCTGTAATTTCAACTTTTTGTATTGCCTGTTGAAGCTCTAAATAGGCATTTTGAATTTGAAGTGACAATAATTCTTCGGTTTCTTCCAATTCTAATTTTTGTGCTTCGACTTTGAATTCTTGTTCCTTCACTTTTTTCTTTCTGCTTCCCCAATCAAATATGGGTATATTGACATTTAACAAACCGTAGTAAGAGGTTAAATCATTACTTCCATCTGTGAAATTAATTTGTTTGCCATTAGCATAGATTCCGCTTACATTAAGTCCAATTGTTGGCTTTCTGTCAGCTTCTAAAATTTTAGATTGTAACTCTTCAATTTCAACAGCTTTTTTAAGCATTTTTATTTCTGGTCTATTATCAATTGCTGTTGATTGTGAAACTTCATCTAATAAAATAACATCATTACTAATAGTATCCTTTACTAAAAAATCTATGTTGGGCATACCTGTTAATTGTGCCATCTTCAGTTTTAGCAGTTTAAGCCCATCTTTTGCCTTTGTTAAATCTAGTTCTGCCTGGTTTAATTGTACTTGTACACGTAAAACATCGTTTTTATATATAATACCGGCATTGTATGAGTTAGTTAAATCCTTTAATAATTCTGTTAATAACGCTTTATATTTATTAGCTAACTCTACTTTGCTTTTTACATTTATTATTTGCCAATACGTTGTTTCAACATTTAAAAGCACTTCGCTATCTGTTAGTTCTTTTTGTGAAGTATACAAATCCACTGCTGTAGAACTCATTTGTTTAGCCGTGTTTATTTTACCACCCGCATAAATTACTTGAGTAACTCCTAAAGAGGCGTTTGCGAAAAACTCTGGCAGTAATGTATTTAATGGGTCGCCAACATGAACTCCCATACCACTTGCTTCTACGAAGGGTTTGTCTGATGCATAAACCGATGACTTCGCAGCTTTGGCTGCTTCAATGGTCTTATCTGCTTTTTTAATTTTTTTATTATTAGATAAGGCCAATGATTTTGCTTCTTCTAAACTCAACAACCTATCTTGGGCTATAGCCTGGTGAAAAGTGGTGAAAACCAACAAAAAAACTATTGATAGCGTATATTTATATGTACTCATAATTTGTTTTAAGTTTTTCTAAAAGAACTATAGAAACTACTGCTTTATATAAAAAGAGGGATTATTGCTATTAATCTTTTAAAACAGTAGTCCTATAGTATTCTTATTTATTTCTTGATTCGTTTTTTTAATTTATGCTTCATCACTTCTAATTTGCGAAGTGTTCTACTCTTCTTTTTAGGTTTATACAAGATGGTTTCAAATACTTCTGCATTAGGATGAGGATGTACTTCATCTGGTTGAGGATTAACAAATTTGTAATAGAGTATAGGTACTATAAATAAGGTTAATACCATAGAAACTATTAAACCAACTGCTAATACACTTCCTAAAGGTGCCCATAGCGGTGATTTACCCACTATCATTGGAACCACACCAATAGCTGCTGCTGCAGATGTTAAAAAGATTGGACGCATTCGTCTTTTACCTGAAGCTTTAGCTGCTGCTTTTACGGTATAACCGTGTTCTAATACCAATTCATCTGCATAATCCACCAAAATAATTCCGTTTCTTACTACGATACCAATTAGACTAATAATTCCCATAAAGGCCGTAAAACCAATTGGATTCCCTGTAAGTAACAGCCCCAAGAATGCTCCTAATAAACTCAACGGAAATGTTGCTAAAACAATTAATACTTTTGTAAAATCCTTAAATTGAAATAAAAGCACTAAAAAGATGAGAATTAAACTTATACCTAAAGAAGCCATCATGTGTGGTGCAGTTTCATTGGTGCTTTCGTACTCACCTCCATAGTTGATTGATATGCCTTCTGGTAATTGTAATGCATTAATTTTAGGCATAATGTCATTTTGAATTGTTGCAGCTTTTATGCCCAATTGCGCTTCAGCTCTAACCGTTAATGTTCTTAAACCATTTCTATGTGTGATAGCTCCTGTATGCCACTCAGGTGTAATGTCTGCCACTTCTCTTAAAGGCACTTTTGTGCCAAATACTGTAGGTATGTTTAAAGCTCCTAAATCGTTAAAGTTTTCACGGTTTTCAGCGTCAAAACGCAAAAGAATATCAATAGCTTTATCTCCCTCATATAACGTAGAAACTGGATACCCTTTTAAGCCTGCTCCCAAAGTTTGCGAAACCATTGCATTTGTTACTCCTAAACGATTTGCCTTATCGTCATTTAAATTTACTTTTACTCCATAATAATCATCTTGATACGATGTTCTTACCCAGTTTGTACCTTTTGCTTCTTCTAAAATTGTTTTTACTTGCTCAGCTACTTGTTTTTGTTTAATTAAATCCTCACCTACAATTCTTACTTCAACAGGTGCCGGTGTTTCTTTCATTGAAAGTTGTCTTATACGTATATAACCATCTGGAACAAAACCTTCGAATTTTTTAATGTACTCATCTGCCAATTCTTGTGTGGCTTCTTTACCTGTTGTAGTTATAAATATTTGGGCAAAGTTTTTACGAGGAAATTCTGGTGCATACGTAGAATGAAATCTTGGGGAACTAGTACCAACAAAACTAGCTACACCCAAAACTCTTTCATCTTGTTTTATTTCATTCTCAACACGTGTTACTACATCTTCCGTTTGTTTTAAATTTCCTCCATTAGGTAACCAAACTTCTATGTTAAACTGATTTCTTTCTGCAGTTGGAAACAATTCCTGCTCTAATCCCATTGCTACTAAAACTGCTAATACAACAGATAAAAAACCAATAAATAATGTTGCTTTTGGCCATCTAAAGCTATAATCTAGTGCATTGTTAAATACATGCTGCAACCTATCTAACATACTTTTTTTATCTCCATCACTTACCTTGTGTTTTAATCCTTTTTTTATAAAGACATAGCACATATATGGTGTTAACAATAATGCTACTAACAACGAAGCAAATAGTGCAACAGCAACAGCAATAGGTAAAGCTTGTATAAATTCCTTAGCTAAGCCATTTAAGAAAAAAGCTAATGGTAAGAAAGCAAAAATAATTGCCATGGTTGCTGTAAAAATTGGCACCATTAATTGAGTAGCACTTTGCCAAGCAGCTGTCCATCTATCTTCTCCTTCATCTAATTTTTCAATGTAATTATCTACAACTACAATGGCATTATCCACTACCATACCCAATACTATAATTAAGGCTGCTAATGTTACCTGATGAATTTCTATACCAATAACATTTAAAACTCCAAATGTTATAACAATAGCTATAGGACATGCCACTGCCGAAACTATTGCCACCCTGAATGGTAATAACAGAATTACCACAATAATTACTGCTACAATTGCAATAACAAATTCTAGCATAAAGTGGCTAATACTTCCTTTTACAACTGAAGGCTGATCTACAATAGTAGTAACTTGAACATCTTGAGGTAATTGTTTTTTTACTTCATTGATTTTTTCTGTTATTTTCTCTCCAAATTGGACGATGTTATTACCTGGTTGCATCTCTACAGTTAACATCATTACTTTTTGATCATCAACTTTAATAAAGCTTGACACTTCTTCGTAACGACGTTCAATAGATGCCACATCTTTTAAGCGAACCACTTTACCATCTGGACTACTATACACAATTTGATTACCTAAATCAGCTTCATTTTTATATTGATTTTTGGCAAAAACAGAGACCTCAGAATCTTCTAAAGTAATACCACCAGAATATCCAGTATTATTTTGCATTTGAATAACTTGAGCAATAGTTGAAAAATCGAAACCATATTGTTTCATTTTTTCGTCTTGTACCGTTACGTAAATCTGCTGTTTTTGTCCTCCATAACGTTTTATTTTTGATGTTTCGTTAATGGTTTTTAAACCATCTTCTAACTCATCTAAATACGTTTCAATTTCTGCATAACTGCGTCCTGGTGCGGAAACTGTTATCATTTGTGCAACTACGTCTCCAAAGTCACTATTTACTATTGGGCCAATCATTCCTTGAGGAAGTGTGTAATTTTGCCTAAATGTGGTATTTAAACCATGTTGTAAAGTCGCCCAAAAACCATCAGTATCTTTTACATTTTCATTTAACTCAACTGTTACAATTACTTGTCCTTCTTTTGTTTCAGAAATTGTTTTTTCCTTTCTAACCTCCTCAAAACCAAATAAAAACTGTTCAATCTGATTGGTTAATTGTTGTTCTACCTGCAACTCGTCTGCGCCAGGAAATGCTGCTATTACCAAACCTTTACGAACCGTAATTTGTGGATCTTCACTTCGAGCCATAGTCGCTAAAGCATATATTCCCAAAATCATTAACAATATCGTAAGTACAATGGTTACCTGACGGTATTTCATTGCAGCCTCTATAAAGTTTATTTTTACTTTTTTCATCATCTTATTCAGTTCTTTTATAGAGACACTGTTTGCCCGTCTTTTAAATTTTTGTTTCCTGCGATTACAACCGAATCACCTATTGACAAGCCCTTGGTAACTATTACTTCATTTCCTTTAAAACTACCAAGAGACACCCTTTTTTTAATGGCTTGATTTTCCTTTACGACAAATACATATAGTATATTGTTAGCATCTCTTATAATACTTTCTGAAGGAACTGTAATAACATCTACAGTATTACCTGTATTGATTTTTATATTACTAATCATTCCTGGTAATAGTTTATCTTCCTTATTGTCAAGGCGAACTTTTACATTAAAAGTTCTGGTTACAGCATCTGCACTTGGATTTACAATAGCTACTTTACCATTAAAAGTTTCATTTAATGAAGAGATTTCAACTTTAGCGTCTGTACCTATTTTGAGTTTAGATATTTCAGATTCAGTAATAGAAGCCTTAGCATATACTTTATCTGTTTTCATTACAGTAAAAGCAGGAACACCAGGTGCTGCTGTAGCACCTATTTCTGTCATTTTAGCTGTAATCATTCCAGAAAAAGGGGCATAAAGTTTAGTGTCTGCTAAATTTTTTGCTGCTAAATTTTTGTTTGCGTTTGCTTGGGCTACAGCCACTTTAACTGCAATAAAATCGCGTTCTGGCAAACTACCTTTTTGATATAAACTATTTAATCTTTTGAAGTTATCATTTGCTTGTTCTAAGCCTGCATTTGCTATATCAAATGCATTTTTATAGGTGGTTTGGTCTATTGTTGCTAGTAACTGCCCTTTGTTTACTTTTTGACCTTCTTGAACATAAACTTTTGAAATTCTACCGGGAACTGAGAAACCTAAAGATACTGTGTTATCTGCTTCAATGGTTCCACTATATGTTAGGGATTCCTTTTCTACTGTTGAATTAATTTTTTTAACAGTGACCTTGGGAATCACAACTTCTTTTACAGTTTCCTTTTTTTCTGAACAACCTACTAATAATAAAGCCAAAGTTGTAAAGGTGATAATTTGCTTCATATTTATTGCTATAATTTTATAATAATAGGTTACAAAAGTCCTATTATTGATATAATTACAACAGGTCTACAAAAGGAAAAAATTGGTCAAAATCAGTTATTTTTATTAAAAAAAATAAAAAAAATGCACTATTAAGGAAGTTTGTTGGTCAAAACTTAACTTTTAAACTTAATCTCTCTGAACTTAGAGGGTGAGTAACCCGTGTGTTTTTTGAAATATTTACCAAAGAAAGATTGGTCACTAAATTGAAGCTCGTTTGCAACTTCCGAGATTGATAAGGTTTGATTTTTTAACAGTAGTTTTGCCTCCATTATTACCGCTTCATCAATTAATTGACTTGCTGTTTTTTTTGAAATAATTTTTAAAACCTTAGACAAATAACCAGGTGTTAAACATAAAATATCTGCATAAAATTGAACTGTTCGTTCTTGCTTAAAATTTTCATTTAACAATTTCAAAAAACGAAGTGCTAATTTTTCCTGTCTTGTTAAATTTGCTTCTAGATTAGGAAACTGTATCTTTAATAATGAAGCGTAATGATACATTAATAAGTTAAAACTATGAGTTATTATCTCATTATTATATGGGTTATTTTTTCCAAGTCGATTATTTTTTTCTAAAATTTTTGAAACAGAAATAAACGTTTTTAAATCCTCCTTAGATAATTTTAACTTGGGGATACTATTTGCCGTAAAAAAGTCTAAAGTATCAATATCATTTTTGTTAATTGAGTTTCTCAATATAAAATCAACATTAAAGCTAATAGTTGCTATTTCAAGATTTTTGCTCATTTCTTGAATATGAGTAACCGTTTGTGGATTTATAACTATTATCTCTGAATTTTTTATAGTATATCTCAGTAGATTTAATTGGATTTTTAAACTTCCCTTAACTACTAGTAAAAAAGCATAAGAATTACCTCTAAAAGGATAACCTATAGGAATTTCTTTAAACTTATTTTTTGATAAATGAACATGTAATCCATTTTCTTCTTGTGGTATATCTCCAATAATTTCCACCAAATCATCTATTGTAAGACTTTTTATTGAAGATTGTGGATACATTTTGAGTAGATTTTGTACTCAAATATACTGTATTATTTTATTTTGATTTAGAATGAATCTTTTGATTGTTTTTATTAATCATCTTAATCTTTAAAGTATTAATATCTTCACTTACTTTTCTTTCAATAACTCTTGCATAAATTTGAGTAGTTGCAATTTTTGTATGACCTAATAATTTTGAAACCGTTTCTATGGGAACGCCGTTACTTAAAGTTATAGTTGTAGCAAATGTATGTCTTGCTATGTGAAAAGTTAGGTTCTTTTTGATTTTGCATAAGTCTGCTATTTCTTTTAAATAAGAATTGAGCTTTTGATTTGAAATATTAGGAAATAAGGTTTCTATTTTTCTGGTTTTGATGTGGCTTTTATATTTTTCTATCAATTCTTCAGCAATTGGAAGTAACGGGATTTTCACTTTGTTATGTGTTTTTTGTCTATTTGTGATTATCCATTTGCCACCATCAATACCGAATGTGATATTATCTTTGTTGAGGTTCATTACATCAATATATGACAAGCCCGTATAGCAGCTAAATACAAATAAATCCTTAACGAGCTCCAGTCTTTCAATTTCAAATTCTTTTTTAATAATAGTCTGTAGCTCATCTTCACTTAAAAACTCACGCTCATTTTTGATATAGGTTGGTTTAAATTTTATAAAAGGATCTCTGTCTATCCATTCCATCTTGTAAGCTAATGTAACCATTTTGCGAAGTCGTTGAATATGCTTCATAACTGTATTATTTTCCATTTTCTTTTGGTGGTCCTCCGGAACATAGGAACGTAAGAACTTTTCAAAGTCAACTAAAAAGCGAAACGTTAGTTGGGTCAAGTAGATGTCTTGGATTTTCTTTTTGGTTAGAAATAGTTTGATATATTTTTGAGTAGTGAAATAGTTCTTTAAAGTTCCATAACTTAAAGATTCGCTCATTTGGGTATTATGGTAATCAACTAAAGTTAGTAAAGAATACTCTTCGTTATCCTCACCAAGAAAACGAGCTTTAATTGATTGAGCACAGATAAAAGCTTTTTCTTTTACAAGTTCATCGTGAGCTTCATAGATTCTATTTTTAACCTGGTCTAAATATCTATTGAGTAATCGAGATTCTTGTTTGTTTCCTCTTGCTCTTCCTTTACTGGAATCCCATTCAGACACAATTACTTTTCGTTGTAAACTGATATTTGCTCGTTTACCGTTTACAGTTATTCGAGCATAAACAGAAACTTCATTATTAATCTTACGTGAAGCGCTTACCCAAAATGATAATCTAAAGGTGGTTTGTGATTGCATAGTTGTCGTCTTTTTGTTAAACATTCATCGAGACGAAAGTCAAATCAACTATTTCAATTACAGTGTTTAAGAGTCTATTCGGTTAACACTTTTTTACTTTGCTAACTGTTAACCGAATTGTTAACCGAATTAAACCATATTAATTCAATTCTTATGATAGCCTAAAAACCATAAAACCTTGTAAATCATACAATTTACAAGGTTTTAGTTTCTGTTGGTATTAATTTTTGTCGGGGTGGCAGGATTCGAACCTGCGACCTCCGCGTCCCAAACGCGGCGCGATAACCGGGCTACGCTACACCCCGAATTGGCTATCCTTTTTTAAGGACTGCAAATATATAGTATTTCTTTATAAACAAACAATATATTTAAGTAAATTGTGGTTTCATTATAAATGTACAATTATGAGACCAAAACCCTTATATTTTATACTAACTTTCTTTGTAGGTTTTAACGCATGCGCCCAAGACAAAAACCCTGTAAACACAGAACATTCATACGAAACCGTTGTTTCCGATTTAAACAATCCTTGGGGCTTTGTTTTTCTTCCCGATGGCTCGATGCTCATTACCGAAAAATCTGGTGAGCTCATCCATTTCAGCAAAGGCATAAAAACTAAAATTTCCAGATTGCCAAAAATAGAGCGCCTTGGCCAAGGCGGTTTAATGGATATTGAACTGCACCCAAACTA
The DNA here is from genome assembly GCF_042684345.1 of Gelatiniphilus marinus. Classification (NCBI taxonomy): domain Bacteria; kingdom Pseudomonadati; phylum Bacteroidota; class Flavobacteriia; order Flavobacteriales; family Flavobacteriaceae; genus Gelatiniphilus; species Gelatiniphilus marinus. The sequence continues at coordinate 222,287 of NZ_JBHULK010000003.1, read as the reverse complement.
TAAAAACAACGGTTGGCTGTACTTGTCTTATGCCTCATCAAACGATGATAACGACGGTGCCAACACAACCATAATGCGCACAAAACTTAAAAACAATGTACTAACCCATAAAGAGGTGCTTTATAAAGCTTTGCCAAACACAACACGCGGCCAACATTTTGGGTCGCGAATTGTTTTTGATAACGATGGCTACCTTTATTTCACCATAGGAGATCGTGGTAATCGCGATGTAAACCCCCAAGATATTACCCGAGATGGCGGTAAAGTATATAGGTTAAAAGACGATGGAAGCATACCCATAAACAATCCGTTTGCTAAAAAATCTGGCGCAAAAAAAGCCATATTTTCGTATGGGCACCGAAACCAGCAAGGTATGGTAAAGCACCCTGAAACCGGTAAAATATGGACACACGAGCACGGTCCCAAGGGCGGCGACGAAATCAATATTATCGAAGCGGGCAAAAATTACGGCTGGCCCGTTGTTAGTTATGGCATAAATTACAGTGGCACCAAATTTACCGAATTAACAGAAGCCCCAGGTATGGAGCAGCCCATTCACCATTGGACTCCCTCTATTGCGCCTAGTGGCATGGCATTTATAACCAGCGATGTTTACCCCAACTGGAAAGGTAATCTTTTAATAGGTTCTTTAAAATTCCAGTACCTAAACAGATGCGTAATTAAAAACAATAGGGTTACAAAACAAGAACGTTTGTTAGATGGCATTGGTCGTGTGCGCAGTGTGCGCCAAGGTCCAGACGGCTATATTTATGTTGGAGTTGAAAATGTTGGCATAGTTAAAATTATTCCGAAGAAATAATCTTAGATTTGTGTGTTAATTAATGACTTTTTAATGGATTGAAACCCCATTTCAATTTCATTTAGTTTTTTTAAGTTTTATAAACAATTTTTAGATGCTAATTATAGGAATTGCAGGTGGTACGGGCTGCGGAAAAACAACCGTTGTAAATCAGATTTTAAACGAATTGCCCGAGGGCGAAGTGGGTGTTATCTCCCAAGATTCGTATTACAAAGATACCTCGCATTTAACTTTCGACGAACGCGTAACAATAAATTTCGACCACCCAAGATCCATTGATTTTGATTTATTGGTTAATCATTTAAAAAAACTAAAAAAAGGCAAACCCATACACCAACCCGTATATTCGTTTGTAAAACACAACAGAACGGGCGATACCATCTTAACGCACCCCAGAAAAGTTATGATTGTTGAAGGTATTTTAATTCTTACAAACCCCGAGTTGCGGGACATGTTCGATATTAAAATATTTGTGCACGCCGATACCGACGAGCGTTTAATACGCAGGTTAAAACGCGATATTTCTGAACGCGGCAGGGATTTAAACGAAGTGCTTACACGCTACCAAAACACCTTAAAACCCATGCACGACCAGTTTATAGAACCCATGAAAGAGTACGCAGACATTATCATTCCAAACAATAAATACAATACCGTTGCCGTAGATATTGTTAAAACCATTATTAACGAAAAACTGTAAATGGCACCATTCAAAAAAAATAAATACTTAAAGCCTTTTAAAAATTGGTTTATACTCATTCTTGTGGTTTTTGCAGTTTGGATGCTGTTTTTTGATGCCAATTCGTGGCTTATCCATAATGAATTAAACTCGGAGGTTGAAGCTTTAGAGAATGAAAAAAAATACTATAAAAGGGAAATTGAAAAAGATAAAAAAGCCATTAAAAAATTAAGCACCGAAGAAGGCATGGAAAAATTTGCCCGCGAAACATATTATATGAAAAAAGAAAACGAAGAGATTTTTATTATTGAATACGAAGACAGTTTAAAAACAAAAAAAGATGACTAAGCGTTTGTTTGATGATTTTAACCAAGTATCGGCAAAACAATGGAAACAAAAAATCCAAGTCGATTTAAAAGGCGCCGATTATAACGATACCCTTATTTGGAATTCCAACGAAGGTATTTCGGTAAAACCTTTTTATCACTCAGATGATTTTGAAGCGTTTCCAAAACCATCAAACACCAAAGCTACTCAATGGAATATCTGTCAAACAATTTACGTTTCCGGCGAAAAAAAATCTAACCTCAAAGCTATTGATGCTATTAAAGGTGGTGCCGAAAGCATTAAATTTATAATTCCAAACGATACTGTTTCAATTAAAGATCTATTAAAAAACTTAAACCTTACTTCTACTCCACTTTATTTTGAATTACAGTTTTTAAATAGCGAATATGTTAAACAACTTTCTGTCATTCCTGCGAAGGCAGAAATCCAAATCCAAACCGATATTATCGGTAATTTAGCGCGCCACGGCAATTGGTTTTCTAACTTAAAAGCCGACCACAAGCAGTTCGAATCTATCGTAAAACAAACAAATGGTATTAGTATTAACACCGCGCTATACCAAAACGCAGGCGCCAATATGGTGCAACAACTGGCTTACGGTTTAGCCCATGCTAACGAATATTTAAACCATCTTGAAAATGTAATTGAAAATGAAAAGAAACCATCGATTCAAATCAACTTTCAAGTTTCAGTGGGCACCAATTATTTTTTCGAAATTGCAAAACTTAGAGCATTACGCATCCTTTGGAGCTCTTTAGCTTCAGAATATAAATTCAATACAAATTGCCACATTTTTGCAACACCAACCATACGCAATAAAACGCTTTACGATTACAACACCAACCTGTTGCGCAGCACAACCGAATGCATGAGTGCTGTGTTAGGTGGCGCCAATACCATTTGCAATTTGCCTTACGATGCAATTTATCATAAAAACAACGAATTTGGCAAGCGTATTGCCCGAAACCAGTTACTTATTTTAAAGCACGAAAGCTATTTTGATAAAGTTAACAATCCTGCAGATGGAGCGTATTATATTGAAAGTTTAACCCAACAGCTTGCCATAAAAGCTTTAGAGTTATTTAAAGATATTGAAGCCAATGGTGGCTTTTTAAAACAGCTGAAAGAAGGTACCGTACAACGGAAAATAAAGGAAAGCGCCAACAAAGAACAACACCAATTTAATACTGGCGAAGAAGTACTTTTAGGAAGCAACAAACACCCAAATACAAGCGATAAAATGAAGGATGAACTGGAATTATACCCGTTTGTAAAAACCAAGTCGAGAAAAACATTAATTGAGCCTATTGTTGAAAAACGACTTGCCGAAACCTTAGAACAAAATCGATTAAAAACTGAATAATTTTAAATTTTATTACAATCATGAAAACACCTTTTTTTAAACTTTTTGTCATCGCATTAACTTTTAGTTTGATAAGTTGTAAAAATGAAAACTCACTGCAAGAATATAAATATGCCGATAAAGGTTTGGTTATAAGTTGCGAAAACGTAAACTCCAAATTATACAGCGAAGCCCTTTTAGCTTTTGAAAACGATATTTTAAACTACTACGGCAAAAACAACCCAAACCCCTCATTGCTTAGAGCGTACAATCAATTTATACGAAATGCCGTTTACGGCAGAATAAATTACCAAGATGTTGTTTCGGCTCATACCGTTAAGATTTTTGAAGCTTTAAAACACGAAACCGATTTGTGGGACGCCAATAACCCAGAAAGCCACCTAAACTACAAAAGTGCTTTGGTAAAATGCATTGCTATAAATATGCAAAACCCAGATTTAAGAGCAACTTTTAATGCATTATTAAAAGTAAACAGCATGAGCCCAAAGCCTTTTGGAGCTCCGCTAATGTCTAATTACAGACATGCGTTAAGCGATAAATACTTGGCAGCTTACATAGCTTTCGATTTGTATTATGCAAAACTGTTTAATAAAGATTTATTAAAAGCCAATACCGAAAAACCCGTACAAAAAGTAGATTTTAACAAAATACCCCAGCAATAAATCGCAAAAAAACTGCTTTTAAAAAGCAATAAAATGAAGTTTATTTGAGGGTTGTCTAAAAAGTCTTTATAAATTAAGCTGTCCAGTTAAGCTTGCCGAAACCGATATTGATTATCAACAAGTTAAAAACATTTCGGCAGAGCCTGTGCTAAGCGCGCAATCGAGGTACTCAACATAACATTACAACTACTTTTTAGACAACCTCTTATTTTGCTTATAAATTAATGTGCAATCCTAAATTTACATTTCTACCTTTTGTGGTGTATCCTAAAATTTCAAAATAATCTTCGTTAAACACATTGGTTACACTTGTAAAAAGCTTCACTTTATTTTTAATGATGTGCTGACTAAAATATAAATCAACTAAAGAAAAAGACTCTAATTCTTCATTTGCAAAGGTTGAAAAATTGGTATCTGTTCTACTTCCAACAAACTGGTAATTTATTGAAGCATAGGTGTTTTTACAAAAATTATAACCCAAACTTGCATTGGCTTTATGTTTTGGGATACGTAAACGCACACCATCTTTTAACTCGGTAAAGGTATAATTTGCAGTGATTGATAAATCTTTAATTGTTTTCAATTCGGCTTCAAGCTCAAAACCATGTACCGTAGCAGCTTCGGTGGCGTTTTCGTAACCTGAGGTGTAAATTATTGTGTTTTCTTCTTTTCTGTTAAAGTAAACCCCGTTTACACGAAATCCGTTTTTGTTCGAAAACTCTAACCCACCTTCAATTGTTACATTTTCTTCGGGTTTTAAATCTGGATTGGCTCCAAAAAAGCCAAACAACTGCGATAAGTTTGGCGCAATAAACGATGTTGCATAGGCCCCAAAAACCTTTGCATATCCGGAGTTAACAGGAATACTATAAGACGGATTTAAACTATAAACCAACTGCGAACCGTATTCGCTGTGGTTGTTAAACCGTGCTCCTGCGTTAATGTTTAAGCCAAAATCGGAGACATAAACCACATTCAAATACGGATCGGTATTCGTATAGTTTTTTTCTGTAGCAAACACACTTTTATAATCTGAATAATTCACACCAATAATGGTATAAAAAGTTTCGTTAAAAACATATTTGTTAAAGGCATCAACCACAAAACTTTCGGCGTCGTAAGTTGCTCCAAAATCAGAAACAAGAGCCCTGTCTATTTTTGAAAAAGCCGCATTAATTTTAACGCTTCCATTTTTGTAACTAAATTTTGGCGCTATTCCAAAACGTGATTGCTCAGAAATAAACGCATCATCGGTATCAGCAAAACTGTAGGTAGGAGCAGGAAAACCATCAATATCGGTTTTAAACTTATGGTAACTTGCAAAAGCATCAATCTGTAAAGCATCACTAATTTTATACCCTAATTTTGCATTGGTATTAAATCTTGAAAACGGATCTTTTTCCGGATTATCAGATTTTGCAGCCGATAAGCCATCAACATACCTGTTGCCAAAACTCGCCACATAACTAAACTTATTTACGGTTCCGTTAACCGATACATTATTGGTAAAGCTAGCCCCATTATAACTCAAATCGTCTTGCGTTTGATTGGTGCCAACAACCGTTAAAAAACTGCCCGAAATTTGTTTTGTCGATGCTTTCTTAGTCGTAATATTAATTACCGCCGTAGCCGCAGCATTGCCGTAAAGCGTGCTTGCTGCGCCTTTAATAATTTCGATAGAATCTACGGTGTTTAAATCCAACAATCTTAAATCGAAATCGTTTGCCAGCATAGACGGGTCGTTAACTTGAATACCATCAATAAGCACCAAAACCTGCCTGTTATTTCCGCCTCTAATAAAATTTCCCAAATTCTGCCCTTCTACACTTCGGCTACCATTAATTTCAATACCGCTTTTGGTATTAATAAGCTCAGAAATGGTGCGCCCCTGATTGTTTTCAATCTCTTTTTTAGAAATTTTAATAACCGTTTTTCCAGAATTTTCGCGTTTTAACTCGAAGCGCGAATCGCTAATTACCACTTCTTCTAATTGTTGTTCTTTTGTTAAATCGGTTTGCTCTTGCGCAAAAGCAAACACAGATACACCAAAAAACAGCGTACCCAAAACATTTGTTTTTTTCATTTTAATTTGTAATTACTCGGAATGGTAAGGTATTGTTAACCGTACTCAAACTTTTATCCCGAAAGTTTAACTTATTTGTTTTGAAAATGGCAGGTCTCCTGACTTGTTTTATGTTATTTTACCTTCCCATTCTTTATGAAGAACAGTGGTTTAAAAGAAGAAATAACATCCTTAAAAAAGGGCTCAATATTTCCGATAGCCATCGGAAGAGCATAAACTTACAGTTGCGGGAACAGTTCAAGAATGAAGAGCAACGAATCTCGATTTTTGATTTTTAAATTCTAAATCATCAATCTTTAATCGTCAATCTTTTCACTTGATTCCCTTTTAATTCTTTCAGTAAAAACTGAATGAAACCAAATTTCGCTGCGAAAGTAAACATTTTGTTTAATCTTCAATTAAAAAGATTTAATAATCTTACTTTTGAAGCTCAAAAAAAAAAACAAATCTTGAAAAAAGCACTTTTTTTATTCGTTATATGTTTTGTCTTTTCTTGTAAAAACGAATCGGCAAAAGAAGTATTAAAAACTGTTGAAGGCATTCAGCTCAAAATAAAACATGCCAAAGGTTTTTCAGTTACAGACTACTCAACTTACAAAGTAATAAACATTAAAAACCCTTGGCCAAATGCCAAAAAAAGCTACCGCTATGTTTTAATCAGTAAAGAAAACGCAGTAAAAACAAGGTTTAAAACAGATGAATTTGATGCTGTTATTACTTACCCTATCCACAAAATAGTGGTTACCTCGACCACGCATATCCCTGCTCTGGAACTACTTGATATTGAAGAAACATTAGTTGGATTTCCGGGAACCGATTATATTTCTTCAGAAAAAATAAGAACTCAAATTAACAAGGGAAACATAAGAGAACTAGGTAAAAACGAAAGTATAAATACTGAGGTTTTACTAAGTTTAAGCCCCAATGTGGTTATTGGATTTGGTATTGATGGGCATAATAAAACCTTTGAAACCATAAAAAAATCTGGGATCCCTGTAATTTACAATGGCGATTGGGTTGAAGGTTCGCCCTTGGCAAAAGCCGAATGGATTAAGCTTTTTGGAGCCCTTTACAGTAAAGAAAAAGAAGCCGATTCTATTTTTAACACCATTGAAAAAAATTATTTAAAAGCAAAAAAACTGGCACAAACCGTAAAAAACAAACCCACAATTTTAAGTGGCGCCATGCATAGCGATATTTGGTATTTGCCAAACGGAACAAGCACCGAAGCGCAGCTTTTAAAAGACGCCAACACCAATTACTTATGGAAAGACAGCAAAGGCACTGGCAGTTTAAAACTTAATTTTGAGGCCGTTTACAGCAAAGCAAAAGATGCTAATATTTGGTTAAATCCATCAAATTATAAAAGTTTAGACGCCCTTAAAAATGCGAGTATCCACAACACCAAGTTTAGTGCCTACAACAACAAATCGATTTACACAGTTGCCAACACAACAGGTAAAAACGGTGGTGTTTTGTATTACGAATTGGGCTTTGCCCGACCAGATTTGGTATTAAAAGATATTATTAAAATCTGCCATCCAGAACTATTAAAAGACTATAACCCATTCTTTTTTAAACCTTTAGAATAAAAACAAAGACCTGTTAGTCCCGATCCTTCGGAACAGAGAGGCCTGAAAACCGTCCTATGAAACACAATTTCAAATATTCATTTATAATTTTAACAACTATTTTAATAGTATGTTTTTTTGTGAATATTAGTCTAGGCTCGGTATATATTCCATTAAAAGAGATTTTTAATAGTCTTATAGGCAATTCATCGTCATACATTATTACCAATTACCGATTACCAAAAGCATTAACTGCCATTTTAGTGGGTTCGGGTTTGGGCATTTCTGGGCTATTAATGCAAACGCTTTTTAGAAATCCGTTAGCAGGTCCATTTGTATTGGGCATAAGCTCGGGCTCTAGTTTGGGTGTGGCACTCATTATTTTAGGCACGGGTTTGTTTGGTGGTTTTTTGGCCTCGATCTTTATATCTAAATGGAGCATTGTAATTGCTGCCAGCCTAGGTAGTTTTTTGGTGCTTTTGGCGGTTTTAATGGTTTCTGTTAAAGTGCGCGATACTATGGCTATTCTTATTATCGGGCTCATGTTTGCCAGTATAACGGCAGCTATTGTTAGTGTGCTTTCGTATTTTGGATCTGCCGAACAATTACAACAATACATTTTTTGGGGCTTTGGCAGCCTGGGTAATTTATCTTGGCACGAATTATTTATTTTTTCAGTTATATTTTGTGTCGGAATTTTATTAAGCATCCTGTCTATCAAATCGTTAAACACCTTGCTTTTAGGCGAAAATTACGCGATAAGTTTAGGATTGAATATTAAAAGAAGCAGGTTAATTATTATTGCCGCTACCAGTTTATTGGCAGGAACCATTACTGCTTTTGCGGGTCCTATTGCGTTTATTGGGTTGGCTATTCCGCACATAACGCGGCAAGTTTTTAACACCTCAAACCACAAAATATTATTACCCGCTGTATTTTTGTTTGGTGCAATTATCATGTTAATTTGCGATAGTATTGCCCAAATACCAAATAGCGATTACACGTTGCCAATTAATGCCATAACAGCTTTAATTGGCGCACCTGTTGTGATTTGGTTATTGGTTAGAAAACGAAAAATGGTGTTTTAATATGAATATAAATTCCAAAACAACAAAAACAAAATTCCAAAACCTGTGCCTCATAAATCTGAGTGGTTTTTTAGAATTTAGTGATTGGAATTTGAAAATTGTATATTGAAATTTATGAGTGTTAACAAATCACATATCATTTTAAAAACCGAAAACCTAAGCATTGGTTATTCCACAAAAAAGCTGCAAACCACTGTTTCTTCAAATATAAATATTGAATTAAATAAAGGTGAATTGGTTGGGTTGATTGGCGCCAATGGTATTGGAAAATCAACTTTAATCAGAACCATTACCAATGTTCAAAAAGCATTAAATGGTTCGGTTTTAATCAACAATAAAAATTTAGCACAACTAAACCCCATCGATTTGGCAAAAATGATGAGTTTGGTTTTAACCGAGCAAATAGCCTCGAAAAACCTAACCGTTTTTGAGGTTATCGCATTGGGCAGACAACCTTACACCAGTTGGATTGGTAATTTATCTGGAAACGACAAAACCATTATTAATAAAGCGATAACGCAAACCAACATTGAAAATTTAAAACATAAAAAATGTTTTGAGTTAAGCGACGGACAGTTACAAAAAGTAATGATTGCGCGCGCTTTGGCACAAGACACCGATTTAATTATTCTGGACGAACCCACTACGCACCTCGATATGTACCATAAAGCATACATATTAAAACTGCTTCAAAAATTGGCTAAAAACACTAATAAAACCATTTTGTTTTCCTCTCACGAAATAGATCTCGCCATTCAATTATGCGATAAACTTATTGTTATGACTGAAAACAAAGTCGTTTCAGACCTACCCTGTAACCTCATTTTAAATGGCACTTTCGATTCTTTATTCCCTAAAGATTTAATAACTTTTGATGAGGAGAAAGGCAGTTTTAGAGTGAAGAAGTAATTATCTGCTCCTGGTATTATTTTCAGTTAAATCTTAATGCTTCGCCTAAAATCTTTCAACTAAAAAAATTATCTTTGGATAAACTTCTATTTTAAATGAACGACAACCTTAGCCTAATTTTAGTTATTCTTATCTCCGCAGCTATTGGCACCTATTTAGGCATGCTATTTAACAAACTAAAAAGTAAAAGCGAGCAAAGCACTTTACAGGAACGCCAAAACCAAATGCATCAAACTATAAATGAATTAAAGCAAAATTTAAACAAAATTGAAAACCAGCGCGAAGACATCCGTAAGGAAAAAGATGTTTTACATGCTGAATTAACCCGAAGGAATACCGAATACGAAAACCTGCAACAACTCAATAAAAAACGCGATGCTGAAATTGAAGAACGCCAACAACAATTACGAAAGGATTTCGAACTTTTGGCCACAAAAATACTCGACGAAAAATCTGAAAAATTCACACTTCAGAATAAAGAAAACATCAAAAATATTTTAAACCCGTTACAAGAAAAAATTAAAGTTTTTGAAGAAAAAGTAGATTTAACCCAAAAAGAAAGTATTAGTATGCATTCTGCTTTAAAAGAGCAATTATTGGGATTAAAAGACCTAAACCAACAAATGACAAAGGAAGCCACCAATTTAACCAGGGCTTTAAAAGGCGATAGCAAAATGCAAGGCAACTGGGGCGAATTGGTTTTAGAACGTGTATTGGAAAAATCCGGACTGGAAAAAGACAGGGAATATTTCGTGCAACAAAGCTTTACTTTGGCAGACGGCTCTCGTGTTTTGCCCGATGTGGTATTGCATCTTCCCGATGGTAAAAAAATGGTTATCGATAGCAAAGTATCGTTAACCGATTATGAGCGTTTGGTTAATGCTGAAGACGATGACAAAACACTCCATTTAAAAGCGCATGTAAATTCCATTAAAAAACATGTCGATCAGCTTTCAGAAAAAAACTATCAGGATTTATACGATATTGAATCGCCCGATTTTGTTTTGATGTTCATCCCCATCGAACCTGCTTTCGCGGTTGTTGTAAATGAAGATAATAGCATTTACAACAAAGCTTTCGAAAAGAATATTGTTATCGTTACACCATCTACTTTACTGGCCACTTTACGTACTATTGACAGTATGTGGAACAACGAAAAACAACAGCGCAACGCCATTGAAATTGCACGACAAGCCGGTGCACTTTATGATAAATTTGAAGGTTTAGTTAAAGATTTAACCGGTGTTGGCAAAAAAATTGATGCCGCCAAAAGCGATTATTCGGCAGCAATGAATAAATTAGTTGATGGCAGGGGCAACCTAATAACCAGTGTTGAAAAACTAAAAAAAATGGGGGCTAAAGCAAAAAAGGCCTTACCTGAAGCCATAATAAAACGCGCCCAAGAAGAAAAATAAAAAACTTAAACTATGTTTAAACACATAAAAGATTCCCAAATAACCATCTCAGAACTCATGCGGCCCATGCACTCTAATTTTAGCGGCAAAATACATGGAGGCTATATATTGAATTTAATGGATCAAATCGCCTTTGCCTGTGCCTCAAAGCACTCCAGACATTATTGCGTAACGGCATCGGTAAACAAAGTCGATTTTTTAAACCCCATAGAAGTTGGCGAGCTGGTAACATTAAAAGCATCGGTAAATTATACGGGGCGAACCTCTATGGTTATTGGTGTTCGTGTAGAATCTGAAAACATTCAAACAGGAGAAACCAAACATTGCAACTCCTCGTATTTTACAATGGTAGCCAAAGACAATAATGGAAAAAACGCTCCTGTGCCCGGTATTATATTAGACTCTAAAACAAGCATACGTAGATTCTCAAGAAGCATTGCTTTACAAAAACTTGATAAAAACAGGTCGAACGAATTTAATGCCTCAGAGTTTCAACTAAAAGATAATTTGCATCTAATTGAAAATCAAAATGCAAAAATAGAACTTAACAACAACCTTTAAACAACACTTTTAACAAGTTATTTTACTGAAAAAACTTAAAAAACCATCCTCTTGCAAAAGTTGTGGCAAAAAAAGGGCAACTTAAGTCAAGCAAGGCTAAAGCTTTTCAATTTTTTCTTTTTCCTTTTTAAAAACCTTGATATTTGGCAATGCCGTTATGGCTAAATTGATGTATTTTAAGGCTTCGGTTTTACTGTTTTTATGCCTTTTAATTTGCGCTAAACGGTAGTTTGCCCAAGCTACGGGAACACCATCTTTAGCAGTGTAATGGGCAATGTAAGTTTGTAAACATTGTTCGCCTTTATCTAGCTGCGTGTTATATTCGGCAGCTACTTTACCCAGTTGGTAATGCAAGACGTTGCGCTGGTGTTTTTGCTGTGCCGCCTCAATATTTTTAATGGCTTTTTCGGGCTGGTTTTGGTTTTCGTAAAAACTGGTTAACTTGTTAAAACAGGTTAAAGATCCGCCAACGGCAATGGCTTTTTTGTAATATTGCTCTGCTAATTCCGGCTCGTTATCATATTCGTAAATATATCCTTTTGCCAAATAGCCATCTACCAGAGATAGGTTTTGCAATTGGTTGGCAAATTTTAACGATTTACTTTTACTGCCACCAATAATACCCGGTAATTGCATATACAGCTCTACCAATGCCCAACGGGTATCGATGTGGTTTTTGTCTAACTGGGCCGCTCTTAAAAAGTGTTTTTTGGCTTCGCCAATTATGCCCACGGCTTTTATTTTGCTAATAGATAGAGCTTTCATACCCAAAACACCTCCGTATTTATAATTGTAATTAGCGCAGTTTTGGTCTGTTTTTAAAAGTTTTTTATATTGTATTATGGCATCGTCCCATTTTTTTTGGTAGCCGTAAGCATCGCCCAGATACTCGATGGCTTTTAAGTTGTTGGGATGGCTTTTTAAGTAGTTAAGCACCAAATGCTCTGCTTTGGCAAATTGCTTGTTTTTTATAAGCTCTCCTATGGTATGTAAGTCGGTTTGAGCATAAACAGCGAAAGGAAGAAAAAGTAATAATATAATATTTTTCATGATTTTTTAAGCAAGTACAAAGCTAAACAATATTTTACGGACAATATACTTTACTTTAAAAATGGTTAACTTCACTCAACCAACGCAAGTAATTCATCATATATTGTTTTTTGGAACAACTTTTGAAAGTACATTTAAAGATAAATTTTAACACCTACTGAAATGAATTCAGCACAAATAAAGCACACACTATTTATAGTAATGATTCTTCTTTTTTCAAATTTTACACAAGCCCAAAATCCAGATTACAAGAAATTATGGACTAAAGTTGACAAACTAGAGGCTGAAGGCTTGCCAAAATCGGCATTAAAAATTGTTGAAAACATTTCAGCGAAAGCAAAAAAAGACAACAACCACCCACAACGCATTAAAACCATGTTTTTTAAAAGCAAGTTCGCTTTGGTTTTAGAAGAAGATGCGCAATTAAAAATTATTAATGATTTTAAAAGTGAAATTGAACAGAGTTCGTTCCCTACCAAAAACATTCTTGAAAATATTTTAGCCAATTTATACTGGCAATATTTTAACCAAAACAGGTATAAGTTTTACAACCGAACAAAAACAGAAGCAAAAGCTCTCCCTTCTACAAGCTCAGGGCAAGCTGTTGATTTTAGAACTTGGGATTTACAAACGCTTTTTAACGCCATTCATTTGCATTATCAAAATTCTTTGGAAAACGGATTGATGCTTAAATTAGAACCTTTAAGCAATTATAATGTACTTTTAAACGAGCAAAAAGGCTCTAAAATTCACAGACCGACTTTGTTCGATTTTTTAAGCCATAATGCCTTGCAGTTTTATAAAACTAACGAAACACATATTACCAAACCAGCTTACAAATTTGAAATTGATAACCCGAGGTTTTTAGGTGATGCAGGAATGTTTTCAACGCTAACAATAGAATCAAAAGATTCAACATCATTACAACTTAACGCTCTTAAGATTTATCAAGACTTAATTCGATTTCATTTAAAAGATGAATCGCCCTTGGCATTGGCTGATGTTAACATCGATCGATTAAAATTTGTAAATAGGCATGCTACTTTTAACGACAAACAACTCATTTTATTAAACGTTTTAAAAACCGAAAGCGAGCAATTTAAAACCCACGAAGTTTCTGGGTTGTACGACTTTGAAATAGCATCAATTTATTATCAGCAAAGTTTAGAATATCAACCAAAAAACAAAGAAGAAAACCGTTGGAAAGCTAAAGAAGCCATTGCTGTTTGCAACAACGTTATTGCTAAATTCCCGAAAAGCAATGGCGCCGAAAAATGTGCGGTTTTAAAACAACAAATTGAGCAGCAAACACTTGAAATTACAACCGAAAGTTTTCTGCCCATCCTTAAAGATTCACGTTTGTTAATCCGTTATAAAAACTTAAATCAGCTTCAATTTAAAATCTTTAAAATCTCTCGAAATCAGTTAGAAAAATTTAATAAAACCTATAGAAAAGAAGAGCAATTAGCGTTTATAAAAAAGTTAGAGCCCACAACCAAATGGAATAATAGTTTGCGAAACGAAAACGATTACCAAACACATACAACTGAGATTTTATTGCCAAAGCTAAACAATGGCAGTTATTTGGTTTTTGCATCAGTAGAAAATAACGAAAACACCTTTGCTTTTAGCAGCATTCAAGTTACCGATTTGGCTTTGGTTGAAACCGATAAAACGGATTATAAAACTTATCAAATAATCGATAGAAACAACGGTAATCCTATTAGCAATGCCAAAGTGGAATTAAGCTATTTTAGGAACAATATCCAAACCAAACAAACCGAAAACCGCACCACAGATTTACACGGAAAGATAAACATAAAAAAAACAAAAGCATATTACAGAAATGTAAACTTAAAAGTAAAACAAAGTAATGATTTGGCGTATTTTGGAGCGTATTACATCTATCAGTATTATAAAAACCAGAACGAAAAAACAACTTACAAATCGTTTCTGTTTACAGACAGAAGCATTTACAGACCCGGGCAAACCGTTTATTTTAAGGCTATTGCCATAAGAACCGAAAGGGGCAAATCTGAAGTTTTGGCCAATCAAGATGTTTATGCAACCTTGTATAATACCAATGGCGAGGAAGTAAAAGAGCTGGAGTTTAAAACCAACGAATACGGCTCGGTTACCGGTGAATTTATATTGCCAAACGCGGGCTTAAATGGGCAATATCGTATTACGCTGGAAACAGATTATGGAAATATCGATTTATTTTCCGAACACTATTTTTCGGTTGAAGCATACAAAAGGCCCAAGTTCGAAACCAAGTTCAACCCCATAACCGAAACTTATAAAGTCAACGATTCAGTAACCATAAAAGGCAACGCTTTGGCTTATGCGGGAAGCAATATTACCGATGCCAAAGTGGTGTATCGTGTACACAGAAAAGTAGAATATCCGCATTGGTATTTTTGGTACCGCCCATGGTTTAACAGTGAGCCACAAGAAATTACGCATGGCGAAAGCACAACAAATGCCAAAGGCGAATTTGAAATAACCTTTAAAGCACAACCCGACCAAAGTGTCGATAAAAGTAGCCTGCCCGTTTTTAAATACCAAGTAACTGCCGATGTAACCGATTTAAACGGTGAAACACGAAGCGCAACAACCATTGTAAATATTGGCTATCATGCATTAACAGCTAATATGTATATCGCCAATACTTTAGATAAAACCAAAAAAGACCATGCGATTACCATTGATACGAAAAACTTAAATGGGGAGTTTGTACCCGCAAAAGGAACGGTTAAAATCTATAAACTATTAGCACCTAATTCTGTGATGAGGCAGAGACCTTGGCCTGCCCCAGATTATCAAGATTTTACAAAAGAAGCTTTTAAAAATTTATTTCCGCACGATGCTTATAACAATGAACAAAACCCAAATAATTGGGAAAAAGGAAAGCTTGTTTTTATTGCGTCTTTTAATACCGAAAACACGAAAAAACTCAATCTTGGGAAAACTAAAAAATGGCCATCTGGTAAATACCTCATCACTTTAGAAAGTAAAGATAAGTTTGGGCAAATAGTAAAAGACGAAATTAAAACCACATTGTATAGCAACGCCGATAAAACGTTGGCAGACCATCAATTATTTAGTATTACAAGTAATAAAACTGAATACAATGCTGGAGATACTGCCATTATAACTTTAGCCTCGGCAGCCAAAAATATAAACATTACGGTTTCAATTGAAAAACAAAATGAGGTTTTAAAAACGCAGGTCATTCCACTGAACAACAATAAGAAAACCATTAACATTCCCATAACGAGCGACGACATAGGTGGCTTTTCTGTTAGCTATAGTTTTGCATCGTTTAACAGTTTTCAATCGGGAAGTTTAAATATTGTCGTGCCTTATCCTAAAACCGATTTAGATATTCTAACCACAACATTTAGAGACAAGTTACAACCCGGGACGGATGAAGCCTGGAGCTTTAAAATTAAAGGGCCAAAAGGCGATAAAGTAAGTGCAGAATTATTGGCAAGTATGTACGATGCGAGTTTAGACCAATTTAAACCGCATGCTTGGAATTTTAAACCCATCAGCAATCCAACCTATTATTCGTATAATAACATTAATGCGCGACAAAGTTTTGGCACACAAAATTTCAGGGTTTATAATGATAGGTTTCGTGGGCATTACAAACAGCAAAATTATGACCAATGGGATTGGTTTGGATTTAGTTTTGGGAATAGAAATAGGTATTTAATGAGATCTAAATCTTTCAATAGTCGTGTTGCAAGTATTGAAATTGAAGAAGAAGTTATGGCCGTTGCGGACGATGCCAATTTAGATGAAGTTGTGATTACAGGTTACGGCACTCAAGAAAAAAAAGAATCCATTGAAAGTGCACCAAATGAAAACTTGGATAAAGTTGAAGCAGAAAAACCAAACTTCAACAACATCAAAATCCGTAAAAACCTCAACGAAACTGCCTTTTTCTTTCCGCAGTTAAAAACAGATGAAGACGGCAACGTAAGTTTCAGTTTTACCACACCAGAAGCTTTAACCCAATGGAAATTACAGCTTTTGGCACACACAAAAACTTTAGAAAGCGCGACTAAAACCTTAACAACCGTTACGCAAAAAGAACTTATGGTGATACCAAACGCACCTCGTTTTTTACGCGAAGGCGACCAAATAAGCATCAGCACAAAAATTGCAAACCTAACTGATAAGCCACTTTCGGGGCAAGCGGCTTTAATATTAACAGATGCCATTTCTGGGAAAGACATATCAGAAAAGCTGCTCAGTTCTTCTCCTTCGGGGAAGCTAGTTGGGGCTTTTACCGTTTCACCAAAAGGCAACACTCAAGTATCATGGCATTTATCCATCCCCGATAATGTGCAAGCGGTTCAATATAAAGTGATTGCCAAATCTGGAAATTTTACTGATGGCGAACAAAATGCGTTACCAGTTTTAAGTAACCGCATGTTGGTTACCCAAACATTACCGATGTGGGTAAGAAGCAATCAAACTAAAACATTCACTTTGGGTAAGTTGGCTTCGACAGGCTCAGCCACCAAATCTTCAACTTTAAAAAACCACAAATTAACTTTAGAAATAACCTCCAATCCGGCGTGGTATGCAGTACAAGCTTTACCCTATTTAATGGAATATCCTTATGAGTGTAACGAGCAAACTTTTTCGCGTTATTATGCCAATGCATTGGCGAGCCATATTGTAAACTCAAACCCAAGAATTCAAGAGGTTTTTAATCAATGGCGAAATACTGATGCTTTACTTTCTAACTTAGAAAAGAACGAAGAATTAAAGTCCATTTTAATTCAAGAAACCCCATGGCTTCGTGATGCACAAAGTGAAACCGAACAGAAAAAACGTATCGCTTTATTATTCGATTTAAACAAAATGAATAACGAATTGCAATCCGCCAAACGCAAACTGGAACAAAATCAAATGCATTCTGGCGCTTGGGCTTGGTTTAAAGGCGGACGTGAAAATAGATATATAACCCAACATATTATTACCGGTTTTGGACATCTTAAAAAACTGAATGTTACTCAAATGGACAGTGAAGATTCGATGACTCAAAAAGCCATCAATTATCTCGATACCGAATTTGTAAAAGAATACAATGATATTAGAAAATACGATTCAAAAGTCGATTTAAACAAAGATCATTTAAGCTACACCCAATTGCATTATTTGTACATGCGAAGCTTTTTTCCGGAAATTAAAAAATCTGATGACGTTGAAGAAATCACCAAATACTACCACACGCAAATTCAGAAATATTGGTTAAAACGCTCGCTGTACACCAAAGGTTTAATGGCTTTGGTTGTTGATAGAATGGGCGATAAAAAAACATCAGCTAAAATTTTAAAGTCATTAAAAGAAAACAGTATTACTAGTGAAGAATTGGGTATGTATTGGAAAGCCAACACCAACTCTTGGTACTGGTACCAAGCGCCCATTGAAACACAAGCCTTGTTAATTGAGGCTTTTTCAGAAGCAGGAACTGTAATTCAGAGCGAAGCGAAGAATCTTGAAACCATCGATAATCTTAAAATCTGGTTGCTTAAAAACAAGCAAACCAACCGTTGGAAAACCACCAAAGCAACCACCGAAGCGGTTTACGCTTTATTATTACAAGGTAGCGATTGGTTAGGTGCCAGTACTGAGCTTAGTCGAAGTGTAACCGATAGGGTTGATGTGGTTTTAGGCGGTCAAAAAATAGAGCCTTTCAATCCCGATAGCTATCGGGAGGAAGCAGTAAAAGCTGAAGCTGGAACAGGCTACTTTAAAACGGCGTGGAATGCCTCTGAAATTAAACCAGAAATGGCCGAAGTACAAATTACCAAAAAAGGAAATGGCATTGCTTGGGGTGCTTTATATTGGCAATATTTTGAGGATTTGGATAAAATCTCATTAGCAGAAACACCTTTAAAATTGAATAAAAAACTCTTCCTTAAAACCAACACAGATACTGGTGAAGAAATTTCAGAAATCACAAAAAACACCAAAGTCAATATCGGCAATTTAGTGCGCGTTCGCATAGAATTACGCAGCGACAGGCCCATGGAGTTTGTACACATGAAAGATATGCGCGCCGCAGGATTAGAACCTGTAAACGTTATTTCGAAATACAAATGGCAAGACGGTTTGGGCTATTACGAAAGCACCAAAGATGCGAGCACCAACTTCTTTTTTGATTATCTGCCAAAAGGTGTTTATGTGTTTGAATACGATTTAAGGGTAAACAATGCAGGCAACATGAGCAACGGTATTACAACCATACAAAGCATGTACGCACCAGAGTTTAGCAGCCATAGCGAAGGCGTTAGAATAAAGGTGGATTAAATAAGAAAGGATATTTATTATTCTCCTTTTTTATTTTTAAAAGTGTCGGAAATCAATCCGTTTTTCAAAACGTTTTAAATGATTAACTTTACACTTTGTTTTAAAAACTTAACCTTTTTTATTTTGAAAAAAGCAACACCCAAAAATATTGCTTTACCTTTAATAGTGTTTGTTTGTACAATAATAAATTCGTGTGCTTCAAAAAAAGATGTTATTCAAAATGCTACTGTTGAAGAAACAAACCCCAAACTCATTTTTTTAAATTATAAAATTTCTGAAGATGAAAAAGGCAAAAAAAACATTCAGTTTATTAATAAAATAATTGCCAACGGAAGGTTGAAAAAAAGTATGGATATAAATAACGGTACTTTTGGCGATTTAATATGCAATCAACTTGATAAAAATTTAAATGTGTTACAGAGTATCACTATAAGAAACCCGCTTATAAAAAATTTTGAATTTGTTGACAATTCAAAACAATTCCAAAGAAAAAAAGTAGTACTAAAGGAAGTTGAGTTTTCATTAAAACTAAAGCTAGAACAAAATACGAAATTTATCAGTATCAACGAAGTTACAACACCTCTATCAAAAACAAAGCCGCTTATAAAAACTAAAATCCAATCATTATGAAGTATTGTTTACTTTATGCATTATGCTTGCTAAACATAGGATTTGTTAATGCTCAAATTTTTGATGTTGACACGATTAAACAATCGGGCGACAATGATAAAAGAATAAACCTTGTCCTTTTAAGTGAAGGCTATCAAACCAATGAATTTTCAAAATTTATTGCAGATGCCACAAACTTTTCAAATGAAATCTTTACACAACCTCCATTTAAAGAATATGCCAATTATTTTAATGTTTATGCCGTAAAAGTACCATCGAACGAAAGTGGTACAGATCATCCTGCCAACGCAACCGATGTTACAGAACCTGTTTTTCCTGCCGCTACCAAAGACACCTATTTTAACACCTCTTTCGATACCTCTGGGTTTCACAGATTATTATATACTTATAACTCCTCGATTGTTTATAATGTGTTAGCTAAAAATTTCCCGGAATACGACCAACCTATAATTTTAGTTAACTCTCCTGAATATGGTGGCGCTGGTGGACCTTACGCTGTTTCATCAACCGGGAGTAGTGCCAATGAAATTATTATACACGAATTAGGGCACTCTCTCTTTAATTTAAGAGATGAATATTACCCTGGCGATATTCATGCTTTTGAAGCTATTAATATGACTCAAGAAACAAACACGAATTTGGTAAAATGGAAAAATTGGATAGGAACTAATAATATTGGTATTTACCCTTATGGAACAACAGGGGTGGCTGCAACTTGGAATAGGCCACACCAAAGCTGTAAAATGCGCTATTTAGGTGTTCCTTTCTGCTCGGTTTGTAAAGAAGGTATTATTGAAAAAATACACAGCTTAGTTGGGCCTATAGACTCTTATTTACCAGTTTCAAATTCGGTAACCCCTACGGCATTTCCTATCGATTTTCAGCTAAATTTAATTAAACCCATCCCAAATACCTTAAAAAGCACATGGACTTTAAACGCTTCAAATTATGAAAATGATGTGGATGCTGTTTCTATTATTGAAACCGATTTGAATACGGGAACCAATAATTTAACCGTTGTGGTGCACGATGATTCGCCCATGCTAAGAATTGATAACCACGAAACCACCCATATTTACACCGTTGCTTGGACTATTACAAAATCGGCTTTAGGAGTTGATGCTATTATTAGCAAAGAAAACAATTTTAATATTTCGTTATTTCCAAATCCTTCAAACCATATTTTAAACTTAAAAGTAGAAAGTAAAAATGCAGCAAACTTAAAAGTAGATATTATAAGTTTAGATGGTAAAAAGTTGAAATCAACAAAAATATCTAATTACAAAAACAATGAAGTTGACATTAGCCGTTTAAGCCAAGGCATGTATTTGGTAAATGTTTACTCAAACAACATGCTTTTAACAAGTAAGCGTTTTGTAAAAAACTAGAGCTATTCTTTTGGTGGATAGTTAACTAATACTTTATCCAAAATAGCATTTAAACGCGCTGTTCTGTTTTCCGGAGATGCATTGGGGTTATAACTAGATTCGCTAACGGCTTGCCAAAAAAGGCCTTTGCCGTTTTCGTCAACAAAATCTATAGTTATTTTTCTATTTACTCCAGATTGCCCAATAGGAATACCAACTGATAAACCTCCGCCAACATTACGTCCGCCGCCACCTAAACCAACACCAACGGTATTGCGCTGTGCTGCTTTAAATTCGCTACTTTTTATATCTATAAAAAAGTCTGGTTTTTCGGCTAAACTAAAACCCTTTGCTTGCATTTTTGCATCAAAAGCATCCAAAAAACGTTTGGTATCCAAATCGCTTAAACCCGTTTTCATATCGGCGTAATAGTTGTAGGTTTTGTATTTTGAGAAGTTTGTGCTTGTATCGAAATCGTAATTAACACGAATGGGGGCACAGGCGTTAATTAATAAGATTAGTGTAATTAATTTAAGAAATTTCATAGCAATAATTTTCTATAAAATTAATCAAAAATTATGCCTTTGAGATAAATAATAAAGTTAATTATTTTGTGTGTTGAATTTCTATTCCGATATTTAATCAATATCAAAGCACTATCTCTATGGAATTTAAAACGACTTGTACACTATTGTTTTTTTGCTTATTCTCGCTAACAACAGTTTCACAAAGCAACCGCCCACAAACACCAAAAACACCTTTTAATTACACATCTGAAGAATTATTTTTTATAAACCACAATGCAGATAGCATAAAACTTGCAGGCACAATTACTTTGCCAAAAGACATAAAAAATCCACCCGTTGTTATCCTAATTAGTGGCTCCGGCCCTCAAAACAGAAATGAGGAAATTATGGGACATAAACCATTTTTAGTGCTTTCTGATTACTTATCTAATAATGGTATTGCGGTTTTAAGATATGACGACAGAGGTATTGGGAAATCTGAAGGCGATTTTAATTCAGCAACTACTTTTGATTTTGCCACCGATGTTGATGCAGCTATTGAGTATTTAAAAACTAGAAAAGATATTGATGATGCTAAAATAGGATTGATTGGACATAGTGAAGGCGGTTTAATTGCGCCAATAGTGGCATCACAAAATAAAGATGTGGCTTTTATTGTTTCTCTTGCCGGTACTGGCATTGTTGGTAGCGAAGTTATTCTTACGCAATCTTGGGAAATAGCAAAACAAATGGGTGCGCCAGAAGCAACCTTAAAATTTAACGACACTATTTCTAAAATGGCCTATAATGTAATTGAAACAGAAACTGATAGCACTCAAATAAAGCTTAAAATAAAATCTAAATTAAATGCTTATAAAGAGGATAATGCATCTAGCCCTTATGCTTTTTATATAAACGACCAACTTATTGATAAATTTAACAGTCTTGCAAGTAATAAGTGGCTAACTACGTTTATAAAAACCAACCCTCAAGATTATTATGCTAAAACAAATTGTCCTGTTTTGGCTTTAAACGGAAGCAAAGATTTACAAGTACTACCTAAGCTTAATTTAAACGGCATTGAACAGGCACTTAAAAAAGCAAATAATAAGGATGTTACCATTAAGGAATTAGAAGGTTTAAATCATTTGTTTCAAACTTCAGAAACCGGAAACCCAAGTGAGTATATAAAAATTGAAGAAACCTTTTCTCCTATAGCTTTAGAGATAATTAAAGATTGGATTTTAAAACGATTTTAATCGAAAAAAATTCCCCGTATGCTTGCACCGGTGTTTTCACTTAAATTGTTATTCCCGCAAATTCCAATAACTATTGTGAAGGAATCGAAACGCTTTATTCTTTTTCCTTTTTATCAACCGATTTTGTTAAAGCCGAAGAAATTATGCCTGTTGGTATCGCCACAATGCCCAAACCAATCATTAATATAAAAAAAGTAAACACCTTTCCGCCCACGGTTATGGGGTAAACATCGCCGTACCCAACGGTGGTAAGCGTTATAATGGCCCACCACAAACTATCGAAAATAGACGAAAAATGCTGTGGCTGTGCTTGATTTTCGAAATAATAAATCCCAACGGCCGAAAAATAAATTAAAATAAGCGTAATGAATATAAAAAGTAAAATTTCTTCTTTGGCCGATTTTATGGCCCGTGTAAAATGATTCATGGCTCTATTGTAACGCACAAGTTTCAAAATTCTGAATAAACGCAAAAAACGCAAGGCTCTTAATGAGCGTAAATCGACTCCAAATGACAAATAAAATGGTAAAATGGCGAGCAAGTCTATAATACCAAAAAAACTGAATATAAACTTGGGTTTGTGGTCTGCCACATAAATTCTTAAAAGGTATTCTAAAGTAAACACAATAACGCTAAACCATTCGATGGATTGTAAAATGGTTCTGGTTTGTGGTTTTAAATTAGGAATGGTTTCAATTGAAAACGTAACAACCGATAAAAGGATAAGCGCTTGAATAAAAAAAGCAAAATACCGGCTTAACTTATTATCGTTGATTTCTACGATGCCTTTGATCTTTTCTTTCATTCTGAAATTTTAATTTAGGATTCTGAATATCTTTTATTGATTTGTTAGCCACCCTGAACTTGTTTGAGGTTCGCATAAATAAATCGAGATTCTAGAAATTATGATATACTGAAACTAGTTCAGCATGACGCAAACCTGTATTTACGATAAAAACGGTAGTTAAATTTAAAAAAATTAATGCTTCTGTAAAATTAATCGTTCAACATCTTCCAAAGTAAATCTTTAAGTTCTGTAATACCTTGTTGTGCCACAGATGAAATAAATAAATATGGAATGGGCAGCTCGTTATCCAACTCGGTTTTAAGTTCTGCCCTTAATTCGGCATCGAGCATATCGCATTTTGAAATGGCTATAATACGCTCTTTATCCAACATTTCGGGGTTGTATCGGCGCAATTCATCTAAAAGAATATCGTATTGTTTTTTAATATCATCGGCATCAGCTGGAATTAAAAACAGTAAAATAGAGTTACGCTCAATGTGTCGTAAAAAGTAGTGCCCAAGCCCTTTCCCTTCGGCAGCACCTTCAATAATACCAGGAATATCGGCCATCACAAAGGTTTTAAAATCGCGATATTCAACAATGCCCAAATTGGGTTTTAAAGTAGTAAACTCGTAATCTGCAATTTTGGGTTTTGCTGATGTTACCACCGATAAAAGTGTAGATTTTCCAGCATTTGGGAAACCAACCAAACCAACATCGGCAAGTATTTTAAGCTCTAAGGTAATGTGTTTTTCTTCTAACGGAAGTCCGGGTTGCGCGTATCGTGGTGTTTGATTTGTTGACGATTTAAAGTGCCAGTTGCCCAATCCGCCTTTCCCTCCTTTTACAATAATTTTTTCTTCACCGTGCTCTGTAATTTCAAAAATAATAGCGTTGGTTTCGGTATCTCTAACTACGGTTCCCAGAGGCACATCAACATACATGTCTTCGCCATCGGCACCTGTGCTGCGGCTTTTACTACCATGTTCGCCATGGCCTGCGCGTATGTGTTTTTTAAATTTTAAAGGTAAGAGGGTCCAAAGGTTTGAATTTCCTCTAAGAATAACATGCCCGCCTCTACCGCCATCGCCGCCGTCTGAACCGCCTTTGGTTATGTATTTCTCGCGATGTAAATGCGCAGAACCTTTACCTCCGTTACCGGAAGCGACGTACATTTTTACGTAGTCAACAAAATTTCCCTCTGTCATGCTTTTTGTCATTCCCGCCTTTCGTCTTCGCTCAAGATAAACTATGGCGGGAATCTTATTAATTGAAACTGAGTTTTAAAAATGGATTCCTGCTTTCGCAGGAATGACAATCAGACTATAAACTATCAATTACAGATGATAAACGCACCGTAATATCCTCAATGCTTCCAACCCCATCAACTCCATAGTATTTGTTTTGTGCCGAGTAATAGTCTTTTAAAATTGCCGTTTTATTGTAATACTCTGCAATTCTATTTCTTATAATAGACTCATCGGCATCATCTGCTCTTCCGCTTGTTTTACCTCTTTTTAGTAAACGTTCAACTAAAACCTCATCATCAACCTCTAGAGCTACCATGGCATTTATATTAGAATCTTTACTGTCCATTAACTTGTCCAAGGCTTGGGCCTGGGCATTGGTTCTGGGAAATCCATCAAAAATAAACCCGTTGGCATCGGCATTTTTTTCAACTTCGGCTTCCAGCATATCAATAGTTACTTGGTCTGGAACGAGCTCGCCTTTATCCATATAAGATTTTGCCAGCATACCTAAAGCGGTTTCGTTTTTAATGTTAAATCTAAAAACATCGCCCGTAGAGATGTGCACCAAGTTATATTTTTCTTTTAAAAAATTTGCCTGTGTTCCTTTGCCTGCTCCCGGAGGGCCAAATAGTACTAAATTTGTCATGTGTTGTGTTTGTTTTATTTGATAAACTTCTGGTATGTCTCTCCCTAAACCATTATAGTCTAGCCCAAAGCCCACTATAAATTTGTTGGGTATTTCTATGCCAATATAATGCAATTTAAAATCCTTTTTATAGGCTTCGGGCTTATAAAAAAGCGTTGCGATTTTTAGTGCTTTTACGTTTTCGTTTTTAAAAATGCGGTGCACTTCTGCCAGGGTATTCCCTGTATCTATTATATCTTCTAGAATTACAACCGTTCGCCCAGATAAATCTTGGGTTAAACCAATTAAGCGCTGGATATCTTCCGAGGACTTTACCCCTTCGTAAGACGCCAATTTTATAAAGGTAACCTCGCATGGTTTTGGGTATTTCTTTACAAAGTCGCTTACCACCATAAACGAACCATTTAAAATACCTATAAACACTGGTATTTCGTCTCCTAAATCTTTTGAAATATCATTGGCTAAACGTGTAATGGCGGCATCGATTTCTTCAGCAGAAATAAAGGGTTTAAAATATTTATCGTGTAGCTTTATCACGGTCATTTTATTTTTTAAAGATGCAAAGATAATCAATAGATTAGCGATTACCGATTTTTTGATTTACGATTTGCAAAGTAATTTGATATTAAAATGTATTTTTGCCTAAATTGATTACATTTTTTGAAACAAACAACATGAATTATTTTTCTTCAAATTTTAAACTCGGCATTCTTGGTGGTGGCCAATTAGGAAAAATGCTACTTAACGACACCCGAAAGTTCGATATTTACACCTGTGTTTTAGATGCGAGTAACGAAGCTCCTTGTAAAATTGCCAGCAACGAGTTCCATTTGGGCGACCTAATGGATTACGATGCCGTTTATAATTTTGGAAAACAAGTTGATGTTTTAACCATTGAAATTGAAAACGTAAATGTTGATGCCCTAGAAGCTCTTGAAAAAGAAGGCAAAAAAGTATATCCGTCGTCAAAAACACTACGTACCATACAAAACAAAGCTACACAAAAGCTGTTTTATGTCGATAACAATTTACCAACGTCTCCGTTTTCTCGTTTTGCATATACTTCTGAAATTAAAGACGCTATAAACCATGGCGGATTAAGCCTGCCTTTTGTATGGAAAGCAGCACAGTTTGGGTACGATGGCACAGGCGTGAAAATTGTAAAAACAATTCAAGATTTAAAAGATTTACCAAATGTAGAATGCATTGCAGAACAATTGGTACCCTTTAAAAACGAATTGGCCGTAATTGTAGCCCGAAATGCATCGGGCGAAACCAAAACATTTCCGGTTGTTGAAATGGAATTTCATCCTGAAGCCAACCAAGTGGAATATGTAATCTGCCCCGCAAGAATTAACGATGAAGTTGCCAATAAAGCAACCAAGGTAGCGTTAAGCGTTTCAAAAGCATTTAACCATGTTGGGCTTTTGGCTGTTGAAATGTTTCAAACCGAAGACAACCAGATTTTAATAAACGAAGTAGCACCCAGACCCCACAATTCGGGGCATCAAACTATTGAAGCTAGCTACACCTCGCAATTTGAACAACACCTTAGAGCCATTTTAAACTTACCTCTGGGACGTACCGACAGTAAAGCGGCAGGTGTAATGGTAAATTTGGTTGGAGCCGAAGGTTACACAGGTAATGTGGTTTACAAAAATATTGAAACCATAATGCAAATGGACGGTGTTACCCCACATATTTACGGTAAAAAACAAACCAGACCATTCCGGAAAATGGGACACGTAACCATTGTTAACGAAGATTTAAGTGAAGCACGCAGAGTTGCTGAAGATGTAAAGAAAACAATTAAAGTAATAAGTGAATAAATCGTAAAAAATGAAATACCAAATTTGAACTAGTGCAAAAATTGCATAAGTTCAATACTATTGTATGAGCACTATTGTTATCTACAAAAAAGAGGATGAAATTCAAGTTGAAGTAACTTATGAAAATAATTCCTTATGGCTAAATCTAAATCAAATTTCTGAGCTTTTCGATAGGGACAAATCTGTTATCTCAAGGCACATACGGAATATATATAAAGAAAAAGAACTGCCCGAATACGCAACTGTTGCAAAAAATGCAACAGTTCAAAAGGAAGGCAAAAGACAAATAACACGTCAAATAGATTATTATAATCTTGATGTGATTTTGGCTGTAGGTTACAGAGTTAGTTCCGCTAAAGGAACACAGTTTAGAATTTGGTCAAACAAAATCATCAAGGATCATTTAATAAAAGGCTACACAAAAAATGAAAATCGGTTAATTCAGCTAAAAAAAAAGGTTCAATTAATTACCCGAACCTTAAAGAACAACAATATTTTAGAAGATGAACCTAAAGAGCTTATCGATGTTTTAGACGATTATACCAAGGCCTTGGATATTTTAGACGATTACGATTACCAAAGAGTAGAAAAACCAACAACCACTACAAAAGCAATCTTTAAAATAAATTATAACGAGGCCATTAACGCCATTTACAAATTGAGGGTAAAATTTGGGGCTTCAGATTTGTTTGGCAATCAAAAAGATGCGTCTTTTAAAAGTTCTATCGCCGTGATAGACCAAACTTTTGATGGCAATCCCCTTTATCCAAGCATTGAAGAAAAAGCTGCAAACCTTTTATATCTAGTGGTAAAAAACCATTCGTTTACAGATGGCAATAAAAGAATTGCCGCATGGCTATTTGTTTGGTATCTTGATAAAAATAATTTTCTTTACAATACCAACGGTACAAAAAAAATAAACAATAGTACTTTGGTAGCTTTAACCTTAATGATTGCAGAAAGCCATCCTAAAGAAAAAGACATTTTAATAAATGTGATTATAAATTTAATTAATTCAGAAAATGAATAAAGTAGGAATAATTATGGGAAGCAAAAGCGACCTTCCCATTATGCAACAAGCCATAGATATTTTAAAAGGATTCGATATAGAAATTGAAATCGATATTGTATCGGCACACCGCACACCCGAAAAACTATTCGATTACGGCAAGCATGCCCACACCAAAGGATTTGCCGTAATAATTGCCGGAGCCGGTGGTGCTGCCCATTTACCCGGAATGATAGCCTCTTTATCGCCACTTCCCGTTATTGGCGTACCTATTAAAAGCAGTAACTCTATTGATGGTTGGGACTCTATTTTATCTATTCTTCAAATGCCAGGTGGCGTGCCTGTTGCAACAGTGGCATTAAATGGCGCCAAAAACGCTGGCATATTGGCCGCTCAAATAATAGGCGCTAACGATACCTGTGTTTTAGATAAAATTTTAGTTTACAAAGAAGGCTTAAAACAAATGGTAAAAGACTCTGCAAAAGATTTACAATAAACAAAACTGAAGCTTCAGAAAATTAAAAGCCTGTCTTATTTTGAATCAAATATTAATACCTAACAAACTTAAAACAGCCAATAAAAAAACCCCGAATAAATCCGAGGTTTTTACAGCTATTAACAATAATTCTTATGAGTTAAAAACAACTCCTTTGAAAAATCTGCTGCAAAAATATAAAATTTTTATTATGTACGCATAATAAACCCGCTTTTTTAACAAATTATTAAATTATGGATAAAAATATATTAAACACCACCTTTAACACAGCCTACAACACAGCACCATTTTCTAAAATAAAAGACAGCGATTTTCTTCCAGCTTTTAAAACGGCCATTGCCAATGCTAAAGCAGAAATTGATGCGATTACCAAAAATACAGACGCTCCCAGTTTTAAAAACACCATTGAAGCATTAGAGTTTTCTGGCGAGCAATTAAATAGAATCTCGAGTCTTTTTTTTAATTTGAATTCGGCCGAAACTAACGATGATATTCAAAAAATAGCCCAAGAAGTATCGCCCTTACTATCAGAATTTAGTAACGACATTACTTTAAACGAAGCCTTATTTAAACGCGTAAAACAAGTTTACGATAAAAAAGATACGCTTAACCTAAGCACAGAACAACTTACCCTATTAGACAAAAAATACAAAAGCTTTTCGCGCAACGGTGCCAATTTACCCGAAAAAGACAAAGAAAAACTACGCAGTATAGATATGCAACTAAGCCAATTACAGCTCAGGTTTGGCGAAAATGTTTTAGCCGAGACCAACAGGTTTAGCATACAAATAACAGACGAAAACCAGCTTTCCGGTTTACCCGATGGCGTAAAAGAAGCCGCCGCTCAATTAGCAGAATCTAGACACAAATTAGGTTGGTTATTTACTTTAGATTATCCTAGCTTTATCCCACTAGTTACCTATGCAGATAACCGAGAACTAAGAAAAGAAATCGCTATTGCCTCTGGTGCCAAAGGCTTTAAAAACGATGCTTTAGACAATCAGCAAATCGTTTTAAGAATTACCAAACTCAGGCAAGATCGAGCTAAGCTTTTAGGCTATAAAACCCATGCACATTTTGTTTTAGAAGAACGTATGGCAAAAACACCAGAAACGGTAAACAACTTTTTAAACGACCTTTTAGAAAAAGCAAAGCCAGCCGCAAAAGCAGAATTTAATAAACTTGAAAGCTTCGCAAAAGAACTAGACCAAATAGACCAGCTTGAAAAATGGGATTCTGCCTATTACGCCGAAAAACTAAAACAAAAGCTGTTCGATTTGGATGACGAAAAGCTAAAACCCTATTTCAAATTAGAAAACGTAATACATGGTGCGTTTACGGTGGCCAATAAACTGTTCGATTTAAACTTTGAAGAAATAAATAACATAGATACTTACCACGACGATGTATCAACTTATAAGGTAACCAATAATAAAGGCGACTTAATCTCTATTTTTTATGCC
Organism: Gelatiniphilus marinus; assembly: GCF_042684345.1. NCBI lineage: Bacteria > Pseudomonadati > Bacteroidota > Flavobacteriia > Flavobacteriales > Flavobacteriaceae > Gelatiniphilus > Gelatiniphilus marinus. Next base: position 192,163 of record NZ_JBHULK010000003.1, on the reverse strand, counting down.
GATTTTTTCCCAAGAAAAGGCAAACGCAACGGCGCGTGGATGACCTCTTTTAAACCTCAATACATAAAAAATGGAATAAACGAAAGACCACACATATCTATAGTTTGCAACTTCACAAAACCCACAAAAAGCAAACCATCGTTATTAACTTTTAACGAAGTTACTACCTTGTTTCACGAGTTTGGGCACGCCTTACATGGCATGCTTGCCAACAGTACCTACCCCAGTTTATCGGGCACCAATGTGTATTGGGATTTTGTTGAATTGCCAAGTCAGATTATGGAGAATTGGTGTTACCAAAAAGAAGCTTTAGAGCTATTTGCCAAACATTACCAAACAGGTGCCGTTATTCCAATGGATTTAATAGAGAAAATAAAAGCATCGGCCGCCTTTCACGAAGGCATGCAAACGCTGCGACAAATTAGCTTTAGCTTACTGGACATGAAATGGCATGCAACAAATCTTGCCGATACCATTACATCGGTTAAAGCGCATGAAGAAGAGGTTTTTAAAAAAACAAATCTATTTCCAGAGGTACCAGAAAACTGTATGAGCACCTCGTTTTCGCATATTTTCCAAGGTGGTTACTCGTCTGGGTACTACAGCTACAAATGGGCAGAGGTTTTAGATGCCGATGCCTTTGAGTATTTTGAAGAAGCTGGTATTTTCAACAAAAAAGTCGCTACCAAATTTAAAGATTACATATTAAGTAAAGGTGGCACAGAAAACCCCATGGAACTTTACAAACGCTTTCGCGGAAAAGCACCAGAGCCCGAAGCTTTGTTAAAGCGTGCCGGATTGATTAATTAAATTAACTTAAAACATTACAACCTAGTAAATACTGCGCCATAGACGTACTTGCAATCGAGAAAAATTTGTAGGTAAATATCAGATTTTTTTTGTCAATACCACCGTTTACCCAAAGGTAATAATCTATCTCAACAGTATTTGCGTTGCAAAATGCCCTCGACATCATGTACTTTTTATTTACCTCGTTTATAGCACGGTTCATGTCTTGTTCGTTAACACTAAGGTTAATTTTAAGTACAACACTAAATCTAATGTACTCTTTTTTCTTATCATCAATGTCAAACCATGTGTTATATCTTTCAGAAATATATACCCCATTACCCTTCTCTGATTTTACAACACTTAAGTAAGCATCTTCAAATATTTCACACAACATCTCTTGAGAGATGTTGTGCTGATTTATTAATTCAACTGAGCTCATAAATTATTGTTATTTAAGGTTTTGTTAGTACCTGTAATATACTATTTTTTTTGTGATTTTCATAATATTTTTTTTTGCAAAAAATACCACCCTTTAGTCTTTTGAAGCATTGGTTAATTTGTTTTAACTTTTACAAATATGAAGAGTTTATAGATGCCGATGCCTTTGAGTATTTTGAAAAAGCTGGTATTTTTAACAAAAAAGTCGCTACCAAATTTAAAGATTACATATTAAGTAAAGGTGGCACAGAAAACCCCATGGAACTTTACAAACGCTTTCGCGGAAAAGCACCAGAGCCCGAAGCTTTGTTAAAGCGTGCCAGATTGATTAATTAAATTAACTTATGTATGCTAGGTCTAGCATTTATTTGCACCACGCAGCAACAACCCAAATTACGTAAAAAACTCGCCATAAAAGAGTTGTAATACAATTTAGCATTATAACACAGATTAAAATCTAATACTCAAAAAAAGTGCAATTAAATAATTTACCTTATTTTTGGTATTCAAAAAAAAAAAAAAAAAAAAACAATTGCACCGAAAATGCCCAAACATCAAATAGACCCGAATAAGTGGATTGATTTATACGCAGACTACTTATTTAACTATACCATTACTAGAGTTAGCGACCGAGAGATTGCGCAAGATTTAGTACAGGACACCTTTTTGGCGGGTTTAAAATCGATGAAAAACTTTAAAGGCGAAGCGAGCGAGCGCACGTGGTTAATTTCAATTTTAAAACGAAAAATTATTGATCACTATCGTAAAATAAATTCTAAAAAAGGAAAGGCAGAAGTACGCATAACCTATAACGGAGACTCTGAAACCGAAGGCGATTGGCTTGAAGAACGTGTTGCCGACCCCTTCGATAAAACAGCCGAAGACACTTTGCAAAATGCAGAATTGGGCAAAGCAATACACAACTGTTTGGACAAACTATCTAAAAAACAGGCCGAGGTTTTTAAAATGAAAACCATTCAAGGTTTTGAAACCCAGGTAATTTGTAATGAACTTAACATTACAGCGTCTAACCTTTGGGTAATAATCCATAGAGCACGTACCGCTATGGCAGATTGCTTAAAAGAAAATTGGTTTTAATTATGAAGATTATGATGCCTTGCGATAAAGCAAACCATGTATGCGATAAAACCCAATACAAAGAGGCCACGCTTTGGGAATTGATAAAACTTAACATACACCTATTATATTGCAGAGCCTGCAGGAAATACACAAAAAACAACACCCTGCTTACAAAAAAAATAAAGGAATCGAAAATAGAATGCTTAGACAATACCCGTAAAGCATCAATGAAAAAGAACCTGGACAAAGCCATTAGCCAACATTTAAACTAGCTTAAAAGCAATAACACTAGCCATAAAACAGGTACAGCTTCAACCCAAAAAGCACTGTAATAGGGCTTTTGCCCCACTTTAGAGCCTACCAGAAAACCCCCTGTAATTACAGCTATTATTAATAGCACGATGGTATTTGAGGTAGCGGTCCCAACTTTAAAAAAATCAACAAAAAAGCAACCAGCCAATAACAAAACACCTAAAACCCGGGTTTGCCTAACACCTATTTTTTGAGGAATTGTTGAAAGTTTTAAACTATCGTACCGCAAATCCCTAATTTCAAAGGGCAGCATTAAAACCCAGATAAAAACATAGCGCTGAATTCCCGTTAAAACCAAATCAACGCTAATATTGTATTGCTGGTTTACTATAGGCAAAAAAACGGTAACGCCACACCAAACCAATGCTATTAAATAAATTTTTAGACCCGAAATGCTCCTTAAGTTTTGCTGGGCATCTACAAAAAAATGCTTGGGCAAAAAAGGGATGGCGTAAAAAAAGGTAATTGCCCCAAAAACAAGAATACAGGCCAATGTGTTTATGTGCAATCCAAAAGCAAAATACACCATGCACATAAAGCAGAAAAACGAAAACACCTTTATGGATTTTAACTTTTGCATGGCTTTTGGCAACACCAAACCCCTGTAATGAAATTTAGCAAGCCCAAAATACTTAACAAAATTATAACCTACAATGGTTGCAAAAAACACAAAGCACAATAGGTTTTTATCGTATGGGGCACGATGCTCAATTAAGGTAATCCATGTTAACGAAAACACAGATAACGCCACATGGACACTCCCGTTAACATAAAAGCCAAAAAGTTGCTTTATAAACCGCATTGCACAAAAATAGGCAAACTGTTAATAAGGCTTTTAATTGGTTAAAAACTTTCGGTTTTATCTATTTATCCATCCTTTTTATTGCTTATTTTTGCAAAACATTTATTCAAAACCTAACGCAATGAATACAAAAGCTTTTGCACTACGCCATATAGGCCCCAGAGAAGACGACCAAAACCTAATGTTAGAAACCATTGGTGCAGATTCTTTGGACCAATTAATTTACGAAACCATTCCGGACGATATTCGTTTACAAAACGGTTTGAATTTAGACGCTCCCATGACCGAACACGAATACCTGCTTCATATCCACGATTTATCTAAATTAAACAAAGCGCGCAAAACCTACATTGGTTTAGGCTATCACCCTACGGTTATGCCCGCCGTTATTCAACGAAATATTCTTGAAAACCCAGGTTGGTACACGGCATATACACCCTATCAAGCCGAAATTGCCCAAGGCAGACTGGAAGCCCTTTTAAATTTCCAAACCATGATTATCGATTTAACAGGTATGGAAATCGCCAATGCTTCTTTATTAGACGAGAGTACCGCTGCGGCTGAAGCTATGGGTTTATTATTTGCTGTTCGCCCGCGCAGTCAGAAAAAAACAGGTGTAAATAAGTTTTTCGTTTCTAAAAATATTTTACCACAAACCTTATCGCTTTTACAAACCAGAGCGAACCCTATTGGTATTGAATTGGTAGTTGGAGATGAAGAGGCCTTTGATTTTTCAAATGAATTTTTCGGAGCCTTATTACAGTACCCCGGTAAAGATGGCCAAATTACAGATATAAAATCTTTTATCACTAAAGCCAATGAAGCCGAAATTAAAGTAGCCGTTGCTGCTGATATTTTAAGTTTGGTAAAACTAGAAGCTCCAGGTAAATTTGGTGCCGATGTTGTGGTTGGCACAACCCAGCGCTTTGGTATTCCTATGGGCTACGGTGGGCCTCATGCGGCATTTTTTGCTACAAAAGAAGCCTATAAACGCGATATTCCGGGGCGTATTATTGGCGTAACCAAAGATGCCAATGGCAATAGAGCCTTACGTATGGCATTGCAAACCAGAGAACAACATATTAAAAGAGACAAAGCCACATCAAACATTTGTACAGCTCAAGTACTTTTAGCTGTTATGGCTGGCATGTATGCAGTATATCATGGCCCAAAAGGTTTAAAATTTATTGCCAATAACGTACACAACAAAACAGTAACGCTAGCCAACGCCTTAACCAAAATAGGCTACAAGCAAGTAAACACCTCTTATTTTGATACGCTTCAAATAAAAACAAAAGCTAAAAAAATAAAGAAAATTGCTACCAAGAAAAAGGTAAACCTATATTACCCAGATAAAGAAACCGTTACTATTTCTATTAACGAAACCACAACCACTAGAGATATTAACTATTTAATTTCCATTTTCGCCCAGGCAGCAAAAAAAGAAACCATTATAATTTCATCTGTTGAAGAAGCCAACAATATAGAGCAACCGCTTCAAAGGCGCTCAGAATTTTTAACCGATACTGTTTTTAATACCCATCATTCAGAAACCGAATTGATGCGTTACATAAAATCGTTAGAACGCAAAGATTTATCATTAAACCATTCCATGATTTCCTTAGGATCGTGTACCATGAAACTAAATGCAGCTGCCGAAATGCTGCCATTAAGCTGGTTTAAATGGGGTAATATTCATCCGTTTGCACCCCTAAAACAAGCCAAAGGCTATTTAACGGTTTTAAAAGAATTAGAAGATCAATTAACAGAAATCACTGGTTTTGCGGCCACCTCTTTACAACCAAATTCTGGTGCGCAAGGCGAGTTTGCAGGCCTTATGGTTATTAAAGCCTATCACGAATCGCGAGGAGACCATCACAGAAATATTTGTTTAATCCCGTCTTCTGCACATGGTACAAACCCAGCAAGTGCAGTAATGGCAGGTATGAAAGTAGTGGTAACCAAATCTACAGAAGAAGGAAACATTGATGTAAACGATTTACGCGAAAAAGCCGAATTACATGCAGCTAATTTATCTTGTATCATGGTAACCTATCCATCAACACATGGAGTTTACGAATCGGCCATTAAAGAAATCACCCAAATTATTCACGATAATGGCGGGCAAGTCTATATGGACGGTGCCAATATGAATGCCCAAGTTGGCTTAACCAACCCCGGCAATATCGGAGCAGATGTTTGCCATTTAAACCTCCACAAAACCTTTGCTATTCCGCATGGCGGTGGCGGCCCCGGTGTTGGCCCCATTTGCGTTGCCAAACAACTCGTTCCGTTTTTACCAGGAAACCCAGTTGTAAAAACCGGCGGAGACAAAGCCATTACAGCCATTTCAGCTGCACCTTTTGGCTCTGCTTTAGCTTGCTTGATTTCTTATGGTTACATTAAAATGTTGGGAGCAGACGGCTTAACACAGGCTACCAAAATCGCTATACTAAACGCCAATTACATCAAGCAGCGTTTACAAGGCAGTTTTGATACGCTGTACTCTGGAGAGCGTGGTCGTGCAGCACACGAAATGATTGTAGATTGCAGAGCTTTTAAAGCACACGGAATTGAGGTAAGCGATATTGCAAAACGATTAATGGATTACGGTTTTCATGCACCTACTGTATCGTTCCCAGTTGCTGGAACCTTAATGATCGAACCTACCGAAAGCGAAAGTAAAGCCGAAATGGATCGTTTTTGCGACGCCATGATTTCAATAAAAAAAGAAATCGACCAAGCTTCAAAAGAAAACACTAACAATGTGCTTAAAAACGCACCCCATACTTTAGATATGATTACGAATGATGAGTGGCAATTTCCTTACACCAGACAAGAAGCAGCTTTTCCATTGGAATATGTGAAAGACAATAAGTTTTGGCCCAGTGTAAGACGTGTTGACGATGCCTATGGCGACAGAAATTTAGTTTGTTCCTGTACACCAATTGAAGCCTATGCCGAAGCCTAATTAGGCTTTTGAACATCGTAAATTGAAACAAAACAAAGCCTTAATTTAAGCACAAACCCTTAACTTGCACCCGCTTATTTAACATAAAGTAATTTTTTATTTTTTCATGACTATAAAAATCACAGGCACGGGGAGTTACATTCCTAACAATGTAGAAAAAAACGAAGACTTCTATCAACATGAGTTTTTAAATAGCGATGGCTCTTCAATAAATGCCCCAAACGAGGTTATTGTAGAAAAATTCAAAGCCATTACAGGAATTGGAGAACGCAGGTATGCCGAACAAAAACTAAACACCTCTGATATTGCTTTTTTTGCAGCTGAAAAAGCCATTGAAAACGCAAAAATTAATCGCGAAGACATCGATTATATTATTGTTGCCCATAATTATGGCGATGTAAAACACAATACAGAACAAAGCGATACCGTACCCAGTATTGCCTCAAGGGTTAAACATCTTTTAAAAATTAAAAACCCAAAATGTGTGGGTTACGATTTGCTTTTTGGATGCCCAGGTTGGGTAGAAGGTGTTATTCAAGCCAATGCATTTATAAAATCTGGAATAGCCAAAACATGCTTGGTTATTGGTGCAGAAACCCTCTCTCGGGTTATCGATCCGCACGATAGAGATTCTATGATTTATAGCGATGGAGCCGGTGCTGTTATTGTAGAAGCATCAAACGAAACCGGTGGTATATTAACTCACGAAACAGCCACCTTTGCCTTAGATGAAGCCCATTTTATATTTTTTGGAGAAACCAATAATCCAGAGATAAATGATAAACGTCGCTACATAAAAATGTATGGCAGAAAAATTTACGAATTTGCCATTAGCAACGTGCCAAAAGCCATGAAATCCTGCTTAGACAAAAGCGGAATAGACATTAAAGACCTAAAAAAAATCCTTATCCATCAAGCCAACGAAAAAATGGACGAAGCTATTGTAAAGCGCTTTTACAAGCTTTACAAAATGCAACCACCAGAGCACATTATGCCCATGACCATAGGTAAATTAGGCAACTCTAGCGTAGCAACGGTACCTACATTATACGACCTTATTTTAAATGGAAAAATGGAAAACCAACAGATAAACAAAGGCGATATTATTATGTTTGCTAGTGTTGGCGCAGGTATGAATATTAATGCTATTGTTTATCAGCACTAATATGCTTAATGGTTATTTAAGGTTTTCGCTTTCGCGGAAATGAAAAAACAAATTATTGCATGTACGAGAAAAGCTATCCGAACAAACGCTTTAAACATACCATTGAATTTTTAGGCAAACACATATCAACTGCTGAAACTATTTTAGATTTAGGCGTTGCAAATCCGTTTTCCAAAATCATGCAAGACCATGGCTATAAAGTTGAAAACACCAAAGGTGAAGATTTGGATATCGACACATATACCATTACAAATTCTGATGCAGAAGTTGTTACCGCTTTCGAAATATTCGAACACCTGCTCTCCCCCTTTACCGTTTTAAAAGCTATAAAGGCCGATAAATTGGTGGCGAGCGTGCCGCTTAAATTATGGTTCTCCTCGGCTTACCGAAGCAAAACCGATATGTTGGACAGACATTACCACGAGTTTGAAGATTGGCAATTCGATTGGCTTCTGGAAAAAACCGGCTGGAAAATCATGGACAGTAAAAAATGGACCAACCCCACTAAAAAAATCGGTATCCGCCCTATTTTACGTTGGTTTACACCAAGATACTATATTGTTTATGCCGAAAAAATAAAAAATTCCAAAACATAAACTCCAAATCCTAAAAAGTTTAACTTTGATTATTAAACTTTAAACTTTGAATTTCTACATCATCATTCCTGCGCACAACGAAGCCTCTTCAATAAAACTGACTTTAGATTCGTTGGTAAACCAAACCCATTTACCCAAAAAAGTGGTTGTGGTTAATGATAATTCTACCGATAACACACAAGATATTGTTGAAGCTTTCGCTGAAAAGCACCAGTGGATTTCATTGGTAAATACCTCATCTTCAAACCAACATTTACCGGGTACAAAAATCATTAATGCCTTTTATAAAGGGTTTGAAACTTTAGATGCTAATTATGATGTGGTCTGTAAATTTGATGCAGACTTAATTTTCCCTGAAAACTATTTAAAACAGCTCGCTTTTCATTTTAACAATAATGAAAAACTAGGGATGGCTTCGGGGTTTTGCTATATTGAAAAACATGGCGAATGGGTATTGGAAAACCTAACCAATAAAGACCACATTCGCGGCGCTTTAAAAGCTTACAGAAAACAATGTTTTTTAGAAATAGGAAAACTTAAACCCTCAATGGGCTGGGACACGGTTGATGAGTTGCTGGCACAATTTTACGGCTGGCAAATTTTAACCGACGATACCCTTAAAGTAAAACACCTAAAACCAACAGGCATAAGCTATAATAAAGCCTCAAAATATTTGCAAGGCGAAGCCATGTATAAAATGCGATATGGTTTTGTAATCACATTTATTTCGGCTTTAAAATTGGCTTTTAAAAAGAATAGTTTCAGATTATTTATAGATTATTTAGCGGGTTATTTTAAAGCTAAAAAACAAAAATTAGAGCATTTGGTTTCTGAAAAAGAAGGTGAATTTATTAGGGGTTTACGGTGGAAAGGCATGCTAAAAAAACTAAAATAAGTACAATCTCGAAAACTTGACTTTGTCAGAAAAAAAAGATACCTTCGTTTAACGGTGGATATAAGCCATTAAAACGGCGCATATCCGCGAACCGTTAAACGTACCACCCAAATAGTCTAAAAAAGCATTCCACCTATTTAAAACTCCAACCTTTATAACTGCCGGATGCTTCCAATTTGTTTTCAATAGCATCATCCAGTTGAGGGAAAAAATCTATGCCCGTTAAGTTTTCAATAGTATCCACAGAAACCACAAACTCATATAAGGGTTTATCGGAATCTTTGTGAGGCATCAAAAAAGCGATCATTTTAGTTTCGCCGCTATTGTAATCAATCAGTACTTTATAAAACTGATTAGGCACAGAAACATCTTCTTCTCCAATAGTTTTCATTTTTCCTTTTAAAACGCCTCCCGTTATTACAAAAACGCCATCGTACTTACTGGCCCAATAACGCACTTTTTGTTCTAAGGTATTCCAAACACCCGCATTGAAATTGTGTTTTTGCGGACTTATATTACTGGTTAAAAAGGTTTCGTCGTGCGCCAATTTACTGTATCGCCTATCGGCTGCAGGACAAAGATGCCCGCGATTGTAACCCGAATTTTTATAATTGCGCCAATGGGCTGAACCGGTTTTTACAGCTTCGTCAACCTCAAAATAAGGGCGGGTAAAATTCGAATTTGAAAGATGCGATTTCTTTAACTCGTAAGCCACCCATTCCGCTTGCTCGTGCGGTTCGCTATACGATAACGAATAGCCTTGGTGATGAACGATTTGCCCCGTGGTACTGGATGGCAAAAAAAAGGCGTTGGTTTCATTTTTAGCTGATTTACCTTGAGAAACAACGTTGGCTTTTTCTTCTTCGTTTAAAAAATACTCGTAGCCATAAACACATAAAACGATTATAATGGCCACAATAGAATATAAGGTGCGCTTGCTCAAACTAATCTAAAACAAATTCCAAGGGTTTGCCAATAGAACCGTTAGGGAAGCTAATACCTAACAATGCCGACATAGTTGGTGCAATATCGGTAATGTCTGTTTTTTGCAAGGTTTGCCCATGTTTTATGCCTTTTCCGTAAAACAACAACGGTACGTGGGTATCGTAATTTAAACCACTTCCGTGTGTTGAACCTGTTTTATGATAGGAGATAAAAGCAGGATCTGGAACTATTAAAATATCGCCCGAGCGTTTTTGGTTAAAACCTTTTTGTAGCATTGCTTCGATACCCGTGTTAAATTGCGTTGAGCGCATGGTGGTTGCGGTGTAAACCTTATCGATATGGTCGTAAGTTATAAGCTCGTTTACAATGGCGTTTTGCACTTCGGTTAACTTTAAACCTAGTGTTTTAATCTTTTCCCGGTTTAGGAAAATTTGATTGTTGCTTATATTTTCAATTAAATCTGAATCTTTAAAAGTGGTTTCCATAAAAGCTTCAAACTGCTTTCTTGTTTTGCCATTATTTAAATATCCGGCAGGAATATTAACAGATTGCAGATACGCGGGCACATCTATAGCGGCATGATCTGCGGTTAAAAAAACCGTGTAATTGCCTTTGCCAACATGTGCATCTAAGGCATTGAACAATCGCTCTAATTCTTTATCCAACCGCAGGTAAGTATCTTGAATTTCTTTGGAGTTTACCCCAAAATTATGCCCTACATAATCGGTGCTGGAATAGCTAAGTGCCAGTACATCGGTATCTTCGCCTTGTCCTAATTGCTCGCCTTTTAAAGCTGCTAAAGCAAAATCTGTAGTTAGGTTATTACCATAAGCCGTAGCTTTTAACAAATCGTAACCGCCGTTTTTATCTTTTAAAACATCTAATTGGTACGGAAATGTGGCGGTTTCTTTTCCTTTAAAGCCTCCTTCAAAAGTATTTAGATCGCTACCACTTTCGGTGTAAGTGTTAATATCGTAAAGCGTATGCCATTGGGTTAGATATTTAGAAACAGATTTTTTGGCATTAAAATCTTTTACCCATTTTGGCAATTCATTCATATAAAACGTGCTTGAAATCCAGTTACCTTCCTCTTTTCCATGAAACCAATAGGCGGCATTTGCCGTATGTCCAGCGGGCAAAACCGCGCCTCTATCTTTAATGGCAATGCCAATGGTTTTTCCACGCATTTGGGTAAACAGCCTATTCTCGTCTGTAAAGGTAGTGGTTTTCATGCGGTGCGGAGACATTTGCCCCGAGGTGGCTGAAGTCCCAACTGATTTATAAGCATCATCGCCAGCGCAATACACTCTTTTTTTTATGGCCTTATCGTACCAATTATTGCCAATAATACCATGGTATTTTGGTGTAGTACCCGTATATACCGAGGCATGCCCTGGCCCTGTATAAGTTGGTACGTAATTAAAATGGTTGTTTTTACAGTTAAAACCTTGGTTTATCATGCGCATAAATCCGCCAGCGCCAAATTTACTTTCAAAACGGGTTAAATAGTCGTAGCGCATTTGGTCCACAACTATGCCCACAACCAATTTAGGCTTTGTGCTAAGTATTTCTATATTCTTATTTTGCGTTTTTTCTTGTGGCCGTTGTGCCATAGAAACATTGTACGATAAAAGAACTAAAAAAAAAGTAACTGTGGTTTTTAACATAACATTTTATTTATACCCTCAAAAATACATATTTTAAAATATGATACTTTAAAATTAAGGCTAAATTCTATAACTTTCTTTACTTTAGCATTAACAAATTTAAATATGGCATACCTTAATAATATTGGACTTTATTTTTTAATGATTGCTGAAATGTTTCGCAAACCCACCAAATGGTCGGTAATGAGAACATTAATACTTAAAGATATTGACGATTTAATTATTGGCTCTTTGGGTATAATTGCCTTTATCTCGTTTTTTGTGGGCGGTGTAATTACCATTCAAACAGCATTGAATATAGACAACCCGTTAATTCCAAAATATCTGGTAGGTTTTGCTACTAGGCAATCTGTAATTTTAGAGTTTGCACCTACTTTTACCTCAATAATTATGGCCGGTAAAGTAGGGTCTTTTATTACCTCTAGCATTGGCACCATGCGTGTTACAGAGCAAATTGATGCTTTAGAGGTAATGGGGATTAACTCTTTAAACTACCTTGTTTTCCCTAAAACCGTAGCCTTAATGCTTTATCCTTTTGCCATTGCTATTGGTATGTTTTTAGGTATTTTGGGCGGTATGGCCGCTTGTGTGCTTGGGGGCTACACCTCGTTGGCAGATTATATACTTGGCCTACAAATAGATTTTGATGGGTTTCATGTAACCTATGCCTTTATTAAAACCTTTATTTTTGCTTTTGTTTTGGCTACTATACCTTCGTTTCATGGCTATTATATGAAGGGTGGCGCGCTTGAAGTTGGCAAAGCCAGTACCACCTCTTTTGTATGGACTGCGGTGGTTATTATTTTATTGAATTATATATTAACAGATATGATGCTTGGGCAATGATAGAAGTAAAAAATTTACATAAATCGTTTAGTGGCGTAGAGGTTTTAAAAGGTATTAGCACCACTTTTGAAAAAGGAAAAACCAACCTTATTATTGGGCAAAGTGGTTCTGGAAAAACAGTGTTTTTAAAATGCTTATTAGGGTTGTTTACCTATGAAGAGGGCACCATTGCATACGACGGAAAAATATTTTCGCAGTTAACCGAAGACCAAAAACGTAATTTACGGGCCGAAATTGGCATGGTTTTTCAAGGCAGTGCGCTATTTGATTCTATGACAATTGCCCAAAACGTTATGTTCCCGCTGCAAATGTTTACTAAACAAAGCAAAAGCGAAATGGAAGACCGGGTAGATTTTGTTTTAAAACGCGTAAATCTTGACGATGCGCATAATAAAATGCCCAGTGAAGCCTCTGGCGGTATGCAAAAGCGGGTAGCCATTGCTCGAGCCATTGTAAACAACCCCAAATATTTATTTTGCGACGAGCCCAACTCTGGATTGGACCCCAAAACTGCCATTGTTATAGATAATTTAATTCAAGAAATTACAGACGAATATAATATTGTAACCGTAATTAACTCTCACGATATGAATTCGGTTATGGAAATTGGCGAAAAAATAGTGTTTTTAAAAAACGGGCTAAAAGCATGGGAAGGCTCTAAAGAAACCATTTTTAAAACCGACAATGAAGCCGTTACAAATTTTGTGTACTCTTCAAATTTATTTAAAAAAGTACGCAAAATGTATATTGAGGAAAATGAGTGATTCAATACCCAAAATCAATTCACCCGTTTAACCACCAAAGTATCTAAATCCAACTTTAACTTTAGCCATTTCTCAAGCTTTACTTTTTCTTTTTCCCTTGCAGGTTCTTTGGTTAGAGAATCGATCCATTTTACCGAAAACACCGTAATAGTATCTGTTTTTTTAAAGTTAGAATTTATAACATTGGCATACGAAAACTGCTCGATAGCCTCGTAATTAATCTTTACTTCTTTAGCTAATTCTTCAAAAGGAATATAGCTACGCTCCAGTTTAGAGAGTTGTTTTACCTTATTTTCCAGATAGCTTATTTTTTGGCTTTGCGACAATAAATCCAGAGAATCCCTGGTTCTTAACTCTTCCATGTACCTAAAATTGTCTAACCCCTGGCTTCTGCTTTGGTTAAACTTAAGCTTGGTGTTATATTTACTTAAAGCGGGGTAAGATGCCAAACGGCTTTGCAGTACCGAAATAGTGCTCTCGGGTATTTCATCCAGCCCAAAAGAATTAAGCTCTATAATGCTGTTTTCTTTTCCGCCGAAGCTATATATTGTATTTTTTTTGATGTATTCGGGATGTGGAAGCGCACCCAATTCGTTCTTTATAAAGGCTTGGGCATCAATCTCGAAAGTACTTTCTTGATACACGCTAAAAAAGGTAAAACCTGCAGGCACCATAACAACTACGGCCAATAACATGGCCATTCTTGAAATGAATCGACGTTTTTTAGAATTGGCATATTTAAGCATAGGGAAACGCAGTACTTTAAGTACTAAAAATGTTGCCAATGCAATAAAAATGGTGTTGATTGTAAACAAATACATGGCACCCAAAAAGTACTCCCAATTACCTTTTGCCAAACCATAACCTGCCGTACAAAGTGGTGGCATTAATGCTGTGGCAATGGCAACACCAAATATTACCGAGGCTATGGTGCCACGTTTGGTACGCGCAATAATAAGTGCCAAACCACCAAAAAAAGCGATTAGCACATCGCGAATATCGGGTTGTACCCTTCCTAAAAGTTCTGAGGTATCTTCGCTTAACGGAAAAAACCTAAAGAACAAAAACGCGGTAATTAAACTTAGCGCAATCATGGTGGCTAAATTTATAAGCGATCGCTTTAAAGTATCAATATCGTTTATGGCAATGGAGAGCCCTACCCCCAAAATAGGCCCCATTAAGGGCGAGATTAACATGGCTCCAATTACCACTGCTGTTGAGTTTGCGTTAAGCCCAACCGAAGCTACGAAAATAGAGCAGATTAAAATCCAAGCAGTTGCGCCTTTAAAAGGGATGTCGCCTTTTATGGCTTCTATGGTGGCATCTCTATCGGTATCGTCGCGAAAATCCAATAGTTCACTAAAAAACAGCTTAATGCTTTGGAAGAGGCCTTTGGCATCTTTTCTTATCGCTTTTTTAGACTGCTCTACGGCCTGATCTTTTTCTTTATTAGTTTCTTCTTCTTCAGAAAAATTGAATTTATTTTCTTCCATACATTTTAAAAAATTGGAAAATCAAACTTCTAAATTCCAAAAAAAATAATCAGAACATAGAAATCAAATATTACACGAATATATAACAATTTAGGGCTGTTATTTTCAATTAAAATATTGCGATATTAATTAGACCATTTTTACCCCAAATGGTCACCAAAGTTTGTTTTAACTTTTTGCAATACTTTTTTAATATCTTGCTCTTTTGCTTTAGGGTAAATGAGCAACACCTCATCTTTATCAACTATAATATAATCTTGCAAACCATCAACCACAACAACTTTATCGTTTTTGGTGCGTATCATGTTACCAGAGGCATCTTGAGTTAATGTTCTGGAATTTACTACTGCATTTCCCGCTTCATCTTTATTTAATTTATCGTATAAACTTCCCCAAGTCCCTAAGTCGTTCCAATCAAACTCTGCGGCGATTACAAATACGTTTTTCGATTTTTCCATAATGGCATAATCTACCGAAATGTTATCAGCTTTACCATAATTATCTCGAATAAAATCGTCTTCAAAATCGGTATTGTAGGCATCTATTCCTTTTTCAAATAAAGTGTACAGAGTTGGTTGGTTATTTTTAAATGCTTCCACAACACTTTTAACGCTCCACATAAAAATACCGGCATTCCATAAAAAATTGCCTTGTGCAATAAAGGATTTTGCGGTTTGGTAATCGGGTTTTTCCCTAAACTGATTTACCGATTTTATCGCTTCCGCGGAAGCGTTATCAAACTCAACATAACCGTAACCCGTATTGGGGAATGTTGGCGTAATACCAAGCGTCATTAACGCATCGCTTTTGGCACAAAAACTAAAGGCTTGCTGCACGTTTTTAGAAAATGCCGTTTCATCTTCAATCCAATGGTCGCTTGGTGCCACAATAATTACCGCGTTTGGGTTTTCTTTCTGGATTTTTAACGACGCGTACAAAATACAAGGTGCTGTATTTCTCATGGCGGGTTCTAAAACAACCTGACGTTTTGTTACTTCTGGAAGCTGCTCGAAAACCAAATCGTTGTAACGTTCGTTGGTTAAAATGAAAATATTTTCCTTTGGAATTAAATGTGCTAAACGGTTGAATGTTTTTTGAATAAGCGTATCGCCAGTGCCCAACATATCGTGAAATTGTTTGGGAAAAGCTTCTGTACTTACGGGCCAAAATCTTGAGCCCACGCCTCCTGCCATTAATATGGCATAATAATTATTGTTCATTAAAATTTAGTTTTTATTTGTGTGATTCCTGCCTTCGCAGAAATGACAATCAATTTAATAATTCTACCTCGGCATTCGGGTTGAAAAGATACAACTTTCCTGTTTGGTTTCGACAAGCTCAACTAACAAAACAAACTTGTTATGTATCTAAAAGCTCTACTTCAGCATTTGGGTTAAAAAGATAAATTTTACCTGTTATAAGCTCAACACATTCATAGCGTTTTACGCGTTTGTTTCCTTTTTTAAATATTTTACCGTTGTACAATTTAAAAGCTTGTCCCAAAGGCACTTCAAAAACATAGCTTTTATTGTTTGGTACATCAAATTGCTTTAATGCCAAAGCTAATTTTACATCGGTATCGCTCGATGCTTTTGGGTTTTTAAAATGATGTGCCAAAAGAGGTAGCAATTTATCTGGAAAAACACTGGGGTTTAAAAACGGCAACATGAGTTGCTGAAATGTGTATTTCCACTCTAAACCGTGTGGTTTAATATATCTACCGTAAGCTTTATAAGCCTCAAAATGGGCAATTTCGTGTATTAAAGTTACGAGAAAACGGTAGGTATTCAAATTAGCATTTATTGTAATTTGATGTTTGCCGTTTGGTAATTGCCTGTAATCGCCATGGCGTGTTTTGCGCTCGTTTTTTATTTTAACGGTTAAGTTGTCGTGCTCTAAAAGTTTTAAAACTTGCGGCATCGCCTCTCGAGGAATATAATCTTGTAGCTGACTTTGCATAATACGAAAATAGTTAAATCTTATGCAATTAGTTATTATTGAAATTCCTTTTTTGATAAAATTATTACATTCTTTCGGGTACTTGTATCCCTAAAACGCTAAATGCATTTTTAATGGTTAAAGCTACTTTATTTGAAAGTTGGACTCTAAATATTTTATCCAGCTCATTATCTGCGCCCAAAATAGAAACGTTTTGGTAGAACGAATTGAACGACTTTACCAACTCGTAGGTGTAATTGGCAACCAATGCCGGACTATGCTGTGTTGCGGCATTTTGGATAACTTCTGGAAATAATTGAAGTTGTTTAATGAGTTCTTTTTCTTTAGTGTGCAAAGATCTTTCGGCTGCGCTCAAGGTAACATTATAATTAAAATTCGCTTTTCTAATTATAGATTGAATTCTGGCATAAGTATATTGAATAAACGGCCCTGTATTGCCTTGAAAATCTATAGATTCTTTGGGGTCGAATAATATGCGTTTTTTAGGATCGACTTTTAAAATGTAATACTTTAAAGCGCCCAAACCAATAATTTTGTAAAGCTCTTGTTTCTCGGTTTCAGAATACCCATCCAATTTCCCTAATTCTTCTGAAATCTCGCCAGCGGTTTTGGCCATGTCTTCAATTAAATCGTCGGCATCAACAACGGTACCTTCTCTACTTTTCATTTTTCCGGAAGGTAAATCGACCATGCCGTAACTTAAATGATATAGGTTTTTTGCCCAATCGAATCCTAATTTTTTCAGAATTAAAAACAGTACCTGAAAATGATAATCTTGCTCGTTTCCAACGGTATAAACCATGCCGCCAACATCTGGAAAATCTTTAATTCGCTGTATGGCCGTACCAATATCTTGGGTAATGTAAACCGCTGTACCATCGGCACGCTGTACTATTTTTTTATCTAAGCCGTCTTGGGTTAAATCGCACCACACCGAGCCATCCTCTTCTTCTTCAAAAACACCGCTTTTTAAACCTTGTTCAACAAATTCCTTACCCAATAAATAGGTGTTGCTTTCGTAATATAAAGTATCAAAATCGACGCCTAAATTTTTATAAGTAATATCGAATCCATCATAAACCCAACCGTTCATTTTTTTCCAAAGTGCCACGGTTTCTTCATCGCCAGCTTCCCATTTTAGTAGCATATTTTGGGCTTCCAATAAAATGGGTGCATTCTTTTTTGCTTGCTCTGTACTTTGGCCATTGGCTATTAATTTTTCGATCTCTTTTTTATATTCTTGATCGAACTTTACATAATAATTCCCAACCAATTTATCGCCCTTCAATCCGGTGCTTTCGGGTGTTTCGCCGTTGCCAAATTTCTCCCAAGCCAACATACTCTTACAAATATGGATGCCTCTATCGTTTATAATTTGTGTTTTATAAACTTTTTTACCCGACGCTTTTAAAATTTCGGCAACACTGTAACCCAATAAATTGTTTCTTACGTGCCCTAAGTGCAATGGTTTGTTGGTGTTTGGCGAAGAGTACTCTACCATTATGGCTTTAGCTTCGGTATTAGAATCTACAAATCCGTAGCTGTTATTGGTATTCATAAGGTTGAAGAAATTGATGAAATAATTATCATCGATTTCGATATTCAAAAAGCCTTTTACAACGTTAAATGCCTTAACATCATCAACATGTTCAACTAAATAATTACCAATGGCTTTACCTATTTGAACGGGATTTCCTTTAATAAAACGCAACATCGGAAAAACAACAACGGTAATATCGCCAGCAAATTCTTTTCTGGTGGCCTGAAATTCTATGGTATCTAACTCAACGCTAAAATTAGATTTTACAGCTGCTTTAACGTAATCTAACAAGGTATTTTGAATGCTCATTTCTAACTCCTTTTAATTTAGTGTGCAAAGATAGAATTTTTATTAACTGGTTTTTGCAAAAACGAGGCTTAATATATAATTCATTTCATGCTTAAAAAAACACAAAACACCATGTGCAACTTATCGACAAAAGTGCTGTTTTTCCATGTTTTTTGCAGTTGGTCTGTTGCTGGTTTTTGTTATTAAATTTTAGTGTTCTTTTTATCTGATTTTTTGGTATTAAAACGCAGAAATTAGCTTTATGTTTCTCTTTTTACAACTTTTGTTCTGTAAAGCTATTATAATACAACATAAAAATCTATTTATAAATATTACAACCTAATAGAGTAATCTTTATTTCCCTCAAAATAAGGCATCTTTATCTCGTTTTATTGCTTTGTTATTGGTGTAGTTTTAAATATAGTATGAGGAAAATAATTACGATATTGTTATTATTAACTATAGGTTATGGGTTTGCCCAAACCAATGATTTGGATAGTCTTTCTATTAAATTGGCTTACCAAGATCAAGATAGCTTAAAAGTAAATACCTCTCTTAAAGTTATAAAATTACTATACGGCCAAAACGATTTTGACAAAGCCTTACAACATATTATTTTAAGCGAAAAACTCTCAACCCAAATCGATTACCACATAGGCATAGCCGAAACCTCATATTACAAGGCGCTTATTTATGCAGAACGCGGCGACTATATAAATGCTGTTAGCGGATACCAAAAATCTAAAGCACTGTATAGCAAACTAAACAATGTAGTAGGTATTGCTAAAGTTAACAACAGCATTGGTTTATTAGAAATTAAACGTGGTAATTATGCAAAAGGGCTACGATACGCTTTATCTGCAATAGAAGTTTTGGAAAAGCACAATTTAATAACAGAACTTAAATTGGCCTACAGCCATTTAGCCAAAGCCTATTACAATATTAATGCAACAGACCAAGCCATAACATACTATCTTAAAGCCCTTGAGATACAAGAGCAGCTAAACGATACTAATGGCGCAAGCGAATCTTACAGCTATTTGGCAGAATTGTTCTCTGATAGAAAAGAACACAGAAAAGCCATAGAATACTACCAAAAATTAATAAACACCAGTAATGGTGAAGACCGAGACTCGATACTAAGGCGTGTTTACCCCAAACTAGGTGGAGAATACCTAAAGTTTAACGATTATAAAACCGCCACAAAATATTTGGTAAGAGGCTACAACCTTAACATACGAAGAAAAGATAAATCTGATTTACTTATTACACTTAACCACCTGGGAGAATTAAATATAGCACAAAAACGTTTGGTTTTAGCCGAAAAACAACTGCTAGAAGCTGGCACTATTGCAAAAAAAACAGACAACAAAAAACAACTTTTAAGGCACTACAAACTAATGAAAGCCTTAGACTCTACAAAAAACAGATTTGACCGCGCTTTTGCTTGGCAACGCGAATACTATAAGTTAAAAAACGAACAAGACAAAAACCTAGTAAAAGCAAATTTAAAAATCCCAGAACCAGAAGAGTTGGATACTAATCTCGAAAAAACAGTGCCAACACTTAAAACCCAAACCAAGCCAGTTCCCGAAAAAACCAACGCCTTACCACAAAACAACGACAAACCCAACAGGTTTAAACTTATTTTCTATGCCCTACTAGCAGCATTAATGGTAGTATCTACCTTTTTAATTTTAATTTACCTAAAACGAAACAATACCATAAAATACACCCAAGAACTCGAAGAAAAAAACCTAAAAATACAATTACAAAACCAAGCCTATCAAGAACAGACAGAGCATCTTAAAAATGCAAACAATGTAAAAGACAAGCTATTCTCCATAGTATCGCACGATTTAAAAGATTCCCTATCCTCAATCAATGGTTTTATAGATTTGCTAAGAGACGGCTCGCTATCTCGCGAAGAGTTCGACAATTTAATACCCGAGCTAAGCGAAAACGCCAATAGCGCCTCCCTATTGCTGTTTAACCTGTTAAACTGGTCCAAGTCGCAAATGCAATCGTTAGAGCCCAAACCCACCCTATTCGACATCCAGGAAGTTCTGGAAGATAAAGTAAAACTAATCGAGCAACGTACAGAAAACAAAGGCATAACCCTTATAAATCGCTCTAAGCGAGATTTTGCCTACGCAGACAAAAGCATGTTTGAAATCATTATCCAAAACCTTCTGGCAAACGCTCTAAAATTCAGCAGAGCCGGAGACACCATTACCATTTCAAATCGCATCAGCAATGGCAATTGTATTGTTAGCGTTGCCGATACGGGCATAGGCATATCCAAAGAAAACACAAAAAAGCTGTTTAAAAACAACACCTTTACAACTTTGGGCACCCTTAACGAGAAAGGCACCGGCCTTGGCCTATCTATATGCAAAGAGCTTATAGAGCTAAACAACGGTAAAATATGGGTAGATAGTACTCTGGGTGCAGGCAGTACGTTTTACGTGCAGTTACCAAAATCCAAACCCGTACCAACTACCTAAACAAAACAATCAGTTTGTGTGCATTTGGGCGTTACCCTGTCGGGTCGGGCTTTCCGCTATATCTTTCTGCGAAGCAGTCCCGAACTTGTTTCTGGATCTCATTATTAACTAACACC
Source organism: Gelatiniphilus marinus (assembly GCF_042684345.1). Lineage (NCBI taxonomy): Bacteria > Pseudomonadati > Bacteroidota > Flavobacteriia > Flavobacteriales > Flavobacteriaceae > Gelatiniphilus > Gelatiniphilus marinus. Next base: position 170,987 of record NZ_JBHULK010000003.1, on the reverse strand, counting down.
CCATATCAAGCCATAATATTTTCATTAAAAAGCTTTGCATAAAGGATGCCGCATCAATCCCTAACGCTGCTATTTGCCAATTAATTTTTAGGCAAAAACACCTCGGCCATCATGCAACGGGCACTTCCGCCACCACAAGCCTCAATAGTATTTAAAGAACTCGACAATATTTTAGTGTGCTTTTCCAACTTTTCAACTTGTGATTTAGTAAGCGAATCAAAAGCGGTTTGGCTCATAACTAAATACAATTCATCATCTGCCGCTTTTACCTGTAGCATATTACCGGCAAAATTAGCCAGCTGGTTCTCTGTAATATCTATAATATCCTTACCGCTTTCTTTTAAATGGTTTATAAGGTTTTTACGCTCTTTTTTATCATCAATACTATCTAAGCAAATTACGGCAAAGGTTTCGGCTATACACATCATAACATTGGTGTGGTAAATGGCCTCTCGTTTATTTCCAACGGTTTGGTAGGCCGTAAAAATTACCGGAGTAAATTCAAAATCTTCGCAAAACTCTATAAACAGATCTTCGTGGGCACGAGGCGACAGCGCACAATAGGCCTTACGGTTTACACGGTCTAGCACCACGCTGCCCGTGCCTTCCAGAAACACATTTTCATCTTCGGCACTGGTATAATCCACTATTTGATTGATTAAAAAACCGTCCTTTTCAAGCTCTGTTAAAACATCTTCGCGCCGTTCCAATCGTCTGTTTTCTGCAAACATGGGGTACAACCCAACATTCCCGTTTTCATGAAACGATATCCAGTTGTTCGGGAAAACGGCATCTGGTGTATCAAACTCGGCAGTATCGTTTACCACCACTACATGCACGCCAATACTTCTTAGTTTACCAACATAGGCATCAAACTCTTTTTGGGCTTTGGCACTAATGGTTTCGGGCAAAACACCATCAATGGATTCTTGGTAATAATTGTTTACTGCCGTTTGTTCGTTCATCCTAAAATTTACAGGGCGAACCATTAATATGGTATTTGTAGTTTGCTGCATGTAAGTAAAATTTAGCTGTAAAAGTATAATTATTTTATTTTATAAAATAAATTAGATAATGATTTTTGCGCATCGTTAATTAACGATAATATAACGCAACGTTATTGTACAGATAGCTATCGAGATTGTTTCGGCATCTTATTATTATTTTGCATACAGTTATTTGCTGAATGTAAGCTTGAAACAAGTTTAGGGAAACGATCTAATTATGTTACATAACTGACAATAATAAAAGATTTAAGCACGATTTAAAAAACTACATTTTTCAGTAAAAGAATGCATATTCGTTTAACAACAGATATAAAAAGTTAAATCAATTCCGCACTATTTAAACAAGAAATAACATAGAAAAAAATCAATCCCGAATTAATGGCAATGTAGAGCAGCGCAGCAAACCTTCTTGTTTTGCTATTTCGGCATAGGGGACTTCTTCAACCGTAAATCCTTGTTGGCGCAACCAGGTATTTAAACGGGTAAAATTTTGCTCAGAAATAACGACATTTTCAGAGATTGAAAACACGTTACTGTTCATGTGGTACATTTCGTCTTTGGTAATTTCAAATACGTTTTCCTTTCCGAAGAAATTCAATAGCCATTCGTATTCGCTTTCAACCAAAAATCCGTTTTTATGCAAAATGGCTTTGTTAGTGCCAATGGGTTGGAAACAACAATCTAAATGCAATGCATTTTCTCTTGGGTCTGTGTTGGATTTTCTAAGTTCGAAAGCTTTTACCTTTTTTTCTGGAAATAGCGCTTTTATGGCTAAAACCGCATCTTTGTTTGTGCGCGCGGTTATATAGTCTGCATAGTCATCTCCAGAATAAGTGCCTATAAAAATGTAATCGTTATGTGGCATAACATCGCCCCCTTCAACATGGCATTCTGGCGGTAAGACAATACGGTCCTTATCTTCTATTTGATTCCATAAATACCTTACAGCTTCTACTTCTTCCTCTCTGTTGGGCAAAATATTGGCTCTAATAATTTTATCTTCAATAACAAATGCAATGTCTCTAGAAAATATTTGATTGCAGTGCTTTATAACTTTTGGCCTGTACACCGTTACATTGTATTTTTTTAAAACGGCGGCAACGGCTTCCATTTCTTTAACCATGTCGGCTTCTATTGGGTAGGTGCCTGCCAAAACGTGCTCGATACTTTTGGGGTCGTAACAATCTTCGGGCTTGGGTATTGGGCCATTGCTTTGTGCGGTTCCTAAAACAACTGCCCGCAATCTGGAGGTTTCATTTTTAATATTGAGTTTCAGCATGCAACAAACTTAAAAATTATATTCTTGTTTTAAGAATTTTTTAACGGTAATGCTTATTTGCTATCAATTGGTTAAAACAAAGTGTTGTAAACAAACAAGCTCCATATTAACATGAAGCTTGTTTTGGTAGATTATCAAATTTTAAACATGTACTGGCTATCTTTTGTCTATAAACACAAAAGATCTTTCTGTTTTGCCAATATATAATTGTCTTGGCCTGCCAATGGGTTCTTTTCTTAGTCGCATTTCTCGCCATTGGGCGATCCAACCCGGTAAGCGGCCCAATGCAAACATTACGGTAAACATATCGGTTGGTATGCCCATGGCCCTGTAAATTATGCCCGAATAAAAATCGACATTCGGATATAATTTGCGCTCAACAAAATAGGGGTCGTTAAGGGCTTCCTGCTCTAGGCCTTTTGCGATTTCTAAAATAGGGTCTTTAACGCCTAAATCACCAAGCACTTCATCGGCTGCTTTTTTTATGATTTTAGCGCGCGGATCGAAGTTTTTGTAAACCCGATGCCCAAAGCCCATTAGCCTAAAGGGGTCTGTTTTGTCTTTGGCTTTTGCCATATACTTTTTTGTATCGCCGCCGTCTTGTTTTATAGCTTCGAGCATTTCTAAAACAGCTTGATTTGCACCTCCATGCAAAGGTCCCCAAAGCGCAGAAATGCCAGCCGATAACGAAGCGAATAAGCCAGCATGCGAAGATCCAACAATTCGTACTGTAGATGTAGAGCAGTTTTGCTCATGATCGGCATGAAGTATAAGCAATTTGTTTAATGCATTTAATATGATTTTGTTTTGATGATAATCCTGGTTGGGTTGCTTAAACATCATTTTTAAGATGTTTTCGCCATAATCCAAAGAGTTATCGCCATAATCTAAAGGAAGGCCTTGTTTTTTTCTCATGGTCCAGGCTACCAATACCGGGAATTTGCCTAATATTTTTACTATGGCATTGTACATATCTGCCTCTGAATCTACATTTACAGACGAGGGATTAAATGCCGTTAATGCACTTGTTAGCGATGATAAAACGCCCATGGGATGTGCAAACTTAGGGAAAGAATCTACGATTTTCCTTATATCGTCATCTACTACAGAGTTCTTTTTAATATCGGAATGGAATTTATCCAATTGCTCTGCGGTTGGCAATTCACCGAAAATAAGCAAATAAGAGACTTCTAGAAAATCTGCTTTTTCAGCCAATTCTTCTATGCTGTAACCTCTATATCTTAAAATGCCTTTTTCGCCATCCAAAAAGGTTATTTCACTTTCGCAAGATCCTGTGTTTTTATATCCGGCATCTAGGGTTGTTACCCCGCCTGTTGCGCTTCTTAATGTTTTTATATCTATTGCAACTTCGTTTTCTGTTCCAACAACAATTGGAAACTCGTGTTTATTACCGTTAATTTCTAAGGTAGCTTTATCTGACATATACTGTTTTTTTTATTGAATTATTGAAGAAAACCGACCTCACGAATTTACAAAATATCTCTCTATTTATAAAGCTTATTGCTAACGATTTGGCTGATTTAAGGATTGATGAAATTTATAAGCAATAAAAAAGCGATTACAAAAAATTGTAATCGCTTTTTTTATAAAATTATAATTTGCTTTTATTTAACCTTAAAGGCTTTTTCTTGAGGAAAATAAGCGACCTCTCCCAATTCTTCTTCAATACGTAGTAATTGATTGTACTTAGCCATACGATCGCTACGCGATGCGGAACCTGTTTTTATTTGTCCGGTGTTTAATGCCACTGCCAAATCTGCAATGGTGTTGTCTTCGGTTTCACCAGAACGGTGAGACATTACTGATGTATAACCCGCATTGTGCGCCATATTTACGGCCGCAATGGTTTCGGTTAGCGTACCAATTTGATTTACTTTTATTAGGATTGAATTGGCAATACCTTCTTCAATACCTCTGGATAAACGCTCTACGTTTGTTACAAATAAATCGTCGCCAACCAATTGCACTTTATCTCCAACCAACTCGGTTAAGTATTTCCAGCCCTCCCAATCGTTTTCGTCCATACCATCTTCAATGGAAATAATAGGGTATTTTGATACAAGTTCTGCAAGATAGTCTGCTTGTTCTTTAGAGGTTCTTACAACGCCTTTATCTCCTTCAAATAGAGTGTAGTCGTATTTTCCGTTTTCGTAAAATTCAGCCGAGGCACAGTCCAGAGCGATTTTTACTTCATCTCCAAATTTATATCCAGCGTTTTCAACAGCTTTGGCTATGGTCTCAAGAGCGTCTTCTGTTCCTCCTGCTAAGTTTGGTGCAAATCCGCCTTCATCGCCTACTGCTGTACTTAATTTTCTGTCGTGCAATACTTTTTTAAGGTTATGGAAAATCTCTGTTCCCATTTGCATGGCGTGCGAAAAGTTTTTGGCTTTTACGGGCATAATCATAAACTCTTGAAACGCTATTGGTGCATCACTGTGCGAACCGCCATTGATGATATTCATCATTGGCAATGGCAGGGTATTTCCTGAAACGCCTCCAACATAGCGGTATAATGGTAGCCCAAGCTCGTTTGCTGCAGCCTTTGCTACCGCTAAAGATACGCCTAAAATGGCATTGGCTCCTAACTTTGATTTGTTTGGTGTACCATCTAGATCGATCATCATTTTATCGATTAGGTTTTGCTCGAAAACCGAAATGCCCAATAATTCCTCGGCAATAATCGTATTAACATTTTCTACTGCTTTTAAAACTCCTTTTCCCATATAGGTATTACCTCCGTCGCGCAGTTCTACAGCTTCGTGCTCTCCGGTAGAGGCTCCAGAAGGAACTGCGGCTCGCCCTAAAACATTGTTTTCTGTAACTACATCGACTTCTACGGTTGGGTTTCCTCTGGAATCTAAAATTTGTCTGGCGTGGACATTAATTATTATACTCATAATTGGTTTGTTTTTAATCGTTTAACTACTTCAAATTTACGTTTAAATATCGTTTTTCTTTATATGTTTCGTAAGTATTTCACTAAAACACTTCTATAACGTTTTAGTGGCTTTTAGCGTATGCCAGAAAGCTATTGCAAACAGAAAACCAGAGATAAACACTCTAGCTGTTTTTAACATATAAAAGCCTCAAAATGTGTTTTTTTTTGAGGCTTTAGGCTATTTCTTTTTTAGGTTTTCGATAAACTGATCGAAAAGATATTCTGAATCGTGCGGCCCAGGACTAGCTTCGGGATGGTATTGTACCGAAAAACAGTTTTTGTGTTTCATGGCTAAACCTGCAACGGTATGGTCGTTTAAGTGCACATGGGTAATTTCTAGATCTGGATGGGCTTCAGATTCTTCTCTGTTTACAGCAAACCCATGGTTTTGCGAGGTTATTTCTCCTTTACCAGTTTTAAGGTTCTTTACAGGATGGTTTATGCCGCGGTGCCCGTTATGCATTTTGTAGGTGGACACGCCATTGGCCAAGGCTATAACTTGATGCCCTAAACAAATGCCAAATAATGGCAGGTCTCTTTTAATAATTTCTTTAGCGACTTCTTGAGCTTCAACTAAGGGTTCGGGGTCTCCAGGACCGTTAGATAAGAAATATCCATCGGGTTTAAAGGCTTCTAACTCCTCGAATTTAGAATTGTAAGGAAATACTTTTATGTATGCATCGCGTTTGGCTATGTTTCTAAGAATGTTCTTTTTAATACCAATATCAAAAGCTGCTACTTTATAGGTGGCGTTTTGATCACCAAAATAATACGGTTCTTTAGTGGATACTTTTGATGCGAGTTCTAAACCGTTCATTTCAGGTACTTCGCTTAATTGCTTTTTTAGGCCTTCAATGTTATCAACATCTGTAGAGATTACCGCATTCATTGCGCCATGATCTCTAATATAACTTACCAAAGCCCTGGTGTCAACATCAGAAATGGCAAGTAAATTATTATCGTTTAAAAAATCTTCAAGAGATTTATCAGCAATGTCCCTAGAGTATTCGTAACTAAAGTTTTTAACTATTAAACCTGCTATTTTTATGGAGTCTGATTCAACTTCATCTTTATTGGTGCCATAGTTACCAATGTGTGCATTGGTGGCCACCATAAGTTGGCCGTAGTACGAAGGATCTGTAAAGATTTCCTGATAGCCCGTCATGCCGGTATTAAAACATACCTCGCCAAAGGCACTGCCTTGTTTGTTGCCAACTGCTTTACCGTAAAAAATAGTACCATCTGCTAAAAGTACTATGGCTTTTTGTCTTTTTTGATATTTCATATTTCCCTAAAAAAGTTTCGCAAAATTGCATAAAAAAAAGGATAATCTAAAATAGATTATCCTTTTTATATGAAATGCTTATTAACATTTATTCTTCTTCCTGGTTTGTTGCTTTGGTTGCGGCGGCAGCCGTGGCAGCAACAGCAGCAGCTTTAGAGCCTCCTCTTCTGCTTCTACGTGTTGTTTTCTTCTCTTTTTTGCCGGGGTTATAAATCTCGTTGTAATCTACAAGCTCTATCATTGCCATATCTGCATTATCACCTAAACGATTACCAAGTTTAATAATTCTGGTGTAACCTCCTGGTCTGTCGCCAATCTTGGTAGCTACATCTCTAAACAATTCTGTTACGGCGTCTTTTTGTCTTAGTTTAGCCATAACTATACGTCTGTTGTGCGTAGTATCTACTTTAGATTTTGTAATCATGGGCTCAACAAATTGCTTTAATGCTTTTGCTTTGGCTACTGTTGTGTTAATACGCTTGTGCTCTATTAAAGAACAAGCCATATTAGCCAACATTGATTTTCTGTGCGCAGTTTGTCTGCCTAAGTGATTGAATTTTTTTCTGTGTCTCATGACTTTTTAATTATCATCTTGCTACCAAATCTCTTTTTCTTTAAGACGAAGAGAGAGCAAAATATGATGGTTATTGTTATTTTACGATTGACGGTTTTTGGTTTTAGATTGTTGAACGCTGATTTTTAAAATCGCAATTCGTAAACCTTATATCGAAAACCCTTTAATCTTTGTCTAATTTGTATTTTGATAGATCCATACCGAAGTTTAAACCTTTAACGTTTACAAGCTCTTCAAGCTCTGTTAATGATTTTTTACCAAAATTACGGAATTTCATTAAATCGTTTTTGTTGAATGATACCAGGTCTCCTAAGGTATCTACCTCTGCTGCTTTTAAACAGTTAAGGGCACGAACCGATAAATCCATATCGATTAACTTTGTTTTAAGTAACTGACGCATGTGAAGGGATTCTTCATCGTAAGTTTCGGTTTGTGCAATTTCATCAGCTTCAAGAGTAATTCGCTCATCAGAGAATAACATGAAGTGGTGAATTAAGGTCTTAGCAGCCTCGGTTAAAGCATCTTGTGGTGTTATTGAACCATCTGTGATGATTTCGAAAACCAACTTTTCGTAATCGGTTTTTTGCTCGACACGGTAGTTCTCAATGCTATATTTCACATTCTTTATTGGTGTGTAAATTGAATCTGTAAAGATGGTACCTATTGGTGCAGAAGACTTTTTGTTTTCTTCGGCAGGTACGTAACCTCTACCTTTTTCAATGGTTATTTCCATGTTAAAGTTAACCTTTGGATCCAGGTTACAGATAACCAATTCTGTGTTCAATACTTGGAATCCAGAGATGAATTTCTGAAAATCGCCTGCTGTAATTTGTTCTTGCCCTGAGATGGAAATTGAAATGGATTCGTTATCGATATCTTCAATCTGTCTTTTAAAACGAACTTGTTTTAAGTTTAGAATGATTTCCGTAACATCTTCAACTACACCTGAAATTGCAGAAAACTCATGATCTACACCTTCTATTCTAACCGAAGTTATTGCAAAGCCTTCTAAAGAAGAAAGCAAAACGCGTCGTAATGCGTTACCTACTGTTAAACCATAACCAGGTTCTAGGGGTCTGAATTCGAATTTCCCTTCGAAATCAGTAGAATCGATCATGATTACTTTGTCGGGCTTTTGAAAATTAAATACTGCCATGTTGTTCTTCGTTTTAATTGTTATTTGGTTGCGCGGTTTATAAGTTTGAAGAACACAAATAAACCCTTTGGCCAAATACCAATATGATTAATTTATTATTTAGAGTATAATTCTACGATGAATTGCTCGTTGATGTTTTCTGGAATTTGTATTCTGGCTGGAACAGAAACATAAGTTCCAGATTTGGTATCGTTGTTCCAGGTAATCCACTCGTAAACTTGACTTGAGTTTGTAAGTGATCTATCAATAGCTTCAAGCGATTTAGATTTTTCTCTTACCGCAACAACATCACCAGCTTTTAGTTGGTAAGAAGGAATGTTAACCAAATCGCCATTAACCGTAATGTGCCTATGTGATACCAATTGTCTTGCGCCGCTACGAGTTGGGGAAATTCCCATTCTGTAAACCACATTGTCTAACCTGGATTCGCATAGCTGTAATAACACCTCACCTGTAATTCCTCTAGAGGCGGTAGCTTTTTTAAACATGTTTCTGAATTGTTTTTCTAATATACCGTAGGTATATTTAGCTTTTTGCTTTTCTGCTAATTGTATAGCATATTCAGATTTTTTTCCACGACGTCTTGCGTTTCCGTGTTGACCTGGAGGATAATTTCTTTTCTCGAAAGATTTATCTTCTCCAAAAATAGCTTCACCGAACTTTCGGGCTATTTTAGTTTTAGGACCAGTATATCTTGCCATTTTAAAATTGTTTTGTGAGAGTGCTTGTGAATTAAGGTCTTAATCTTATCCTTCGACAAACATAAATCTCTCGTTGATACTTGTTTGTTTTTTTCAGTTTGCAAATTTATGCAAAAAATTAACACCATTAGAGCATCTAATGGTATTAATTTTTATATTCTTAATTCGGTATCCCGAATTATTAAACTCTTCTGCGTTTTGGAGGGCGACAACCATTGTGCGGTAATGGTGTAACATCAATAATCTCTGTTACCTCGATACCGGCGTTGTGAATGGAACGGATAGCAGATTCTCTACCATTTCCTGGACCTTTTACATAAACCTTTACTTTCTTTAGGCCGGCTTCCTGTGCTACTGCTGCAGCATCTTCGGCGGCTAATTGAGCAGCGTAAGGTGTGTTTTTCTTTGAGCCTCTAAAACCCATTTTACCAGCTGAAGACCATGATATTACATCGCCTTTTTTGTTGGTTAGCGAAATAATAATGTTGTTAAAAGAAGCTGTAACGTGGGCCTCACCAACTGCGTCAATAACAACTTTGCGTTTTTTTGTGCTTGTTTTTGCCATATTGTTTTAGTTCTTAGTTTTAGTTGATAGTCGCTAGAATCCTAAACCTTTTAAATTTCAAACAGATTCCTTCCAACGTCTAAATACTAAAGACCATTTAATTATTTAGTTGCTTTCTTTTTGTTGGCAACTGTTTTTCTTCTACCTTTTCTTGTTCTGGAGTTGTTTTTAGTACGTTGCCCTCTTAATGGAAGACTTGCTCTGTGGCGGATACCTCTGTAGCACCCAATATCCATTAATCGCTTAATGTTTAATTGAGTTTCAGAACGTAATTCGCCTTCGATGGTATATGTTCCAACAGCTTCACGAATGCCAGCTATTTGATCATCTGTCCAATCTTGAACTTTAATACTTTCATCAACCTTAGCCGAAGCTAAAATTTCTTTTGCTCTACTTTTACCTACTCCGTAGATATAAGTTAAAGAGATTACTCCTCTTTTATTTTTTGGTATGTCTACACCTGCAATTCTTGCCATAGCTTATCCTTGTCTTTGTTTGAATCTAGGATTCTTTTTGTTAATTACGTAAAGTCTACCTTTTCTGCGCACGATTTTGCAATCTGCACTTCTTTTTTTAACTGATGCTCTTACTTTCATCTTTGTTTAGTTTTAAATTCAAGATTCAAGATTCAAAACTCAAGTTCGGTTTAACTTTAAACTTTGAACTTTGAATTTCGAACTTTTAATATCTATAAGTTATTCGAGCCTTAGTTAAATCGTAAGGGCTCATTTCTAATTTAACTTTATCTCCCGGTAATAATTTTATATAATGCATTCTCATTTTACCAGAGATATGCGCGGTCACAATGTGGCCATTTTCTAACTCTACACGAAACATGGCATTAGATAATGCTTCTATAATGGTTCCGTCTTGTTCTATTGCTGCTTGTTTTGCCATATTTTAGTTTTTAGTCTTTAGTTTCTAGTCGTTAGGAATGTTAATGTGTTTATAATAATAATTTTCTAACGTCTATCATCTATTGTCTATCATCTATCTGCTAAGCTACTGCTTTTCTGTTTTTACCTGTTTTCATCAAGCCATCGTAATGCCTGTTTAACAAATAAGAATTTATTTGCTGCATAGTATCAATAGCAACACCAACCATAATTAATAGTGAAGTACCACCAAAAAACAAGGCCCATCCTTGACCAACACCCATAAGTTTAACTATAAATGCTGGAAAAACAGCAATAAGTGCTAAAAATATAGAACCAGGTAAGGTTATTTGAGACATGATTTTGTCTAGGTATTCTGAGGTTTCAGAACCTGGACGAATGCCCGGTATAAAACCACCACTACGTTTTAAATCGTCTGCCATTTTGTTTGTAGGTACCGTAATTGCTGTATAAAAATATGTAAACACTATAATTAATAATGCAAAAGTTACATTATACCAAAACCCGAAAAGATCGGAATAATTTGTTTCCATCCAAGCGCCAACTGTTGAGTCTTCTAAAAATGAAGAGCCTCCAATCCAGCTCGGTACAAACATTATGGCCTGTGCGAATATAATTGGCATTACCCCAGATGCGTTAAGCTTTAATGGAATGTATTGTCTCGATCCACCAGCTGCTGCTCTTTCGTAACCACCCGAAGCGGTGCGTCTTGCATATTGTACAGCTATTTTTCTTACGCCCATTACCAGCATTACTGAGGCTAAAATAATAACGAACCATATTACCAATTCGAAAAGAATCAACATCACGTTGTTACCTTCTAACCGTGTTGCTGCGTTTTGTAAAAACGACTGTGGTAATGTGGCAATAATACCCACCATAATCAATAAGGATATTCCGTTACCAATACCTTTATCGGTAATTTTTTCACCTAGCCACATTGCAAAAATACAGCCCGTTACCAATATAGTAACCGATGAGAAATAAAACGTAAATCCTGTTCCTAATAAAAACGCTGACTGCGGTATACCAAAAGCAGGTAAGCTTGCTAGATAGCCTGGAGCTTGTAACAAACAAATAGCAATGGTTAACCAACGCGTAATTTGCGTTATTTTCTTTTGCCCGCTAGCGCCTTCTTTTTGTAATTTTTGAAGGTATGGTATGGCAATACCCATTAATTGTACAACAATAGAAGCAGAAATGTATGGCATAATACCTAATGCAAATACTGAGGCATTCGCAAAGGCTCCACCGGTAAAAGCGTTAAGAAGTCCTAATATACCGCCATCGGTTTTATCTGCTAAACCTCCTAATTGCTCAGCATCTATACCGGGTAAAACCACTTGTGCACCAAAACGGTAAACTAATAAGAGCCCCAACGTAACAACGATACGGTTTCTTAGTTCCTCTATTTTCCAAACATTTTTTATTGATTCTATAAATTTCATACTTATAATATACTATTATAATGTTACAGCTTCTCCGCCTGCAGCTTCAATAGCAGCTTTTGCTGAAGCAGTAAACTTATGAGCAGATACTTTTAATTTTGCTTTTAATTCGCCACGGCCCATAATTTTAACTAGATCGTTCTTTCCGGCTAAACGGTTAGCAAATAACGTTTCAAAATCTACGGTATCTTTTATTTTCTTATCATCAACCAATTGTTGTAGCGTATCTAAATTGATACCTTGGTACTCCACGCGGTTAATATTGGTAAAACCAAATTTAGGCACGCGTCTTTGAAGTGGCATTTGTCCACCTTCAAATCCTAATTTCTTAGAATATCCAGAACGCGACTTAGCTCCTTTGTGTCCACGTGTTGCCGTACCACCTTTACCAGAACCTTGTCCTCTACCTACTCGTTTTCCTTGGTTTTTTACTGAACCTTCTGCAGGTTTTAAATTACTTAAATCCATTTTTCAGTTTATATTTTTAAGCTTCTTCAACAGAAACTAAATGTGAAACTTTAGCAACCATACCTAAAATGTTAGGTGTGGCTTCGTGCTCTTTTACTTGACCAATCTTTTTAAGACCAAGAGCTTCTAAAGTTCTTTTTTGTCTTTGCGTACGATTGATTGCGCTTTTAACTTTTGTTACTTTAATTTTTGCCATTTTTTTCTAGTTTTTAGTTGTTAGTTTTTAATCGTTAGAACTCTAAAAAGTAAAATTTTATATTTTAATAATTTATCGTCTAATCTCTAAAAAGCTAACGTCTTAACAATTTTAAGCGTTAAAAACTTGTTCAAGTGAAATACCTCTATCTCTTGCAATAGCGTTTGCATCTCTTAATTGCAATAAGGCATCAAAAGTAGCTTTTACCACATTATGAGGGTTTGAAGAGCCTTGAGATTTTGATAGTACATCGTGTACACCAACTGCCTCAAGAACTGTTCTTACAGCTCCACCGGCAATTACTCCTGTACCGGGAGAAGCTGGTATAATATTTACTCTAGCTCCGCCGTACTTACCTTTTTGTTCGTGTGGCAATGTGCCTTTGATGATAGGGATACGTACTAGGTTTTTCTTGGCATCTTCTACGGCCTTTGCAATGGCGCTGGCAACGTCTTTGGATTTTCCTAGACCTTGTCCTACAACTCCGGCTTCGTCACCAACCACTACGATTGCTGAAAAACCGAATGCTCTACCACCTTTAGTTACTTTTGTAACTCTTTGTACACCAACTAAACGATCTTTAAGATCTAATCCACCTGGTTTTACTAATTCTGCACTTTTATATTTTTTAAACATAATTTCTTAGAATTTAAGTCCTGCTTCTCTAGCGCCGTTGGCTAATGATTTTACTCTTCCGTGGTATAAATACCCACCTCTATCGAAAGCAATGGTTTCAACGCCTGCTTTTAAGGCTTTTTCTGCTATAGCTTTGCCTACTAAGGTTGCTATTTCAGATTTGTTGCCTTTTGCAGAACTAATATCTTTATCTCTTGAAGATGCTGCACTTATGGTTTTTCCATTTACATCATCGACTATTTGAGCATAAATTTCTTTGTTGCTTCTAAAAACAGTTAAACGTGGTCTTGCTTCTGTACCAGAAACAACCTTACGGATCCTGTTTTTTATTCTTGTTCTTCTTTGGTTTTTTGTTAATGCCATAACTTACTTATTAAGCTGATTTACCTGCTTTTCTTCTTAATTCTTCGCCAACAAACTTAATTCCTTTTCCTTTGTAAGGTTCTGGTTTTCTGAAACCTCTGATTTTTGCAGCGACTTGACCAACAAGTTGTTTATCGAATGATGTTAATTTAACAATTGGGTTTTTTCCTTTTTCTGATACTGTTTCTACTTTTACTTCTGGAGCAATGTCTAAAACAATATTATGTGAGAACCCTAGGGCTAAATCTAATTTTTGTCCTTGGTTTGATGCTCTGTAACCAACACCAACCAATTCTAGTTCTTTGGTCCACCCTTTTGATACACCTTCGACCATGTTGTGCATTAACGATCTGTAAAGGCCATGTTTTGCTTTTTGGTCTTTAGAGTCTGATGAGCGTGTTACAAGAACATTTCCATCTTCTACTTTAATATCTATAGAGTCGAAATTTTGTGTTAACTCTCCTAATTTTCCTTTTACAGTTACAACGTTATCTTTAACGTTAACTGTTACACCTTCCGGAATGGCTATTGGATTATTTCCTATTCTTGACATTTCTTTCTGGCTTTAAAATTAGTAAACGTAACATAAAACTTCTCCGCCAACGTTATCTCTTTTGGCTTGTTTGCCTGTCATTACCCCGTGCGAAGTAGATACAATGGCAATACCAAGACCGTTAAGGATTCTGGGCAGTTCGTTAGCTCCGGCATACTTACGTAAACCCGGTGTGCTAATGCGCTGAAGCTTTTTAATTACTGGTTCTTTTGTTTCTTTGTTGTACTTAAGTGCTATTTTTATAGAGCCTTGTACAGTTGAGTCATCAAATTTGTAACTTAAAATATATCCTTGTTCGAATAATATTTTAGTGATGTCTTTCTTTAAATTAGAGGCAGGGATCTCAACCACTCTGTGATTGGCACGCACTGCGTTTCTAATTCTTGTTAAATAATCCGCAATTGGATCTGAGTACATAATGAATTGATTTTGTGGTTTTGGTTTTCGTCCCGATGGTTTTCGGTGATCGAACCTTAAACCCGATTATTAAAATAATATTACCAACTTGCTTTTCTAACGCCAGGAATTAATCCTTGGTTAGCCATTTCTCTGAATGTTACACGAGAGATTCCAAAAGTTCTCATGTACCCTTTGGGTCTTCCGGTAAGTTTACAACGGTTGTGCATACGTACGGGAGAAGCGTTTTTAGGCAGCTTTTGCAATGCTTCGTAATCTCCAGCTTCTTTTAAAGCTTGACGTTTTTCGGCATATTTAGCTACTGTTTTTGCTCTTTTTACCTCACGGGCTTTCATTGATTCTTTAGCCATAACTTAGTTCTTTTTAAAAGGTAACCCTAGTTCAGTTAATAATGATTTTGCTTCTTTGTCGGTTTCTGCGGTGGTTACAAATGTAATATCCATTCCAGAAATCTTGTTCACTTTATCGATGTTGATTTCCGGGAATATAATTTGTTCGGTAATTCCTAAATTGTAATTACCTCTACCGTCAAATCCTGTAGCTTTTATTCCGCTAAAATCCCTAACACGTGGTAGTGCAGAAGTAACCAATCGATCTAAAAACTCGTACATACGCTCGCCACGTAAAGTTACTTTTGCCCCAATTGGCATACCTTTACGCAATTTAAACGATGCAACATCTTTTTTAGACAATGTTGAAATAGCTTTTTGTCCAGATATAGTTGTTAATTCTTCTACGGCGTAGTCGATTAACTTTTTGTCTGCAACGGCCGCCCCTACGCCTTTAGATATTACTATCTTGGTAAGTTTAGGAACCTGCATTACATTTTTATATCCAAATTCGTCTGTAAGAGCTGCAATTACTCTGCTTTTATACTCTTCTTTAAGTCTTGGTGAATATGCCATAACTATATTACTTCATTAGATTTTGTTGAAAATCTTACTTTTTTATCGCCTTCCATTCTGTAGCCAATTCTTGTTGTTTCCCCTTTTGAGGTTAACAAGGATAAATTGGATATATGAATAGCAGCTTCTTTCTCTACGATTCCTCCTTGAGGGTTTTGTGCGCTTGGTTTGGTGTGTTTCTTAACCATGTTTACGCCCTCAACTATCGCTTTGTTCTTTTCTATAAATACCTTTTGTACTTTGCCTTCAGATCCTTTGTGGTCTCCAGCAATTACCTTTACGGTATCTCCAGTTTTTATTTTAAGCTTTCCCATCTTGATATTTATGTATTAAAGCACTTCTGGTGCCAATGATACAATCTTCATGAATTGTTTGTCACGAAGTTCTCTAGCAACAGGACCAAAAACACGTGTACCTCTCATCTCACCGGTTGGGTTTAACAATACACAGGCGTTGTCGTCGAATCTTATATAAGATCCGTCTGGTCGTCTTACTTCTTTTTTGGTACGAACAACAACTGCAGTTGAAACGGCGCCTTTTTTAATGTTGCCATTGGGCGTTGCGTCTTTAACAGATACCACTATTTTGTCTCCTACAGATGCATATCTTCTTTTAGTGCCTCCTAAAACACGGATAGTTAAAACCTCCTTTGCTCCAGTATTGTCCGCTACTTTTAATCTTGATTCTTGTTGTACCATAATTATTTAGCTCTTTCTAGGATTTCTACTAATCTCCAACATTTGGATTTACTTAAAGGCCTTGTTTCCATGATCTTTACTGTGTCGCCAATGTTGCAATCGTTTGTTTCGTCGTGTGCTACGTACTTTTTCGTTTTCAATACGAATTTTCCATACATAGGATGCTTTACTTTTTTAACCTCAGAAACCACAATCGATTTCTGCATCTTGTTACTTGTAACAACTCCTATACGTTCTTTTCTTAAATTTCTTGTTTCCATCTTTCAGCAGAATTATTGTAATTCTCTTTTAGTTAGTTCGGTCGCAATTCTAGCTACGGTACGTCTTATGGTACGTAGTTGAATTGGATTTTCTAAAGGAGATATTGCATGGGCCAATTTTAGGTCTGAATAACTCTTTTTTGTTTCACTAAGTTTGTCTTGTAACTCAGTTACAGATAATTCTTTAATTTCTGATTGTTTCATCTGTGATTTCTGTTTTTTTTAATTTGTCAGATGTAATTCGCTTGTTTTGTTTTCCAGTTGTTCTGGTATTCAAGGCAAGCTCATTTCATAATATCAAATAAATTATGCTTCGTAATCTCTGGCGATTAAAAACTTAGTCTTAACTGGTAGTTTTTGTGCTGCCAAACGCAATGCTTCTTTTGCAACGTCTAGTGGCACTCCACCTACTTCAAATAAAACACGTCCTGGTTTTACAACGGCTACCCAATATTCTACGGCACCTTTACCTTTACCCATACGTACTTCTAGGGGCTTTTTGGTTATTGGCTTGTCTGGAAATATTTTAATCCAGAGCTGTCCTTCTCTTTTCATGTAACGTGTAGCGGCAATACGAGCTGCTTCTATTTGACGCGATGTTAAAAAATTCGAGTCTAATGCTTTTATTCCAAAAGTTCCGTTTGATAGTTGGTGGCCTCTACCCGAGTTACCCTTCATACGTCCTTTTTGTTGCTTACGAAATTTTGTTCTTTTAGGCTGTAACATTTTTCTTTGCTTTATAAAAAATTACTTTCTGCGACGAGGCCCTTTGTTGCCTCCTCTTGCGTCTCCACCTTTTCCTTGCTTTTTGGATAGTCCAACAAGCGGAGAAAGCTCTCTTTTACCGTATACTTCGCCTTTCATGATCCATACCTTAACACCCAATCTACCATAGGTAGTGTGTGCCTCAACTAAGGCATAATCGATATCGGCTCTAAAGGTTGATAAAGGAATACGTCCTTCTTTATAGTGTTCGCTACGTGCCATTTCAGCACCGTTTAAACGTCCACTAATTTGAATTTTAATACCCTCAGCATTCATTCGCATGGTAGCTGCGATAGCCATTTTGATGGCACGACGGTAAGAGATACGGTTCTCTATTTGGCGTGCAATGCTTGTTGCTACTAAAAATGCATCGAGTTCAGGTCTTTTAATTTCAAAAATATTGATCTGAACTTCTTTACCTGTAATCTTTTTAAGCTCTTCTTTTAACTTGTCTACCTCTTGCCCGCCTTTACCTATGATGATACCTGGCCTTGCAGTAGTGATAGTAACGGTTACAAGTTTTAAAGTTCTCTCGATGATTACTCTGCTTACACTAGCTTTAGATAAACGCGCGTGAACGTATTTTCTAATCTTATCGTCTTCGGCAAGTTTGTCACCATAATCGTTTCCTCCGTACCAGTTAGATTCCCATCCTCTGATAATTCCTAAGCGATTTCCGATTGGATTTGTTTTTTGTCCCATACTCTCTTATTAAGCTTGTGTGTTATTGTTGGCTCCTACCACTAATGTTACGTGGTTAGAGCGTTTTCTGATTCTGTGTGCTCGACCTTGAGGTGCCGGACGCAATCTTTTTAACATTGATCCGCCATCAACTCTAATCTCTTTTACAAATAATTCTGCTGTTTCAACATCGGCATCTTCGTTTTTGGCTTGCCAGTTAGCAATGGCCGATAATAAAAGCTTCTCTAAACGCGAAGAGGCTTCTTTATTGTTGAACTTTAAGATATTAAGTGCTTTCTCTACTTTTTCGCCTCTTACCAAATCGGCTACTAAACGCATTTTTCTTGGTGATGTAGGACAGTTATTAAGTTTAGCGAAAGCGATCTGCTTTTTTGCTTCCTTAATAGCGTCTGCCATTTGTTTTTTACGACTTCCCATAGCTTACTACTTTTTACCTTTGTTTTTGGCACCTGCATGTCCACGGAATGAACGTGTTGGTGAAAATTCTCCTAATTTATGTCCTACCATGTTCTCAGTTACATAAACTGGTACAAATTGTCGGCCATTGTGTACCGCTATGGTTTGCCCAACAAAATCTGGGGTAATCATACTGGCACGAGACCAGGTTTTAATTACCGTTTTTTTGTTAGCTTCTACATTTGCAGCTACTTTTCTTTCTAATTTATAATGAACGTAAGGTCCTTTTTTTAACGATCTTGCCATGTCTTATTTCTTTCTACGTTCTACAATATATTTGTTACTCGCTTTGTTTCTAGCACGGGTTCTGTAGCCTTTGGCCGGAATACCGTTTCTAGAACGAGGGTGTCCACCTGAAGATTTACCTTCACCACCACCCATTGGGTGATCAACCGGGTTCATTACTACTGGTCTTGTACGTGGTCTTCTTCCTAACCATCTCGTTCTACCTGCTTTTCCGCCAACCAATAATTGGTGATCTGAGTTTGATACTACGCCCACAGTAGCCATACATGTGGTTAATATGTAACGTATTTCTCCTGAAGGTAATTTAATGGTTGCGAATTTACCGTCTCTAGCGATTAATTGCGCAAAAGCCCCAGCACTTCGTGCCATTATGGCACCTTGCCCTGGACGTAATTCCACGCAGGAAACGATTGTTCCCAAAGGCATCTCGCCTAATGGCATTGCGTTTCCAATTTCTGGAGCAATACCTTCTTTACCAGAAACAACAGTTTGTCCTACCTGAAGTCCGTTTTGAGCGATAATATATCGTTTCTCGCCATCTTGATAGTTCAGTAACGCGATAAAAGCGGTTCTGTTTGGATCGTATTGTATTGAAGCTACTTCAGCAGGGATTCCTGCTTTGTCTCTTTTAAAATCGATAATACGATACTTTTTCTTATGACCTCCACCAATGTAGCGCATGGTCATTTTTCCTCGATTGTTTCTACCACCAGACCTTTTGTTCGGAACGAGCAAGCTCTTTTCCGGCTTATCAGTAGTAATGGCATCGTAACCGTTTACTACTCTAAATCGCTGTCCTGGTGTGATTGGTTTTAATTTTCTTACTGACATTAGTCTTTAATTACATGTTACTGTATAAATCAATCATTTCACCTTCCGCCAGTTGTACAATTGCCTTTTTTACAGCATTTGTTTTACCATGTTGAATACCAGTTTTTGTAAACTTGGTTTTTCGATCTGGACGGACATTTATAGTACGAACTTTTTCAACAGAAACACCATAAGCAGCTTCCACCGCTTTTTTTATTTCTACCTTGTTCGCCTTGGTATTCACTGAGAATGTATAGCAGTTTCTTAACTCGCTATTAGCTGTCGCTTTTTCTGTGATTATAGGTTTAATTAAGATATTCATGGTTTCTATTTACTTAAATTTGTTTCAATTCCTGCTAAAGCACCTTCTAACAACACCACTTGATTGGCATTTAATATCTTGTAAGTACTTAACTCTGAAGCTGTTATGACTTTTGAACGTTTTAAATTGCGCGATGACAAATATACGTTATTATTTGAGCCACCCAACACAAAGAGCGTTTTTTTGTTTTCTAGCTCTAAAGCCTTTAAAACCGCGGTAAAGTTTTTGGTCTTTACAGTGTCGAAATTAAAGTCTTCTAAAACTGTAATTGACTTTTCTCCTGCTTTGATACTTAAGGCAGATTTACGTGCTAAGCGCTTGAGGTTTTTATTAAGCTTGAAGCTGTAGTTTCTTGGTCTTGGGCCAAACATACGTCCGCCACCTTTAAAAATACCAGACTTAATACTACCTGCTCTTGCTGTACCTGTTCCTTTTTGTTTTTTAATCTTACGTGTACTCCCAGAGATTTCTGCACGCTCTTTCGATTTGTGCGTTCCCTGGCGTTGGTTTGCTAAATATTGTTTAACATCCAAATATACGGCGTGATTATTAGGCTCAATAGCGAACACATCTTTAGAAAGGTCTGCCTTTCTACCTGTGTCTTTTCCGTTTATATCTAAAACTGCTACTTTCATTATTTTCTAATAATTACATAAGCGTTTTTGTGACCGGGAACACATCCCTTTACCACAAGTAAGTTCTTTTCAGCAACTACTTTTAAAACTCTTAAATTTTGAACTTTAACTGTGTCTCCACCCATACGTCCTGCCATTTTCATGCCTTTAAAAACACGAGCAGGGTAAGATGCAGCTCCAATAGATCCAGGTGCTCTTAAACGGTTATGCTGTCCGTGGGTAGCTTGACCTACACCGCCGAAACCATGTCGTTTAACAACTCCTTGAAATCCTTTTCCTTTAGATGTTCCTGCTACATCAACGAATTCTCCTTCGTTAAAATGTTCTACAGTGATGGCATCTCCTAATTTGTACTCCTCATCAAAACCTTTAAATTCTACGATTTTTCGCTTTACAGAAGTACCCGCTTTTTTTGCATGACCTAAGTCTGCTTTTGTTGCGCTTTTTTCTGTCGCGTCATCGAAACCTAATTGCACAGCTTCATAGCCGTCAACCTCTTTAGTTCTGACTTGGGTAACGATACATGGTCCAGCTTCGATTACTGTACAGGGAATGTTCTTCCCTTTTTCATCGAAGATGCTGGTCATACCGATTTTTTTTCCAATTAACCCAGACATAATTATTTATTTAATTTATTACTAATTGTTATTAAAACTCAAGGCTGAAAATACGTTTCAGCCTTGAATTGTATTTTTACCGTTTTTCCTTCGCTCGCAGCTCAGGACATGTTCACTTCGACTTCGCTCAGCGACCGAAGTTTATTACTAAACCTTAATTTCTACTTCAACACCACTAGGCAATTCAAGCTTCATTAACGCATCAATTGTTTTAGATGACGAAGAGTAGATATCCAATAACCTCTTATAAGATGATAATTGAAATTGCTCTCTTGATTTCTTGTTTACGTGTGGTGAACGCAATACAGTGAAAATTTTCTTGTGCGTTGGCAATGGAATTGGTCCGGTTACAACAGCACCTGTGCTTTTTACTGTTTTTACAATCTTATCAGCAGATTTATCAACTAGATTATGATCGTAAGATTTTAACTTTATTCTTATTTTTTGACTCATTTTTCTTTAGATTTAAGCTTCAACACCCTTAGCTGCCTTAATAACTTCTTCTGAGATATTAGAAGGTGTTTCGGCATAGTGTGAAAATTCCATAGTTGACGTTGCTCGACCAGACGATAAGGTTCTTAATGTAGTAACATAACCGAACATTTCTGATAATGGCACGGTAGCTTTTACGGTTTTTGCACCAGCCCTGTCGCCCATATCGCTTACCTGACCTCTTCTTCGGTTTAAATCTCCTACAATATCGCCCATGTTTTCTTCAGGAGTGATTACCTCTAACTTCATGATTGGCTCCATAATTACAGCCTTAGCGGCTTTTGCAGCATTTTTAAATCCTATTTTTGCGGCTAGTTCGAAAGATAGTTGATCAGAATCCACATCGTGGTAAGATCCGTCTGTTAATGTTACTTTCATTGCATCAACTTCGTATCCTGCCAAGGGGCCATTTACCATGGCCATTTTAAATCCTTTTTCAATTGATGGTATAAATTCTTTAGGAACGTTACCTCCCTTAATTTCGGAAACAAATTCCAATCCAACTTTACCTTCTTCTGCTGGCTCTAAAGTAAATACGATGTCGGCAAATTTACCGCGTCCTCCAGATTGCTTTTTGTAAACCTCTCTGTGATCGGCGCGTTGCGTAATAGCTTCTTTGTATTCTACTTGTGGTTGACCTTGGTTTACTTCAACTTTAAACTCACGACGTAAACGATCAACGATAATGTCTAAGTGAAGCTCACCCATTCCTGAAATAATAGTCTGTCCTGAAGCCTCATCGGTTCTTGCAGTAAATGTTGGGTCTTCTTCAGCTAATTTAGCCAAAGCCATACCTAATTTATCCACATCTGCTTTGGTTTTAGGCTCAACCGCGATACCAATTACTGGATCTGGGAAGTCCATTGATTCCAAAACAATTGGATGTTTTTCATCAGACATGGTATCTCCTGTCTTGATATCTTTAAATCCTACTGCTGCTCCAATATCTCCAGCTTCGATAAAATCGATAGCATTTTGTTTGTTGGAGTGCATTTGATAAATACGGGAAATACGTTCTTTTTTCCCCGAGCGGTTGTTTAATATGTAAGAACCAGCCTCTAAACGACCTGAATAGGCTCTAAAAAATGCTAAACGTCCTACAAATGGATCTGTGGCGATTTTAAAAGCTAAAGCCGAAAATGGTTCTTTAACATCTGGCTTACGGGTTTCTTCCTCGCCTGTATCTGGGTTTGCACCCACAATATTATCTCTATCTAGAGGAGATGGTAAATAACGACATACGGCATCTAATAAAAACTGCACGCCTTTGTTTTTAAACGAAGAACCACATACCATTGGTATAATGGCCATATCCATAACAGCAGCTCGCAGCGCAGCGTGCACTTCTTCTTCTGTAATAGAATCTTCGTCTTCCATGAATTTCTCTAACAGATTTTCATCGTAACTGGCTACTTCTTCGATTAACAAAGCACGGTATTTGCGTACTTCGTCTTTCATGTCTTCTGGAATTGGCACAACATCAAAAGTCGATCCGTAATTTTCGTCGTGCCATACAATGGCTCTGTTTTTTACTAGATCTACAATACCTTTAAAGTCCAACTCATCACCAATGTTTAGCACAATTGGCACTGCGTTGGATTTTAACATATCTTTTACTTGTTGACAAACACCTAAGAAGTCTGATCCTTGGCGGTCCATTTTGTTTACAAAACCAATTCTTGGCACTTTGTAATTGTCTGCTAACCTCCAGTTAGTCTCAGATTGTGGCTCTACGCCATCTACTGCACTGAACAAGAACACCAAACCATCTAAAACGCGTAAAGAACGGTTTACTTCTACCGTAAAATCTACGTGACCCGGTGTATCGATAATGTTAAAATGGTAATCTTGAGCTTCTGCTGTTGGTTTTCCGTTTTCCATTGGGAATGTCCAATCGCAGGTTGTAGCGGCCGAAGTAATGGTAATACCTCTTTCGGCTTCTTGCTCCATCCAATCCATGGTAGATGAACCTTCGTGGGTTTCGCCCATCTTGTGGTTTACACCTGTATAAAAAAGAATACGCTCTGTTGTTGTTGTTTTACCAGCATCAATATGAGCTGCAATTCCTATATTTCTTGTAAGTTTTAAATCTCTTGCCATATCGTATTAAAATCTAAAGTGAGAGAACGCTTTGTTTGCTTCGGCCATTTTATGGGTATCGACTCTTTTCTTAACAGCGGCACCTTCTTCTTTGGCGGCTGCCAAGATCTCTGAAGCCAATCTGTTGGCCATTGATTTTTCGTTTCTTTTGCGTGCATAGCCAATAAGCCATTTCATTGCTGTAGAAACCTTACGATCTGGACGAATTTGCATTGGTATCTGGAATGTTGCACCACCAACACGACGGCTACGCACTTCTACGTGGGGCATCACATTAGACAGGGCATCTTTCCAAATCTCTAAAGCTGTTTTTTCCTCTTCGGTTTTTTTTGAGTCCACAATATCTATTGCATCGTAGAATACTTTAAAAGCTACCGATTTCTTTCCATCCCACATCATCATATTAACGAAACGCGTTACTAGCTGGTCGTTAAATCGTGGATCTGGTAAAAGCGGTCTCTTTTTTGCTGCTCTTTTTCTCATGTCTTCTTCTTAAAGTTTTTTAATTACTTTTTAGGGCGTTTTGCACCATACTTAGATCTACGTTGCGTTCTGCCGGAAACACCTGCTGTGTCTAAAGCACCACGAACAATGTGGTATCTAACTCCTGGTAAATCTTTTACCCTTCCACCTCTAACCAATACTATCGAGTGCTCTTGCAGATTGTGCCCTTCACCGCCAATGTATGCGTTAACCTCGTTACCGTTTGTTAAACGAACCCTTGCTACCTTACGCATTGCTGAGTTAGGTTTTTTTGGAGTTGTTGTGTAAACACGAGTACACACACCACGTCTTTGCGGACAAGAATCTAAAGCAGCCGATTTACTCTTCTTGGTTATTTTGGCTCTTCCTTTTCTTACTAATTGCGAAATTGTTGGCATATATATTTAATATAAATTTTATTATCCTCTTTTAAGAGGGGTGCAAATGTAAAAATTAAAATTTATAATTCAAACCCTAATTCATTAATTTTTAAGAGTTTTCAAAAATTATGCTCCATGCTGTATTAAATGCGTAGATTTTCCGTTAGATTTACACTATAGAGTTAAAAGCTGGAAGCTATAAGACCGAGGCCTATAACTACTCGTTAAATGAAGTTAGCAGTAATCAGTTTACAGTTTGCATTCTTTACAAAAAACCACCCTTTTAGAATTTAATTCATCATTGTGCAAAAAACTACTTTTTTAATCCTTGTTATATATATAATTTTTTCTTCGGAAGGATTTTGCCAAAATTTAAGTTTAAGAATGCTTGGTAAAACCGAACTTGAGACTAAAGTAATTGATTCTTTAAATTATTTGAAAACCCATAACGATTACACTTCTATTATCTTGGAAGTGGAGTCCATTCAAAACATCCTTTTTAAAATGGGGTACATTGAAAATAAACTGAAGGGCATAAACAAAAATAACGATTCGGTTTTCACGGCCAAATTCCATCTTAAAAAAAAATACAACAACATATATATATATTATAATAGTTCGGTTATTGATGCTTCTGTTTTAAAAATGGTTTCGGATAAGGTTTTTGATGATTATTTTGTCCTTCCGCTTAACGCCATAGAAAATAGTTTGGTTTTTATCAACCAGAAAGCTTCAGAACAAGGCAACCCGTTTTCAAAATTAAAATTAGCAAATATCCGAACGGATAAAACCAATTTAAAAGCTGACTTGATGATTGATTCAAAAGAACAAAAAAGAACTATTGACCATATTGTTATTAAAGGCTACGTGAAATTCCCGAAATCGTACCTTAAACATTATTTAAAAATTAAACCCGGGCAAACCTTCAACTTAAACCGTATTAAGCAAAAAACGGATATGCTCAACGATTTAAAGTTTGCAAATCAGATAAAAGCGCCAGAGGTTCTGTTTTCGAAAGATTCGACCACACTTTATATTTACGCTGAAAAGACAAAAAGCAATGCGTTTGATGGGTTTTTGGGATTTGGCACCAACGAAAACAACAACAAATTGGAGTTTGACGGGTATTTAAATTTACAACTTACCAACAACTTGAACTTTGGCGAATCGTTTAGTTTGCTTTATAAGAGCGACGAAAACGACCAAAAAACCTTTAGAACCGATTTAAGCCTGCCTTATTTGCTAAAATCTCCAATTGGGGTAGATTTAAGTTTACAGATTTTTAAAAAGGACTCTACGTTTACTACCGTAAACCAATCTGCTAAACTGCACTATCAAATAAACCCGAAACATAAAGTTTTTGTTGGCGTTAGGGCCACGACTTCCAATAATTTATTGTCTGCAAATAATTTTCAGAACATTACGGATTACGATTCTAATTTTTACACGCTTGCTTATCGATTTCTAAAACGGCAAAACACTAATTTATTATTCCCCATAAAAACAGACCTATATATTGAGACGGGATTTGGCCACAGAGAAGCAACAAATACCAAACAAAAGCAATCGCAATATACCATTGATGCATTTTCAATTTTTAACCTTAACGGCAAAAACAGTTTTTATTTTAGGGTTAATGGCTCTAATTTAAAGTCCGACACGTTTTTTGAAAACGAACTATTCCGTTTTGGCGGGATAAACTCGATTCGCGGTTTTGAGGAAAACAGCTTGCTTGCATCGCTTTTTGGCGTTTTAAATACAGAATACAGATACCAACTTAACAACGCCATATTTATTCACAGCATAACGGATTTGGCGTATTTTGAAAACAAACTGACAAATAACAAAGAAAAACTCCTGGGTTACGGCTTTGGCTTTGGCATTTTAACAAAAGCCGGCCTCTTTAAGTTTAATTATGCCAATGGCAAAACTGAAAATGAGACTTTTAAATTTTCAAATTCTAAAATACACCTGAGCTTAATAGCTGATTTTTAACAAACCTTTATTCAATGATTTTTTTATTTTTTCCTGTAAAAATCAAATTTTCACAAATATTTATTGTTTTATTAACTTTTTATTAAGATTTTTGGCATTGACTAATTCAAATAATTATTAAAAATGAAAACAAAGTTTAGTGGAATTCTAACGCTGTTATTGGCGTTTATGGTGCAGTTAACTTTTGCGCAAGAAAAAACAATTACTGGTGAGGTATTTGACTCTTCGGGGCTACCGCTTCCTGGTGCTACAATCCTTATTAAAGGCAGTACCACCGGAACATCAACTGATTTCGATGGAAAATATTCAATTAAGGCTAACCAAGGATCAACCTTGGTGTTTAGTTTTATTGGATATGTTAAAAGAGAAGTGTTAGTAGGAACTTCAAACACAATAAATGTTACCATGCAAGAAGATAGTGCTACACTTGACGAGGTAATAGTTGTTGCTTATGGTACGAGCACCAAAGAAGCCTTTACAGGTTCAGCAAGTGTTATTAATTCCGAACAACTATTAACTAGAAACGTAACTTCACCAATTGCAGCTATTGAAGGTAGATCTACTGGTGTACAATTTACCTCTACAAATGGACAACCAGGGTCTTCTCCAAACATCGTAATTCGGGGTGTTGGTACTCTTAACGGTGATACCGACCCTTTGTTTATAGTTGATGGTATTCAATACGAAGGTGCTCTAAACACCATAAATCAGGAAGATATCGAGTCTTTTACCATACTTAAGGATGCGGCCTCTACCTCCCTATATGGATCTAGGGCAGCTAATGGTGTAGTTATAATCACAACAAAAACTGGAACAAAAGGCGCGATCAAGGTAAATGCCTCTACTCAATCAGGTTTTGTATATAGAGGTATTCCAAATTACGATATGCTGTCTCCAGGTCAATATTATGAAACCATGTGGGAAGCATTAAGAAACACGTCTGCTGCAGGAGGTGATCCAGCATTTGCTTCTGCTAATATTTACAATCAATTAGGCTATAATCCGTTTAATGTGCCTAATAACCAAATTGTTGGCGTTAATGGTAAATTAAATCCAAATGCTCAGGCAGTTTATCAGACATTAGATTGGTTTGATTTTATGGAACAAACTGGTTTAAGACAAAATTATAACGTGAATATATCTGGAGGTGGCGATAACCATAGAGTATTCTTTTCTGCTTCTTACCTAGACGAAGAAGGTTATGTTGTTACTTCCGATTTTAACCGTTTAACAACACGTTTAAACGCAGATTTTGATGTGAGTGAAAGCATTAAGATTGGTGGTAGTGCCAATATTACGCTAACAGAAGCCAGAGGACCTAGTTCTGCCGGTACTGGAAGCATTGTTAACCCTTTTGGTTTTGCTCAAGCAATAGGACCAATTTATCCTGTATATATTAACGATCAACAAGGAAATCTTGTACGAGATGCTTTTGGAAGCCCAATATTTGACAATGGTGAAGGGTATCCTGAATATAACATTGGTACTAGACCTCGTAATCAAGGACGCCACGCTCTACAAGAACTTCTTCTTAACAAAGAAAGCGATTTAGACAATACCTATGGATTTAGATTCTACACCGATGTAAAAATTTTAGAAGGCCTTAATGTAAGAGTGACTTATGGAAGAGATATTAATGAAGGTCTAGAAAAAGAGTATGAGAATGCTATAATTGGCGACGCTCAACCTGATGGCAGATTTAGCGAAACCCGATTTAGAAGACAGGTTGAAAACTTCAACCAAATATTGACTTACAATAATAGCTTTGGCAATCATAACTTAGACCTTACATTAGGGCATGAAAGTTTTGATAGAAATTACTCAGATTTCGACGCTTTAGGCACCATCGAGACTGTACCTGGCCTAGAAGTATTTGACAATTTCTCTAACCCAGTTTCTCTAGGCGGTGTAATAACAGATAAACGTATAGAAAGTTATTTCTCTAGATTAAATTATAATTTCAATAGCAAATATTACTTAAGCGCATCCGTTAGACGAGACGGCACGTCTGTATTTAGTTCAGATTCCAGGTGGGGTACATTTTACTCTGTTGGTGCTTCTTGGAATATACATAACGAGAATTTTATGGAAAATGTATCCTTCATAGACCGTTTAAAACTAAGAGGTTCTTGGGGTGAAGTTGGAAATGATGATTTAGGAGATTTCTATCTATACCAAGCAAGGTTTGGAATAAATTCAAACGCAACTGCTCCAGCATATGTTTTGTCGGACCTAGGCAATGACCTATTAGTTTGGGAGACCATTGAAAATTTTGATGTAGCTTTGGAATTTGGCTTATTTAACAATTTATTTGAAGGCTCAATAGAATATTACAAAAGAAACTCAACAGACCTATTGTATGATTTGCCAATAGCTCCTAGTGTCGGTATCAATGTTCAACCAAATAACATAGGTGACATGTTTAATTCAGGATGGGAGTTTAGTTTAACAACACATGCTGTAAATAAAAATGATTTTAAATGGGATATTATATTGCAGGCTTCCACGCTTAATAATGAAATCACTTTCATCCCTGAGCCATTTATAAATGGTTCAAAGCGTTGGGCAGAAGGTCGTTCTCGTTTTGATTTCTTTTTGTACAAAACCGCCGGTGTTGATCCCGACACGGGTGACCAACTATACTTTGTTTACGAAAATGATGACAACGGAGAAAGTGTACCTGTTTTAGATACTAATGGAAACCATGAAACAACTAATGACTGGGGGGATACTCAACGTGCTTATACAGGAGACTCCTCTATACCGGACCTACTAGGTTCTGTAGCAAACAGTATTAGCTACAAAGGCTTTTCTTTAGACTTTTTAATTACTTATGGTATTGGAGGTACTATTTTGGATAATGGGTATGCCGGTATGATGGTAAGTAGCAGTTATGGTCGTTCCCAACACCCAGATATCCTAAATGCTTGGAGACAACCAGGAGATATTACAAGTGTACCAAGACTTGAAATAGGAGATCAAACTTTAGTTCAAACGCAATCTGATAGATTCTTAACAGATGCTTCATTTTGGTCAATAAGAAACGTTAGCCTTGGTTATTCATTTGATAAAAATGTTACCGATTTACTTGGTGTTGATAACTTAAGAGTTTCGTTAACTGGAGAGAATTTATATTTAAAAAGCAAAAGAAAAGGGCTTGATCCACAATATAACTTAGCTGGCACACCAGCAGGTAATGATTTTAACCCGGCCAAAATCTTTTCTTTTGGTCTTAATGTTGGATTTTAAAAAAAAAATTATGTTAAATAAAATAAAAACTTTGTCACTAGCACTAGTCATTTTTGCTATGACATCTTGTCAAGAAGATTTTTTAGAAACAGTTCCCACAGACTCCGTTACGCCGGCTGTAGCTTTAACAGACGAAGCTAGCATGCAAAATGTTCTTAATGGAATTCACCGTGGGTTATATTCTCAATCGCAAACTGTTTTACCAGGTGGAGACACAGCAAGAGCTGGTGACCATTTTTGGGTTCCTATGGGCGATAATATCTCTGGTGGTTTAATCCACTCAGCAGATGCTAATAATTTAGGTTGGAGAAATACCATGCAATGGAATGACCATACACTAGAAACCTCATTAACAAACGAGATATTATGGTATCATAGATATAATATTATCCTTCATGCTAATTTGATCATAGATAGAATAAATCAAGGTGATTTGACAGAAACACCTGCTTTACGTGCTATTAAAGGGCAAGCTCTCACTTACAGAGCTTTTGCATTACTTTCATTGGTTCAACACTACAGCAAAGGGTACTTAATAGGTAACCCTTCTACAGATCCGGGTGTACCAGTGATTTTAGAACCTCAAACAACTGGCCCAAGAGGTACGGTTCAACAAGTATATGACCAGATAGGTGTAGATTTAAATGCAGCTATCGCTGCTTTCCAAAATGCAGCATCTAGGCCAAATGGCGGCCCTGAGACCAAATCTCAATTAAACATCAATGTTGCCCAAGGCCTTAAAGCACGTTGGGCATTATCCATGGGCGATTGGCAAACAGCAGCAACTGCGGCTGTTGCTGCACGTCAAGGTTTCCCAATTATGAGTGAAGCCGATTGGAAATCTGGATTTAATACTAACGATTTGCCTGAGGTAATCTGGGGAAGCAATGTCATTTCTACAGAAACCACATTCTTCCGTTCATACTTTTATCTAGCTAGCAACACATTTAATGGTAGCCAAATAAGAAATAATACAAAAATTGCTGATAAACGTTTGGTTGATGCTATACCTGATACTGACTACAGAAAAGATGTTTTTTTACCAGACGCCCCTAATTCAAACTCTTCGGCGGCGAATGGACAAGGTGGCTGGTCTAATAACACAAACCCATTATACACTACTGAAGCTGAATTTGATGCAGCTATAGCTAGCATTAAGGCTGAGTATGGCTTGGTCTCTGGCCATAATACACATCCTTACATGCATCTAAAACTTAGACAGAAAAACCCCGGAACCATAGACCCTGATGATATTATTTATATGCGTTCTTCTGAAATGTATTTAATCGAAGCCGAAGCTAAAGCTATGATGAATGATGTCTCTGGTGCTCAATCTGCTTTACAAGCATTGGGTGGTGCTCGCGATACCGCTTTTGATGCTACTGCTTTTGGTACACAAACAGCATTAATAGATCAAATTAAGTTTCAACGAAAAGTTGAATTATGGGGAGAAGGATTTGGATATACCGATAAAATACGTTGGGATGAAGGCATAGACCATGGAGCAAATGGCGGTTCTGGTGCCGCCGCAGTACTTTATCAAGATGCCTTTGTTGTTGAAAAGCCATCTATTAATGACGATTGGATTTTTAAAATTCCTCAAGCTGAAATTAATGCAAATCCAAACATCACACCATCAGATCAAAATTAGATATAGAACTAAATTTTTGTAAACTATATTCTAAGAGGCTATCTAAAAAAGATAGCCTCTTTCTTTTTTATACCGGCCACTTTAAATTTAATTAGTCCAATGTCAAAACTGAAAAATCTGACTTTTATATTTTCAAATTCTAAAATACACCTGAGCTTAATAGCTGATTTATAAACGGTTTAAATTATCATTTTCACATATTTATGCGTTAAAAATTAAATTTTAACCATTAATAATTGTTTTATTAACATTTTATTATGATTTTTGGTACTGACTAATTCAAATAAATCATAAAATGAAAACAAAGTTTAGTGGAATTCTAACGCTATTACTAGCGTTAGTTGTGCAACTCTCGTTTGCACAGGAAAAAACTATTTCAGGAACAGTATCCGATAAATCGGGCTTACCCTTACCAGGGACAACTGTCTTAGTAAAAGGTACAACACTAGGTACATCAACAGATTTTGATGGCAACTACTCAATTCAAGCTAATTCTGGAGCAACTCTAGTTTTTAGTTTTGTTGGGTACAAAGCCAAAGAAGTTACTGTAGGCGCATCAAATGTTATAAATGTAACTCTAGAGGAAGATGCCGAATCTCTAGAAGAGGTTGTTATTACCGGTAGTGCTTCTGGAAAATCTATTAAAGAACTAAGTTTTGCTTTAGGCCAAGTAAACAACGAGCTTCTGGATAACGTTCCCGCAGCATCAGCTGGTCAAGCACTTCAAGGTAAAATTTCGGGGCTTTCTGTTTCTCCTTCTGGAGGACAACCAGGTAGTGATGTTAACATCCAATTAAGAACAGCAAATTCTATAGCAACTGGCCAAAACCCGTTAATTATTTTAGATGGAGTAATCCTAGAAGGCGGACTAGCAGATATTAACACAGAAGATATTGACCGTATTGAAGTGGCTAAAGGTGCAGCTGGTGCTTCCTTATATGGATCTAGAGCAGCAAATGGTGTGATCCAAATATTTTCTAAACGCGGTAAATATAGCGATAAAGTTAATGTTCGGCGGCATTTAGCCCTATCGGGCACATACCGCCGAACGTCCCGCGCAGCTGCGCTGCCTGCACTACGGCGTGAAAACGCCGCAGAACAGGCAGCTATACGCCATTTTGCAAAGTGAAAACGTTTCACTACTTTTCACTTTGCAAAACAGCGCATAGCTGCGCGGGACGTTACCTATAGATCTGAAGTTGGTTGGAGAAATGTGAATGCTAAATACGACTTAGCCACAACACATAAATTCTTAATGCTTCCTGATGGTTCTAACTTTGATTTATCGACAGGTTCAAGACAACTTGACCCTGACGGGTTTGCTGATAATCCATACCCAACAAGTAACACCTTATTTGATAACCAAGATAGAGTCTTTAGAACTGGTCAATTCAATTCGCATTTCGCCTCTGTTAATGGAGGAACAGAAAATACCAGATACCTATTCTCTTATTCAAGACTTTCTGATGAAGGAATTTTTAAAGAGGTTGATGATTATAGAAGAGACAACTTCAGGTTAAACTTAGATACTAAAATATCTGAAAAACTAAACCTTAAAACGTCGCTTTTTTATGGCAATTCAAGAAGAGATGCCGCAATTAACTCAGGTTCCACAGCCAATGTCCTTTTCTCTGCATTAATGACAGAGCCAATACATGACATGTTAGCCCCTAATGAAGAAGATGGCTCGCCTTACAATTATGATTTTGACACTATTGATGGCAATAACAGAAACCCACTTTATAGTTTGGCTAATAATGACAGAGAAGAAAGAAGAAATAGAGTCTTGGGCAATGTGGCTCTAGATTATAAAGTTATGCCATGGCTAACTTTAAACGGCTCATATTCCTATGACTATGAAAATAACACCTTTGAAAACTATATACCAAAAGGTTTTTTATCTGACAATCCTGATGGACAAGCTAAAGACATAGGATTTATTCAAAGATCCAATTTCAACGGGCGTGCCCAAAATATAAGGTTTAATGCATTATTCTCTGAAACTTTTGGTGTTGATGACGCTTTTAATTTTAACTTCAGATTAAGTTACTTAAATGAAAGATATAAAAGTGCTTTTAACAATGCAGAAGGCTACAATTTAGCAGTAGGCGGTATTCGTTCGTTAGACAACATAAAAGATAGACCTGCACTCGCTTCTGAATCTCAAACTATAATATCCGATAGTTATTTTGCAATTGCAGATTTTGATTACAAAGGGAAATATATTTTTAGTGGAGTTGTAAGACGAGAAGGATCTTCTTTATTTGGTCCAGACACCAGATGGGCTAATTATTTTAGAGCTAGTTTAGCTTACAGATTAACAGAAGATCTTGAAATCCCTGGTGTTCAAGAACTTAAACTAAGAGCGTCTTACGGTACAGCTGGTATTAGGCCATCCTACGAAATGCGTTTTGAAACATTCACATTAAGAAACGGTGCAGCTACCAAATCCACTATAGGCAATAATGAATTAAAACCTGCAAAAACAGGCGAGTTGGAATTAGGTCTTAATATAGATTTCTTAGATCGTTTCAGTTTTGAATTTAACTATGTTAAAGCAGTAACAGACGATCAAATTCTTAGAGTTCCATTATCGGCCGCTACAGGATTTGGTGCTCAGTGGAGAAATGCTGGAGAAATAGAAGGTACAACTCTTGAAGCTTCTTTAAACTATGATATTATTAAAAATGAGAACTTTTCTTGGAATATGGGAATCGTTTGGGACAAGTCTGAACAAAAAATCACACGTCTAGATGTGCCATCTTACCTCACGGGACCAGGAACGCAGAACACCACGTTCTTTAGAGTAGAAGAAGGTCAAAACTTTGGTATTATGTATGGTTCAGATTTTATTAGATCTTTATCAGATTTACCTTCGGGCCTAGACCCTAATAATTACCTTGTAAATGGAGAAGGCTATGTGGTAGATGCGGCAACCGGCTCTACCCCAGTAGCAAGAGTTGATGATGAAGGTAATGCATTTTTCGTAATTGGTGATATTACTCCAGATTTTAGAGCAGCCATAAATACAACTTTAAAATATAAAAATTTCTCATTTTATACTCTGTTTGATTGGAAACAAGGCGGTGATATTTATAATAGAACCAATCAATGGTTATATCGTGATACAAGACATGCAGTTTCTGCAAATTCTCAAGTTCCAGCTAGTTTCTATGCAGGGCTTTATAATACCGGTAATCCAAGTTCTGGATTTGTAGAAGATGGTTCGTTTGTAAAACTAAGAGAACTTTCTCTTTATTACACGCTTGATGGTGAAAATATGGGTAACATCGGTAACTTTATAGAAAGTATGAGAATAGGATTCATAGGAAGAAACCTTATTACTTGGTCCGATTATACTGGTTTCGATCCTGAAATCACAAATCAAGCTGAAGCAAGTCGATCAGACTTAACAAGTAGAGATACTAATGGTCTTGGTAACGATGTAAATACACCAGGTGGTGACCCCAACGTATTTAAGGTAGATAACTTCCCTTATCCTACTACCAAATCGTATAGCTTTTCTGTACAATTAAACTTTTAAAAAAAAACAAAATGAAAATATTAAAATTTAATTATATCTTATACATGAGTTTTATACTCATGTTTATATCATGCGCTGATGAAATGGATGCCGTTAAAAACCTTAACAATCCAGATACAAAGCTGGTACTTGCTGTCGGTTCTGATTTAAATGCCGTTGTAGGTGGGGGCTATACTACCTGGTGGCAAGCCAATAATAGAGACACCTATGCTGCCTTAGCAGTTGCCGCTGATCACGGAACTGCTTCTTGGGGTAACTATGGGATGAGATCTTTATCATGGGAACCAAGAAACCCAATACTTAACGCAGCTTCTTGGGCAGATGCCAATGTTTTAACGCAACCATGGCAAGGTAATTACGCAGCAATATCGTCTGCAAATGATGTTTTAGGAGCCATAAATAACGACGGTATTGAATGGATAGAAGCCGGTACAGACAAAACGCCTCAGGTTAAGGCTTCTGCACATTTTTTAAGAGGTCTAGGCTATGGTTATTTGGGGTTACTTTTTGAAAAAGGCTTTATTGTTGATGAAAATACAGATCTTTCACAAAAATTGCCATTTGTTCCTTATAATGAATTAATTGCACAAGCCATAGCAGATTTGGATGCTTGCATAGCTTTGGCTTCAAGTAACGATTTCACAATAACCGACAACTTTATAAATGGAGTTATGCCTACAAGCGCCGATTTAATAAAGCTAAGCAATTCATTTAAAGCCAGGTTCATTGTACAATCGTCCAGAAATCTTGATGAAACTAATGCCATTGACTGGAACACAATTAAAACCCTTACCCAAAATGGTATAA
Source organism: Gelatiniphilus marinus (assembly GCF_042684345.1). Classification (NCBI taxonomy): domain Bacteria; kingdom Pseudomonadati; phylum Bacteroidota; class Flavobacteriia; order Flavobacteriales; family Flavobacteriaceae; genus Gelatiniphilus; species Gelatiniphilus marinus. Next base: position 135,367 of record NZ_JBHULK010000003.1, on the reverse strand, counting down.
CAGAAGATTTTGGACCAACAGGAGACAATGGAGTCATTTGGTGGAGCAATGTTTTTGTGTTCAGCGAATCACCAAATGGTTTTGGAACTTTTGGAGGGCGATTGGACATGAGAGTTGTTAATTTGCTGGACCCTAGTCAACCAGAATTCTATCCAGCAACCGCTGGTTCTGTCTTAGCTAACCCAGAAATGACCACGCCTGATGCTAGAGTTGGAATTGGTAAAGATTTTGAATTTAGACCAGATATTAAATTCTTCCCTGCTAGAGGTCAGTTTCATTTTTCTCATTATATAAGTATGCGTTATGCAAATGACGACAACTTTTCAGATGGTGCAGATTCTAAGCAACTAAAATCGTTTATGCTTGAAGACAATAGATTGTTATTAGCTGAAGCACAAGCTAGACTAGACGAACTTGGTAATGCCGTTATAACTGTAAATGAAAGTTCTAGAGTAACCAGAGGTAATTTACCTCCTCTTGCAAGTAGTGCTTCTAAAACAGAAATAATGGATGCCATTTTTTATGAGCGTTATGTAGAACTATTCAATTCAGCTTGCGGATCTGGTTTCTTTGACAGAAGAAGAACCAATCAATTGCAAGTTGGTACTTTCAGACACTTTCCAGTACCTGCTACAGAATTACAGGTACTTGAAGAAGAATTATATACTTTTGGCGGTGTAACTGTAGATCCAACAGGTGTTGTACCACATTATGATATTAGTACCGCTCCCGCAAGGAGTGACGACACAAACATCCCTACTTTTAATTAAAAATGAAATAATGTATTAGTTAAAAACCATCCTAGTTTTAGGATGGTTTTTTTATACCTTTGCCCCAATGGAAAACCAAACACAAATATTCGGAATAAGAGCTATAATAGAGGCTGTAAATGCCAATGAGACCATTGATAAAGTCTTTTTGCAAAAAGGTTTAAAAGGCGAATTATTTAGCGAACTGGACTCTTTGTTAAACAGAAAATCGATTAACAAATCTTATGTGCCCGTAGAGAAGCTTAATCGCTTAACAAAAAACAACCACCAAGGTGCCGTGGCGCAAATTTCTCCAATTGGGTTCCACGATATGGAAACGTTGGTTTTAAACGTCATGGAATCTTGCAAAACACCATTATTTTTACTTTTGGACCAAATTAGCGATGTTCGTAATTTTGGCGCTATCATACGTACCGCAGAATGTACTGGTGTTGATGGGATTATTATTCAAAAAAAAGGGGGCGCACCTGTAAACGGAGATACTATTAAAACAAGTGCTGGAGCTGTTTTTAAAGTCCCGATTTGTAAAGTAGATCACATTAAAGATGCCGTATTTTACATGCAAGCTTCGGGTATAAAAGTGATTGCCGCCACCGAAAAAACCAACGATACGCTATACGATGTATCTTTCACAGAACCCTGTGCGATTATAATGGGATCGGAAGGCAGAGGCATAAACCCTTCTACTTTAAAGGTGGTTGATGCAAAAGCTAAACTACCCATTTTAGGCGATATTGAGTCGTTAAACGTATCGGTGGCTTGCGGTGCTTTTTTATACGAAGCTGTGAGGCAACGGATACATTAGACAGCCGCAGTTTTCAGTGGTTTTCTGAATGCTTTTTGTAGGTATAATTTATGGTGGGCTGCTCCTGCTCTTCTTCCGGCTCTTGTGGGGTTTCAATAAAATTTCCATCGGCATCAAAATGTTTTAAAAACGGATCGTCGGCTTCATTAAAATCGTCGCGTTCCCAAGCATATTTTTTGGGCTTTGCAATTTCTTTTCTAAAAAACAATGCAAATATCAAACCTGTTACCAAACCCGATAAATGCCCTTCCCACGAAATGCCTTCCTCAACAGGTGCCGCGTACCAAATCATGCTTCCGTAAAGAAATACAACCCCGAGCGATAGTGCAATGAGTCTGTAATGTTTGGCAAATACACCTTTAAAGAAGGTAAAACTTACCAGTACGTAAATAAGCCCGCTGGCACCAATATGGTACGACGGCCTGCCAATGCACCAAGTTAGGAAGCCAGAAATTAGAATACCGAAGAACAACACTTTCCAAGCTATTGGCCGGTAGAAATAAAATAAGGCTGTTGACAATACAAACAACGGAACGGTATTGTGGTAAATATGCTGGATATCGCCGTGAATAAACGGACTAAAAACAACACCGCGCAACCCTTTTAAAGTTTGTGGATAAACGCCGTATTTAATAAAGTTAACACCAAAACGCACCTCGAACCAAAATACCAACCATATAATTAGCACGAATACTACCGGATAGGCAATAACACCTGTTGAGAATTTAAAATGTTCTTTAGTGTCCATGGCTCTAAATATAGCAAATAGTTAACCACGATTTATTGAGGTGCTAAAATGGCAGATATGCCCGCGTGAGGGATTGAGGCATTTGTTGAAGCTCCCCGACGCAGGAGGGAGCGACTGCCGAAAGCCCGACCCCATTGGTCGCTGAGCGGAGTCGAAGTGCGGGGGGCACGCCCTAAAAACAAAATTTATTAGTGTAGAGATTCCTTTTTGCAAAGGAATTGTTTTAATTTTACAGTTATGAATGAGCCTTTAGCCGAACGTTTACGACCGAAAACCTTGGATGATTATGTGAGCCAAACGCATTTGGTGGGCAAAAACGGTGCGTTAACGCAACATATTAAGCAGGGTTTGATACCGTCGATGATTTTTTGGGGCCCACCAGGAACCGGAAAAACCACTTTGGCCAACATTATTGCGACCGAATCTGGCCGACCGTTTTATACGCTTAGCGCTATAAATTCGGGGGTTAAGGATATTCGTGATGTAATTGATAAAGCGAAACAAAGTGGTGGTTTGTTTACCACGAAAAACCCTATTTTGTTTATTGACGAAATTCATAGGTTTAGTAAATCGCAGCAAGATTCGTTGCTGCAAGCGGTTGAAAAAGGATGGATTACCTTAATTGGCGCGACTACCGAAAACCCGAGTTTTGAGGTGATTTCAGCACTTTTATCGCGTTGCCAAGTGTATATTTTAAAGGCTTTTGATAAAAATGATTTGGAAACGCTTTTAAAGCGCGCGATTGAAAAAGACGGGTTGATTTCTAAAAAAACCATTGATTTAAAGGAAACCAACGCGCTTTTAAAATTCTCTGGCGGAGATGCCCGGAAACTGCTTAATATTTTTGAGCTTATTGTAAATTCGTACGACTCGGACACGGTTACCATTACCGATGAGGACGTTTTAAAGAAGATACAAAACAACACCGTGCGCTACGATAAAACAGGTGAGCAGCATTACGATATTATTTCGGCATTTATAAAATCCATTCGTGGCAGCGACCCCAATGCGGCGGTATATTGGCTCGCTCGCATGGTCGAGGGCGGCGAAGATGTTAAGTTTATTGCGCGCCGTTTGCTTATTTTGGCCAGTGAAGATATTGGCAACGCCAACCCAACGGCCTTGGTGATTGCCAACAACACATTTCAGGCGGTAGCCACTATTGGTTACCCCGAATCTAGAATTATTTTAAGCCAGTGCGCTACGTATTTGGCTTGTTCTCCAAAAAGCAATGCTGCTTACAAAGCCATTGGCAACGCCCAACAATTGGTAAAGCAAACCGGCGATTTAAGTGTGCCGTTGGAGGTTAGAAATGCACCCACAAAACTGATGAAAGAACTCGGTTATGGCGATAATTACAAATATGCGCACAATTACGAGGCTAACTTTGCCAATCAAGAATTTATGCCGGACGAGATAAAAAACACCAAGCTTTACGACCCTGGAAATAACGCCCGGGAAAACGCGCACAGAGAGTTTTTAAAACAGCACTGGAAAGACAAATATGGATATTGAATTAGTCAACAGTTTTCAGTCGCAATTTTCAACAAAATAGTTATTGGGCGTTGCCCCGTAAAGGAGTCGGGCTTGTAGTTTATCCTGAGCGCGGTCGAAGAGCTATCTCTTTTAAAGGTATTCCTATATTTGTAAAAGGATGTGTTTAGCCCTGAGTTTGTCGAAAGGCATCAATCTCTAACGCAGGTTTATCTGTTATAAACAGCAATTAATTTAAAGGTTTATATTTTTCGCCAATACAAAATACAGCTTTGAATAATTTTGATATTATTACTATTAAACAGTAAAATCACCAATAAACTTTAAAGAAATTTTCACACATTACATTTTAAGGTTTTATAAATTTAAACGTCTATTAAAAAGAAAAAGCATTCAATTTATGAAACCTATAATCCCATTATTGGCTATTACATTACTTTTAAGTTGCCAAAATACAGCGCAAGTTAACAAAAAACAACAAGCCGTTATAACCGCAGAACCCGTTGAAGTACCCCTTAAAAACGGAATGGCACGTGCTTATTTTGCCAGCGGTTGCTTTTGGTGCGTAGAGGCCATTTTCGAAAGCGTTAAAGGTGTTGAAGAATCTATTTCTGGCTATGCGGGCGGGCACACAGAAAACCCCACGTACGAGTCCAGTAACACGGGTAAGACAGGGCATGCCGAAGCGGTTGAAATTATTTATAACCCAAAAATTGTAAGCTTTAAAACATTGGTTGATGTATATTTTGCTTCGCAGAACGTTACGCAGTTAAACGGGCAAGGCCCAGACCATGGCTCGCAGTACCGCTCTATTATTTTTTACCAAAACAAGACCCAAAAAGAGATTATTTTAAACAAAAAGAAGGCTTTAGCAAAACAATTAAATACCAAAATCGCCGCCGAAGTTTACCCTTTTCAAAAATTTTGGGTTGCCGAAAGTTACCATCAAAATTATGAACGGCTAAACCCAAACCATCCTTATATTAAAAATGTATCTATTCCAAGGTTAAATAAGTTTAAAGCTAAATTCCCTAAAGCGCTACTAAAAGATAAAAGCCATTAAATAGAGGCTTTGTTTTTTTTAAAAAAAGTGACTTCAATACAGTTTTGGGGTCTAAAAAAAAGATATAAAAATTATTTTTGCTTTTTTTGTAACATTTTTTGAAGATTCTACGTATAACCAAAGAGCAGGAATTAAGAACCCCCTAAAACAAAGGAGCACATTACATGAGACAACTTAAAATTACGAAGCAGGTTACCAATAGAGAAACCGCATCGTTAGACAAATATCTTCAAGAAATAGGAAAAGTTGACTTAATTACCGCAGACGAAGAAGTAGAATTAGCACAACGTATTAAAGCTGGCGACCAAATAGCTTTAGAGAAGTTAACCAAAGCTAATTTACGTTTCGTGGTATCGGTAGCTAAGCAATACCAAAACCAAGGCCTAACCTTGCCAGATTTAATAAATGAAGGCAACTTAGGATTGATTAAGGCGGCACAACGTTTTGACGAAACCCGTGGTTTTAAATTTATTTCTTATGCCGTTTGGTGGATTCGCCAATCTATTTTACAAGCCTTGGCTGAACAATCGCGTATTGTGCGCTTACCTTTAAACAAAATTGGTTCTATCAACAAAATTAATAAAACCTTTGCATTTTTAGAGCAAAGCCACGAGCGTCCGCCTTCTGCCGAAGAAATAGCAAAAGAATTGGATATGACCATTAACGATGTTAAAGAGTCTATGAAAAACTCTGGTCGCCACGTAAGTATGGACGCCCCATTGGTTGAAGGTGAAGATTCTAATTTATACGATGTTTTAAATTCGGGTGAGTCACCAAATCCAGATCGCGAGTTATTGCACGAATCGTTGCGCACAGAGATTGAGCGTGCTCTTGAAACCTTAACGCCTCGTGAAGCCGATGTTATTCGATTATACTTTGGTCTTGGAAATCAGCACCCCATGACTTTAGAAGAAATTGGCGAAACATTCGACCTTACCCGTGAGCGTGTAAGACAAATAAAAGAAAAAGCTATTCGTAGATTAAAACATACATCTAGAAGTAAAATACTAAAAACATATTTAGGTTAGTAATTAAATTGCACCTAAATTACCTCAACAAACAGTTACACATAACTGTTCGTTTTTTGATTGATGAAAGAACCCGCGGCTGATTACCGCGGGTTTATTTTTCCCTAAACTCAATTCAAAAAAAAAAATTACTTATATATTTTTAAATACCTTAGCTAAATCATTAAAAAGCCAACCAAATGATTAAAACAATATGCTACATAAGCGACTCTATTAAATATGATAATCTAGATAAAATAAAAGCACTTTACAAAAGAGCCAAAGCAAATAATTTAAAAAACAACATAACCGGTGTACTTATTTATAAAAGTGGAAACTTTCTACAGGTTCTTGAAGGAAAACCAGCTAATGTTGACTTTACTTTCAATAAAATAAAACACGACCCCAGACATAGTAACCTGTTTAAAGTTATTGATACAGAAATAGAGCATCGCATTTTTGAAGACTATAACTTTGGGTTTACTATTATAAATAACAAAGACGAGTTAAAAAACCTACTGGAGTATTTTGATTGGTTAAAAGCAGCCGAAAACAAAATAGCCAACAAAGTTATTGCAATGGTTGAAAATTTTATTGATTATGAATAAAATAATGGATTAAACCTTTATTTTTGCAATTCATAAAAAAACTATCAACATGGGTTCCAAGTTAATTGCACCATCTATTTTAGCGGCAGATTTTGCCAATCTGCAACGCGATATAAACATGGTTAACCAAAGTGATGCAGATTGGTTTCATATTGATATTATGGACGGGGTTTTTGTGCCCAATATTTCTTTTGGCATGCCTGTTTTACAAGCTATTGCCAAACATGCAAAAAAAACCATTGATGTACATTTAATGATTGTGGACCCAGACAAGTATATCAAAACATTTGCAAATCTGGGCAGCAACATACTAACGGTACACTACGAGGCATGTACCCATTTACACCGCACATTGCAAGCCATTAAAACCGAGGGCATGCAAGCTGGTGTTGCCCTAAATCCGCATACGAATATTAACGTTTTAGAAGACACAATTAACGATATAGATTTAGTTTGTTTAATGAGTGTAAACCCAGGTTTTGGCGGACAAAGCTTTATTGAAAACACATACAATAAAATACAACAACTTAAAGCGTTAATAAACCGTAAAGGTGCATCAACTAAAATTGAAATTGATGGCGGGGTTACCAATAAAAACGCAAAACAATTGGTTGATGCAGGTGCTAATGTACTAGTGGCAGGCAGCTATGTTTTTAATAGCGACAACCAGCTGGAGACCATTAAAGCCTTAAAAGCATTAGCAAATTCTTAAAATTGTTTTAGCAAATATTTTATTAAATCGGTTGTTGTAACAATGCCCACTAAAACAGAATCATCTACAACTGGCAGTGCATGAAATTCTTTCTTGGCTAATATTTCGGCCACTTCTTTAATGGTTGTTTTACTGCTCACACTAACGAGGCTTTTGGTCATAACCTGCTCAATGGTAAACATATTGTACACTACAGAATCTACATCGCGCTCATCGTTGGTGGCATCGGCAAAACTAATTCGGAGTAAATCAGAATAGCTTAACATGCCTATTATAGACTCTTCTGAGACAACGGGGATGTGTCTAATATTGTGTTTTTTAAATAGCTTTTCGGCTCTGTACAAATCGTCGGAGCGCATTAAGGCAATAACGTTTTTAGACATTATTTCTGAAACTGGTGTTCTTTTTTTCATGATGTTGCGTTTTAAAATGTACACTAAAATAAAAATGAAAAACAGAAAAAAGTATGATAAAAATCATGGGCTATATTATTTAATAACCAGCCACGTTAAAATTAAGCATTTGCCTCACTTTAGCATAAACAATTGGGAATTGCAGTTTGAATTCTTGAGGTGTTTCAATAAAATTTTCGATGATTACGGCAACAAATTCAAACTTATCGGTAAAGACATAAGTTCTAAAATAATTAGATGCCATAAGCCTGTCTCTTAAAGCTTCATTTATTGATAACAATTTTGTAAGCTCTTTAAAGGTGTCGCTAAAAATGGTAGAGCTTATATCGCGCTGCTTAATGCTGTTTATATGTATGGCGTGCGTAAACTCATGGATGCCTAAATTTAAATTATAGCTTTGGTCGCTAAAGCCTGCCTTAAAATCTTCCCAAGAGATAACCAAAGTTTTTAGCTTGGGGTTAAATTCGCCACGGTGGTACGCCTTATTGGTATTAGAATAAAACTGCTTTGGATAGACCACGATTTTCGAGATAACGGCAATGTAAAAATCCCTAAAACCAAAGGTTAGCATTACGGCTGTCGCCGATATTAAAACCCGCATCTCATCGGTTATAACGTTTTCGCCTATACCAATAAAATCTTTGTCTTTAATAAATAACGCCACACGGTGCTCGAAGTATTTTTTTTCTTTTTTAGATAGATTTTTGTAAAACGCAAACCGGTTTTTAAGAATATATTTTTTTTGCTCGTCGAGTTTTTTTAAATAAAAATAAAAATGATTGTACAATGGTTTTTTATGTTTTATAACATAGGCCATTTCAGTCATTCTAAAAGCAAAATACAATAATAAGTATGCTAAAACCGCAAATATGATAGCTAATATTATTTTACCGCCAAATGTATTTGGATCGCTATTTAATAAGTAAAGCATATCTAGAAAACGGTTTTAGAACTTATTAATTGCTACATACCATTTAAGTAATTAGCTATAGTTTTCGATTAAAAAACCTAATTCTTAAACCAAATCCCGCAATCGTTGTGCTGCTTGTTCTGCGGTTATATCGCGTTGTGGCGTACCAAACATTTCGTAGCCAACCATAAACTTTTTTACGGTGGCACTGCGTAATAAAGGTGGGTAAAAACTCATGTGCCAATGCCAATGCTTATTATCTTTTCCGTTTGTTGGGGCTTGGTGGATACCGCTGGAATACGGGAAAGAACATTCAAACAAAGCATCGTAAGCCTTGGTTAAAACCGAAATGGCCTCGGCGTAAGCGCGACTTTCTTTTTCAGAAATTTGAGTTATATCTTTGTATTGTTTTTTAGGAGCAATCATAGCTTCAAAAGGCCATACGGCCCAAAAAGGAATTAACACTACAAAATCGTCGTTTTCAAAAACAACGCGTTCTTTGGTTTCTATTTCTTGTTTTAAATAATCGCCTAAAAGACTGCTTTTATTTTTAGAATAGTATGCGTTTTGTTGATTATCTTTCTTTTCAACTTCGTTTGGAAGTGTGGACTGGCTCCAGATTTGACCGTGCGGGTGCGGGTTACTACAGCCCATTACAGCACCTTTGTTTTCAAATATTTGAACGTTATTAATCGCTTGGTTCGCACCGAGTAATTGATACTCTTTTTGCCAAACTTTTACCACCTTGGTAATGGCATCAACATCCATATCGGCCAAACTTTTAGAGTGGTCCGGGCTAAAGCATATTACTTTGCAAATACCGGTTTCGCTTTCGGCTATTAGCAGTCCGTTGTCTAAAGCAAAAGATTTTGAGTTAGATTGTAACGCTGCAAAATCGTTTGTAAACACAAAGACATCTTTGTAATCGGGGTTTACTTTACCGTTAATTCTGGTGTTTCCGGCGCATAAATAACAGCTTGGGTCGTGTGTTGGCCGTACCTGGTTTGAGAGCACTTCGTTTTGTCCTTGCCACGGGCGTTTGGCTCGATGCGGTGATACCAAAACCCACTCGCCTGTTAATATATTTAATCTTTTATGTGAGTAATCTTGTAAATCTGTGTTCATTTTTAATGGTTATAACAAGTTGTTAATTAACTACATGTGTACCGTTGGATAGTTTTACAAAATACACCGAGCATTCCTTATCAAATTTATTTTTGTATGCTTTTGATGCTGCATCGGCAAAGGCCTTTGCTTTGGTTTTTGCTACCAAATTAATAGTACAACCGCCAAAACCGCCTCCCATCATTCTTGCGCCTAAAACGTGTTTGTTTTGTTTTGCTTGTTCAACAAGAAAATCAAGTTCGTTACAACTTACTTTATATTTTTCTGACAGGCCTTCGTGCGATTGGTATATTAAAGCGCCCAAGGTTTCCAGATCGCCTTCTTCTATGGCTTTGCCCGCCTTAATGGTTCTTTTATTTTCTTGAATAACGTATAATGCTTTTTGATAATTTTCTGGTGTTACTTTATCTTTTACTTTTTCTAAATCTGCTTCGGTAGCATCTCTAAGGGCTTTTATCCCGAGCAATTCGGAAATGTTTTCGCAGGCTGCTCGCCTATCGTTATAAGCGCTATCTGACAAACTGTGCTTTACATTTGTGTTTATAAGCATTAGTTGATGGTCTTTAAAATCGATCTGAAAAGGTTTAGACTCAACCGTTCTGCAATCCAAATGCAACGCATTGTTTTCTATCCCGAACATGCTGGCGTATTGGTCCATAATCCCACATTTAACACCCACGTAATTGTGTTCTGCTTTTTGCGATATTAAAATCATGTCGTGCTTTGATAGCCCTAAATCGAATAGTTCGTTAAGCCCAAAAACCACACTGTTTTCCAGAGCTGCTGAAGAAGACATACCGGCACCCCCGGGAATATCGCCCTTAAAAACGATATTAAAATTGCCTACAATTATATTCTTTTTTTGAATTTCTGCAACCACACCAAGTACATAATTCTCCCAACTGCCCTCGGGCGATGGTTTTATTTGGTCCAATTCAAATTGCATGGTACTATCCAAATCCAAGGCTATTGCCGTACAGTACCCAGAATTGCTTTTTTCCAGGGCTGCTGCTATACCTTTATCTACCGCGGCAGGAAAAACAAAGCCTTCGTTATAATCGGTATGTTCGCCAATAAGGTTAATTCGCCCGGGAGAAAAAACCAGTAAAGGGTTTTGGTTAAAGGTTTCTTTATATTTTGCTTTAACTGCGTTAATTAATTCAGCATTCATTAATTTATATATTAGGTTATTGAATCATTTTTAAGCGCCATTCTATTTGGTACGATGCGTTGGGTTTTAACTGTTTTAGACCAATTTGATTGTTAAAACTATTGGATACTCCTGTTGTTGGCTCGATGGCTATTGTGTTTTCTTTTGGCGGTATATAAAGCTGTAAGAAATTGTTTTCTTCAGAAGATTCCATTATAAATTTATAGGTTGGTGTGTTGAATGCTACGGCATTATTATCTAAAACCCAACAATCGTCTAGTTTTTTATCTTCAATAGTAAAGGTTTTAACAGCCTCAATGGTTTCTATGCCTTCGGCTATATTTCGTTCTCCTAAAATTAGTTTTTTATGGCTTGAAAATTCTAAATTGCTGGCCTGCAAGTTTTCGGTTAAAAAATAAGGATGCCAGCCCAAAGTAAACGGAAAAGTTTGGGTACCTGTATTTTTAACCAACACCTTTAAATGCATGGCTTTTTTGGTAAAAACATACTCCAATTGCATGTTGTAGGTAAACGGAAAGCCTTTGCAAAATTGGCTTTCTTGGAATTCTAGTTTTACCGAAACAGAATTTTCATTGGCTTTCTGCTCTATAATATTAAACGTTTTATTGTACACCAAACCATGTAGTGCGTTGTTTTCGGCTGGATTGTTAACATGTAAATGATATTGGGTTTTATTAAAAACATATACACCATCTTTAACTCGGTTTGCAAACGGGAATAAAATAGCCGATGCATAGGTATTGGCATAAACCAACGGCTTTAAATCTGCTATTATATGGCTATTGTTTAGCGTTAATTCTTGTAGGCTAGCGCCTTCATTTAAATTAATTTTGGCATAAAACGAGGCATCTGAGTATTTTAGCTCCAATACGTTGGTTTCTTTATAATGGTTAATGCTGTACACTGTGGCTTATTTTTAAAAAGTTATAACGAGTTTCTTATAATAAGGTTAGTGGGGTTTACAATTTTACCCACTTCTTTATTTAGTATCATGTTTGCCAACCGTTTTCCCATGGCGTTAAAATCTGTAGAGATGGTAGTTATACCGTTGGCAACAATTTCTTTTAACAGGGTATCGTTGTACGATATAACACCCACATCTTTGGCCAATTCCAAATTGTTGGTTTTAAAAGATTTTATAATGCGGAGTAGGTTTTTATCGTCTGGCACAATGTAAACGTCGCCTTTATTTGGGGTATTGTTTTTAAGCGAACCTATTACTGCATGGTTAAAATTATAGGTTTCGCAAAACTGCTTAAATCCTTTTAGCATCCCTTTGGGCTGTTTGTCTTCAGAATAAAGCAAAATGAGTTTTTTATATTTTTTTATAAGATGGAAGGCCTTTTGCAAGCCATTAAAAATATCGGCTTTAAAATGTTGATAAATCGCAGAATACGCTTCTAGATCTGGGTGCAACTGATCTAATACAAAAACCCTGTCTTGGGGCAGGTTTTTTATAATCGAGCTGGTAGGGCTCAAATTGGCAGGCATAATTACGTAATAATTGTAAGTGCCAATACTATCGTGAATCAATTTACTGAAAATACCAGGGTTGAAGTGATGAAAAAAAATATCAACTTGAATATTTGCTCCTAAATTTTCTAAAAACGAGTTATATAAATCTTCTTTAAACGAATTTAACTCATCGAAAAGCAAAAATATTTTTTGATTTACATTTATATCTACACTCGATACATAATAGCCTTTACCAACAACAGACTGAATAATCCCTCGGTTTTTTAATGCGTTAAAAGCGGTTAAAACGGTATCTCTAGAGAGCCCGTGAGCATTTTTAACATTATTTATAGAAGGTAACTTGTCGCCTTTTTTAAGTGTGCCCGTAGTAATGGCCTCCTCAATCGAATTAACAATTTGCCTATACTTTGGTATGCTTATTTTATTCTTAATTGAAATCATTCGAAAGACAAAGGTACTACTTTTTACCCATAATAACTACCAGACCCTACTAGTTTGTTTTAATAATAAAAAACATTAAATCTTTAAAATTAAATATCTATATTTGAGACTTTATTTCTAACTTAACTAACTATTATATTATGACAGCAGGATTTGACACATGGGATTATGTAGTCTTTATTGCTTACGCCATCTTAATTTTAGGTGTAGGATTATGGGTGTCTAGAGACAAAAAAGGTCATCAAAAAAACGCCGAAGATTATTTTTTGGCAAGCAAATCCCTGCCATGGTGGGCCATTGGCGCCTCTTTAATTGCAGCAAACATTTCTGCAGAGCAATTTATAGGCATGTCGGGTTCTGGTTTTGCCTCTGGTTTAGCTATAGCATCTTACGAATGGATGGCTGCCATTACCTTAATTATAGTTGGTAAATATTTCTTACCCATTTTTATTGAAAAAGGGCTCTATACCATTCCTGAGTTTGTCGAGAAACGCTATTCTACAAACCTTAAAACCATTCTTGCGGTATTTTGGATTGCACTGTATGTATTTGTAAACCTAACCACGGTTTTATACTTAGGCTCCTTAGCTTTAAACACTATTTTAGGAATACCATTAATATACGGCGTAATAGGTTTAGCGCTATTTGCAGCAGCCTATTCATTATACGGTGGCTTATCGGCTGTAGCTTGGACCGATGTAATTCAAGTTATTTTCTTAGTTTTGGGAGGTCTGGTTACCACGTACTTAGCACTAAACACGGTATCTGGTGGCGATGGATTTATTGCAGGATTAACTACTGTATTTGAAGAGGTGCCCGAACGTTTTGAAATGATTCTTGACAAATCTAATCCGGAATATAAAAACTTACCGGGAATAGCCGTGTTAGTTGGTGGGATGTGGGTAGCAAATCTCTACTATTGGGGATTCAATCAATATATTATTCAAAGAACACTTGCAGCAAAGTCACTAAAAGAAGCTCAAAAAGGTATTCTATTTGCTGCTTTCTTAAAATTACTTATTCCTTTAATTGTTGTTATTCCAGGGATTGCTGCTTATGTAATGATCAATGATGCCGAAATTATGGCAAGATTAGGAGATGTAGCTGCTAAAAACCTGCCCTCTTTAGAACAAGCAGATAAAGCCTACCCTTGGTTATTGCAGTTTTTACCAACAGGACTTAAAGGACTTGCATTTGCTGCATTAGCTGCTGCTATTGTATCTTCTTTAGCCTCTATGTTAAATTCAACATCTACCATCTTTACGATGGATATTTATAAGCAATATATTAATAAAAACGCTGGCGATAAAGCCACCGTGAATATGGGACGAATTTCTGCATTTGTGGCTCTGGTAACTGCCTGTATAGTAGCGCCACTTTTAGGTAACCTAGACCAAGCTTTCCAGTTTATACAAGAATACACTGGTATAGTTAGCCCAGGTATATTAGCAGTATTTTTATTAGGTTTATTTTGGAAGAAAACTACAAACAAAGCAGCTATTATTGGTGCGTTAGCTTCAATTCCAATTGCGATGTATTTTAAAGTCGCACCAAAAGGGTGGTCAACATCTTCTTTATTTGTTGATGTGCCATTTATGGACCAAATGGGATACACTTTGCTTTTAACCATGTTGGTAATTGCAATATTTAGCTATGTACAGCACAAAGGTGCCGATGATGAAAAAGGCATACCAATTACCAAGCAATTATTTAAAACGTCGCCTTTATTTAATATTGGTGCTTTTGCAGTAATGATAATTTTAACCGTTTTATATGCCTTATTTTGGTAAGAGTTAATTTCAAACCCTAAATAAATTAGGTTTGAAAACAAAAAAACATAAGAGAGAGGCTGTCTGAAAAGGCAGTCTTTTTTTACAATTTTTAAATTAAATTCTTAAATTTAAGAATGAGCAGAAAAGTAATTTTTAACACTTATAACCAAGACCAGGTAAGTCATTTATTTCCAAGTTGTGCTAATTTAGCTCCAGTTAATCATCCTCTTCGCTTTGTAAATACGATTATTGACCATATTGACATTAGTGCTATGCAAGCAAAGTTATAAAGGCAGAGTTACATCAAGCGCAAATTCTAAACACAGGCCCCTACAACTAAAAAAGGCAATACCATAAAGTTTAAAATCGTGTTTTAAAGTCCTATCTTTTTTAAATTAATAATCATAGCATCATCAATACCCAAATAACGTCTTGCACCTAAATACCTATTTTTGTTGAAGGCGTCATAATTATCTGCTTCAGGGCTTATGGAGTTTATTTTAACTTGACTTGCGGCATGTATAAATTCGTTTTTATCATTGCCTAACCAAATGCCGACGTGTGTGGTACGTTGTTTGGTGCTATCCGTTGCTTTTTTGCCAAAAAACAATAAATCGCCTTTTTGCAAATTTTCAAAAGCCAAATTTGAATCCACAACTTTACCGGCGTTAATTTGTTGTGAAGCATCTCTCGGGATTACAAACCCATTCATTAAATACACTGTTTTGGTAAAGCCGCTGCAATCCATTCCTTTGGTTGATGTACCGCCCCATAAATAAGGAGAACCCACAAAGTGTTTAGCGGTATTTTCAATTAAATTACCCGATGGCTGCACGGTTTTAATCCAATGGCTATAAATAACAGCCTCCTTTTTATTGATGTAACCCACACGATTATCAGGATAAGCTACTTTGTAAAAGTTTTTACCCGTTTCCAATAATGCTAATTGAGCACCTAAAACTATATCTGAGACAACAGGCTCATTTACATTTTCCCTTTGGTAAACATGTCCAAAAGTTTGGGTATATATTATTTTAGGGGCGGTTTGCCATCTATTTAGTTCGGCATCAGTCATTAGCTTAACGCCACCGTGATCTACCCAAGAAATATAGCGATCGGGGGTTTGTATTAAATAAAAATCGCCATCAATTTTCAGTACATTTAAAACCGTTCCTAAAATGGCTTGAGTTGCTAATTCTGCCGAATGTTTGGGTTTAGAGCGTATGTTGGCCACCGAGTTATTAACCACGGCGTATTTGGTTTGTCCAACAGATTGGTTGGGCAGTAAATTAATACTGTAATCTACATGAAAGGCACCGGTTTTATCGATTAAAGGCGTGAGTTTATCATTAAAAACCGAAACAACATCAGCATTGGTGGTTTCTCCGGTAACGAATAGGGTTTTATCTTTTTTTTCTAGCTTAATATTAAAAACTTCAACCCGGGTATCTGGCGCATAAATGGTTTTTAGGCTGTCTTTTACGGCTTCAAAATTGTTTTGATGGCTTGACTCTTGTTTATTGCAAGACATTAAAACAACTAGTACGATTATTGTAATATAATGTTTCATTCTAAAGTTTAATTTGTGAAAGCTAAAGTACAAAAAGGGAGTAAATTAAAATTTGTGTTATTTTGATTTGAAAGCTTGGGCAAAATTGAATAGGTTCGTTTAACGGTCTTGTATATGAAAAGTAGCGGATTTTAAGCACTAACTTTTCAGATTATAATAGACCTTTAATTTATTCATTTTCTTTCGATTAAGCGATTAAGCCGCTATTTTTTATATACGTTGTTACCTGCTGGCTTTATTCATTTTCAGCCTGTTAGCGTTAGCGTGAAAGCTCTTTGCAACCGCAGGAACGAGGATTGCAATGTGCTTGAACACAGTATTGGGTTAAAATACTTTCTCGTTATCGTAATGAATTTTTATGTTTTCATCCTTATCAGTTGTTATTAGAAAATCTATCTTGTCTAACTGTTTTTTTGATTTTTCGAGGTGTTTCTTTTCTTCTGGTATTCCTATTCCGTAAACTATTTTACTTATGTTAAATCCACTTAATAACTGATTTAATGAATCTGAAAAATTATTCTCGGTCTTAATTTCCAATAGTTTGTCAAAATCAGGCTGATAGAATCTATCCTTGTTTTCGAAGAATAAAGCGACATTGCCCTTAACAGCAATTATATCAGGAATAATTCCACCTTTATTTTTTTCAGTTCTATTATCTCCATTAGGATGAAGTAAAACGCCTGTACCACTTTGTGGAAAATCATAACAGATTATTTGCCAGTCATTTTCCTCTAACCAACTCATGATGCTTATTGTAACTCTTTCTTCTCTCATAATTATGCGTCTCTCCATAATGCACCATCTGGAAATAATATTGCGTCTGCAAAATAGGAAAAAATCCTTACTTCTTTCGTTTTAGAAAAAGTAGAACCATAACGCAATTGCATAAAATATCTTGGAATTTCATAGTTTTTTAGGTCTCCATAATCCTTTGTTAAAATATTTTTCTTTTCGCTACCCTTTACCAATTTTTCTAACGATTTTATAGAGCTTCCAAATTTTGTGCTGACAGATAATTTTTTAGTTTTTTTATCAAATGTGAAATTACCCCAAACTGTTACAAGGTTATATTTTCGCTCTTCGAAAGTTTTTCCTTCACGACATTTCAAATAATCTATAGCTGCAATGCATCCTGAGTATGGATCAGAGCGAAAAGTTTTAGAATCTACTTGATATAAAATTGTTTCTTTTCGACTATTAAGTAATTCACCAATCTTATATCCTCCTTTTTCATATTTAGAAAGGTAATCTATTAGAGAAGTTGTTGGGATAATTTCGGTTGCGGATAATGGAGAAAGATTAAAATGACCTTTTTTGTCAGCAAATTCCTTTTTCATAAGATCAGTTCGGTCTATGATTACCCTATTGGATAGAAGTTTGTCTCGACCATTTACAACACCATGCTTTTCATTGATTGATACTATTTCATTAATTGCTTTGAACATATACTGCATTTCAGAATCCGAATTAATGGGACTTCCAGAGTATTTTCTTCTTTTATCAAATATTAAGCCTTTGTCTCTTAAATTTTTGGACTTTAACGGAGTTGCCTTATGTGTTTTAAAGTCAGAAGGGAAGTAATAAAATAGGGAAGGTATTTTGTATATAGACATGACATGATCTAATGCTTTAAAAATTAGAGCATTTATTTCATCCCATTTGGTAGTTCCACTCTTTTTTCTATGAATTATAACTGCCTCAGGATAGATATAGAAGGATGGTACATTATTTTCAACCGATGCAGCTAATCTGGCAAATCGTTGAAAAACATTGTGTCCTGTACCAGCTTCAGTTGATACTTCAATAGAAAATATTGGCTCATGATCAATCTCAACAATTAAATCAGGTGCATCCAAATAAAGTATTTTTTTTATGTGGTCAGGCATAGTATGAAAGTTCTTTGCATTATTAGCATCACTCTCATACATTTTTTTCTTTACAAATTTCTTGCTTTTTAAATCCGTGTGATCAATTATAAAATCGGCAAACGGTTCGGTGCTATACCAAATTCTGTAATTCATTTATAAATAGTTTTTAATTGCTAAACCAACTGCCTTTGCTAATAGTGGTGGTACAGCATTTCCAGTTTGCACTCTTGCTTGAACTGTTCCCCCTTTTACAATAAAATCATCTGGGAAACTTTGTATTCTACAACGTTCACGAATTGTAAGCCCTCTTGGGTCTTCAGGATGACCTAATTGAAATTGAGGGCGAATTCCTCCTGAAACTTGGGTTGGACTTAGTATGTTCCAATCCAGACGAATTCTTTGCTTAAAACGTTCGTACATTGGCTCACCAGGTTTGGTGTTTTTAATTTTCTCAACAGTTGCTTTTGGATGATTCGGTGCCGTGTGATTTGTTACTGAGCCATTGGTGTTCATTCTCATAAGTTTTTGATAGTCAGAGAATGGTTCAGTCTTATATTTTTTCTTTGATTCTTTTGGTTTTAGTGATGCTAAATCTCCAATAGCTTCTTTAATCGTAACATAGGGTTTTTCCGTTTCTGGACCGTGAGTTTTGATTATATCCTCAAAATTGAATTCACTACCTTTAATTCCAACAAAAACTAACCTTGAACGCTTTTGTGGTACTCCATAATCTGGTGCATAAAGTAATTTGCTTTTAACTTTCATTCCACCAATTTTACTTAAATGTTTTTCGATGTCAGTCACGAAAGAACCTGTGCTTCTCATACCTGAAACATTTTCGAGAACGACAACTTTAGGCTGAAGAATTTCTACAAATCTTGCGAATTCTTTATACATAAAATTTCTATCGTCATTTTCGTGCCTTTTTCGGTTATTAAGTGAAAATCCTTGACAAGGAATACCTCCAATTAAAACATCCAATTGTCTGCCATTGAGAAGCTCTTTAACAACTACTGGGTTAACTTTTTTTACGTCACCAGTTATGGTAGAACAATTTGGATGATTAGCTTGAAATGTTTGAATTGAAGGTGTGTGTATATCGCAGCCAAGTACTGTTTCAAAACCTGCCATTTCAAATCCTAATGAAGTTCCACCACATCCGCAGAATAACTCCGCTACTATTGGTTTTTCAGAATTTACATTAGTTCCTTTTTTAAATATTGGCTCTTTATGCCAGTAGTATCCATTCTCTTCAACCTTAACAGATTTATCCCAGACACTTTTTTCTAATACATCGGGCTCTTCTTCTCCGTAAATATTTATTTGACCATCTTCCAAAAGGTCAATTTCTTGAGCCGTGCTTTTATATTCCTTCGTAATTGGCATTTTGATAATATTTTTTAGTTGTTAAACTCAAACTTCCCCTGTTTTACATTCATGTTTCGGTAATAATTGGCAGTGTCTTCTGCAACAGAAAAAACCGATTCAGAACATTTGTATTTTAAAGCTTCTCTCACAAATTTGTCCGCAAAAAACAAGTCTATTACTTGCTGCAATTCTATTTCAAATAACTCGGACAGTTTTTGCAGTTTTGATTTGCTGAATTTTTGGCTTCCGTTTTCAATTCGACTGATTGCACTCGTATTGATTCCGATTTTCGCTCCGAATTCAGTTTGTGTCCATTCTCGTTTTTCTCTTTCAGTTTTTATGAAATGTCCGAAACTTACCATTTTATTAATTTAATCAACTTATGGTTTGACCTATTTTTAGCAAATGTATTGATAATTTGCAGTTTTTATATCAAGTTAGTCAAATTATTTTCGGGTGGTGGTGGGGAAGTGAAAGCTCTTTTTATTTTGTGAGGTACGAGCAAAATGAAATGTGCTTGAACGTGTAGCGGCTTTTTTTTTAGCTTGCAGGCAATTGAATTTGAATATCGATTGTTATAAATTATCGATATTCAATCGTTAAACGAAGTTAGTCAATTTTTCTCACAAAGTCATGTATTGGTAAAGTGAAAAATATAAGTTTAAAGTAACGCGGAAATTAATTAGAACTCAAATCCATATTCCCATTCAACTCATCTATATAGTTTAAAACCTCATCTTTCCCTATAGTTTTAGAGGACGAGGTTATAAAGTAATTGGGCATCTCCTCCCAGGTTTCTAAAAGCACGCTTTTATAGGCCTCTACATATCTTTCGATAGCTTTGGGTTTCAGCTTGTCGGCCTTGGTAAAAATAATTGAAAACGGTATGCCATTTTCACCCAGCCACTGCATAAATTCTAGATCGATAGGCTGTGGGTCGTGCCTAATATCAACCAAAACAAAAGCGGTAACCAATTGCTCGCGCAACCCAAAATATTGGGTTATAAATTTTTGGAAAACCTTTTTTGCACTTTTTGAAACACGCGCATAACCATAGCCTGGTAAATCGACTAAATGCCAATTTTTATTAATTAAAAAATGATTGATAAGCTGGGTTTTTCCTGGTCTGCCCGAAGTTTTCGCCAAACTTTTCCGGCTGGTTAGCATATTGATTAGCGACGATTTGCCAACATTACTTCTGCCTATAAAGGCATATTCTGGCAACATGCTTTTTGGGCATTTTGCAACATCGGAATTGCTCATTACAAATTCGGCAGACTTGATTTTCAAAACTAGATATTTTTGTCATCCCCTCGAAGTAGGGAATCTTGTTAAGTTAAACTCGTTTAGGTAAATTAAATGCCTCTTTTAGTTATCCAAGCATCAAGAATTTGGTTAAATTCATCGGGGTGTTCCATCATGGCGGCGTGCCCACATTTGTCAATCCAAAACAACTCCGAATCTGGTAAAAGTTCGTCAAATTCCTCGGCAACTTCTGGTGGTGTAACCGTGTCGTTTTTTCCCCAGATAATGCATGTTGGCGTTTGCATTTTTGGTAAATCTTTAGCCATATTGTGCCTAATGGCGCTTTTTGCAATAGCTAATGTTTTTATAAGTTTGTTACGGTCGTTTACTGTTTTGTAAACTTCGTCCACTATATCTTTTGTCGCAATTTCAGGGTCGTAAAATACATCTTGGGCTTTCTTTTTAATTACCTCGTAATCGCTGCGTTTGGTGTAGCCGCTGCCCATGGCACTTTCGTAAAGCCCAGAGCTCCCTGTAATTATTAGGGCTTCAACCTTTTCCGGAAATAATTTGGTATGGTATAAACCAATGTGCCCACCAAGTGAGTTGCCCAATAATATTACTTTATCGTAACCTTTAAACTCAATAAAATCGTGCAGGTATTTTGCAAAGCTTTTTACATTGGTTTTAAGTAGGGACATGTTGTAAATTGGTAATTCTGGGATCAAAATCTTGTATCCTTTTTTGCTAAAAAAACTTGTTACAGAATCAAAATTACTCAATCCTCCCATTAATCCATGGAGCAAAATAATGGGTTTGCCTTCTCCAACTTCAATATAACTGAAGTTGTTTTCTTTTTTTAAACGGTGCGTCATTTAACGGTTAGTCTTTTCGTAAAAACAAATATAGGTATTTCATTCATATTTCAATCATTTTAATTCTAAGAGCAAAGCAATTGTTTTTTTAAACAGATATGTTAATAACCTGTTTGTCTAATTTGGTTATCGGCTAATTGACTGATAGTAAGGGGTTAATTTTTTTTCGGCCATTTTTTGTTTGTTTAAAATGTGATTTTAGCAAAAAATTATTAACAAAGTGCAACAAAGTGGTAAAATGTGGTAAAATTTTCGATATATTTGAAACTTAAAGCCTAAAACCAATTTAAATCGCTTTGAACTCATTAATAGGAACATACGATTGTAAAGTAGATGCCAAAGGCCGCCTAATGATGCCTTCTGGCATGAAAAAGCAGTTGGCCTCTGTTTTAAACGATGGTTTTGTGTTAAGGCGTTCGGTTTTTCAGCCTTGTTTAGAACTGTATCCCTTAAGCGAGTGGCAAACGGTAATGCAAAAAATAAACAAGCTTAACAGGTTTAAAAAGAAGAACAACGATTTTATCCGCCGGTTTAATGCCGGTGCAAGAATGGTTGATATTGATGGAAACGGGCGTTTGTTAATCCCCAAAGACCTTATTGGTTTTGCAGGCATATCTAAAAATATAGTGATTTCCCCAGCGGTAAATATCATTGAAATTTGGGATAAAGAAAAGTACGAACAGGCTATTGATGATGCTGCAATTGATTTTGCGGATTTAGCCGAAGAAGTAATGGGACAAGACGATGACGAGCATGAAATATCATAACCCAGTATTGTTAAAAGAAACCGTAGATGGTTTAAATGTAAAAGAAGACGGCGTTTATGTCGATGTTACTTTTGGCGGCGGCGGGCACAGTAAGGAAATCCTGAAACGACTTGGTAAAAACGGCAGGTTATTTGCCTTCGATCAAGATTTGGACGCTCTTGATAATGCAATTAATGATGGTAGGTTTACATTGATACATGAAAATTTTAGATACGTAAAACGCTTTTTAAGATTTCATGGCATAAAACAGGTCGATGGTATTTTGGCAGATTTTGGTGTATCGTCGCACCAATTTGATGTTGCCGAACGTGGTTTTTCCACCCGGTTTGAAGCCGATTTGGATATGCGAATGAATCAGCAAAATGAGCTGTCCGCTTACAATGTGGTTAACAATTATGCCGAAGAACAACTAAAACAAGTTTTTTTGCAGTATGGCGAATTAAGAGCCGCCCCAGCAATGGCAAGATTAATTGTTGAGCATAGGGAAACAGAAGAAATTAAAACAAGCGAACAGTTAAAAAAAGTACTGAAAAAGTTTTTGCCACCACGGCACGAAAATAAAGTTTTGGCTCAAATTTATCAAGCAATTCGTATTGAGGTAAACCAAGAAATTGAAGTGCTAAAAGAATTTTTGCAACAAACACCAGAACTATTAAAAGTTGGTGGCCGTTTAAGTTTTATATCGTACCACTCTTTAGAAGACAGGTTGGTAAAGCGTTTTATAAGAAACGGATTGTTTGAAGGCGAGCCAGAACGCGATATGTTCGGGAATTTTGAAGTGCCGTTAAAAAAAGTGAATGGCTTAATTGTACCATCAAAAGAAGAGATCGCGTTAAACAATAGAGCAAGAAGTGCAAAGCTAAGAATAGCTGAAAAACTATAAATGCTGCTATTACGAATAGCTTTTAGCGACGTGGGAATCTCTTAAAATGAAATCATAATATAAAAACAGATTGCCACGCCAAAAAAGGCTCGCAATAACGAAATTAAAAACAAATTAATCCTTTCCCTTCGGGGAGGATGTCTCGGATAGACAGATGGCAATGAAAAAAAGCATTTATAACATATTAAAAGGAACGTTTTTAGTGAGCGACGACTCGTTTAAAAATTGGCGCATGATTCTTTTTGTTTCTGGGTTGGCCATTGTAATGATTGCGAGTTCGCATAGCGCCGATAAAAAAGTATATGAAATTGCTCGATTAAAAAATGAAGTTAACGAAATGCGTTCGGCATTTATTGATGGTAGATCCAAACTGATGCGCCTAAAAATGGAATCGGCAGTCGTAGTTAAAATGAAAGAAAAAGGATTGTCGCCATCGGTAATTCCTCCAAAAAAAATAAAAGTAAAAAAACAAAATTAAAAAGCAAACCTTGGCAGTAAACGAGAAAGGCATATTAAACCGATTGTATTTTATAGCAGGATGTATGTTCATCTTCGGGCTTGCCGTGGTGTTTAAATTGCTAAGCATCCAGTTTCTGCAAGGCAATAAATACAGGGCCATGGCACAAGAACGCATTATAAAAGATGTTGTTATTCCTGCCAATAGGGGCAATGTGTATTCGGCAAATGGTAATTTGTTAGCAACATCAGTTCCAAAGTACGATATCAGGATTGATGCCCTTACGCCCAGCGCAAAAACCTTCGAAAAATATTTAAAACCGTTAAGCGATTCGCTTTCAAAATTCTCTGGAAAATCGTCTAATTATTACCAAAAAGAAATTAGAAAAGCTAGAGCCAATAGAAACAGATATTATTTGTTGGCCAGAAATATTGGGTATTCAGATTATACCAGGATTAGAAACTTCCCCTTGTTAAACCTAGGGGCTTTTAAAGGCGGATTAATTGTTAAGCAAACCACAAAACGCGAACATCCCATGGGTGGCATTGCACAGCGCACCATTGGCTACGAACGTTTTGACGAGGACGGCAATGTAACACGCCCAGGAATTGATGGTGCTTACGGTATCCAGTATTTACGAGGCAAACCCGGAAAAAGAAAAAAACAGCAAATAGGAAAAGGGCAATGGAAACCGTTAAGCGACGCTAATGAAATTGAACCCAAAGATGGTTACGATGTCTATACAACTATTAATGTAAATATTCAAGACATCGCGCATCATGCACTTTTAGAGCAGTTGGAAAAATACAAAGCAGACCACGGTTGCGTGGTGGTTATGGAAACCAAAACCGGCGAGGTTAAAGCCATTTCTAATTTAGGAAGAAACAGCAAAGGCTATTATTACGAACGGTTGAATTATGCCGTTGGAGAATCTCACGAACCCGGGTCCACCTTCAAGCTCATGGCACTTACCGCAGCTCTTGAAGATAAAGTGATTGATACCAGCGATGTAGTAGATACCAGAAAAGGTGTCTTGTCTTTTTATGGCAAAAAGGTAAGAGATTCTAAACATGGTGGTTATGGCAAAATATCGGTTGCCAAGGCATTCGAGGTCTCGTCAAACACGGCAATTGTTAAGGTTATCGATCAGGCCTACGGAAAAAAACCAAGCCAATTTGTAGATAGACTTTATGAAATGAGTTTGAATGAAAAATTAGGATTGCCAATTATTGGCGAACCCAGTCCTATTATTCCAGACCCGCGAATAAAAAACAAGCGTTGGAGTGGTATCGCATTACAGTGGATGGCTTATGGCTACGGTGTATCGTTTACCCCTTTGCAAACCTTAACCTTTTATAACGCAATTGCAAACAACGGGGTTATGGTAAAACCTCAGTTTCTAAAAGAGGTTAAAGAATTTGACAAAACCATTGTGCCCTTTGAAAAAGAAGTGATAAACAAGCAAATATGCTCTAAGGAAACCGTTGCCAAAGTGCAGCAATTATTAAAGAATGTGGTTGAAAAAAAACACGGAACGGGACATAAATTGTATTCCAAAAATTTTTCGATGGCAGGAAAAACAGGGACTTGTCAAAAAGATTATCGCGATAAAGAAAAGCTAAATTACATTTCATCATTTGCAGGATATTTTCCAGCCGATAACCCTAAGTATTCGTGCATCGTTGTAATACACGAGCCCGATAAAAGTGTGGGATATTACGGTGCCGATGTGTCTGGGCCTGTTTTCAAAAAAATTGCTCAAAAAATATTTACCGATACGCCCATTATTGATGAGGTTGCGTCATTAGAAGTTAAAAGCGCATCAACAGAAAAAGAATACGAAAGCTTTTATAAAACAGCGCAGACCTATAAAACCATTATGCCAAACGTAGTTGGCTTACCCGCTATGGATGCTGTGGTATTATTGGAAAATATGGATGTAAATATAAAAGTAAAACTTAACGGTAATGGCATTGTAAAAGAGCAGTCTATCAGTAAAAACATAAAACTTAAAAACAATCAAACCGTAGTTTTAAAAGCCTCATGAGAGTATTAAAAGACATATTGTACAAAGTAACCATAAATACTGTTGTTGGCAGCACGAATGTGCCTGTAAATGCTATTCATTTCGATTCAAGAAACATTAAAAAGGCTGACTTGTTTGTCGCCATTAAAGGCAATGTGGTAGATGGGCATAATTTTATTGATGCCGCTATAAAAAACGGCGCTATAGCCATAGTTTGCGAAACATTGCCAAAAAAACTAGTTGATAACCTTACTTATATTGAGGTCGATAATTCCAATAGCGCCCTGGCCTTTATGGCATCAAATTTTTACGGTGCGCCTTCAGAAAACTTAAAACTTATTGGCGTTACGGGCACCAACGGCAAAACCACCGTGGCTAGTTTATTGTATCAACTATTCAAAAAAGCAGGATATAAAGTTGGCTTGCTTTCAACGGTTAAAATATTAGTCGATAATAAAACATATAAAGCAACGCACACCACGCCAGATTCTTTAACTATAAATAAGTATTTAAAGGAAATGAATGATGCTGGTGTCGAGTATTGCTTTATGGAGGTAAGCTCTCACGGCATACATCAAAATAGAATTGAGGGATTGTATTTTGAAGGCGGCATTTTTACCAATCTGTCTCATGATCATTTAGATTATCACAGCACATTTGCAGAATACCGCGATGTTAAAAAAACGTTTTTTGATGCGCTTCCGCCAAATGCCTTTGCGCTTGTAAATGCCGATGATAAAAACGGATTGGTAATGCTGCAAAACTCAAAAGCGAAAAAATACAGCTATGCTTTAAAGAGTTATGCCAACTATAAAGCGCAGATTTTAGAAAACCAGTTTAGTGGTTTATTGCTTAAAATAAATGACAGCGAAGTTTGGACACGGCTTATTGGGAATTTCAATGCCTATAATGTATTGGCAATTTACGCTACCGCGGAATTGTTGGGCTTGGAAAAAGTGGAGGTTTTAAGACTGATTAGCGAGTTGAAAAGTGTTAGCGGACGTTTTCAATACATCATTTCAGACAAAAAAATAACGGCAATTGTAGATTATGCGCACACACCCGATGCATTAAAAAACGTATTGCAAACCATTAACAGCATCCGCACAAAAAACGAAGCATTAATAACCGTGGTGGGTTGCGGCGGCGATAGAGATAAAACCAAACGCCCAAAAATGGGGCACATCGCATCGGCATTAAGCACAAAAGTGGTTTTTACTAGCGATAATCCGCGAAGCGAAAAACCGGAAACTATTCTTGAAGATATTGAAAAAGGCGTAGAACCCCAAAACTTTAAAAAAA
Organism: Gelatiniphilus marinus; assembly: GCF_042684345.1. Lineage (NCBI taxonomy): Bacteria > Pseudomonadati > Bacteroidota > Flavobacteriia > Flavobacteriales > Flavobacteriaceae > Gelatiniphilus > Gelatiniphilus marinus. The sequence goes on along the minus strand of NZ_JBHULK010000003.1, from coordinate 108,491 downwards.
CACTAACCATTGCCGATAGAAAACAAGCCATTAAAACGGCATGCCAATTGGCACAACCCAACGATATTATTTTAATAGCCGGAAAAGGGCACGAAACCTATCAAGAAATTAATGGCGATCGCTTTGATTTTGACGATTATAAAATAGTACAAGAATTTTTAAAACAATTACAGAAGTGAAAAGCTTGAAGGCAGAAGAATGAAGACCGAAGTTAAAAAAAAGAAAAAAATAACAAACAACCTTTAATCAAACTCCTCCCCGTTTGGGGAGGTTGGGAGGGGCTAATAATATATAAATGCTGTATTACCTATTTGAATACTTAGAAAAACAATTCCAATTTCCAGGAGCAACACTTTTCGGGTTCTTAACGTTCCGTGCTGCTTTCGCGATGATTCTGTCTTTATTGATTTCTACCATTTACGGAAAAAGAATCATTCGCTTTCTTCAGAAAAAACAAATGGGAGAAACCATCAGAGATTTAGGTTTAGAGGGGCAAGCGCAAAAAGCGGGAACGCCAACTATGGGCGGCATCATTATTATACTGGCCACTTTAATTCCGGTGCTGTTACTCGCTAAACTAGAAAACATATACATCATTTTGTTGATTATCACCACGCTTTGGATGGGCATTATCGGTTTTATAGACGATTATTTAAAGAAGTTTAAAAACGACAAAGACGGTTTAAAAGGACGCTTTAAAGTGCTTGGGCAAGTAGGCTTGGGTATTATTGTTGGCGCAACTTTGTTTTTTCATAACGATGTAACAATGAAAGAAAAGTTACCTATTGAAGAGCAACGTGTTCTATTGGCCCAAAACCCAGACATAGAAGCTTCAAAACTATTTCAAGACGAAATAAAATCTACCAAAACAACCATTCCTTTTGTAAAGGGAAATGAATTTGACTATGCTAAATTAATCACTTGGATTAGTCCAGATTTAGAAAAATATGCTTGGATCATATTTATTCTAATATCAATTTTAATAATAACGGCGGTTTCAAATGGCGCAAACCTTACAGATGGAATTGATGGATTAGCCGCAGGAACATCGGCCATAATTGTACTCACTCTGGGGATTTTTGCATGGGTTTCGGGTAATATTATTTTCTCAGAATACCTCAATATTATGTACATCCCGCGCGTCGAGGAAATCACTATTTATATCACAGCATTTGTAGGTGCCCTTATTGGTTTTTTATGGTACAATACTTATCCAGCACAGGTTTTTATGGGCGATACGGGAAGTTTAACTATTGGGGGCATTATAGCAGTTATAGCAATTGCAGTACGAAAAGAGTGGCTTATACCTGTGTTGTGCGGCATATTTGTAGCAGAAAATTTATCGGTGGTTATGCAGGTAAGCTGGTTTAAATACACCAAGAAAAAATATGGAGAAGGACGCCGCATTTTTAAAATGTCGCCATTGCACCACCACTACCAAAAATCGGGGTATCACGAAAGTAAGATAGTAACTCGATTTTGGATTGTTGGCATATTGTTGGCCATTCTATCGATTGTAACATTGAAAATACGCTAACAATTTGTTATTTCCGCGAAAACGGAAATCTCATAAAAAATGAAAAAAGAAAACAAAAAGCAATCGAGTGAGCAGCTCTCCTCCTTTGGAGGAGTTGGAGGAGGCTTTTTAGTTGTATTAGGCGGCGGAGAAAGCGGCGTGGGCACAGCGCTTTTAGGAAAAGCAAAAGGCTACAACGTTTTTGTTTCCGATAAGGGTAAAATAAAAGAAAAATATAAACAAGTTCTTATACATAATGCGATTGAATGGGAAGATGAAAAGCATTCGGAAAGTGAAATTTTGAAAGCCGATATCGTAATGAAAAGCCCGGGAATTCCAGATAAAGCACCTTTGGTAAAGCAAATTCGCAAACATAAGATTCCGGTAATTTCAGAAATAGAATTTGCATCAAAATTCACCAAAGCAACCATAGTAGGAATTACTGGTAGCAACGGTAAAACCACAACGGCGACCTTAACGCAGCATATTTTAAAACAACAATTAAACGTAGGGTTGGCGGGCAATATTGGCGACAGTTTTGCTAAACAGGTTTTAGAAGACGATTTTAAAAATTACGTGCTAGAAATAAGTAGTTTTCAGTTAGATGATATTATCGATTTTAAACCCAAAATAGCGGTTATTACAAATATAACGCCCGATCATTTGGATAGATATGATTATCAATTTGAAAATTATATCGCTTCAAAATTCAGGATAGCGATTAATCAAACCAAAGATGATTATTTGATTTATGATGCCGACGACAAAGCGATTGCCAATCATTTAAAAAACAACCCAGTTCAATCCACATTATTGCCGTTTTCATTAACAAAAACCATTGAAAACGGCGCGTATTTAGACCAACAAAACATAATAATAACAATAGATAACAACCAGATAATTATGCCAACAACAAAACTAGCATTAGAGGGGAAACACAATATTAAAAATGCTATGGCTGCCTCTACAGTCGCCCATTTATTAAAAATTAGAAAACAAACCATTCGCGAGAGTTTAGAAAACTTTCAAGGAGTAGAGCACCGTTTGGAGCAGGTATTGAAAATTAATAAAGTACAATACATAAACGACTCGAAAGCAACCAATGTAAATGCCACGTATTATGCTTTAGAAAGTATGGATGCACCAACGGTTTGGATTGTTGGCGGTACAGACAAAGGCAACAATTACGAAGAACTGTTCCAGTTTGTAAACGAAAAAGTAAAGGCCATTATCTGTTTGGGCGTCGATAACGAAAAACTGATGCGAACCTTTGGCAATATGGTCGATAACATTATTGAAACACAATTTATGAGCGAAGCCGTAAAAATAGCCTATAAAATTGCCGAAGCCGGAGATAACGTACTGTTGTCGCCAGCCTGTGCAAGTTTCGATTTGTTTGAAAATTACGAAGACAGAGGGCGTCAATTTAAAAATGCAGTAAGAAACCTTTAATATAATTTATAAATTAAATGTGTCATTCCGAGGAGTTTTTCGCGACGTGGGAATCTTTTAAGTCGAAGTTAAATATTGTATTATATAATTAAAGAAACAGATTGCCCCGACCAAAAAGGCTCTCAATGACAAATAAATAAAGTTAAGTGCAAACACTATTTAAAAACATAAAAGGCGATCGGTTAATTTGGGCCATAGTGGCGCTATTGGCCATACTATCTTTTTTACCGGTTTACAGTGCGGCCAGTAATTTGGCATACAGAGGCGGAAACGGGAGTACTTTTTCATTTTTTGTTAAGCACTTTATGCACTTGTTTTTAGGGTTTGTAATTATGTATGGCGTGCATAAAATTCCGTATAGGTATTTTAAGGGCTTGTCGTTAATAATGATTCCTATAGTTTTGGTCCTTTTAGGTATTACAATGCTGCAAGGCACCACCATTGAAGGCGCAAATGCTAGTAGATGGATACAAATTCCCATAGTAGGCATGTCGTTTCAAACCTCCACATTTGCATCGGTTGTTTTAATGGTTTATGTAGCGCGGTACATGTCTAAAATAAAAGACAAAACGGTAACTTTTAAAGAATCCATATTACCGCTTTGGTTGCCTGTTTTTTTTGTTTTGGTGCTTATACTTCCGGCAAACTTTTCAACAGCCGCCATTATGTTTTTAATGGTTATTATGTTGGTTTTTTTAGGCGGATACCCAATTAGGTATTTAGCCGTAATTATAGGTTCTGGAATATTGGTTTTGGTGTTGTTCGTTTTGGTAGCCAAGGCTTTCCCAGATGCAATGCCAAATAGGATTGATACTTGGATGAGCCGGATAGAAAGTTTTTCAGACCCAGAGGATACCGTTGCCGATTATCAAATTGAAAAGGCTAAAATAGCCATAGCATCGGGTGGTATTAAAGGAGTTGGCCCAGGAAAGAGTGTGCAAAAAAATTTTTTACCGCAATCGTCATCCGATTTTATTTTCGCCATAATTATTGAAGAATATGGTTTACTGGGCGGCTTTACCATTATGGTTTTGTACTTATGGCTGTTGTTTAGAGTTGTTATTGTTGCACAAAAATCAGATACTGTTTTTGGCAAGCTATTAGTGCTTGGTGTGGGATTGCCCATTGTATTTCAAGCCTTAATTAATATGGCGGTTGCAGTAGAATTGTTCCCGGTTACAGGGCAAACCTTACCATTAATTAGTAGTGGTGGCACTTCTATCTGGATGACCTGTTTGGCCATAGGAATTATACTAAGCGTAAGTGCTAAACGAGAAGAAATAAAAGAACAGGAAATTAATGAGGAAAATCCGTTGGAAATTCTTTCGGAAACCATTTGATTTAACATATACGATTTTTTAATTAAGATTTGAGATATGAAACAAATATTAAAAAATAGAACTAAAAAATATGCGGCTAACTGTTGTAACCTCTGTACAAAGTTTCCTGTTTCAAGAGAGCATAATGCGTTTAGTAATCAGTTAATTAAATGCTCAAGCTCGGTGGGAGCAAATTATAGAGCAGCTTGTAGAGCAAAATCAGATGCAGATTTTACCAATAAGTTAAAGATTGTTGAGGAAGAAGCTGATGAAAGTATGTATTTCTTGGAGTTATTATTAGAAGTGAGCGATAAAGAGCATAATGAAATGAAAAGATTACATGCTGAAGGAAATGAATTATTATCCATAGTTGTTGCATCCATTGAAACGATGCGTAATCGAACTCGTAAATCATAATTCAAAAATCGTGAGTCAAAAATATAAAATCATATTATCCGGTGGAGGCACAGGCGGGCACATTTACCCTGCAATCGCCATTGCAAACGAAATAAAATCCCGTTTCCCAGAAGCTGAGTTTTTATTTGTTGGTGCAAAAGACCGTATGGAAATGGAAAAAGTCCCACAAGCAGGTTACAAAATTAAGGGTTTGTGGATTTCAGGAATTCAGCGAAAGCTAACCCTAAAAAACCTTTTGTTCCCTTTTAAGGTTATAAGTAGTTTGTGGAGTGCCAAAAACATAATTAAACAATTTAAACCCAATATGGCCATAGGCACAGGTGGTTTTGCAAGCGGGCCGTTGTTATACATGGCAGCCTTAAATAATATTCCCAGCATAATACAAGAGCAAAACTCGTATCCAGGAATTACCAATAAATTACTGGCCAAAAAAGCAAATAAAATTTGTGTGGCTTATGATGGTTTAGAGCGCTTTTTTCCTAAGGAAAAACTAATTAAAACAGGAAACCCTGTGCGCCAAGATTTATTGGATATTGACACGAAAACGGTTGAAGCCAAAAACCATTTCAATTTAAAACATGCAAAATTCACACTTTTGGTAATTGGCGGCAGTTTAGGTTCAAGACGAATAAATGAGCTCATTGAAAAAGAATTGGATTTTTTAGACACACAAAACGTGCAAATAATATGGCAATGCGGCAAGCTGTATTACCAGCAATATAAAATTTACGGAAACACAAAAAACGTGCAGGTTTATGAGTTTTTAAACAATATGGATTTTGCTTATGCTGCGGCAGATATTGTTATTTCAAGGGCTGGAGCCATTTCCGTCTCCGAGCTCTGTATCGTAGGAAAGCCCGTAATATTTATTCCGTCGCCAAACGTGGCAGAAGACCATCAAACCAAAAATGCCCTGGCTGTGGTTAACAATAATGCAGCTTTACTTATTAAAGAAGAAGATTTGGATGTAGATTTCGAGAATAAGTTTTCGCAGTTAATCGCTTCCGCGGAAAAACAAAACGAATTGGGCGAAAACATAAAAAAGCTAGCACTAATTAATGCCACAAAAGAAATAGTGGACGAAGTAGAAAAACTACTGAAACCACACCTTCCGTCTTCCCAAACGAAAGAAAGTTAACAGTAATGAGTAAAGAAAAGAATAACATATCAACCACGAAAAAAGGCCTTCAATCAAAGAAGGGCTTGGGATGGGATAACATCTATTTTATCGGCATTGGCGGTATTGGCATGAGTGCCCTGGCACGCTATTTTCTTGCCAAAAATAAATGTGTGGCTGGTTACGATAAAACAAAAACCGCTATAACCGATGCGTTATCTGTTTTAAATATTAAAATCCATTTTGATGATGCCGTTAAAAATATTGACGTTAAATTTTTAAATCCTGAAAACACTTTAGTTGTTTACACGCCGGCAATTCCTAAAAACCATATAGAATTAAAATATTTTAAAACCAACGGATTTAAGGTGTTAAAACGCTCTGAGGTTTTAGGGCTAATAACCCAAAACACCTTTTGTTTGGCCGTTGCCGGCACCCACGGAAAAACAACAACAACCAGTATTTTAGGGCATTTAATGTACGAATGCGGTGTTGAGCTAACGGCTTTTTTAGGCGGTATTAGCGAAAATTACAATTCTAATTTAATATTAAAAGGCACCAAGGTTTCGGTTGTTGAGGCCGATGAGTTCGATAGATCGTTTTTAACACTATCGCCAGATCTGGCATGCATAACCTCAATGGACGCCGATCATTTGGATATTTATGGTAAGGCTTCAGAGTTAGTTAATTCATTTAAGGATTTTTCAAAAAAAATAAAACCCAACGGAAAACTGTTTGTTAAAAACGGATTGCTTTTAGAAGGTATTACCTATGGTATTGAAGACCATTCAGATTACAGTATTCAAAATATAAAAATAGAAAACGGCAGTTATGTTTTTGATGTAAAAACACCAAAAACAGTGCTAAAAAATTTAGAATTCAACCTACCTGGGAGACATAATCTCTCTAATGCTTTAATTGCCTTGGCGATGGCTGTGGAATATGGTTGCCCTTACCAACAGCTCGCCATGGCCTTAGCGTCTTACAAGGGGGTTAAACGCCGATTTACCTATCAAATAAAAACCGAGGATTTGGTATTTATCGACGATTATGCGCACCACCCCGCAGAGATAAATGCGGTATATCAAGCGGTTACAGAAATGTATCCAAACAAAAAGGTGCTGGCTATTTTTCAGCCTCATTTATACTCTAGAACACGCGATTTTATTGACGATTTCGCTGAGAGTTTATCACTGTTCAACGAAATTATATTATTAGATATTTATCCCGCCAGGGAACTGCCCATTAAAGGCGTAACATCAAAGTGGTTGTTAGATAAAATAAACAATACAAACAAGCAGTTGGTTAGTAAATCAGAATTATTGAAAACCATACATAAAAGTGATGCGCAAATTATAATAACAATGGGCGCTGGCGATATTGGAGCAGAAGTAAAACACATAAAAAAACAATTGGACATTGCAAGTTAATTGGAATTATATAAAAATGATACTGCTACTAGGTTTAGTAGTGTTTTTGTTTGCTTTTTCGTCAAGTAGAAACGGGCAGAGAACAGTATCTAAACCAGAGGTGAAATTTATAGGAGACAACAACCTTTTTGTTACTAATGAGGCTGTTAGTAAATTGTTAATACAAAATTACAAAGGAGTTAAAAAAGTACCCAAAGAAACTTTAGTTTTGAATGAGTTAGAGAATGCCCTAAAATCTAACCCCATGATTAAAACCGCAGAGGTGTATGTTACTGTTAATGGTACGCTTAGCGCAGAGATCGAACAAAAAACACCTATTGCAAGGGTAAGCACAAAGGCCTCTTATTACGTTGATGACGAAGGTTTGTACATGCCCTTATCGAACAATTATTCGGCAAGAGTACCTATGGTTACCGGTTATGTTGAAAAAAATAATTTAAAAAATGTATATAAAGTAGCCCATAAAATTAGTCAAGACGATTTTCTAAAAAAGAATGTTATAGAAATCCATCAAAGCACTAATAAAAAAATCTACTTAAAACTTAGGCAATGTAAATTTATAGTACAATTGGGCAATGTAGAATTTTTGGACAAAAAAATTAACAACCTTAAAGCGTTTTACCAAAAAAACCAAAAAGACAAAACGCTTAACAACTATAGCAAGGTTAATTTGCAATTTGAAAACCAAGTTGTATGCAGTAAAATAAATTGATTAAGCAAAAAAAAGATAAGTAACAAATTTAAAAACCTAAAAGGTAAGTCTAGAGTATATCGAGCAAAACGTAAACCATGGAGCATAATTTAGCAGTAGGATTAGATATAGGAACCACAAAAATTGTGGCTATGATTGGTCGTAAAAACGATTACGGCAAAGTCGAGATTTTGGGTATTGGCAGATCTAAAAGTTTAGGTGTGCACCGCGGTGTGGTAAATAACATCACACAAACCATCCAATCTATACAACAAGCCGTACAAGAAGCTGAAGTTACCGCAGATATGAAGATTGTTAGCGTAACCGTTGGTATTGCTGGACAGCACATACGGAGCCTTCAGCACAGCGATTACATAACCAGATCGGACTCGGAAACGGTAATAGACGACAACGATATTGATAGGCTTATCAATCAAGTCCACAAATTGGTCATGCTTCCCGGAGAAGAGATCATCCATGTCCTGCCTCAAGAATATAAAGTTGATGGTCAAGCCGAAATAAAAGAACCCATAGGCATGTACGGTGGCAGGTTAGAAGCTAATTTCCATGTCGTGGTTGGGCAAGTATCATCTATTCGAAATGTGGGGCGCTGCATACAAAGTGCCGGTTTAAATCTAGAAGGCATTACCTTAGAGCCCTTAGCATCTTCTAACGCGGTGTTAAGCCAAGAAGAAAAAGAAGCCGGCGTTGCTTTAATAGATATTGGTGGCGGCACCACAGATTTAGCCATTTTTAGAGACGGCATTATTCGCCATACCGCGGTTATCCCATTTGGAGGCAATGTAATCACAGAAGACATTAAAGAAGGCTGCTCCATCATAGAAAAACAAGCAGAGCTTTTAAAAATAAAATTTGGTTCGGCATGGCCCGGGGAAAATAAAGACAACGAGATTGTCTCAATTCCAGGATTACGAGGCAGAGAGCCCAAAGAAATCACATTAAAAAACCTCTCTAAAATAATACATGCCCGCGTTGTGGAAATTGTAGAGCAAGTTTATGCAGAAATAAAAAACTACGGGCACGAAGAACAAAAGAAAAAACTCATTGCAGGCATTGTTTTAACGGGTGGCGGCGCCCAACTAAAGCACCTCAAGCAGTTGGTTGAATACATAACCGGAATGGATACCAGAATAGGATACCCCAACGAGCACTTGGCAGGCGATAGCGACGAAGAAATTACAAGTCCGCTATACGCCACCGCGGTAGGCTTGGTGCTAGACGGTTTAAAACGAGAAGAAAGAAAAAAAACAGAACAACAGCTAAAACAAGCTCAAGAGGCTGAAGCTCCAAAAGAAGAAGTAAAAGAAAAGCCCGTTAAACAGCGGCGCTCCTTCCTTGACAAATTAACAGAGCGCGTTAAAGATTTTTTAGATAACGCCGAATAATTAAAAATCCATAGAATAAAAAACATATAGTACAAAACCCCAGTAAAACAGAATTTATGAGCAGCAACAAAGAATTCGAAAGCATTGCATTTGATTTGCCAAAAAACCAATCAAATGTCATTAAGGTTATTGGCGTTGGCGGTGGCGGCAGCAATGCCATAAACCACATGTTCCAGCAAGGCATAAAAGGTGTCGATTTTTACGTTTGTAATACCGATGCGCAAGCCCTACAAAACAGTGGTGTGCCAAACAAGATCCAACTAGGCGTTAATTTAACAGAAGGACTAGGTGCAGGTGCCAACCCAGACATTGGCGAGCAATCTGCCGTTGAAAGTTTTGATGATATTTCAACCATGCTCGATACCAACACAAAAATGGTATTTATCACTGCCGGAATGGGCGGCGGCACAGGAACCGGAGCTGCACCCATAATAGCTAAAATGGCAAAAGACCTGGATATTCTAACCGTAGGTATTGTAACAATGCCATTTGCTTTTGAAGGCAAAATGCGTATAGAGCAATCACAAAAAGGCATTGAAAAACTAAGGGATGTTGTAGATTCTTTAATTGTAATAAACAACAACAAACTTCGCGAAGTTTACGGAAACCTTGGTTTTAAAGCGGGTTTCTCAAAAGCAGACGAAGTGCTATCTACTGCTGCTCGTGGTATAGCCGAGGTTATTACGCACCACTACACACAAAACATAGATTTGCGCGATGCAAAAACCGTATTAAGCAATAGCGGAACCGCCATAATGGGCTCTGCATTAGCATCAGGCCAAAACCGAGCGCAAGATGCTATTCGAAAAGCCCTGGACTCACCATTGTTAAACGACAATAAAATTACAGGCGCCAAAAATGTGCTGTTGCTTATCGTATCCGGTTCGCACGAAATAACCATAGATGAAATAGGCGAAATAAACGATCATATCCAAACCGAAGCAGGACACGGCGCAAATATTATAATGGGCGTTGGAGAAGATGAAACCCTCGAAGAATCTATTGCAGTTACCATTATAGCAACCGGTTTTAATATCGAACAGCAAGACGAGATCTCTAATACAGAAACCAAAAAAGTAGTACATTCTTTAAGCGACGAGCAAGAGGCCAGCCCCAAAGCGAAAGATCCCGTAATTATTGAACCAATCGTAGAGTTAGAAGAAAAAAAAGCCCCTCCCATAGTTAGGCACACTTTAGATTTTGATACCGAGGAAGCACCTGCAAAGCAATCCAAAAAAGCAACTCCCAAAAAAGAAACATTAAGCGAGTTCTCGAAAGACATCAATTTAATACCCACATCAGAAATCATAAAAAACATAGATGTGGTTTACAATGAGGTTAAGGCAGATTTTCAAGAAGATGAAGAAGATTTCATAATTAAGCCCGTAACACGAATGTCTGATGATGTAGAAAACACTAAAGACATCGAGGTTGTTTCAGACTATATTGAAGAAGAGCAGCAAATCACGTTAACCTTCGATTTGCCCTTGTCAACTAGTCCGAACGCCGATAAAGAAACAAAAAACCATGCCGGCATCTCACAAAAAACAGACAAACAAACAAAAGACATTACCGTTAAAGACCCCGTAGAGATAATTACGGTTAACGAAACTAACGAAAAAGGCGATGTGCGCTATGTATTAGACGATTATACCGAAGTAGAATCATCGATAAATAAAAAAGCAACAGCAGCTAAGCAAACCCTTGAAAATGCCGATAACCCAATTGTTTTTGAAAAGAAAACCCTGCCCAAAGAACCTGTTGAAGAAACCACTGGAGACGAGGTCGATCCTTTAAACAGCCCCATTTCCGATCTGTTAAAAGAACGAGCAGATGAGCGCCGACGTAAAATGAAAGAGTTTAATTATAAGTTTAATAGTGCCAAGATTGACGACATTGAAAAGGTGCCCGCCTATAAGCGCCAAGGCATAAATTTAGAGCAAGCAAAACATTCCTCTGAAACCGATATGTCCCGAACCAGTATAGGCTTAGATGATAACGACGATATTCAAATACGAAACAACAACTCCTTTCTGCACGACAACGTAGATTAAGGCTAAACAAAACCTGTAATTTTTAAGCCTGAAAAGTTCATGAAATTTTTCGGGCTTTTATATAGTTTTTTCCCTTATAAAGGAGGCAGAATTTTTTCGTATTTTATCATTTTTAATTAAGTCCTGTTAACTGCATATTGCACGCTTTTTTATATATTCGCATTTCTAATAAAAAAAGGATGAGTTTACAGCAAAACCTTATGGCAGCTTTAAAGGCCGCAATGAAAGCCAAAGACCAAACGGCCTTAACAGCTTTACGGGCGGTTAAATCGGCTATTTTGTTGGCGCAGACAGAAAGTGGTGCCAACCAAGAATTAACCGAAGAACAAGAGGTTAAAATACTTCAGAAACAAGTAAAACAACGTAGAGACAGTGCTGCGATTTATTTGGAGCAAGGGCGCGAAGATTTAGCTGCACCAGAATTGGCCGAAGCCGATGTGATTGCACAATTTTTACCCGAAGCCCTAAGTGATGGGGAAATTGAGAAAGTAGTTGTAAAGACCATAGATTTGGTAGGAGCTGAAGGCATGAAGGATATGGGAAAGGTTATGGGTATGGTTAGCAAAGCGTTGGCAGGACAAGCCGACGGAAAAACCATATCTAATATAGTTAAACAAAAATTATCTTAGTTTTGTAATACAAACGGCTGCGTAGTTCAACTGGATAGAATATCAGATTTCGGCTCTGAGGGTTGGGGGTTCGAATCCCTCCGCGGTCACTATTTAAAATGCACATTCAGAATTTAAGACACCTTATAAATGTGTCTAGTCCTTAACAACAATCAAAAGGTCTAAATAACTGATGGCTAAATTTTCCGTTCAAACCTAAAAACCTTTCCATTTTGCTCAATATTAAAGAATTTGCAATTCGAGTACTGCACAAATCTATAGGTTAAATTATAATTAAAAGCCATGTCTGCCACTTTAAAAACAGCATCGCAATCAACGTTTCCATAAGGCGATATGCGTTTAAACCTGTAATCTGTTTTACTTCCCAAATCATGCAATTCAAACCAAGCCCCGGCAGCAATTCCAGAAAGCCATTGGGCATTTTTGTGCAAACCATTAACGGGTTTTGGTATTTGTGTGCCAACTAAATCTATGCTATGGTTTTTAAGCCTATCTAAAAAACAACGTATGTTTTCGCTATTTTGCGAACCTTTAAATTTTGAGATTTCACCAGTTTCTGAAACCTCGTAAACCATAGATTCTGTATTAGCCAAGAGCACATTACCAACCGTACTTGGCGTAAACCATTTAGAACTTTCAAGTGTTTTCTTAATTTTAGAATCTGTTACCGAAGCAATTAAAGTATCGGTTACAAATCGGGCACAATTGCACGCCTCTTTCATAAAAGCGGCATAACGTATAAAATGTTTGTTCTGCATTTTGGCAATGTGCGTTCGCGCTTTTTGGTAATCAACTGCATTACAAACCGATGCGATTAGCTTCCCTTGGCCGTGTGTTAGTTTTGGGTGGGTAGCCAAAAACTCTAAAATGGCTTTTAAATTTACAATACTATTGTTTTCTAAATGGGCTTTTAAAGGAATATACAACTCGTTATCGGTATCTATCCCGCGAACGCGCCCATTGGGCTCGGGTGTAATATAGCGCCCAAAATCATAATATTCCAAAACGCTGGTTTCTTTATCAATCAACACTAAAGCGGCATGTCCGGCACGCAAATAGTTTTTTTTGCCCACGCCAAAAAACCGTAAATACGGAGAAAACCACTCTTCAGAAACCATTACTATAGTCTCTGGGTAAGCGAGTGTTAAAATAATGCCGGAATTACTCATTAACGGTTTGCTTAATAGGAAAGGTATTTAAAGTAGCCAAATTATCAAAAAGGTTTTCGAAATGTATGTTCAGGCTACTGGTTAGTTTTTCAATTTGTGTAATGCTGGTTGTTTTTACATAGCCCCGATTCATAATAACACCATAATCATGGTTGTTTTTTCCAGCGTTTTTATGAAACTCCAATATAGTGTTTTTATCCAATTCATTTTCAGTTTTAAAATCTTTAAACCACTGCAATCGTTCAGCTTTCATAGCTTTGGAATACAAAGTTGAAGAGGACCAGATTTTAGCCTCAAACGGAAGTGTTTTAAAATGTTTGGCGGTTCCGCCCCAAACCAATTCGTAGAATTTCAACCCCATGTTCCAATCGGCAATTACCATGGTAAAAGGTTCAATAGCTTCAAAATCATAGCTATTAACAATGTGATTTAAATCTTTGGCAGCCATAAAATGTTGGGCTACTACGCCTCTACTTAGCCTGTAATTTACTTTTCGTTCATGATTGGCAAAACCGCCATTAAGCACACAAACCACTCTGTTTTTTTCGCTTGCGCCTATCCATGTTCCACCGGTTAATTCATCTTTTGGGAATACCAATTTGGTATTGTTAACCGTGTATAATTGTGGTCTTAAAGCCACTCTGTTTGGTGCTTCGTCTCGATTTGAAGTTAACACGAAGTTATTCTTACCTATAGGAATCAATGTTACTGTACACATAAAAACTGTAGTCTTAAAACAGTTTAGCAACTTACAAAAAAATAAACAACTATTAGTCTGCATTTAATATCTGATGCGATTAATAAATGCCTATAAAATTCGTAAATTTGCAACTCAATTTTTTGACAATCGAACAAAAACACACACTAATGGGAAAAGGATTTTTTAACGTACCAGTTGCTATAAACGAACCAGTTAAAAGCTACGCTCCGGGTTCGCCAGAGCGCGAAGCAGTTCTTAAAACTTACAAAGCCATGTATAACAGTCAAGTTGATGTACCTATGTACATTAACGGAAAAGACGTTAGCACTGGCAATACCAGAACCATGTCGCCACCGCACGACCATAAACACGTGGTTGGCACCTATCATTTAGCAGAAAAAAAGCATGTTGAACAAGCTATTGCCACGGCACTTGAAGCCAGAAAAAGCTGGAGCCAAATGCCTTGGGAACAACGTGCCGGTATATTTTTAAAAGCTGCCGAATTAATTGCTGGCCCATACCGCAATAAAATAAATGCTGCAACCATGATTGCGCAATCTAAAAACATATATCAAGCCGAGATAGATTCGGCTTGCGAGCTTATTGACTTTCTGCGTTTTAACGTACAGTTTATGACAGATATTTACATGGATCAGCCAGAAAGCACAAGCGATGCCTGGAACCGTATTGAATACAGACCGCTTGAAGGTTTTACCTATGCCGTTACCCCATTTAACTTTACTGCTATAGCTGGTAACTTGCCTGCTTGTATGGCTTTAATGGGCAATGTTGTGGTTTGGAAACCAAGCAACAGCCAAATATATTCTGCCAAAGTTATTATGGATGTCTTTAAAGAAGCTGGTGTGCCCGCAGGTGTTATTAATGTGGTTTTTGGCAACCCTGGTATGATTACAGATACCGTTTTGGCGAGTCCGGATTTCTCAGGGTTGCATTACACAGGCTCTACTCCTGTTTTTCAAAAATTATGGAAACAAATAGGAAACAATATTGAAAACTACAAAACCTACCCAAGAATTGTTGGCGAAACCGGTGGAAAAGATTTTATTATCGCTCACAAATCTGCAAATGCCAAACAAGTAGCTACGGCTATTTCTAGAGGCGCTTTCGAGTTTCAAGGTCAAAAATGTAGTGCTGCATCAAGAGTATATATCCCAACTAATTTATGGGATACTGTAAAAAACTATATAATTGAAGATATAAAATCCTTTAAAACAGGATCGCCAGAAGACATGGGCAACTTTATTACAGCCGTAATAAACGAAGCTTCGTTTGATAAACTAGCCTCTTATATTGATGCTGCGAAAAACGATGCCGATGCCGAAATTATTGCTGGAGGCAATTACGATAAATCTAAGGGTTATTTTATCGAACCAACCGTTATTGTTACCACAAATCCTAAATACGACACCATGTGTACCGAGCTATTTGGACCTATTGTAACCATTTATGTTTATGATGAAGACAAGTATTCTGAGACTCTTAAATTAGTTGATGAGACTAGCGAATATGCTTTAACAGGCGCGGTACTTTCAACCGACAGATATGCCATTATTGAGGCTACCGAAGCTTTACAAAATGCCGCTGGAAACTTTTATATTAACGACAAGCCAACAGGTGCAGTTGTTGGCCAGCAACCTTTTGGTGGAGCTCGCGCTTCTGGTACTAACGACAAAGCAGGTAGCGCCCAAAACCTTTTGCGTTGGGTATCGCCAAGAATGATTAAAGAAACCTTTGTTACACCAACAGATTACAGATACCCGTTTTTAGGCGAGTAACAAATTATTATAGAGAAACTATATTTTTACAAGAGAGATCATCTTTTTTTTTTAGATGGTCTCTTTTTTTGTTATGGTCTGCTCCTATATGTTTTAATGAAAAAAAGTACCGAAATAAATTGGGCAACCTAAGCTAAACACTAGCACCAATTGCATTTTAAGTTAACGCATTCGAAAAAAAACTTTTAAATCAATTATAACAAACTCGCCTTCAGCTCAAAAATTAAAGGATATAATTTATCTTTTGTAACAAACATTCCGGTTTGGGTTTCAACTAAATCTGGTAACACGTTATAAGGGCTTTCGTGGTGTTCTTTTAAATAATCAATGTGCAAACCCGCTTCGGTTAAAGCCGAAACTATTTCGCCCAAACCGTGGTTCCATCCGTATTCTTTACTAATCATTTTCGATTCTTGGTTGGCGTAAGTACCTTGGTATTCTTCATAAATAACATCGTTTTGCATGTATCCATATTTTATTACGGGCTTGTTTTCCAAATAATCGAACATCCAAACTATCGGGTGAAATTCAACCATATAAAACGTACCGCCTTTTTTTAAACGCTCCGCAATCATTTTGCCCCAAGGTTTTAAATTGGGCAACCAACCAATAACGCCATAACTGGTAAAAACAATTTCGAAGCTATCTTTTACAAACCGAGAAGTATCAAAAACATTGCAACACACAAATTTGGCATCAAGCTTCAATTCTTCATTTAATTGTTTTGCTAATTTAATACCTTCATCACTTAAATCTACACCCGTGCATTTTGCTCCCATTCTGCTCCAACTCAGCGTATCTTGCCCAAAATGACATTGTAAATGCAGTAAGGATTTTCCGTTTACATCACCCAAAGCAATTAATTCATAAGGCATTAACGACGATTTCCCTTTTTTAAAACCATCTAAATTATACATCGCACTTTTTGCATGTACTTTTACTTTTTGGTTCCAAGTGGCTTTATTGGTTTTAAAATATTTGTTGTTGTTTGTCATCATCTAAATGATATATTTGCTAAAATCTAAATTTATGAAAAACTTCATTTACATCACGCTTATAGCATTACTTTTTGTTGGTTGCAAACAAAAAAATGAAAACAAAACAGCGCTTTCTATTGCCCAAAAAATAGCAAATGCCCATGGTTTTGAAAACTGGAAAAACGTTTCTGAAATTCAATTTACGTTTAATGTAGATAGAGGAAATAGCCACTTTAAAAGAGCATGGAGCTGGCAACCAAAAACAGATGCAGTTACTATGATAACCAATAACGACACGATTTTATACAATAGAACCATGGTAGATAGCACAAGCCTTAAAGCAGACCAAGGTTTTATAAACGATAAATTTTGGTTGCTAGTACCGTTTCAATTAGTATGGGATGCAGGCACAACAATATCTGAACCCGTAAAAGAAAAAGCACCAATAAGCAACATTGAAATGCATAAAATTACACTTACCTACTCGAATAATGGTGGCTATACACCAGGTGATGCTTATGATATTTATTTTAATGATGATTATTTAATTAAAGAATGGATTTATAGAAAAAGTAATCAAAAAGAAGCATCTATAATTAACACTTTTGAAAATCATCAAGATTTTAACGGTATAAAAATAGCTTTAGAACATAAAAAACAAAACGAAGATTGGAATCTTAATTTTACAAATGTAAAAGTAATATTGGAATAATATTTTTTTGATGCGATTGTAATTTCAACATCTAAATTACAACCAAGTGCGTATATAAAGTATAAATCGTTTTTTTCCGCTTATGCGCCTATATATATTAAAAGCGTTTCAATCTAATCATTGAAACGCTTTTTCCTTTTTTAGCAAACCTTATTTTGAGAATTGGAATACTAAAACTTTAACCTTTAAAAGCTTCTTTTACATGTGCACCATCGCAAAACGGTTTGTTATTAGAGGCACCACATCTACAAAAAGCAGTGGTTTTATTTTTAGTTTCTTCGCTGCCATCTGTATGGATAATTTTAAGTGTGCCGTAAACCAATAATGGCCCGTTTTCTAAAACCTCAACTTTGGTTTCTATCGCTGTAGCTTTATCATCAACCTCTTCATTATTCATATAAAAACTTAAAGCTCCCGAAGGACAACGTTTTACTTGATTAATTACATCTTCGGTTGTGGCTGCGTTAATTCTAACCCAGGGCCGTACTTTTGGTCTAAAAACCTCTGGCAATCCTTTTACACAAATCCCCGAATGGGTACACTTTTTAGCTTCCCAAACCACTGTAACTTCGCCGTTTGAATATTCTCTTTTTTTCCCCATAACTCATAAATTTCATTAAATATACAAAAAAAAACGTGCTGTCTTTTAGACTAATTTATTGGTTATTTCATAAATTTATAATGCTTATTTTTGTTAGAAACCTAAAACGCTTTCACTTTGTACAATTATAAAACAGGTGCCGATTACGCTAAAGAACAAGACCGAAAAGATGACTTGTCGCATTACAGAAATCAATTTCATATCCCAAAAGACAAACACGGAAATGCGTTAATTTACATGACCGGAAACTCACTTGGTTTACAGCCAAAATCTACAAAAGCATATATTAATCAAGAGCTTGAAGATTGGGCAAATTTAGGGGTCGAAGGGCACTTTGAAGCTAAAAACCCATGGTTGCAATATCATGAGTTTTTAAACAAAAGTATGGCCAACGTGGTGGGCGCAAAACCCATTGAGGTTATTGTAATGAATACACTTACTGCCAACCTCCATTTTATGATGGTTTCGTTTTACAAACCCACAAAAACACGTTATAAAATTCTTATTGAAAGTGATGCGTTTCCGTCTGATAAATTTGCAGTAGAATCGCAATTACGTCATCATGGATTTGATGATAAAGACGGATTAGTTTTATGGAAACCCCGAAAAGATGAAGCTCTTTTACGCTATGAAGATTTGGAAACTATTCTTGAAAATCAAGGCGATGAGATAGCTTTAATTATGATTGGCGGTATTAATTATTACACAGGGCAATATTTCGATTTAAAAAAAATTACAGAACTCGGGTATAAACACGGTTGTAAAGTAGGGTTTGACTGTGCCCACGGCGCAGGAAACGTTGAGCTTAATTTACATGATTCCGGAGCAGATTTTGCCGTTTGGTGTACTTATAAATACTTAAATTCTGGCCCAGGAAGTTTAGCGGGTTGTTTTGTGCACGAGCGCTATGCTCACGATAAAAACCTAAACCGTTTTACAGGTTGGTGGAGCCACAACAAACAAACGCGTTTTAACATGCGTAATGAATTTGATGTGCTTCCTGGTGCAGAAGGTTGGCAACTTAGCAATCCGCCCATTTTATCGATGGCTGCCATTAAGGCATCACTCGATATGTTTAACGAAGTTGGCATAAAAAAGCTAAGCGAGAAATCTAAAAAACTAACAGGCTATTTTGAGTTCCTTTTAAAACAATTAGGCGAAGACACTATACAAATTATAACACCAAGAAATCCAAAAGAACGTGGTTGCCAACTATCCATTCAAGTTAAAAATGCTGACAAGAATTTACATAACAAATTAACCGAAGCTGGTGTTATAAGTGACTGGAGAGAACCCGATGTAATTCGATGTGCACCCGTGCCGTTTTATAATTCGTTTGAAGATGTTTATAATTTGGTTGAAAAATTAAAGAGTATTACTGATAACATTTAAACTAAAAATCAAATTGACAAAAAGTCAAGTCCCAAATCAATTCGTAGAATTGAATGCCAAGGCGCAGAATAGATGAAGAAAAGCTCCGAGAACAGAAGGACAAAGTCCGATGCGGAGTTTTCAAATCGGTTTTAAGTTTGAAAAACTTAAAAATTCCTCGGCTTGGACTTGATTTTTTGGTTTTGCTACGCAATATACTTTCATTTAAAACAATATTTTAAATTCAGTAGTGTATCAAGACAAAAATGAACAGATAAAAAGAAAATACAACTATAACCATAAGATTCCTGCCTTCGCAGGAATGACAAAAATGAAAGAAACAAAACAAAACATACTAATCATCGGCGCAGGCCTCTGCGGCTCACTCCTAGCCTTACGCTTAGCACAACGCGGCTACAAAGTAAACGTTTTCGAAATGCGTCCAGATTTACGCAAAGTCGATATTTCTGCTGGTCGCTCAATAAATTTAGCCCTTTCAAACCGCGGTATTAAAGCCATGAAATTGGTTGGAATTGAAGATAAAGTAAAAGCACTTTGTATTCCTATGCATGGTAGAATGATTCACGATAAAACAGGCAACACACATTTATCAAATTATAGCGGGCGAGAACATGAATATATCAACTCCATTTCTCGTGGCGAACTTAACGGATTACTGTTAACCGAAGCCGAAAAACATAAAAATGTTTCTATTTATTTCAACAAAAAATGCAAATCGGTCGATTTTGAAAATACTACAGCCCTATTTCAAGATTACAAAACCAAAGACAAATTTGTTGAAGATGCCGATGTTATTATTGCTACCGATGGTGCAGGTTCAGCCATGCGAAAAAGCTATTATTTAGGCAAAAAGTTTTTATTTAGCTTTTCACAAGATTATTTAACACACGGCTATAAAGAGCTTAGTATTCATCCTAAGGAAAATGGCGATTATAAAACTTACAAAAACGCGCTTCATATTTGGCCTCGCGGTAGTTTTATGCTTATCGCTTTACCCAATTTAGACGGCAGTTTTACAGTAACCCTATTTTTAAGTTACGATGAAGGCGAATACCATTTTAACAACTTAACTACTGAAGAAGCTGTGCTAAAATTTTTCCAAAAAGAATTCCCAGATGCTTTAGCTTTAATGCCCAATTTAATTGATGATTTTTTTAAAAACCCAACATCACCCTTAGGCACCGTAAAATGCTCGCCGTGGCATTACAAAGGCAACACGCTTTTAATGGGCGATGCGGCTCATGCTATTGTGCCGTTTTACGGACAAGGCATGAATGCCTCCTTTGAGGATGTGGTTGAGTTTGATAAAATATTAGAAAAAAATTTAGAAAGTTGGGAAGCCACATTTAAAGCCTACCAAAAAACACGCAAAAAAGATACCGATGCCATTGCAGATTTAGCCATTGATAATTTCCATGAAATGAAATCTCACACAGCAAATCCCGTATTTCAAAAAAAGCGTAAATTAGAAATGCTTTTAGAAAAACATTTTCCAGATGAGTATGCTTCAAAATATGCCTTGGTAACCTTTAATGAAGATATTAGATACCACGAAGCCATGCTGAAAGGACGCGCACAAGACAAAGCGATTTTAAATTTATTATCAGACGGAATAATCTCGACTAAATTAGATAAAACAAAAAACAATTTAAAAACGATTTTAGATAAAGTAAAACAAGAAACCGAAGCTATTTTAGAAGACGATAGAATTGCAGACCTGCATTAAGATAGCTCATCTTATATTTTCCAAAGAGCAGGAACTACGTAATAAAACAATTAACAAGAATTCAAATTCCCGCTTTGAGTTACTCCCCAAGCCTGAATTGAGCGCAATTAAAATGGGAGATTTGTAAGGGCTTATTATGAATTTAAAACTAAACAATAAAAACGCCTTAGTTTGCGGAAGCACACAAGGCATAGGAAAAGCAACCGCTATGGCATTAGCTGCCGAAGGTGTAAGCGTCACTTTAGCTGCAAGAAACAGGGAAAAACTAAAAGCGGTTTTAGCAGAATTACCAAACACTAAAAGCCACAGCTATATTGTAGCAGATTTTTCTAACCCAAGAGATTTGCAAGAGCAGGTTATAAAGTTTATGGAGAGAAATCACGGATTTCATATTCTTATAAATAATACTGGTGGCCCGAGAAGTGGCCCTATTTTAACAGCAGCACTTGAAGAATTTGATAAAGCCTTTATTCAACATTTAAAATGCAATCATGTTTTAGCGCAAGCTACAATTCCGTTTATGAAAGAAACTGGTTTTGGTAGAATTATTAACATTATTTCCACCTCGGTTAAAGAACCAATACCGGGTTTGGGTGTAAGCAATACCATTAGAGGTGCTGTTGGTAATTGGAGTAAAACGTTGGCCACTGAAGTTGGTGCTTTTGGCATTACCGTAAACAATGTATTGCCAGGTTTTACAGAAACTGAGCGCTTAAATGAAATAATTAAAATTAAAGCTGCCAACGAAAACAAAAGTATTGAGGATATGGCAGAAATAATGAAAAATTATACGCCTGCAAAACGCTTTGCAAAACCCGAAGAAACCGCCAACGTTATTACGTTTTTAGCTAGTGATTGTGCTAGTTATGTAAACGGCATTAACATTCCAGTTGATGGTGGGCGCACAAAATCTTTATAATAATTTAACTACGATAGTTTTAATAAAATTTTAGCTGTTCGTATATTAGTAACTAATTTGCGTTAAGGATTGAGGCATTTGTTGGAGCTCCTCGCAGAGAGCGACTGCCGAAAGCCTGACCCTCGTGGTAACGCCCAAAACACATAACTATGAGCAAAGTATATCCGCCCATAAATTTTAAAGCTTGGATTGAAGAAAACAGACATTTATTAAAACCACCTGTGGGCAATAAAGTGGTTTGGAAAGATGGCGATTTTATTGTGATGGTGGTTGGCGGACCAAATAACCGAAAGGACTATCATTATAACGAAACACCAGAATTTTTCTATCAGATTGAAGGTGATATCGTGCTTAAAATTATTGACAAAGGCACGCCCAAAGACATTCATATTAAAGAGGGCGATATTTTTTTATTACCTCCAAAAGTACCGCATTCGCCACAACGTAGTGCCAATACGGTGGGATTGGTTATTGAGTATCCCAGAGAAAAAGGGGTGCAGGATGCATTGATTTGGTTTTGCGAAAATTGCACCACAAAATTATATGAAGAAGATTTTAAACTAGACAATATTGAAACAGATATGCCTAAAATTTTCGATAATTATTACAGCGACGAAAACAAACGTTCTTGCCCCAATTGTGGGGAAGTTATGCAACCGCCAAAGAAAGTGAAAATTGATTAAAAATGATATATTCGCCATTACGAGAAGGTATGGCGAAGTAATCTATAAAATTAAAAACATTGCCAAGGTAAAAGCCTCGCAATAACACATACATGAAAAAGCCCAAACTTCGTATAAACGGCCATTCCCATTTACTTCCTTATCCTGAGGAAATACCAGATTTTATGCGCGAAAAAGGCATTTTTTGGGTAGATAAGGACAGGAAATATATGCTCCAGAAAGATTGGAGCCGCCCCGTAACCGATTCCAGTTTCTTTTTGCACGATAAGTTGGAATGGATGGAGCGCAACAAAATTGACCATGCCGTAGTTTTAAATTTATCGCAATTGTACGGCAATGGTTTACGTGTTGAAGAAATGAAGCAAGCATTGCGTTTTCAAAACGATTTCAATGCCAAAATACAGCACGAAAACCCCAATAAATTTACTTGTGGTTTTGTGGTTCATCCAGGTTTTGTTAGGAGTGCCTGTTGGGAAATTGAGCGCTGCGTGGAAACCCATGGCATGCAATTGCTTTGTTTGCCAACCCATTATATGGATACCATTGGTACGTGGCGTTGTATTTTTGATGAGGAAAACGAACCTATTTTTGAATTGGCAAACAAGTACAATTTAGCCGTAGAAATCCATCCCTACGATGGCGAAAAATTTATAAAATTAGAAAATACCTCGTGGCGTTTTCATTTAATTTGGATGCTGGCGCAATGTGCCGATGCCTATCACTTTTTAACCTTAAATGGGTATCAGGAGAAATACCCGAACATGAGAACTTGTTTTGCGCATGGCGGCCAATTGGCACAAATTAACTTAGGGCGACGTATTCAAGGGTTTGATGGCAGGCCCGATTTATTTGTGGGCAAACACCACCCCAGAAAAGCTGTGGGGCATAAAAATATTTTCTTCGACACCTTGGTACACGATACCGGCGGGTTGGAATTGCTAATAAAAAATCAAGGCTCGAAGCAGGTAGTTATGGGGTTGGACGACCCCTATCCGTTGGGCGAAATGGAAAGTGCCAAACAATCGTCATACCCCGGTAAAATTTTAGATTTAGCCATGGAGCGTAATATTATTAACGAAACTGAACGCGACGCCATTTGGGAAGACAATGTTATCCAATGGTTGTGTGGCGATAACCAAACCGCTAAAAAAGATTTAGTAAAAAGAATTTTAAGTTAATGCATTTTATACCAGACGATTTAGACGATTATGTTGTAAATCATTCAGAAAACGAACCTGAATTATTACAACAGCTCAACAGAGAAACCTATCAAAAAATATTGCAACCCCGTATGCTTAGTGGCCACTATCAAGGCCGTTTATTAAGCATGATATCAAAATTAGTAAACCCAAAAAACATACTGGAAATTGGCACTTACACAGGCTATTCTGCACTGTGTTTAGCCGAAGGCCTACAAGCTAAAGGAGAACTTCACACCATTGATATAAACGAGGAATTACAAGATTTTCAACGTAAGTATTTTGATAAATCAGACTTTGGAAATCAAATCGTTCAGCATTTAGGAAATGCCTTAGATATTATTCCGAAGCTTGATAAAACTTTCGATTTGGTTTTTATTGATGCTGATAAAGAAAATTATTCAAACTACTTCAACACTATAATTGACAAGTTAAATACGGGTGGCATTATTTTATCGGACAATGTATTGTGGAGTGGTAAAATTTTAGACATTACTTTTAAAAAAGAAGACACTTCTACGCCTGCTTTAATAGAATACAACAAACTTTTAAAACACGACAAACGTGTTGAAACCGTTGTTTTACCTATTCGAGATGGTTTAACGATTAGCAGAAAATTATAATTTACACCCAAGCATTTATTCATTTTACAAAACAACTTCTTTTTAAGAAGCTAAAAAACAATCAATATGTAACCAATGTTACTAAAAATATTAGTTTTAAACTATAGCTTTGTTTTAAAAATAAAACAGAGCTATAATCATGCTTTTAATCCCATCTCTTTTTAAATCAAAGCCAAAGCAAAACAATACTGATAAAATAAAATATTTTAACATAATAAAAATATTTGCACTGGTTATTATATCCTTTACAGTTTTTAACTGTAATAATTCTAAAAAAACCAATTATGTTTCTGTTGAAAAAACCGAAAAAGAACAAACGCACCCAGGAAAAAAATTAATGGAAATCAATTGCTATGTTTGCCATAGCTCTACGGCTAGCCACGAAAACAGAATTGGACCACCAATGATAGCCATAAAAAAACACTACATAAACGCAACCACCACTAAAGAAGAATTTATAGAAGCCATGCAAGCATGGATAAAAAACCCAAATGCAAACGATGCAAAAATGCCCGGAGCAATAAAGCGTTTTGGCATAATGCCAAAAACACCATATCCTGAAAAAACCATAAAACAAATTGCAGACTATATGTTTGACTACGATATTGAGCAACCCGAATGGTTTGAAGATCATTATAACAAAGAACGAGGCATGCATGATGGAAAAGGCAATAAACGCAGAAAAGGCAAGTATAAAAAACAAGCAGAAACCAACTTTGAAAAATTACCGCACGCAGAACGAGGTTTAAAATACGCGCTTAGCACAAAAACAGTTTTGGGTAAAAACCTAATGGGTACCATACAAAAACAAGGCACTTTAGATGCTTTATTATTTTGTAATGAAAACGCATACCCGCTAACCGATAGTATGTCTGTTGTACATAATGCTATAATAAAGCGCGTATCAGACAAACCCAGAAACCCCAACAACCAAGCTAACAAACAAGAATTAAAACACATTAAAACCTACAAACAAGTTGTTGCAAACAATCAAGAACCAAATCCTTTTGTAAAAGAAGAGCAAGACAAAGTACACGTGTACTACCCTATTGTTACAAATACTATGTGTTTACAATGCCATGGAAAACCAAACGAAACTATTAAAACACCTGTTGCAAATAAATTAAAGGCTATGTATCCAAAAGACAAAGCCATAGGGTATGAGGTTAGTCAAGTTAGAGGTATTTGGAGCGTTACTTTTAATAAATAAACCTTGATAAAAAATCTGCTACTTTTAAAACCAATTGTATTAGATAATATTTAAAAAAAACTTTACATCATCTAAAAACCTACTTTATCAATCCAGTGTTCATATCCTATAAAATTAGTATCTTTACATGAGTGTTTAAATTTAGTTCCATAGCGTTATCCTTAATTATACTAATACAAAGTTTTGGTATAACCCTTAGCGATTTATCTCAAATCGACAAGTTTATCGAGCATGCTAAATTCCATAATGAAGCGCATGGCGACAATCTTTTCATGTTTATTTCTAAGCATTATGGCGAGTTAAAAGCAGAACATAACAAAAATCATCAAGAGGAAAAAGAAGACCACGAAAAGCTTCCTTTTAAGCAGCAAACTCATGTGGCTTCTATGACTTATTTTTTTCAGTTTACCAATAAAAACGGATTCAGAACTTTGGAGTTTTCAGAATTTAGAAAACATCATTTTTATTATCAGCCACCATCTTCTTCATGGCATTCAGATAACCTTTTTCAGCCGCCTCGGCTTTCATAAATAATCGCAGATTTATTCTTTTTTGTTCCTTAATCACATCATGGTGGTTTGGGCACTTTAACCTTGATTATTTTATGAAAACATGCTATCATATATTATAAATTTTAGTTTAAAGAACAAAATTATTGTTCTTCTATTCACCACTTTTATTATAGGTTTTGGGATCTATTCTTTGTCGCAAATCCCTATTGGTGCTGTACCAGATATTACCAACAATCAGGTCCAGGTTATTACCACTTCTCGTAATCTTTCCACCGAAGATATGGAGCAATTTATTACCTATCCTGTGGAGTTAGAAATGGCGAACTTGCCGGGTGTTATCGAGATTCGTTCCATTTCAAAGTTTGGATTATCGGTGGTCACCATCGTTTTTGAAGACGATATGGGAAGTTATCTACCCCGACAACTTATTGCTGAAAAAATTAAATCGGCTGCCGAAAAAATCCCCCAAGGTTTTGGCTCTCCAGAAATGGGCCCCATTACCACAGGGCTCGGCGAAATATACCAATACATTCTAGATGTAAAGCCAGAGTTTAAAGACCAATACACGGTTGAAGATTTGCGTACCATTCAAGATTGGGTGGTTAAACGACAGCTTTCTGGTATTCCTGGCGTTGTTGAGGTAAATACTTGGGGTGGCTTTTTAAAACAATACGAAGTCGCCATCAATACCGAAAAATTAAACGCGATGAATATTTCTGCCCGCGAGATTTTTACGGCTTTAGAAATGAATAACAGTGTTTCTGGTGGCGGTTATATTGAAAAAGTAAATCAAGCCTATTTTATTCGTGGCGAAGGTCTAATCACGTCTCTAGACGATATTAAAAATATTGTGGTAAAAAACACCAACGGCATGCCAATTTACATAAAAGATGTCGCACAAGTGGGTTTTGGTAGGGCTACACGCTTTGGCGCGATTACGGGTAACGGTGAAGGCGAAAAGGTTCTCGGGCAAGTTATGATGCTTAAAGATGTCAACTCCAAAAAAGTAATCGATGCCGTTAAAATACGTGTTGATGAGATATCAAAATCTCTACCAGAAGGTGTTTTTATTAACGCTTTTCTGGATAGAAGTGAGCTTATAAATAAAACCACTTATACGGTAACCGAAAATTTGGTTTTAGGCTGTTTAATCGTGATTTTTGTAGTGGTATTGCTGCTAGGTAATTGGCGTTCTGGCCTTGTAGTAGCCTCCATTATTCCTTTGTGTTTGCTTTTTGCATTGTCCTTAATGTACCTATTTGGCGTCGATGCCAATTTAATGAGCTTGGGGGCTATAGATTTTGGTATTATCATTGATGGAGCCGTAATTATTGTAGAGTTTGTGGCTTTTAAAATTACAAAGCAAAAATTAACTATTAACGCATTACCTAAAATTGAAAGACAAAGTTTAAAAGATAAGATCACCTTTTCGGGGACCTCAAAAATGATGAATTCTGCCATCTTCGGGCAACTTGTTATTCTTATTGTGTTTATTCCCATTTTATCATTGAGCGGCGTAGAAGGTAAAATGTTTAAACCTATGGCACTCACCTTTAGTTTTGCACTTATTGGCGCCATGATACTTTGTTTTACTTATGTTCCGGTGGTCGCATCTTTGGTTTTAAAACCTTCTAAGGCCACAGATAAAAACATCGCTGTTAGGATTATGAAATGGGTTACTAGATGGTACGATCCGGTTATCGATTGGGCATTGCGTAGTAAAAAGTTAGTGTTAAGTATTGCGATTGTATTATTAGGATTTTCGGTGTATTTATACTCAACTATGGGAGGTGAATTTGTGCCCACTCTGGATGAAGGCGATTTTGTAATTCAACCCGTATTAAAAACAGGAACCTCACTGCGTAATACGGTAGAAATAACCACCCAAATTGAAAAGATACTTTTAGAGTTTCCAGAAGTTAATCAAGTGGTTACCCGTGTTGGTGCTGCCGAGGTGCCAACAGACCCGATGTCTATGGAAGAGAGCGATGTTATTATTGTGTTAAATCCTAAAGGCGAATGGACATCGGCGGCTTCAAAAGATGAGTTGGCCGATAAGTTTAAAGAAGCATTGGCCATTATTCCCAGTATGGAAGTCGAATTTACACAACCTATCGAAATGCGTTTTAACGAGCTTATTACTGGTGTTCGTGCCGATATAGCCATTAAGATTTTTGGTGACGATTTAGAAATTTTAGCTCAAAAAGGAAGTGAAATAGGTGAGCTAATACAAGGTGTTGCTGGTGCTGCAGATATATCTGTCGAAAAAATTGCAGGATTACCAGAAATGAGCGTACAATACAACCGCTCTAAAATTGCGAGATACGGACTTAACATTCAAGACCTGAATGATATGGTGTCTATGGGATTTGCTGGAAAAACCGCAGGAAGTGTTTTTGAAGGCGAAAAACGTTTTGATTTGGTTGTAAGACTAGAACAAGAAAAACGTCAAGGTATTGAGGATTTAAAAAACTTGTATATCGATTTGCCTTCCGGCGGAAAAATACCCTTAAGCGAATTAGCAGATATTAGTTTTAAAACTGGAGCTGCACAAATTTCTCGCGATGATACCAGACGACGAATTGTAGTAGGTATAAACGTGCGTAACCGCGATTTACAGTCGGTTGCAGACGATGTGCAAGCCTTAATAAACGACAATATAAAACTACCTGTAGGCTATACCATTACTTACGGCGGCCAGTTTGAAAATTTACAAAGTGCCAAAGCAAGATTAATGATTGCTGTTCCTGTAGCGCTTATTTTAATATTTGTGCTATTGTATTTTGCGCTTAAATCGGTTAAAGAAGCACTTATTGTGTACTCGGCAATTCCACTAGCAGCTGTAGGTGGTATCATATTGTTATGGCTTCGAGATATGCCTTTTAGTATCTCGGCAGGTGTTGGCTTTATTGCCCTTTTTGGTGTCGCTGTGCTTAATGGTATCGTTTTAATTGAACATTTTAAAGAACTAAAAACTCAAGGATTTAAAAGTATGGACGCCCTAATAAAACAAGGTACAAAAGATAGATTACGCGCTGTATTATTAACAGCATCGTCCACAGCACTGGGCTTATTGCCTATGGCGGTTTCAACCAATGTTGGGGCAGAGGTGCAACGCCCTTTAGCAACGGTGGTAATTGGTGGCGTGTTTACGGCTACATTATTAACTTTAGTGGTATTGCCGGTCTTATATGCCCATTTTAATACGCCTAAAGAAGATAAAAAACGTACGAATAAAAATAATATTGTGGGGCTAAGTGTCGTAGCCTTATTACTTTCAATACCGGCAATGGCGCAGCAAAACCCTCAAACTTTAGACGATTTAATACTTTTAGCAATTGAGAATAATGCGGGATTACAAGCAAACCGACTGGAAACACAACAATTTGATGCTTTAATTAATTCGGCTTTTAGTTTCGATAAAACTCAAGTGTATTATGAGTTTGATGAAAATAATTTAGCGGTGAATAATGAACCGCTTCAAATTTTCGGGATTCAGCAAGACTTTAAATTCCCAACGGTTTATTTTTCAGAAAAGAAGATGAATAAAGCGCGTTATAATATCACATCAAGTCGTTATGATATTGAAGAAAAAGCCATAAAACGAGAGGTAACTGCGGCTTATTACAACTATCAAATTGCTAGAGAAAAAGAACAAGTCTATAAAACGCTAGACAGTTTATATACTAACTTTTCTCAAATTGCAGCTAGACGTTTTGAATTGGGTGAAACCAATTATTTAGAGAAGATTACCGCAGCCTCTAAGCAGAAACAAATTAATCTAAATTATTTGCAAGCACAAAAAGAGGTTACAGCCGCTTATGCAAATGTTATAAAAGTTGTTCAAGCAGATGAAGCACTGGTTATTGCCTCTCAGCCTTCATTAAAAGTGCCACTACAGACTTTAGAAATTAACGGCAGTGCAGAAACGGCATTTTATCAAAATAGAATTGCCTTGTTGCAAGCCGAACGTCGTTTTGAAAAACAACAATTGCTGCCAGACATTAGCCTTAATTATTTTCAGGGGTCCAATTCAGAATTAAAAGGCCATTTGTACGGCTACCAATTGGGTTTAAAAATCCCCTTGTTTTTTAGCGGACAAGCCTCTAAAATTAAAGCTTCTAAAATAGCTGAACAGGTTGCTGTATCAGAATCTAAAGACTACGAGATTCAGATTAACGCCAAGTTTAATGCGCTTAAGTTGGCTTTGTCTCAGCTTCAAGAGGCTTTGTACTATTATGAAAATGAAGGCGATACACTTTCTGAAGAAATTTTAAAAACCGCACATAGCAGTTTTGAAAACGGTGAAATTGATTTTTATCAATACATTCAAAGTTTAGAAAGTGCTTACCAGATAAAATTAGGTTATCTGGACGAGTTAAGTGCATACAATCAAACCGTTATTGCTATAAATTACCTAACCTTATAAAAAAACAATCATGAAGAATATTCTATATAAAACAGTCCTTTTAAGTTTGATCTTTACCCTTTTTAGTTGTGGCGAAAAAAGCAGTCAATCTACAGAAAACGAGTCTGACGATAGGGCTACGGAAAATGAACATATTCAAGTCACACAAGCGCAATTTCAACAAAGTAACATGAGTTTAGCTCAGCTTGAAGAAAAGCCGTTTCCAACCCTTGTGAATGTAAACGGAATGATTGATGTGCCACCAGCAAATAGGGCAGTGGTAAGTGCTACCATGGGTGGTTATATTAAAACAGCACCATTACTTGTGGGTGATAAAGTGCGTAAAGGACAGGTGTTATTAAGCATAGAAAACCCTGAGTTTATTAGTATGCAACAGCAGTATATGGAGGTTAATGGACAGCTTACGTATTTAAAATCGGAATACGACAGACAAACAACCATGAAAGCTGAAAACATAACCTCTCAGAAAAGTTTTCTTAAAGCAGAGAGTGATTATAAAAGTGCTTTAGCAAGACATACGGGATTGGAAAAACAATTGCGAATGTTGAATATTTCCCCATCACAAGTAAGGGCCGGAATAATCAGTTCGGTCGTTAATATGTATGCACCTGTTTCTGGTAGTGTTACAAAAATAAATGTTACAAAAGGAGCGTATGTGTCGCCAGCAACCGAGATTTTAGAAATTATAGATAATAAGCATATCCATTTGGAGCTTTCGGTTTTTGAAAAAGATATTATGAAAGTAAAAAAAGGGCAAGAGATTACTTTTAAAATCCCTGAGGTTTCCACAGAAGCATTTAAAGCTACAGTGTATTTAGTGGGCACCACTATTATGGACAATAGAACCATTACGGTGCATGCACATATTAATGATGAAGCCAATCACAACTTTTTAACAGGTATGTTTGTAGAAGCGGTAATAGTAACAGCATCAACTTCCGCGAAAGCGATACCAAGCGAATCTGTTATTGAAGTCGATGGCACGTCTTATGTTTTAGTTCTGAATAAGAAAGAAGGCGATACCTACTATTTTAGTCAAGAAAAAGTTAAGGTAATAGCGAGTCATGAAGGTTTTTCGAAAATAGAGAATATTGATAATTTTTCTGAAAACACTAAATTTCTAGCTAAAGGGGCGTTTAGTTTAGTAGAGAATTAAGAGTACATCTTTTAGTTTACTTCGGCTTGAAAAAGCTGAGTTTTTTTATAGACCTCACCGGTTTCAAAAACCTGTGAGGTCTTATGAGTGCAAGTTTTAACTATGAACTAAAAAAAGCTAAGCATTTTTTTTAAAGAAATGCTTAGCTTTTTTATTCATCATAAAGAATGATAATAACTAATACAATCATTAGTGTCCGACTAAAAATGTTTTATAATCGTTAATCTCTTTTAAATAAAGAACTTGACGTGTCTTTTAAAATGATACCTTGTTTATATAAAAGAATTATAAAGAGTGCGATGAGATGTTTTATTAATCAATTCACTTTTGCCAATCAGTTAGTTAGAATCTAGTCTTGGTTCTAATGCCTAAAAGCGAAGCGGTATTATGTCTTTTATCGGACATTAATGTAATAAAATATGTTTTAGTTTAACTGTCTTTAGATGTTGGTACAGCACAGCTTCCGCCACCTTTTTTAACGCCAAGTTTCATTAAAATGGTTTCTAATAAGCACCATTTTGTAAAGGCCGATTGAATTAAATTCACACCTATAAACACCGTAAACCACATCCAATTGGGGTGAACAAAAGTGGTTAATACCACACTTAACAAGACCATGAAACCAACAATAACTCTAAAATATGTATTTAACATTTTAATTTGTTTTAAGATTAATATTTGTTTTATATAAATTTTTCAATAGGAACTACAACCGCTCTAACCGCATTATTAGTCTCTACAGTTGCATTAAATTCTTTGATTAAATTAAATAATGCATCAATGTTTTCATCTTCTGTAAACGAGAAAAACAAACGTGATTCATCACCAAATTTTTGACC
Organism: Gelatiniphilus marinus; assembly: GCF_042684345.1. NCBI lineage: Bacteria > Pseudomonadati > Bacteroidota > Flavobacteriia > Flavobacteriales > Flavobacteriaceae > Gelatiniphilus > Gelatiniphilus marinus. The sequence goes on along the minus strand of NZ_JBHULK010000003.1, from coordinate 75,817 downwards.
AGGAAACCAGCTTGAAGCCATTAATACCGACGATCCGTTTTTATAACCATCAATATCAGAGCTGCTTAAGTTGTGGATATTCGCATTTTTGAAGAGTTTTAAAACATCTTTTTGAAAGGCTTCGACTGAGGTAACTATAACTAATTTCATATGCTCTTTATTTTTTGTTTTCCGCAGATTTCACAGATAACGCAGATTGTGTTTTTTTGCTGCGTGAATCTCTGAAATCTGCCGGAAAAATGATTATTTATAATTCTTCTTCTCTATCATATAATACACTAATGGTACAACCAACAAGGTTAATACCGTTGAAACAATAGTACCTCCCATTAGAGATATGGCTAAACCTTGGAAAATGGGATCAAACAAGATTACAAATGCGCCAATAACAACTGTTCCTGCTGTTAATAAAATAGGTGTTGTACGCACTGCGCCAGCTTCAATGGCAGCTTGTTTAAGGGGTACACCGTCTGCGGTTCTTAAATTGATAAAGTCAATTAGCAATACCGAGTTTCTAACCATAATTCCCGCTAAGGCAATCATTCCAATAAATGATGTTGCTGTAAAAAATGCACCCATAATCCAGTGTCCTAAAATAATTCCGATTAAAGACAATGGTACTGCCACCATCATAACAATTGGGGCTTTAAAGTTTTGAAACCAGCCTACAATCAAAATATAAATTAATATAAGCGCACCTAAAAAGGCAATACCTAAATCTCTAAATACTTCTAGAGTAATTTGCCATTCGCCATCCCATTTTACGGTATAGTTATCTTCGTAATCTGGTTGACCTAAATACATTTCATTAAGCTCGTAGCCTTCTGGTAATGGAATTTGTTTCAATTTATCTTCCATTCCTAAAATAGCATAGGCAGGACTTTCCAATTCTCCAGCCATATCGGCCATGACATAAACCACACGTTTTTGGTTTTTACGATAAATACTCTTTGCAGCCGTAGTTTGAGAGATGTCCACCAAATCGGCAATAGGGATCATGTTCCCTTGCTTCGATTTTACGTTTAATTGAGAAATATCGGTAATAGTCGATTTCTCTTTTTCATCTAAAGCTAAAACCAAACCTACTTGATTAACGGCATTTTCATCGTATAAATTCGTGATGGCTCTGTTAGATAAGGCCATATTCATGGTGTAAGCAATTTGTTGCGGGGCAACGCCGTACAACATGGCTTTTTCTTTATTAATTTCGAATTGGTATTCAATCTGGTCGTCTTCAACCATCCAGTCGATATCAACCACATCATCTGTGTTTTTTAAAATATCTTGAATATTATCGGCAATTCTAATTTGCTCCTCGTAATCTGGTCCGTAAACTTCTGCAACTATGGTAGATAGTACAGGCGGTCCTGGTGGGACTTCGACTAATTTAACGTTGGCACCAAACTTCTTAGCAATCTTTTGAATATCTGGACGTAATAATTTAGCGACATCATGACTTTGTGCAGAGCGCTCACTTTTATCAATTAAGTTCACTTGAATATCGGCCATATTGCTTCCGCCACGTAAATCGTAATGACGCACCAAACCGTTAAACGTAATAGGCGCAGAGGTACCAACATAATTCTGGTAACTCACCACTTCTGGCCTTGTGGCTAAGTATTGCGCAATTTCTTTAGCAACAACACCAGTACGCTCTAAGGTGGTGCCTTCTGGCATATCGATAACTACTTGGAATTCATTTTTATTATCAAAAGGCAACATTTTTACGGCTACCGAATTGGTTAAAAACAACAGCATAGTCCCCATTAATACGGCAAAGGTTCCGCCTAAAAACATCCAACGTTTTGCTTTGTTTTCTAATAATGGTCTTTCAAGTTTGTTGTATATTTTGTAGATAAGCGTGTGCTCTATGGCTTTTTCTTCCTTTTCTTCTGTTTTCTTTTTGTCTTTTTCTCTCAAGAAAATTAAGCCTAAATAAGGTGTAATGGTTAGAGCGACAAACAGAGATAAAATCATGGCGATTGATGCGCCAATTGGCATGGGTGCCATATAAGGTCCCATTAAACCCGATACAAAAGCCATAGGTAATACCGAAGCGATTACGGTAAAAGTGGCTAAAATGGTTGGGTTACCCACCTCGTTAATGGCATACAAAGCAGCTTGTTTAAATGGCAAGCGTTTCATTTTAAAATGCCTATGCATGTTTTCGGCAATAATTATCGAGTCATCGACCACGATTCCTGTAACAAAAACCAAAGCAAAAAGGGTAATTCGGTTTAAGGTATAGTCCATTAAATAATAACTCAACAGGGTTAAGGCAAAGGTGATTGGCACTGATAAAAACACTACCAATCCGCCGCGCCACCCCATGGCTAACATCACAACAATAGTCACCGCAATAATAGACCCTATGAGGTGCAGTAATAGTTCTGATACTTTTTGCGAAGCCGTTTCGCCATAGTTTCTTGTAATTTCTACATGAACATCGTCTGGGATTAAAGTAGCGCGTAAATGCTCAACTTTATCGATAATTACTTCTGCTATTTGCATAGCATCTGCACCTTTGCGTTTCGCAACAGAAATGGTTACAGCAGGGTATTCCGATTTGTATTCTGAAGATTTCACGCTTCCTTTCCCGAAGCCGAGACTCACGTAATTTTGTGGTACTTCTGGACCATCAATAATGTTGGCCACTTGCTTTAAATAAATAGGTTGATTTTGTTGCACCCCAACCACCAAGTTTTCAACATCGGTTACAGTAGCTAAAAAGTTGCCAGTATTTACAAGGAATTCCGTGTCGTTTTTATCAAAACTTCCAGAGCTTAATTGGCTGTTGTTAGCTTTAATCATTTCAGAAACCGACAAGAAATCTAAGTCGCTAGCAGCCAGTTTGCTTTTATCTAAAACTACACGTAATTGACGGTCTCTTCCTCCAATTTTATGGGTAATGGCAACGTCGTTAACCTTATTAATTTCAGACTCCAGTTCTTGCGCCATTTGGCTTAATTGGTAATCGTCGTAGTGCTCGCTCCAAAGTGTTAAACCCAACATCGGCACATCGTCAATGGCACGCGTTTTTATTAAAGGCATGGTAACACCTTGCGGCATTTTATCCATGTGCTTGCTTATTTCGTTGTATAGCTTTACAAATGAGCGCTCAATATCTTCACCCACATAAAACTGCACGATTACCATCCCTTGTTCTTTCATAGAGGTAGAATACACATATTCTACACCCTTAATATTCGAAATTAATTGCTCTAAAGGCTTAATTACTCGCGATTCTACCTCGGTAGGACTTGCGCCTGGGTAACCCACAAATATATCGGCCATAGGCACGTCAATTTGTGGTTCTTCCTCACGCGGAATTAAATATGAGCTGTAAACACCAACCACCATAAACACAATCATTAACAGTACTGTTAATTTGGATTGCATAAAGACTTTGGCAATTTTTCCTGCGATTCCTTCTTTCATAATGATTCCTTTTTTATTCTACCTCGAAGGAGGTAATCTTTATTTTTTGGGCGTTTTAACAGGCTATTCGTTACAATCTTTTTTTGCCATATATGGCAGCAAAAAAAGGATTTTCACTACTACCTGCCGGCAGGCAGGTCCTTAACGCGGCTTTATAGTTATTGAATTGAAATTTTAACACCATTATAAAGCTTCCCTTCAGCGGAAACTATATAAGCTTCATCTGCATTTAAACCCGATAATACTTCTACTTGATCTCCAAAAGTTCTACCTAAACGCAACCAACGTAAAATTGCTGTGTTGCTCTGGCTTACGGTATAAACTCCAGAAAGTTGACCGTTGGTTACAAGGGCTTCTGTTGGAATTAAAACCATGGTAGATTTCGCTTTTCTTTCTACAGGAAATTGAACGGTTGTAAACATACCAGACAGAATATTTGCTTCTGTATTATCTAAATCAATTTTCACCAGATATTGTCCTCCTGTGTTTTTAGCAGAAGTACTCACTTCGGTAACTTTTCCTTTTAGAGTTTTATTGATGGCTTTTACCACAACATCTACCGATGTACCTTTTTTAATATCTGAGATTTCCGATTCTGGCACCATAGCCATAACTTCAAAATCTCCTGGTGTTTCTATGCTTATTAAAGGGACTCCTGGATTTGCCATATTCCCTTCTTCAACGTTTTTGCTGGTTACAATGCCGTTAAAAGGCGCTGTAATATTACTATAAGCAAACTGGGCGTTAACTTCGTTTTTCATTTGGGTGGCAGATTCTAAACGTGCTTTTGCCATTTTGTAATGTGCCGTCATATCGTCCATTTCTTTTTGCGAGGCACTATTATCTGCGAATAAATTTTGAAAACGTTTATAATCTTTTTCAGCATTGTTAAAGGCTACGGTGGCTTCGGTAATTCCGGCATTTACTTGGGCGCGTTTCGCTTGTAAATCGGCATTGTTAATCGATACTAACAATTGGCCTTTACGCACTTTATCGCCAACATTAACGTGTACTTTATTAACGTAACCCATCATTCTAGTGCTTAAATCGGCACTATTAGCAGCTTGAATTTTACCGCTTACAGATAAAAACGGACTGTTGCCATTAGCTTGTACTTGATTGACTTTTACAGGAATTGTTGGGCCATTATCAACTGCTTTTTGGTCTTCGCTACCACAACTGGTAAGAAATAATAAAGCTGTAGTTAGTGTAAATAGGTATAGGTATTTTTTCATTGTATTGGTTTTAAAGCCTCGAATTTTCGAGTATTTTGTCTTGATTTTTTATCTTAATTCTATGTTACTCTTTTGTTAAAAATTGTAAATAAGCTTGCGCATAATTATGTTCAAAAATGGTTTGATAATATTCTAACTCTTTTTGTGCGTATTGGGTTTCTGCTGTTAATAAATCTGATGTTTTTTCTAAACCTTCTTTAAACCTATTGGTTCTAATTCTTAAAGATTCTTCAGATTGTTCTAAAGCCAAAGTGTTTAACTTTAATTTGTTTTCAGCATCTATAAAAGCGCGTTTGGCTTTATTTAATTCTAAATTACTTTGCGATACGTATTGGTGGTACTCTAATTTAGATTGTTCAAATTCGGCCTTACTTTTTTGTGCTTTACCAAAACGTTTTGAGCCTTTAAAAATATCCCAACTTAATTGCGCACCAAACAGATAACCATTGGCATCGCCTTGAAAAACTTGGTCGTCGTATAGCTCATAACTACCAAAGGCATTCAATGTTGGTAAAAAGGACATTTTATCGGCTTTATTCATAGCTTCAAAAGCATTGCTGGCCAATTTCATAGCTTTAATGTCTGCACGGTTTTCAGATATATTTTGCGCTTCTATGGTTAGGCTTGCCACCGCTAATTCATCTGATGGTTTGTAAACGACATAGGTATCATCATTCATTAGGAAAGACAAGTAATTTGAAGCATTTTGCACATTACTTTTTGCTGCTTGTAATTGGTTTTGAACCTCGGTTACCCGTACTTCAACATTTAAGACATCGGCCCGTTGTAAAAAACCTTGTTTTAAGCTATTATCTGCTAATTTTTTATTGGCATTGGCTGCTTTAAAAGCTTTTTCTAAAACTTCAACAGCCTTATAAGCCAATTGTAATTGCATGTAGGCTTTATTAACTTCAAAGGCTAAATAATCTTCTGTACGCTCGGTTTTTAAAGACATCGCTTCCATTTTAGATTTGGCGGCTTTGCGTTTATATATACCATCGATGTTAATTAGCGGTTGCTGGATTTCGAATTTCGTAGCGTAGTTTTCAATCTGCGACGGATTATTCAATAAGGCAGGATTAAAATCGTTTTGCGTTAAAATTTCCTGATTTAATTTAGAGCCAAAAGCCATTAAAGGGTTTGTGGTCGCAATGGCCGTATGGCTTGCCGTAATATTTGGCAAAAATATGGCGTTTGTTTGCCTAAAATCGGCTCTGGCTTGCTTGAATTCCTGTTCAGAAATTTTAATAGAAGTGTTATTATTTGACACTTTAGACCATACTTCTGTTTTTGAAATTAAAACCACGTCTTGGGCTTGCAAATTGTACAGTCCAAATAAACTAAAAAGTAGAATCGAGTATATTGTTTTTTTCATTTTTAAATTATTTCTAATGCAAAAATAGAACGATAAAAGGGGGTAGTTGGTAACAAAGGTTACTTAACGATAAAAAGATGTTTAAAAAAGCAACGCGGGTTATAACAAATTGGAAGTTGTAGAATATGGCTTAACCAGATAGTTATGCATTTGGGCACTTTGAAGCAGAAAAAAGTGTTTTTAAAAACAGTAACGGGTTAATGCCAACGGCAAAGCACTAAATAAATTGAATTCGATTTAAAAATTACATTTTCTTGTTAGAACGATATATAGTTTCTGTTAGGTTTTGAATCTAGTTTATCTTGAGCGCAGTATAAAGTACAAACCTAACACCTCTTATAAGCAAATGACTACCAGTGCCTAACAAATTGATTTTATTTAAATTAGGCTATACAATTATTCTTTTGGTGCATTGCATTATATAAGGGCTTCTGAATAATAAAAATTTGCAGGCAAACCTCCGGTATGCCAAAAGAGAACATTTGTATGTTGCTTTATTTTGTTATTTTCAAGATGGTCCATCATGCCATAAAAAGCTCTACCGGAATAAACAGGATCTAGCAATATACCTTCTTTTTGTGCTAATTGGTTTATGGCTTTTTTCTCATTTTGGGTAATAACTCCATAACCGGCATTATTGTAATCGTTAATAAGTTTAGCGTCTTGTAAAGTGTATTTTTTCTGAATATGCAAATCCGTTTTGCCTTGTTGCAGCAGTTCTAAGACGGCTTCGGCCAATGTTTTGTCTCCAATACCTGTTTTATCGATGCTTATGGGCATTAACTTGATATCGAGATTACAAAGATCTACCCCCAATCTAAGTCCTGCCTGAGTACCTCCAGAGCCCGATGCAAAAAATATATAATCTATTTTCAAATCCATCTCTATAAGCTGTTTCTTTAATTCTTTAACAGCATCTACAAAACCTAAAGCACCTAGCAAGTTAGAGCCACCATAAGGAATTGTGTAAACCTTTCGTTTTTTTGTTTGTAAGTCTTGCTTTAATTTTAGGGCATCCTCCCCTTTTCTGTTGTTTCCCGTAAAATGAATTTTTGCTCCCAATAAATGCGACAAAAGCAAGTTACCATTATAGTTTTTCGGCTTATCGCCACCCAATAACAAATGGCACTCTAAACCTGCCTTTGCACATGCCGCCACCGTTTGCCTACAATGATTGGATTGTTGAGCACCAGCGGTAATAATGGTATCGCAACCTTTACTTAACGCATCGTAAATAAAAAACTGAAGCTTCCTTACTTTATTCCCACCAGAGGCTAACCCAGAATTATCGTCTCTTTTGATAAACAAATTGTAATTAGGATACGCTTTGGATAAATTAGTCATTGGCTCTAAAGGTGTAGGAAAAAATCCTAATTCATGTTTTTTATTCAACATTATAAGCTCTATTATTTTTAATTGGCACTAAGATAAGTTATATTTATTACTCCATTAATTGTTGCGCACACTTTTGTAAATTTAGGTTAACGAAACATTTAGTTTAGGTTCTTTTTAAACTGAATAGTAAAAAAACCAAAAAAAAGGGTAAGCTGCTAAAAAGCACCAGTACTGATACCAAAATAATAAAAAACAGATATTCTGGCTTGCCGATTAGCGGAGTTGTTTTTCAATTTAAAATCTTTGTAAAGCCTCAGGGTTTTAACGGGCGCCTAATTATATGCATATTAATCTAAATCTACCCGAATACCTAAAGACACATTATTTTGCTTAACAGCTTGGTTTTTAAAAATGGGAGATAAATCGTACTTAAGGTATAACGCTAAATCCCCTACACCAATATAGCCGCTTAAACCATAAACAAAATCGCTGGTATTGTAATTTCTTTTTATTTTTTCCTTTACCCTATCACCGTTTTCGTTGTATTTTAATTTTTGAAGCGTGCCTACATTAACACCGCCATAAGCCCCAACCCCTATTTTAAACTGACGATTGTTTATATACCTAATCCTATCATCGGACCGCTCTATTTTTTTTAACGGGCCAAATTCAAAATGAACGGGAAACACTAAATTTGTGGTTCTAAATTTAGCTTTTTTAAGTGCTGCCGTAAATGTTTCGATAGTTGTTATGTTTCCGTTTTGCACAAAATACCCATTGCTGTCCAAATTAAGTTTATTCCATTGAAAAGAAAAACCATACTTAAACTTTACAAAGGGCGAGTTTTTAAACAGCCTTGTCTTCCAGTTCCATCCTAATTCAATAAAGGTTGAAGCTCCTTTTTTATATGGCGAATCACTTAAATTTTCGCCATCAATAATAGCGTTATTAAAACCCATGGCAAATAATAAATCGTTTGATGTTCGCACATCGTATTTTGGTTCTCTTTTATTGCCTTTAATGCTAAAGGTTCTGTTACTTACCATTAAACCAATCTTGTTTTCTTTTTCGGCATCGGCATCTTTATTTTCTGGGTAGATATTTCGTTGGTATAGCGAGATTTTATTATCTACAATTGCAATGCGGTTTTCAATATTTAAAGCCCGCTTTACGGCAGCTTCTTTTTTTAGTTTTTCTGCAGTTTCAGTTGTAATTTCACCTTTATTAAGTTGGCTGTTAATAACTTCAACCTCGGCTTTTAAAAAATCTTTTTCTTGCTGTTTTATGGTTTCTTTAAATGCCTTTAAAGCTTCAATGCGCTTATGGTTAATTGGTTTTTTAATGGGGTCTTGTGCATTGATTAATTGCACAATAAAACATAACACCAATAGTGTTAAATACTTGGTAATGGTTTGCATAACTGTTCGTTTTTTGTCCATAACGGATATTGATTTATTTATTGATTTTTTTTAATCATTACGCTGCGCCACGGCAGTTTTTACCGTTATAAAATTTTCTTTTAATGCTTTAAAAACTTTTTCTCTAAAAGATTGATCCAGCTCGTCTTCAACGTCTTGAAGCAATACCAGGGCATCAATTTTTTTAGTGTTTTCGTTATTTAATCGTTTTAGCGTAATGTCTTTTTGTGCTTGGGTTAACAAGGTTTCTATTTCGCTTTCTGCAACTTGGTTTTCGTTGTTTTTCAAGGTATTGGCTTGAGCTATTATTTCCTGTATTTTGTGTTTTTGGAATGCTGAATTTTCTGAAACTATTTTAACAGATTCAGCAGCATTTCCCTTTTTTATAGTTGTAATTGCTTTTTCTTTGGCTATAAGAATTGATTCTTTAGTTAAATTTGGTATGATTACAGTTGATTTTTTTTTAATTTGATTGGACTTTTTAGCTTCTTTTATTTTGATTTCTTCTGAAGCTTCTTCTATATTTTTAACATTAATATTAGCTGTTGTATGGGTTTCATCTGGGGTTACAACTTCTGGGGTAACCACTATTTGCGGTGTAAGATGCTCAAGTGGCTCATTCTTAAAAACTTGAGTAACTACCAGCAAAACACCAATAATACTTGCTGCAATGCCCAACCACCAAAACGATTTGTTACTCGGTTTTTCTTCTTGATTTTCTAATCGAGAATACAATTTACTCCACGCATCAGCCGATGGCTTTAGGGTTCTTTTTTCAAGCTTATCCTTTATGTTATTTTCAAATTTATTTACAGCCATAGCTTGTTGTTTTATATAATTCTTTTAATTTTTCTTGCAGCAGTTTTCTTGCTTTAAACAGTTGCGATTTCGATGTCCCTTCGCTTATATTTAACAGTTTTGCGATTTCGCGGTGCTTATAGCCCTCAATGGCATACAAAACAAATACCATTTTATAGCCATCGGGAAGCGCGTCTATAAGTTGCTGTATTTCGGCAACTTCAATGTTTGTTTTAATGTTGCTTGTGTAATTGTTTTCGTGCTCAAAATCTTCAACTAGAAATTCAATGTTTTTTTTTTGCCGTAGAAACGAAATCGATTCTCGAATCATAATCCGCCGAATCCAACCCTCGAAACTGCCTTCGTTTTTAAACTCCTTTAATTTTGAAAACACTTTAAAAAACCCGTTAAGCATCGCCTCTTCGGCATCTTGCATATCTTTTATGTAGTATCTGCAAACGCTTAACATTTTTGGGGCATGCCACTCGAACAAAAGCTGTTGTGCCTCACGATTATTTTTAATAGCGCTTTTAATTAGCTTAGATTCGTTTTTATGGAGTTGGATAACTTTCAAAAAAAAAAATGATTTTATGCGGTCTTCTATTTATAAAGACGCAAATGTTATGCTAAAGGTTGCCTGATGTGAAAATTTATTTTAAAAGTAGTTGAAAAGAATTGGTTATTACCTGAAAAATAAGCTTATACGGATTTGACTTTATTAAAAAAAAGATAACTTCGTTTATCGGCGCAAACACACCTTATTAGCATACAATTTGTTTCTGAAAAATATGGCGCTGCAATAAACTCAAAACAGATGAATTGGTAACGCCTTTAAATGGAAAAAACACATTCTAATTGAATGTATTTTAAAAAATAAATAAGCCATGAGAAAATTAACTTTATTAGGGATTTTTACTTTTTCTATACTAGGATGCTCAGAAGGATCTATAGAAACAAATCAAATTGAAACAAATATATACAATAGCATTGCTGAGATTGATGGTCTAGAATTAATAATTATCGAACCAAATGAAAATTATAATCTCAGAACAATTCACTTTGTTGACAATAATACTGGATTTGTAGGGGGTTACAAAGGAAAACTCTTAAAGACTATTGATGGTGGTATTTCTTGGTCTGAATTAGAAACAAATACTGAAACTAATTTTTTTGGAATAGATTTTATTGACAACAAAAAAGGTTTTGTTGTTGGAGCAGCAGGTAATTGTTTAGAAAATGGGTGTAACCCCTTTAGTGCCGTAATGCTTAAAACTTTAGATGGAGGCGTTACCTGGGAAAAGGTTTCTTTAAATTTAAATAAGAAAACAGAACTACATTCAGTTCACTTTGTTAATAATTCTATTGGATTTGCTATTGGCAATTCATCTATTATTAGAACCACTAACGGAGGAATTTCTTGGGAAGAACAAAGCTTTGACAATACTGGAGGTATCATGGGGAAAATTGATTTTAATGGAACTCAAAATGGTATGGTTATTTGTAATGGCGGAATAATTCTTTCAACTACAAATGGTGGAAATTCATGGCAAATCAATTCTACTCTTTCTGGATCTGGCACAATAAGTATTTCACTTACACAAGACAATATTGCCTATGTATCTGCAAACAATGCAATATTCAAATCTATCGACTTTGGTAATTCTTGGGTCAAGTTAATAAATTCCGCAACAGACCATTTTGACATCAATTTTAAAACAAAAAACTTAGGTTTTGCTGTTGGTAGAGGGAATTACTCAGGTGGAGATTTTGGTTATGATTACGGATCAATTTCTTATACAACTAACGGAGGTGAAAATTGGGCTGGAAATAAAAATATTGTCGAAACCGGCAGTTTTAACCAGAGCAGTTTTCCTTCTGAAAACATAGGGTACATTGTCAGTTCGAAAAAAATTGTTAAAATAAAAATAAAATAACCGCACACAACAGCTTTACACAAAACAACAAGGCAGCTTTATAATTGGTTAATAAAAAAAAGGAAATCAATCAAACACTTTTTTTAACGCATCAAAATCCAACCCACCGTAATCGCCCGAGCTCATTAAAAGTAATGCTTTATTATCAAAGTTTTGCGAAAACAAAAAGCCTTTAAAATCGTCTGGATTGGTATAGATAATCAAATCGTCGCGCTTAAAAGCATTGGCTATTTGCTGTTGGGTTACGGCGTCCAGTTTTTTAATTTCAACAGCATCTGGCGAATAAAAAACCACGGCAACATCGGCAGCATTTAAAGCACCTTTGTATTGTTTTAAAAACTCAGCATTTAAACTACTGTAAGTGTGTAACTCTAAACAAGCAATTAATGGGCGGTTTGCGTATTGCTCTTTTACGGCTTTGGTTGTGGCCTCTACTTTGCTTGGCGAATGCGCAAAATCTTTAAAGGCCACACTGGTTTTGCTTTCTGCTATTTTTTCAAGGCGTTTACTAGCACCTTTAAAAGTGGAGATAGCTTCGTAAAAATCGTCTTCGTCTATACCCATGTGCTGGCAAATCCATTTTGCACCGGCTAGATTGTTAAGGTTGTGCTTGCCAAAAACTTCTATAGGCAAATCGCCTTCTGGAGTTTCTAAAAGTGTTTGTCCGTTTTTAACGCTATATTTTGGGGTTTGGTACGGTATTTTGCGTATGGTGTTTTCGCTAGCTTCAACTACCCGCTTTACTTCGGCATCTTCTTCATTATAATTTATGCTACCTCCACTAACAATCGAGTCAACAAAAATACTAAACTGCTCGACATAGTTACCAAAAGTTGGAAACACATTTATATGGTCCCAAGCAATACCGCTCAATAAAGCAATATTGGGTTTGTAAAGATGAAATTTTGGTCGTCTATCAATAGGTGAGCTTAAATACTCGTCGCCTTCTAAAACTATAAAATCGTTGTCTTCGGTAAGTTTTACCATTACATCGAAACCATCTAGTTGCGCGCCCACCATATAATCTACATCTTTATCGTGATAATGCATAACGTGCAAAATCATGGATGTTATGGTGGTTTTTCCGTGGCTTCCGCCAATTACAACGCGTGTTTTGTGTTTAGATTGCTCATACAAAAATTCGGGGTAGCTGTAAATTTTCAAACCTAATTCTTGGGCTTTTAACAGCTCTGGATTATCGGCTTTGGCATGCATGCCCAAAACGATAGCGTTTAAATGAGTTGTTATTTTTTCAGGAAACCACCCCATGGTTTTTGGTAACAAGCCCTGGGTTTGCAATCTTGATTTGGAGGGTTCGTAAATAACATCGTCGCTTCCTGTTACCGTATATCCTTTATGCTGTAATGCTATGGCAAGATTGTGCATTGCAGAACCGCCAATAGCAATAAAATGTACATTCATTGTCTTTGTTTTGAAGAAGTGCCTAATATACTTTATTACCCCGAACAACCGAATGCTATGATAAACTAGGGCACGCGTACCGTAGGCAGAAAACTTAAGTTTTTTTAATTATTTACTTAAATACATTTTACGCCTTGAATACAAATCGTAAAATTGGTCGTCTTTTAAACTATCTATAAACAAAATACTTTCGCCTGTACTTTTCATTTCTGGCCCTAGTTTTTTGTTTACATTAGGGAACTTGTTAAACGAAAATACTGGCTGTTTTATAGCATAGCCTTCTAATTTTGGTTTAAAATCGAAATCTTTAATTTTCTTTTCGCCCAACATTACTTTGGTTGCGTAATTTACATACGGCTCGCCGTAAGCTTTTGCAATAAAAGGCACTGTACGAGAGGCTCTTGGGTTAGCTTCAATAATGTAAACCGTATCGTCTTTAATGGCGAACTGGATATTTATCAAACCAACCGTGTTTAATGCCAAAGCAATCTTTTTGGTGTGGTCTTTTATTTGTTGCATTACAAACTCTCCTAAATTAAATGGGGGAAGCGTGGAGTTACTATCGCCCGAGTGGATTCCGCAAGGTTCTATATGTTCCATAATACCAATTATGTAAACATCTTCGCCATCGCAAATGGCATCGGCTTCGGCCTCTATGGCGCCATCTAAATAATGGTCTAGGAGCAACTGGTTCCCTGGCATGCGGCCCAACAAATCGACCACATGTTTTTCCAGCTCTTCTTTGTTGATTACAATTTTCATGCCTTGGCCTCCCAAAACATAAGACGGACGTACCAAAATCGGGAAATCCAGCACATCGGCAATGGCTGCGGCTTCATCAGCAGTTGTTGCAATATCAAATTGTGGATAAGGGATATTATTTTCTTTTAACAATCTAGAGAAATGCCCTCTATCTTCAGCTAAATCTAACGATTCGAAGCTGGTTCCTATTATTTTTATACCATATTTGGTTAACTTTTCAGCAAGTTTTAAAGCTGTTTGCCCACCTAACTGCACAATAACGCCTTCTGGTTTTTCGTGCTTAATAATATCGTAAATATGTTCCCAAAAAACGGGTTCGAAATACAACTTGTCTGCCGTATCAAAATCGGTTGAGACGGTTTCTGGGTTACAGTTAATCATTATGGTTTCGTAACCACATTCGGCAGCTGCCAAAACCCCATGAACACAACAGTAATCGAACTCGATGCCCTGCCCTATTCGGTTGGGTCCAGAACCTAAAACTATAATTTTTTTCCTGTGGGTTACCACACTTTCGTTATCGGCATACCGATTTCCGTCGGCCGTTTCCATATCACTTTCAAAAGTAGAATAATAATAAGGTGTTTTGGCCTCAAACTCGGCAGCACAGGTATCAACCAATTTGTAAACCCGATTGATACCAAGCGTTTCTCTTTTGTTGTAAACCTGACTTTCTAGACACCCTAACATGTGTGCAATCTGGCGGTCGCCGTAGCCTTTTTGTTTGGCTTCGAGAAGCAAATCTTTTTCAATGGTATCAATAGTGAAGCTTGAAATTTCGTTATTAATGAAATGCAGCTCTTCATATTGCTTTAAGAACCACATATCGATTTTTGTAATCTCGTGAATTCGACTTAATGGAATACCCATTCGAATGGCATCGTAAATTATAAAAACTCGATCCCATGAGGCGTTGGTTAATTTCTCGATAATCTGGTCGTAATTTTTATTTTCCTTTCCGTCTGCACCTAGCCCATTGCGTTTAATTTCAAGCGACTGGGTTGCTTTGTGCAAGGCCTCTTGAAAAGAACGCCCAATGCCCATAACCTCGCCTACGGATTTCATCTGTAGTCCTAAAGTACGGTCGCTGCCTTCAAATTTATCGAAATTCCAACGCGGTATTTTTACTATTACATAATCTAAAGTGGGCTCGAACAATGCCGAAGTAGATTTGGTTATTTGGTTACTTAATTCATCTAAAGTATAGCCAATGGCCAGTTTTGTTGCAATTTTGGCAATAGGGTATCCGGTTGCTTTACTCGCCAGTGCAGAAGACCGCGATACACGTGGGTTAATTTCTATGGCGATAATATCTTCGTTTTCATCGGGAGACACTGCAAATTGTACATTACAACCACCTGCAAAATCGCCAATACTACGCATCATGTGTATGGCCATATCACGCATTTTTTGATAGGTTTTATCACTTAAAGTCATGGCTGGTGCAACTGTTATTGAATCTCCGGTATGGATGCCCATGGGATCCATATTTTCGATAGAACAGATTATAACCACGTTATCGTTGGCGTCTCTAAGCAGTTCTAATTCGTACTCTTTCCAACCAATAAGTGCTTTGTCGATCATCACTTCGTGAATTGGGGAAATCTCTAAACCACGGGTTAACAATTCGTCAAACTCTTCTTCTTTATGCACAAAAGATGCGCCTGCGCCTCCTAAGGTATAAGAGGCCCTGATTACTAATGGAAATCCAAATTCCTGGGCAATTTCTTTACCTTTTAAATACGAGGTAGCCGTGGCTTGAGGCGCCATAGGAACTCCTATTTTAAGCATTAACTCCCTAAACTGTTCTCTATCTTCGGTAATGTTTATGGCATTGATATCTACACCAATAAGCTCTACTCCAAAATCTTCCCAGATGCCTTTTTCATCGGCCTCTATGCATAAATTCAATGCCGTTTGCCCGCCCATTGTTGGTAAAACAGCATCGATTTGCGGATGTTCTTTAAGTATTTTTATAAGCGATTTTGTGGTAAGGGGCAACAAGTAAATATGATCTGCCATAGAGGGGTCTGTCATAATTGTTGCTGGGTTGGAGTTTATTAATATAGTCTCTATACCATCTTCTCTTAGCGAGCGTAAAGCCTGTGATCCTGAGTAATCAAATTCGCATGCTTGCCCAATAACAATAGGTCCTGAGCCAATAATTAAAATAGATTTTAGTGTTTCGTTTTTTGGCATTTTAATTGTATGATGTTATATTTAAAAGTATTGCAAAAATACTGTTTAGCAGATATAAAAAAAGGCGTTACCGTAAAGCAACACCTTTAAATTATCAACAATTGTTAATCATTATTTCTTATGTCTAGTTTCAGATGACACAGATAATTTTTTTCTTCCTTTAGCTCTTCTACGCGCCAATACTTTTCTGCCATTAGCAGAAGCCATTCTTTCCCTGAAACCGTGTTTGTTTTTTCTCTTTCTTTTAGAAGGCTGAAATGTTCTTTTACTCATTATCTTAAATCTTTAAAATCTGAATTGTAATTTTTCTAACTTTTGGTCTTCTTAAAAACCGAGGGCAAATATACAAAGCCTTTATTACTTTGGCAAACCTTATTTTAAAATATTTTTTAATTTATTTTTTTTGAAGCAAAACGCATGTTAGGCCTTTATTTATTTGATATAACTACTACTTTTTGTTAAATAAGAGTATCTATTTTTTAATAAAATTTTAGTTTCTTTGCAGCAACAAAAGCTTGTTTTTAACTAAAAAAGCATCTAAACTTTATTTTAAATTACGTATTATGTACAATAAAATTATAAAACTGATTATTGCTGCAGGTATTATTGCCTTTGCCGTATATCAATTTACAGAGGGTTATATTGGTAATGGCATCATGTTTATTCTATTATCGTTAATTTTTATATTCCTATATTTTAAAAATGAATTTATTTTATTGGCTTTTTTAAGACTGCGCAAACAAGATTTTGATGGTGCTAAAAAATGGCTGAACAAAATTAAAAACCCAGAGTCTGCATTAGTAAAAAAACAACAAGGTTATTATAACTATTTACATGGTATAATGGTTTCTCAAAGTAATATGAACGAAGCCGAAAAGTATTTTAAAAAGGCCATTTCTTTGGGGTTATCTATGAAACATGATTTGGCCATGGCTAAATTGAATTTAGCAGGCATCGCGTTTTCTAAACGCAGAAAAAATGAAGCCCAGAAATTACTATCTGAAGCTTCAAAATTAGACAAACAAGGCATGCTAACGGACCAGATTAAAATGATGAAACAAAACATGAAGCGCGCTGCTGGCCCCAACCAACATTATGGTGCTGGTGGCTCTTTAAGAGCACAGAAACGCAGAGGTTAAATAAGCGGAGACCACAGCCTGCAATAAGATTCTTTTAATTTTTCTAAATTTGAGCGTTTTAAATACGTGTTGTAATTTACCTCATCACTATTTTCCATATCTTCTAAAAAGTGCTTTTTTATGATTTTGCTTTGTGTTTCATCATAAATTAATGAATTAATTTCAAAGTTTATATTAAAGCTACGATAGTCCATATTTGATGTACCAACGGTAGAAAATATATCGTCAACCACCATGGTTTTCGCATGAATAAAACCCTTGTTGTATTTATACACTTTAATACCGGCTTTTAATAAGGCGTCCAAGTACGAGTTTGAGGCGTGCTTAACAATCCAAGAGTCTGATTTTTTGGGAATGATTAATCTCACATCAATACCACTTTTGGCAGCTATTTGCAAAGCGGTTATTATTTGCTCATTAGGCACAAAATAAGGTGTTGTAATATAAACATAGTCGTTGGCAGTAACTATGGCTGTAAAAACAACTTCCATAATATTTGCCCAATCGGTATCTGGTCCACTCGCGGCAATTTGTAATGCTAGGTTGTTATTTTCTATTTTAACCTCTGGAAAAAACGTTTTATAAACTGCCAATTTCTCATCCGAAACAAAATCCCAAGTGGACAAAAAATGGATTTGCAATGATTTCACGGCTTCACCTTCGATACGCAAATGGGTGTCGCGCCAAAAACAGCCACTGTCGTTTTCGTTAAGATATTCGTCTGCAATATTAATACCACCAACATAACCAATTTTACCATCTATAACAGCTATTTTCCGATGGTTTCGGTAATTCATTTTTCCTGTGAATTTGGAAAAAAGAACGGGCATAAACGGATGGTGCTTTACACCAGAATTAGAAAGTTTTAGTTTCATTTGGGTTGATATGCTACTACCAACATCGTCGTAAATCAATCTCACTTTCAAGCCTGCTTTAGCTTTTTCGCAAAGCATATTTAATACTTCCGTTCCAATATCATCATCTTTAACAATATAATATTCTAGATGGATATGATGTTCGGCTTTTTTTAAATCGTTTAAAAGATGCTTAAATTTAACATCGCCATTTTTAAGTATTGTAATCTTATTTTTTAAAGTTAAAGGCTCCTCATCACTTTCATAAAGGAACTTGACAAGTTTTACTTTATCGTTTAAATAGTGGTCTGCTTTTTTAATTTCCGCTTTGCTAAACTCTAATTCCTTATTGATGGATTTTATTACACTTTTATTTAGAATATGTTTTCTGCTAAAAATTTTATTTTTCCGATATTCTTGTCCAAAAAGATAATAAACCAGCAAGCCCAAAAACGGGAAGAAAACCAAAACGATAATATAAGATAGCGTTTTGGTTGGATTTATGCGTTTAAAAAAAATGGTAATTACAGCAGATATAGCTAAAATATAATTGACTGTAATGAGTAAATACCAAATGTTTTCTTTTATAAAATCGAGCATTTAAGGACCAGTCTGGTAAAAGCCGGCTTCAGGAATATCAATGAGGTAAAATTTTCTGCTTTTATTGTTCAAATGTGGCTCGCGTAACCAAGGGTTATGCAGTTTAAGTATTTTGTAATTAATGCCAAAGCCTTGGGCAAACTTAGCAAAATTGGTAACTGCCGTATCAACTTCTACTTTGTAGGTTGGTATATTTTTGTACAAATCTTTTTCTCTAAAATTAAATCCGTATTTATCTGGATGGGATAAAATTTCTTTTAAAGCTACAATTCTAAAAAGGTAACGCCCGGTTTCTTCGCCCAATAGTAAATCGTAATAATCATTAACGTTTTGTGCTTTTAAACGCCTAGAAATACCAGCGATTCCACCATTATATGCAGCGGCAGCCAGTGTCCAAGAGCCTAATTTTTCTTTAGATTTTTTTAAATATTTACAGGCTACCTCGGTGGCTTTTTCTAAGTTATACCGCTCGTCAACATTCGTGTTAATTTCTAGTCCGTTTTCTCTTCCTGTGGCTTTCATAATTTGCCAAACGCCACGTGCTCCTGCTGGCGATACGGCATTTGTTAATCCACTTTCAATAACTGCTAAGTATTTAAAATCGTCTGGAACACCATTTTTGGCCAAAATAGGCTCTATTATGGGGAAGTATTTTTTGGCGCGTTTAAACATTAATAAACCGTTAGACTGCCAATAGGTATTAACTAGCAACTCCCTGTCCATGCGCTCTAGAATATCTGGATTTTGCAAGGGCACGGGCTCGCCGGCAAAATTCAAATCATCTGGCACTTGAAGTGCATACACATTATAATCGTTTATTAGTTTGGTTTCAAAATTTTCGTCTGTTGGAGCATCTTGCAGGGCGTAAATAAATAATCCGCATAAACTTAATAATCCTACAAACGCTAAGGTTTTCTGTATAATCTTCATTTTTAAAAAGTTTTTCTAAAGGTAAAAAAAATTTGATTAGCTTTCTAAAATAAGGCGTGGCAAATTTTCGTTAAACCATTTGTATTTATTAATAATCATTATATGCGTACCGCCTTTTACGACAATGCAATTAGCGATATTTTTAATGGGGAATACAGCATCGTTATCGCCATGGATATGTATTATATTTGGGTCATGATTCTCTTGGTTCCAGCACAGCATATTTTTAATGGCCCAACTTAAATACGTACTGTTATTAACCGATAAATATTTTTTATACAGCTCTAATCGTTTTGTAACATTGCCACCAAATGCGAGTTTATAAAAAATATCTATATGGCTGGCAAGCTGTGTTGGTATTAACTTATAAGCTTTTGTTGCTTTGGTAATAAGCATGCGTTTTGGCAACTCGTGCATCGATTTTACACTAGATACAATAATGAGTTTTTTAACCTTGATATGTTTACTAATTTCTTGCGCCAATACACCTCCAAAAGATACGCCGAGCAATACTATATTATTGTGTTCAATACCCTTTGAAAATCGCCAAGCATAGTCGTTTAACGATTCGTTTTCTAAAGGGATTATCCATTCTAATTTATGAATTTCAAACCGGTTTTCTGGCAGTTTAATATGCTCGAAAATTTTGGGGCTTGCAGCCATTCCCGGCATAAAATATACAGGTATTAGCTCTTGATTCATAAGGTTTTAACTTTAATATTTGTTGAGGGTAACGTTTTTTTTCGTATTTTTGCACAAAGTTATAAAATAGTGCTTGCTATTTTACGAATTCCTTAAGAAATAAAATAAAATTCATCATGGTTGAAACTGCAGAATTAATTGACAATGAGTTTTTGCGTCAATATGAAATTAAAATTGATGACCATTTAGCTAAAATTGAATATTCCTTACAAGAACGAAAGATTTTTTTAACCAAGCTTATTATTCCTGAAGGCATAAAAGACGACAACTTTAAAAAAGAATTTTTGGCGCTTGTTTTTGAGCAGATCCAAGAACGCAATTTAAGCGTGGTGCCTACAAGCCCAGAAATTGCAAAGTTTGTGAGGGGCAACAGAAAATACAAACGCATGCTGCCTGTTGGCGTTAGGATATGAGAAGTTAGTAAAAATATAAAATCTGAAGTTTAGGCTTCAGATTTTTTTTTATATTGCAAGTTCTTTTTTAAAATCGAACCTTACCAAACCGTCTTCATCAATTTTAGTTAGCTCTACCTCGTGCAACGTATTTACCAATTGTGGGTTCCAAGGTGTTTTTACTTTTACATAATTTTCGGTAAAACCATAAATATAACCTGCTTTGTTTTCGCTTTCAAACAACACTTTTCTGTTGCTTCCCAATTGGCTTTCGTAAAAGGCTCGACGCATTTTAACCGATAAACCCCGTAGCATTTTACTGCGCTTGTTTCTTACATTCGTGGGTACAACGCCTTCCATTTGCACAGCTTCGGTATTATCGCGTTCAGAGTAAGTAAACACATGTAAATAAGAGATATTCAAAGTGCTTAAAAAATTATAGGTTTCTAAAAAATGTGTGTCTGTTTCACCCGGAAAACCAACAATTACATCAACACCAATGCAAGCATGCGGCATCACTTCTTTAATTTTAGCTACGCGATCTACATAAAGTTCGCGCAAGTAACGGCGCTTCATTTTTTTAAGAATTTCGTTATGGCCAGATTGCAGCGGGATATGGAAATGTGGTACAAATGCCCTGGATTTTGAAACCAAATCGATGGTTTCGTTCTTTAATAGATTAGGTTCTATTGACGAAATTCGCAAACGCTCAATACCTTCAACTTTATCCAGCTCGGTAACTAAATCTAAAAAGGTATGTTCGTGCTTTTTATTGCCAAATTCGCCTTTGCCGTAATCGCCAATGTTTACCCCTGTTAAAACAATTTCCTTTATGTTTTGTTTGGCTATGTCTTTGGCATTTTTTAAAACATTTTCCAAAGCATCGCTTCGCGAAATACCACGGGCTAAAGGTATGGTACAGTAGGTGCATTTGTAGTCGCAACCGTCCTGCACTTTTAAAAAGGCACGTGTTCTGTCGCCTATTGAATAACTGCCCACGTAAAAATCGGCATCTTCAATTTCGCAAGAGTGTACTTCGCCAAAATCGTTTTTAGACAAATCGTTTAGGTAGTCTGTAATCTTGAATTTCTCGGTCGCTCCAAGCACCAAATCCACACCATTAACATCGGCCAATTCTTGCGGTTTAAGTTGGGCATAACAGCCTACGGCAGCGACAAAGGCCTTTGGGTTTGCCTTTTGCGCTTGTTTTACAATGGTTTTAAAACGCTTGTCTGCATTTTCGGTAACCGAACAGGTGTTGATAACATATATATCTGCCGGTTCGGAAAAATCGACACGACAGAAACCTTCATCGTTAAAGTTTCTTGCAATAGTTGATGTTTCAGAAAAATTGAGTTTACAACCCAAGGTGTAAAATGCGACTTTCTTTTCCATGTATTGGTTTGGATTTTTATGTAGATAAAAATCTTGTTGTTTAAGCGGTTTTTAATAAAAGACTGCAAATTTACAATTAATATGTTATATGGTAAAATCTATTAAATTTAAGCTAACAAATAGGCTTATGGTTAGCAAATTAACTGTCTTGTATTTGCGCCAGTTCAATTTCTTTTTCGTTAATAAGACCAAAGACTATGGCATATAGTCCGGACCCATAAAAAAGTGTGCTTAAAAACTCCTGCATGGGGAACATGCCTTTAAACAATTGTATTGCTTGCATGCCTTCGCTTACAGCATAAGCAAGCACACCTAGAAACACAAACTTAAAACTCTTTTTATTAAATGCAACTTGCCTTAAAAAAGCAAATTGGAGCATAAGTAAAGAGGTAAAAAAAGATAGCAATGCAGGTACAAAAAAATCGTTTAGATGGTCGTAAAGAAACCAGGTCATAAAAACCGTATATATAAATAGAACTGAAGTAAAAGGAATTAAACTTGAAACACTAAAATCCTTGCTATGTGAGAATTTAAAACTTAAAAACAATTTAGCTGCTGTAAAAAACAGAATGGTTAAGCCCAATAGAACTAAGCTATCACCTTTTAGAATGATAATTAAATCGCCTAAAAGAAACGACACTAATGCCCAAAATACCATTTTGTTTTTTTTATCGCTTTTATTAATTACATGGCAATAAAAATAGCACAGCAAAACTAAGGTTACCCATGGTTTAGACATAAACCGGTAAGGAAATTGAGAACAAAACAGCTTTACAAAAATATCGATAGATAACACGATAAAATAAAGCAATGCAAATTGTTTATGGTTAAAAAAAACACGTAGTATCATTCGATGGGGCAATAATTACAATCGGCAAAAGTAGCAAAAAAATCGTTTAAAAAATATTTTGTAATAAAAAACATAAAATAAAACAAAACATTGACTATACATTTAATAGGCTTTTAACAAATATAAACCGATGACATTTTGGGTTATTACCGATGTACAGGTACAAACTTTTTAAACCTAAAAAAATGATGTCTCTTAAAACTAAAATTTTAACACTATTGATATTAATTTTATGTTTCTCTTGCAGCAAAAGCGATGAAACCGATAACGATAATACAATTGGGGATGCACTGGTAAATTTATCACTATCAAACGGCGATTTTAACGGCACTTATGCCTTTGAAAATTTCACCTTTAATTCTAATTCCTCAACACCTTACATAGGTACAATTGATTCTGGTGTTAATAAAAACACAGCCTCCATTAGCCTATTTTATTCTTTGGTTTTCGTAGATCTTGCCCAATTAAGCGAAAACAAAACGTTGAAATACAATAATGTTGAACTCTTTTTAAATATAAACGATGTAGGTTACCGAGGGTTTTCTGGAGGAGTTACCATTACACGCTTTAGATTGGCACCTCCTTCTTACGGGAAAAACATTTATGTTGTTGATGGCAACTTTAATCTTGAATGCACCAACGACAGCAGAACAAAAACTACCACAGCCACTGGAGAGTTTAAAAATATTTTAATTGAATGTACCGTGTGCACCGATAACTAAAATTAATTTTTTATTGTTTTAAAAAATAATAAACATCATCATCGCCTTTTCCATTATTTCTTTTGGAAGAAAAATAACCGGTTTTGTTTTGTGCATCTATTATAAAAGAAAAATCGTCTTTACCACTATTAATAGGTTTAGGCATTTTTTCAGCTTTTAAAAATGTACCATCAGCATTCATTTTGCTTTTGTAAATATCGAATCCGCCATAGCCATTGGGTCTGTTTGATGCAAAATACAAGGTATCATCAGCACTTATAAACGGAAACATTTCCCTGCTATACGAGTTTACTTTACCGCCCAGGTTTTTGGGTTGGGCATATTTACCGTTTTCTAAAACATCAACTTTAAAAATGTCCGACCCGCCTTTGGTGGTTTCTTTGCCACCGCGAATATTTGCAATAAAATAAAGGGTTTTTCCGTCTTTACTTAAACAAGGATGCCCATACGAGAACTTGGGCTTGCAAAACGGCAAGACTTTAAAATTTGTAAAGCCCAAACCTGCTTTATATTCGCCTACTTTAATATGAAAATTGGTGGCTTTAAAATTACCTTTAGGTTTATCTTTATTATTATAATTCGTGGTTAAATACAGTTGTTTTCCATCAGGGGTCATGGTTGCGCTTGTAATATGAGAAATGCCATATTTAGTATCAATAATAATTGGTTTTGGGTTAATTATTTGTCCGTTTTCAGCTAATTTTCCTTCATAAATTGTTAATATGGGTTGTCCTGCAACCTTTTTTGCTTTCCCTTTTTTTGTTAAAAGGTACGATGTGAAAACGATTTTATTATCGTTTGCATACATTAATCCGAAATGGGGAAATTGATTGTTTATTTTTAAATTGGTAATCTTATAGTTTTCATTTTGAGAAAACCCAAAGCATCCAATAAACAAGATAAGAAAGCAAGACAAGTTCATTTACAAAAAAAAAGAAAAACGTTTAAAAACAAAACTGAATATCAGTAATCATGCATATTGATATTTTTGTTGTTCAGAACGAAGTGAAGAATCTTTAATAATCAAAGGGATTCCTCGTTTGCTCGGAATGACAAAATCATTGAATTTTTTAAATTTATGACAAATTACGGGCAATCAAAAAAAACAAATATAATATTTTGATTTTAAACCTTTTTACGCTTGTTTGGCAACAATCGCTACTTAAAAAGTATTTGTAAATTAATTTTTTCTGTATTTTTTTGTTTCTTCGAATATATGTTCAAAAATAGCTTCGTCTTTTTTAGAGAATTCTAATTTTTTTCTGCTTAAAACAACTTTAGCGACTTCAACAGCTTTGGGCAACAAATAAGTTGTAAAGCCTGCACTTCCGCCCCAACTAAAACTGGGGATAAAATTTCTTGGGAAACCGCTACCGTAAACATTGGCATTTACGCCAACAACGGTTCCTGTGTTAAACATGGTATTAATACCACATTTGCTATGATCGCCCATCATTAGGCCACAAAACTGCAATCCTGTTTTTGCAAAACCTTCGGTTTCATAATTCCATAAACGTACTTCGGCATAGTTGTTTTTAAGGTTGGAGTTATTGGTATCGGCACCTAAATTACACCACTCGCCCACCACCGAGTTACCTAAGTACCCCTCGTGCCCTTTGTTGGAGTTTTGGAAAATTACCGAGTTTTTAATCTCTCCGCCAACTCTACTGCAAGGTCCAATTGTAGTTGGCCCATAAATTTTTGTGCCCAATTTTATTGCTGCTCTATCGCCTAGCGCCAATGGCCCGCGAATAAGCGCACCTTCCATAACCACGGCGTCTTTTCCTATATATATTGGGCCAAGGCTTGCATTAAGTGTGGCGTATTCTAAGGTTGCGCCAGCTTCAATAAAAACATGTTCTGGGGCAATAACATTATTTGTGGGCGAGATAGGTTGCGATTTTCTGTTTTTAGTAATTAGGTTAAAATCTTCTTTAATTGCCTCGCCGTTTTTAGAGAAAATATCCCAGGTATGTTCTACTTTTAAAACGGCTTCATTAATCTCTATAATTTCATAGGCGTCAAAATTTATATGGTCTTGGGTACTTTTTGTGTAAAAGGCCACAAGGTTTTCACCATCAAAAATGGCTTGATTTTCTTTTAGGTTCTCCACCAGCTTTACCAAGGTTTCTTTTGGCAGATAAGAGGCGTTTATCATAACATTCTCGTCCATTTCAACCATTGGGTACTTATCTGCTAAATAATCTTCGGTTACCGTAGTAATGGTTGTGCCTAAATAGGTTTCCCACTTTTCTCGAATTGTTAAAATGCCAATTCTTATATCTGCTACCGGTCTTGTAAAGGTAAACGGCAATAAATTATTGCGCGAAGGCCCATCAAAAAGAATATAATTCATTTTTATAGTATTTGCTTAGGCCAAATATAAACATTACATTAAGTAATTGTGCTTCATTTTACCTAGTAAAACGGCTAGTTATCGTTGTGTTCGAGAACACACTTTTGTGCACAAAAAAAAGCCTTTCGGTAATTTCCCGAAAGGCTTTGGTAGAATATAATAGGTTTACCTAAACTTATTTTTTAAATTTAGCGTACTTGTTTTTAAACTTATCTATACGTCCAGCTGTGTCTATTAATTTAGACTTGCCGGTGTAATACGGGTGCGAGGTTCTTGAAATCTCCATTTTTACAAGCGGATATTCTACGCCATCAACCTCTAAGGTTTCGTTGGTAACTGCAGTAGATTTTGTTAAAAAGACATCGTCGTTAGACATATCTTTAAATGCTACTAATCTATAATTTTCTGGGTGTATACCTTTTCTCATCGCTAAACGCTTTTTGTTCTTTATAATTTTTCGAGCTGCAAATTTACGCTTTTTTTATAAATTTACAATACTTTTTAATATTTTTTATTATGCGTAAACATGTAACGTTTTACTATATTTGAGTACTAACCAAACTACTAACAAATTAAATAAAACATTATGGAAAAATCTATTAAATCTGTTGCAACAAATTACGGCTTGTATTTAGGTACTGCTCTATCTTTATTAACCGTATTAGGTTATGCTAACCTTGATCTGTTTACTAAATGGTGGTTTGGTATTGGCACGCTTATTCTTATAATAATTTTTGGGATTACCTCTTCCATGAAATCCAGAAGTGCTTTAAACGGATATTTAAGCTTTAAAGAAGCTTTTACTTCGTATTTTATTGCAGTAGCTTTAGGCTTAGCCATAAGCACTTTAGTGAGTATATTAATTTTTAATTTTATCGACCCTGATGCAGCAATTGCTTTAAAAGAAAAAATAATAGATTCTACTGTTCAAATGATGCAAAATTTTGGTGCACCAGAAGGAGCTATTGCAGAAACTGTTGAAAAAATGGAAGCAGACGAAAGTATGTTTGCTATTGGCAAAGTATTACAATCTTTAGCTTTTCAATTAATTGGCTATAGTGTTGTTGGATTAATTGTAGCTTTAGTTGTTAAAAAAAACAAACCTGTCACAGAATAATTTCAGTATTTTTGAAGTGAAAATAATTTTGAAATTTGTACATGAACATTTCCGTAGTCATACCACTACTCAACGAACAAGAATCCTTAACAGAATTAAATGATTGGATTGCCAAAGTTATGCAATCCAATCATTTTTCGTATGAAATCATTTTTATCGACGATGGCAGTACCGATGATTCTTGGCAAATTATCAGCCAGCTATCTAACCAAAACAACCATGTAAAAGGCATTCGGTTTTTAAAAAACTACGGGAAATCGCAGGCACTACATGCTGGTTTTGAAAAAGCCCAAGGCAATGTGGTTATTACCATGGATGCCGATTTACAAGATAATCCAGATGAAATTCCCGAGCTGTACAAAATGATTGTAAACGATGGTTTCGATTTGGTTTCGGGCTGGAAAAAGAAACGCTACGATTCGGTGTTAGCAAAAAATTTACCGTCAAAATTATTCAATTGGGCCGCCAGAAAAACCTCGGGTGTTAAATTGAACGATTTTAATTGCGGCCTTAAAGCCTACAAAATAGAGGTTGTAAAAAACATTGATGTTAATGGCGAAATGCACCGCTATATTCCCGTACTTTCCAAAAACGCAGGGTTTTCTAAAATTGGCGAAAAAGTTGTAAAGCACCAAGCCAGAAAATATGGCGAAACCAAATTTGGAATGAACCGGTTTGTACACGGTTTTCTAGATTTAATAACCATTTGGTTTTTGTCGCGCTTT
Organism: Gelatiniphilus marinus; assembly: GCF_042684345.1. Taxonomy (NCBI): domain Bacteria; kingdom Pseudomonadati; phylum Bacteroidota; class Flavobacteriia; order Flavobacteriales; family Flavobacteriaceae; genus Gelatiniphilus; species Gelatiniphilus marinus. Next base: position 48,119 of record NZ_JBHULK010000003.1, on the reverse strand, counting down.
GGCAAACGCCCCATGCACTTATTTGGGGCCTTAGGGTTTATTATGTTTGCCATTGGCTTTGGTTTTGCCATTTATTTGGGCATAGACAAATTGTTTTTAAACCCCATGGGCAGGCTCATTACCCAACGCCCACAATTTTACATTGCATTGGTTACCATGATAATTGGCACCCAGTTTTTTGTTGCTGGTTTTTTAGGAGAAATTACTTTACGCTCTAAGCAAAATAAAAACCGCTACAATATTAAAGACCAATTGAATTTTAATTAAAATATTAGAGCGAAATAATTACAGAATAAAATTATATTTCTTAAATTTAAAACAATAAACTAACTAACGAAATGCTTATTTTAGCGTTCGCTTAACTAATCAATGCTTTAAGATGATTCACATTAAACCTGAAATTTTAGACCGAATAAACTCGTGGCTAACTCCAACTTTCGATGAAGAAACGCAGCAAACCATCAAAGATAGCATAGCCAATAACCCTAAAGATATACAAGAAAGCTTTTATAAAAATCTAGAATTCGGTACTGGAGGAATGCGTGGTATTATGGGCGTTGGCACCAACAGAATCAACAAATATACCCTAGGTAAAAACACGCAAGGCTTAAGTGATTATTTACATAAATCGTTCCCTAACCAAACACCAAAAGCCGTAATTGCTTACGATTGCAGACACAATAGCAAATCGTTGGCAAAAGTTGTGGCCGATGTGTTTTCGGCCAACGGCATAAAAGTCTATTTATTTGAGGACTTAAGGCCAACTCCAGAATTATCATTCGCTTTAAAGCACTTAAACTGCCACTGTGGCATTGTGCTAACGGCATCGCACAATCCGCCAGAATACAACGGTTACAAAGTGTATTGGCAAGATGGCGGACAATTAGTGCCACCACACGACAATGCCATTATTAATAAGATAGAAAGTCTAGATTATGCAGACATTAAATTTGAAGCCAATAACGATTTAATCGAATATATAGGAAAAGAGGTAGATAACGCTTTTATAGATGCCTCTGTAAAAAACGGAAGCTTCAATACACCCCAAACAGCAAAAGACGATTTAACGATTGTGTTCACATCACTTCATGGCACATCTATTGTTTCTGTGCCAGAAACTTTAAAACGTGCTGGGTATAAAAACGTGCACATTGTTAAGGAGCAGGAAGTGCCAAATGGAGATTTCCCCACCGTAGCGTCGCCAAACCCAGAAGAACCTGCAGCTTTAAAAATGGCCTTGGAATTAGCCGAAAAAGTTAACGCCGATATTGTTATAGGTACCGATCCCGATTGCGACAGATTGGGCATTGCCGTACGAAACACAAAAAACGAATTGCAGTTACTTAACGGTAACCAAACCATGTTAATGATGACGCAGTTCCTTTTAAAACAATGGAAAAAACAAGGCAAAATCACAGGAAAGGAATTCATTGCCTCTACCATAGTTTCAACGCCTATGCTAAGCACCCTTGCGGCATCGTACAATGTAGAGAGTAAAATTGTACTTACCGGTTTTAAATGGATTGCTCAGTTAATCCACGAAAACAAAGACCTCAATTTTATTGGTGGTGGCGAAGAAAGTTTTGGCTATATGGTCGGCGATTTTGTTCGCGACAAAGATGCGGTAACCTCAACGCTTTTAGCTTGCGAAATCGCGGCTCAAGCCAATGCAAATGGCAGTTCGGTTTATAAAGAGTTAATAGACTTGTACGTTGAACACGGTTTCTATAAAGAACACCTAATCGCATTAACAAAAAAAGGAATTGAAGGTGCCGAAGAAATAAAACAAATGATGATTGATGCACGCGAAAACCCGCTAACCGTAGTTAACGGATCAAAAGTAACTAAAATTGAAGACTATCAATTATCGATTTCAAAAAATATGATTACTGGAAAAGAAAGCCCTATTAACCTCCCAAAATCAAATGTTTTGATTTACTATACTGAGGATGGTACTCAAGTTGCTTTGAGACCAAGTGGCACAGAACCAAAAATCAAATTCTACATAAGCGTTAACACCAATTTAAATTCAGCATCAGAATATAAAACCGTAGAAGCGCAACTCGACAAAAAAATAGCAGCCATCGTAAAAGACATGAAATTGAGTTAATGAACCATTTTATAAACATTTTAAAATACGCAAAACCTTATAAGCGTTATGCCATAGGACACATTATTTCTAATGTGTTTTTTGCTTTATTTGGCACCCTATCATTCGTGGCATTAAAGCCCATGCTCGATGTTATTTTTAAGAAAGACAATGTAGATGAATTAGGAGGAAAACCAATAACACAAACAAACCCTGCTGAACCTGTTTATAATGGTTTAATGGAAATAGACAATTACGTTGAAGATTTATTGGCCTACAACATGCACCAATTTACCGGTGGAGACGACTCGAAAGCATTGATTTTTGTGGTCGGGTTAATTATTGTTATGTTTTTACTAAAGAATATTTTTGGGTACTTAGCCAATTATTTTTTGGTTTTTCTTAGAAATGGAGTGATTAGAGATATTAGAAACAAAGTTTACAAAAAAACTGTAGAATTACCTCTTTCATATTTTTCTGAGCAACGAAAAGGCGATATTTTATCGCGAGTAACCAGTGATGTTTTAGATTTACAATACTCGTTTTTATCGGTTTTAGAACTTATTGTTAGAGAGCCTCTTACCATTATTTTCACCATCACGATTATGCTGTATATTAGTCCGCAGCTTACCTTGTTTATCTTTATTTTCATCCCAATAATGGGCTTTATCATTTCAAAAATCGGTAAAAGCTTAAAACGAAAATCAGATCGTGTTCAAAAAGAACAGGGTATATTTCTGTCTGCCTTGGAAGAAACACTTACGGGACTGCGCATCATCAAAGGTTTTAATGCCGAAGATAAATTTAACGAGCGGTTTCAAGAATCCACCACACGCTTTTATCATTTTTCAAACAAATTGCTCAACCGTCAAAATCTAGCATCGCCAAGCAGCGAATTTTTAGGCATTCTAATGATTGCCGTTATTTTATGGTACGGAGGTAATTTGGTGCTTACTGGCGATTCCGAATTAGACGGCAGTACATTTCTTGTTTACATGGGTCTATCATACAATATATTAACACCTGCAAAAGCCATTTCAAGGGCGCTTTACAACATTAAAAAAGGTGGCGCTGCCGCGGAACGTATTCAAGAAATTATCGACACTCCAAATCCTTTAAAAGATAAAGAAAATGCTATTGAAAAAATCAGTTTCGATTCTGAAATTAAGTTTAACAATATCTCTTTTAAATATCAAGACGAATATGTTTTAAAGGATTTTTCCTTAACCATTCCCAAAGGAAAAACGGTAGCACTTGTTGGGCAGTCTGGTAGCGGAAAATCGACCATAGCCAACCTAATCACCCGCTTTTACGATGTAAACAAAGGACAAATTTTAATTGATGGTATAGATATTCGCGACTTAACAACAGGCTCTTTACGTGCCCAATTGGGCATTGTAACCCAAGATGCCATTTTGTTTAACGAAAGCATAAAAAACAATATGAAATTAGGCAACGAAAACGCTACAGATAAACAAATCATTGAAGCCTTAAAAGTTGCTAACGCTTGGGAATTTGTTAAAGATTTAGAAGGTGTTTTAGACTATAACATTGGAGATGCAGGAACAAAACTTTCTGGCGGACAAAAACAGCGTTTAAGTATTGCCCGTGCAGTATTAAAAAGTCCACCAATTATGGTTTTAGACGAAGCCACATCGGCACTAGACACCGAAAGCGAACGCTTGGTACAAGTAGCCTTGGAAAACATGATGAAAAACAGAACATCCATCGTTATCGCACACCGATTATCAACCATTCAAAACGCCGATGAAATTGTAGTTTTAAAGAAAGGTGAAATTGATGAACAAGGGAAGCATAACGAACTTATTGCAAAAAACGGCAGCTACAAAAAACTTGTCGAAATGCAGAGTTTTGAATAAAAACAAGCTTTTAATAAATTAAAAAAACTAAAAAAGGATAGAGATTTGGGGTTTCTATCCTTTTTTTTATTTATGCTAGACTTGGGGACAAAACTAGCAACATAAGTAGGTTTCTGGTACAAACATAAAGCAAAAAAACAGACTAAACAAGAAAAAAATGCGTTTTATCGTGTTATTTTGCGTTTTATCGATATATTTGAACTCAACTACCTGATTATCAGTTTTTAAAAAAACAAGAAAAAATTAAGAAAACCACTTTAAACTTTTAGTATATTAAAAAGTCTAACAACAAAGCCTTTTCTTTGATTGACGAATTACAATTAATAGAGCAATTAAAAACAAAAACCTATAAAGAACAAGCATTTAAAACCTTGCTTGCACTTTATAAGGAACGCCTATATTGGCACATCCGAAATATTGTAAAGTCGCACGACGATACAGACGATGTTTTACAAAACACATTTATAAAAATTTACAAAAATATTAATACCTTTAAGGGAGATAGCAAACTCTATTCTTGGATGTACAGAATAGCCACAAACGAATCGATTACATTCATTAATAAAAATGCAAAACGTTTACAAACAACAAATGAGGAAGTGAAACAAATAGCCATAAATAATTTAAAATCAGACGTTTACTTTGAAGGTGATGCCATACAACTAAAATTACAGCAAGCCATTGCAAGCTTACCACAAAAGCAACAATTGGTTTTTAACATGAGATATTTCGAGGATATTAAATATAAAGATATGGCAGAAATTTTAGAAACCAGCGAAGGCGCACTAAAAGCATCATACCATATAGCAGTAAAAAAAATTGAAGACTATTTAACTAACAATTAAACCTTTTAAAGATAAATAAGTCTTATTAAAACCATGAAAGACAATAATTTACATAAAATAAAAACTGCAGGTTTTAAAGTTCCAGACAAATACTTTGAGTCTTTTAACGAAAACCTATTGGCTAAATTAAAAACCGAAACCAATTTAGAGTTTTATAAATCTACAGGTTTTAAAGTACCAAATGATTATTTTGAAACCGTTGACGATAAAATTATAAATAGGATCGACAACAAAGAAAAAACCAAGGTAATCCCTTTGTATTCATGGAGAAAAGCAGGATATGCAACGGCTGTAGCGGCAAGTTTAATACTTATGCTTAACATCGTCTTTAATGCTCCAGAAAAATTAACTTTCGATTCTTTAGAAATCGCTTCCATCGAAAATTATTTAGCTGAAGAAGATTTTACAAGTTACGAGATCGCCAACTTTTTAACTGAAGAAGAATTAAATGCTGACACCTTTACAAGCAACATTATCTCTACAGACTCTTTAGAAGATTACTTGTTGAACAACGCAAACATTGAAGATTTATTTATAGAATAATAACATAATACAGTTATGAAAAAAATTATAACAACACTGCTGTTGCTAACTTTATCGCTAACCGCATTTTCTCAAGGAAAAGAAAGAAAAGAACGCATAAGAGCACTAAAAACAGCCCATATTACAGAAAAACTGGATCTATCTGAAAAAGAAGCCCAAAAATTTTGGCCCATATACAATGCCTATAACGAAAACATGAAAACCTTAAAACATGTAAAGGTTAGAAAAATACGCCAAGAAATAAAACAAAACATAAATACTTTAACGAACCAAAAAGCCCAAGAATTTTTAAACCAATTGTCCGAAGCCGAAAACAGCATGCACAACGAGCGCTTAAAATTAGTAAACGATTTAAAGGGGGTTATTTCACCCAAAAAAATACTCTTGCTAAAAATTGCCGAAGAAGAATTTAACCGAAAATTGTTCGAGCAAATTAGAAGCAGGCACCAAGGGGGCAAAAAACGAAACTAGTCGAGCCACACCCTAAACTATAAAAAACCTCATCAAATATTAAGAAAATAAACTTTTTATACCCTCGCCTTCTATGGCAAATAAGGTTTCGCATACCCGTTATCTACCAACCACTGGTTAACCTCCAACCCATCTTCTAAAACAATATTTGCTAAATAACGCCCGTACTTACCCTGTTTATCTTTGTAGGTACGTATAGTTACTTCTTTATCAAGCACCATCTCTCTTACAATATCGCGCACTTTTTTACCTTCTAATTTTTCTGGCCCTCTCATTTCGGGTGTATCAATGCCATAAAGCCGTAATTTCATTTCTTGGGAATGAAGAAACCCTAAATCTACAACGGCAGTAACGGTATCGCCATCATAAACATCAATAATTTTTGCTCTGTAAGTGTACATATCGTCTTATTTTACTGAAAGATACAAATTCATTTTAAAATCATTTCATCATAAAACCCAATTTAGCCAACTAAAACAAAAAAAACTAAGAACCAATAAATTTAACAACTAAAAATATACGTTTTTATTTAGAGTTTGTATTTTTACATAAGCAGCCACAAGCACAAAAACCCATGTCGAACACCATAGAATCCAACGTTATTTTAAATCGCTTGCCCAAGCATTTAAAACAGTTTATAAAACCGCAAAACTACGATGACTATTCGGCCATCGATCAAGCAGTTTGGCGTTATGTAATGCGAAAAAATGTCGATTTTCTAACCAAAGTCGCACACAAATCGTATTTAGACGGTTTAAAACAAACGGGGATTTCCATCGATAGCATCCCCAATATGTACGGTATGAATCGCATTTTAAAAGACATTGGTTGGGCAGCCGTGGCGGTAGATGGTTTTATTCCGCCCAATGCTTTTATGGAATTTCAAGCCTACAACGTGCTGGTTATTGCCAGCGATATTCGTCAATTAGAGCATATTGAATACACACCTGCACCAGATATTATACACGAAGGTGCAGGACACGCACCCATTATTGCCAACCCAGAATATGCCGAATATTTACGTAGGTTTGGAGAAATTGGCTGTAAAGCCATCTCGTCGGCAAAGGATTATGAGTTGTACGAAGCGGTAAGACACCTTTCCATCATAAAAGAAGCACCAAATTCTAAAGATATTGATATCGCTTCCGCGGAAAAAAAAGTTGAAGACTTGCAAAAAAATATGGGTGAACCCAGTGAAATGGCTTTGATACGAAACCTCCATTGGTGGACGGTTGAATATGGCTTAATTGGCACCTTGGAAAACCCTAAAATTTACGGCGCAGGATTACTATCGTCTATCGGCGAAAGCGCGTGGTGCATGACTGACGAAGTTAAAAAACTACCCTATACTATTGAAGCTGCCTTTAAAGATTTCGATATCACCAAACCCCAACCCCAACTTTTTGTTACTCCAGATTTTGCGCATTTAAGCTTGATTTTAGAAGAATTCGCCAACACAATGGCACTGCGCAAGGGTGGACTTTCGGGCGTTAATAAACTCATCAACTCCCAAGCATTGGGTACCATCGAGTTAAGCACAGGCCTACAAATTTCTGGGGTATTTAGCAATGTTATTGAACTTGAAGGCAAACCCATTTACATACAAACCACAGGTGAAACCGCTTTATCGTACAGAGAAAAAGAATTGGTTGGCCATGGTACAGAAACACACCCCAAAGGATTTGGATCGCCCATTGGAAAGCTAAAAGGCATTAATATAGCCATTGAAGATATGAGTCCGCGTGATTTGAGTGCTTACAATATTTACGAAGAAAAAGTCGTAACACTTGAATTTGAAGGCGGGATTAAAGTATCCGGTGAAATTATTACCGGAAAACGAAACCTTCAAGGTAAAATTATACTGATTAGTTTTAACAAGTGCAGGGTAACCCACAACAACACCGTTTTGTTTAAACCCGAATGGGGCATTTACAATATGGCTGTTGGCAAAGACATTGTTTCGGCTTTTTCGGGGCCAGCAGATTTGAATAGTTTCGATTTAATAACCCATGTGCCATCAACGCAAACCATTCATATTAAAAAATCTAGCGAAACACTTAAACTTGAAACTTTATACCAACAAGTTAGAGATTATCGAGAGGGTAAAAACAAAACCATTTCCAGAACCAAGGTTTTAGAAGCACTTATTAAAAACCATCATAACGATTGGTTATTGCCCCTTGAGCTTTATGAGTTGGCTTTCACCGGAAATGAAACTAAACTATGCGAAAACATTATAAATCATTTAGAAAACATTAAACAAAACAGACCCGAAGTTGGGCATTTGATTAATGATGGGTTGGCAATTATTAAAAAAACGCAATTGTCAAAATATTAACACGTTATTGCGAGAAGGAATGACGAAGCAATCTCTTAAATAAAACTAAAATCTTAATAAAATCAAAATACTAAATAAGCAGATTCTCACGTCGCGCTTTGGGCGCTCCTCTGAATGACGAATAATCGGATTTAGGCTAAATAAAACATTAAAAAAATTATATTTAAAAACTACTTAAACCGCTTCAAAGTTTCTTTAGTAAATTCACTTAAAACCAATTTACCACTAATTTTGGCGCGTTCTTCCAAAAGGTTGTCCCAATGCGATGTGTCTTTCCAAAAGACTGCTTTCATTGCTTTTAAAGCTTCGGGGTTATAACTTGCCAGTTTTTCGGCCAGGGTTTTAACGGCTTCGTCTAAAGTTTCAACGCTATCAAAAACATCGGCGTACAAGCCTTTTTCTTTTGCAAATTCTGCAGAAAAAAACTGCTCCGCATTAATCGTCATTTGAGACATAACGTTCTGCCCCATTTTTCGCGTTACAGCTGGTTCGATAACAAAAGGGCCGATACCAATACTTAATTCGCTAAGCTTTATGGCTGCGAATTTGGTAGCCAAACAATAATCGGTTGCCGCTGCTAAACCAAGGCCACCGCCAACGGCTTTACCTTGAACTCTGCCAATAATTAACTTTGGGCATTTTCGCATGGCGTTTATAACATTGGCAAAACCTAAGAAAAATTGCTTTCCGGATTGGGCATCATCAATGGCAATTAGCTCTTTAAAACTGGCACCGGCACAAAAGGTTCGGTCGCCACCACTTTTTAAAACGATGACTTTAATTGCATCGTTTTTTCCAGCTTCAACAATAGTATTTTCTAATTTTTTAAGATTATCACTTGGCATGGCGTTGTGCTCTGGGTGGAAAAACTCTATTACCCCGATATGCCCTTCTAAAGTTAAACTAACGTATGGTTGCATTATTAAATTCTTTTGGCTGAATATATAAAATTATTAGTAACACATGTTACATTCTTCTTTAAAATTAATTGGATATTTGCACAAATAAAAATTACAACATGGGATTATTAAACATTCTTTTTGGTAACAAAAAACAAGAAAAAATTAAAGACTTTAAAACAAGAGGTGCTATTATTATTGATGTTAGAACACAAGGCGAATATAACCAAGGTGCTATTCCGGGGTCTAAAAACATACCTTTACAAAGTATTAATTCTAAAATTAACCAGATAAAAAAACACAATAAACCCGTAATAACTTGTTGTGCCAGTGGCATGCGATCGGGCAGTGCTGCAACAATTTTAAAAAGCAACGGTATTGAAGCGATAAATGGCGGTGGCTGGCACAGTTTGTATAAGAAATTAGAAGTATAGTTTAAAAGGGAAGATGACGTAAATCTACATTTCCACCAGAAATTATCACGCCTATTTTCTTGTTTTTAAAAGCGTCTTTCTGTTTTAAAACGGCAGCAAAAGCTACGGCACTCGAGGGTTCGATGATGATTTTCATGCGCTCCCAAATCAATTTCATGGCATAAATTATTTCATCTTCTTCAACCCGTATAATTTTTTCAACCTGTTTTTTAATAATTGGAAAATTCCTGTCGCCTAAATGCGTTCTCAATCCATCGGCAATGGTGTTTGTGGTAGTGTTTTTCTCGATGTTCCCTGATAATAGCGATCTGTAAGCATCATCAGCATTTTTAGGTTCGCCTGCAATCACTTTACAATTTTCAGAAAAATTTATTGCCGCCAAAAGCGTTCCTGCCAATAAACCGCCACCGCCAACGGGTGTGAAGATATAATCTAAATCGGGATAATCTTCCAACAATTCTATGGCCGCTGTACCTTGACCGCGAATCACATTGTCATCATTTGATGGATGAATAAAAGTTGCGCCTTTTTCAACAACTATTCTACGAGCTTCTTCTTCTCGCGCTTTAATGTTTGAATCGCATTCAACAATAATGCCCTCATAGGTTTTTACCGCATTCTTTTTAACTTGTGGCGCATTTTTGGGCATTACAATATAAGCTTTTACGCCTATTTGTTTTGCTGCCAACGAAAGGGCCTGCGCAAAATTACCCGACGAATGCGTTACGACGCCTTTACTTTTCTGCGCTTCGGTTAAATTTAAGATAGCATTGGCCGCTCCTCGCATTTTAAATGCACCCATTTTTTGGAAATTTTCGCATTTAAAAAACACATGGGCATCACATATCTCGTCTATTAATTTTGAGGTTAATACCGGCGTTTTATGAATGTACGGCTTTATACGATTGTGGATGTTTTGCAAAGTGGCTTTATCCATAAAATTACAGTTTTAAGTTTTGGAAGGTCTCCAAGGAAGTCATCGTGGTATCGTTATAAGTTAATGTCCAACCCAAGGAATTGGTTAAAATATAAAACTTTGAGAGCTCGCTAATCAGTCTGTTTTTGGCATTTGCTTTTAAATCGGATGCCTCTATTTTTTTGGCTAAAGATGCTTTTACGGTGTTTTTAATGGCGTTGTAATCTTGGGCTTCAAACGGATTTAAAAAATCGGATTGCATATCGTAATACTCCAAATCTGGATTTATTTTAATTTCTTCTTTCGGGATATTGATTATTTGAAGGGTTTTAGTGGCTTCGTCTATTTTAAATTCAATTTTACTTAAATCGTAAGCAATAGTTACCTCGGCATTTACAACCACCAACGCTTTTTTATTTGACGTAAAATATTCCCCAAAAATCTCTTTGGAATTTTTATAGTTGAATACTTCGCTAAAATGGCCTTCGTTAACTATTAATTTTCCAACATTTTTGATTTGCTTTTGAATGAGTGCCGAACTTTCCTGAAGCACAATTTTATCTTCTTTTTTTTCATCGCAATATTTAAAAGTGAATAAAACAACCAATGTGATGATGACACCAAATAGAATTTTTCGCATGCACTAATTTAGCATAATTTTATTTGAACGCATGAATTGCAATAAAAAACAAACACTCTAAATTAAATTGTTTTTTTTAGCTTTTTGTACAGCTTCCAGTTTGTTGTGCACCTGTAATTTTCGGTAAATATTCTCGATATGCTTTCGGATAGTACCTGCTGACAAAAATAGATTTTCGGCTATGGCATTATAGCTTAAACCTTTGCTTAACTGCTCTAAAACATCTATCTCCCTTGGGGTTAACTTGATGACTTCTTTCTCTTCAGAATTGTTTAACGCCATAGGGTTTCTGAGCAATTTTAAGGTTTTCATGGCTATGGATGGGGTCATGGCGGCACCGCCATTTAAGGTTTCCAAAATACCATCGTACAAATCTTTGGCATTAATTTCTTTCAACAAATAGCCATCGGCGCCCGCTTTTATGGCGTTAAAAATATGCTCGTCGTTATCAAAAACCGTAAGCATGATAATTTTAATATGCGGGTATTTATTTTTAATAATCTCGGTTGCTTGAATACCATTTAAAACGGGCATTTCAATATCCATTAAAATTAAATCGATGTTGTGGTTGGCTTCTAGTTTTTGTAGTGCCTCCTTACCATTTATAGCCGTAAATTTAACCGATAATGCTTCAAAAAAAGACAATTTTTCTTCAATCATTTTTATTAAAAAAGAATTATCGTCAACTATGGCTAATTTATATTTCATATACTATTTACACCTTTAATTTTACTTTTGTGCCCTTGCCCAAAACGCTTTCAATGTTAATTTGGGCATTGATATCAGCTGCACGTTTTTTCATGTTGTTTAACCCATTTCCCGCTTTAATTTCACTTTCATCAAAACCAACGCCATCATCTTTCACAGCAAACTGTAACTTATCGGCTCTCTTTTTTATTTCAACAGTGATGTTTGAAGCTTGGGCGTATTTTATCGCATTATTTATAGCTTCTTGAATAATGCGGTAAATATTCATGCCGTTAACCGAAGAGAATTGCAAGTTTTTTGAAAGCGACTGGTCAATATTAAAATTAAAGCTTGTTTTATTTGCCGAAACACTTGCTTTATCAACAAAATTAGATACTCGGGCTTGTAAATCTTCCAAAGAAATTTCACTTTTATTCATGGCCCAAATGGTGTCGCGCAACTCATAAATGGTGTCTTTTGTAAACTCACTTATAGTGCCTAATTTATTGTTGAGTTTATCGTTAGTTATTTTAAAACCGTATTTTAAATTATCGATTGAAGAAATAATAAAAGTGAGTTGCGCGCCAATATTATCGTGCAAATCGCGCGAAATTCTTAAACGCTGTTCTTGCAATCGGTTTTGGGTTTCAATTTTTACCAAAGCCTCTTTTAACTCGCTTTCTTTTTTAAGCTGCTCGTTTTTTAATTTTTGTTGATTGAACAGTAAATACCCTAAAACAGCAATAACAATGGCCAAAATGCCCAAACCGAAAAGCTGGGTGTTTTTTCTGTTAAGATTCAGTTCTTTTTCGGCAATATCGGCACGTTGCAAAAGGATTTCTTTTTCTTTTTTCTCGGTTTCGTATTTTACTTCAAATTCAGATATTTTATCTTTTAATGAGTTATTTGATAGTTTTTTTTCAACCTCGTACTGTTTTTCAAAATACTCCAATGCTTTGGCGACATTGTTAGTAGTTTTATAAAGCACAGACAAATTTTTAAAAACACTTGCCATATCGGATGGATTTTCGGCTTCAACAATAAGTGGTTCTGCCTTTAACAGATAAGCTTCTGCTTGTTTTAAATTATTAATTTTAAGATGATTTACACCTAAATTGAGATAAGTTACGCGTAAGGTTTGATTGTCGTTTGCTTTTTTTGCCGCTTCAACAACCGATTCGTATATTTTAATGGCCTTTAAAGGTTTATTTCTTACGGTTGCCAATTGCGCCATTCCTGTTTTTGAGAATAGAATAACCTTACCATAATTTATTTCTTCAGATTTTTTAATGGCCAACTTATAGTGATTTTCGGCTTTGGCATATAGTAACGTGTCGTTATTTTTCTCTCCAATTTCTTTGTACATACCAGCCACATTAAATAGGCTGTTGGCGACATCGACTTTACTTTTTCCGTTTTTTTTAATTTCAAGCGCTTCCAAATAAAATTCCAAAGCTTTTTCGTAGGCTTTCATATCTTCATAAATCAACCCAATATTGTTGAACGATTTACCCAAAGATGTAGAGTCGTTAAGTTTTTCGGCAAGTTCTATGGCTTTTTTGTGTACCGTTAGCGAGGATTCTGCCTTACCCAAATAAGACATGGCCAAGGCTTTGTTGTTAAGAAACCGCAGTTGATCTTCTTCATTGTTTTTTTCTTCGGCAAGCTGCAATGCTTTGTCAAAGTTTTGCAATGCGCTTTTAAAATCGCCTTTGTAAAAACTAAGCACCCCCAAATCGCCGTAATATTTGGTATAAAGGTCGTAATTAAACTCATTTTTTAAAATCTCCCAAGCCTTATTGTAATATTTGGCAGAGGTTTCGTAATCGCCTTTTATAATATACAACTGAGCGTATTTTAGCAAACTATGAATGTATATGTGTTCTAATTCTTTTTTATCCTTGGTGAATTGTAGTGTTTTGTTAATATAAACCTCGGCTGAGTCTTTACTTACATCGAAATACCCATCGACAATTTGGTTTAAGGCAACAGCTTTTTCTTCTGGATTTTTACTGGTATTTGCAATAGTTTTTAAACTGTCAATTTTTACTGGATTGTTTTGGGAAAACAAAAAAAAACCAAAAATTAACAATAAAATCGAGAGACTTTTTTGTTTCATATAAAATTAATTGTCTCGTTCCTCAAACATGAGTTTTTGAAACAAAAAAAATGTTTCAATAATTTTAAAAACTCTATTGTACAACGATTTGTTTAAGCTATTTATAAGTATAGTTTTTTGATGGATGGATTTGCTTTTTTCAGTCTCAATATGCAATTTGTTTTTTAAATAGTTAAAACGGTTTTGATATGTTTTTTTTAAAAGCACAATTGCAAAAAATGCTTTTAGGACAAATAGCATCAAAACAACTATTGTTACTACAATTAGAATTTCAAAAAACAAGAGCCATTCCATAATTAAAATAGATAATTAAGGTAACAAAAAAAACATCAATTGCAGACCTTATAAAGGGTTTAAAGCAACCGATGTTTTTTTGATATGAACTGATTAATAGCATTTTAAATCTACAACTTAAAGTAATATGTTCGTTAATTTTTCGACAAAAGTGTTTTAAAAAAAGATTAAGCGCAATATTGTAATCTATTACGCCTAATCAACAAATCTCAACAACAAGATTTATTTTTTAAGGCTATATGCATAAATGCTTTTATCATTAGCTTTATAATATAAGTAGCCCCCAAACTCATCTACTTTGTATTCTGGTTTTTTGTCTTTTAACAAAATTTCCTTATCCACTTTGCCAGTATCTTTGTTTACCTTTACCAATCCTACACCACTATCTAGTTTTGTTAAAATAAACTGCGCATCCTTTGTAGCCGATGTGGCTTTAAAACGCTCGGACATCATTTTAAACGAAGCATCGGCAATGGAGGCAAACATATCGGACGCTCTTTTGGCTTCTTTACCATAATCGTTATAATTTCTTAAATTGTTGCTACTGCCATAACCGGTTTTATTTGCTCCTGCCGCTGCCGTAGATACCGTTGCAACCAAAGAAGCTGCTGCTACAACACCACCAACAATTTTCATAAAACCGCTTTTTCCGGGCGATTTATGGTACTCGTGATACACTTTTTTTCCGTTGCTGTCCAACAACATCATGTTTTGCGACGCGCTTAAAAACACATTACCACCCCGAATCTGTATAGTGTTTGCTGCTTCCTTTTCATCAAAATCGAGGTCTGCCAATTCGGTTACTTCTCCAGATTTTGCGTCTATGGCAAAAACGGTTTTATCGGCAGCAATAAGATATCTGTTTTTTGCGCTATCAAAAGTCGATGCTACAGCAACAGAGTTTTTATATTTTAAAGGCTTTTTCCAAACTGCCTCACCTGTTTTTAAATTAACGATATTGGCATCTTCACCTGTAATATACAGTAACCCTTGTGGCGATTCTGCCATAACCATAATGTTTTCACCGGTTTTTAAAGGCTTTCTAAACAATGTTTTCCCGTCGAACGAGATTTTATTAATACCGCCTTGTTGAATACCAAACAAAATACCATCGTCCTGCACATAAAAATGTTGCACAAAGCCTTTTGTTTTTGGTGCTTTTTCCCATAAATCTTCTCCTGTTGATGCGCTAAACATAGTTATTTTTGATTCTGATTTTGCGGCTAGTGCTCCGCTTCCTCCTGTCACATCACTAACTACCGCTAATCCTTGTGGTAAAATCTCAAAGTTAGAAACATTGCCTTTTACCTTTCTGTCGTCTTGCCACAACTCTGCACCATTTTTTCCTATTTTATGGATGCGTGTATTTTTGCCGTTTGTTGTGGTTTCAAAACCATAAATTTCGCTTTCGGTTTTATTGGAAACCATCCAATTGATTCCTTTAATTTTAGTGCTCCACAAATCTTTACCAGTATGCGATTTGGCAATTAACCCCTGTGCCGTTGGAATAATTAAAAAATCGTTTAAAAGCAACGGCACGCCAGTAACGCTAAAATCCTTTGCTACTCCAACTCTACCAGGTTTATCTAAAAAGAAGCTATAATCTAATTTTCGGGTACTTAAATCGTAAACGGCGACTTTTGGCGTCATTTTTTCAAACTTATCGCCTTCTTTTTGAATACCACTTACAATAAGCTTATTCTCGGGTAAAATGACATTACAAGTATATATTTGATTCCAATTATCGGTTTCCGAATTAAAAATCACTGTACCTTGCATATAATCAATTACGGCACGTTTGGTTTTTACGAGTCCTGCAAATTTAGAATCTGCACCTTGAGACACCACTATATATGGCGAACCTGGAATAAATTGTGTTTCTTCTGGCTTAAGCTTCCCAAAATTGTTAAAGGTAAATACCGGTTGATTTTCGGTTGGCTTTATACCTACCAAACCATTGTTGGTGGCGACTACCAAAACACCACCAATGGTAAGTGTCATTTCATTTATTTTTGCTCCCAAATCGTAATTACTGTCTGGTGTTTCTGCTTTTTGTGCGTTTAACATTAGCGAACCCGCCAATAGTAAAACCATTAATTTTAAATGTCTCATTGTTGAATTTGTTTTTATGGTTAATAACACACCAAAATTGCAACAAAGGAGACCTCCAAACAATACGATGAATTGCGTATATTTTATAAAAAGAGGTTAGACCGCTTCGCTTTTAGAAACAAGAATCAAGACTGAAAAAAGAATTTAGATTAAAATGAAATTTTTGGGTGCGCAGATTGAATCTCTTTTATTTTTAATTCCAATTTTTGAAGAAACTGAAGATGTGCTTCTGAATTTGGGTTGAAGGGTTTATGTTGCAAGCCTTTTTGAATACCATCAACCGCTTCCATGGTTTTTGAAGCTTCATTAGATATCCAAACACTTTGAAATTTCTCCCAAATATAATTGATTGCCGTTTGGTTGGGATGCAACATATCTTCATTGTAAAAACGATAATCGCGCAGCTCGTCCATCATGATTTCGAAAGAAGGAAAGTAGTGTAGATTGTTTCTTGGCCCAACCACTTGGTGAATTGCTGTAATTAAATGTGCTTTGCTTTGCATGTTTTCAATAAAACCATCTTTTAAATGACGCACTGGAGATACGGTAAATAGAATAGATGCCTTTTTGTTAACGCTTCTAATTAGCTCCTCAATGGACTGCAAAGATTTTGAAATTTCATCAACCGAAAGCAATGCTTTTAAAAATTTTCTCTGTGGTACTTTATGGCAATTGGCTACGGTATTATTTGTTTTAATATGACTGTAAACCCAGGCAGTACCTAATGTGATTACGATGTGTGTTGCGCTTTTAATTTGCCTATTTGTTCCTTTAATAGAACTATTCAAATCTGCTAACAACTCTTCTTTTGAGGTGTTGCTTAATCGTGAGTGCGCCTCAAAACAATGCCATTGTTCGTTATGAAAAAACACATCTTCTTCTCGATATTCTTTTTTATGTATAGCATTGGTTAATAACTTCTCAATGGCCAAAGGTTGAAATAAAATACCAAAGGGATTTTGAAGATTCTGAAACTTAAAATATTCTAATTTGTTACCAATATTCTCAACAAAACACGAACCCAATAACAAGACACTAGATTTATAATCTATTTGATTATATTGCTGCGGTTGAAGTGTTATTTTGGTTTGTAGTTTCATACTCACAACTATTACACTGAGGTTCGCTGAGTATCACAAAGACTCACAGAGAAACTTTACCTTTAAAATTCTCTGAGAACATCTGTGTTTTTTTACTCTGTGAAGCTCTGCGTTATAACTTTTATTCTATAAACTTCTTAGCTTCTGCTAAAGCCTCATCAATGCCATCTGGTTTCTTCCCTCCAGCTGTAGCGAAAAACGGTTGTCCGCCACCGCCGCCTTGAATAAATTGCCCTAATTCTCTAACCACTTGCCCTGCATTTAAACCTTTGCTTGCTACCAATTCTTTTGAAATATAGCAGGACAATAAGGCTTTTCCGTTTTGCTCGGTGGCAAATAGTAAAAATAGATTATTAAACTGGCTACCCAAATCGAAAGCAATATCTTTAATTCCAGAGGCATCTAAATCTAGTTTTTTAGCTAAAAACCGAATGCCATTTACATCTTGTAACTCACTTTTTAGTTCTCCTTTAATATTTTTTGCTTTGTCTTTTAATAAAGCCTCGATTTGCTTTTTAAGCTTCGTATTTTCTTCTTGTAAATTCTGAAGTGCTTTTACGGGTTCTTTGGCATTATTAAGCAAACTTTTTATTTTAAAAAACGATTGGTTATTGCTTTGATAAAACTCTTTAACCGCTTTATTAGTTATAGCTTCAATACGGCGTATTCCTGATGCTACAGCACCTTCAGAAACAATTTTAAAATGCCAAATATCGGCTGTGTTTTTTACGTGTATTCCGCCACATAATTCAAAAGATTGCCCAAAACGAACGGTACGCACCGTATCGCCATATTTTTCACCAAATAAAGCCGTAGCACCTTCTTTTAAGGCTTGTTGCATAGGCACTTTTCTGTTTTCCTCTAAAGGTAATTTACCTTCTATTCTAGCATTTACAAAGTCTTCTATTTCTTGCAATTGCTCTGTTGTAACTTTAGAAAAATGAGAAAAATCGAAGCGTAAAGATTTTGGCTTAACCAAAGAGCCTTTTTGCTCGACATGATTACCTAAAACAACTCTTAGTGCTTGATGCAATAAATGTGTTGCTGTGTGGTTGCTTGAAGTTAAATCTCTGTGTTCGCTACTTACTACTGCCTTAAAAGTTTCGTTTAAATGCTTGGGTAGATTTTTAGCAAAATGGATAATAACATTATTTTCCTTTTTGGTATCTAAAATATAGACCACATTGCCGTGGGCATCTTCTAAAACGCCTTTATCTCCAACTTGCCCGCCACCTTCGGGGTAAAATGGCGTTACATTGAAAACCAATTGATACCTATCGCCATCTTTTTTAGAGCTTACTTTTCTGTATCGCGTTAGTTTTACATTAGCCTCAAGTGTATCGTAACCAACAAATTCTGCTTCTGCTTCATCATTTAAAATGGTCCAATCATCAGTTGAAGTTTCACTGGCTGCTCGCGAACGGTCTTTTTGTTTTTGCATTTCAAGATTAAATCCTTCGACATCAACTGTAAAGTTATTCTCTTTAGCAATAAGTTGAGTTAAATCTAATGGAAAACCTGAAGTATCATATAAATCAAAGGCACTTTTTCCAGATATAACCCTAACTTCTTCTTCTTTCCTTCCTTTAGGAATTCCATGCAAATAAATTGCTTGGTTTATCACTTTCATTATAGCTTCAATATCAATAATCCCTGATGATATTGTCCGCAAAAACGATTGCTCTTCTTCTTTAATAACATTTTCAATCAATTGTTTTTGCGCTATTAATTCTGGGAAAGCAGCCCCCATCTTATGGCTTAACACATCTACTAATCTGTAAATAAAAGGTTCTTTTTTATCGAGAAAGGTAAATCCGTAACGTACGGCACGACGCAGAATCCTACGAATTACATAGCCTGCACCCGTATTACTTGGTAATTGTCCATCTGCAATGGAGAAAGCAACAGCACGAACGTGATCTGAAATAACACGAATAGCGATATCTGTTGGCTCATCGTTGCCGTAGGTTTTTCCAGTTATGGTTTCAATTTCTCTGATTATGGGCGTAAACACATCGGTATCGTAATTAGATTGCACGCCTTGCAAAACCATACAAAGCCGCTCGAAGCCCATACCGGTATCGATATGCTTGTCGGGTAAGCTTTCTAAGCTGCCATTGGCTTTTCGGTTGTATTGCATAAAAACCAAATTCCATATTTCTACAACCTGCGGATGGTCTTGGTTTATTAAATCCCTGCCGTCAACCTTGGCTTTTTCTTCAGCAGATCTAATATCTACATGGATTTCGCTACATGGGCCGCAGGGACCTTGATCGCCCATTTCCCAGAAATTATCTTTTTTATCGCCTTTTAAAATGCGGTCTTCGGCAATGTGCTGTTTCCAGAAATCGTAAGCTTCGGTGTCCATGGGCAGTTTATCGACATCGTTGCTTCCCTCAAAAACGGTAACATACAACATGTTTTTATCGATACGGTAAACCTCGGTTAACAATTCCCAGGCCCAGGCAATGGCTTCTTTTTTAAAGTAATCTCCAAAGCTCCAATTGCCCAGCATCTCAAACAAAGTATGGTGGTAGGTATCGTAACCAACCTCTTCCAAATCGTTATGTTTACCAGAAACACGCAGGCATTTTTGGCTATCGGCAATTCTATTGTTTATTGGCTTTGCGTTTCCTAAAAAATATTCTTTAAAGGGCGCCATACCAGAATTTACGAACATTAAAGTTGGGTCGTCTTTTAAAACCATGGGTGCAGACGGTACAATGCTGTGTTTCTTTTGTTCAAAAAAACTTAAAAATTTCGATCGAATCTCTTGTGATTTCATTTATCTTAATATGCACTATTTGTTAAATTACTCTATTTGCAAAACAATTTTTATCTTTGGTCGTTTAGCAATAAAATCCTAATATTTACATTAAACTTAAGGAATTGCAAAAATAGCATAATTTAAACAATGAGTAAGGTAAAATATTATTACGATCCGGAATCGCTTTCCTATAGAAAAATAGAGCGTAAAAAAAGAAAAACCTTTGCATACATATCGGTTTTTCTTTTAGCGGCTTTTCTGTTTTCCTTTATTATTTTTTCTATTGCCAATCTATATATTGAATCGCCTAAGGAAAAAGCCTTAAAGCGAGAGCTACAGAACATGCAGCTACAATTTGGATTGCTAAACAAAAAAATGAACGAAGCCGAAGCCGTACTTGCCAATGTTGCCGATAGAGACAATAATATATACCGGGTGTATTTTGAAGCCAACCCCATACCAGACGAGCAACGTAAAGCTGGTTTTGGTGGGATTAACAGATATAAAAACCTTGAAGGCTTTGACAACTCTGAACTTATAATTGAAACCAACAAACGCTTAGACATTTTACAAAAACAAATTGTGGTACAGTCTAAATCACTGGATGAAATCACCGTTCTAGCAGAAGAAAAAGAAAAACTTTTAACCGCCATACCAGCCATACAACCCGTTAAAAACGAAGATTTAACACGAATGGCCTCTGGATACGGCATGCGTACAGACCCCTTTACCAAGGTTAAAAAAATGCATTGGGGCATGGATTTTTCGGCACAAAAAGGCACCCCCATTTATGCCCCGGGCGATGGCATTGTAAAACGTGCAGATGCCAGATCCAGCGGTTATGGCAAGCACATAAGGATAGATCATGGTTTTGGCTATGTAAGCCTATATGCGCATTTGCACAAATACAACGTAAAAAAGAACCAAAGAGTTAAACGTGGCGACGTAATAGGCTATGTTGGAAACACAGGGCGCTCTATGGGACCACACTTACATTACGAGATATTTAAAGATGGTAAGCGCATAAACCCAATTAATTTTTATTATGGTAGTTTAACTGCTGAAGAATTCAGCAAATTATTAGAGCACGCCTCTTTAGAAAACCAATCCTTAGACTAATGCACATAGATTTACCAGACAAAAGATATTACGGCATTGGAGAAGTAGCCAAAGCATTTAATGTAAACACCTCATTGTTACGTTTTTGGGAAAAAGAATTTGACGTGCTTAAACCAAAAAAAAATGCCAAAGGCAACCGCAAATTTACACCAGAAGATATTAAAAACCTAAAGCTTATTTATCATCTTGTTAAAGAGCGGGGCTTTACTTTAGAAGGTGCAAAAATTCATTTAAAAGAAGGCAAAAAAGAAACTTTGAATAATTTTGAAATTGTTAGTAAACTCGAGGATGTTAAAAACCAATTGATTAAAATTAAAAATCATTTGTAACATTTTAACTTTACTCTAGACCTATTATTGCTACATTAAAAACAAACTAAACAAACACAATAAAAAATGAAGAAATTTTTACCATGGATTATCTTAGGAATACTTGTAATTGGCTTATATTCTTGGGGGAAAGGGTTTAACAACACAGCTGTTAATTTAAACGAAGGCGTAAAAGAAGCCTGGGGCAACGTAAAAACCTCTTACCAACGCAGAAACGACCTAATTGGCAATTTGGTTAACACCGTTAAAGGAGCTGCCGACTTTGAAAAAAGCACCTTAGAGGCTGTAGTTAATGCACGCGCAAAAGCCACTTCCATATCTATAGACCCAGCAAATGTTACACCAGAGCAACTCGCCCAGTACAACCAAGTACAAGGGGGCTTAAGTGGCGCATTAAAAAGCTTATTGGTAACCGTAGAGCGCTACCCAGATTTAAAAGCCAACCAAAACTTTTTAAAATTGCAAGACGAGCTAACCAGTACAGAAAACACCATACAAACAGCAAGAACACGTTACAACGAAGCTATTAAACCCTACAACATTCATGTTAACGAGTTTCCAAACACCATACTTGCTGGCCTGTTAAACTTTGATGAAAAACCGTATTTTGATGCTGAAGCTGGTGCCAACCAACCAGTTAAAGTAGATTTTTCTAACTAAAACGCCATGTCTAAAATAGAAGATTTTCTTTCTGCTGAAGACGAACAGGAAATTATTGAAGCCATTAGAAAGGCCGAAGCCAAAACCTCGGGAGAAATACGTGTGCACATTGAAAAAACATCGAAAACAGATGTGTTTTCCCGTGCTATGGAAGTGTTTCATTATTTAAAAATGGACAATACCAAACTGCAAAATGGGGTTTTAATTTATGTTGCTATTAGCGATAGAAGTTTTGTAATTTATGGTGACAAAGGCATTAATGATGTGGTTCCTAATAATTTTTGGAACAGCACCAAAGACCTTATGCAATCGCATTTTAAATCCGGTAACTTTAAACAAGGTTTGGTTGAAGGCATTATTGAAGCGGGTGCAGAACTTGCCCTGCATTTTCCGTGGAAACACAACGACAACAACGAACTTTCTAACGAAATATCAAAAGGCTAACCTTTAACATGCGGCATTCGGTTTTAAGAATTCTATCACTAAAAAAAGAAGTAAAGTTTACCCTTTGCTTTTTAATGCTTTTTTGTGCTTTCAATCTTTCTTACGGGCAGTATAATATTCCTGAAAAACCCAGTTTTATTCCGCCAGTAATAGATATAGACAGCACCAAAACCCTAAGCACTAAAGAATACCAACTGCTTTACAACAAATTAAAACATTATAACGACTCTACATCTACAGAGATTTTAATAGTAATAATATCAAAAACAAAAGGAGAAAACATTGGGTTACTTGCCCCTAGGTGGGGGCACAAATGGGGAATTGGCCAAGAAAAAGAAGATAACGGTGTTATTATTTTATTAGCAAAAGATGACAGAAAAATATGGATTGCTCCAGGTTATGGCGTTGAGCATAAACTAACTGCTGGCATTAACGGGGAAATTATTAGGAATGTTATTATTCCGGAATTTAAACGCAACGATTATTATCGCGGATTAGACAAAGGTATTGATGCCATTTTTAAAGTGCTAAGTGGTGAGTATAAAAACAATAAAAAACCGTCTAATGGCGCCAACGTACCACCTGTTGGCTTTATTGTTGTTCTGTTTTTTATATTCATTATCATCCTTATCTCCATTACAAAAAACCGTAGAGGCGGCGGTGGCAAAAACGGTGGCCACAGATCTGCTGCCAGCGATATATTAGAAGCCATTATATTAAGTAATATGGGGCGTGGCAGTTACCGCAGAAATTCCGGTGGTTTTGGCGGTAGCTCCGGTGGGGGTGGCTTTGGCGGTTTTGGCGGTGGTGGTGGCTTTTCTGGCGGTGGTGCCGGTGGTAGCTGGTAACTC
This sequence comes from Gelatiniphilus marinus, assembly GCF_042684345.1. Classification (NCBI taxonomy): domain Bacteria; kingdom Pseudomonadati; phylum Bacteroidota; class Flavobacteriia; order Flavobacteriales; family Flavobacteriaceae; genus Gelatiniphilus; species Gelatiniphilus marinus. The sequence continues at coordinate 24,582 of NZ_JBHULK010000003.1, read as the reverse complement.
TGGCTAAAAACTTATTTTTTACGCATATAAACACTAATAGGCACACCATTAAAATTGAAATGCTCGCGTAGTTTATTTTCAAGAAAACGCTTGTACGGATCTTTTACATATTGCGGCAAATTACAGAAAAACGCAAATTGCGGCTGCGGTGTTGGCAATTGCATAATGTATTTGATTTTTACAAATTTAGCCTTGTACGCCGGTGGCGGATAGTTTTCTATAATAGGCAACAAGATATCGTTAAGCTGACTGGTTTTTATTTTTTTGGCTCGGTTTTTATAAACCTCTACGGCCGTTTCAATAGCTTTAAAAATACGCTGTTTGGTTAGTGCCGATATAAATACAATTGGCACATCGGTAAAAGGTTCCATTTGTTTTTTAATGGTTTTCTCGAATTCTTTCATCGATTTGTGGTCTTTCTCCACCAAATCCCATTTATTCACCAAAACCACAATGCCTTTTCTATTGCGCTCTGCCAGCCAAAATATGTTTTGCACTTGCCCATCAAAACCTCTGGTGGCATCTAAAACGAGTAAACACACATCGGCATGCTCGATAGCACGTACACTTCGCATTACCGAGTAAAACTCTAAATCTTCTTTTACTTTAGATTTTCTTCTAATTCCAGCCGTATCGACTAAATTAAACTCAAATCCAAAACGATTGTATTTGGTATCTATGGCATCGCGCGTTGTTCCGGCAATATCGGTAACTATATATCTATCTTCTCCGATTAATGCATTAATAAACGATGATTTCCCAGCATTTGGGCGGCCAACCACGGCAAAACGAGGCAGCTCATCTTCAATAAAATCTTCTTTCTCTGGCAGGGCTTCAACCAGGGCATCCAAGAGCTCGCCGGTGCCACTACCGTTAATACTGGCAATGGTATAGTAATCGCCCAGTCCTAAGGCATAAAACTCTACGGCATCTTCTGCACGTTTTGCATTATCGACCTTATTCACTACTAAAAAAACGGGCTTGTTTACTTTACGCAATAATTCGGCAACATCTTCGTCCATTCCCGTAACGCCAGATTCAACATCAACCATAAAAATAATAGCATCGGCTTCATCAATAGCCAGTTCCACTTGTTTATCGATTTCAGCTTCAAAAACATCATCACTTCCCAATACATAACCACCGGTATCGATAAGCGAAAACTCTTTACCGTTCCAGTCACTTTTACCGTAATGCCTATCTCTGGTTACGCCACTAACGGCATCTACAATGGCTTCTCGACGCTGAATTAAACGGTTAAAAAACGTTGATTTCCCCACATTTGGGCGACCTACTATGGCTACTATATTACTCATAATTTTTACTTCTATAACAGTCTAAGACTGAATTTTATATCGCTTCTGGAATATTCTGCAAAAATAGGAATTATACCCAATGCATAACGATTTTTAACTAAAGAATAAAAACGATTTATAATTTGAATAAAAAATGTTACTTTTCTAAGATTAAAAATAAAGTATGCCAGTTACCAACGATATTGTTTTACGCCCACGTTTTAAAATGGAATTAAATCAAGATAACGAAACCGTTTTAAAAGCTTTCGAGGATTGTAAAAATACACAAAGTGAATTTATAGTAAGCAGAATAGACGACCACGTATTCATTAAACTGCCTAAAGAAAAACAACGGTTTTGGTCGCCACAATTACATTTTGAAATAAATGAAACTGATACTAAAACAAGTACATTACATGGCTTATTTGGCCCTAACCCAACGGTTTGGACCATGTTTATATTTTTTCATTTTATGGTTGCCGGATTTTTTATAGCGTTTGGAATTTGGGCTTACACCAATTGGTCTTTAAAAAACGATTATGCCGTACAATTAAGTTTTATGTTTTTAATGGTATTGGTTTGGTTTGTGCTTTATTTTGCTGGTCGTATTGGTAAGGCATCGAGCAAAAACGAGATGCGCGATTTATATGATTTTATGAATGGGGTTTTAGAGGAAAACGGGGTTGTTACGAGCCAAAGGCCTTAAAATATTAAGACACGGATTTCATGGATTATCACGGATTTTTGAAATATCTTGCGATTTATATTTTAATTATTATACCCAAAACGTTTCAACTGATTTTGGTTGCTACGCCAGTTTTTATTAACTTTTACATACAATTCTAAATGAATTTGTTTCCCGAAAAACTTTTCCAAATCTTTTCTAGCTTCAATCCCAACACGTTTTAAAGCCGCCCCTTTATGCCCAATAATGATGCCCTTTTGGGTGTCGCGCTCTACCATAATTACAGAACGTATTCGAATGATGTTTTCTTCTTCGAGAAACTCCTCGGTCTCTATTTCAACCGCATAAGGAATTTCCTTTTTATAATGCATCAATATTTTTTCGCGAATGGTTTCGTTTATAAAAAAACGCTCGGGCTTATCGGTTAATTGGTCTTTTGGATAAAATGCGGGCGACTCTGGCAAGAGCTCAATAATACGGTTAAACACCTCTTTTACATTAAAACCTTCTAAAGCCGAAATAGGGACAATCTCTGCATTGGGCACTTTTTCTGACCAAAGCTGTACTTGAGTTTCTAATTGCTCTTGGTTTGATTTATCAATCTTATTCAACAATAATAAAACAGGGATTTTAGAATTTTTTATCTTATTGAAAAAAGCTTCGTCCTTTAATTCTTGCTCGCCAATTTCAACCATATAAAGTAAAATATCGGCATCTTCAAAAGCCGATTTAACAAAGCCCATCATAGATTCCTGCAATTGGTAAGCGGGTTTTATAATTCCGGGGGTATCGCTAAATAGCACTTGAAAATCGTCTCCGTTTACTATACCCAAAATCCTGTGGCGTGTGGTTTGCGCTTTGGATGTGATGATTGATAATTTCTCTCCAATAAAAGCGTTCATTAATGTAGATTTACCCACATTAGGATTACCTATTATATTTACAAAACCTGCTTTATGACTCATAATTTTTATTAATTATTACACTGCAAAGTTACAACCTTGGTTTGTAATTTCATTATCTTTATTTTGAAACAGAAAATCGAATCGTTTAATCAGTATTATGCTTTTTTTGTAATTTTAAAAATGAACGTTTATTATCTGACAAAAATCATATATACAAAACATTTGTATTAGTATTTTAGCTTAAAATTTTAATTTATGATAACTCAAACTATTTCTCTTTATAACTGGACCAATGGCGTAATAATGATAGCTATTTTCGCACTTGTTTGTATTGCATTAATTGGTATTCTTATTAATTTTATGATGAGCGGCAAGAAAAAAGACCCTGATGAAAACTAAAAAAAGCCGTTTAAATTATTTTAAACGACTTTTTAATATTTAGTTTTGGTGTGATTTTATTTTACTATTTCTAATAATTCAACCTCAAAAATTAAAACATCAAACGGTTTTATTTTACCACCTTGACGCGGAAAAGCACCATAAGCCAATTCTTGGGGAATAAAGAATTTGTATTTTGAGCCTACAGCCATTAACTGCAAACCTTCGGTCCATCCTTTAATTACTTGGTTTACAAAAAATTCCGCTGGCGTACCTCTATCAACAGAACTATCAAACACTTCGCCGTCAATGGTAGTACCGTGGTAGTGTACTTTTACCTTAGAAGCCGCTTCTGGTTTTTCGCCACTGCCTTCTTTTAAAACAATATACTGTAAGCCCGATGCTGCTGTTTTTACACCTTCTTTGGCTTTGTTTTCTTCTAAAAAGTTTTCCCCTGCAACTTTAACATCGTTATACTGCTCTTCTACTTTTTTTAATTGTTCGGCTTGTTGCTTTTTTCTTGTTTCTTCTTGCTTCGCTCTAAAGTAGGTATTTATTATTTCCCTGGCTTTATCTTCTTCAATCATTGTAGATGTAGAATCTAGAGTGTTTATAAAACCTTGAATAAAAATATCCCTATCAATTTCAGAAGCGCTCGTATTAACATTTCTTGCTATATCCATTCCAATAGCATAACTTACAGAATCCACTTGGGTTTTTAACGGCTTATTGGTTACCCCATTTTTATTACAAGAAAATAATGTGGTTGCCACTAAAGCGATACTTAAAAGTTTAATTGTTTTCATTCTTTATAGTTTATTTTTTATTTTTTATGTGATGCCAAAAGTATGGAATTTTATTGCAGTAAACAAAGCTAGTTTTTTCTGCTTTTTTTAATTGATATGAGTTAAAAATTTTTTCAATATGAGGTTCCTGTTCTTTTTATTCCAGATGACCGAAAGTACGGTTTTTTGAGACACTTTTTTTAATTCAATAAATTTAATACCCGGTATATTTTGAGTTTGAAGCGATTTTGGCACAATGGAAATCCCGAATTCGTTTTCAACCAACTTATAAATAGAACTCGCATGAATGGTATTGTGCGCAATAATTGGAGTAAAACCGTTATCGTCAAAAATCTGCATCACTTTCTCGAAATACGAAGCGCTATATTTTGAATCAAACAGAATAAAAGCATCGCTTTTAAACTGTTTGAGGTTTTTAAAATTGGTAGCATTTATAGGATGATTTTTGGGCAACACCAAGCAAAAATGCTCTTTTAAAATGGGTTTTATCTGTAAATCCCTTGGCACCCGCTCTAAGCGCACAAAACCAATATCAATATCGTGAGACAGCAAACTGTCTATTTGTTTTTGGTTGTCCAATTCTTTTAAACTAAAGTGCACATTGGGGTTTTCAGTTCTAAACTTTAGTAACAGGTTTGGTATAATCTCTTGCATAGCAGACCCAACATAGCCAAATTTTAAATCGCCACCAATGCCATCGTTTAACAATTTGGCTTGATTGAAGATACGGTCTAAATCATTTAAATGCTGCGCGATTTCGGTTTTAAGGTAACGTCCGGCTTTTGTAAGTTCCACTTTTCTGTTGTGGCGTTCAAACAATTTAATACCTAAATCGCCTTCCATTTGTTTTATTTGTCGGCTCAATCCGGGTTGCGAAATAAACAAGCGTTCTGCCGCTTTTCTAAAATGTAAATCTTCGGCAACAGCTATAAAATATTTGAGATGCCTTAACTCTAATTGATACTTCATAGTTATTAATTAATAATATTATTAATCTTGTTAAGCATCAAAAATAAGAATAACTTTGTTAACACATCCATTACACAAAAAAACATGTTTAAATACGGAATAGAGCATCTTACAGTAAATAAAGCCATTGCCATTGCAAACGGGACTTTACATGCTGGCATTACCGAAGATGTTAAAAACAATATAAAAAATTGCAGACAAAAAGTTGAAACAATAGCCAATTCAAACAAAGCAGTTTATGGCATAAACACAGGTTTTGGGCCATTGTGCGATGTACAAATTACACCCGAAGAAACCAGTAAACTACAAGAAAACCTATTAATTACCCATGCGGTTGGTGTTGGAAATGCAATTGATAAAGAACTTTCGAAAATTATGATGATTTGTAAAGTGCATGCCTTATGCCAAGGATTTTCAGGAGTGCGTTTAGAGCTCATTGAACGCATCATTTATTTTATCGACAACGATTTATTACCTATTGTACCCGAACAAGGTTCGGTTGGTGCCTCGGGAGATTTAGCGCCCCTAGCCCATTTATTTTTTCCTTTATTGGGTGAAGGTGAATTTTGGGTTAGCAATAGCATTAAACCAGCAAAAACGGTATTAAAACAACACGGTTTAAAACCGATGAAATTGGAAGCCAAAGAAGGGTTAGGATTAATTAACGGCACGCAATTTATTTTGGCAAATACCATTATCGGATTAAAAAAAATGAAATATTTACTTGATTTGGCCGATGTTTCCGGAACGATGAGTTTGGAAGGTTTTCAAGGAAGCGCCTCGCCTTTTAAAGAAGCCCTACATAAAATCAGGCCGTTTAAAGGGAATCTAAAAGTTGCCGAACGTATAAGGATGTTATTGAAAGATTCTCAAAACCTTGAAAATCATTTTGAATGCAGTCGTGTGCAAGATCCATACTCTATGCGCTGTATGCCTCAAGTTCACGGCGCTTCAAGAAATGCCTATTATCATTTGAATGAATTGGCAGAAATTGAAATGAATGCAGTAACCGATAACCCCATTATTTTAAGTGAAACCGAAGCCATTTCTGGTGGAAACTTCCACGGACAGCCCCTTGCGATGGCTTTAGATTACGCATCTATTGCTGCTTCAGAATTAGGTAATATTGCAGACCGACGGTGCTATTTATTATTAAAAGGTAAATACGGATTGCCACGATTATTAACCCAAGCTGGTGGCTTAAATTCTGGTTTTATGATTCCGCAATACACCACAGCAGCCTTGGTAACCGAAAACAAATCGCTGTGTTTTCCGCCATCGGCAGATAGTATTCCAACCTCGTTAGGGCAAGAAGACCATGTGTCTATGGGCAGTATTTCTGGGCGTAAATTCAACCAAATATTAGGGAATATTGAAAAAATATTGGCCATTGAACTCATGTACGCCGCACAAGCTTTGGAGTTTAGAAGACCTAATACATTTTCAAAAATAATAGAAGAAAATTTCAAAATAATAAGACAAAAAGTTGCTAAGTTAGAAGACGATCGTGTTTTAAAAGACGACATCAACGCATTAATAACTATGGTAAAAAACCGTGCTTTTATTGTAAACTAAAACCTTTAGATCATGACTTTTAAAGAACATATATTACAAGGCATTCCAACAAAATTACCAGTAAAACGCCCCGATACAAAAGATGCGAATAGAGCACCAAAACGAAAAGATATTTTATCTAAAGAGGAAAAACAACTGGCTATTCGTAATGCGTTACGCTACTTTCCTAAAAAATGGCACCAAGAATTAGCTGTTGAATTTGCCCAAGAATTGCTAGATTTTGGTCGTATTTACATGTACCGTTTCAAACCAAAATACAAAATATACGCACGAAATATTGCTGAATACCCTGCCAAATCTAAACAAGCAGCAGCCATTATGCTCATGATTCAAAACAACTTAGACCCTGCCGTGGCACAACATCCCGAAGAATTAATTACCTATGGCGGCAATGGCGCCGTGTTTCAAAATTGGGCGCAGTACCTTTTGGTGATGCAATATTTGGCGACTATGACCGATGAGCAGACTTTACACTTGTATTCTGGTCATCCCATGGGATTATTTCCATCGTCTAAAAATGCGCCTCGAGTGGTAGTAACCAATGGCATGGTAATTCCCAATTATTCGCAACCCGACGATTGGGAAAAGTTTAATGCCTTAGGGGTATCGCAATACGGACAAATGACGGCGGGTTCGTTTATGTACATTGGCCCACAAGGTATTGTACACGGCACGACCATTACCGTTATAAATGCCTTTAGAAAAATTTTACAAAAAGATGAAACACCCGCGGGAAAAATATTTTTAACTGCCGGATTGGGCGGTATGAGTGGTGCACAACCAAAAGCAGGAAACATTGCGGGTTGCATTACCGTTTGCGCCGAAGTGAACGCAAAAGCTGCAACAAAAAGACACGAACAAGGTTGGGTGGATGTACTTATTGATGATATGGGCGATTTAGTTACCCGAGTAAAACAGGCTCAAGAAAATAACGAAATCGTTTCAATAGCCTATATTGGCAACGTTGTTGATGTTTGGGAACGCTTTGATGAAGAGGATATTTATGTGCATGTTGGGTCTGATCAAACCTCGTTACATATTCCATGGACAGGTGGTTATTATCCTGCTGATATTTCTTATGAAGCATCAAACCGATTAATTCGTGAAAACCCAAAATTATTTAAAGAAAAAGTACAAACCACGTTGCGCAGACATGCAGCATCAATAAATAATCACACTGAAAAAGGCACGTATTTCTTCGATTATGGCAATGCTTTTTTATTGGAATCATCCAGAGCCGGAGCAGATGTTATGGCTGAAAACGGTATCGATTTTAAATACGCATCGTACGTGCAGGATATTTTAGGGCCGATGTGTTTCGATTATGGTTTTGGACCTTTCCGTTGGGTTTGTACTTCGGGAAAATCAGAAGACTTGGATAAAACCGATGAAATAGCAGCAACCGTTTTACAGGAAATCATGGAGCATGCTCCGGAAGAAATCAAACTTCAAATGCAAGACAACATCACGTGGATAAAAAATGCGAAACAAAACAAAATGGTGGTCGGTTCGCAAGCACGTATTTTGTATGCCGATGCCGAAGGTCGTACAAAAATTGCCAAAGCGTTTAACGATGCCATAGCCAAAGGTGATATTGGTCCCGTGGTTTTAGGACGCGACCATCACGATGTTAGCGGCACCGATTCGCCGTTTAGGGAAACCTCAAATATTTACGATGGCAGTAAATTTACCGCAGACATGGCCATCCACAACGTTATTGGCGATAGCTTTAGAGGCGCTACTTGGGTATCCATTCACAATGGTGGTGGCGTAGGTTGGGGCGAAGTTATTAACGGTGGTTTCGGTTTATTATTAGATGGCACGCCAGAAGCCGAAGCACGGTTAAAAAGCATGCTTTTTTACGATGTAAACAATGGTATTGCACGCCGAAGTTGGGCACGAAACGAAGAGGCTTTATTTGCCATAAAACGCGAAATGGAACGGACTCCAAACTTAAAAATTACAATCCCTAATTTGGTTGAAGACAATATTTTAAACGATTTATTTTAATGAAAACACTTTTTAAAAACATTAAGGAACTCATTCAAGTGCGCGACAAGCATATCGATTTTATCGCTGGTGCGGAAATGAAGATTTTACCAACCATTAAAGATGCTTTTTTAGTGGTTAAAAACGGATTGATTTCAGATTATGGAAAAATGGATGATTGTCCGAATGCCGAATTTGATACGATAGTTGATGCCACAGGAAAAATGATTTTACCCTCGTGGTGCGACTCGCATACCCATATTGTTTATGCAGGTAATCGAGAAGGTGAATTTGTCGATAGAATCAACGGACTATCTTACGAAGACATTGCCAATAACGGTGGCGGTATTTTAAATTCTGCAAAAAAACTCCAGGAAACTTCTGAAGACGATTTATACAATCAAAGTAAAACACGTTTAGAAGAAGTGATACAATTGGGCACGGGAGCTGTTGAAATTAAATCGGGTTACGGCTTAACTGCCGATGCCGAATTAAAAATGCTTCGTGTAATTAAGCGATTAAAGGAAAATTATCCTATTGAAATAAAAGCCACTTTTTTAGGTGCGCACGCGGTTCCTTCAACTTTTAAAAACAATAAAAGAGGCTATTTACAAATGCTTATTAACGATGTGATACCAAAAATTGCCTCTGAAAATCTCGCAGAATACATCGATATTTTTTGTGAAAAAGGATACTTTTCGGTGGAAGACACCGAACTGATTTTAGAAGCGGGCAAAAAACACGGCTTAATACCTAAAATACACGTTAATCAGTTTAATGCCATTGGCGGCGTACAAGCTGGTGTAAAACATAAGGCGCTATCTGTAGATCATTTAGAGATAATGCGAGATGAAGATATTGAGGCTTTAAAAAACACCAAAACCATGCCTGTTGCTTTACCAAGCTGTTCCTATTTTTTAAGCATTCCGTACACACCGGCCAGAAAAATGATTGATGCAGGTTTACCGCTAGCTTTAGCAACCGATTACAACCCCGGATCGACACCATCGGGCAACATGAATTTTGTAATATCTACGGCGTGCATCAAAATGAAAATGACACCAGAAGAAGCCATTAATGCCGCCACTATTAATGGAGCTTATGCCATGGGATTGGAAAAACAAGTCGGCTCTATTACCAAAGGAAAATTGGCTAATTTCATTCTTACAAAACCCATTAATTCTTATGGATTTATACCCTATTCATTTGGAAATCATCACATAGAAAAAGTTTACTTAAAAGGATTGGAAATTGATTAATTTATAAAAACACTATCAATACAATATTTAAAAGACACTTTAGAAATAGAGTGTCTTTTCTTTATAAAAAATGATTTTTCTAAATAAAGTTTGATGACATATTTTGTGCGATTCGATGTCATAATATAAACCATATTATTATGAAACTAATGAATCATTTTTTAATTGTAAGCTTCACTTTTTCACTTTTATTTTCCTGTAATTTTAGTAACCAGAATAACGCCGTTGGCAACCTCGATTTTGATGATAAATCTTCACAAAATAAAAATAGCATTTCATCTCAAAACGGTTTAAAATACAATAACATTTACGACCATAGTAACGGGATGGTAATATGCCGAATACCGCTACCAAAAAGCTGGAATTACAACGCCGCTAAAAATGCTAAAATAACGGTAACCGCGCCCAATAATATTAAAGTAAACAAAACCGAGACCTATAATTATGCCTATGCCAATGATGCGTTTTCGCTTCAAACGCTACAAATGGCCAACACCCCGAACGTACAGGTTTCTCCGGTTTACACGCTTCAACAAATACTACAAAATAATATTGTGCCCTCGGCACAATCGCAAGGCTACAATCTTGTAAAAAGCTATCAAATACCTAGCGTATTGCAATTTTGGAACAGGTTCGATTCTGGTATGTTAAAAACGGGCAGCAACAGGCGTTACCATGTTTTAGGCACAGATTGGGAGGACGCTAACGGCAATAAATCTTGTATCATTTTAGTGCAATCTATTATAGCTAAGGGCAATTTTATTTACTGGACTTTACAATCTACCGAACTGGAAGCGCCACAACAGCATTTTAAAAAAGCTAAAGAAGCATTCATTTACGGTTTAGCCAATACACAAATAAACATGCCATGGCAGCAACACAAAAACAAAGCCCTTTTACAAAGTATTAGACATAACGAAGCGTTTTGGGCAAATGCTACGAGGCAAAGTCAAATAGCACACAACCAACGTATGAGAGCCATTGAATCGAGAGGAAATACCACACGTTCCATCGGTAAAACGTATAGCGATATTTTAGATATTAATCATGCTGGTTATTTAAAAAGAAATGATATGAATAGTGCCGGACAATCCAAAACCGTTAATATGATTGGAGAACGTGCTACAATTTCAAACATGGCAACTGGCGAACGCTATAATGTTGAAGATGGCAGTAAATACTATTGGGTAAATACCAATGGCGAATATTTTGGCACGAACAATTCATTTTATGACCCTAGAGTAGATAATAGACTTAATAATAGTGAATGGAATCAATTTGAAGTTGAAAATTAATAAATGATGACATTTTAATTTAATTACGATGTCTAAGCAAACCCTTTAAATATCATCAAAATGAAATCAACAAAACTATACAGTATTTTATTAATTATTCTAATAGTGCTATCCTGTAGTTCGGATAACAATGAAAGTAACGAAAACAATCTTGCCAATTACACCCCTAGAATAAATTGCACAAGCAATACGGTTGTAGGGCCAACAGCTGCCTATTGGGATTATGGCAATAGTGTACCACCGCCATTAACGCAAGTGCCTATTATAGCAAATCCTGGATCGCAGTTTATACACAGTCAACATCCGTATTTGGGGTTAACCATTCCCCAAGGTTATACGGCATCCGAAGATACAGACCAGTTTACAGCGCCTTTGGGTGTTAACATAATTAGAAACGGAAATAAGTCCAATGCTGCAGTATGGAGATATGTACCGTTGTCAAGCTATCCGCTTAATTTTTCAGTCGATGACATAATTGCAAGAGAAATAAACGATAAAATGTTCAAGTTTTACGGAACAAACGGTAATAATTTTGAAGTATTATGTAAAAACACACCGCCTCCAATTTCTGAAAATGGGCTAACAAGAGTATTTAGTTCTCGATTGATTCGCTTTGGAAATCTCACAGGACTCGTTTGGGTTAGTGTTACGGCGGTACAAGGTTTACCTACGCTTTCAGTCGCATCTTCAATTTCTGTTGGCCCAACAAATGAGTATGACAATTTAGTGATGGATGTGTTTTTGCCACTTAGTTTTCAATTGTTAGTGAGCGACAGAGGTACGCTTCCAGATAGAGACAACGATGGTACTCCGGATATATTTGATAAAGAACCCGACAATCCCGATGTTCAATAAATAAAAAATACAAAAAAAATGATAAGCTCAATGATTAAAACGCCAATAAAAATCCTTTTATTAATAACCATTTTTAATATTACATTTTTTGCTTGTAGTAAAGAAGATGCTAATATAAAGGAAGAAGAAACATCGGGTTCACAGGTATATGTGGCGGGTGTTAACCCAATAAACCCACAGCTTGCCACTGCAGAATTATGGAAAAACGGGGTGGCCACCAACCTTTCAAGCACAAACGAACCTGGGCTTGCCTATTCTGTTTTTGTATCGGGAGAAGATGTTTATACCACAGGTTATGAGTATAATGGCACCGTTAATATTGCCAAGGTTTGGAAAAACGGTGTAGCCAGCAACCTAGGCAACGGCACAACAAGCTCTGTAGCCTATTCCATTTTTGTTTCAGGAAACGACGTACATGCTGCTGGTTTTGAAGAGGGCAGTAATGGGTTTAATGCCCGGTCTTGGAAAAACGGTGTAGCTACCGATCTTTCAGACGGATTCCAATCCAGTGCAAACGCCGTTTTCGTTTCAGGAAACGATGTCTATGCAGCGGGTTGGCAGATTCCCGTTAGCACCGCTAATAATGAGTTTACAGCAGTACTTTGGAAAAACGGCGTAGCTACAAGACTTACCGATGGCACTAAATACGCAGGTGCCACCTCTGTTTTTGTTTCGGGTAACGATGTGTATGTGGGAGGGTTTGAATATAAAGACAACCAAAGCAATATATTAGTGGCCAAAATTTGGAAAAACGGAGCAGCTATCAATTTAACTGATGGTACTAAAGATGCCATTGTAGAATCTGTTTTTATTGATGGCAACGATGTGTATGCCGTTGGTATGCAAAATGTAGGCAGTAAGCTTTTTGAAGATGCAGCAACCGTTTGGAAAAACGGAGTTGCCACCAAGCTTACTGATGGCACAAAAAAAGCAAGAGCACATTCGGTTTTTGTTAATGGTAGCGATGTGTATGTTGCTGGCGTTGAAAATAATGGCACACACGATGTTGCCACAGTTTGGAAAAACGGTGTAGCTACGAGCCTTACCAATGGTGCTGGACTTGCAAGAGCCTTTTCCATTTTTGTAAAAACCAACAACTAAGCATCATATTAATATTTTAATGATATAAATATTTTGTTGTAAAAAATTCAAAAAAATGGATTAAAAAAGTTGATAAACGAATTCTTATAGCATTTAATAGTGTAGTATTTGAATAAGATTAAAATAGTTGTATATTTCTTTCGAATTGCTACAACTATGGGACAAGCCTACAAACTTGAACATCAAACACAACTTATCGATGCTATTAAAAGCAACAATACCATTGCTTTAAAAGAACTATACATTACCAATTACCCAAAAATTGAAGCTTTGGTTTTAAAAAACAGTGGTACCGTTGCACATGCTAAAGACATTTACCAAGAAGCCTTTATAACTGTTTGGCAACATGTAAAAAACAACACGTTTATACCACAAAACAACACCGCTTTACAAGGGTATCTCTATAGAATTGCAAAAAACAAATGGACCGACGTTTTACGATCTAAAGTCTTTAAAAATTCTAAACCATTAAACATAGAAACCATGGTTGTTCTTAAAAACGACGAAGACGAAACTAACGAACTGGAAAGCAAGAACTTAAAAATAACCATGACAGCTTTTAAAAAGCTTGGAGCACCCTGTAAATCGCTTTTGCGCCAATTTTATTTTAATAAAAAATCTATGAAAGAAATTGCCAACGAATTAAAGCTAGACGCCGCATCTACAAGAAACAAAAAATACCGATGCGTAAAAAAACTACGCGAATTGGCTTTAAAAACCAATATATAGTAATGAACCCAAATACCAACATATCTCAAGAACTACTGGAGTCTGTAGAAAAGTACCTTAACAATACCATGGATGCCCCCAACCTTAAGGCGTTTAAATCTAGGTTAAAAAACGATTTCGAGTTTAAAACCCAAGTAGAAGACATTAAAACATTGCTTTTAGCTATAGAAACCCAAAGCTTAAAAGAAAAACTAAACGATTTCCACAACCAAATTAAACCAAAGGCAGAAGTAAACACAAACCAGGAAAACAAAAAAAACACCCACATAAACTACCGAAAATTTGCCGTGGCAGCAGCCATTGTTATTGCCTTTGGCAGCATCTGGTTTTTTAGCAACCCGCCCAACCAAAAGCTGTATGCTAAATACTTTAAACCCGATCCGGGGCTTCCAACAGCCATGGGCAGTACAGATAATTACGATTTTTACGATGCTATGGTAAATTACAAAAGAGGAGACTATACATTGGCCATAAGCAAATGGCAAACGCTTTTGGTACAAAAACCAGAAAACGATACCCTAAATTATTTTTTGGGCGTAGCGCATTTGGCCAATAAAAACGAAACAGAAGCCATTCCCTTTTTAGAACGATCGGTACAATCGCAAGACACATTCCCGTTAATACACGACGCCTATCATTATCTAGGATTGGCCTATTTAAAAGAAGGCAATTTAACCTTGGCTAAAAAATATTTTAAGCTCAGTAATACCGAAGCCAGCAATACCATTATTTTAGAACTCAACGATTAAACTGTTAATCACATGACAAGGCTAATAACATATTGTAAATGTGTCTTTTTTATTATCCTTTTCAGTTGTACGCTAAATTTTCAAGCCCAAAACAATACGGTTTTCAATACGGGATACATCAACAAATTAATAGAAAATGATTCTTTGCAAAAAGCAGAAAAAGAACTGCAAATTCAAACCCAATATTACACCAACAACAAACAATACGATTCGCTTTCCAATCTAGTTTATTATCATGGCAGAATAGCCATATTAAAAGGTGAAAACGATTTTTTAGAAAAAAGTGAAAAAGCCCTCGAAAAACTAAAATCTTTAACTCATAATCCAGATGATTTATATAACGCTTACGCGGATATATCGACGTTAACGGTTGATAACGGCCTATATCAAGAATCTTACAATTACAACAAACTCGGTTTCGAACAAGCCAAAAAAACAAGCACAAACCGTTTAAATAAAATGGCCAGAAGCGCATACGGGCTTTCCAGCACATCGTATTTTTTAAGGAAATTCGATTTGGTAAAAAAACACGGGCTAGAAGCCTTTAAAATCAATGAAAAAAACCCTAAAGCCACAGCAACCAATGTATATAGCGCTTGCAATATTGTTGGTTTAATGATGCAAAACGAAAACAAATTAGATAGCGCATTGTATTATTACAACAAAGGGGTTAATGCCTTAAAAAATACCCAAGGCAACCTTAACGAACGCTATTATTACCCCGCTATTTTATCGGGTAATATGGCCATAATTTACATGAACCAAGGCCAGTTTTCCAAGTCGCTAAAGCATCAAGAACATGCCATTCGCCATTACAAAACCTATTTAGATGCTTCGGCAAACAGCCCAAATATAAGCAATGCCAGGTACAACTATTTATCAGTAATTAACGATATGGGGAGCAATTATGTAAAGCTGGGGCAGCTAGAACGCGCCCTTAATTTATTCGAGCATAATTACAAAAAAGCAAAAGCCTATTTTCCAGAAAACAGTATTCAGCAAATTGTATTTACCAATCAGCTTGCCCAAGGAAAATGGGTAGTTCACGATGGCGAAGAAGCACTAAAGCTTATTGACGAATCTTATAGTAAATTTAAAAACATATCTGAAGATTATGCGGGCTACATGACTTATGCCATGGGAACAAAAGCCAATATTCTAGAAAATATGAATAAAATTGAAGCTGCCTACAACGCCTATAAATTAAGTGATGCCCTATATGAAACCGTTAGCCCTGGTAGCTATAGCCACGACCGACTTACAAAACTTAGGGAATCGGCATTGTTTTATTCCAGAAACGGTTTCGAAAAAGAAGCCAATAAAGCCAGTAACAAATTATTGGAAGTTGTAAACAAAACGGCAACCCCAGAAAATCTGGAAACCATAAAAACCAATAACCTAATGGCCGAGATTAAGTTTAACCTCAAAAATTACGAGGGCGCTATATCTTGGTCCGAAAAATCCTTAACACTTTTAGAAAAAAACAAGGCCTTAAAAAGCACCGATTCCCTCTATTGGCAAACTTTAAAAGCAACACCCATGCTTTACAAAAGCAAAGCCGCTTTCAAAAGTATTGATACCACTAAGGTTAAAGCCGTTTTAGAAATTTACGGTACGCTTAAAAACTCCATTGAAATTTTAAATACCGCCTCGTCAAAATATGTTTCGGATATCGATAAAAGCGAACACCTATCCAAGATGAAACCCATAATAGATTTTACCATGGAAATTAGTCTTAAACTTTACGAAATGACCAAAAACAAGCTGTATTTGGAGCAGCTTATTTCCATGCACGAATCAACACTCTACAATCGCATTCGCTCTAAATTATCTATTAGGGATAACATTAAATTTAAAGATGTTCCGCAAGATGTTATTGAAAAAGAAACCGCCATAAAAAACCAATTAAAACGTTTAAGAAGCAACATAAATCTCGACAAAAACTCCATTGAAAAATTTAACAGCACAAATACCGAGTGGCTTGTTTTTTTAAACAATTTAAAAAAGAAGTATCCCAAATATTACAATATGCGGTACAAAACCGTAAAACAATCTGTAGGCAACATACAAAAAAACATCCCGAAAAACACCACAATTGTTAGGTACCTTTACATAAATAGCAACTTATATGCTTTTATTGCTTCTAAAAAATCAACTGCGTTTTATGAGTTAAATTCAGAAAATTTAGAGGAGCAAATTCAACTTGCGTCAAATAATATCGTAAAATTAGAAGCCTCAAAAAAAGTACTGCATCAACTTTACAAACAACTTTGGAAACCTTTTGAAGAAAGCATTAAAACTGAAAATATTATTATTATTCCCGATGGTGCTTTATTCAATTTAAGTTTCGAAAGTTTAACGCCCAAACACATAAATTCATTTAAAGAACTGGCAACCCATAGCTTACTTGCCAGACACATCCTGTCGTACAATTATAGCTTACTGCTTTTAGAAAAGGACAGAAAAACCGTTGATTATCAAAACGATTTTATAGCCTTTGCCCCAGAATTCAACGACAAAATGAAAACGGATTACAAAATTGGAATAACCGATTCTATAGCTATTGATAAAACCTATTTAAAATTATTGCCGCAACCATTCAGTGTAGATCTAGCCAAAGAATTTACAAGACTTTTTAACGGCACCTCCTTTATTAACGAAAATGCCTCTAAACAAATATTTACAAACGAAGCCAACGAGCACAAGATTATCCATATTGGCACGCACGCCGAATCCAATAACATAAAACCAGAATTATCGCGCTTAATTTTTGCCAAAAGTGATGATAATGAAGACAACTCGCTTTATACCTACGAGATTTACAACGAAAACCTAAATTCTAACTTAGCCATTTTAACCGCTTGCGAAACCGGAAAACCAACCTATAAGGCTGGCGAAGGCATGATATCGTTAGCCCATGCTTTTAATTATGCTGGCAGCGAAAGTATTTTAACCAGCCTTTGGAAAATTGATGAGCAATCCAGTGCAAAAATAATCGAATTGTTTTATACCAATATAAAAAAGAGCCTACCAAAAGACAAAGCCTTGCAACAGGCCAAATTAAGTTATTTAGCCCAAGCCCAGGGCAGAACCATAGCACCACAATATTGGGCCGGTTTAGTACTTATTGGCGATGCCTCTCCGCTAGATCTGCAATCAGGTTCGGCTTATTTAATGTACTTGCTTTTGGGGCTATTGGCTCTTGCTCTTATAATTATAGTGGCTAGAAAAATAAAAATGGGTATTGAAAGGTTTTTTTAGCTTTAACTGCTTTTACAGAAACAAATAAATTATGTTTTGCCATAATATTGCCATTAGGTGCATTAAGCTCTAATACCATCTGTTTTTGCCTAAGTTTTTATGGTTTTAAAGCTTGTTTTAAAATCATTAGTGTCCAACTAAAAACGTTTTATAATCGTTAATCTCTTTTAAATAAAGAACTTGACGCGTCTTTTAAAATGATACCTTGTTTATATAAAACAATTATAAAGAGTGCGATGAGATGTTTTATTATTCAATTCACCTCTGACAATCAGTTAGTTAGAATCTAGTCTTGGTTCTAATGTCTAAAAGCGAAGCGGTCTTATGTCTTTTATAGGACATTAATGTAATAAAATATAAAAAATGTTTTGTAAGTAAATATTGAAGCAAGAGTTAACAGCGCCATAGTGCTTTATTACCTTTTTGGTAAATAGAATGTTTGTTAAAGTTTACGCTTTACCGAACCCGTAAAGTCCTCTAAATCGTCTTTAACCTGATCGAGTTCTTTTTTTACATCGTTGGTAATGCTGGTGGTGTCTATACCGTTTTTTTCTACGGTTTTTGTGATTTCTTGTTTAATATCGTTGGTTGCGTCTTTTAAGGTTCGCATACCTTTACCAAGGCCACGGGCTATTTCGGGCAGCTTGTCGGCACCAAAAACCATGATAACAATAAATAGGATAAATGCTATTTCTGCACCGCTAATAAATAAAAATGTAGGTTGATGTATCACAGTACAAATATAGTGAGTGTTTTGTTAGAATAAAAAGAGGCGGTCTAAAAAGTTATCACCGCTGCCATTTTGAGCGCAATCAAAAAAACCATACGCATTCATTTTAAATACGTTTTGATTGCTCTTAAACTAACATTCTTAATTAAATTACTATTTTTAAGACAGCCTAATTAATAGATATTTATCCTTTTATTTTGTCTTTAAATTGGTCGAATTGACTTTGTTTTTCTTCTTTAGGCCACGAATTGTTCGAGGTATCTACATCTGCTGTCTCTAAATTCGGGTCTATTTTAATACTTATTATTTCTTTTTCTGAAGCTATTGCTTTATTTACTTCGTTATCGTTAAACCTCCAAATCTGCGCGGGGTATTTTTCTGTTTTAAAAGTACCGTCTGCATAAGCATATTCAACAATAATAGGCATTACCAATCCGCCTGGTTTCTCGAAGGTAATGTTATAGAAATACTTTGGCGAGTTTATGTTTTTCTGTTCTTCTGGTGTAAAGTTGTCCATAATGTACGCTTTAAGAGGTGTTGAGTTTTCGCTTGGCATTCCGTTTTTCATGTTCTCTTTAAAGTCTTCGCTACCTTCTTCAACCATGTAAACCAATGGCCTTAATTGGTTTTCGCTAATATTTCTTTCTTTCATAAGTTCTTTCATGTAGGCATTTGGTTTAGAAGATACGTAGTATTTTTTCACTTCTTTAATGCCAATATCTACCCAATCTGTGGTGTAAAACCAACCTCTCCAAAACCAATCCAAATCAAAGGCCGAAGCGTCTTCCATGGTTCTAAAAAAATCTTCTGGCGTAGGGTGTTTAAACATCCAACGTTTCGAGTATTCTTTAAAGGCATAATCAAATAATTCGCGACCCATAACGGTTTCCCTCAAAATATTTAAAGCTGTGGCTGGCTTTCCGTAGGCGTTGTTTCCAAACTGGTATGTGTTAAGTCCTTTCGTCATAATTGGCATAATATAGTCTTGGTTGCCAGACATATATGGTATGATATTAGCTGCAGGCCCGCGTCTTGAAGGGTATTTGTCGTGTCCGGGAGATAAGGCTTCTGGGTACCAAGTGCCAAAATCCTGCTCGGCGACATATTGTAAAAAAGTAGTTAAGCCCTCGTCCATCCAAGTCCATTGGCGCTCGTCGCTATTAACAATCATAGGGAAGTAATTATGTCCAATCTCATGTATAATAACGCTCATCATTCCGTATTTTGTGCGATCGCTGTAATTGCCATCTTTATCAGGCCTGCCATAATTCCAGCAAATCATTGGGTACTCCATACCTTGGTTTTTTGCATGCACCGAAATGGCCTTGTGGTAGGGGTAATCGAAGGTCATTCTAGAAAAGGTTTTTAGCGTGCTAGCCACGGCTTTTGTTGACCAGTCTTCCCACAGCGGATTGCCCTCTTTTGGATACATTGATACTGCCATTACATCTTTACCGCCTATTTTAACGGCCATCATGTCCCAGATAAACTTTCGCGACGTTGCAAAACCGTAATCACGCACATTTTCTGTTTTGAATTTCCAGGTTTTGGTTTTGTTGGAAAAACCTTTTTCTGCCGCTTCTGCCTCGGTTTGGTTTACAATAACTACGGGTTCGTTATAAGACTTTTTTGCCTGCTCGTAACGTTGCATCATGGTTTTTGTAAAGACTTCTTTTCTATTAGTAAGCTCTCCCGTGGCATCTAAAACATGGTCTGCTGGTACGGTAATATTTACCTCGTAATTGCCAAAAGGTAGGGCAAACTCATCGCGCCCCCAAAATTGGGAATTCTGCCAACCTTCTATATCGTTGTAAACAGCCATTCTTGGAAAAAACTGAGCAATTACATAAGCTCTATTGCCATCTTCTGGAAAATATTCGTAGCCAGAGCGGCCGTCTTCAACCACATGGTCGTTAATGTTGTACCACCATTTTATTGAGAACGAAAACTTGTCGCCAGTTTTCATGGCTTTTGGCAATTCTACACGCATCATGGTTCTGTTAATCATGTATTGTAATGGTTTGCCGTTAATATCTTTAACTTCTTCTATATTAAAACCTCTTTCTAAAGGTGCCTTTAAATAAGTTTTTGCAAATTGAGAAGGTGTTTGTACCGGCGATATGCTGCTACTTTTAATTAACGGCGATTTAGAGTCTTTTGCACGTACATTTTGATCTAATTGAACCCAAAGATATTTTAAAACATCGGGTGAATTATTGGTATAAGTAATGGTTTCAAAACCAGACAATACAGCATTTTTATCGTCTAGAACTATATCCATTTTATAATCGGCTTGCTGCTGATAATAGGCTACACCAGGAGCTCCAGATGCTGCCCTGTACATATTTGGCGTAGAAAACTCGTCGTATAGTTGCTTGAATTTATTTGTATTGGTGTGTCCTTTTTTTTGCTCTTTTTGGTCTTGCCCTTGTGCAAAAACACCTGTAGTAATAAACGCTACAGACAGGAAGTAATAGGCGATTTTTTTCATCTTTATTTTTGTGTTTAGATAGTTAATTTATGCTTTCCAATAATTTAACTAATCGTAAAAAGTGCTCGAAAATACTAATTTTAATAACAATTTAACTTTGTTTTAATTAAAGTTTAACAAAGCATGGTCTTTTTGAAGAATAAGTAAAAAACTGTTTTGTTTCGAGTTTATTTTGGTTTTAACTATATTTTGTTGCTCTTGAAACAAATCAAACAGTAATTGGTTGGTAATTTGAATGGTATCAATAGATTTTACTCCTTCAATTTCTAGGTAACAAAGCATTATATCGGCATCGTATTCTTTTCCAATAAAATTTAATTTTGCGGCTTTGTTGTTTATTTTAATCTTTAATTTTTGGTTTAAATAGCGCTCAATATAAGCATCTACGGTTTTAGGCTCGTTTTTGCCAGCTAATGTTATGTTTTCATCATAGCGTTTGCGCAGTACATTTTCAAAATCGTCAATAAAAATCCTCGATGTTATTTGTACAGATGCTTGCTGCCTCACATAGGTTATTTGGGTTACGCTCACATAATATTTGTGCACAGGGGCAAATGCCAAAAGCGGAATTATTAAAACAAGCAAAAAAGACTTGGTAAGAGCCATCTGTATTTTTTTGCTAAAATAAGTATTTTGATGCTTGCATTTACTTTTCATAAAGCGATCCAAAAAATATTTTAATTATTTGGGCGTTACCTAAAGGTCGGGCTATTCGCTATATCTTTTTCTCGTGCCTCAAAAAAGGATGCCGCTGCTATCCCTAACGCAGCAATAATAACTTAAAAATTAATCTTTAGGCAATTCCAAATTTTCGTTATAAACTATTAGTTTTTCTTTTAAAAATTCAAAAATTTCAATATCGCTTTTATCTTTACAACGCTTTGCAAAATTTGCATCGTCTGCACAGAAATAAAAAAAATCTGTGTGCTTACTTTTATCGAGTTTGTAAATACTAAAAAAACTCTCAGACAATTTTACTTTTATCTTTTGCAATAAATCATCATTTGCCTCTATTCTCACCCTGTTTTTAAGCTCTTTTGTTCTTCCAGAAATGCCGTTTAATATGGGGTTTAAAGGAATTCCGCCGCCTAAAAGCCCTAATAGCATTTTTGGTTTAAACACCCCAGCCTCGTGCAATCGGCGCTCGCTTTGTGTTGCAATTTTACCGGTATATCCAGGAATACCAACATTGTAAAAATTAATGGGCGGGTCGCCTTCAACATTATCAATATCCAAAAGCAAATCTCCTGTTAGTATTTTACCAATTAAAACTTCGCCTAATTGGTTTATTTGTTCTTCTAATTTTATGGCTAATGTTCCATTTAAAACTACATTTTTGTTAATAATTATCTGCATTAGCTTGTGCTGAATAGACGAAAACACTAGCGTATCCCCAACTTTCGCGGTAATTACAAACGCGCCTATTTTATTTGTAGCTGCAAAAACTTGAGCTGTTTTATTTATAACGTGTATATTTTCAACGCTTACATTACTTTCAACTTTTCCGTGAATTTCAACAGATTGCGATATGGCCATTTTAAAACCAAAAAAAAAACTAAAAAGGCAATCGGCTTAATCTTTTGCATCTCTAAGCTTTAAAAATTCTTTGCTTTGTTTTATTATGAACTCGATTAAATACACTTCGTTTTTGGTATCGAACAATTCATTTTTAATGCCTTTAGCTTCAATATATGCTATAAATGATTCAACCTTTTCAAATGGAATATTACAGGTTTCACTAATAAATTTAGGCGAATACACGTCTAAAATATCTTTAGTTAAATCTTTTTTTTCATTATAAATATCCTTTTTTTTACTTTTCCGTTTTAACAGCTTGTTTAATCCAAGTATGGCAGCAAAGTCAATACCATTGTAAAATTGGCCTTTATTGGTTATTTTAATTAATTCATTAACAACAACAGTATTATCGAAAGCTTTATCATCATTATATTCAAAATCTATATTTAAATTTCCCATATCTATAACCAAAGGTTTAATAGCCTTAACATTTAAAATATCGGCCTCAATATTACCTAAAAGACCAGAAGACAATAACACAGCATCCAATTGGTTTACCTGCTCTATTAATTGAATTTTTAATTGTTTTGTTTCTAAAACATGGGCATCAATAGTAACCGATACGGTTTGAAACTGTAAAGCTGCAATTTCAATTATATCGTTTAAAGCCACCATAATAATAAATTCGCCTTTGCTGTTTGTTATGGTCCCCTTGTTAGAAGAAGCGTTGTAAACCGTAACACTTTCCACATCGTTATTTTCAGCAAGAATAATACCGCTAACTTCAATACGCTCCATATTCTGACTTGTTATTGAGTCGCAAAAAAAAAGTATTGCAATAAGAAGTAAAAGTGGTTTCAATGGTAGTTTTATTGCTAATCTGGTTTATTCAATAAAGAAAGTATTTCAAATCTTAAATAAAATGAAAAACCGCTTTAAACTTTTGTTAAAACATCTGATTGTTTAAATTTACAATATATATCCATAACATGAAAAACCTAATTATTGCAAGCACCTCCACAGTACACGGCAGTGGGTATTTAGATTATATCTTTGAAGAACTCACCGTTTTATTTAAAGATGCCCAAACTATATTATTCATCCCCTATGCAAGGCCAAGCGGCATATCGCATAACGATTACACTCAAAAAGCAAAAAAAGCCTTATCCAAAATCGGTAAAAAAGCAGTAGGCATACATACCTTTAAAAACCCCGTACAAGCTATAAAAGACGCACAAGCCATATTTACCGGCGGCGGCAATACCTTTGTTTTGGTAAACCAATTATATAAAAACAATTTAATAACAGCATTAAAAGAAACAGTAACCAGCGGCACACCGTATTTAGGCACAAGCGCAGGAAGTAATATTTGTGGGCTTAGCTTAAAAACAACAAACGACATGCCCATTGTTTGCCCACCTAGTTTCAACACTTTGGGGCTGGTACCCTTTAACATTAACCCACATTATCTGGATCCCGATACCAACAGCAAACACATGGGCGAAACCCGCGAAACCAGAATTAAAGAATTCCACAATTACAACACCCCGCCAGTAATAGGCCTTAGAGAAGGAAGTTGGCTGCACGTTATTGGCAATTCAATTATCTTAAAAGGCGATCTAAAAGCACGCATTTTCGAACATAACAAAATCCCTTACGAAGTAAATTCAGGAACACAACTCAACCATATAAAATAAAACCCGTCAGGACGAGGGGTCGGCGATGGGCTCGGGCTATACCACACTCGAGCTAACGTAAAAAGAGTGCTCGGGATCAAATCCCCAAAACCATAATCTAAACAAACAGATGTTTTCACTAAAGTTTAGCGCAAAAAAAAGAGTCTAACCACACAATGTAATTAGACTCTCCAAAAAAGGCAACGACCTACTCTCCCACAAATGCAGTACCATCGGCGCTAACGGGCTTAACTTCTCTGTTCGGAATGGTAAGAGGTGAGCCCCGTCGCTATAACCACCTTAAGCTTTAGTCCCG
>NZ_JBHULK010000002.1:0-810031 GCF_042684345.1 Gelatiniphilus marinus | reverse complement strand
AGTACCTGCAACTTTACCTCAATGAGTTTGTTTATAAGCTTAATCGAAGATATTTTGGCGAACGAATCTTTGATAGGCTCGTTATTGCTAGCATTACAGCTAATGGACATTAAACGGATATACAAAAAAGTTTTAACTAAATGTTTCCCTTTAGGGATATTATTAAGAATGTAATTACCATTTTCATCTGTAATTGCTGCACGAATGTTATTACCAACAACTACTGTAGCCCCAAATAACGGTTGCTTAGAGCTATCTGTAACCTTTCCTAAAATGGTGTGTTGGTTGCCTTGAGAATATGCAGATACTGCAATAAAAAACGTTAATAGAAATATTCTAGCATTCATTTATTTAGACTTAATAAAAATAATTACATTTGCACGTGCAAATGTAGCTTGTTTAGAATGTTTCTTAATAACGCAAAAAGAAGTTATTATAACGTAAAAGGAATTAATGGAAATTCGATTTAAAAACTCTGAGTACAGTTTAGGTGAAATTGTAAAAAGCTTTAATAAAGACTTTGAAACTTCTATTTTAGCTGAGAAACAGTATACTGAGTTTAAAGATGGAGTTACAGGTAGCGTAAAAGAGATACATTTAAATAATGCGTATATATTATTTCAAGATCATAGCACTGAAAAGCCAGAAAATTACACATTACAAGTAGATCAAAATCATCCTGTTCTTTTGCTTCAATTTGTTTTTGATGGAGATATTACTTTTTCATTAGATGAAAAAAAGAGTACTACATATCGTTTAGATAAGAATATGTATAATTTGTTTTCTATTCCCGCTTCAAAATATTTATACAAGCATCTTAACTATAAAAAAAAGAATATTAAATATTTATTTTACAGAGTCTTTTTTAGTGAGAAAAATGGGAGCATGTTTTATAATAAATTCTAAAAAATACCAGCAAGCAAAAAAAGAAAATCAGATTTACTCTTTCTTCAATAGTGGTTTGATAATAAATAGACAATTAATCTCTATTGTAAATGAATTTCTTAATTGTTCTTTTGATGGGATTACAAAGCAATCTTATTTAGAATCAAAATTAACAGAACTACTGTTAATAGCCTTAACTTCTAACGATTCAACAACTAAAACCGATAGTTTAAGAAAATGCGATAAAGAGAATTTAGTAAAAACAGAAACGTACATTCGAACCCATTTAAAAGAAGAATTAAGCATAGAAAAATTGTCAGTAATAGCTGGTCTTAATACATCAAAATTTAAAAGTGTTTTTAAACAAGTTTATGGGATAACGGTATTTAAATACATAACATCTTTAAGGATCGAAAAAGCAATACAGTTAATTACAAAATACGATTATACAATTGCTCAAGCTTCATATGAAGTAGGTTATAAAAATCCTCAACATTTTACGGTTGCTTTCAAAAAAAATTTAGGGTAATTTACCCAGCCAGTTAATTAAGTAATGGTAACTAAGCAAAAGTTATCATATAAAATAGGTCTAAGCAAAGCGTTAATACAAAACTAAGGTGAATAGCTAAGGAGGAATAGCAAGAGGGTAACACGCTGTGCGATGTTACACTTATTTAATTCATTGATTTATAGGTCATTAAAAATTAATTTATCCTTATTTATTTAAATTTTTGGAGTAAATTTGATTTTACTACCAGTAAAACCAATGTTTCATTGTAACAATTCAATAAATTATGGATGATTTTAATACAGTTCGGTTAAAGAAGAAAACATTAAACAAATTTAAAAAGTATTCAAAAAAAATCAGTCCAAGTTATTCTGAAACTTTAGATTATATGATTGCTTTTTTTGAAGATAATAATCTATCTCCTTATGATACTTTGGGAATGAATAGAACTTCTCTTCAGAATGTTTTTAACAAACGTTTGGATGCTTTGATTTCAATTTTAAGAAATGTGGAAGAAACTCAACTTGTAGGCTTCCCTTAATTAGAACTGCTTAGTTTTCCAAAATTACATATTTTTTTTGTTTTTTAATTCCTCTTGGGCTAGCCCAAGAGGAATTAAGCTTTGCATATTTTACTGGTGGGATTTCCCCTAAGCTATCGTGTGGTCTTTTATGGTTATAATCATCCATCCATATTTGAGTTTGCTCTCGGACTTGATTTAAGTTTTCAAAAATATATTTATTGAGAACTCCACGTCTGTAAGAACCATTAAAACGTTCTATAAAGGCATTTTGGGTTGGTTTTCCGGGTTCTATATATTTAAATTCAATTTCGTGCATCTGACTCCATTCATAGGTAATATGTGCTATAAATTCTGGACCGTTGTCCATGCGTATCTTCTTGGGTTTTCCTTTTTTGTTAATTAAATGATTAAGTACCCAAACAATCCGATTGCTTGTTAATGAATAATCCACTTCAATATGAAGTGCTTCTCTATTAAAATCATCAATTATATTAAATGCTCTAAAGCGTCTTTCGTTCTCTAAAACGTCGGTTACAAAATCCATACTCCAAGTATCGTTTAATTCGTTTGGAACCTCTAGAGGCTCTTTAACTCTTGTTGGTAAGCGTTTCTTTACCTTTCTTCTTAAGGGAAGTCCTAAGGCGACATAAACGCGATGTACACGCTTATGGTTCCAAGGTTTACCTTCTTCGCGTAAGCGATCATAAGCTTTCCAGAAGCCTTCTTCAGAATGATCCTTTGCTTTTTGTTGTAAAGCGTCCTCTATAACTGTATCATCTTTAAGTAATGGCTTATAGTAGTAAACACTCTTGCTCATATTTAAACACGGCACGCCCTGTTGATGCCGTAATGAATAAGTTCTTTGGTAATACTTCGTTTACGACAGGGCTTTAGAGCTTTTTTTCAATAATCTCTTTAGCCATCTGGTGATCTAGTGCTAAACTTGCATACATCTGCTTTAATCGCGTGTTCTCTTGCTCCAGCTCTTTAAGTCTTTTTAGCTCTTTCGAGTTCATTCCTGCATACTTGGAACGCCATTTGTAAAAAGCAGCGACACTAACACCGTGCTCACGGCTTATTTGGTCAACGCTCTTTCCGTTGTCGAACTCTTTTAAAATCTTTGCAATCTGTTGCGGTGTAAATTTACTTTTTCTCATAATACTGTTCAAAATTAAGATTATTATTCTACTTTTAAACAGTTCGGTTTTTGGGGAAGCTTACATCTAAATAGGTATTTAAAATTCTAATTTTGTATGAGTTACCGCGCCCTCTATTTTTCGAAGAATCCCATTCATTAAGTAAAATGGTTCTTTTAAGGCTGATTTCTGAACGTTTTCCGTTTACAGTAATACGAACATAAATTGATAATTTGTTCGCAACGCTTCGTGATTTTCTAGTAAAGAAAATGATTGAAAAGGTTTTGTTTGTCTGCATTTTTAATGTCTTTAGTTAAACAATAATTTTATAAAGACAAAAGTCAAATTGCTTTTAACAGCTCTTTAAAATTACGACAATTTTGTGAAGAAAGTGTACACCTAATTTCACACCTTTTATTTGATATATTATGATATCAAATAACCTCATAAAAAACAAAAAAACACTGATAATCATACAATTAACAGTGTTTTAGTTTTTCCTATTTCTAGGTTAGTCGGGGTGGCAGGATGATACCCAAACCGCCACTATGCAGTAAAATCAATACTTCCAGAAATAGACTAAAACAGTGTGAACCGAATTGTAGACCTATCTGTTAGTTTGAAATAGTATTATTTATCTGAACGTCTTACTACAAATTTACAATTTTAGCTCCATTTAAACCAGTCATTTTGCATCAAATATTATGATTAATCTATTAAATATTTGTTGACAATTTCTTCTTCTATTCCGCTATATTCAACGAATTCTTTAATTGTGACAAATTGGTAAGATTCCTTTCCAAAGTAGTTTCTAATATCGTTTAAAAGCTTACGCCCATAACGTTCACTACGTCCTGTGATACGCTGAATATCTTTTGGGTATATGCAAGCTCTTTTTGGGGTCATAATACTTTATCTATGCTTTATCCATACATCATCTATACTTTATTGTTTTATGATTATGGTGATGATGATGCGTTGTTAAAATGTTGAAAATCCCGATAGGGTTTTCAATATTTTAATGACGTTTTTGGTTGTATCGGAATGGATGACCGAAAACGGCATTTGATTTTTAACAACGTGCTATAAAATTACGTGATTTGGTTTCATTAATCAAAAAACGAATTATTATGGCAAAACAAACTGGAATTATTAAACTGAAAGGAACTATCGGTGGTATTTCCTTTTACAAAACGACTGACGGACATTTAGCACGCGAAAAAGGCGGTGTTGATGCCAATCGTATTGCAAATGACCCAGCGTTTCAGAGAACGCGTGAAAATGGGTCTGAATTTGGACGAGCTGGTAAAGGCGGCAAACTGTTGAGAAATGCTATTCGTATTCTTTTGCAGAATGCAAAGGATAAACGTGTGGTTTCTCGTTTAACTAAAACTTTGGTTGCGGTTACTAAAACCGACACCACAAACGAAAGAGGTTTAAGAACCTTGCAAGATGGTGATTTAAGCTTGTTAAATAGCTTTGAATTCAACTTGGGTGGAAAGTTAGGCACAACACTTTTTGCACCTTTTACGAATGCCTTTGACCGTGTTTCTGGTGATGCTACGGTTAACCTAGATGCGTTTTCTCCAACGGTCAGAATTGCAGCTCCAACAGGAACAACTCATTTTAAGGTGGTAATGGGTGCTTCTGAATTGGATTTTGAGAATGAAACCTCAACATTTGAAAATGATGAAACTGCCATTCTTCCTTATACTGCTGCTGATACAGCTGCTATTGCCTTAACAGCTTCTTTGGTTGCTAACTCAACGCTTCCTGTTGTACAGGTGCTTGGTATTGAGTTTTACCAAGAGGTAAACGGACAGATGTACGAGCTTAAGAACGGTGCTTACAACGCTTTGGCAATTGTTATTGTAGATACTCCGTAAGTATGGAATTAGTGCTGCATAGAGCC
The DNA here is from genome assembly GCF_042684345.1 of Gelatiniphilus marinus. Taxonomy (NCBI): domain Bacteria; kingdom Pseudomonadati; phylum Bacteroidota; class Flavobacteriia; order Flavobacteriales; family Flavobacteriaceae; genus Gelatiniphilus; species Gelatiniphilus marinus. The sequence goes on along the minus strand of NZ_JBHULK010000002.1, from coordinate 805,067 downwards.
TATTTTGAAGAGGGCACCAATGGTGCTCTCTTTAATTCTAACAAATTCCTTTGCTATACCATCGAATTGCCCTGGAACGATAACAAGCGAAATATTTCCTGTATTCCTGAAGGTGTTTATGAAATTGAACCGCGTTTTTCTAAACGGTTTAAGCATCATTTGATTTTGAGGGATGTAAAAGGTAGAAGCTTTATCCTGTTTCACCCTGCGAATGATGCCTTAAAAGAGCTCCAAGGGTGTATTGCTCCAGTAACGTATTTGAGTGGTATAGGAAAGGGCGTTTACTCTAAAAATGCTATGCAAAAACTGTTGTCTTTGGTGTATCAAGCTAAAGACCGAAAAGAAACCATTTTATTAACTATTAAATCACAGAATTATGAACATTGTAGAACGTTATAAAAAACCAACTCCCAAATTTTTCAAGACTTTGCGAAATATTGGTATTGCTTTAGCTACTGCAGGTGGCGCTATCATTGCAGCACCAATTAGTATGCCTGCCATTGTGGTAACCATTGCTACCTATATGACAGTTGCCGGAACTGTGGCCACCGCAGTAAGTCAAGCAGTTGTTACTGATGATGAAAACACTGAAACTGATGAGAATGACGATGGATTATAACACCAAATCTGCCATTATTGGTGGTACTTTCTTTTCATCAATCGTTAATATTGGTGTTGCCGATTTGATTACTACCACTGTTTTGGCTATTGTTGGTGCTGTCGTTAGTTACATAGTTTCCATTTTAATTAAGTGGATTCATCAAAGAATACGGAAAAGAGGAAAACCATAATCTAAAGTGCTTCATTTGAAGCACTTTTTTAGTATATTTAGATACAAATTATATCAAATATTATTATGGGAAAATTCGAAGTTTATCAAGACGCAAAATCTGAATACCGTTTTAGGTTAAAGGCAAGTAATGGTCAAAAAATATTAGCAAGTGAAGGATATTCTGCAAAAGCAGGTTGTATGAACGGTATAGAATCCGTTAGAACCAACTCACAAGATGATAGTAAATTTGACCGAAAGGTTTCCAGTAACGGCAAACATTATTTTAATCTAAAAGCAAGTAATGGCCAAGTAATTGGCACAAGTGAAATGTACGAGGGATCTTCCGGAATGGAAAATGGTATTGAATCCGTTAAAACAAACGCTCCAAGCGCACCAGTCGAAGAAGTTTAAATATACATTGATTACCGCTTTTCTCGGGGCAAAGTGTCGTAGGTGGAAGTGATTATTGATGTTAAGCGGTTGGAAAGATAAATAAAGGGCATTTTCTAAAAAATGCTCTTTTTTTATGCGCGGTGTTGAGGTGGGTAAATGGAAAGAGCGATACCCTGAACAGGGATTGAGCGAATGTAATGCATCCTACCGCAGACACTTGGCAAACATTAATACTTGCTGTAACCTACACCGTTGAAATGGGTGGTGGGGAAAAGTGGCAAAGTTGTGTGTTCTAAATTTCAATGCCAGTACGGAATTTGGCGGCTGGTAAGCGGATATTTTACATAATGGCGTTATAGTACAGAAACTAAATGAATGCTACTATAACTGCGCATTATGTAAACATAGCTTTGGGTAGTTTTTGGTGTGAGCTTTGAAAACAGCTCTTTACTCACCTCATTTCTATTTTGAATTAAGGTATTCGTGAATGCTACGCATTTGTCTTTTTTGTTTTACCTATTTTCTATAAATAATTCCTCTAAACGAAACAAGCAATGTGCTGTATGAGGGTTGGCAGCCAAAAACTACAAGCGCATTGGCAAGCGGAACAAACCAAAACACAGAGGATTTTTGCTTTCGCAACAAACTGGGTTTTGGTTTGTGGGGAATTACTTCTTTACAGACATAAAGGTTTTATATAAAAAAGTTTTCTATTCTTTTTATCAATATTAACGACTTAAGCCTGCCAATTTTTCTAGATCATTAATTTAAGATACTAGACAAAACTATTCTTCTTCGTCATTTGAAAATTCTTTACTTAATTTATTAATTGCATTATGCAATTTTTTATATGGATATAAGCGATTTGAAGAAAATCCAATTTTTAAATCATAAAGTGAAAACATCTTATTTACATACTTGCATGCTAAATCAACATAATGAAAATCAGCATCAGTGCTAAATTTACCAGGTCTTCTAAAGTTCTTATGAAGCGGATTACTAGACTCTATCAAGTTATATTTAGCTATATGATTCCACATGTTGTGTGCGTTTACGCTAAATGGTTGGTAAACATAATTATAAAAATCTATGCACCCAGCTTCTTCTGCCATTTTTCTTACACTAATTTCTGACCACTTTGATAGATTAACTTCTGTTAGAAAGACATACCGTTGGGAATTAATCCAATTTTCCATTGCTTCAATATATACTTTATTCTCTTCAAGATTTCCAGAAGATTTTAATTCTTTTTTTTGATGTGCAATTTGTAGTTTTTCTTGACCTAGCCCAAAAAAAATAAATTTTCGAGACCTTTCAAGTGGATCTTCCAAAATCCAAGCTAGGTTTATATAATTATCCGCTAAACTCCTTAAAACCATAGGGGCCATATGACCATTCCATAAAGAACTACAACTTAAAAGATGTTCAGTAATTGTTATTTGTCTAGCCAATATACCTCCAACCACTTCATAAATTTCAGGTGTATTAAGATCTTTTTCCCAAGAATTCCATCTTTCCTTTAATTCAAATTGAATGTCCTCTACATATAAATTAAGTATATGTTGTATCTTTTCATTAATGTTTTTCATTTAATCAAAATAGAAATTATTAATTACGTATGGCTCTATTTCAAAAGCTCTATTCCAAAAGTATTTTTGCCAATCACTAATTTCAATATCCCTCTTTTTGCTTTTTATTATTGGGTATATTGATGCTCTAATAGCTGAAGCAACTTTTCTAGATAATTCAGTAGCAGGATATTTTTCTATTTCTGGTAAATGAATTAAAGAACTTTCTTTAGTTACTCGTAAAATATCCAATAGAAATAAATGATAAATAATGTTCCCTAGTGCCCAAACACTTTCTTTATTCCTTTTTCCATCAATAGACTTAAGAATCCTCTTAACCTCGGAAACATCTTCCTGATTGTATTCCGGAATATCAGAAAATAAAAAATTAAGAGGTGATTTAGGAAATACTTTAATCAATGGAAAGATATTAGGTTTTATCCTATCTAATAAATGGTTTGAAGCTTTTAAAATTTGTTCTTTTTCTGATTTAGTTAAAACCTCAAAATCGCTAATAAACGAAAAGCATTTTGTGGTTTTTTCTTGTCTAATATCCCTTATTATCTTGAGAAAATTCAATGAAAGTTCAGCCGATTGTGACACACCAAGTTTGTCATTCAAAAATGCTAACCAAATTATCTCTGGAACAATGTTGTCCATGAATGATACTTCTATGAATTGAGTTTGCCAATCATCAAAATAATTAAGAAAAGGTGGTTGTAGTTTTTTTCCAACTTGCTTATGATCTTTTAAAACTTTGTTCATAGTAATCTGCTTATCTATATTTTCGAATCATAACTGATTGGTTGAATCGAAATAATTTTTATGGATTCATCAGTATCCTCAACTGTTATCGATTTTTTATCTAAATCTATTTTAGATTTAATGTCTTTACCATCAAGCATTTTTTTGAAATGTTGAAACATCTCGGGGATGGATTTGTGATAATTACCTGATTGTAATCTAATAAAGGTAAAAAACGTATCATTTACATTGTATCTCCTTAACTCAATAAACCCAGAAATAACATAAGTACTCATATTTGTATGTGTAATGTCCCAAAGGTCTTTATTATCTGATTTTAATACTATTTCGACAATAGTTTCTGCTTCATCTTGGGCAAGGTTATTAAAATCTATTACTCTTTGAAGTTTTTGTTTAATAAAGTTAAAACTTAAGAATTCAAATCTAATATATCTACTAAAATCTGTATAGCTTTCTAGTTCCAAAAATTGAACATATTCTATCAATTCTGATGTTATAGGATTTGGTAAATTATTATTTATAAATTCCTTGTATTTATGCTTGGATTCAAACAATTGTGCTGTGTAATCTGACGTTTTAAGCATTTTGGTTGTCCAAGCATCATTTTGGATCATTTGGGCACACAATAAAGTGATATCGTTTTGAGACCAGAACTCTATCGTAATTGGGTTAATCGTATCAGCAGTATGAAATTTTCTAACATCATGATAGGCATGATAAAAAGAATAATCATAAATACTCCATAAATTGTTTTGCTTATCGGCTAATAACTTTTTATATAAAGAAAGTGATAGTTCTTTAAGATCATCTTCTGTGGTTCCCCAATCAGAAAAATCAAGTCTAATTCTAGACTCACTTATAAGTGCTAAAAATTTAATTTTACTTTCAAGTTTAAAATTATCCTTATCGATAAACTCTTGAATTATATATTTCCAAATATCTGGTTTATCATTATTTGTCCAAAAATCTTCATTTCCTATTTTAAGTTTTAATTGACGTCCAATAAATTCAGATAATATATTCCATACTGATGTTGAATGTGTAGCATAAGATTCTGCATCATTAAAAATATAGAGCAATATTATTATTGTTTTTAATACTTCATCTTTATCTATTGTATTAAAATATGCTAATCTATTTAAAACATCATTAGTATGATTCTCATTTAATAACTTATTTAAGTTCTCAAAGTCATTATGAAAATTAAATATGCTTTTAAATTTGACTTCGCTTAAATCTTTTTCTTGTATTTTCTGTTGAAGTAGTTTTCGAAGATTATTCTCAAACTTTATTGAGGTATGACTGTCAGCAATATTTTCTTTACCAAAAAGCACAATTAATGTCTTTATTAATAAAATATTTTGCTGTTTAGTTAAATTATTGGTTTCGTTAATCTTTGTTTCTTTATCAATGTCTTTAGAGATTTCATACTTGCTAAAATCTATATTAAGCTTTTGATTTAAATGAAAAACTCTATATCTTCTCATTGCTTTAAAAGTATCACCTTTATCAGAATCATTTTCGGTTTCTACCAATTCACAAAGATTTGTTTCTGGATTATAAGGAATTATGGTTGACCAATTATTATTTAAAAATTTTATTGCATAAGGAAAGGTCATTTTTAAATAAGTAAAATTTAAAAAATCATTCGTATCAAGCTCATCTGGTAAGGACTTAAAATCAAAGACCAACTGATTCACCAAGCGTTTTACACCTCTATAGTTTGAAATATAATCATCAAATAAATTATCTTCTCTATAGATACAAGTTTCAACATTTCTAACAAATTCTGCTTCAAAACCTAAATCTGTTTGTTTCAATAAATCTATGAAATCTGCTTTTAACTGGGATTTTTCAATTTCTGGTAAATAAACTTCTAATTGAAAAAATTTATCTACAAATGTATGGTCAGCAATATCATTTTTCATTAATAAAGACTCAAGTACATAATCTTTATCTAAAGCTATTAGAAAAATGAAGTTTTTAAAATTAGCAGTATTTCTAACTAACTTTAAGACTTGTAAAACTTCACTATTTGAAAGTCTATCAAGATCATCTATAAATACTATATATTTCTTGTCTAATAGATTTAAAGTATCATTAATTTTTTTATAAGTATCGTAAGAAGAAGAATCAGAAAATATGCTCGAATTAGGTTTAAAGAATTCCGAAATACTTTTATTCTTGTACAGTTTTAAAAGCTTATCAGAATAACTTAAAAATTGATTTGATAATCTTCCGCTATACTTATTTATTTCGGTACTTAACTGTTTGAAAAACTCTGAAATAATATCAGTTTCGCTATGATTTAGATATGGTAAAAACTTTAAATGAATTGTATGTTCATTATTTTTCTCTTCTAACTTCTCCTCAATTAAGCTAATCAAGCTTGATTTACCATTGCCCCAAGGACCAACAATTCCAATTGTAAATGAATTTTTAAAGTTTGATCTTTCTAAATATTCGACAATTTTTGCCGCTCTTTTGTGGTAGTTTAACTTGTCATCGCCTTTTAATAAAACAGGATCATCAGAGATAAACGGATTTGGCTTTCTTTCAAACTCTTTTTTACTTAATAAATTTATAACAGTCAGTATAACCGCAAGAACTAACAATACTCCTAAAAAGTCAACGTAGAATAATTTTGAAGAAAATAATATGAAGTCCCATCCATCTTTATCAATTCCCCACTTCAATACTACATAAATCAAGCTCGACACAACTAATGAATGAATCAAAAATATTGAAGGCTGATACTTTTTTAAAGCTATTTTGTATAAAATATACAATACAGCTACAGTAAATAAAACAACAAAAATAAATTTAGGAATTTGTAATATTAGCTTTTCATCGATAGTAAAATATTTAGAAATTATTCTATTAACTGTAGATGATGCTAAATAGAACATTAAGATTCCTAATACATAAACAGATGAAACCTTAAACATTCTATTTTCAAAAATCTTATCGAAAAACCGTTCTATTTTCTTTTGCATTTTAATTAGTTGTTAAATACAAAAAGCCAATGAAAAATCATTAGCTCCTGAATTGTAAAAAATAATTTGGACTATTTAACACCCTAAAGATACAAATTATGTAGTTGATTTATTACGGTTTACCATAATTTACATTTTCATCTCCTTTAATCTTTATTTTCTTATAAAATCAATCAAATTGAAACTACCTCTACCTTCTATCTGAAATGCTTTTGCCACTCATAACACCTTTATTCTTATAATTCACTTTTTAATTCTAACAACTCTATCAAATCCATAGATTCTTCTTCTACCCATTCATCACTTGAGATAAGTTGTCTAATTATATTTGTTTGGGACCTTGTAAAATCATCTTTTTTCAGTTTAGAAAAATCTTCCCTTTTCCATTTACTGTTATGGTTAGGTGAATTAACAGGAAGTGCTTGAGATAAGTCTTTCGGTTCTAATAAATTCACATTAACTCCTTTTAAATTAAAGATTTCCTTTATTCTTGAAAAGATAGTTAAACCGTGATAATCCCAATCACAAAAATAAAATATTGGATGTGTGATTTTTTCAAGCGATAAATCTAACAAAGGTCTCGTATTATTACCTCCAACATACCATAACTCTACACCACGCTTTTTATATTCAGTAGGTACTTTCAAACAAGCAATATTTTCACAAATAACAATGACTTGTGGATTTATACAATCTACTACGATACGCCAAAAATTATTTTTAGGGTCTTTTTCCGGAAATTCATCGATATCTAAAAGTTTTAAAACATCTTTTTTTAATCCTGGTTTACACGATAAGTATTTCGCTCCTTTTCTTTTAAAAACCCTACTTGAAAATGTGTATTCAGTCGTTAGAGTTTCTTTAAGCTTTTCTTTATTATTAAATATAAATATTAGTGATTCTAAATCAGATTTATCATATCTCTTTAGAGCATTATTATCTAATCCAGATTTTTCAAAGAAGTTGTTATAGTACTCATATAGATCTTTAAAATGTTCTTGATAAAAAGAATTAAATTTTGGTGTTGGGACTGTGAAATTATGATTACCTGATTGTGGTCTTATTAATTTCTTTTGTTTATATAAAACCTGATTGATAAAATTATCATTCAATATTTTTAAACGAGTCTTTTTATTCTCGTATAGTTGATTTAATCCCTTAAGATATCTCCATTCAATGCTTTTCAAAATTATTATTTTAATTAGAGCTTATGAAAACTGGTATTGGTGGATAATTTACTTTTTTTTCTTCTTCCAAATTATTTTGAAGTAAATATATATTTTGATTTTCTTTATTTACCTTATTTGGTAATATTGAAAGGGATAGTAACTGATAATCATTGTTTTTCGCTATTTCATATAACATATCAAAATTACTTCCCAATCCTTCTGCCTCATCAATTGGCATAAAACGAATGCCAGGTTTAATTTTCTTTAAGCTAGATCTGTCATTTTCTATTAATGACAATCTTGCTATACACAATAAAGCTATTGCCGAGTATGTTTGACTTGTACTCCCTGCATTTTTTCCTCTATTGGACTCAATGGTAAAACTTAAGTCATAGTAAGATTTTGGGTTTAATAACTGTTTGTAGGAAGGCCTTGAATATTTTGGACCACCACATCTATGAAAAGCTTGAACCATTTTTTCTTCTAATGCAGCGTACTTTTCCAGCCCTTTGCTAAATGGTTTTAAGTCGTCTAAAAGATTACTCCCAATACCTAAAGATGATTCTTGATTTATTTTATCAACAAAATCCTGCATCCACATTCTTGGATAAGATTTATTTGTTTCATCCTTTAAATAGGCTTTATGATTTCCAGTAATAAGTTTGTCGTCATCATTTAAAAAATTCCTAATTCTTCTAACATAATCTAATTGCCTACTCACTTCTGCATTTACCTCATCAATAATAGTATTTAGTCTTTGAAGCTTTCTCCCATTTAGTTCCTGATTTTTTAAATTTATGTCTTTTAATCGTTTATCAATTTTTTCAATAATACTTCTGTCTAAAGTTTCACCATCTTTGAATATTTCTGGTGGCAGTATCTCTTCACATAATCCAAAAAAATCACCTGAACCTTCATATCGAGAATAATTATTTTCCATATATCTACCGGCTACTGTATTATAAAAGATTATATATGCATTTCTTTTTTTTGTGAGTTCTTCCTGTAATTCTTTTATCTTTGATTCATTTAACTCTCTTACAAGGTTTATTTCGTTATTGATGTCTTTTTCAAATTCAGCCAAATAATTATCAGAAACTTCCTTCAGTTCTCCTTCAAAATCATTTATTTTATTAACTAATTCGATAAGTAGGTTATTTGGTGAACTATGCTTTGTTTGTGATTTAAGTAAATCTTGAAATATCTTAAAGTAGTTTTCAGAATTTGACAATTTATGCAATAACTGATCACTGTCATTTAAAACACCTTTTTCGTATTCAAATTTCTTTTCTAATTCATCTAAATTTTGTGGATAATCAACTTTTGGAAAGTCTTCCAATTGTCCCTCAAGATTAGTTTTTAATGTTTGTAGTATACTTCTTTTACTATCAACATCATTAAATTTTTTCTTTGCAATTGCATAGTTGTTGGATATGATAGTTGACTTCTCGAATAATGAAACATATTCATTGAGTTCTTTTAAGTCAATTCTATAAAACTCATAATCTTCAGTATCATTAAATGTATTTTTCGAGTTCCAAGCAATGATATATTCCTTTGGATTTTCAAAGTTGTTAAATATTGCTACAAGCCCTTTTAATTTCTCACTTCGTGCTTTTAGTTTTTTAATTTCATCACTTAAAGTTATGCTTTGATTTTTGAAGAACTCTTTGATTTCGTCTTTCTTTAGAGTATTAAATATTGGTGGATTTACTGAAGGTATAAATTCTATGATTCCATTAAGATTAATCCAAAAACCATTTTCTAAATTCTTATGGATTGAGAGATTATCAAATAACTCTTTAGGTTCAGGGATATATTTATTATCAATATTTTCTGGTTTATCTACAATAAGAATATCTTGATATTTAGTTAGAACACTCTCTTCTTCGATTGACAGCTTCCTTTCCAAGTTTAAAGCCCAATAAGCTAAAGATTTTTTGTTTTCAATATCATTAATGCTATTTAATCTTTCTTTATCTTCAATATCTTGAATTATTGCTTCATAATCTTTTTGCAACTTAAAAACAATATCATTATCCCAAGTTCTACTCTCAAAAAAATGTAACAAGTCTTTAGACTTTAACTCCTTTTTCAATAAATTGATTTTGTCAATTTGCTCTTTAGATTTATGATAGTTTGTGTACTTGTTTAATATTTCATCTTTGCCACAGTTTAATAGCTGTAGCCATTCCATAAACTTTTTGGTCTTGGTTTCTTCTTTATACAACTCTTCTTTTTTTCTATAAGCATCTTGAAAATCAGTTTCTATGGAAGTTAAGGCATTTGTAAGCTTTTCAACTTTGCTTTCTGCAATGGTTTTTAAAAATGAAAGGTTAGATTCACTCGTGTAGAAATTATTAAGTGTATTTATAATCTCTTTTTTTGTTGAAACTAATAGATTGTTTAGGTAGGTAAAATTTGAAAGTAAAAACTCTTTATTTAATTCTTCTTTTTCATCTTTCTTTTTTAGTAAATCCACTAAATCTGTATGCTTATTTTTAAGCTTTTCAATTTCATCTGAATTATCTTTAAATTCTGCAACATCAGAACTTAAGTCAGTAATAGCCTCTTGAAATTGCTTTTCAAATTGCTTTTCTGCCTCATCACCAAACAAGAAATTCTTTAATTTATCACTTTTGGAAATATCTAAAGACTCTCTTGAAAAAGCCTGAATAATTTTTGAATAGTTCTTTAATACTTTTTCATTTTTTGATACATCTACAGGAATAATATTGTTTTCATTGTTACATAATATTTTGTGATACTTACCTGTAGTTGACCAAGATGCGCAAGTATATTCTAATGTATTAAAGATATGCTCTTTTAATTGATCAATAGGTAGGGTTTTATTTTTATCAATAAAATCATTTACTCCAATTAATTTGTTAAAAGGAATTAGTTTAGTTTCTTCAGAAAAATCATTCCCGTTTTGTATGATAAACATTTGTGATGCTCCAGTGCTTTCTAAATAAATACCAATGACAACAAATTGATTTTCTTCAACTTCAATATTTAAGAAGGCATACCCAAAGTCCGTACCTCTACCTTCTGTTTTCAACACCATTGTTTTAGGTAACCGTTCATCAGCACTTTGGGTTGGTGAGTGAAAAGCTCCTGTTCCAACAAAGATTAACTGTAATAAATCCGAAATCAAACTTTTCCCAGAACCACCTTCACCTACAAAATCTGTTCTAAATGAATTAAATTCATAATCGAACCCTTGATGATGTATAATATTTAGAGTAGACAATCTTTTTATTTTGGGGTACTTTATCATTTTAGCTCTTTAAGTATTTCATCAATATTTTGGATTTCGTTTTCATAAAACTTTATCAATCTGTCAAAAGCCGGTAATAGCTCAAAGTCATCATCATTTATTTTAACCCACCCAATTTTCTTAAACTCTATCAGCGCAGATTTAACTTCTCTATCAATAGATTCATCATTCAACTTCCCTGGGTTTTTATTTTGGGATTTAGCTATTAAACGATAAAGTCCTGGTTTAATATCTTCATAATCAATCCGTATTTTTCTCTTTAACTCTGTTATTGAATTTAAATCAACTTCTTTTTGAATAGTCATTATCTCATAAATTATGAAACCAATAATGATGTGTTCATTTTTTAGATAATGCCTATGGTCACTAACGATATTTCCTCTACTATTTGGATTATTAAAATCAAGGTAATAATATTTATCAGGGAATTCTCCACCTGATGATAAGTCCACTTTGAATAATTCTTTATAATAGAGTTTTAAACTCTCTTCATTTTCAACTATATAATTATACAACACTGTTTGCTTACCCTCTTGCTGAATATGAACACCATCTTTTAATTTGTAATCAATTTTAGCAAACAATTCTTTAGTGTCATTGCTTTGCAAAAAACTGTCTAAACTGATTTTAACACTTCCATTCTCCATAAAGTAATGTCTTTAAAGTTGTTATTTACTTCTAATTCATCTTTTACTGATAGATTTATTTTTTCTTTATTTCTTATTGTTTTTATAACATTAAACAAAGCAGTTATTGCTACTTGAGCATCATTTTCCTCATATAATATTTTAAAAAATAATTGGCTTAAGTTAACTTTTTGGTTTAAATCAATTCGAGTTAGAATAAGCTTTTCCCAATCAACAATTTTTCTTTGTTGAGATATTCTTTTATCTATTTTATCTTGATTCTTTTTTATTAAACTTTTATTCTGTTTATATGTTTGGATGTATCTTGGTTTTGAAGGAAAGAGCTCAACATCTTTCCTCAAAATGGTAAAGCTTGGTGTGTCAATATGAACTAAAGGCGTTTTAAGTTCATTCGGAAAAATAATTTCTTTGTTGCCATTAATATTTTCGATAGTACTTTCATCTAATATATATCTTATAAAACTCTGGACTTTTGAATTAAAGCGAGGTCTATTTAATGCTGAAAACAGCTGTCTTATTCTCGGTTGTATCCTTTCTAACTTTTTGTCAATAGAAGTTAAACGCCTATTTGTGTAGCTTATAAATGAATTTACATCTGATATCAAGTCATTTATATGTGAATCATCAATGTTTTTTTCCTCTAAAAGTGTTCTAATAATTTTTGTTTGCTCATAAGCAGATCTTAACTCTTTGTTCTGCTCTTTTGCATTGTCCAAGCTTGACTCAACACCTCTTAAAACATCTATAAACTTTTGGTCGGAAAAATTAGTGTCCTTTTTTAGTTGTTCAACTGAATTAGCTATATGCTTTTCAAGGAAATCTATCTGCTCTCTTAACTTTGGCTCAAAACTTTTATAATGTAACTCTAACCAGTCTTTTAATTTTTCAATTTCCTCTTCTTTTATGTTCTCTAACAAAGAAGTTATATCAGTGCATAGTACTTTTATTTTGGTTGGATTATACGCTCCTTTTAGTATTGTTTTAGCATGTTCACAAAATTTATAGGCATAATCTTTAAAAACATATTTTTGAGTTTCTTGATTGTAATCCAAAAAATACTCTTGTAAAGAGTATATATATTTACCGTAATCTTCTGTTTGTTGTCTTACTTGATGCCCAAAAACCTTTATGAAAGCATTATGTATATCTTTTTCAGAAAATTCCTTATCTATAGAATTGAACTCAATCAATTTTTCGTATAAGTATATAATAGCTAAACCTATCTCTCGTTGTGGAAATAGTTGATTATACGTTTCTTTTTCTCTAATCTCATTAAAGAAGTTAAACTCTATTTTATTATTGTTGTTCAATTTATAATGATAATTAAATAAAAAAGCCAATGATATATCATTAGCTCCTGAATTGTAAAATAATTTGGACTATAGCACCCTAAATATACAAATTATGTAGTTGATTTATTACGGTTTACCTCATTTTGTTAAAATTTGTTTAATAGTTATATTCTCTTACCCTTACTTTTCCTATCAAAAGCAATCAAATTAAAGAGTTGACGCATTCTGGACTGTGCAGTATTGTCATAACGCGTCTTTAACTATTAGGCTTAACACTAACAATTAAACGCTTTAGCCATCAAGGTTTGTTCTTTATTAGAAATACCTATTTCTTTCGCCACCCCTTTCCAAGTTGCTACAATACCTAATACTTCTTGAATAATTTTATCCATTTGTTTATCATCTAGACGAAAAAATTCACCTATACTTTTTACTAAATCATAATCAAGAGCATTATTATCCATATCAATATTGAGTGCTAAACCATCTTTATCTATAGATGGATTTAAATCATAAGCTGGCGATAATATCCAACCTTGATTGGTTAAAATAAATCCATGGTTTCTTAAATGGTCATCGGTATTTGAAATAGCAATATTAAAGACTATTCTACGCCACAACTGCTCTAAATTATCGTTAACCATAGCTCCATGGTTTTGAATGAATTCTGCTAATTCCAAATAGCTTGCTGGATTATCTCTTATAGTATCTTCATTATTTCCTGTCATAGTCATAGCAGATGCAAAATGAAGTCTACATCCTTCTTCACGATCAAACCTTTTGGTAAAAAATGTATTGAAACTACCAGTAATCTTTTCAATTTTTGATGGGGCCATATGGATTCCTGCCTTTATTGCCAACTGATAAGCCAGGTATTCCCACGCAGCTTTGTCTACTGTATCGTTTTTTGAAGGAAACTTTGCAATCCATAACTCCTTATTTTCATCTAATATATTAGCCTTCGGTCTTGCACCGCCTAAAGAGGATCCTGGTGCCATTAAAACAGCCAGCCATTTTTTTACCTCATCATTATCATCGTCATTTTCAAAATTCTTTGCTGCTTCTTGCAGCTCTCTAATGGATGACCACGGTGGTGTTGGATTTAGTTCATTATCATCTAAAAATGGCCCTTCTGGGTCAAGTTTAAAACGCAAAGCACCCATTCGGCTTTCGTCATAAACCCCTAACAAATAATCTATTTCATATAATGTTTTTGCCTTTTCATTATTTGCAGCTGCTTCTTGTGACGCCCTACGTTTCATAAGTGTGCGCCCCCAAGTATCAGGCATACTATCCAAGAACACACCAAAATTTTCTTTATTGTTTGGGTATTGTGGGCCACTATAGAATTGAATGTCTGGATCTAATAGCATTTGTTCTTTAGATTTCAACCAATCTTTATCATATTCAAAACTGAATGCTTTCTTCCCTTTTGCATACAATGCAGAAAGGACTCCCATTAATTGCGGTTCTTCCAAACCTTTCCAATGTGCATATATGTATATGTCTTGTTTGCCAGTTGCCATTTTAAATTAGATCTAAATCTTGAAGCTTTCTACCAAATTCATCATCCGCTGCTAATTTGAGAAAATCATCTTGCAGCCCAAGCACACGTAATACATTGAAATATGCACCCATAGTTACACTTGGGTTTCCAGACTCAATAAGATATAATGTACTTCTTACAATATCTGCTCTTTCAGCAACTTGCTCTTGTGTTAGCTTCCTTCTTTTTCTTGCCAATTTTATATTCTCTCCCATTTGTTTAAGTACTTCTTTGTGTTTTGGGAACAGGATTTGCTTTTTCTTACTCATTACTATATGATTGTTATTTCACACAAATATAGCAATTTTGATTGAAATAACAATCATTTTATTATTTTGTGTTTTTAAAATAGATTGCTTCACCCTATCGGGTTCGCAATGACAGCGACGATTAAGTTTTGGCAAATTTTGAGTTTTTTTGCCAAAGTTTAATTTGGTGTTTTAACTAGTATTTATTGGCCACCTCGCCAGCTGACCCCTTCGCTAAAAAACATCCAGTGGATGTTTTTTAACGCTTGGACCGGTGTTGAGTCGGTGTTGTGCATTATTTTCTCTTGTCAATACTTTGCTCATTAAAAGCTATCAAATTGAAAATCTGACGCATTCTAGAACGTACTCTATTGCCGTAACGCTCTTCCAATTCCTGGGCGTTTAGGTTTGTGGTGGCATGAGTTCTAATTTTTCGTTGAAGAAATAAATCGTAACGTGATAAGAGGATTTCACCCATGACATTACAGTCCTTTCCAAAATGTCTTCCGGTTGTTTCTACTCCCAAATCGTCAAAACAATAGAAGCTGCTGTTACCATATTCTTGAATAGTTTTGTAGCCAATGTTATTGAAAGCAAATGTGATGTTTCTTGCTGGAATTAATTCATAAGGTTTTTGATGTGGTACAATGTGCCTCAAAAGTTTCATTAAACTGGTTTTACCACAACCTACAGGACCAGATAGTAAAATACCTTTGTTGGGATCTATATTTAGTTTTTCGCAAGCTTCAAAATCACGAATGAAATAAATGCATAGTTTATAAAGTACAAACTCATCTTCTTCATAAATTTTAAAGTTTTTGCCAAACATCAATTTCCCTTTTGCATCGAGGTAAATGAGTATGCTTTTGAAATCATATTGAATACAATTGTTTTTGAATTCGCCAAGTTTGTATTGCGCTCCTTTTTCGATAATGATATGTGGTTGCTCATTTTTCATAAAGGCTCATTATAGTTTTTATTTTTAGTAGTCTTTAGGTTGTCCATATTTGGGATACTGCTATTAGGTTTGCCATTATTTTCAGAATCATTAAAATCTGAATTTTTAAAATTTTCCTGTTTATTACTATTTTTGTTTTTTATAGTTTGTATATGTTTATATATAGGTACCAGTGCTTGTCCACTACTTGTCTCGATTTGAGTATTGTTGTGTCCCACTACTTGTCTAGAACTTGTCCCAAATTTGAACATTTTAATTTTGCTCCCTCTATACGGATTGTGAGACGGGAAATACACAATATATTTCCAATAGTTTAATTCCTTGATGCATCTGTGATAGGTAGATTTAGAGCCTATTTTAGATAATTGCATCACCTCATCACGGTTTATATAAAACTCTTCCAAAAATCGATTTAAATTCCATAACTGAAATAAGGCTATGTATAAGCTTATGTGAGTTGGGTTTAAGCGACTATCTTTTGAGAATTGGACAAAGACACTGTTCAAATGTTTAATATAATTAACCTCTTGCATTGTGTATTATACCATTTAATGCCAATGCGCCAGCTGGCCTCTTCGTTAAAACAGTCCACTGGACTGTTTCTTCACACTTGATCCTATAGTTTACTTCTTGCATAAGTTTACTTCTCGATATAATTTTGTGATACAAAATCACTCGAAGTGACATTGCTTTTAATTAAGATGAGATACTGAAACAAGTTCAGTATAACACAAGTGTCAAAACTTATTATGGATGCGGTTTTCTTCCATTACCTTTAGTATTTCTTCATAGTCGTAATAGATTACGCCACCGACTTTGGTGTAAGGTAGTGTACCATTGATACGAAGATTTTGTAATGTTCCAGGTGAGATACTTAATAGGTCGCGAACCTCTGGTGATTTGAGCCATTTTTTAGGTGCGTAACCTGACTGGTGGTTAATGATTGCTTTAATGTCTTCAAGTAATTCTTCTTTAAATTCTCGAAGATCTTCCGTAGTAATAATTGTTGCTGCCATACGCAATGATTTTAGGTTAAAAAGCTACCACCTTGAACTCTCGCTCTCAATGGTAGCTATTAAATTGATTTAGCTCACGAACTTTTATATTTTAATAAATATGTGTTCGTGAATCTGTCGATTTGACTTTCGTTTGGCAAATATGAAGTGAATTAGTGAGGTTTATTCACAAGTTAAACCCAACTTGGGTGATTTTATTCACTCATTTTTAATGACTTATATTGGGTTAGTTTGATTTTTAGAATAAAAGATACACAAACCAAAACGAGATAAACTTTATGAAAAAAACCAAAAACTAAAAACACCCAAGTTGGGTGTTTATTCGTCTGATTCTAGCATCTTGTTTGCAAGAGAATCTTTTAATTTGTCAATAAATTTTGTTTGATTAATTTTTCTTGACCTAATTTCTAAAAAGGTTCTATAATAATCACCTAAACTTATATTGAACATCTGTTCGCAGATTGATGCGACTTCTTTAATATCAGCAGTACCACTATTGATTACGCCACTACTTTGCAAGGCATAAATTAGCTCAATTAAATCTGTTTTATTGCCTGTCCAAAAAAGTTTTGATTGTTTTTGAAAAGCGTTAAAGTTAGTTTCCATCCCGTTTCTATTTTCAATTAATTCTATTTCCTTCTGCAAGTAGACTATAAGCATATCATAAGCTATAATTGTAGCTACTGTTGAATCATGACTCGTTGAGAATTTATCGTCAATAAAAAAGTGAAAATTATCTGGGTGCAATCTGATATCTTCTTTCCCTCTAATAAAGTATTGACAGTCTAATGACGTCTCACTTCTTCTGTAATATTGATAAAACTCAAGATTATCATTAAAGTAGTCTTGTAATTTCTTGATTTCATAGTCAAGGTATTTCTTTTGAGATTTAGAACTACCTCTGGGGCGTTTACTTTCTATATTAAATAATTTTACATAGTAAATGAGTTTACTATATACCTTTGGTTTGATTGTTTTGAATATGTATATCTCATTATCTTTTGATTTTAGTTCCTTATTTATAACAACTTTTCTTAATTGCAGTAGTGCTTTTTTAGCAATTTTTATTCCTTCTTCTGCTTTAATTAATATGTCTTCGGTCTCTGTTTCCAAGAACTCCAAATGGCTATCGAGACCTTCAACAATTTTTTCAAAAACTTTCAATATTGTATTTTAAAAATTACTTATTGTTAACAGAATAGACATTAAGTTTTTTTCTTGATTTTTCTGCATCATAAATGATTTTTAGATTTACAATTTCATTTGTATTATTAAACTCAATAATATCTATTACATCAAATTCAATTCGCTGATTTTGAACAGTTATCCATAAATAGTTGAAGTAAACAGCTATTGTACCAGAATCTATTTCTTTAAAGACCTTTCTTAATTGAATTTTGGAAGTTTTAGTATCATTAATAAGTTTCGTATAGAATTCCTTTGCTCTTATTTTGCCATATATTGGTGAGGTAACGATTGCGTTTACCGCAAAAAGTGTGAGTATTTTTTCAATGTTACCATCCTGTAAGTATTTCAGATAATTTTTTACAATATCTACCTTGGTGCTTTTCATTATTGTTGTTGATTAAAAGTATTATAAATTTTTAGCAATGAGAGCACAATAGGAACAATAGATATTGCTAATATCAAAAAACCAATATCCGGTTGAAAACTTAAGAAAGCTGTAAAAGGAATTTTTGTTATTATGGGAAATCCAATAAACAATAGTATTATTAAAACAATATGTATAATTACTTTTTTAGTTTCCTTCTTTGTATTGTACACTTGTTTTGATTTAACTATTCTTACCGTTTTAAAAGTAAAGAATGCTATTAAAAACGCTATGATAACAACAACTGCAAATCTAAAATAATATTCAAAGTTTGATGTCGATTTTGGTTCATTATTAGTTATAATATGCAGTAATCCTTCCATCAATTCTTCGGTAAACCACATTGAATTTGAATTTGTTAATACGACTAAACCAATTTTGTCATCGGGAAAAATAAATATTCCTGAATTTGAAGTAGCTGTGGTTCCAAGGTGTTGCAACATTCTCTGGTTATTGAACTTACCTTGTTTCCAGCCCATAGCATAGCCAAAATCCCCATCATTCCAAACTTTATGCATTTGTTTTAACAAAGGAATGCCCAAAACTTGACGATTGTAGATGCGCCCGTTATTAAGATTCATCATTACATAATTTGCAAGATCTTTAGTTGTACTGATAATAAATCCTGCTGGAATTGTTGTTCTTGAGTACTCTAATTGTTGAGTTTCGATTGGTACACCCAAATATTGATAATGTGCGTCTACATTGTTTGGGATTTCTGCAGTACTCTTGGGCATATTCAAGTCAAAAAAAATCTTGTCTTGCATATATGCTTGATAAGACGTACCGCTTACCTTTTCGATTACCAAGCCAAGAAGCGTATAGTTTAAATTTGAATATTGGTAGGATGTTCCCGGAACAGTTACATTGTTTATAGTATACCCTTTATTGGCTATATCCTTTAATTCTGGTAATGTTATAAAACCATCTGCTTTTTTTATTCCACTGGTTTGATTTAACAAATGCCTTATAGTAATGTCATTATAAGGGGCTATATTTAGGTTTGGAATGATATCAACTAACTTTGAATCAAAATCAAGTTTGTCTTTTTCAATTAATTTTAAAACTCCAAGAGCTGTGAGTGATTTAGATACTGAACCTATATAATATTGCCTATCTATAATTACATCCTTACCGTACGTTTTATTGAATAATAAATTATCTACATTTACAACAGCAACCGATACACTTGGTATATTAAATTTTTTTAATTCAATACTTATATAATTATCAATCTTTTCAGAAAGTGTTTGCGCTTTAGAAGTACAAAAAAATAATAATGAAATTATTACCAAATAAAAAAATCTTACCATACTACCAACTATCACTTTATTTCAAAAAAGATAACAGCTTAATCATTGCTTGTGCAGCTGCAACCTCATTGTATTGAAACGTATATTTTTCACCCACAACAGGTGGAAATCGCATTTTTTTCCCTTCATCAAGACTTTCTACATCAAAACCGTGATGTGCATTTTCGTAAAAAATAATAGATGTATTGGTATTGTTACCAAAGTATTCTTGTATTGAATTTTTGGAAGTGATTTTATCCAGCTCACCACTTTGTATAAGTATAGGAAGATTACTAATGAGCTTTATTTCTTCTTGATTTGAAGGATAATATAACGCTAAAGATTTAATGTTTAGACTTTCAATTTTTGATGGATTATTTGCTAATAAAACCATTCCTTCTCCAGCAAGCGACCACCCAATGATGCTTCCTTTTTGAGCTTTACTAATATGATTATTTTTTAAAGCCCATTGAATAGCTTGTTCTGTAACCCATAAAATCTTATCACCCGTTGATTCGTCTACTTTTCTACCTGAAACCTTGTAAGCTGGTTTATAATCAACAAGTACAACAGTATATCCTTGTTTATTTAATTTTTTAGCAACATTAAAGTAATGTTCCTCATCTTCGAATATTTTTAAGCCACTTGTGCCAGGTAAGAACACCACCCATTTGCCATTACTATTTATTGACTTTTGCACATAAAAATAATCTTCAGGTTTGTTTTTCCCTTCAATGATATTTGTTGTTGTAGAGCATGAAGTGATTAAGAATAATAAACATAGTGTTGTTAATAATCGCATAATTTTTAAATTTTCTGTAAAGAAAACTGCCATGTATTTATCAGTAAAATTATGTTGATAGGTGGTAGAATTAAATTGATAAAAGGAAGAATAATTTATTTTGATTCGATTTCCTTTAACAGCAACTGTATCTTTTTATCATTAAGCCAATTACCGTTAACCAAAACGCCATTGATATTATCTAATGCATCAAGGTTTTGTAATGGGTTTTTGTCTAATAAGACCATATCCGCTCGCTTTCCTATTTCTATAGTACCAAATTCATTTTCTTTGTTGAGAAACTTTGCTGCATTGGTTGTAGCTGTTTGTAACGTTTCAAAAGGTGTTAAACCAAATTTATTTATAAGTTTTAATTCATAATGAGCACTTGAACCTGGAATTATTAAAGGAAAGCCCATTGCATCTGTACCCATAATAATATTGGCTTTACCGCGAAGTTTTTGTAAGATAGTTTTTTCTGAAAGTGACCAATCTGTTATTTTAAGATTGGACTCTTTCCACCTTGATAAGAAAGTGGTAGTCCAAGGTTCCATAGTTGACCAACGATCTGCAATTGGCTTGTTTAAATATTTTAGCTCATTACTATGATCTAAACCAAACCAGTTTGGACCTTCCAACAACATGGTTGTAAATACTGAAATATTTGAAGATTTATCTGCTAATTTTTCTATTGCACTATTAGTATTCCTAAAAAACAAAGGAATCCAATAACTTATTGAATATGTGAAAATTGAGAGTATTACTATTAAAACAGTTTTAGAAAGGACGTTTTTTATTTTAGAATTAAAATGCTGATTCTTAAAAAGAAATCCCAATAAAACAGAGACTATTACAACAGTTAACAAAAGCATACTATAAATTAACACACTATTACCCACCCAGACCGTATTGAACCAAATTGCAAATAGAAATATATTAGAGCAAAATAAAATTGAAGATAGTAGCCTATTCCTTTTGCTTTTAAAAAACAGTATTATACTGAATATCGATATTAAAAGTAAAGCCCATTTGGTCCATTTACTAAATTTTTGAAAAGCATCAGTGCCATCAGGAATTAAATGATACTCCAAATAAGCACTCAAATGTGCCAATGACATATTCTGATCTAAAATGTTTTCGAAATGTGGGCTAAACATACCATGGCCAGTAATAGGCATATTATTTTCTTTAGCAGCCATAACCAGAGCATCAAAAGTTTCTACTGAAACTCCTTCTGTTGTCAAGTACCTACGTTCTTCATCACTGAAATATTCATGGAACTTGATAAAATCGACTCCTAATGCTTTTTCTTTCAAAACTTGATTTTTAGCTTCTATAGGTGTATTAACAAATGGTTCATTTATAAACTCTCCAGAAGTGTATATATTTGGAACGATTAAACCTTCATTTTTTATTCTGTCCTTCCAAGAGTACAACACACTGTCTCCTCTCATGTTAAATACAGTAGTGATCCCTTTTGAAAGATATAAAGGCGCATTTCTAAACACCTTGTCTTCATCTTTATATAAATGAACATGCCCATCAACAAGTCCCGGAATTAAATATTTTCCTTTGCAGTCAATAATATTGTAGGCGTTTGATAATTGGTTGTTAGCATCAAGAATATCCACAAATTTGCCATTGGACACTAAAACAGTTTTACCCTTTAAGACAGTTTCATTTTTCATTGTAATAACATTTGCATTAGTAAACGCTAATGTGTCATTTTGAGCAGATATTTTAAAAAGGCCTAAAATGAAAAAAATAATTATACTCGGAAGTTTCATAAACTATATTTTAATTTTTAAAAAACAATTGTATAATTTATTTATAAAAGTAATGCAAGGAATTGATTAGCGGTAATAAAAAATTGATTAGTGGAAACACAAGATATTAAAAGTCCTGATTTAGTTTTTTTTATACTAAAATCAGGACTTTATCATCAAATACTAACTATTATAACTAATCTAAAAATTGTCCAAAAAAAGATGCGCAAACCGGTAATAATTCTTGTTCTACATCTGAATTATTAGCTAAAACAATTATAGCTTTTTCTTGTTGAGGTTCAATAAAAACAATAGTAGTAAAACCTCCTGTACCACCAGTATGCCAAAAAACTTCATTACCATTACTTCTCTTAATATGCCAACTTCTTCCTACTGTGACACTTTCATCCGAATATGTTTCAATCTTATTAGTATCTAATACTTCTTTTAAATCAAGATTATCGTTGTAACTATTAAAATGAACTCGTGCATATTTTGTCATATCTATCAAATCTGAATATAGACCTCCTGCTGACTCCCAAATATTCCATGTCCAATAATAACCTTCATTACCATTAGATTTATATGCGCCTACAACATTTTCGTTAGTATTAACAATACCATGAAGCTCCATTTCTGTATTTTGCATGCCTATTACTCCTTCGGTTATAGAACTCATAAATTCTATAATATTTGTATCTGTTTGATATGCCACAATGATTCCTAATAGTGCAAAACCAATGTTCGAATACTCATATTGCGAACCAGGAACCCTATCTAACTGAAAATTATTTAGATAATTGGTTAACCTTGAAAAATCGTAATTTGCATAGGGATTTGATAAATCTCCATAACTCAATATGTCTCCAGGAACTGAAGGCAGACCAGATGTATGGTTTAATAAGTGCTTTAAAGTTACCACTTCGCCTTGATATGATAATTCTTCAATTTCTGGCGGCAATAAATTACTTATTGGCATGTCTTCAGGTATATTATTATCCAACATTAACCTTGTAATTACAGCAGCGGTTAATGTTTTTGTAATGGAACCTACTTCATATAGACTGTTTTGAGTTGGTAGTGAGTTACTGCCTTTATGGGTTTCTCCATAGTTGTAATATGTAGTATTGTTACCATCTAATACAGCTATACTTAATCCTATTCTTTTTGTGTTTTCAATGTATGACAAGAAATTCTGATGAATTGAATTATCTACTTCTGTTGTCAGTGGGTTATCAGTTGCAACTTGGGCAGTTTGAATTCCGTCATCATCTCTACTACAGCTTACTATGGAAATTCCAACAAAGCAAGCTAACATTAATTTTGTTTTTAAATTTTTCATTTTACGTTTTTTAATTAATTCAAGACAAAGCAATACAATGCTTAAATTAATTAATAGTATTATTGATTAGTGGTAAAATGAAGTTGATGAATGGTATTCTGGTAGTAAATATTTAGAAAAATTACTTCTTAAAAAGATTATTATTAACTATAATTTCCATAACGTCTTCTTTCATACGTCTGCTTATTTGTGCTTTATGTTCACCTAATGTTAGCTGATTCCCTTCAATTGAATCAATTTTTGAAACTTTTACAGCGCAACCTCTACTTATTAGCAATAATTCATCTTCTGGAATTTGTTCTAAAAAGGACTTTAAAGGCATTAACACTAAATGCTTGCTACTATCTGTTACTATATTTACATAGTTTTGAGCTGATTCCACCAGTATGATATCTTTTGTAAAAATCTTGACTAGTTTGGTGCCATCCTTAACAAAGAAATAAGATGGATTATTTGTTTCTGATGATTTATTGAAAACCCTAAAGGCTTTGTTTGTAGCCTGTAGAAAACGCTCAAATGTTATTGGCTTTACCAAATAGTCAATAACATCAAATTCAAAGCTTTCAAGCGCATATTGAGAATAGGCTGTTGTAAAAATTACATTTGGTGAGTGCTTTAATGTTCTTAAAAAATCTGTACCTTTTAACTTTGGCATTTCTATGTCTAAAAAAAATAAATCTATTTTGTGCTCATTTAAAAAATTTTGAGCCTCTACTGCATTTTTACAGCTGCCTTTTAAGTTCAAAAAATCTATTTGATTAATATATTTTTCGAGCCCTTCTCTAGCTAAAGCCTCATCTTCTACTATTAAACAATTAATCTTATTCATTTAGGTCTATGGTTAGTTGAATTGAAAAGACATTTTTTTCTTTCTTTATTTCAAGTTTATGATGTTCTGGGTATATTAGTTTTAATCGTTCTTTCGTGTTTTTCAAACCTATACCACTATTTTTTAAATTAATGTATTCTTCGGGAAGATTGTCAATAGAATTTGCAATAGTAAATTTAAGAATACTATCAACAACATTTATGTCACATTTTATATAATTATCTTTTTTGTGCTGAAAATTGCTAACATATTTAAATGCATTTTCAATAAACGGAATAAAAAGTATAGGTGCTATTTCTAAACCTTCAGCTTCATGTAAATTATAATTAAATTCAATGATTACATTATCTTCTTTTCTTATTTTTTCAAGGTTAAAATAATTTTCTAAAAAAAGAAGTTCTCTTGTTAATGATATTCTTTCACTTGAGCATTCGTAAACTTGATACCGTAATAGTTCAGAGAATCTTACTAATACATCTTTTGCTTTCTCTTTATCCTTATCAATTAAATGATAGATACTATTTATTCCATTAAATAAAGAGTGTGGATTGATTTGTGCTTTTAAAAAGTTAACTTCTGCTTGTAGTTTTTCTCTTTCTAGTTGTTCCCTAAAAAATCTATTTTTTGAGTTTTGAATAGGTAATATGTATGCGAAAGACAATATCCAAAAAAGAACATGAACTAAAACGTTGTTAAACGCAAAATTCATAATGGTTAAAAAAGGTAAACCTATCTCCAGATTAAAATTTAAATCCTCATTAGACAAATCTTTTCTTATTTCTTCAAAATGAAAATCTAGAAGACCAATACTCTGCGAATAATAGTAATCGATAAAACTTTCAGAAAAACTAATTATTAGAATAGTAATTATAGCCAATACCCCATAAAGACCAATACTTTTTCTTTTTTTAGGATATAGATATAAAGCATTAAAGTAAACTATAATTGCATTAAAAAAGCTACCATAGATTGATGGTATTAACATGGTTCCCTCTTCAACTTTAAAACCTTGCCAAACCCAATTAGAAGCATTGCAAATAACAATTATAAGAATCCATATAATTAGGTGTAATAATATTTTTAGGCTTTTAGTCATTTCATCAAATTTATACAATTAATCTATTCTTGTATAAAGTATATTTACAAAAGGCTAATTGAAATTGATAAACGGTCAATTGATTTTTTGACGTTTGCAATCTGAAGTTTCTGAATAATTCTTTGATAATTTTAGTTTTAAAGTATTGATATCATCACTCACTTTTCTTTCAATAACCCTTGCATAAATTTGAGTAGTGGCAATTTTTGAATGACCAAGCAACTTTGATACAGTTTCTATCGGAACTCCATTTGAAAGAGTTATCGTGGTTGCAAAAGTATGGCGTGCTATATGAAAAGTAAGGTTCTTTTTGATTTTGCATAAATCCGCAATTTCTTTTAAATATGAGTTGAGCTTTTGATTAGAAATATTAGGGAATAAGGTTTTAGTTTTTCTGGTTTTAATATGGCCTTTGTATTTCTGAATTAATTCTTCAGCCATTGGCAATAATGGTATTTTCAATTTAATATGAGTTTTTTGCCTATTAGTAATAATCCATTTGCCGCCATCTATACCGAAGGTGATATTATCTTCGTTAAGTTTCATTACATCAATGTATGATAAGCCTGTATAGCAACTGAAAACAAATAAATCTTTAACAAACTCCAATCTTTCAATTACAAATTCTTTTTCAATGATAGTTTGCAATTCATCTTCACTTAAAAACTCACGCTCATTTTTGATATAGGTTGGCTTAAATTTTATAAAGGGATCTTTATCTATCCATTCCATTTTATAGGCTAATGTGACCATTTTACGAAGTCGTTGGATATGCTTCATAACTGTATTGTTTTCCATTTGCTTTTGGTGGTCCTCTGGAACATAGGAACGCAAGAACTTTTCAAAGTCAACTAGAAAACGAAATGTTAATTGAGATAAGTAAATGTCTTGGATTTTCTTTTTGGTTAGAAATAGCTTAATATACTTTTGAGTTGTGAAGTAATTTTTTAAAGTACCATAGCTTAAAGATTCGCTCATTTGGGTGTTGTGGTAATCAACCAATGTTAATAAAGAATACTCTTCATTATCTTCTCCCAGAAACCTTGCTTTAATGGATTGAGCACAGATAAACGCTTTTTCTTTTACAAGCTCATCATGAGCTTCGTAAATTCTATTTTTAACCTGGTCTAAATATCTGTTAAGTAATCGAGATTCTTGCTTGTTGCCTCTGGCTCTTCCTTTATTGGAATCCCATTCAGATACAGTTACTTTGCGTTGCAAACTGATATTTGCTCGCTTACCATTTACTGTTATCCGAGCATAAACAGAAACTTGGTTATTAATTTTACGTGAAGCGCTTACCCAAAATGATAAGCTAAAGGTGGTTTGTGATTGCATAGTTGTCGTCTTTTTGTTAAACATTCATTCAAGACGAAAGTCAAATCAACTATTTCAATTACAGTGTTTTAAACATCTATTCGGTTAACACTTTTTTACTTTGCCAACTGTTAACCGAATTGTTAACCGAATTAAACTATATTAATTCAATTCTTATGATAGTCTAAAAACCATAAAACCTTGTAAATCATACGATTTACAAGGTTTTAGTTTCTATTGGTATTAATTTTTGTCGGGGTGGCAGGATTCGAACCTGCGACCTCCGCGTCCCAAACGCGGCGCGATAACCGGGCTACGCTACACCCCGAAAGTGTAAACTCGTTGCGTAATTTATATCGAGTAAAACCGATAAGCTACACAGCAAGTTGGTTATCTAAACTAATGCGGAGAGACGGGGATTCGAACCCCGGGTACCCTTTTGGGGTACGACGATTTAGCAAACCGCTCCTTTCGGCCACTCAGGCACCTCTCCAGTTTTTAAGAACTTTGCAACAAAATTGCGGATGCAAATGTAATATATCATCCGTAAGAACGCAACTATTTTATTTACTTTTTTGTAAAATTTATTCTGGATATTCTATACGCAAATGGTAAATGTTTGCTAACTTGTGCTTTAGCACTTTTTTAATGGACTGAATTTCTTTAAAAGTAATATTGGCATTTAAAAACTGCCCTTCTTCAATTTGCTTGTTTATTATGTTTTCTACAAAAGCTTCAATTTTGCTAGAACTGGGCTCTTTTAAGCTTTTTGATGCCGCTTCTACACTATCGCACATCATTAAAATTGCTGTTTCCTTGCTAAAGGGTTTTGGCCCAGGATAACTAAAATCTGATGTTTCTACTTCTTTGCTTTGTTCTTTTTCCTTCTTGTAAAAATAATAGACCAAGCTGGTTCCGTGGTGTGTGCGTATAAAATCTATAACGCGGTCTGGCAGATTATTTTTACGTGCTATTTCAATACCATCAATAACATGATTGGTTATTATTTTTGCACTTTCGGTTGCCGACAACTCGTCGTGTGGATTAATTCCGGTAGATTGGTTCTCGGTAAAATAAGCCGGATTTTTCATTTTCCCAATATCGTGGTACAAGGCTCCTACTCTAACCAACATAGCATTTGCACCAATTTCGTTTGCCGATGCTTCTGCTAAATTAGCTACGTTTAACGAGTGATGAAATGTCCCGGGCACTTTATTGGAAAGGGCTTTTAGTAATTTTGAATTGGTATCAGACAGTTCCAACAGCGATACATCTGAAACCAATCCAAAAAGTTTTTCGTAAACATAAATTAAGGGCTGAACGAACAAAGTAGCTAAACCGCAAAGAATAAACCAAATAAAAGTTTCCCATTTAAGGGTTTCAATGGTGCCTTCGTGTATTACAAAAAAAGCAAAATAGGCCACAATGTAGATGAGCGTAATTTGACCCACCGAAATAAACAGGTTTACCCTTTTGTAAAGCTCAGAAACCGTTAATATTGTTACGATTCCAGCAATTATCTGAAGAAACATATACTCGTAACTATTCGATACAACAAAACCCAATAACAACACTGTAATTACGTGCACGAACAAGCCCAATCGCGCATCGAAAAAAGCCTTTAGAACCAATGGCAAAATACAAATGGGCACAACATAAATATATTTTAAATTGTAATTTACAACCAAAGTTGTAATAAAAACCATTAATAGAATATTAAAGAAAATAAAGGTAACCTTGGTGTTGTTTTCAAATACATCTGGCCTGTACTTCCGTAAAAACAACAACAGCATTAACAAGGCCAAAGCTACAAGCAATGTATAGGCAAACAATATCCAGTAATAACTTGATTTGGCCCAAACCTGCGATTCGTACTCAGATTGCAAGGACTTTAGAATTTGATATTTATTGCCCCCGATAACTTCGCCTTTGGAAATAATCAAAGTTTCTTTTTCCACACGGCCTCTTGCATAGGCGATTTTGCTGAATTCTTCCTGCAAAACCTTGTCTGTTGTAGATTTATCGAAAACCAGATTGGGTTCTATCAAATCAAAAAACAAAGACACAAAGTTTTTTTTATACTGCAGCAATTGTTGGTTTGAAAGCACATTTTCTATAACCGATACAACTTGGTCTTGTTTTACTAAGTTGGAGAACAGCACCTTGTCTTTCTCCACACGATTCTCTAACAAAGCTACTATTTTGTTATCCGGAAAATTGTAATCTTCATTTAAAATGCCAAATTGGTACAATTCTTCAATAATAATTTTCCCGGATGTGTACAAGTTATCCAAATCTAAAGCAGGAATAGAATCTGGAAATGCATTTTTAAATTGGGTTTTAAACGCATTTTTCACACTGGTTTCAACAGCCTTATCTACCTTAAAATACAGTATCGAATTTTGGGTTAGGGTTTGTTTTTCTTGTTTAATTTCTTCATCGGTTTTTTTTACGGCAAAATTAAAGGGCGCATATAAATTTTCAGACTGCCAAGGTTTTCCTCTTTCAAAATTGTATTTAAACTTCCCGCTTTTCGGAAAAAGATACACGATTAAAACCGTTGCGCATATAAAAAGCAATGCTTTGTAAATTAAGGCATGGTTTCGGTAAAGTTTGTTTACAAAATCTTTCATTTTATATTTTTAGCATTTTCAAATGTAATAAATTTCTAGGCCTTTTCTGTTTTTTATAATATGCTAATCGTTGCTAAATTCTATTAAAAATTGATTATTTTCGTTGCAGAAAACCTAAGTACAAAAAAAATGAGTAGAACCGTTGTTATAGTATCTGCCGCAAGAACGCCAATAGGCAGCTTTATGGGCGCGTTATCAACAGTTCCAGCTACTAAGCTGGGAGCCATTGCCATTAAGGGCGCGTTAGAAAAAATCAATCTTAACCCAGAAATGGTCGAAGAGGTTTTTATGGGCCATGTTATTCAAGCAGGAACCGGTCAAGCCCCTGCAAGACAAGCCGCCATTTACGCCGGCATACCCAATACTGTGCCTTGTACTACAGTTAATAAAGTTTGTGCTTCTGGCATGAAATCGGTTATGCAAGCCGCTCAAAGCATAGCACTGGGCGATGCCGACATTATTGTTGCCGGCGGTATGGAAAATATGAGTTTAATTCCACATTACCTTTATGCAAGAACAGGTACTAAGTTTGGACCAAACCATTTGATTGATGGTATGCAAAAAGATGGTTTAGTTGATGCTTACGACCAAAATGCTATGGGTGTTTGCGCCGATGCTTGCGCCAATAAATATGAGTTTTCTAGAGCAGATCAAGACGCTTTTGCATTACAATCATATACACGCGCTGCTGCTGCTTGGAATGTTGGAAAATTTGATAACGAAGTGGTTCCGGTTGAAGTGCCCCTGCGCCGTGGCGAACCTATTATTGTTACCAAAGACGAAGAATTTACCAATGTAAAAATTGAAAAAATACCACAATTACGCCCTGCATTTACCAAAGATGGTACAGTAACCGCAGCCAATGCCTCAACCATAAACGATGGCGCTGGAGCCATGGTTTTAATGAGTAAGGAAAAAGCAGAGGAATTAGGCTTAAAACCGCTAGCAACCATTACAGGATATGCAGATGCGGCCCAAGAACCCGAATGGTTTACAACGGCTCCTGCTAAAGCATTGCCAAAAGCCTTAAATAAAGCGGGCTTAACAATTAACGATGTCGATTATTTTGAATTTAACGAAGCTTTTTCTGTGGTGGGATTAGCCAACATGAAAATTCTCGGGCTCAATGATAGCAACGTAAACGTAAATGGTGGCGCGGTTTCCCTTGGCCACCCGTTAGGCTGCTCTGGTGTTAGGATTCTTATTACTTTATTAAATATTTTAGAGCAAAACAAGGCTAAAATTGGCGCAGCAGCTATTTGTAACGGTGGCGGTGGCGCATCGGCAATGGTTATTGAACGACACTAATATTTGATATTTTTTATTGTTATTATTTATTGATTATGAAACATATTTTTAAGCTTCAACTAAAAACCTTATTGTTTTTTTACCAATTTTAAGGCATCGATAATTAATAGAAATACAAATAGACAATAACTTTTATGCAGTACGGAATTTGTAATTTAGGCATCGTTTCACTTAGGGTTGAACCGTATGATAAAAGCGAACTTACCTCGCAGGTTTTGTACGGAGATTTTTTTAAAGTTTTGGAACAACGTAAATATTGGAGCAAAATTAGACTTGATTTTGATGATTACGAAGGTTGGATAGACAACAAACAATACCTAGAAATCACAGAAGAACAATACTATGCCTTAAGCAAAGAACCCCCAAAGTTATCGGCCGATTTAGTGGAGTTTATCCACGATAAAAACGAGCAATTATATGCCATTCCTTTAGGTGCATCGCTTAACGGGCTAGCTATTTTAAATCATGGTTTCGATGGCCATTCCATGTCGGGCACAGCATTAAAAAACAACTTAATAAACACAGCTTTTTTATATTTAAACGCGCCTTATCTTTGGGGCGGAAAAACACCATTTGGTATAGATTGCTCTGGCTTTACGCAAATGGTTTACAAATTAAATGGTTACAAATTATTAAGAGAAGCTTCCCAACAAGCAACACAAGGTGAAGCACTTAGTTTTATTGAAGAAAGCGAACCCGGGGATTTGGCTTTTTTTGATGACAACGAAGGCATAATTACTCACGTTGGTATTATAATGAAAGATAATTACATAATTCATGCCTATGGCAAAGTGAGAATTGATAGGTTAGACCATTCCGGTATTTTTAACGTAGATAAAAAAATGCACACACACAAACTTAGGGTTATTAAAAAAATAATATAAAAAAAGCCGCAAAATTGCGGCTTTTTTATGTAGTGATAACGAAACTTAAATTAGTTTCCAGCTTCAATAGACTCAATCTTATCTTTTATTGCTTTATACTTAGCGGTTTCCCCTATAACACTGTAAATATTCATTAGTGTTTTGGCAGCGTTAAGGTTTTTGGCATCGATACCTAAAGCCTTGTCTAGATAAGGAATGGCGCTTTTGTATATATTTTGGCGCTCTTCCCTTAATTCATCATAGCGCTTGTCATCAGCAGCAGATGTTCCAAGGCCGTTCATTTCATCTATAATTGCTTTTTCGCCATTTAAAATTAAAGCCGCCATGTTTATGTAGGCATTTATGTAACTGGGGTCTAGCTCTATAGCTTTATCGTAATATTTTTTTGCAGCTTCATTATCTTCAGACTCGGCAGCAATTACACCTAAATTGTATTGTAGTTCTGCGTTTTCAGGGTCTTTTTGCGTGGCAAGTTCCAATAATTTTTTAAACTCCTCTTTATTGCCCATTTTATAATGTACGTTAGCCTCAGATAACAATAGGTTAATATCATCTGGACTTTCGGCTCTGGCGTCCTTCATCGCTTCTAGCGCCTTTTCGTTGTCGCCTTTGCTTACATAAATTAGGGCCACGTTTTTTACGATTTCGGCTTTTTTAGATTCTGTTAAGCGCTCACCTGGTTTTATATGGCTTTTCGCTTTTACAAAAAGATCGCGGTTGGTCTTGTCTAAAACCTCTTCTTCGCCTGTTTCAACATTTGTGGCAAAATATTCTTTTTGGATACCTGTGTAGCCTAATTGCTTAAGTTCTTCGTATAATTTTAATGCTCTATCATATTCTTGAACGTTTACTGCCGTTGCAGCAGCGTAATAAAGAAACAAAGTGTCTTTAACCGAGGTTCTGTAAGCGTGCTCAAAGTGTTTTGATGCTGCCGAAAAATCTTTGTCTTCGTAGGCTTTGTTGCCTTTGGTTAATATGTTGTTGGTCATGTTTTCTTTAAGCTCAGCGATTTCAGCAGTAAAAGATCCTTCAACTTGGTTTAAGCTCTCTAAAGCCTTATCGATATCTTCGCCAGAGCCAGCGCCTCCGGCATATAATGCTTGCCCTAACAGGTAGTAATACTTGGCTTTGTTTTTTTCGTCCATAGAAGCCATTAAAGCTTTGGCTTGATTTAGTGCCGCTTTAGCTTCAGCGAAATTTGTTCCTTTTATAGCTTTCTCTGCAGCTCTCAATTCCTTTTTTTGGGCAAAAGAGAATGCACTTATTGAAAAAGCCAAAGCTATAATTAATTGTTTTTTCATTGTATTAATAATATTTAGTTATTTGTCTGTATTGTTTTCGTTTTCATTGTTATCAAGAGTTGTGCCATCATCAGAATCACTAGTTTTTTCAATGGTTTCTGGATTTGCAATATTACCATTTTCATCTAATTCAACCTCATCCTCGTCGTGCATTACTTTGGCAACCGCGGCGATGGAATCGTTTCCTTTAAGGTTAATTAATTTTACGCCTTGGGTGGCTCTTCCCATAACCCTTAGATCTTTAACTGCCATACGAATGGCTATTCCAGATTTGTTGATAATCATTAAATCATCATCGTCGGTTACATTTTTTATAGACACTAAGTTACCTGTTTTTTCTGTAATTGAAATGGTTTTTACGCCTTTTCCGCCTCTGTTGGTAATTCTGTAGTCTTCTAAACTGGAGCGTTTTCCGTAGCCGTTCTCTGAAACTACCAGGATATCGCTTTCCATATCATCGACCGCTACCATACCTACTACCTCATCGGTTTGCTCGTCTTGTAAACGAATACCACGAACACCAGAAGCGCCACGACCCATGGGCCTGGTTTTGGCTTCTTCGAAACGGATGGCTTTACCAGATTTTAAAGCCAGCATCACTTGGCTCTCGCCCGTAGTAAGCTTCGCTTCTAATAACACATCGTCTTCTTTAATGGTTATGGCATTAATTCCGTTTGTACGCGGACGCGAATATTGCTCTAAAGATGTCTTTTTAACTTGCCCTTTTTTTGTGGCCATAATTACGTAATGGCTATTGATATAATCTTCATCTTTTAAATCTTGGGTACAGATGAATGCCATTACCTTATCGTCTTGCTCTATATTTATTAGGTTTTGAATGGCTCTTCCTTTTGAGGTTTTGCTGCCCTCGGGGATTTCGTAAACACGCATCCAGAAACATTTTCCTTTTTGCGTAAAAAACAACATGTATTGGTGGTTGGTGCCCACAAACAGATGTTCTAAGAAATCTTCGTTTCGTGTTGTTGATGCTTTTTGGCCAACGCCGCCTCTGTGTTGTGTTTTGTATTCGGTTAAAGAGGTACGTTTAATATAGCCTGCGTGCGAAATGGTAATAACAACTTTTTCGTCCGGAATCATGTCTTCAATACTTAAATCGCCACCAGCATATTCAATGGTTGAGCGGCGCTCGTCTCCATATTTGTCTCTTACAACTTCCAATTCGGCTTTAATGATGTCCATACGACGTTCTTTTTTATCTAGAATATCTTTTAAATCTTCTATGGTAACCATTAAATCTTCGTACTCCGAACGCAGTTTGTCCTGTTCTAGACCTGTAAGCTGGCGCAAGCGCATTTCTACTATGGCCTTGGCTTGAATTTCAGAGAGTTTAAAACGTTCAATTAGTTTTTCGCGAGCTTCATCTGCATTGGATGAGGCACGTATAAGCGCGATAACCTCATCAATATTATCTGAAGCTATAATTAGCCCTTCTAGTATATGGGCACGTTCTTCCGCTTTGCGCAACTCGTAAGTTGTACGGCGTACCACCACATCGTGCCTGTGCTCAACGAAATAATGAATGAGTTCCTTTAAATTCAATAATTGCGGACGCCCATTAACCAGCGCAATGTTGTTTACGCTAAAAGATGATTGCAACGCGGTGTATTTGTAGAGTTTATTTAAAACGATGTTTGGAATGGCATCGCGCTTTAATACGTAAACGATGCGCATACCGTTCCTGTCTGATTCATCTCGAATGGATGCAATGCCATCCATTTTCTTTTCGTTAACCAAATCGGCAGTTTTTTTAATCATGTCTGCCTTATTGATCTGATAAGGGATTTCTGTAACTATAATACACTCTCGCCCGTTTACCTCTTCTATGTTGGCTTTGGCTCGCATAACTATACGGCCCCGACCTGTACGAAAGGCTTCCTTTACCCCATCGTAACCGTAAATAATTCCTCCGGTTGGGAAATCGGGCGCTTTGATGTGCTGTATTAATTCGTCAATTTCAATGGCGTTGTTTTCAATATAAGCTATGGTACCGTTTACCACCTCGGTTAAATTGTGCGGGGGCATGTTGGTAGCCATACCCACGGCAATGCCCGAGGCCCCGTTAACCAAAAGCCCGGGGATACGGGTTGGCAGTACCGTTGGTTCTTGCAAGGTATCATCAAAATTCAATTTATGATCTACGGTTTCCTTTTCAATATCTGCCAACATATCTTCAGATATTTTACGCATGCGGGCTTCGGTATAACGCATTGCTGCCGGACTATCGCCATCAATAGAGCCAAAGTTACCTTGGCCATCAACCAACATGTAGCGCAGGCTCCACTCTTGAGCCATACGCACCATAGCGTCGTAAACCGAAGTATCGCCGTGTGGATGATACTTACCCAAAACCTCACCTACTATTCTTGCAGATTTTTTATGTGCTGAGTTTGCCCTAACTCCTAATTCGTGCATGCCGTAAAGCACGCGCCGGTGTACGGGCTTTAAGCCATCTCTTACATCGGGTAAGGCACGTGACACAATGACCGACATTGAATAATCAATGTATGCCGATTTCATCTCATCTTCAATATTAATAGGGATCAATTTTTCTCCTTCTGCCATAAATATTTTAATTAAGTTTTTATGAGTTTTTCAAAACGTGCTAATATAATTATTTCATTAGTCATAGCAGGTGTTTATCTGGTATTTTTTCTTGTTATTTATTAACAATTCCGCATCGGTTTTTAGTTGATAAGTAAGGGGGCTAAAATTTTGATTTTATGAAGTTTTTTTCGTCAATTAGCATTTTAAGGAATAGTTTTTGCCTTAAATAAAGTATTATTATTATTTTTAATGCAGAAAGGAACAAGTTATGGATGATAATTTTTCACCAAGAGTAAAAGACGTAATCGCATTTAGCAAAGAAGAAGCACTTAGGTTGGGGCACGATTTTATTGGTACCGAACATTTAATGCTTGGGCTTTTGCGTGACGGTAACGGTAAGGCCATCAATATTTTAAACGCCCTAGATGTTGATTTGAACCACTTGAGGCGCAAAGTAGAAATATTAAGCCCTGCAAACCCCAATATTGCCGTGGTCTCTAACCAAAAAAAGAACCTGCACCTCACAAGGCAAGCAGAACGCGCTTTAAAAACAACGTTTTTAGAGGCTAAATTATTTCAAAGCAACTCAATAAACACGGCTCATTTACTTTTGTGCATATTGAGAAACGAAAACGACCCCACTACCAAGCTTTTAAATAAGCTTAAAGTTGATTATGACAATGTAAAAGAACAATTTAAACTTATGATTACCAACGATAACGAATATCCAGAAGCCTTGGGTGAGCCAAAATCTGAGTCGTTTCAAGATGACGATTCTGGTGCCCCAGGCGATGCCTCAAAAGACAATATTTTTAACGCCCCAACCGGAAAGGCCAACAAAAAATCTAAAACCCCTGTTTTAGATAATTTTGGGCGCGATTTAACAGCCTTGGCAGACGAAGGCAAACTAGACCCGGTTGTTGGTCGGGAAAAAGAAATTCAACGCGTCTCGCAAATATTAAGCAGGCGAAAGAAAAACAACCCGCTTTTAATTGGCGAACCTGGAGTTGGCAAATCTGCCATTGCCGAAGGTCTGGCACTGCGTATTGTAAAACGAAAAGTATCGCGAATTCTGTTTAATAAACGTGTAGTTACATTAGACTTAGCAAGTTTAGTTGCAGGCACAAAATACCGCGGGCAGTTTGAAGAACGTATGAAAGCCGTAATGAACGAGCTTGAGAAAAACGACGATGTTATTCTATTTATTGACGAAATACATACCATTGTTGGTGCTGGCGGCGCTACCGGAAGCTTAGATGCTTCCAACATGTTTAAACCCGCTTTAGCAAGAGGTGAAATTCAATGTATTGGTGCCACAACACTTGATGAATACAGACAATATATTGAAAAAGACGGTGCTTTAGAACGCCGTTTCCAAAAGGTAATTGTTGAACCAACAACAGTTGAAGAAACCATAGAAATACTTAACAACATAAAAAGCAAATACGAAGAGCACCACAATGTGGATTACACACCCGAAGCCATTGAAGCTTGTGTAAAATTAACCAACCGCTACATGACCGAACGCTTTTTACCAGACAAGGCCATCGATGCTTTAGACGAAGCTGGATCGCGTGTGCACATTACCAATATCGATGTACCCAAACAAATCATCGAATTGGAAAAACAACTTGAAACCGTAAAAGAAACTAAAAACTCGGTTGTTAAAAAACAAAAATACGAGGAAGCCGCAAAACTTAGAGATGACGAAAAACGCATAGAAAAAGAACTCGCCATGGCCCAAGAAAAATGGGAAGAGGACACCAAACTAAATCGTGAAATTGTTACCGAAGACAATGTTGCCGATGTGGTATCTATGATGACGGGCATTCCGGTAAACAGAATTGCCCAAACCGAAATCAACAAACTTGCCGAATTGCCCAATTTAATAAAAGGCAAAGTTATTGGGCAAGACGAAGCAGTTGCCAAAGTAGTAAAAGCCATCCAGCGTAACCGTGCGGGTCTTAAAGACCCTAACAAGCCCATTGGGTCGTTTATATTTTTAGGCCAAACCGGAGTTGGCAAAACGCAGTTGGCCAAAGTATTATCGCGCGAGTTATTTGATAGTGAAGAGTCGCTGGTTAGAATAGATATGAGCGAATACATGGAAAAATTCGCCATTTCCAGATTAATAGGTGCCCCTCCAGGATATGTTGGTTACGAAGAAGGCGGCCAATTAACCGAAAAAGTAAGACGCAAACCCTACGCCGTTATTCTTTTAGATGAAATTGAAAAAGCACACCCAGATGTGTTCAACATGTTATTGCAAGTACTCGACGATGGCTATTTAACCGATAGCTTAGGCAGGAAAATAGATTTTAGGAACACCATAATTATAATGACTTCAAATATCGGCGCACGAAAACTCAAGGATTTCGGAACCGGTATCGGCTTTGGTACCGCATCTCAAAAAGCTCAGGAAGATGCCAACGCGGTTAAGATTATTGAGAACGCCCTAAAAAAATCGTTCGCTCCAGAGTTTTTAAACAGAATAGACGATGTGGTAGTTTTCAATCCGTTGGAAAAAGATGACATCAACAAAATAATCGATATCGAATTAGATAAACTTTTGTTGAGAATTAAGGATTTAGGTTACATTTTAAAACTTAGCAAAAGCGCGAAAGATTATATAGCAGACAAAGGTTTCGATAAGCAATATGGTGCAAGACCACTAAAGCGAGCCATTCAAAAATATATTGAAGACGCTTTGGCCGAAGAAATCATTTCGTCTCAAGTTCAAGAAGGCGACAAAATAAATATAGATCTAGACAAAAAAGAACAAAAACTTAAAATAACCATTGAAAAAGCCGAAAAACCAACAGAGTCTTAGTGCTTAATTGTTAATACAATAAAGAAAAGCCCAAAAAAAAGTTGTTTTTTTTGGGCTTTTTTAATTTAAATAATCACTAAATTAGATTTATGAAAAAAACCTTGACCCTATCTTTAGGTACTTTTTACATATACAGCAATTATTTAGTTGCCGAAATAAACCGTGGAGAAACCGTAACCATAGAATCCAATGAGTTATTGGAGGATATAGCCCAGAAATATTTCGGTTCAAAAAAATTTGTATATATAACACATCGTATAAATTCGTATGCGGTAGATCCCCTAACCTATACCCGAACTTCACAAATAAAAAACCTCGCTGGTTTTGCAGTAGTATCAAAAAACTATGTTGCCTTAAGCAATGCCGAGATTGAAAAAATATTCTTAAAAAAACCTGTCGGGTTATTTAGCAATCTTGATGAAGCTATAGATTGGGCGCAATCCATTCTTAAGCCATAAAAATTACATTCCTTTTTTTGTTTTCAAGGTGCTTAAAACACATTCACTTTATCAATGCAGTTAAAAACAGTTAAAAACTGCCCGTATTTCATTACTTTTATTATCCTTAGAATTATCGTGGCTTGTAAAAAAGCCCTTCATAAATAAATTTGCTCCCAAATTTTCTATAAAAAACATAACGAGATAATGGGCCTGTAAAATAAAGCTGCCACCGTTGGGTCTTTATTTTTTTGGTAAAACTGTAACAAACCTAAAACCATGTAATCTTTACTATAAGAATTTGTTTTTTTTTGACGCCAACTAAATTAAATACCGAAGAGCTTGTAAAGCTATGTATAGCTAAAAACCAATCTGCACAATTGGAAATTTACAACCGCTACTACAAAGCTATGTACAATACCGCACTGCGAATTGTAAAAAACAATTTTGAAGCAGAAGATGTTATGCAAGACTCTTTTTTGTTGGCCTTTACAAAATTAGAGAGCCTTAAAGACATAAAAATATTTGGCGCCTGGCTAAAACGAATTGTTATTAACAATAGCATTTATCATTATAAAAAGAATAACAAAATACACGAAGTTCCTTTGGATGATATTTTGCATAAAGTTGAAAATAGTAACGATGGCATCAACAGCAATAACGAGTTTACAACACTAAAAGCCCAAGATGTTCTAAACACCATAAAAACCTTAAAAGACAATTACAGAATTGCCTTAACCCTAAACCTTATTGAAGGTTATGATTATGAAGAAATAAGCGAGATTATGAGAATCTCAAATGCAAACTGTCGGACTACCATATCGAGAGCAAAAGCAAGTTTAAGACAAAAATTGCAAGCAGCAGTTTAAATAGATAAAAAAAGATGAGTGAAAATACTTTAGACCAATTATTTAAAAGACTGGAAAAAGATTTTGATACTGAAACCCCATCGGCAAATCACGAGCAACGGTTTTTAGATAAATTGAATAAAAATGGCGCGCTACAACAAGCTAAGGCATATAAACAAAGGCGTCGTTTATTAAAACCTTTAATTGGTGTAGCCGCCTCTTTGGCATTATTAATGGCACTTTTTATTGGATTAAATAAAAATGAAGCGTCTAACGATTTAGCAAGCGTATCGCCTAAAATGGCAGAAACCCAAAGCTTTTTTACTTTAACCATTGCAGAAGAATTGAATAAAATTGAAAAAGAAGCCTCGCCAGAAACCAAAATTTTAATTGATGATGCCTTGCAAAGAATGAAAGCTTTAGAAACCGAATACGAATCGTTAAAAGATGATTTGGCTGAAAGTGGCGACGACAATCGCGTTATTTACGCCATGATTTCCAACTTTCAAAATAGAATAGATTTACTACAAAACACATTACAACAAATCAATACAATTAAACAACTTAAAAACATAAATAATGAAACCAGCACCACTATTTAAAACACTAATATTGATATTTATGTTGCCACTTTTTGTTACGGCCACAACAGATAAAAGCGGTAAATACACCAAGAAAAAAACCATCAAAAAAAAATATTCAGTCGCATCAAACGCACTCCTGAGTGTAGATAACAGCTATGGAAACATAGACATTGTTACTTGGAACGAAAACAGAATCGTATTTGAAATAACCATTACCACAACAGGAAACGACGAAGAAAAAGTAAAAGAAAAACTTGATGATATTACTGTAGAATTTCAAGCATCTCCTTCAAATGTTTCAGCGAAAACCAAATTCGACAAAAGCAAATCAAAATCGTGGTGGAATTGGAAAGGAAAAAATAATGTGAAAATGAAAATAAATTACATTGTTAAAATCCCAATCACCAACAGTGTATCATTAAATAATGACTACGGAAACATAAATGTTGACAAACTTAAAGGTAGGGCCGAAATAAACTGCGATTACGGCAAAATAACCACAAAAGAACTACTGGCCGATAATAATTCCATTAACTTTGATTACAGCAAAGGCTGCTATTTCGAATATATAAAAAGTGGCAAGATTAATGCAGATTACAGCAGCTTTACCATATCTAAAACAAACTCCATAAGCATAAAAGCAGATTATACCAGCTCAACAATAGAAATAGCAGAAAATGTATCTTATAATTGCGATTACGGCAACATTAAAATTGAAAAAGCCAATAATATTACAGGAAACGGCGACTATTTAACTACCATAATTGGCGATGTTTATAAAAACATAGTGCTTAAAGCAGATTACGGAGCTATTAAAATAAACAACTTAACCCAAAATGCTGGTAATGTAACCATTGATTCAGATTATGTTGGTATAAAAATTGGCTTTGCTCCTTCTTATAATTTTAATTTTGATATAGATTTAGACTATGCATCTTTAAAAAGCAGTGATGGTTTAGAATTTTCAATAAGAAAAGAAAAAGGAACAAGTAAATATTACAACGGGTATTACGGAAATGCCAATTCTGGCAACACTATTAAAATTGAATCGGATTACGGTAGCGTATCATTATCAAAAAATTAACAATCATTAATAAAAAAAAACGAACAGATGAAAACATTAATTAAAAAACAAACCCTATTAGTTTTTGCAAGCTTACTGGTTGCAACAACGTCTTACGGCCAATGGAAATCTATTAAAGGCAATGGTAATATGACTACCGTAAAAAGAACTACAGATAGTTATAACGCCATAAAATGTGCTGGCTCTATGGATTTTATTTTAGTAAGTGGCACCGAAGGAAGCATAACCATTGAAGGTGAAGAAAATTTACTTCAATATATTGCTACCGAAGTAAAAGATAACGTTTTAAAAGTAAAGGTTAAAAACGGTAAAACCCTAAAAACCAGTAGAAACAAAACCATAAAAATCACCATTCCTTTTGAAGACATTAACAAAGTATCGCTTGCCGGTTCGGGCGACTTATGGAATGAAAATGTAATAAACGTAACTAATCTCGATGTTGCTTTGGCGGGTTCGGGCGATATAGATTTAAATGTAAAAACCACATCAATTACGGGCTCTGTCGCAGGCTCTGGAGACCTTACCATAAAAGGAAGCACTAATAATTTAAAGGCTAAAGTTGCTGGCTCGGGCGATTTTCACGGATTCGATTTGCAAGCCAACAACACAGAGGTTTCGGTGGCTGGTTCGGGCGATGCCGAAGTGGTAAGCATCCAAAATTTAAAAGCAAGAGTGGCTGGATCTGGCGACATTGAATACAAAGGCAATCCAGAAAAAAAAGACACTAAGGTGGCTGGATCTGGAAGCATTTCTGGTTAATTGCCAACCAAATATTAAAGCATAATAAAAGTCGCCCAAAAGCGGCTTTTTTTCTGTTGTACAAAATTCAAATTCGGTTTTTTGGCACTCTAAGCAATAAAACAATCCCGAATAAAAAGAAAACAAATAAAAACAAAATGGCATTACGCATGCTACCTGTAATTTGATCAATGGTTGCAAAAATAACCATGCCGAATACTATGCCTATTTTTTCGGCAACATCATAAAAACTAAAATACGAAGTGGTATCATCAGTTTCTGGTAAAAATTTAGAATAGGTCGATCTTGCTAAAGCTTGAATACCGCCCATTACCAAACCAACTATTGATGCTGCAATATAAAACTGCATGGGTGTTTCCATAAAATAAGCATAAAAACATAAGCACATCCAAACAATATTTACAGCAATAAGCGTTTTAATATTGCCGTATTTATTGGAAGCTCTTGAGGTTAATAACGCTCCAAATACTGCGACAATTTGTATCACCAAAATACTTATAATTAAACCCATTGTTTTTTCGCTATCGCCACCCCAAGCTATTTCTTCTTCGCCAAAATAAACAGCTACTAGCATAATAGTTTGTACTGCCATGCTAAATACAAAAAAAGCATACAAATACCGTTTTAACCTTAAATCCTTCTTAAGCTGTTTCCAAACAAGTTTCAATTCTTTTAATCCGTTAAAAACAACAGCTCGCGTTACTTTATGACCAGATGATGTTCCTTTAGGTAACCAATAAAATGAATATTGACTAAATAAAGCCCACCAAATTCCAACCGTTACAAATGAATAACGCATCATTTGCATTTTAGCCGCACCATCATCTTGACTCATTACCATAATTAAATTAACAATTAGCAATAGCACACTACCAATATAGCCCATTGAAAACCCTTTGGCACTAATAGCATCTTGCTGCTCTTCAAAAGCAATATCTGGTAAATACGAATTGTAAAACACTAAGCTTCCCCAATACCCAATAAGTCCCATAAAATAGAATAACAAACTTAAATGGATGCCATCGGGTGAAATATCAAACCAATATAAACCAATACATCCTGCGCTACCTAAATAACAAAAGAACTTCAAAAAGTTTTTCTTGTTCCCTACATAATCTGCAATACCAGATAATATGGGCGACGTAAAAGCTACTACTAAAAAAGTAAATGCCGTTACAAAAGTGATTAGTGCCGTACTTTTAAACTCCATCCCGAAAGCTTGCACATTTTTTATTTCTGAAATGAATAGCGATGAGTAAAATATAGGAAATATTGATGATGCAATGGTAAGTGTGTAAACCGAGTTTGCCCAATCGTAAAACGCCCAAGCATTAAGAAGTTTTTTACTTCCTTTTTTTAGTTGATTCATAAAAAGTGTTTCGCTTTAGTAAATAAACTTTTATCACATAATTTATGAGGAGGCTGCCTAAAAAGACTTTTGAATTTAATTTATCAGGTTAAGCTTGCCGAAAACAATCTTGATTATCAATAAGTTAAAATATTCCAACAAGCTCAATATGACATAAAACTAGACTTTTTAGACAGCCTCTATTAAAATAATACATTATCGTTTCTTATTTTAATAAAAAAAGCCACTCTTTTAAGAGCAGCTTCTAAAGTAATCAAATATTTTAAAAAAGATCCATTTATTCTCTAAATGACGTTACACCAAACTTTTTAGCTTCGGCTTTTGCTTGTGGTGCCAATGCTCTTAGGTTTGCAATACGCGAATCGTTTGATGGGTGTGTACTTAAAATCTCGGGCGGTGCTTTTCCGCCGCTATTGGCTTTCATGCGTTTCCATAATTCGGCAGCTTCATCGGGGTTATAACCTGCTATGGCCATCAAATATAAGCCTATTTTATCGGCCTCTTCTTCATGAGCTCTACTAAAAGGTAGCATAACGCCTACTTGAGATCCTATACCATAATATTGGTTAAATGCATTTCTAGATTTTTCATCTTTAATGGCTACATTTCCTGCAACTGCTATACCTTGTTGTAAATATGCGGCACTCATACGCTGTTGCCCATGGTTAGCTAGAGCATGGGCTACCTCGTGCCCCATTATAGCGGCAACACCTGTTTCGCTCTTTGCAATTGGCAATATACCTGTATAAAACACAATTTTACCACCAGGCATACACCAAGCATTAACAGTTTTATCTTCAACTAAAGTATATTCCCATTTGTAGTCATTTAAATAGCCTTGGTGTCCGTTGGCATTTAACCAGCGTTCTGCTGCAACTGCTATGCGTTGCCCAACACGCTTAATCATCGCTGCATCTTTTGTTCCTTTTACCACTTTATTTTCATTTAAAAACTGGTCGTATTGAGCAAATGCGGTTGGAAATAATTGAGAGTTTGGCACTAAAGCCATAGTTTTTTTTCCGGTAAAAGGATTTTCGGCACAACAAATAAAAAATAATGCCAACCCAAATAGTATAAGTGTTTGTTTAAATTTCATTTTTCCATAGGATTTTATATTCGATAAAAATACAAAAATTGTACCTTTATTTTTTTTTGACACATGATAATTTTATTGGTCACACTCTTTTGCGTTATTCTATTAAAACCATGTAAAGTTACTTGATCTATACCGACTTATACAAATAAACTAAAAACATGAAAAAGTCTATCGTTTTATGCTTTGCAGCAATATTGCTAAGTTGCAATGGTTCTGCCCAAAAAACAAATACAAAAGCATCTAAAACATTTAAAGTTACAAAAACCGAAAGCGAATGGAAGGCTCAATTAACCGAAATGGAATTTTATGTATTGCGAAAAGCAGGCACCGAACGCGCATTTTCAAGTCCGCTTAACTTACAATACGCTAAAGGCACTTACCATTGTGCAGGCTGCAATACACCTTTATTTAAAAGCGAGCATAAGTTCGATTCTGGTAGCGGTTGGCCCAGTTTTGACAGGGAAATAAAAGGTAATGTTGGATTTTCAACCGATAATAATTTAGGCTACACACGAACCGAAGAACATTGTGCGACTTGTGGCGGACATTTAGGACACGTTTT
The DNA here is from genome assembly GCF_042684345.1 of Gelatiniphilus marinus. Classification (NCBI taxonomy): domain Bacteria; kingdom Pseudomonadati; phylum Bacteroidota; class Flavobacteriia; order Flavobacteriales; family Flavobacteriaceae; genus Gelatiniphilus; species Gelatiniphilus marinus. The sequence continues at coordinate 760,122 of NZ_JBHULK010000002.1, read as the reverse complement.
TAACGATGGCCCTAAAAAAACCACTGGCAAAAGGCATTGTATTAATGGTGTGGCTTTAAAGTTTGTTCCAAACTAATATTACAATAAATCCAAAAAAAACTTTCACTTAACTTTATGCATTACAGATTACCGTACACTCTAGATTAGCCAATTACATAATTACAAACAAGACTTTGTGCCTATTGCAATACGCCACAGCCAATAGCCTGCACCCAATTTTTAAGTCCAATTACCCAAACCATTAAAATAAAGCAACGGCCTTAATGAGTTGCTTTTAAGCCATAAATTTAAGGCAGTCTTAATGCTTTATTAAAATTCGATTTCGTAAATTCGTAGCTTTAAAAACGACTTAAAATTTTACAGATGAAATACGATATTATAGTTCTTGGAAGTGGTCCCGGTGGCTATGTTACAGCCATTAGAGCCTCTCAATTGGGTTTTAAAACGGCTATTGTTGAAAAAGAAAATCTGGGTGGCGTGTGCTTAAACTGGGGCTGTATCCCCACTAAAGCCTTACTAAAATCCGCACAGGTCTTTGAATATCTAAAACATGCCGGCGATTACGGTTTATCTGTAAAAGATTTCGATAAAGATTTTGATGCAGTTGTAAAACGAAGTAGAAACGTTGCCGATGGCATGAGCAAAGGCGTACAGTTTTTAATGAAAAAGAATAAAATTGATGTTATTGAAGGTTTTGGCAAACTAAAACCAGGCAAAAAAGTTGATGTTGACGGAAAAGAATACAGCGCCGATAACATTATTATTGCTACAGGAGCACGCTCTCGCGAATTACCAAGTTTGCCCCAAGACGGTAAAAAAGTAATTGGCTACCGCGAAGCCATGACTTTAAAAAAACAACCTAAAAAAATGATCGTGGTAGGATCTGGCGCCATTGGTGTAGAGTTTGCTTATTTCTACAATGCCATGGGTACCGAGGTTACTATTGTAGAATACTTACCTAATATCGTTCCCGTTGAAGACGAAGAAGTTTCGAAACAATTAGAGCGCTCCTTCAAAAAAAGTGGCATTAAGATAATGACTTCCTCAGAAGTTACCAAAGTTGACACTTCCGGCAGTGGCGTTAAAGCCAGCGTAAAAACCAAAAAAGGCGAAGAAATTTTAGAAGCCGATATTATTCTTTCTGCCGTAGGCATTAAATCGAATATAGAAAATATCGGGTTAGAAGATGTTGGTATTGTGGTTGATAAAGATAAAATTCTAGTAAACGATTTCTACCAAACCAACATTCCAGGCTATTATGCCATTGGCGATGTAACCCCTGGGCAAGCTTTAGCGCATGTCGCTTCCGCGGAAGGGATACTGTGTGTAGAAAAACTTGCAGGACAACATGTTGAAGCTTTAGACTACGGAAACATTCCGGGGTGCACTTATTGCTCGCCAGAAATTGCAAGTGTTGGCTTAACCGAAAAACAAGCCAAAGACAAAGGGTTAGATATTAAAGTTGGAAAATTCCCGTTTTCGGCATCTGGTAAAGCCAGTGCTTCTGGTGCAAAAGATGGTTTTGTAAAAGTGATTTTTGATGCTAAATATGGTGAATGGTTAGGCTGCCACATGATTGGTGCTGGCGTTACCGATATGATTGCCGAAGCTGTGTTGGGCAGAAAACTGGAAACCACAGGACACGAAGTTTTAAAAGCGGTGCATCCGCACCCAACCATGAGCGAAGCCGTTATGGAAGCGGTTGCCGATGCTTATGATGAAGTGATTCATTTGTAGAAAGCACCACCTAGCCTCCCCTTCGGGTAGGCTAGGTGTTTTTTTTAAAAGCTTTGTATCGCCAGCTCGTAACTCTGCAAACCAAAACCCAGAACAACACCCTTGGCGTTTGGCGATATAAACGATTGGTGCCTAAACTCTTCCCTATTAAAGGTATTGGAAATGTGTACTTCAACCACGGGAGTTTCAATGGCTTTTACCGCATCGCCAATGCCTACCGATGTGTGGGTATAAGCTGCGGCATTTAATATAATACCATGGTAACTAAAACCAACTTCGTGCAATTTATCGATAATCTCGCCCTCAATATTCGATTGATAATAATCAATTTCAACGTCGGTATATTTTGTCTTTACTTCCTCTAAGAATTCAGTAAAAGACAAACTGCCGTAAATATTAGGTTCTCGCTTTCCTAAAAGATTAAGGTTGGGACCATTGATAATGATGAGTTTTTTCATAAATCAAATATATCAAAAAATCTGCATAAAAAATATTGGGAATTTATCCTATTTTTACATCACATGAAATGGCAACACGCACTTAAGGATTATCAACTCTATTTAAAAATAGAACGCGGTTTATCGCAAAACTCCATTGATAGCTATGCGCTCGATATTAAAAAACTAATTTGCTTTTTAGAAGAAAACAACATAGGCCTGTCGCCCATAACCATAAGTCCAGAGGTTGTGCAAGGGTTTATTTACGAAACCGCAAAACTAGTTAATGCTAGGTCGCAATCTCGCATAATTTCGGGATTGCGCAGTTTTTTTAATTATTTGGTTTTTGAAGATTACAGGACATCAAACCCGTTGGAACTTATTGAGTCTCCAAAAATAGGAAGAAAGCTACCCGATACATTAAGTATGGAAGAAATAAACCAATTAATAGGCGAAATAGATTTAGCCCAAGAAACCAACGGCATTAACATTGGCGAACGTAACAGGGCTATTTTAGAAACCTTGTACGGATGTGGTTTGCGTGTTAGCGAGCTAATTAACCTTAAAATATCGGATTTATTTTTTGATGAAGGCTTTATAAAAGTTACCGGAAAGGGAGATAAACAACGATTTGTTCCTATTGTTCCCATCACTCAAAAATACATCAATATTTATAAAAATGAGGTTAGAACTCATCCCAAACAAAAAATTCAGGCTGGTTTTGAAGATACCCTGTTTTTAAACCGAAGGGGCAAACAATTAACACGAGCCATGATTTTTACCATAGTTAAGCAATTAGCTGAAAAAGCTGGATTTAAAAAAAGCATCTCCCCGCATACCTTCAGACATTCTTTTGCGACACATTTATTACAAAACCATGCCGATTTGCGTTCCATTCAACTCATGTTGGGGCACGAGAGCATTACCACTACCGAAATTTATGTGCACTTGGATAAAAGCCATTTAACCGCAGTTGTAGAAAAATACCATCCTAGAAAATAGCTGTTGGCTGTTTGTTAAACTAAAAAATCCAGCATAAACCAGATTTTTTTAGTATTGTATTTATTTAACAAACTTATTTGGCAATATTCACCGCTCTAGTTTCTCTAATAACGGTTACTTTAACCTGTCCGGGATACGTCATGTCGGTTTGTATTTTTTGGGAAATGTTAAAAGATAAATCTGCGGCTACATCATCGTTTACTTTTTCGCTTTCAACAATAACACGCAGTTCTCTACCCGCTTGTATGGCATAGGCTTTTTTAACGCCGTTAAATCCAAAAGCAATATCTTCCAAATCTTTTAATCGTTGAATATAGCTATCCAACACTTGGCGTCTTGCACCTGGGCGTGCGCCGGAAATGGCATCGCATACCTGTACAATGGGTGCCAATAAAGATTTCATTTCTATCTCGTCGTGGTGTGCTCCAATGGCATTGCAAACGTCGTCCTTTTCGTTGTACTTTTCTGCCCATTGCATACCAAGTATAGCATGTGGTGTTTCCATATCTGCTTCGGCATCTGGCACTTTTCCGATATCGTGAAGCAATCCGGCACGTTTTGCTAATTTAGGATTTAATCCTAATTCGGCCGCCATAACTCCGCATAGTTTTGCCACCTCGCGCGAATGCTGTAAAAGGTTTTGGCCGTAAGACGAGCGATACTTCATCCTTCCAACCATTTTAATTAATTCTGGATGTAAATTATGGATTCCTAAATCGATAACAGTTCGTTTACCAACCTCAATAATTTCCTGTTCGATTTGTTTTTGGGTTTTATTAACAATCTCTTCAATTCTAGCGGGATGAATTCTACCATCAGTTACTAATTTATGAAGCGATAATCTGGCTATTTCTCTTCGAACAGAATCGAAACACGATAAAATAATGGCTTCTGGTGTATCGTCAACAATAATTTCTACACCCGTGGCAGCTTCAATGGCTCGAATATTTCGTCCTTCACGACCAATTATGCGCCCTTTTACGTCATCAGATTCTATATTGAACACAGATACGCAATTATCTACGGCCTCTTCGGTTCCAATGCGCTGAATGGTGTTTATAATAATCTTTTTAGCATCTTGTTCGGCAGTTAATTTGGCTTCTTCCAATGCGCTCTGGATATAGGCCATAGCATCGTTTTTTGCCTCTCCTTTTAAAGATTCTACCAATTGCTCTTTGGCTTCTTCTGCCGATAAGCTAGAAATAACCTCTAGCTGTTGCACTTGGCTTTTATGGAGTTTGTCCAGGGCTTCCTGCTTCTTTTCCAAAACCTCTATCCTGTAGCTGTAATCTTTTTGTTTAGCTTCAAGCGTAGCGTTAAGCTTTTTGTTTTTTGAAAGCTCACTGGATATTTGAGACTCTTTATCACGGATACGTTTTTCGGTCTCTGCCATTTTTTTATCTCGAGACAAAATGACCTTTTCGTGCTCGGATTTAAGCTCTAAAAACTTTTCCTTGGCCTGAAGAATCTTATCCTTTTTAATGGATTCTCCCTCTGTATTTGCTTCTTTTAATATATTGGACGCTGCTCGTTTTGCATCACGTATTAACTTAGAAGCTTTGTTTTTTTCGAGCATTTTTGCTATAACGAACCCTATTATAAGCCCTAATAGCACGCCTCCTGCCATTAATAATATTGAATTGATTTCCATAATGTTTGTTGGTTAGTATATATAAAAAAGCCTACACCAGTATAAAGTTTTGTATAAACTCCTTAAAAACAAGTTTAGGGCTAACAAGCTGATCAAGGATCTGCTAGGTACTAAACAAATAGCACATGCAGCCTGCTTTTACAACTTAAACTCACCCTTTTTAAAGAATTAACGTTGAGTTTATCAAAAAAAATAACCAATGTAGGCAGTAACTTTTAGTTTATTTTAAAGAACGTTTAAGAGATTACATGCGATTTCAACAACTCATTTAAAGCTTTTAGCTTTTCTTCTACATGTTCGCTTACATGTGCTTTATCAATAGATTTCTGTTCTACTTGAGAGGCAAACTGTAAGGCACACATGGCCAATACATCTTGTTTGTCTCTAACAGAATAGCTTTGTTCAAATTGCTTGATCATAACCTCAATGTTTTTAGCGGCTTTACGCAATCCTTCTTCTTGATTGGCTTCAATGGTTAAGGGGTAAACCCTATTGGCTATTGAGAGCTTTATTTTAAGCTTTTCTGACATGCAATCTATGTAACATTAATCTGAGAGTTGAGCAATACAATGATCTATATCTCTTATTAATGCGTTTATTTTAAGCTTTGTTTCTCTTTTATTATCGTCACTACCAAGTATTGAGTTTGCCATTTTTAGCGCTTCGTATTTTTCTTCCCAACTTGCAATGTGCAACTTTTGGTTTTCACGTTCGCGTTTTGAAGCTTCTAATTCTTCTTTCAATTTTAAATTAGCCTGCTTTAAAAGCTCTAGTTTGTGCAATACCCTGCTAATTTTGTTTTCTAAAGAATCTACAATATCTTCAAGATGACTCATTTACAAATTTCAATACTTACCTCACAAAGTTAAGTTACCTAAGCTTAAATTACAATTGTTTTTTCATAAAATTTTAATTAATCTGGGTTTAATATATAAATATTTGGGCGTTACCACTCCCAAAACTTCGGGAGGTCGGGCTTTCCGTTACAAGTCCTCGCTCCGTCCCGATAACTATCGGGACTCGCTGTGGGCTTTCCACTGCAATCCCTAACGCGGGCAAATCTGCTAAAGTAAAAGCTTCATCAAAGCATTAAGCCATTTTGCCATAACCTAATTTCACTAATTCACATGTAACTCAAGGTTTTTTTTGAGCCAAAGATCCCGAAATAAATTCGGGATTAGTTCAACTAACAATTTTAGGTGCGTCTTGCAGACTTCCTAAAATTGAGTTTCACTAAAATTGGCTCGATTTTTGTTTTGGCTTTGCTTATTCGCACCAAATTAATATTTTAGCCTATTGCCAACAAAAATTAACAAGCCTGCTCATTATTTTAGCAACCCATTACATATGCGATTAATCCTTATTCCCTTTATATTGCTCGCCACGGTTACCAGAGCGCAAAACAATTATCCGCAAGATTATTTTGCGCCCCCATTGGATATTACCCTAATTCTTTCGGGTACCTTTGCAGAGTTGCGCTCTAACCATTTTCATTCTGGGTTAGATATTAAAACCCAACAACGTGTGGGCTTAAATGTATATGCCTCGGCCGCTGGTTTTGTTAGCCGGATTAAGGTCTCGCATTTTGGCTACGGAAAAGCGCTGTACATTACCCATCCAAACGGTTACACCACGGTTTATGCGCATTTAAATAAGTTTTCGCCAGCTATTGAGGCTTATGTAAAAAAGCATCAATACAACAAAGAAAGTTTCCAGATTGAACTCTTCCCGAGTGCCGATGAATTAAAAATTGAAAAAGGCCAAATAGTTGCTTTAAGCGGCAATACCGGTGGCTCTAGCGGCCCGCATTTGCATTTCGAGATTCGCGATAAATCTGAAAGACCCATAAACCCCTTGCTGTTTGGCATTGATATAAAAGATTCGGTAAACCCTATTATTTCTTCTGTTTATGCGTATCCTATGGATGAAAACTCGTTTATAAACCAATTGAATACTAAAAAAAAACTGCGATTAATCCCTTTAAAAAATGGCGATTATACCGTTGAAAATATTGAAGCTTATGGCAACATTGGCTTTGGTGTTGAGACTATAGACCGCCAAAATTTAGCGGCCAATAAAAACGGGGTTTACAATATTCAAACTTTTGTAAATGGTAATAAAAACTTCGAACTCGATTTTAGGCGTTTTGCTTTCAGCGAAACTAAACACATTAACAAGCTTATTGATTACGGCTATTATAAAACCCAAAAAAAACGGATTCAAAAATTATTCAAAAAAAACAATCCGCTAAGTATATACAAAGATGTTTTAAACAATGGTATTTTAACGATACAAGACAGCACCTATTCGGTTTACAAAATAAAAGTGGCCGATTTTAAAAACAATACTACTTGGGCCACGGTAACTATTAAAGGCAATAAAACAAACGTAAAAGAAACGCCACCTAAAAAAACCACACCTTATTTTATTAACGCCAATGAAACCACAAATTTAAAAAAAGGAAAAGTTTCAGTCGATTTTTACAAAGACACTTTTTACGAAGATTTTTATTTAGATTTCGATGTAAAAAACGACACTTTATTGTTGCATAAAGACATTGTCCCCACAAAAAAAAGCTTCAAAATTACTTACGATATTAGTGCGTATTCCAATAAAGACAAAAGCAAATTATACATAGCCAAATTGCTGGGCTACAAAAAATTTCCAGCATATTCATCAACAAAAAGACAGGGAAACACATTAACAACATACTCTAAAACATTAGGTGAATTCGCACTGGCAACCGATACCATTAAACCCACCATTGCACCTTTAAATTTTAAAAAAGGGCAATGGCTAAGCAACTTTAGATACTTGAAAATTAAAATTGACGACAAGTTTTCGGGCATATCGAATTACAGAGCAACCGTAAACGGAACATGGATTTTAATGGAGTACGATTACAAAACCAAAACGCTAACCCACGATTTTAACGATGGGATGATTAGCGAAACCAAAAATAATTTAAAGCTAATTGTTACCGATAATGTTGGAAATAATTCTACTTTTGAAACTGTATTTTACAGAAAATAAATTTTCGCGCTTTTGAATTCAAGATTTTCACTTTCAGCAGTTCTTATTTTATTCCTTTTTTCCTTTGGATTTTCGCAAACGGCAACCCTTAAAGGTATTATTTTAAACCATGATAACACGCCCATTTATAAAGTAAACATTAAAACTGGAAGTGTTGGCACAACAACAAACGAAAATGGATTTTACAGCTTAAAAATTCCTGCCAATCAAGATATTACTGTTGAATTCTCTCATCTGGTTTATAAAAAAATCATAATCACTTTCAACCTAAAAAATGGTGAAATCCATGAGTTTTACCCGGTAATGAATACTTCTATTGAGCAAATTTCAACGGTTATCGTATCCGGAAAACGCAGAAAAGATGTTGAAGGCATAACGACTTTAAAACCCGAAACCATCAGAAAAATTCCTGGTGCAAATGCCGGTGTAGAAAATTTATTATTAACACTTCCGGGAGTGAGTAACAATAACGAGTTGAGCACGCAATACTCGGTTCGTGGGGGCAATTACGACGAAAATTTGGTGTATGTAAATGGCATTGAAGTGTATAGGCCGTTTTTAATTCGCTCGGGGCAACAAGAAGGTTTAAGTTTTGTAAATACCGATTTGGTGCAGAATGTCGATTTCTCTTCGGGTGGGTTTCAAGCCAAATATGGCGATAAGCTATCTTCGGTTTTAGATATTACCTATAAAAACCCGTATCAATTTAATGTTAATGCCGATTTAAGTTTATTGGGCGGCAGCCTTTCTATTGAAAATATTAGTAAAGATTCTAAATTTTCGAGTATTGTTGGCGTTCGATACCGCGATAACGGTTTGTTGGTTAATGCCAAAGAAACCGAAACCAATTACGATGCAGCCTTTGCCGATGCTCAAGCGTATTTAACCTATAAATTTACCGATAAGTTTCAGTTGAGTTTTTTAGGAAATGCTTCGTTGAACAAATACAGTTACGAGCCGCAAACGCGGCAAACCAATTTTGGTACGCTTGCAGATCCGTTAGCGTTATTGGTATTTTACGAAGGCCAGGAAAAAGACCAATATCAAACGGTTTTTGGTGCTTTTAAAGGTACGTATTTTGCGAATGACGATTTATCGCTTCATGCCATAGCATCAACCTATCACACTACCGAAGAGGAGTATTTTGATATTTTAGCACAATACAGATTGGGTGAAGTAAACACCAATATTGGCGATGAAAATTTAGGTGAAGTTGAATTTAGCGAAGGCATTGGCAGCCAATTAAACCACGGGCGAAACGATTTAGATGCATTAATTACAACGGTTGAGCACAAAGGCGATTTAAAAATTGACGACAATCGTATTGAATGGTCTGTAAAATACACCAACGAAGATATTCGCGACCGATTGGTGGAATGGGAAGTTATCGATTCGGCAGGGTTTTCCATTCGTCCACCACATATCGATGCCTTTAACGAGCAGCCTTACGCACCTTTTGAGGGCCCCATTGAGCCGTATCAAAATGTTCGTGCCACAAATAACACCAAAATAAACCGATTGCAAGCTTATGCGCAATGGAGTAAACGCTCGGTTATTGGTACGAGCGATGTATGGTACAATGCGGGATTGCGGCTGCATAACTGGTCTGTTGATGATGCTTCGAGTACAGTCGGGAAATTAAATCAAACCGTATTTAGTCCGCGTGCGCAATTCGCTATAAAGCCGTATTGGGAAAAAGATATGCTTTTTAGAATTGCTGGAGGTATGTATTATCAACCACCATTTTATAGAGAGTTACGCGATGCCGATGGCGTGGTTAAGCCCCATGTAAAAGCGCAACAATCGTTTCATTTGGTATTGGGAAATGATTATAGTTTTAAGATGTGGGACCGCCCTTTTAAGCTAACAACCGAAGCGTATTATAAAAGTTTAAGTAATGTAAACCCTTATACTTTAGAGAACGTCCGCATCCGATATCGCGCTAATAATTCCGCGAAAGCGTATGCCTACGGATTGGATATGCGATTAAATGGCGAGTTTGTACCGGGCACCGAATCGTGGTTTAGTTTTGGCTATTTAAAAACCGAAGAAAACACAAACAACCGCGGTTTTATTGCACGACCAACCGACCAGCGTTTAAAGTTTGCTGCACTTTTTCAAGATTATGTACCCAATATTCCGAGTATGAAAATGTACTTAAATTTGGTATTTAATACCGGATTGCCCGGTGGCTCGCCAAGTTATGCCGACCCTTACGAATACCAAAACAGATTGCCATCGTACAAACGCGCCGATGTTGGGTTTCAGTTTGTTTTGGTTGGCGATAAAAAACAGTTTAACAGCGGTTGGAAAAAACCGTTTAAGGAACTTACCTTTGGTGTTGAAATTTTTAATATTTTCGATGTACAGAACTCTATAACAAACACTTGGGTGCGCGATGTTTACAGCAAACGCCAATATGCTATTCCTAATTATTTAACACCTCGCGTTTTTAATGTGCGGACGACTATGAAATTTTAAAAATTAATATTTTATCAATGCACAAAACTATTTTTAATTCCCTTCTTTTCTTTTTAATTTTAAATTTTTCGTGTGCTCAAAATCCAAGTTTAGACAAAGGGAGAATCACAACAAAAAACTATTACACAGAAATACCTTATGAAGATGTTAATGGCAAACTTATTATTCCGGTTACCATTAAAAACAAAACATACCGCTTTCTTTTTGATACTGGAGCTCCTAATTTAATTAGCACTAAGGTTAAAAAAGATTTAAACATCAACTCAGACAACGAAATATCTGTTTCTGATGCCAATAGCACAAAAGAAAAAATGGGTATTGCTACCCTACCGTATTTTACACTGGGCAATATTACTTTTAAAAACACAACAGCCTTAGTTTATAATGATGCAGACAACTTCCTCTTTAACTGCCTTAAAATTGATGGTATAATAGGTAGTAATGTTTTAAAAAAATCTATCGTACAGATTTCATCAAAAAAAAACCTCATAATAATTACTAATAGCCGAAAAAAACTAAACCTAAAAAAGCAAAATGCATCAAAACTAAAACTAGTGGGCGGGCAAAAAAGCCCATACATTCCAATTAAACTAATTGGTGAAAAAAGCCTAACAGAGTATGTGCTTTTTGATACTGGAGCAAGTGGGTTTTACGATTTATGTTTAAAACACTACAAAACATTTAAGCCGCATAAGGTAATTAACACTTTATCTGAAGCCAAAGGTGCTGCAAATATTGGGTTATTCGGAGTTGAGGGCGTACAAAATCAGTACCGCGTTAAAATTCCAAAGTTAAGTATTAACGGAACTCATTTTAACAATGTAATTACAGTTACCGAAAGTGATAATAATTCTAGAGTTGGCTCTGAGTTATTAGACTACGGAGATGTAACCCTCGATTTTAAAAATAAAAAAATCTACTTCCACCCTTTTGAAACTGAATTGAATTTAGATGAAAAACTACTTGGTTTTAAGCCAACATTAAATAATAAAAAACTGATTGTTGGTTTTGTTTGGGACGAGGCTTTAAAAGATAAAATTGCTTATGGAGACCAAATTATAGAAGTAAATGGAATTAATTTTGAATCTATTAATATTTGCGATTTTATAACTAAAGAGTCTATTTTTAAAGAAATAAACACCCTAGATATTAGTTTTAAAAATAGCCAAGGCGAAATCAATAAAATACGTTTAAAAAAACAATAATTATGGATACGCCATCCAACATCATAAAAAAAGCAGTATTTAACCCAAAGATTAAATTGTATATTCTTTATGTGGTTTCTTTTTTCTTGCTAATTTCTATTCTTGGCATTCCTATTTTAATTGTTTGGTTTTTAGGACTTGGGCAACACATTAGCAAACGGTTTTACAACAATTTGGAATGCCAATTAACAAACCGCCATTTAGAATTTAAAAAAGGGGTGTTGTTTAAAGTTGAAAAAACGATTCCGTTAGAAAACATTCAAGATTTAACTTTTATTGAAAATCCGTTATTAAAATATCTCGATTTACGTATTCTAAAAATTGAAACTGCAGGACAAAGCAATCCTAAAGGCAGCGATATGAAACTTATTGGTATTATTGATTCTGCTAACTTTAAAGAGCAGGTTTTAAAGCAACGCGAAGCAATTCAATCTAACTCAAAAGAAAATATGCAAACCGCTTTTTCAAATGAAAAAACCAATATTCTGCTTGAAGAAATACGGGATTTATTGAATGATATAAAGAATAAATGAGGGTTTAAGTGTTAACCAATTCACTTAAAACATCCACTAAATAATCAATTTCTTCTTTGGTATTATAGATACTAAACGAAAACCTAATGGATGGTTTTTGCATATCGGCATCATTTAAAATTTCAGCCAAAACATGAGAACCTTTTGTGCTTCCGCTTTGGCAAGCACTACCTTTTGAGCAGGCAATACCTTTTAAATCTAATTGAAATAATAACATGGCTGCTTTTTCTGGAGCTACCGGCAAACAAACATTTACCAAAGTGTAAGTGCCTTTTTCCAAATTACCAGAATACCCGTTAAATTTTACTGTTGGCACTTTTGCTTTTAGCTGTTCAATAAAATATAGCTTTAAAGATTTTACATATTTTGATTCTTTTTCTAAATTATCGTAAGATTTTTTTATAGCTTCCTCAATCCCCACAATATTGTGTACGCTTTCGGTTCCGGCACGAAAACCGCGCTCTTGCTCGCCACCAAAAATGAGAGGTTTTAAGCCAGAGTTTTTTCTAATAAAAGCAAAACCCACACCTTTTGGGCCATGGAATTTATGCGCCGCAGCAGCTAAAAAATCGAGTTGAATGTCTTGTAAATCTAATTTATAATGCCCAACCGATTGTACGGCATCGCTATGGAACAAGGCATTTTTCGATTGGCATAAATTGGCTACTTTTTTAATATCTAAAATATTCCCGATTTCGTTATTAATGTGCATTAAACTCACCAGTGTTTTTTTTGGTGTGTTAAGCAAGGTTTCTAAATGTGCGAAATCAACCGTTCCGCTGGCATCAATATTTAGGTAACTAATGGTTAAATCATATTCATTTTCAAGCTGTTCTATGGTGTGCAAAACGGCGTGATGTTCAATCTTTGAAGTAATAATGTGTTCAACTTTTAAATCTCTCACAGCACTTTGCAGCACTAAATTATCGGCTTCGGTACCACCAGAGGTAAATACAATTTCGCCAGCAGATACATTCAAATAACCCGCAATGGTTTTTCTGGATTTTTCAATTAAGGCTTTTGCCGATCTGCCAAAACTATGCGACGATGAGGCATTTCCGTAATTATGCTTCAACACTTCGGTCATTTTATCAATAACCTCATCGCGAATTTGCGTGGTTGCAGCGTTATCAAAATATATCTGTTTCATCTGTTTTTTAAAATTAAACGACATAAAATAGTTTATTGCCCTTTGTAAGCACCAAAAATACTTGAAATAAAATTATTAGCAATATGATACGTTATAAATAACAATTCCATTATTTTTGCTTTAAAACCCAAACCCATGCGTAAATTATTTTTTGCTTTAATAACCCTTAGTTTTGCTTGCCTATTTTCTTGCAACGATGGCGAAATTATTGATGTTGAACTGGATTTTGAAAATGATTTTTTCGCTAAACCTTGCGGCACTTCAGATTTAATATTTTACAAAACAAAAAACGATCCGTCTGAATCGTTGTCTGTGGTAATTAAATCGTTAACATTAGATGAGATTTTAACCTTCGAGGGCAGCGAAACTTTAATAACAAAAACTGGCAATGCCTTTAATTACAGAACCTACAGCAACGAAAAAATAAACGGCAACGATTTGTTTTGCAATGATATTCCGCCTTCTGATATTATAATTACAAACAACTATGATAGTACTTGCGATGCTGAAATAATGGTAACATTGACCGAAGATGACAACGATGGTATTCCTGCCGCTCTAGAAGATATTAATGGAGATGGTAATTTAGAAAACGATGATACCGATGGCGATGGCATACCAAACTATAAAGATGCCGATGATGATGGCGACAATGTTTTAACCAAAGATGAAGATTTAGATAAAGACGGCGATTTTACTAACGATGATACAGATGGCGATTTAATCCCAAATTATTTAGATGATGACGATGACGGCGATGGTGTAAAAACCATAGATGAAGAAACCAACACCGAAAACCAAAACCCCACGGACGATATTACCAACCCCGATGTGGGGCCCGATTATTTAAACCCAGATGTTGCCAATACAGACACGCCAGCCACGGCATACAGAAAACACACCATAATTAAGACCTACTTTGTAACACTAATGTTAAAAGGTATTAATATAAATATTTTATCGCAAGATGTTCTTGATTTTGGTGAGTTATCTGATGGTAAAACATCGGGGAGCAGAACCGTAACCCCAGATTTTAATTAGGAGCTACGTTTTGGTAAATATAAACTTCGGTGGCGCCTAAACCGTATTTTTGGTAATTGGCATCGTAGAATTTTACATTGCTGTAACGCCCAAAAAGGTAATCCAGTTCCATTTTTAAAACGCCCTCGCCCACACCGTGGATAAACACTATTTTTTGAATGCGGTTTTTAATGGCAAAATCCAATTGCCTTTGCGCCGTGTTAAGCTGTAAGGTTAGCATCTCGTGGTTAGTCATGCCTTTTGAAGATTTTACCAATTGATGGATGTGCAAATCAATTTCCATAGTGGGCTCGTAACGGTCTTTGGCTTTTACCTTTTTTACGGGTTTCTTTTTAGGTTGCTCTTTTTCAGAAATAACAGTACTGATATTTGAATTAGAAAACAATTTACCTTTTAGCGTTTTATCAGATTTGTTTTTAACCAATTCATCGGTTTTAAAATCCAATAAAAAACCATCTTCGGTTTCAATTGAAATTAAATCGCCATCTATCTTTTTAATAGTACCCATTAAATCTTCATCTAAAACCATTACGGAATCCCCTAATTTAAAAGTCATCATTCTTCGTCTTTTTTAACATCCATTGTATCTTCATCATTGGTAGTTTTACTCGGGATATTTCTGGAAATTCTATAAACACCAATCATTAAAACCATAATACCGCCAATTAAAATATATTGATTTTGTTCGCTTCCGGCCTTGGAGTAAAAAGCTACAATAGCCCCTAAAACAATTAATATATAATTAAAATATTTCATTAAAATGCAATTGAAATTAAAAAGGCAAATTACGCTAAAAAATACTTTTTGTGTAAATAATTTGCCGTTTAATTAATATTATAAAATTTGATATTATACGCCTCAAATTGTTATTTTGCCTTTTTATATTAAAACAACTATCTTTGTTTATTAAACATATAAACTATATTTATGCCCCATAAATTTACTTTTGTTTTACTCTTTGTTACCGGCTTATCCTTTGCTCAACTCTCGGTAAGGAACAACGCTTATATCTTTGTAAACGACCAAGTTGTTTTTGTTGAAAACGACATTAATTTAAACGAAGCCACAAGCACTATTTACTTACGCAACGAAGCACAACTTATTCAAGGCTCCGGTACTGAAACTGCTGCCGTTAAAAACTCTGGCATTGGCGAATTAAGCGTTTATCAAGACGGCAATGTAGGGGCGCACGAATACAACTATTGGTGCTCGCCTGTTGGGAGCAAAACCGCCAGCACTACCAATAACCCTTTTGGTATTACGCTTTTGCATGATATAGATCCTTTTGATATAACAGGAACACTTGCCACAACCTACGTTCATAACAGCAATTATAATGGTACATCAAGCCCCTTGAATATTGAACCCTATTGGATTTGGAAACTTATTGCCCAAAGCGGTTATTTTGATTGGATACACGTTCAAGCCGCTACCACAATAAACCCCGGAGAAGGATTTACCATGAAAGGTACAGCCGGCACCAGTGCCAACAACCCGGGGGACAACCAAAATTACGACTTTAGGGGCAAGCCAAATACAGGCACTATTGAGGTTGCTGTTGCAACGAGAGAATTAAGTTTAGTGGGAAACCCCTATCCTTCTGCAATTGATGCTCACGCCTACATTTGGGATAACGATAACAGAAACACCATACTTCCGCAATTAGAATTTTGGGAACAAGACCCCAACGTAAATTCGCATATTTTGGTTAATTACTCTGGTGGATATGCCACCTACACTATTGATGAGTTTAGCCACGTAAGATCTTATACCCCTGCCACATTTAGCACCTATGATGCAGCGGGAAATTTAATTGGCGGAGGCAGCGGTAGCCCTTCTGGAAAAGAACCGCAACGCTACATACCTATTGGGCAGGGTTTTATGGTTACAGGTGTGGCAAATGGTGTTGTGAGAGCTAAAAACGCACATCGTGTGTACCAAAAAGAAAGTGGTGCGAACAGCGAATTTTTTAAAAACCCCAACACAAAAGAAAAAACTAAAACTGAAAAAACAGCCAATGGCTTTTATAAAGTACCAAGCGATTTTAAACGCTTTCGATTAAACATTGATTTTAACAATACTCACACGAGGCAATTATTGGAGAATTTTCATGCTAGAGCAACCTTAGGTTACGATCCAGGTTTGGAGGGCAAAATGAATACTGATAACATTTTGGCTTCAGACGCTTACTTTACCAACAATGAAGACAACGATTTATACGTTATTCAAGCCTTACCTTTTGATGCCTCTTTAAAAATACCGTTAACCATTAAATTGGCCCAAAACATGCCGGTTAGAATTAGGATAGCAGATATTCAGAATTTTGATAGCAACCAACCCATTTACATACACGATAAATAAACCAATTTGTACGTGAATTTAAGAGTGCAAGATTTTGATATGAATCTTGAGGCTGGAGATTATAGCGACCGCTTTGAGGTTAGCTTTAGTAGCAAAACACTAAATATAACTGAAACCTATTTTAACGATTTTAACATTATTCAAAACAATAATATTTCAGAATTAAAAATTATAAACCCAAATGCTTTAGATATAACATCGTTACATGTATTTGATGCTTCGGGAAAACAAGTTTTAAATGAAAATATTTCGGAAGTAAAAAACACTTATACGTTTTCTACAAAATCTTTAAGCGACGGGGTGTATATTGCCAGAATCCGTTTAAAAAACAATCAAGGTTTTACCAAAAAAGTAATTGTAACTAACAAAAAATAGACTTCAATATAGTTTTAAAAGCTATTGTTTACTCGCATTTTTTTCTAAATTTGACAAAACTTAAACATTTTTAATGCAAGCTTTAGATGAGTATATGCTACCCTGTTTAAACAAAAAACTATTTGGTTTAGATTGTATGGGCTGTGGCATGCAACGCGCAATAGCTTTAATATTTCAAGGTAAATTTGCTGAGGCTTTTTATATGTATCCGGCTATTTACGGCCTTATTTTACTTTTTATAATTATAGTCATAAATATTTTCTTTAAATTTAAACATTCAAATAAAATAATAGCAACACTTGCTATTGTTACAGTATTAACCATCATAATTAGTTTTATCATTAAATTTACCAATTAAAATTCACACATGGAACAACAAAAACTCAACCCAACTATTGTTTACGTTTTAGCTATTTTAGGCCTTTTATGCTGCTGTTTTGCCGGTCTGGGATTTATACTTGCGGGTATAGCTTTACTTATTGCAATGAGCAAATTAAAGGCCGCAAAACTTAATCCGGAAAATTTCGACCCATCGAGCGTAAAAGCCATGAACACAGCCAAAATTGTGGCACTGGTAATATTTGTAATTAATATTTTATATTTTATCTATTACATCTATTTAATTTCTACAATTGGATGGGATCAACTCTTGGAACAATCTCAAGAAATGATGGAACAAATGCAGAATAACTAAACCAACAAATATTATTTACAACAAAGCGACCAAATACCAATTGGTCGCTTTTTTTTTTGATTTTTAGCAGGTATTGATTGAAATTACCATAAAACCCAAATATTATTTAAAATGAAGTTGCCGCAAACATCATACTGCCAAATATCAATACAATATAAATACTTATGATTGCAATAGTAAAAATACCAACATATTTGTAGTGCGACTTTAAATTGGCAAAAGCCAACTTAAAATCATCTTTATTGGTGGTGCTTAGAGCGGTTTTCATCTTTCTTGAAAAATTGAACAGATAATAAACCGGAAAAAAATAAATGAGCGCCATAACCACATATATAAGTCCGAAATACCCCATAGAGAAACCCATTGCCGCATACGGATTGGCATCTCCCAATGCGCTCGAACTCATTATAGCGCCAAAAAATATTCCGAAAATTACCATTATCCCGATGCCAATAAAACCAAGTATAGATAAAAAATAGGTCCACGACGCCGTCTCTTTTAAAAGTCCCTTAATCTCATCATTCACTTCTAACTCAAAGCTTTCAAAAGCCGATTTTTGTTCCATAATATTTAATTTTCAAACTGTTTTAAGGTTTTTGTAATAATGCCTACACAGTCCAATAATTGGTCTTCGGTCATTACCAGAGGCGGTGCGAAACGGATGATGTTTCCGTGTGTTGGTTTTGCTAATAATCCGTTATCGCGCAAGGCCAAACAAATATTCCACGCGGTATCGCTATATTCATCATCATTAATTACAATAGCGTTTAAAAGCCCTTTGCCCCTAACCAAGTTTACAATCTTGCTTTGCTTAATGTATTTATTCATTTCGGCTCTAAATAGCTTGCCTAAATATTCTGCATTTTCAGTAAGCTGTTCGTTTTTTACAACTTGCAGTGCCGCTATGGCAACAGCTGCTGCCACAGGATTGCCGCCATAGGTACTACCGTGGTTTCCGGGTCTTATAACATTCATAATCTCGTTATTGGCCAATACCGCAGATACCGGGTAAATACCACCGCTTAAGGCTTTGCCTAAAACCAAAATATCGGGTTTAACATTTTCGTGGTCCACGGCAAGCATTCTTCCTGTTCGGGCAATACCTGTTTGTACTTCGTCTGCAATAAATAGCACATTATACTTTTCGCATAAAGCCTTAGCTTTTGCCAAATAGCCATCGCTTGGAACATAAACACCAGCTTCGCCTTGAATGGGTTCTACTAAAAAACCGGCTATATCCGAGCTGCTTTCCAAAGTATCTTCGAGTGCTTTTAAATTATCGTATTCAATTTTAATAAAACCTTCGGTATAAGGGCCAAAGTTTTTACGCGCCACCGGATCGTTGGAAAACGATATAATAGTTGTTGTTCGCCCATGGAAGTTATTTTTACAAACAATAATTTTTGCTTTGTTGGTGTCTATCCCTTTAACCTCGTAGGCCCATTTTCGGCATACCTTTAATGCGGTTTCAACAGCTTCTGCGCCCGTGTTAATTGGCAATACTTTATCGAAACCAAAATACTGGGTTACATATTTTTCGTATTTGCCCAACATATCGTTGTAAAACGCACGAGATGTTAATGTAAGAGTTTGTGCTTGTTTTGTTAAAGCATCAACAATTTTTGGGTGACAATGCCCTTGGTTTACAGAGGAGTAAGCCGATAAAAAATCGTAGTATTGCTTCCCTTCTACGTCCCAAACATGCACGCCTTTACCCTTGCTTAATACTACGGGTAACGGATGATAATTTTGAGCGCCATACTTGTTTTCTAAGGCCATCGCTTCTTGCGACGAAATGTGGTCTAAAACAGCCATTTTAAAATAATTTAAAGGTTAAATGCCTTAAGATAAGGCACCGTTTAACACCTATTATGGGCGTAAACATTAATAATTAGATCTCGCTTTGCGAGCAAATAACCATTCCTTCTATACCTTTATTCTTTCGGGATCCCAATGGTTATCGGGACGAAAAAGCAGCGTGGGAGAGAAATCATCCCTAGGATTTACAATATTAGTAAATATTTATGGCGTTTTAAAATGCTATTGTATTTTATGGTGGAGCCGCTATCGGGAAAAAATGGTTTAAAAGATTTTTTAGACTAAAAATTAATTGTTACTATTTTTAAGTTGAAACAAAAAAAGTATAAATGAGTTCAGTATTTTTGCAGCATGTCTAGAAGAAGAAAACAAAGAAAACAAATTTTTGAAAACATAGAGGTAATCGATGCCGGAGCAAAAGGAAAAACCATTGCCAAAGCACCCGACGGGAAGGTAATTTTTTTACCCAATGCCGTTCCTGGCGATGTGGTAGATGTGCAAACCTTTAAAAAACGTAAAGCGTATTACGAGGGTAAAGCAACGGTTTTCCACAAATTATCTGATAAAAGAACCGAACCCGTTTGCGAACATTTTGGAACCTGTGGCGGCTGTAAATGGCAAGATATGGCTTACCAGCATCAACTGTTTTACAAGCAAAAAGAAGTTACCAATAACTTAACCCGAATTGGGCATATTGAGTTGCCCGAGGTTACCCCAATTTTGGGTTCAGATAATCAATATTTCTACAGAAATAAAATGGAATTTTCGTTTAGCGATTCGCGTTGGTTAACTATTGAGGAAGTACAATCGGATGCAGATTTAGGCGACCGAAACGCTTTAGGATTCCATATCCCGGGGATGTGGGACAAGATTTTAGATATAAAAAAATGCCATTTACAAGCCGATCCTTCAAACACCATTCGGAATGCCGTAAAGCAGTTTGCCGTAGCCAATGAATTAGAATTTTTCAACACCCGCAACCAAACCGGGTTGTTGCGCACCATGATGATTCGCACATCGAGCACGGGCGATATTATGGTAATGATTCAATTTTTTAAAGACGATAAAACAAAACGTGAATTGTTATTGGATTTTCTTGCTGAAACCTTTCCGCAAATCACTTCTTTACAATACGTTATAAACGAAAAAGCCAACGATACCATTTACGACCAAAACGTAATTTGCTACAAAGGCAGCGACCACATATTTGAGGAAATGGAAGGTTTACGTTTTAAAATAAATGCCAAATCGTTTTATCAAACCAATTCCGCGCAAGCGTACGAATTATATAAAATAACACGCGATTTTGCTGGATTAACAGGCAAAGAACTGGTTTACGATTTGTACACCGGCACAGGCACCATCGCACAATTTGTCGCCAAAAAAGCAAGTAAAGTAGTTGGTGTCGAGGCGGTACCCGATGCTATTACCGCCGCCAAAGAAAATGCACAATTAAATAACATTAATAACGTTGAATTCTTTGTGGGCGATATGAAACAGGTTTTTAAAACCGAATTTATAAAAACACACGGGCAACCCGATATAATAATTACCGATCCGCCCAGAGAAGGCATGCACAAAGACGTGGTACAGCAAATATTAAACATAGCACCAAAAAAAGTGGTTTACGTGAGCTGCAATAGTGCCACACAAGCCAGAGATTTAGCCTTAATGGACGCCATGTATAAAGTTACAAAAACCCAAGCTGTAGATATGTTCCCGCAAACCCACCATGTTGAAAATGTGGTGTTGTTGCAAAAACGGTAATGTGTTTAGTTGTTAATTCGTTTATTTGTAAAAAATGAAAATAAAATATCTTAAATACCTTTTTTTACCAATTATGGTATTGGTAATTGGAATTACGGCAAGTTGCGAGCGCGACGATATTTGTCCCGAAAGCACTCCAACAACGCCCAGTTTAATTATTACGGCTTTTGATGTTGATGAGCAAGACAATAAAAAAAACATATTTGGTTTAAGAATTCAAGGTGTTGGCATTGATAAGGTTTTAACTGGCTACAATGTGGTTACAAACGACTCTATTGTATTGCCGTTAAAGACCCATATAAACACATCGCAGTACAAAATACACAGTAATTACACCTATGATGACAACGATACACCCGATGACACATCAGACGATATTATTGGAGGTAACCAAGATATTGTTACCATAAGCTACACCACCGAAAACGTTTTTGTATCGCGCGCTTGTGGTTATAAAACCATTTTTAAAGCTGTTGAAATTGTAGTTGAAAACGATGGCGATAACTGGATACAATCTATTCAACCCTTAAATAACCCGCAATCTGTAGAAAATGAAACAGCAGTACATTTTAACTTATTTCATTAGCAGCGTCGTTTTTCTGCTTTTTTGTGTGCCTGTAAACGCACAAAACGATAGTATTCCCAATACGGCAAACGACTCGCTGGTTATTAAACAAAAATACGGGCTGCGCATAGGTGGCGATATTGGTAAACTTATAAGAACAGCTATAGACGATGATTACTCTGGTTTTGAATTAATTGCCGATTACCGAATTAAAAAAAACCTGTACATAGCAGGCGAAATTGGTGTAGAAGAAAAAAACAACAAAACCGACTATTTGGATATTACTACCACAGGCAGCTATTTTAAAGGCGGAATAGATTACAACTCTTACCAAAACTGGCTGAATATGGACAACATGATTTACTTTGGCTTTCGCGTTGGCGCCAGCACATTTAGCCATACTTTAAATAGCCTTACCGTTTATAACACCAACCAATATTGGGGCGAACAGTTTGTTTCTACATCACCAGAAAAATTTGATGGACTAACCGCCATTTGGGCAGAACTTATTTTGGGCATAAAAGCCGAAATTTTTAATAATCTGTACATGGGTTTAAACGCCCAACTTAAAGTTTTGGCCAGCGAAACAGAACCCAGTAATTTTCAAAATATATACATTCCCGGTTTTAACAAAACCTACGATAGCAGTCGTATTGGCGTGGGTTATAGCTATACCATTTCGTATCGTATTCCGCTTTATAAAAAAGCTAAATAGAGTTTAACTCATTTTTAAAAGGTGAAGAAAGCAGCAAAAATTATTGGCAGTTTCATGGTATTGATTATTGCGTATTTGTGCCTATCGCTCTCCCCTATTTTCTTTCAAGATTTTTTAAATGAAGAAGCAGATGCTTTAATAATTGCACATCGTGGAGCTTCAAAAATTGCTCCAGAAAATACGGCGGCTTCGGTTAAGGCGGCTTTAAATTTAAATCCCGATAGTATAGAAATAGATGTGCAGCAAACCCAAGACTCGGTAGTGGTTTTAATGCACGACACCACTTTAGATAGAACAACAAACGGCAAAGGATTAGTAAAAGAAAACAGCTTTTTAGAGCTTAAAAAATTAGATGCAGGCAGTTGGTTTTCTGATGATTTTATAAATGAAGGAATTCCTACTTTAGAAGACATCATTAAGTTAATTGATGGTAAATCTGAACTGATTATCGAGATTAAAAAAGGCGATAAATACTATCCGAATATCGAAAGAAACATTGTAAAAATTATAGCGAAACACCAAGCTGAACCTTGGGTAATTATCCATTCGTTTGATTCTGAAGTTTTAAAACGCGTGCATCAATTAAACCCGAATATTACATTGCATAAGTTACTTATAGGTAAGTTAAAATTTATTCCTTTTATCATTTCAAATGAAATTGAAGCGTTAAATATCGATAAACAACCGTACATAAAAGCATACAGTATAAACTATGCTTTTGCCAATCGAGATTTTATTAAACTTTTAAAATCTAAAGGAAAAGATGTTAACGTTTGGACAGTTAATAATGCACATTTTGCCAACGAGTTAATTTCAATAGGCGTTAATGGCATTATTACAGACCACCCTAACCTACTAAAAAAGTAACCTATTCAATATTAATTATTTGCATCGCAATAAAAGTTGTTGTACTTTAGATAATCCCATTTTTACAAGGCTTTACTTACTAGCTTAAATAAGTTTCCAACAGGTAACTAACTTGGTTTGTAATACATAAAAATTCAGCAATTAACAAAATACCAAAGTAAAAATGAAAACCAATCCCACAGCGTTAAAACTCTTTTTTAAATTCAAATTAATACTTCTATTTTTTGTAGCGTTTGCATTAATTTCGGCAAGTCCAAAAATCAATAAAAATTATAATTCAAACCCCAATAGCAATACAAACAATCTTGTTTTTAATGCCAAAGGTCTTCATTTTGAAACCGTTTTAACCAACATTTTTAAAGGTAATTTTATCGACATTCCTTTTGATAGGGACCACAGCACTTTTGTACTGCTTTACAACGCTTATGTAACCACCTACGCTAAACATTGCACCTCTAGTTTGCCCGCAGATAAAATTGAACTTACTCGACCAGAGTGCGTTAAAGAGCGAGTAACTACTGATGGCTATGGTTGGGAAGTTAGCAGAATTTGCATTGAGTGGATAGATGTTGGCACCGGTTTATACGCCGCACCAGAAATGTTTAATGCCAAAGTAATTCTAGAAAATTTACAGGCTGGCGATGCCCTAAGAAACATGTATAAAATGATGAAACAAGACAACCCTATTGGTACAGCCACCAGTGTGTTAAACAATTCGCAGGCTGCCGATGCCGATATGAAAGCCTTGTTAAAACTAAACGCTTGTAAAAGTGCCGGTTTAATGCGATTTCAAGAAAACTTACGCTTGTTTGCTTTGGGCAAACAACCCATTAGATTGGACGGAAAAAAAACAACCGTAGTAGATTTTAATAACCAAAACCTTACAAAATTAGCCGAAGATTTAGTGTTTGCACACTCTAAAACCTGGGCCATGAACCGCTACCAACGCGGTAGCATTTCTAGCGTTTCTAAAATAACAGACACCAATGGTAAACTTACCGAAATAAAAACACGCTATGTGTATCAAGGTTTTAGCGGGCGGCGCAACGGCTCGGTAAGAATAACCTTTACCAATGGCCTGCCCGAATGCCTTTATTTTTTCGATTTCCCCAACGCGTGCCGAACGGCAAACCGTAAAATTGTGGCGCAGTACGCGGGTGGGAATTATAAAAAATAACCTTGCTTTTTTAACAATTCATGGCAAATAATGTTTCGTCTTTGCTGGGATTTTGCTTAGCCTGCACTGAGCGCGGTAGAAGTGTGGCAATCTGTTTAATATTTTCTCTGTTTAATGATTTAAAAAGACTATTGCATCTTTCTTTTATGTTGAATTTTTTTATGATTGCCCATAATGTAACAAATTACTTCGTAATCCTTAACTTGTTTTAGGGCCACATTAAGCAAATAACTGTTTGTCAAATTATAATAATTAAGATGCTGAAACGAGTTCTGCATAACGTTACACTATATTATTACTAATTACGGACACACAAAATATTTTTTTTAAATATATAAATTTTATCGAGCAAAAATTATTAAAACCATACTTAGCTAATAAGCAACACGTTAAGTCATTAATTTAATGAAAATCAAAAACTTACTTAAACAAAGTTTTTTTCTTACTTATTTTTATTTATTTTCGTATTTCGTTTTCAAAAAATTAACATTATCAAGCTTTAAGATAAATATTTGAAAATGAGATAATTAAACAATTTAACCTATAAAAATTAAAAAATGATTAAAAAATCAATGAAATTAATGACAGTAGCTGTCGTTGCATCAATGCTTTTAACCTCATGTTATTCTTACACAAGTGTTGTTGGAAAAGGAGCACAAGGAAACACTCAAGTAACAAAATGGAATCACTACCTAATTAATGGCTTAGCTCCAGTTGGTGTTTCAGATTCAAAACAAATGGCAGATGGTGCAGAAAACTATACTGTATTTACAAGATATTCATTTATTAACGGACTGGTAAGTGCATTAACTTTTGGAATTTATTCTCCAACTACCACTACTGTTACTAGGTAATTTTGCAAAAAGAGGTTGTCTGAAAAGTAATTTATAGTGTTATATTTATAAACTACATTTATTTTGCATTCTCAGACAGCCACTTTTCTATATTTTTATGAAAAAAATTATACACTACATTTTTATTATAATAGCAGTTGTTTTTGTTATCAACATTATTCAAATTATTTCTTTAGGGCTCTCTAATTTAAGCGAATTTGGCTATGGTGCGCTAGTAGGTAAATTATTATTGCTTTTAGTTTCAATATTTGTAGTTTTTAAAACAAGAATTAAAAAACAAAAAACCAAGAATTAAACTCTCACGCTAGCGCGCCTTTGTAAAGCGTGCTTTAAATCCATATAAAATAATATAATACAGCGTGTTTGCAACGCGTGCCAGCAACCCAGGTCAAAACAGACAATAAAACTTTTGTATTTTATATTTTATTAGAAAGTAAACTATTCTAAGATTACTGCTTTCTCAGGCATTTGTTACTTTAAATACTTCCCTTTTTTACTGCCTTGGTACATAACATATTTAACCAAACGTGCTTCGAGTTTGGCATTAAAAAGTTGTATTTTCCGCGAAGGTCGTAACCCCACATGCTTAAGCGCATCGAGGTTGCTGGTAATAAACCAAGCATCGGTACCCGAATAATTTTGCTTTAGCGTGTCGCCAATGTTGGCATAAAATTCTTGCATATCAATATTTAAACGCTCGCCGTAGGGTGGGTTAAATACCATGTGCAGTTTTTGGTCGCCGCCTTTTTGGGTTTTAAAAAAGTCTTCGTGTTTAACTTCTATAAAATCTTCCAGTTGGGCGTTCTTTACGTTGTCTTTGGCTTTGGCCACGGCACTTGGTGCTTTATCGTAACCTATTATTTTGTGGTGGAAATCGCGGGTTTTTCCGAGTAAGGATTCTTCTATTTTTTCAAATAAATCGACATCCCAATCTTGCCAACGCTCAAAGGCAAATTCTTTTCGCATGAGGTTTGGCGGAATGTTACAAGCAATCATCGCCGCTTCAATTAGCATGGTGCCCGAACCGCACATGGGATCCATAAAATCGGATTGCCCATCCCAACCCGAAAGCATAATCATGCCCGCTGCCAACACTTCATTAATAGGCGCTATATTGGTTGCTGTTTTATAACCGCGCTTGTGCAAGGAATCGCCCGAGGAGTCTAACGAAATGGTACATTGTTGCCTATCGATGTGTACATTTATTTTTAGGTCGGGGAATTTTAAATCTACGTTGGGACGCTGGCCAGTGGTATCTCTAAATTTATCGACTATGGCATCTTTTGTTTTTTGGGCTATGTACAGCGAGTGCGAAAACAAATTGGAATGTATGGTAGCATCGACGGCCAAAGTACCTGTTGGCTTAAGGTATTTGGACCAATCCATGGCATAGATTTTATGGTATAAATCGTTTTCGTTTTTTACGCTAAAACTATGTATGGGTTTTAAAATTTTAACTGCGGTTCGCAACCCCAAATTGGCTTTGTACATAAAGCCTTTATCGCCTGTAAAGGCAACGTTGCGCACGCCTTTTTTTACGTGTTGTGCACCAAGTTGTGTGAGTTCTTTTGCCAATAAATCTTCAAAGCCAAATAGGGTTTTGGCAACCATGTTGAAATTTTCTTCCATTTTTTACGTCGAATAGATTGCAAAAATAACGTAATTTTGCGCAAATTAACTAGCAATTGCAGATAATGGGTTAAGGATTGATGCGGCATCCTTTTTGCGAAGCTTGAAAACAATTTACTTTCTTTTAAACTGAGAGTTAATTGTTGGTTAGATCCCGAAACAAGTTAGGGACTGCTTCGCAGAAAGATATAGCGGAAAGCCTGACCCCCGAACATTTCCCGGGGGTAACCCCATAAAAAACAGATGAGCAATAACGGTACAACATGGTTTAAATCGTGGTTTGATTCGCCTTTTTACCATATTTTATACAAAGACAGGGACCATAACGAGGGGCGCGCGTTTATGGATAGGCTTACTGGGTATTTAAATATACCAGAGCAGGGCAGTATTTTAGATTTGGCTTGTGGCAAGGGCAGGCACGCGCGGTATTTAAACACATTGGGCTACGATGTAACGGGCATAGATTTAAGCGCAAACAGCATTGCTTATGCGAAGCGGTTTGAAAATAACAGCCTGCGCTTTGAGGTGCACGACAAAAGCCAACCTTACCACAAACAGTTTGATGCGGTTTTTAATTTGTTTACCAGTTTTGGGTATTTTGAAAACGACCAAGATAACCTAAACACCATTAAAGCGATAAAAAGCAATTTAAACGACTTTGGTTTTGGGGTAATAGATTTTATGAATTGCGAATTTGTTATTGATAATTTAGTGCCCGAAGAGCTTAAAACGGTTGATGGCATTAGCTTTAATTTAAAGCGTTATGTTGATGGCGATTATATTAAAAAAGATATTTCGTTTGTGGCAGATGGCAATGCGTATTATTTTCAAGAGCGGGTTAAAGCTTTTAGTTTAAACGATTTTGAAACCATGTTTAAGGCTGCCCATGTGTATTTATTGGATGTTTTTGGCGATTATAAATTGCATAAATTCGATGCCAAAACATCGGAGCGATTAATAATGATTTTTAAGTAGGCTGATTGATAACAGACTTTTAATTATTATGAATAACGCGGTAACCTAAGTACATAAAAAAATTGTTTGAAAAATATAAAAAAACAAGACCTAACGGGTCCAATTAAAAACTATTAAAACAAAGAATGAATCCATATTTATTACCCATTTTAGCGGTTGTTTTAGGTGTGCTTATTGCCAGTTTAAGCAAATTTAAAAAAACCTGGAACACCAAGCTACTACTCTCTTTTAGCGGGTCTTTTTTATTGGCATTAACGCTTTTTGAGCTGCTCCCGGAGGTGTACCACCATTTAAGCGGCAAACTTACCGGTTTGTACATTATGTGCGGTATTATATTGCAAATTGTTTTAGAGCTTTTCTCTAAAGGGGCAGAGCATGGGCATGTGCACATAAGCGAGAACGACAGTAATTTTCCGTGGTTGCTTTTTGTGAGTTTGTGCATTCATAGCTTTTTAGAGGGTTTCCCCATACACGAACACAACGATATGCTTTATGGCGTTTTAATTCACAAAATACCTATTGCGGCCTTGGTTAGCATGTTTTTGTTTCAGTCTAATTTCAATAAATTACAAGTTGTCGGGTTTTTAGTTGTTTTTGCGGTTATGACTCCGTTAGGGGCATTTATCTCCAATACTTGGGAAGCTATTGCAAATTACGCCCACATAATTAATGCGATTGTTATTGGTATATTTTTTCATATTTCTACCACCATTTTGTTTGAAAGTGGCGAGGGCCATAAGTTTAACTTATCTAAATTTGTTGCCATTATTTTGGGTGTTGCCGTGGCTTATATGATTTAGCTGATTTTTTATTTCCGCGAAGGCGGAAATACCATCAATTGAAACTTAGTTATAATAAAAATGAACACCTACTTTCACAGAAATGACAAATAAAGAGATTCCCTTATTCAAAGGAATACAAAAAGCTAATATTTTTAATGTTTTCAAAAGAAGAATCGCGCAAATTACGACAAGAGTTTTGGACCAGTTTCGGGAAATCGTTTCCACGGAAATGGATTTTGTACAATACCAAATTGAAAGGGGTCTCGTTTAAATTTCATTTTGATACTAAAAAAGCTTTAGTGGCTTTAGATATTGAAGATGTCCCGATAGCTATCGGGACGGAAAACCGCATTAAATACTGGGAAAGACTTGAAGCTTTAAAAGCTATTTTGCTAGATGATTATTTGCCCGATGCTATTTTAGAGGAAGAATATGTTTTAGAAAACCATAAAGAAATCTCAAGAATTTATGTACCGTTAAATCAAAAAGTATCCATCCATAACAAAAACTCGTGGAGCGACGTGATGGAATTCTTCAATAAAAAAATGACTTTGTTTGAAGCTTTTTTTGAGGAATACAAAGAGGTTATTGATTATTAACCGATATTGCGAACATAGTTAGGCAATCTGTTTAATTATAGTTCTAATTTTCAATTTAAAAGATTACCACGTCGCTCCGCTCTTCGTAATGTTGGTTACAATTTAAACTTTTTTCTCCATAATAAAATCGTCCATTACAAAGCCGTTGCCAATATAGGTTACAAACGGTTTTACTATTTTAAAACCCAGTTTTTCATAGGCTTTTATGGAGTTTGTATTGTTAACATTCACACCAAGCCTAATGGCTTTTAAATGGTATGCCTTGGCTTTATCTTCAACTTTTAACATGGCTGCTTTTCCTATTTTTTTTCCTCTGTGGGTTTGCAACACATAAATCTTGCTTAAAAACAAATGTTCCTTTTCTTTTTTAATAGCTATATAACCCGCTGGGGTTTTGTTAAAATGAATTATAAAATACTCAAAGCCCTCGTTTTCAATTTGGTTTTTTATGGCTTTGGCCGATTGAAACTTTTCAAGCATATAATCTATCTGAGGTTTACCAACCATGGGAATATAATGTTCTCGCCAAATAACATGGGCTAAGTCTTCAATTAAATTATAATCTGCTGTTTTGTTGGCTTGGTTAATGTCTATCATATTGCATCGTAAAAATCGTTTTTCAAATAAAATAATAATTAATGAATAATTAGTACTGGTAACACATCAATCGCTTTTGGTTTAAACAATCTATCTTAAAAATCATCAACAAAATAATTTATAACATCGTAATAAACCAAAAAAATAGAGTTTAAACCTATGGTCTATAAACTTTTATGTGCCACACAAGCAAACGTTTTTTATGTATCTTTGAATAAACAACGCCAATAATAATGAGAGTACACTTCCCTTTAAAGCTAGCCTTTGCTTTTCTCTTTACACTATTAGCAGCAGCCCAAAATTCAGTAACAAAACTTCCCACCAGAGCAGAATGTGAAGCATGCGCAACAAAAAAAGCAAAAACACTTTTGGAAAAATATGGTAGTGCCGAAAAATTTGTAGGCTGCCTTGTTGCTGGAGGCACATCGGCCCAAATAGTACAGATTGATAATTTACTCAAAACAGCTCAATCTAAAAAAGACAAGTTTGCGCTAAAAAGTTCAACGCCTGCCGTTCGTTTTTTAATCTTAAGGAATATTAGAAGCTATTTAAATTTGGTTGATTATGGCGCAGACTTTGCACTTAAATTCCCCTTTGAAAAGGAATATATAAAAAACAGCATGACAAAACTTTTTAACTCCCAAAAAGCCAAAGCCCAAGAAATAAGAGATTGGGTAAATAGGATGCAAGTTATTTTAGATAAAGAACATCCTGATGTAAAAAAAGGGATGGATAATGCGATAGCAAACGTAAAAATGAATTGCGACATTACATGGAATAAAGCCAAAAATGGTTTAATCTATCCTGAATCCCTGTTTTTTGACCGTGAAAAAAGCAATGTTTTCGTGGTTGGTTGCGCAGAAATTGGTATGAATTTTTACAGCCTTTTAAGAACTCCTGCTCCAAAAAATCATAACAAAGTAAAACCAAAAAGAATACCTTATTGCTCTGATAAAAAAACTTTAAATGGCTGGGACATATTCTGGAAGAGTGATTACTTTTCTTTAAAGCCAAAACTATATAACATAAAAAAAGGATTATCGATAACAAGCTTAAGCATTGGATTTAGTGATGCCAGTAATAATTATTGGTTAAATTTTAATTTTAGTTCTGGAGCCCCTTATAAAGATGATGCCCAACAGATTTATGTAGATGGCGTTAAAATACATGAAGGGAAATGGACCATTACTCGATATGCAGATGGAAAGTTAAGGTCGGTTAAACCGCCTCCTATTAATAAAAAAGTTATAGATTTTTTTAACCAAGGTAAAGAAGTCGAGATTAAAGTTCTAAGAAAAAAAATGGTGGATGACACCTCTTCTGCCTTGGGCTATAAATGGCAAATGATTTTACAAACCTCAGCAAGATTTTCATTAAAAGATTTTAGACAAGCTTTAGCAGTTGCAAAAGCTGGAAAAACCTTAAAAGCAACAGAGAAAAAACAAGGCAGGTGTAAAGAATAATTTAAGATAAAATAAATTTAAAGAAATACAGTTCGTCGAAAAATATAGCTATTCGTCTGATTTTTAGTTATATTTGATGACTTAATAATCAAATCCTGTTTCCTTTTTTTATTAAGTAACGCTATTAATTGCCTTATGAAAAAACTAATATCATTCTTTTTTTTAAGCCTATCTATTTGCGTTTTTTCGCAAGAGTACAGAGATTATTTGGGTGCCGGACACAGCAATGGCATTACGGTAACATCTAGCGACCAACAAAACAGAACAAACTGGAACGAGACCGCCAGCGCAGAAAACACCCTAAATGGTACGGGATTGGATGCGCGATTATTAGAAACCTCCAGATTTTTAGCACAAGCCACTTTTGGCACAGACCTAAACTATATAAAAACCGTTGCCGAAAACTCTTTCGAAGATTGGATTGATGCACAATTCGATTTTAACTCACCATCCATGGGGCAACTTACCCAGACCATTTACAATGAAGCCCTTTCTATTTTTATAGCCAATGGTGGTAATGCCGAAGATTATTTTGGTCCCTATTGGCCACATTTTCAGTTTGCTTGGTGGCAAAGCAATATTGGTAATGAAGATTTATTACGCCAAAAAGTAACTTTAGCATTAAGCGAAATTATGGTAATTTCAACAAATTCTAACCTTGGAGATTACGGTGTTGGTTTAGGCGATTTTTATGATGTTTTAAAAGATAATGCCTTCGGAAATTTTAGAGACCTATTAAGAGATATAACCTTGCACCCCATGATGGGCATTTATTTAAGCCATTATAACAATCCAAGAAGTTTTCCTGATGAAAACATACACCCCGACGAAAATTTTGCAAGGGAAGTCATGCAACTGTTCAGCATTGGTCTTTATGAGCTCAACCAAGATGGAAGCTATGTTTTGGATGGCGAGGGCAACAGAGTACCAACATACAATAATAACGACATAAAAGAATTTGCCAAAGTATTTACCGGCCTTGGCGCTGCAGAAGTTAACGAAAACCCTTGGGGCGTAACACCAAGATTTGGGGTGGGACAATATTTAGTAAAAAAAGATGTACCTATGGCAATGTACGATGAGTGGCACCAACCTGGAGAAAAAAAGCTATTGAATGGTTATGTGATCCCAAGTGGGCAATCGGGAATGCAAGACATAGAAGACGCCATAGACAACCTGTTTAACCATCAAAATACAGGGCCGTTTATAGCCATTCGCTTAATTCAGCAAATGGTAAAATCCAATCCTTCGCCAGCATACATATCTCGGGTAAGTGCGGCCTTTAACAATACCAAAGGCGTTAGAGGCGATATGAAAGCGGTTATAAAAGCCATTTTATTAGATGATGAAGCCAGAAGTTGCAGTTGGATTAATAATCCGTCAAGCGGAAAATTAATTGAACCGATGCTGCGGTATTTTAACATTACCAGACAAATTGATTTGGATAACAAAAGCGGGGTAAATTGGAATGTGGGCTATAATTTTTATCAAGCTACTGGTCAATCACCATTAGCTGCTCCGCATGTATTCAATTTTTATTTACCTGAATATGTACACAATGCCGAATTTACAGCTGCAAACCTTGTAGGGCCAGAGTTTGAAATACATAATTCCGCTACTAGTATTTCTTATATTAATGAAGTTGATTTGTGGACCTATCCGCAATATTATTCCGTTTTAAACACCTGGAATTTGGGTCTAGAAGACACACCGTTAGATTTCGAGGCCTTAAAATATTTTGCAAAAGACAGCGAGGTTATGGTCAATCAATTAGATAAACTATTTACACACGGGCAATTATCCGATGAAACAAAACGTGTCATTACCGATGCGGTTGATGGCATTACAGATTTAGGTGCCGATTTCGATTATCTGTATTTTAGGGTAAAAATGGCACTCTATCTTATTTTGATAAGTCCAGACTATGCCATTCTTAAATAAACCAAATGAGCAAAGAAAAAAACAATATATCCAGACGAAAATTCCTTGGCGATTCATGTGCTGCACTTGGGTACACCACGCTGTTTTCATCTTTAATCAACCTTAAAGCCATGGCAGCTTCGGCTATGGATAATTCGTCTTTAATCACCACTTTTAATGGCAATTACAAAGCCTTGGTGTGTTTAATGCTTGGTGGCGGAAACGATTCGTTTAATATGCTGATGCCAAAAGGCAATAATGAGTATAACGAATATGCCACAACACGCTCTAATTTAGCCATTCCGCAAAACGATATATTACAGATAAACCCAAATACCACAGACGGTCGGGTTTTTGGATTGCATCCATCAATGCCCGATATGCAACAACTTTTTGAAAGCGAAAATTTGGCATTTCTTTCAAATGTGGGAACGCTTATTGAGCCTTCAACAAAAACCGATATTCAAAATAATGTTGTAAAAACACCACTTGGATTATTTTCGCACGCCGACCAAATACAGCAATGGCAAACGGGAAGACCCCACGAAAGAACCAATATTGGCTGGGGCGGAAAAATTGCAGATCTCGTGCAATCCATGAATTCCAATCAGAATATCTCAATGAATATTTCCCTTAAAGGAAGTAACATTTTTCAGCGCGGCGACCAAATTGTCCCGTATGCCATTAGCAATCAAGGTAGTGTTGGCATTAATGGTTATGGTGGCACCAACCTTTTTAACAGCCTTCGAACCCAAGCTTTAAACTCGATGTTGGAAAGGGATTATCAAGACATTTTCAAGAACACCTATAAAAACACCATTAAATCTTCAAACGAAGCCAATTTACAATTTCAATCGGCCATTGATGCCGTTATGGATTTTAGTACCCCGCTTCCCGAATACAATAATTTGGCAAAACAATTAAGAATGGTAGCTAAAACCATTGCTTCCAGAGATACTTTAGGATTTTCCAGACAGATATTTTTTGTGCAACTTGGTGGTTGGGATCATCATGACGAACTCCTTATTAACCAAGCTAGTAAATTAGCACAAGTGAATGAGGCTCTAAAATATTTTAACGATTTGATGGCCGAATTGAATACAAATGATTGTGTTACAACATTTAGCGTATCAGATTTTGCACGAACACTAACATCCAACGGTAACGGTACCGACCACGCTTGGGGCGGCAATGCTTTTATGATGGGTGGTGCAGTAAACGGCAAGGAAATCTATGGCAACTATCCCATTTTAGCTTTAAATAGCGATGCCGATTTTCAAGATGGAGTAATGATTCCAACAACGGCAGCCGATTTATATATGGCAGAATTGGCTCTTTGGTTTGGTGTTCCCGCATCTGAATTGAGTACCATTCTCCCTAACATTTCAAATTTTTACGATACAAATTCCGGTGTTCCTCCTTTAGGTTTTATGAATATGACATGATGAAAAAAAGCCACTTATACATATTGATTATTTCGTTTTTTAGCACGCCATTTATTAGCGCACAATGCTACCCAGACCGCCATAGCACCAATTGGTTTGATGGCTGGGTATCTTGCAAAAAATCGCCAAACCCCATTGCATCTTACGGCGAAACGCATTGGATTATGTACGATCTGGGCTATGATTATGTTTTGAATGAAACAAAGTTTTGGAATGCCAACGAACCTAAAAATCTAAATTACGGCATTAACGATTTTAGTATCGATTATTCTTTAGATGGCATAACGTGGACCAACTTAGGCGCATTCAATTTAGAACAAGCTTCTGGCCTATCGACTTACGAAGGTAACGAAGGACCCGATTTTAACGCCACCAAAGCTCGCTTTGTTTTAATTACACCAACCTCAAATTTTGGCGGCGATTGTTACGGCTTTAGCGAGCTGAAAATTTCTATTACCGACCCCTTTTTAGTGGTTGAAGAAGAAGACGGGTTTAATGCTTCGGCTTTTCCTAATCCTTTTGTAAACAATGTATCGTTAAGAATGGTTTCTTTAGATGAAAACGCACCGGTAAACTATGCGCTATACGATATTTTGGGCAGAAACATTATTAGTAATGCTTTTAATATGTCAGAAGGTATTGACACTTATGAGTTGCCACTTCATGGAAATACACTTTCAATAGGAATATATATATTAAAGATTACACAAAACGAAAAAGAGCGTTCTTTTAAATTGATCAAGAGAGAATAGTTTTTTGGACTTATTTTCATTTTTATAATCAAAACCAATCTTACAATATTTTAGCTAAAACAGTTATTTGGTTATTTATTATTTAGGCTACAAACTAAATAAGCAATAACTCATTAACCCAATTAGGCCTAACAATTGCAATCTATTAAAAATATAGGCAAACCCTTCTTCTTTCAATTAAAATGCACCCCTTAAATCACATAAAGAAAAATCATAAAAAAGTGGCAAATGGCACCGGCCAAAACAAAGAGGTGCCAAATAACATGATTGTACGGTATTTTTTGAATGGCATAAAAAACAATGCCAACAGTATAAGATAAACCGCCCGCAAATAGAAACAAAATACCATAACTACCAATAACGTTGGATAGGTTTGCAAAATCGAACACAATAAGCCAGCCCATTACCAAATAAAGCAACGTAGAAAACACCTCGAACCTACCTGTAAAAAAGAGTTTTAAAACCATACCAAAAGCTGCAATTCCCCAAACCACCCAAAAAAGAGGCCACCCTAAAGTTTGCTCTAAAGCAATTAAACAAACCGGTGTGTATGTTCCTGCAATTAAAATGTAAATGCTTATGTGGTCTATAATTCTAAAATAGTGCTTGCGCCTCTCTCCTTTTACGGCATGATAAAATGTGGATGCCATAAATAAAACGATTATAGAAATGCCGTAAACCACGACGCTAAACAAACTCCAAGCTGTTTTTTCGGTATTAAAAACAATAAGCAACACTAATGCAGCAATACCTAGTAAAGCACCAATGGCATGTGTAGCAGCATTTAGTTTTTCTTCAAAAGGGGTTTGTAGGCGCATAATTTATTGCTTTTTTGGTGTTGGCTTTATCCATTTGTCGGTTAAATCGTAAAAATCGTATTTGGTTGCCGATTTTTGCCGTTCTAAACGCCCGCTTTGAAAGTTGCGCTGTAAAATATCTTCAATTAAATAATCTTCTTTTTCGTTAACCGGATCGAACTCGCGCTTTAACGAAATATCGAACATGCTTGCCGTTGTATTGTACCAAAACGCACGCCAACCGTTGCGCAGTTCCTTAACCAAATTAAAGGCCGTTTCGCCGGTTTGCCGGTGTATTAATTTTACCAAGATCTGGCCTTCGGTACGGGTTAGTTTTTTTAATTCTGCTGAAAATTCGCCTTCAATATATTTTTGCACCCGTTTTGCATATTTTTTTTTATGGCGTCTTTTTTTTATGCTCTCCAATCGCTTGTTCATAGAGTCCAAACGTTCGGCGGCCATTTTTGCATACGGATACACTTTTAAGGTTTTGCGGCGTAAAATCAAATAGCGTATGCGGTCTTGTTTACTGGCAAATTCCAGATCGTGCAGAAGCATTACCTCGTCCAAATCTATAGCCGTTCTGGGCACAGAATCGCCTTCAACAATTATAAACTGTACAACAGTGGAATCCTGTTCTACTACAGGCGTTTGGGCAAGAGCAAATAAAGGAAAAAATATAACAATGTATTTTAAATAATTCATCTGTAAAAAACGGGGCATTGATACTGTAAAAGTACAGAATTTCTTTATATTGGTTATTCTGGATTTAAAATTATAAATGCATTTGGCTTTACAGGAAAAAAACTTAACCATATAGTATTTAAGCCAAAGACAGCCAACAACTTAAAAAATTGATTAATTGCAAAATAGAAGACCAGCTTTACAGATGAATTTAAAGATTTAACCAAAGCGTTCATTTCAATTTAACACCAATAAACCTCTGCACAACAAAAGCAAATAAATGTGCGTTTCTGTTTTACTGATTATTACTTTTTAAAGTATCTTTATCACTAAATAAATTTCTCTTTATGAACACCTTTTTAAAACGCGTTTTATTCCTTTTGTTATTCGTAGCTTTAGGTTTATTTTTATACTCTCATTTTGTTGAAAACATTTTTTCGAGCCGCTTAAGCCCCAAAGACACCGTAGAATTTAAACTGAACGATTTAAAACTTGAAGTGTTTTACAACAGGCCATCAAAAAAAGACCGCGAGGTTTTTGGCGCTTTAGTACCTTTTAACCAAGTGTGGCGAACTGGTGCAAACGAAGCCACCACTTTCGAGACCAACAAAACACTCGATATAAACGGCATGCCCTTGCCTAAAGGAAAATACACCCTTTGGACCGTACCAAAAGATAGCGTTTGGACCATAATATTTAATTCTAAGCAATACCCTTGGGGCGTTACCGATGAAATGAAACCGTATTGGGATCCGAATTTCGATGTGCTGAATGTTGATATTCCAGTTGAAAAACTAAACACAACCGTCGAGCAATTTACCATTGCTTTCGATAATTCTACGGATAAACTGTTTTTAACCATGGCTTGGGATGATACCAAAGTTGCGGTGCCGCTTAAATAAGTTGGCAGTCAACAGTCATAGTTTTCAGTTGGCAGTCATCGGTCATAAATAACAAAATTAATATCGTAAATTAGTCAAACATTTGTGTATTAGTGGCAAAAGAAAAAAAATCAGCTTTAAAAGAAAATGAAGGTGTTTCAGAGTCTGAAATCACCAACAGCACGTCTATTAAAAACATAAAAAAGAAACGCAACGCCAAAATAAACCCAAATGCTTTAGTTTCATCCATTTTAAAAAAAGATATTACTGCATTAAGCAGAGCCATTACTTTGGTTGAAAGCACAAACACAGACCACTTCCATCTTGCCAACAATATTATAAAACAATGTTTGCCACATGCCAACAACGCAATAAGAATAGGTGTTACCGGAGTTCCAGGCGTAGGAAAAAGCACCTTTATTGAAACCTTTGGCAAACACTTAACCGCTTTGGGCAAACGCGTTGCCGTTTTAGCCATAGACCCCAGTAGTTCGCTAACAAAAGGCAGTATTTTGGGCGATAAAACCCGAATGGAAAAATTGGTTAAAGACGTGAATGCTTATATCCGTCCGTCGGCTTCTGGGAAATCGCTTGGAGGGGTAGCCAGAAAAACACGCGAAAGCATTATTTTGTGCGAAGCCGCTGGTTTTGATGTTATTATTATTGAAACCGTTGGCGTTGGGCAAAGCGAAACCACTGTACACAGTATGGTCGATTTCTTTTTACTTTTAAAATTAGCTGGTGCCGGCGACGAGCTACAAGGTATTAAGCGCGGCATTATAGAAATGGCTGATGCAATTGCAATTAACAAAGCCGATGGCGATAATTTAAACCCAGCCAAAATTGCCAAGGCCGAATTTAACAGTGCCCTGAAGCTATACCCAAAAAAAGCATCGGATTGGCAGCCCAAAGTTATGCTTTGCAGCGCATTAAAAAATGAGGGCATTAGCGATATCTGGAATATTATTTTAGAATATATTGAAACCACAACCCAAAATAATTATTTCGACAAAAAAAGGAACGAACAGAATAAATTTTGGCTGATCCAATCCATAGAAGAACAGTTAAAATCTGATTTTTTTAACAGGCTCGATATTAAAAAAGAATTGGCAACACAATTGCATTTAATAGAACAAAACAAAACCACACCCTTTGCTGCTGCGCATTATTTGTTAAATCTCAGGCATTAAAACTCAACAAAACACTAAGTTTTAAGTGCTTAAAAAGCAACTATTTTAAACCAAGACAAGTTTTTAATGTAAGTTTACACGGAATAAAAAGGTTGCAAGTGCACTCCAGACAAGGCATTAATTTTCACTAAAAAAACTGTAATAATTTCAACTTAGCCCAAAACGCTTTAAAAGATATAAGCTTAATTTATAAAACAAAAAACCAGAAATAGCTCCAAAAGTTAATCCGCATAAAAGATCCAACGGGTAATGTACGCCCACGTAAATACGGCTGTAGGCCACAACGGCACTCCAAAAAAGCAAAATAAAAATCAGGTTTTTATAATAAGGCCTTAATAACAAACCTGCAAAAACTGCAGCCGCCATAGAATTTGATGAATGTCCGGAAAAGAAACCGTATTTGCCACAACGCACTGCTATAAAACGCATCTGGTCTATTAAATCGGCTTCTCCACAAGGTCGCGGGCGCTGAAAACCACGTTTAAAAACATTGGTAATTTGGTCTGTAAAGGTTATCAACAAAGCTACTACAACTACAAAAACCAACAGCGGTTTGGCTCCAAATTTCTTGTATAACAAAAATAGCAATAAAGCATATAATGGGATAAAGGTAAGCTTATTGGTTATTACCAACCATAAATTATCCAAAGGTTCAGAGCCCAAATTGTTTAAGTATAAAAACAGTTGGGTGTCGTATTCTAAAAGTGTATCAATCATTATAATTAATTTTGGCGTTACCCAGCCCTTCGACTGCGCTCAGGGCAAGAGGTCGGGCTATCACTACTCGCTTCCTCTCCCGATGCGTCGGGATGGGCGATCTCAAACATTTAGCCTGCGGTGAGCGCAGTCGAACCGTTCAATCCCTAACGCAATTACGCATCGTATTTAGCAACTTCACTATCATAAAACTCGGTAGCCAATTTAATGGCCGTTTCGGTTTCGGTTTGTAATTCTTTTTGGTCTTCGGCATCAAAATCTTCAAACCATTCTACTTCATCATCTTCAAGATTAATAATAAATCTAGGAAATTCGGTATGAATCACAAAAATAGCATTTGGAAATTCTGTATTATCACCAAGTATAAATTTTGGAAGTGTCATTTCTTAAGTTTTAAGTTATAAGTGTCTAAAGTGCGCTTAAGTTATTCGAGACAAAGTTATCATTTATTCACTTAACTTTAAGTACTCAAGCGCACTTTAAATACTTTCAACTTTAATTAATTTTTTAGTTAAATAATCAAATCTAATATATAATAAAATAGCTGCGGTTGTTAACCCTGCAAGTAATCCTAACCAAATGCCAAAGCTACCATAAGCCGTTTCTTTTCCTAAAAACCAGCTTACAGGAAAACCAATTAACCAATACGAAATAAAGGTAATAATAGTTGGTATTTTAACATCTTGCAATCCACGTAAAGCGCCCAAAACCACAACTTGAATACTATCGCTTATTTGAAAAATGGCTGCGGCTATTAATAATTTTGAAGCAATTTTAACCACTTCGGTATTATCAATTAGGTTTTTGGCATCGTTAAAATCGACATATATTTTGGGTAACTGGTTATGAAACACAAAGAAAACAATAGCAAAACCAACGGCTAAAACAGTACCCATTAAAAACAGTGAGAATGCAATACGGCGCAGCTCGAAATAACTTTTAAGCCCTTTCTGGTTGCCCACCCTAATCATGGATGCCACACTTAAACCCATAGCCACCATAAAGGCCATAGAAGATAGATTTAGCGCAATTTGATTTGCCGCTTGCGGATTTTTGCCCAACAAGCCACTTAGCCAAATGGCTGCTGTAAAAATGGCGACTTCGAAAAACATTTGCATAGCACTTGGTGCGCCAAGGTTTATAATTTTTTTAATCATTAATTTATCGAGCACAAAAAACTTAATGTTGGTAACAAAAGCTTTCGATTTTTCTTTTCCTTTCAACAAAAACCATAAATATCCCACCATAACAAAACGCGATATTAATGTGCCATAAGCTGCCCCAACTATACCTAATTCTGGAAATCCGAATTTTCCAAAAATCAAAATATAGTTTAAAACCACATTTATAATATTTGCTAAAACAGTAGCATACATGGGGTATTTAGTCATAGACAATCCATCGCTAAACTGTTTAAACCCCTGAAAAATAATTAATGGAATTAAAGAAAACGCAACTAAATCCAGATACGGAATGGCTAACTCAACAACCTCAGTAGGTTGTTTCATAAAATACATAAGAGGTTTTGCAAAAAACACTAATACAAACAATAAAACTCCTAAAACGGTACATAAAAACAAGCCATTCTTAAATGACGATTTTCCTTTTACAAAATCTTTTTCAGCATCAGCTTCTGCAATTAACGGTGTTATAGCCGTAGAAAACCCGATGCCCAAAGACATAGCAATAAACATAAAACTATTACCCAAAGACACTGCTGCAAGTTCGGCTGTTCCTAATTGCCCTACCATAATATTATCAACAAAACTAACAAAAGTATGCCCTAACATGCCTAGCATAACCGGAGCTGCCAATTGCCAATTGTATTTAAATTCTTTGGTGTAATCTTTTAATTGCATTTGGCAAAAGTAAACTTTAGTATCTGCTTTTTAAACTTTAGGGGTAGATTTTTAAATATTAAATCTCTTATAAAAAAAATAAAACCTAAACAACTGATTATTAAATATTTATTTGTATATTTATAATCCCTCAACTTAGTTAAACGTTTATACTATTCCAAATTGGAAACAAATTTAGCTTTAGTTTAATAGGGATTTAAAAAAAGATTGAAGCTTTTGGTTTCTAATTTTTTAAAAGAGGCTGTCTCAAAATTGAGCTAGCCTCTTTTTTATTTTTAACATGTTAAAAAAATGAAAAGTATATCGTTTTTTAGTCAAATTGTATAATTCGTTTCCTAAATTTAATTTAGGTCTCACATTCTTATAATGATTATAG
This sequence comes from Gelatiniphilus marinus, assembly GCF_042684345.1. Classification (NCBI taxonomy): domain Bacteria; kingdom Pseudomonadati; phylum Bacteroidota; class Flavobacteriia; order Flavobacteriales; family Flavobacteriaceae; genus Gelatiniphilus; species Gelatiniphilus marinus. The sequence continues at coordinate 717,993 of NZ_JBHULK010000002.1, read as the reverse complement.
CATTATGGGATTCTGAAACAAATTTAGAACAACTAATATTATAAATTATCGGGTCTTTGCTGTAGGTTAAAAAATATTACGATAACGCATCACTAGTTTATGGGAATTAATAGTTTTTCTATAATAGTAAATAATGCTTTTATCTGTTTTTAACGTTGGTGCTTCTATTAAATCTGAGATAGTATCTGAAAACAAAACTTTAGGAATTGAAAACTCACTTGTGGCATCGCTTCTAACGGCTACACATATCTCGAAAACGGTATTCGCAGTAATTTGTCCTTTTAAATATCGCGTATAATACAATTCTAAATTATCGCTACTTACACATGGCGCATAATAAATATAATCGGCATTATTAATGTTTTTTAAAATAGATGCAGAATTTGAAAGTGTATTAAAGGTTGAAGTATTACTTTTTTGTGCCACACCAAAAACAGTTTCGCATGGGCCGGTACAATTTGTTTTGTCTAATCTGGCATTACAGAAATATAAAAATTGGCCATCTAAACTAATGCCATGATCCATAACAAGCCATCCTGGAATATTCATATTAAAAATCGCCCTTTACCCTTCCAATTCCATTAACATTCCCAGCATTAAAAGTGCCATGAAAGAGGTTTTCCAATTCAGTTGGGTAGTTTCTTGTTGATGTCCAATAAAAATTACCATTAGAATCCATATCTGCAACAGCATCTAAATGAGGCGTTGTGGTTTGATTAGCTCCCGTTAATTCTCCAACATAATTAAATGTAGAATCGTTAATTTTAGTTGCATAATAAAGTTTGGTGTTAATACCATCGTTTAGATTGTTGAAAAACAAATAATTACCATCTGAGGATATAAATGGTTCCATGGCATCAAACGTTAAACCATTTATAGTAACTTCTATTTCTGAACCAAATGAAGGATAAATTGGGAGTTCATCATTCTCATTTGAAGTACACGAAACGATGCATAATGCTATAATTGATAAAAACATTTTTATTTTCATCTGTTACTATTTTAAATACTAAAACTATAAGTTTGAAACATTACGCTTAGCTATTTCAAATTCATTCATTATATCTTCAACAATTTGAGCCACCGGTTTAATGTCGTGAATTAATCCTGCTATTTGTCCAATTTCTAGTTCGCCTTCTTCTAAATCGCCTTCAAACATACCGCGTTTTGCTCTAGCTCGACCTAAAAGTTTTTTTAACTCGTCTGCTGTTGGAGCGGTTTTGTATAGCTCTTGCACATCATTGTAAAATTTATTTTTAATCAACCTTACAGGAGCCAATTCTTTTAAGGTTAATTGGGTATCGCCTTCTTTGGCATCAACAACCATTTGTTTAAAATTAATGTGTGCCGAACTTTCTTCGCTTGCAACAAATCGGCTACCAATTTGCACACCATCGGCCCCTAAAATCATGGTTGCTAACATGGCATTTCCTGTGGCAATTCCGCCAGCGGCAATTAACGGAATTTTTATTTGTTCTTTTACCATTGGGATAAGGGTTAACGTTGTGGTTTCGTCTCTGCCGTTATGTCCGCCAGCTTCAAAACCTTCGGCAACAATGGCATCAACACCAGCATCTTGGGCCTTTAAAGCGAACTTTACACTGCTTACTACATGTGCAACTTTAATGCCTTTGCCTTGTAACCACGCCGTCCACGTTTTTGGGTTTCCTGCGGAAGTAAATACAATTTTTACATCTTCTTCAACAATAATATCCATGATGTCTTTAATGTTAGGATACAACATGGGTACATTCACACCAAAGGGTTTTTGGGTCGCTTTTTTACATTTTTGGATATGTTCGCGCAGCACATCAGGATACATACTTCCAGCCCCAATAAGCCCTAAAATACCAGCATTACTTGAAGCTGAAGCTAGTTTCCAACCACTATTCCAAACCATTCCTGCTTGAATAATAGGGTGTTTAATGTTGAATAGTTCAGTAATTCTATTTGTCATCTAATGTTTTATTAGTTTGAAAGACTTGGTTTCGGTTTTAGATTTAGCATGAATAATATACATGCCTTTTGACAATGAAGACACATCGATTTGGTTATTGGTATTGCTGATTAAACGTTGTAAAACCCGCTTGCCCAAAATATTGAATAAAGAAATTGTTAATGTATTATAGGTTGAAGGTATTTTTACATAAATATAATCTTTTGCAGGATTAGGGTATATTGAAATATTGGTAATATTTTCAACATCATCTACAGAAAGAGCTGCGTTAAGCGCACTTAATAAATCGGGAATGCCGTAGCCCAATTGGTAATTTGGCATAGTAAATTGAGAACCCGATTCGCGCACCAATTGCATAATTTCTGCATTGGTTTTATTGGGTAACGCTTGCATTAAACAGGCAATACCACCTGCCAAAATAGGCGAACTAAATGAGGTACCATTGTTTGCACCAATTCTGTTATCTGGGTATATTACAGCTGCCAACTGCCCTTGTGCCACAACATCTGGTTTTTTCGAAGGCTGAAAATCACTACCAACCGAACTAAATGGAGCACGATTTCCTGTGGCATTTACAGCACCAATAGATAATGTATATTGAGAGTCGGCAGGTGCGCCAACACCTGGATAGGTATTATTCCCCTCGTTACCAGCAGAAGTTACAAGTACCAAACCTTTTTGAAAAGCGATATTTGCTCCTTTTGTAATAAAAGCGGTGTTACCATCCATTTGGGCCGCCGTATAACTATAATTTGGGTAAGTTGGGTAATCTTTGTATCCTAAAGAGGTGTTTATTAAATCTACACCCAAACTATCTGCACGTTCAACAGCTTCAACCCAATAGCTTTCTTCAACCGGGTTTTCATCGGCAACATCTTCAGTTATAAATAAATAGTAAGTGGCATTGGGTGCTGTACCAACATATTCGTTGGCAACATAACCAGCCATGGTACTTAAAACCAAAGTACCATGTGCACTTGAGGTATTTGCATATACATCTGAGTTTCGGTTTACAAAATCGTAGCCGTCTTTTAAATTCCCAGCATCTTTTAAGCGCTGAAAAGCACCCATATTGTTTACGTTTACAAATCCGGCATCCAATACTGCAATGGTAACGCCTTCACCTGTGTAATCGGCGGTATGTAAAGCATCGGCATTAATCATTTTTACTTGGTTTTGGGTATTACCATAAGTAAAATCGACTAAGGTTTTCTCCACTTCAAACTTGTCCTTAATTTTAAATGCCGTTTTTTCTTTAGCAATTTTTGTGGTGTTTAAGCTTTTATTGGCAAAATCAATACTGCTTATAAAAGATAGGTTTGTTAAAGCTTGAATATCTGATTGATTACCTCTAACGTGTACGGCATTAAGCCATTTAGATTTTGCCATAACCGTAATTCCCGTGGTATTTTTAAGTGCTGTAATATAAGATTCGTTTACAGGAACATCCCTAGAATCAATTTTTACATTATGTTTTGCTTTTCTATCAATGGCTTTTTGGGATAGAATTAATGTGGGGTTGTCAATTCGATTGGCAACATCTTGTTTGTCTGCTAAATATACCCAAGCATCTTGTTGTGAAAATAAAAAGCACTGAAAACTTAAGAAACAAAAAACGAATAATTTCTTTACCATAATAAGAGTTTTATTGGCAAGTTACGAAATTACACCCGAACCAATCAACTCATCATTTATATACCAAGCCACAAATTGCCCTTCGGTAATGGCAGATTGAAATGCTTCAAAATCAACATATAAACCGCTATCCACTTTATATAAAGTCGCTTTTTGTAAAGGTTGGCGATAGCGTATTCTAGCTTTTACTTGCATCGTTTCATCAACTTTTAAAGCCAAATCTTTGCGAATCCAATGTAATTCTTCATTAGAAACAAACAATGCTTTTTTTAATAACCCAGGATGATCCTTTCCTTGTCCGGTATAAATTACATTTTCGTTTACATCGGTATCTATTACAAATAAAGGCTCAACCGTTCCGCCAACAGCAAGCCCTTTACGCTGCCCTTTAGTGAAATAATGTGCGCCTTGATGTTTACCAACAATTTTGCCATTATGTATATTGTAATCAATTTTTCTGGATAAATATTTTAATTTCTCTTCTTCAGATTGAAATTCTGGAAGGGCTTGATTATATATTTTATCGGCTTTAGAAACCTCAACAATAACACCTTCTTTGGGTTTTAACTGCTGTTGCAAAAAATCTGGCAACTTTACTTTACCTATAAAACACAAGCCTTGGGAATCTTTCTTTTCGGCGGTTACCAAGTCTAATTTAGTGGCAATATACCTAACTTGTGGTTTAGTTAATTCGCCAATAGGAAATAAGGATTTTGCCAGTTGCGCTTGCGACAATTGACATAAAAAATACGACTGGTCTTTGTTAGCATCAACGCCTGCTAGTAATTGATATATTTTTTTACCCCCTTTATCAATAGCTCCTTTTCTGCAATAGTGTCCTGTGGCTACATAATCTGCTCCAAGTTCTAAAGCTATATCCATAAATACATCAAACTTAATTTCTCTATTGCAAAGCACATCGGGGTTTGGTGTTCTCCCCTTTTCGTATTCATTAAACATATAATCTACTATACGTTCTTTGTATTGTTCGCTTAGATCTACCGTTTGAAAAGGGATTCCTAATTTTTCAGCAACCAACATGGCATCGTTACTATCGTCTAACCATGGGCATTCGTTAGATATGGTTACAGAGTCATCATGCCAGTTTTTCATAAACAAGCCAATAACCTCATAACCTTGCTGTTTTAATAAATAGGCTGCAACACTAGAGTCCACACCACCTGAAAGTCCTATTATTACTCGTTTCATAATTAAAAATTGGCTACAAAGATAAGTATTAATATAGAATTCAGCTGCTTTTAAAACTTTTTCAATTGATCGCTGAAACAAGATTTGTTTATTTTTTTTAAAAAAAAGATGAACAAAATTTGCATTTTTGTTTAACTTTTTAATATATTTGATAAACAAAATTAAAATCATAACAAAATGAAAACATTAACAGCATTAAAAAAAGTAGTACTGCTCACTCTAGTTGCAGTTTTTTCGTTCGCTTGCGACGATGATGACAATCCTGTTCTTATTAAAGAGCAAGAAAATATTGTAGGAATAGCAATAGAAACTCCAGATTTAAGTAATCTTGTTGCTGCATTACAACGTGCCAATTTGGTTGAAACATTAAGTGGCGACCAAAACTATACTGTTTTTGCACCAACAAACGAAGCCTTTTCTAAATTTCTATCGGATAATGGTTTCGCTAGTTTAGACGATGTTCCAGACAATGTTTTAAAACAAATTTTACTAAACCATGTTATCTCTGGAGATTTAAAATCATCTGGTTTATCAACAGGTTACGGACAAACTTTAGCCACAGAAGCATCTTCTCAAAACAATTTAAGTATTTACATTAATACCGAATCGGGTGTTAACTTAAATGGTGTGGCTGATGTTATAAGAGCAGATATTGATGCCACTAATGGTGTTATCCATATAGTAGATGCTGTAATTGGCTTACCAAATGTGGTTGACTTTGCTTTAGCAGACAATACATTCTCTACATTAGTAGCAGCATTAACAAGAAGCGATTTAACCTTCGATTACGTTACCACACTATCAACCCCAAACGGTACAGCACCGGCTCCTTTTACAGTATTCGCACCTACAAACGATGCCTTTGCAAATTTACTTGCGGAGTTAGGAGCTAGCGGATTAGGCGATATTGATGAGCCAACATTAAAAGCCACACTTGATTTACATGCGGTAGCTGGAGCAAATGTTCTTGCATCTGCTTTAAGCGATGATATGACCGTTACTACCCTTGGTGGAGATATAACCGCAAATGTTACAGGTGGCGCTACTTTAACCGATTCTAACGGAAGAGTAAGTAATATTGTGGTTACCAATGTGCAAGCTGCAAATGGTGTTATTCACGTAATCGATAAAGTAGTATTACCAAAATTGCCCGAAAATTTAGTTAGCAAAGCTTATAATACGCCAGAATTAAGTATTTTATTTGATGCCTTACAAGCCGCGGATGGCGACTTACCTAGCATATTATCCGGAGAGGGGCCTTTTACCGTATTGGCACCTACCAATGATGCATTTGCTGCATTCTTAACAGATAACAATTTTTCAACTTTAGCAGATGTACCGACAGATGTGCTAGCTCAGGTACTATTAAACCACGTAATTGACGGTAGCGTAATGTCAACAGATTTGATTGCTGCTGGTTCTGGTTATACTTCAACTAACGCAACAGGTGCTGGCGACAATAAAATGAGTATTTTTTATAATACTACCAGTGGAGTTCAATTTAATGGAATCTCTACAGTAACAACCGCAAATGTTGAAGCTACAAATGGAGTGGTTCATATCGTTGATAAAGTTATAGGTTTACCAACAGTTGTAGATCATGCACTTGCTAACCCAAGCTTTAGCAATTTAGTTGCTGCATTGGGCGCTGCCGATGGCGATTTAGTAAACGTATTAAGCGGAGCCGGACCGTTTACGGTATTAGCTCCAGACGATGCTGCCTTTACAACTTTTTTAAATGGAACACCTCTTGCTAACGTACCAACAGACGCATTATCTAACATATTATTAAACCATGTATTAACAGGTGTTACCATGTCAACAGATTTAACAACAGCCGGAGCTGGATACACTAACACCAATGGCAAAGGGCCAGAAGACAGCAGCTTAAGCCTTTATTTTAATACAGAAAGCGGCGTTGTGTTTAACGGTGTATCTACCGTTGCGAAAGCCGATGTTGTTGCAAGCAATGGTATTATACATGCCGTTGATGCTGTAATAGATATTCCAACCGTGGTTACTTTTGCAGTAGCAGACCCTAGTTTTTCAACTTTGGTTAGCGCTTTAACCACATTAACACCTGCGACAGATTTCCCAGCTGTTTTATCGAGAACAGAAGGGATGAACGGTGACGGATACAACCCTAACTTTACAGTATTTGCTCCAACTAACGCCGCTTTTGATAATCTTGCAAGTATTCCTGAAGAAGCTGTTTTAACACAAGTATTGTTACACCACGTTATAGGCGATAACAATGTTAGATCTGGAGATTTAACAACCGATGGCGATACGGTAGCGGCCAGTCTTCAAGGAAACAATATAACTGTTACCTTGCCAGGAACAGGTAATAACATTGCAGATGTTACTGATGGCGCCGGAAATTCTGATATAGGAATTGTAGCAGTTGATGTACAAGCTGGAAACGGTGTAATACACGTTGTAAACAAAGTTTTACTACCTAATTTATAATAAACCGTACAAAGTAACAGCGATACATGGTGGCTTAAACGCAACTTTAACAGATACATACAATTTAAACATTACCGCTGTTGATGTAACATTAAATAATTGTATTACCAAAAACTATCTTTAAAGTTGCATTCCACCATAAATTAAACAGATTTTGTTTGGTTAGTTTGATTGATAGTTTTTGTAGCCAAGAAAAAACTTGTCTATGAAAAAGAAGGGACTGCCTGTAAAGGCAGTCTTTTTTTTATGGCGTGTTTTTAATATACTTAGGTTTGTAAGTAAAATCTTTTTCGTTAATCAATTTACCGTTTTCGTAGTATCTCCAGATGCCGTTTTTCTTTCCGTTTTTGTATTGCCCCTCAGCAATCAATTCGCCTTTGGGGTTATAATATTTTGATGCCCCATGGAGTTCTCCGTTCTCGTAAATAAATTCCTTTAAAACCACATGCTTTTCTGAATACCAAACAGATTTACCATGTAGCTTACCATTTTTATAAACCTGTTTTTCGGCTATTTGTCCGTTTTCATAATACACAAAACGCTCCCCATCCAATTGGCCCGCATTGTTATAATGCTCTAAAATGAGCAAATTATCATTACGGTTTTGGTAATATTTCCAGAGGCCAATATAGGTTTTACCGTTCATTTCACCTTCGCTAATTATTTTTCCTTTAGACGATAAAAATGTAACATAGGCTATATTATCGGTTTTATTAAATTGTTTGGTTGCCGTTAAAACTGGTTTCTTTCTTATGTTTTTATAAAATTTGAATAGCCCAATTTCCTTACCGTGATAAAACTCGCCTTGGTACCTTAAAACATTAGTGCCTTCAAAAGTTTTTTTCCAAATGCCATGGCGTTTCCCGTTGGCATCAAATTGGTTGATGTTTTGTGCAAAGGTTAGTGGGGTTATAAATAGGATGATGTTGAGGTATACAAATTTCATATAATATGTTTAAAAGTGGATTCCTGCCTTCTCAGGAATGACAAAAGTAAAACGATAAAAATAATCGCAAATTGTACTTTACAAAAAAGCTGCCAAAATTAAATTTGACAGCTTATATTTTTTAACCCTTCCGTCTTTCAATTTTTTGTGAAATTGAAATCCACCTTCCCTTTTTTACGGGAAGGTGTTAATTAAGTTACTTTCGCTTTTGTTGCGCTTGTTTTTGTTTTTCGGCCTGCTCCATCATTTCTTTCATTTTTCTTTGGAACTTGCTTTCTTTTTTGGGTTTCTTTTTATTCACTTGAATCTGCGCATGGATTTTCTCTTCGTCAAGAATATAATTCTTAATTACCAAAATAATTCCGATGCTAATCAAGTTAGAAATAAAATAATACAAACTTAAACCCGATGCATAGTTGTTAAAGAAAAACAGCATCATAATAGGCGAAAAGTACATCATATACTTCATCATTTTAGCCATATCCGGCATGCCTTCTTGAGTTGGTTGCGATGCCATTTGTTGCCCTGTGGTTAAGCGCATGTAAAAGAAAATAGCAATAGATGCCAATATGGGGAACAAGCTAACATGGTCGCCATAAAAGGGTATGTTGAAAGGTAGATTAGCTATGGTATCGTACGATGATAAGTCGTCTGCCCAAAGGAAACTTTTTTGGCGCAAATCGAAAGCCGATGGAAAAAACTGAAACAAGGCATAAAACACGGGCAGCTGCACCAGTGCCGGCAAACAACCCGCCATAGGGCTTGCTCCTGCTTTGTTTTGCAAGGCCAAGGTTTCTTGTTGCGCTTTCATTTTATTGTTTTTGTGCTTCTCGCGTATGGCATCTAATTCTGGCTTTAACACTTTAAGTTTGGCCTGCGACAAGAACTGCTTATATTGTACGAACGATAATAACAGTTTCACTAAAATAGTCATTACCACAATAGCAATTCCGTAAGACATATAACTGCCCAAAAAGCTAAAGAGTGGCATAAACAGGTAACGGTTAATCCAACCAAAAATGCCCCAACCCAGTGGCACGAGTTCGTCTAGATTTCTACCGTAACTGTTTAATATCTTAAAATCACTTGGGCCGTAATACCAATTCATGTTGGTATTAAGCTCGCCGCCTTGAAACTCTAAAGGCATTTTTGAGGCAAAACTTTTGGTAAAAACCGTATCTATGGCTTCGTCTTCAACCAAGTCTTTAGATATAACGGTAGCCGTTATAAAAGGTGTATCTGTTAGTAATACCGATGAAAAGAAGTGTTGCTTATAGCCTATCCACGTTACATCATTAATGGTTTCTTCAGAATCGCCCATACCTGTGTAATCATCTTTTCCGTCTTCATATTCGTAGTGTATATCGGTGTATCTGTTTTCGTAAGAAATACTTTTGGCGTGCCTGTAACCTTTTAAATCCCAGTTTAAATTAACGGCTTGCGAACTGTTAAAAACATCGCTTAAGCCTTGAGATCGAATGGTGAAATCCATCATGTAATCACCTTCTTTTATCTCGTAACGGTATTCTAAAAATTTAGACTCAGAGGCTTTAAGTTTCATTGAAACTACGGTAACATCACCATTTTTGGTTACCGATGGCTCAAAATAAAGATCTTTTGTGTTTAGAATCCTGCTATCTGTTGTTCCGAAATTTATATTGAATGCCGCATTGTTGTCTTTTATTAGATAGATGGGCAATGAATCGAAATCGACAAACTTTTTTAATTTTACTTCGGATAGATAACCGCCTTTGTTGCTAAATTTTAAGTCTAACAAATCGCTTTCTACATGGGTTTCTTTATCTGAGGCTTTAACTGCAGAATAGGCAAAAGCCCCCAGTTTGCTTTTTAGATTGATTAACTTTAAAGAGTCTGAAGTGGTTACAGCTCCATAATCTTCAGCGGTTGTTATTTTGGTTTGCTCTTCTTGCTCTTTGGCTTTGTTTTGGGCTTCAACTTGCTCTTGTTTTGCCTTTTCTTGGGCTTCTAGCTCTTCTGGTGTTGGTTGGTTTTGCCAAAGCCAATACATCATTATTACAAAAATAAGTACGAAACCTATAATCGAATTAATGTCTAATTTTTTTTCTTCCATGTAATTAAATTTTAGACCTGACAGGTTTTAGATACCTATCAGGTCTTTATAAATTTATCTATTCAATAAACTATCCAATTTTATTTTTGTGCCATACTGACACCTTTTTTTCTTTTATGATGGCCTAGCGCCGCTTTAACAAATGCCACAAAAAGTGGGTGCGGATTTGCCACGGTGCTTTTATATTCTGGGTGATATTGTACGCCAACAAACCAGGGGTGTTCTGAAATTTCAACAATTTCAACCAAACCGGTTTCTGGATTTGTACCCGTTGCAAGCATGCCGGCAGCTTCAATTTGTGTTTTATACTTGCTGTTAAATTCGTAACGGTGCCTGTGGCGCTCGCTAATGGTTTCGGTTTTATAAATATCTTTAACCTTGCTGCCCATTTTCAAATTACAGTCCCAAGCGCCCAAACGCATAGTTCCACCTTTATCGGTAATGTTTTTTTGGTCTTCCATTAAATTGATAACAGGGTGCTGGGTATTTGCATTCATTTCTGTAGAATCGGCATCTGTTAATTTTAAAACATTTCTGGCAAACTCTATAACCGCCATTTGCATGCCTAAACAAATTCCGAAAAACGGTATGTTGTTTTCGCGTACGTATTTAACCGTATTAATTTTACCTTCAATAGCGCGCTCACCAAAACCGGGCGCCACCAAAATACCATCTAAATGCGATAGTTTTAACTTGGCATTGTCGCTGTTTATGTATTCTGAATGAACAGACTCTATATTTACTTTCACTTCATTTTCCGCTCCAGCGTGAATAAAGGACTCTAAAATAGATTTATACGAGTCTTGCAACTCGACATATTTACCTATTAATCCTATTGTAATTTCAGATTTGGGGTTTTTGTGGCGTGTTAAAAACTGATTCCATTTTGTGATATTTGGAGTTGAACTTTTTAAAGCTAATTTATTTAACACAACTTTATCTAGCCCCTCTTCAAGCATTAAGTTAGGCACGTCGTAAATGGTTGATGCATCAATAGATTGAATAACGGCTTCTTCGCGAACGTTACAGAATAATGCTAGTTTACGGCGTAAATCTTTGGGTAAATCGTGCTCTGTTCTGCACACTAAAATATCGGCTTGCACACCACTTTCCATTAAGGTTTTTACACTATGTTGGGTGGGTTTGGTTTTTAATTCGCCCGCGGCAGACAAATAAGGCACTAAGGTTAAATGAATTACAATACCGTTATTCTCGCCCAAATCCCAGCGTAACTGGCGTACCGCTTCAATGTATGGTAAAGATTCAATATCGCCTACCGTTCCGCCAATTTCGGTAATTACAATATCGTAATCGCCAGATTTTCCTAACAGTTGCACACGGTGTTTTATCTCGTCTGTAATATGAGGCACAACTTGTACGGTTTTACCTAAAAACTCGCCTCTGCGCTCTTTTTGGATAACACTTTGGTAAATTCTGCCCGTTGTTACATTGTTGGCTTGACTGGTTGGTACGTTTAAAAAACGCTCGTAATGGCCTAAATCTAGATCGGTTTCTGCGCCATCTTCGGTAACGTAACATTCTCCGTGCTCGTAAGGGTTTAAGGTTCCAGGATCTACATTAATGTACGGATCTAATTTTTGAATGGTTACCCTGTACCCTTGAGCCTGTAACAGTTTAGCCAAAGATGCAGCGATAATGCCTTTTCCTAAAGATGATGTAACACCACCGGTTACAAATATGTATTTTGTTGTAGTTGTCATGTTGCGCTTATAAACGCAGGCAAATTTACAAAATTAAAATAGTTATTTCAGAATTAGTTTTTGGTTATTTAGTTATTCTTATTAACAAAAAATGTCATTTAAAATACGTGAGCATTATAATCTATAAATTCCTTTAAAATACATAGATGTAATAGTATCTTGAAACTAAACGAGCAGTTAATACAATAAAGTTGCTTTTTTATTACACACCCCGGTATTATAAAATGGTCTTTAGATCTTGAAGATATTGATAAAGTACTTAGAGTGAAATCCGGAAAAACATCAGTAAAGAAGATATAATTGATATTGATTAAGTTAAATCCAAAGGTATTTATTATGAGGAGTTGTTATAAGCAAAGCACTTGACTTTGTGAGAAAAAAACGATAACTTCGTTTAACGATTGGATATCGATAATTTATAACAATCGATATCCAAATTCAATTGTAAAACATACCCAAAAAACATCCAGAATTAAAAATAAACATCTGAATTTTTTGAAAATAGTAACTTTTAAGTTACATTTGTCTGAATGGAAAAAGTTAGGCAAGTAATACAGTATAAAAATTATTTCGAGGAGTTTTTGCTTGCTCAACCGAAAAAGGTTCAGGACAAAATATTTAAGGTCATTGAAATAATCGAAACCTATCAGCACGTGCCGAAAACATATTTGGCGCCAATGAAAACTCACAAGGGACTTTTTGAAGCCCGAATAAAATTAGGTTCGAATATTTGGCGAGTTTTTTGCTTCTTCGACAAAGGTAAGTTAGTTATACTCTTAAACGGATTTACAAAAAAGACGCAGAAAACACCGAAAAAGGAAATTGATAAAGCTGTCCGATTAATGAAAGAGTATTACGAAGAAAAAAACAAAGGAAATGGAAACTAAAAGTTGGAAAGACATAAAGGACACAGTTTACGGAAAAAAAGGAACTGAACGCAGAGACGAACTTGACAGAGACTTTGAATCGTTTAAAATTGGTTTGCTTTTACGCAACGCCCGTGAAGAAAAAAATCTCACTCAAGAACAACTTGGCGAACTGATTGACAAAAAACGAACTTATATCTCTCGTGTGGAAAATAATGGCAGTAATCTGACTTTAAAAACATTGTTTGATATTGTGGAAAAAGGACTTGGCGGAAAAGTTAATATATCAATTGAAGTGTAGCGAAAAGTACGTTTTACAACAACGCATATAGCTCATAGCTAGTTAGTTGCTTAATACAAAGTTCAGGAATATTTGCGAAGTCCGCCAAATTTTTTAATTTGGCTTATTGAAAAGAAAGATAATAAGAAAATTAAAAAATTCGGCTCGTGCTTGACCGAAAATATATCACTAATTTGCACGCTACGAGCCATATACACGACCGTTCGGCGGCATTTAGCCCTATCGGGCACATACCGCCGAACGTCCCTTTCAAAAAACTACCTAGGATACTTCCTTTGAATATTCCTAATTAAATCTTCCAATCCATTTAATTTAAGCTCGTAAACCTGTTTAAGCATATCGCCTAATTTTCCTTTTGGGAAGCCTTTATTGTTGTACCAAACCACATAATATTCTGGTAAATCAATTAAATAGCGGTCTTTATATTTTCCAAAAGGCATTTTGGTATGTGCTAGTTTTATTAGGAAATCTTTATCTGGAGTCATAAATTGATTTTACTTTAAAATTATCGTCACTGCGAGTTTTATTTTTTCTTAAAACGTGGCAGACTGATAATAATTTAACAGATTGCCACAGTCGTTCCTCCTTCGCAATGACGGAAATATTAATCTACCGATTTGTATTTTGATAGCTTATTAAGTTGGTCCGCAATATAATTTTTCCATGTTTCTTGATTTTCTAGATGTCTTGAATAATTGGTTTCGGCATCATATTTATCTTGCATTTCGGCCAATTCTTTATTAATGGTTTTGTTAAGCTGGCGCAATTCACTTTTAATAGTATTCGATACTTTAAGCCCACTTATACGTTGCCTAAATTTACGTACGTGCAATTCGGTAATATCAAAATGTAATTGCTCGTGCCCTAAAACATGATTGTCTGCAAGATTGGGTTTATACCAGGATTGTTCTGGGTAAAAATAACAAAACACTTCGGTTGTAAAGCCAACAACTTTAGAGTCTGTTTCGCGTACCGAAAACCCAAACGAAATACCAGAAGCCGTAATAGCAACTGCGCTTACGTTGTGGTTTGGTTGCCCTTTAAAATCTGCCCAAGATAGCTTGTAAGATGCGTTCCAAGATCGTGTTGGTTCGTCTTGAACATAAACAAAACAACATAAAACAAGGAGTATTTTTGCCACAGAAAATAAAGATTAAAAAACAATTAGAGGATTTGGGTGCTTGTAATATTTCTTTTTATGAGATTGCCACAGTCGTCCCGATAACTATCGAGACTTCTTCGCAATGACGTGATATTAAAACGTTTTGTTTTAAAGCTTATTGTTTAACCTCAACAATGGTTAAGTCTTGGTAATTAACCAAATACACCGTATTGTTGTAATAGCCCCCAAAAAGTTTCTTTTTGTACGCAAACTTATTTTCTACATATTCAGTTAATGGTGCATTGTTAACCGACATATATAAATCTTCTGAAGTTACCAAACGCAATACCACGTCCATGGTTAAATCGAAACCTTTTACAGCAGCACTATTTGGTGTTGTGTTATATAATTTTTCGTAACGTTTTACAAAAGGATTATTATCGGTTTCTTTGTACGATTTAGAAGTCGTTGCATAAAGAAATTGTAATTTTGACAGATGCTCGTTAGAAACGCCATCGCCGGTAAATGCCCTATTCATGTTGGTAGTTGCCAAAGTAATTTCTATTGCCTCGGTATTGGTACTTTTATCTTCAGCCTTAATTAACGAAGCTAAAATACTGGTAACGTTAGATACAAATCCTTCATTTTTAGTTTCTAAGAAAACTATGTTTTTACCGGGTTTTAAAGCGCCTTCAATATCTTCTTTAATAACGAAAAACTCATCTTCCCCACTTTCTTTGTTTTTTCTGGAATGGACTTGTTTGGCATAATTAAAATCGCGCTTTAAACTATTTGAAATTGCAGTGTGCTTAGAATCAGAAATAACCATAATGTTATCCGCTAAAGTATCTGCTTTAATATAATTTACCAAAGTGCTTTTCAATTTATCGTTTGGCGCTCTGGATTGGAATACATTGTCGTATAATTTTAAGTTCAACCCAATTGGCGAAACCACGGGCACATTGTATGGCCTTAACTTAGAAGCCGCTTTATCAAAGGTATTTGAGGTTAAAGGCCCTATTACGGCATCAACCGTTTCAAAATCTTTATCATCTATTATTTTTGAAACTTCTCCAACTTCATTTTTAGTATCGTAAACATCTACTTTTAGCGAAACGCCCAATGTCTTTAAAGAATCAATGGCCAATAAAACACCCGAGTAAAAATCGAGCGAAGTATCTAAATAACGATCTTTTACAATGCTGTTTTTAGTATCTGCTTTAGACTGAAAATCCACTCTGTTCAACCTAAAAGGCAACATAATAGCAATGCGTTTCGAGTTAAAATCTACAATACTATCGGCTAAATTAATGCTGTTTGATGTTTCAATTGAAATAGCTTCGTTAAATGGCACTTTTAAAATCATGCCTACTTTTAAACCACTTTCAGCTAAACCCGGATTTAAAGCTTCCAAGGCTTCTTTTTCCAATCCTAATTTAAGTTTTAATCGATAAAAACCTTCTTTTGGCAATACTTTGTAATAGCTGTATTTTTCGTCAACTTCTTTTTCATCTTCATCTTCAATATTGGGCACAATAATTTCCTGTCCGTCTTTTAAAACCTCGCCCATTTCTGGGTTAAGTTCTTCCAACTCTTTAACCGAAATCCCAAATTTATAAGCAATACGCCACTTCCCTTCTTTGGGTTGTACTACGTAAGTTTTTGTAGGTTCTTCTTCAATTTCTTCTGTAATTTTAAATATGGGGATTTGAAGTTTATCGCCTTTTCTAAGCGGATCGGCATATAAAAATTTATTGTACTTTTTTATGTCCTCTTCAGCAATATCATACTTTTTAGCCAAACTGTACAAGGTTTCTTTACGTCTCGTTTTATGCTTTTTAAACCCCTGCAACTCTTTAACAACAACCGTTTTAGGCTTTTTGGCTTTCGACAACGGAATAATCAAAACCGTATTGGGTTTCAATTCTTTTTTGGCATCCGGATTTAAGGCATAAATCTCAGATGGCGTTACAAAATACCGTTTCGCTATCGCTTCAATAGTTTCGCCTTTTTTAACTTGATGTGTGCTAAAGTTTTGGGCATTAACCGAAGTAAAGCCTAATGCGAATACCAAAACCAATACTAAAAAAAATCTATTCATGCTGTTGCTGTCTAATCGATATAAATATAATAAAACACTGGTAATTTAATTATATACGATGTTTTTTCAAATTAAGGATGTAACATCCATTTCTTCTAAATTATTAGCATATAACATGCCAAAACTAACTATTTACGTTTTCAAATTTTTTATTTGGGCGTTACCACAACACTTCGACTGCGCTCAGTGCAAATGGTCGGGCTTTACGTTACAAGTCCTCGCTCCTGCGTCGCTGTGGGCTTTCCACTGCAATCCCTAACGCAAAACAGTCCGCAGTAGCCAGTATTCAGTTTGCAGTCATAATACTATTTTCCACATACTTATTACTGCAAACTGAATACTGGCTACTGCCTACTTAATCACTCCCACTCAATAGTTGCCGGTGGTTTACTGCTAATATCGTACACTACTCTATTAACGCCTTTTACTTTATTTATTATATCGTTGGATGTTTTTTGAAGGAATTCGTAAGGTAAATTCACCCAATCGGCAGTCATTCCATCGGTACTTTCAACCGCTCTAAGCGCCACGCATTTTTCGTAAGTACGCTCGTCGCCCATAACGCCAACACTGTTTACGGGCAATAACATCGCGCCGGCTTGCCAAACTTTATCGTAAAGTCCCCAAGATTTTAATCCTTCAATAAAAATAGCATCAACCTCTTGAAGCATACGTACTTTTTCGGCTGTGATGTCGCCTAAAATACGAATGCCTAGTCCTGGTCCTGGAAAGGGGTGGCGCCCCAACAATTCTGGATCTATGCCTAAAGTCGCCCCAACGCGCCGTACTTCATCTTTAAAAATAGCACGAAGTGGCTCCACGATTTTAAGTTTCATAAAATCGGGTAAACCACCAACGTTATGATGCGATTTTATGGTTGCCGATGGCCCGCCAGTAGCCGAAACACTTTCAATAACATCGGGATAAATAGTACCCTGTGCCAACCATTTTACGTCTTCTAATTTATGGGCTTCGTCGTCAAAAACTTCAATAAACGCGTTGCCAATGGCTTTACGTTTTAACTCAGGGTCTTCAATTCCTTTTAGCGCCTCTAAAAAACGCTTTGAGGCATCAACGCCTTTTACGTTTAAGCCCATGCCTTCGTATTGCTTTAATACATTTTGGAATTCATTTTTTCTAAGCAAACCGTTGTTTACAAAAATACAGTACAGGTTTTTACCAATAGCTTTGTTAAGCAAAACTGCTGCTACGGTAGAATCTACTCCACCGGAAAGTCCTAAAACCACCTTATCGTTACCTACTTTTTCTTGAATGGCTTCAACGGTTTCTTCTACAAAAGAATCGGGTGTCCAATCTTGATAAAGGCCAGCAATACCCACTAAAAAGTTTTCTAAAAGCTGTTTGCCATCGGTTGAATGATACACTTCTGGGTGAAATTGAATGGCATAGGTTTGCTCACCTTCAATTTTATAGGCTGCATTTTTAACATCGTTTGTACTTGCCAATAAAACTGCATTTGTTGGCAGTTGCTTAATGGTATCGCTATGGCTCATCCAAACTTGACTGCCTTCAGAAATACTTGCAAAAAACGGCTCGTTGTTTTTAATGAACGACAAATTTGCGCGCCCATATTCCCTGGTGTTGGACGGTGCCACCTCGCCTCCCGAAAAATGGGCTAGATATTGTGCACCATAACATACGGCGAGCAGCGGTTTTTTTGCTCGAATCTCAGATAAATCGGGATGTAAGGCAGATTCGCCACGTACCGAAAACGGGCTACCTGAAAGGATTACAGCCTTGTAATCTTTAATGTTTGATGGAATTTTGTTAAATGGATGTATTTCGGAATAGATGTTAAGCTCTCTAACTCTACGCGCAATAAGTTGTGTGTATTGCGATCCGAAGTCTAAAATTAATACCTTGTCGTGTTGCATGCGCAAAAATAGGAATTGATTTTATATTGACGAATTTAGGTTCAATATTTTTTTCGACTTTTTTAAACCATGGAATCTAAAATCATCTTTATATCATTTTCAGTAGTATCGGGATTTATAAAACAGAATCTTGAAACGGTTTCAAACGTATTGCCCGTTTTCCATTTTGTTGGGGTTACCAAAGCGAATCCTTTTTTGTGGTTTTGGTAAGTCCAATGCGTATAATCTTCAGGCTTCCACCCTATTCTTCTAAATAACACACAAGATAAACTGGGTGTTCGCACCAATTCTACGTTTGGGTTTTCTGCTATCATTTTACCAGCTATCTGCGCGAGTTCAATTCCGCGCTCAACCGCTTCTTTATAACGATCTGTGCCGTGAGTTGCCAACGAAAACCACAACGGCAACCCGCGAACACGACGCGTTAACTGTATTTGATAATCGGTTGGATTGAAACCGTGCGCACCTTCATCTTTAAAAATATCTAAATAAGAGCCTTGTTGCGAATGGGCTTGTTTTGCCAATTCTGGGTTTTTGTAAATTACCGCACCACAATCGTAAGGCGAGAACATCCATTTATGTGGGTCGATGGTAATGCTATCGGCACGCTCTATACCTTTAAACAAAGGCCTTACAGAATCGGCCATTAATGCGCCACCACCATAGGCAGCATCGATATGAAACCATAGGTTTTCTTTTTCGCAAATAGTAGCAATACCCTCTAAATCGTCAATAATACCAGCATTGGTAGTGCCTCCAGTTGCTACAATTGCAAATAAACGCCTACGTTGATGTGTTGTTAAATTATCGATGGT
Organism: Gelatiniphilus marinus; assembly: GCF_042684345.1. NCBI lineage: Bacteria > Pseudomonadati > Bacteroidota > Flavobacteriia > Flavobacteriales > Flavobacteriaceae > Gelatiniphilus > Gelatiniphilus marinus. Next base: position 698,884 of record NZ_JBHULK010000002.1, on the reverse strand, counting down.
GTCTTGTAAGTCCTTACCGTGCATAACATCTTCGGTATCGACTAACAAAATATCCACATCGGCCACTTTTGCCATGGCTTTAATTGAAGAATGGGCACCAATTGAAGTGATGATTAAGCCTTTTTCGCCTTTAAAAGCTTCATTTTCTCTCCAATGCTCTCGAGCAGTGACAATAGCCGAAAGATTTGCAGCTGTACCGCCACTAGTAAAAACGCCAAATGCACCTTTAGGTAATCCGGTTAACGACACCATCCATTTCATGGCTTCGTTTTCGCAAAAAATACCACCTGCGCCTTCCATCCAATAGGCTCCATGAATACTGGAGGCCGAGGTAACCAAATCGAACATAATGGCTGCACGCGTTGGAGCCGCTGGCACAAAAGCTAAATGCCTAGGGTGATCGATTGGCACATTGGCTTTTGCTAAATGTTTTTTCCAAAGGTTAAAAGCATATTCGCCGCCAACTCCCTTTTTTGTTATGGTTTCACCTACTAGCGCTTTAAGTTCTTCGGCTTTTTGGGGCTGTCCTATTTTATGTTGGGTTGAAGAAATTCTATCGATGGTATATTTCATAACATCCATAGTCATTTCGACTAAATCTATATCTATTTTGTGCATTTTACAGTATTAATTTATAGCATTCAAAGTTAAAATTATATTTCAGGATAAATCAATCTAATAATATCTTAATCTAAATTTAATCCTATCTGCTTGATTTACAATTATTAATTAATTAATTTTAACAAGAACCAACCACTCTGTTTATGATAAAGGTTTTTTGTGCTTTCGTGTTAATGTGCGTCTCCTTTCTGGTTTATTCTCAAAATGAAAACAAATTAGACAGTCTTTTAAATGCATATAAAAACCAAACCGGTAGTATTGAAAAAGTTAATACAGCCGAAAATATTTTTATAGAAACCAGACAATCGAACCCAGAATTAGCTCTTAATTATTTGCACAAAGGCCTATTTGTAGCAAAGCGCATTAATTTCTCTGAAGGTGAAGCAAAAGCCTATAAAAACCTAGGGCATTATTATGTTAACTATTACAATCTAGATTCCTTGAGGTTTTACTTTAAAAAATCTGAGCATCTGTTTGAATCGATAAACGATAAAAATTCGGTTTTTAAAATACTAATTCTATTAAACCGGACTGAAAATCTTGAAGGCCATTTTAAAACGGCCTTAGAACTATCCAACAAATCTATAGCAATTGCAACACAACTTAAAAGCGGTTTACTGCTTAGCGAGGCACACCAACAGCAATCTACAATCCATTTGGATAGCGGTAATTATAAAAGTGCATTAGAGCAATTAATACTGGCTGCTAAGGCATTGGACACGCTTACAAACAAAAACCCATTAAAAGAAGCCATTATTAAAGTTGGTATTGGCCGTACAGAAACCCTAAGAAACAATTACTTAGCTGCCATTCCGTATATAGAAGAAGGCGTAGCCATATTTGAAGATTTAAACCACGAAAAATGGTTGGCCATATCGTACATGGAACTAGGAAACACCCAATACCATTTAAAACAGTACGATAAAGCCCTTTTAAACTACAATAAAGGTTTAAAAATAAGCAAAGCGAAAAAATGGGATAATTTTATCTCACCCTATTTATCGAACATTGGCGCCATTTATTTGGACACCGAAGAGTACGACAAAGCTTTGCAATACTTTTTTAATTCCAATAAAATTTCATCCAAACAAGAACCCGTAAACAACAAAATTATTTACTTAAACGATGTGGCTTCAGCTTATTTAGGAAAAAAAGAATACCAAAAAGCAATAACCCACTATACAAAAGCCATTAAATTAGCAGATTCTATAGCTTCTATGGATAATTTATCCGATAACTATAAAGAACGCGCTGAAGCCTACGGAAAAAGTGGCAACTATAAAAATGCGGTACAAGATTACAAAACGCACATAACTTTAAACGATTCGCTCTTCAATGTAGCCAAAGCACAACAAATAGAAGAGTTAAGAACCATTTATGAGACAGAGAAAAAAGAACAGGAAATCACACTTCAAAAAAATGAAATAGACCTCCTTGAACAAAAAGCCAAGGTGAGTAATCTTCAAAATCTTTTACTTGGCGGTGGCCTGCTACTAAGTTTAGCATTGGTAGCCTTTGGTTCTTATGGTTTCAGGCAAAAACTAAAACGCCATAGCGTTGAAAAAGAGAAATTGGATAATGAGTTAGCTTTCAAAAAAAAGGAGCTTACAACTTATGCACTTAACTTAGCTAGAAAAAATGAAGTCCTTGAAGGATTAAAACAAAAAGCTCAAGAGTTAAAAACACAACAAAACCAAGATGGATACCAACACCTGATTCGGACCATAGATTTTGATTTGAAAGACGATAACAACTGGGAGAATTTCAGTAAATACTTTCAGCAAGTCCACAAAGATTTTAACCGTAACGTAAAACAAAAATTTCCTGAAGTTACCCCAAACGAGCTCCGTTTAATGTCGTTGCTAAAAATGAATTTATCTTCGAAAGAGATCGCTTCAATTTTAAACATCTCGAACGAAGGCATTAAAAAAGCCAGATACCGAATACGCAAAAAATTAGGGCTCAATGCCAAAGAATCTCTGGAAAACCTTATTTTATCCATATAAACAAGTGGTTTAACTAAAAGCTGCTCTCCTGTTTGGTTTATACATTTTTTCGACCTGTCCCCCTTTTGTCCGCACAGCATATTTCATTAAAGACCAAGTAGATACTACATTTAGACTGTCATTAGTTTGACAACAACCGTTTTGTGGTTCTTGCGCTATTTGGGCTGCAGACCTTTAAGGCGTAAGATCACACAAAACAGTATTACAAACCACAAAGCAATGTATTATGAAAACTATTAAAAACACTCCAATTTTCTTATTTATTATAGCTCTGTTATTTATTTCTTGTAGCAATAACGACGATAATACGGCACCAACTCCAACAGCATCAGATATTAATAATACCATTGATGAGCACTCTCAAAATGGCACTTCCGTAGGCACGGTAACAACAAACATAACAGGAAACTTAAACTTTAGCATTACAACTCAGTCTGTGCCAAATGCATTGAGCATTAACAGCAATACCGGCGAAGTGTTTGTTTTAGATTATCTTAAAATTGATTATGAAACAAGCCCAGTTTTAACAGCTAATGTAATGGTTACAAACTCAACGGAAACTGCCAATTCTCAAGTAAATATTACTTTAAACAATGTAGATGACATTGCAGCCTTTTTAACAAGCTCTAAAGCAGACTATAATGCTGCAACAAGTGGTGAATGGATAAAAGTTACAGTAGATGAGTTTGTTCTGTTGGCTAATTCTTTAAATGAAGTAACTAAAAGCGGTGCAACTGACGGACACTATAATTTTGGTGTTTATGGTAATGTAGATCCTACTAGTACAGGTATTACAATGGCAAACAATAATGGCGCTACCATACCGGCAAACAGTTTTTGTTTTGCATTTAGATATAGGGTGAGTGCAGATAATACGGCTACTACAAAAGTAAAAGTATCAACTACCAGTGCAACATCAGGCTATCAAGATTTAGGCTCTACACTCCCTACCCATGACACAGGGCATAATTATTTTGTTTTAAAAGGCAATAATACGCCCATTTCTACCACAGGTTATCTTTCAATTTACTCTAAGTCCTCATTTCATTATGAGATTATTGATGAGCCAACAAACTACTATTACGAATTTGCTGATGCCAGTCAACTCAATACTAAAGGAAAAACATTAAAAGCAGTTATAAGATACCAAGGGCTAAGCACCACCCAAAAACAATGGGATTAAATTTTGTGTTTATTTTTGAGTTGGTTAGAAAAAGACTGTGCGAAAAACACAGTTTTTTTTATATGGTCAATATAGAGAACTCGCTTTTTAAAGGGTTTAAACTTTCAATTAAATTAGGAATTAAAGCCTCTCCATATTCCAAATAAAACTCCGAGAAATTACTGTTTCGTTCTTGCAAACTGCCATTAGGGAATAAGTCCCTTTGGAGGTCGCGCATTCTAGAAACTTGATCTGCCAATTTTCGTTTTTGGGCTTTAAGCAAACGTTTTTCAAGGTGATCTAAACCTTTTAATTGTTTAACTTCCTGTGCTTTTACGGCACCTAAAAAACTTTTATCGGTTTGTGCTGCCAATTCGTATAATGCCAGAAATTGCTTGTTAAGCTGTTCTTTTTGAGGCGAAAAATCGATGTCAATATCCGAAATCTGTCTTACCTTTTTATTGATAAAGGCATCGGGTTTTAAAAACAAGTCTGCTTTCGATATGTTTAATTTCTTGAGCTTTTCTTGCTGCTTTTCGGTTTGAATTAAAACCGAGTTACGCAATAACAAAATAGGAAACGGCACTTTAACCGCATCAAAAAACGGTTTTAACTGCAACCAGTACGCCAATTCGCCACCGCCACCAATATAACACAGGTTTGGCAAGATAACTTCTTGGTATAAGGGCCGCATAATCACATTTGGCGAAAACCGTTCGGGATGCTGTTTTACTTCATCTAAAATAGCGTCTTTTGTGAACGTAATAGCCGTATTATTCACTTTATAAAGTCCGTTTTCAAAAACAAGACGTTCGCGTAAATTTTCTTTTAAATAAAACAGATTAATTTCTCTTGGGTTAACCTGAATATTATAGGTTTTTTCAAGTTGTGTATTAGTAGCAGCAACCGTTTTATACGATGTACTATTTAACAACTCATTTTCAATAAATGGTGTAAATTGTTCTTTTAAAGGCGCATCATTGGCATCTATAATGACCAAACCATAAGCTTTAAACAATTGGTTGGCCAAATAATGTGTTGCAGCGCTTAAGTTATCATGTTTTACATAGGCGTTTTCAAAGATTGTTTTTAAACAATCGGCATTTTGACCATGACCAAGGTCTTTAGAAAACAAGTCTAAAACCCTATCTAATCCGTTGGTATATAATTCACCAACCGCACCTTGTGATGTTGTATTCCACTGTATTTTTTTGCCTTTAAAATTAAAGTAATTAATTTCTTCAAAATCGTGATCCTCCGTCGCCATCCAATACACGGGTACGAAATTATATTCTGGGTAAGCTTTTTTTAATTGATTTGAAAGGTTTATGGTTGAAATGATTTTATACAGAAAATACAAAGGCCCTGTAAATAAATTAAGCTGATGCCCTGTGGTAATCGTAAACGTATTATCGGCTTTTAATAATTCTATGTTCTTTAAGGTGGATTTTGATGCCTCTATATTTTTGTATTGATGTTCTAAGCGTGCCGCCAAAACAGCTCGAGAATTGGCTGAAAACGATTGTTGTTTTTCCTCTACTTGCGCTTTAAAGTTCTCAAGCTTTGGAAAACGATTGTAAAACGGATTCAATTCTTTTTTTTCATCTAAATAATCACTAATTAACGATGAAAAGTAACCAGTATCTCGAAACGGAATATAATTTTGCTGCATAATCAATTAAAAAAATTATGTAAATATACAGCTATTCCATTTTTATCGTTCTAAAAAATACGTTAAAGCATTTGCATTTCAAGATTGGTTTATGCAAAATACTAAGCAAAAAAAAAAAAAAATTGAATGGTAGCTTAACGTTTTTTCTTTTGGGTTTTTAAAAGGTTAAAATATTTCCCCATTTTAAAACGAATATCAATAACACTGTAACTGCTCCACTAATCATAAATATAAAGTGCCAATAGTACATTCTTGCTCCCCAGGTTCTGCGCATCTTTTTGTTATATGTGTTTTTGTACAAGCCGTTAAAAAACTTCCAAACAAGAAAAGTGATGATTAAAAAAAGTGATATTGCTATAGCCCAAATTTTTACCATTTATCGATATTTTAGTTCCAGATATTTTTAATTGTACCCGGTCATTAAATATACTTATTATTTACATGATTTGGTAGATAACAGGTTAATATATTTGGAATTGGACTGAATTTTACAGCACTTTAAACTGCTGCACGCCAGAATCTGAGGTGTTCTCCAGACCGTCTTTTGTTATTATTTTCCAATAATAATTGCCCGAAGCCACGGTTACATTTAATTCGGTAACACTTAAATCACTTGAAAACAATGCAGGTTCTGGGTTTGTGCCAAAATACACATCGTAGCCAACAATATCATCATCCACATCGCTACCGGCCCATTGTAAAGTAACAGAACTTGTAGTTGGAATTGATTCTGCCATATTTGGCGCAACAATGGTTGCCGGAAATGGCGCGTATGATTGCACCCCCGGTCCGGCATTGTAAAATTGCCAAGTTTCACTCTTTAGCGTTACCCCAGCTTTGGTAGATTCTACAAACCATTTGTAAGCGGTTGCCCGCTGTATTACAATGGGTATAATATCTTTGTTGGTTTCTCTTTCAATAATATTGCCTGTTGATAGGTTTTCTATGGTTATTTTATAATTATCGGAGGCATTGGCCCGCCATTCAAAATACACAGTGCTTTCGGTTGGTGTTAAGTTAGTGCCTTGGTTGCAAAGCATATTTTCTTGCGGAAAGTACAGGGCAACGCTTCCTTTTGTTCCTTCATTACCCGAGCCGTCTGGATTTTCACCGTCTGGATTGGCATCATCGACAGTAGATTTACTGCATCCAAAGACCAAAAAACCTAAACAGAGTATGTATATAAAATGTTTCATTTTTTTACGATTTTAAATGTTGATACCGATGATTTGTCTTTTACAAAAACCGTGTAAACGCCAACCGATAAATTGCTTGTATCAATATCCAAAGTGTTATTTTTATGATTGACCCATGTTTTGGAATATACGTTTTGCCCCAAATAAGAGTAAATTTTCAACAATAAATTCGCTTTGTCAAGGTTTCCTAAATGTATGTTAACTTTATTTTGAAATGGATTTGGGTGAGCAAAAACAGCATCGGACACCAAAATATTTTCTTGGTAAACACCTTGGCAATCTTCATCGGTGCTAACCTTTAAACTATTTACGCCGTTTTTTAAACCTAACGAAACTTTAGGGTTATTAGTGGTAAACTGCAATCCGTTTAAATCAATATTATAACTGGTGCTTCCAGAGAGATTAATTGTAACTTTTTTACCATCGGTACTTTTTCCTGTTGAGACCTGTAAAGGTTCGGGTTGGTTAATTACAAGGTTGTAACAGGTTTCGAAATTAGGGTATTGTTCTATAGTAATGCAAAGCGTGTAAGTTCCTGCCAACAGGTTTAAAATATCTATTTCGTTGGTAAAATTGTAGGTTTTCGAGAAATCTTCTTTAGTTAAGGTAGCGGTATAAGTATAATACTCCAGGGTTTTAATATTAATCTTTCCGTCGTTATTATTTAAACAGGTTTCGCTGGTAATTAGTATGGTAAAATTGTTGTTGGGCAGGTTTAAAATACTGCAGCCAAACAAATCTACGGCATCGCCAAAGGGTGTGTTTGGGCATTGGTCGTCTGCATTTGCAACACCATCGTTGTCGGCATCGGTGCAAATAGTTTGGTAATTTGCTGTGCTATCTTTAAACCAGTTATTGTACGTGCCGTTGGCGTTTGTAATTACCTCAACCGGATTATCTACCAAAATACAGATTAAAAGCGGATTGTTTGTAGCGTTAAATTGTTTAAGGTTTTGGTTGTTTCCGTTTTTAATATTTAATTGATCGCTTACAAAAAGATTGGATTGACAGAACAAATTTTCTAAATTGGGGTTTAAAACCACCTGGAGCGCGTCCAACTGGTTATTCGAGCAGTTTAAAGTTCTTAAATTTAGCAAAGCATCAACATTTAGTTGGGTGAGCATATTTGCCGAAACATCCAAATTAAGCAAGCTTGTGTTTGCATTCAAACTAATTTGAGCCAAACTATTGTTTGATACGTTTAAGGCAATTACATTGGGAAGCATAGACACATCTATAGCACTTAGCGCATTGCCCGCTGCATTTATATTTTGCAAAGAAGTGTTTGCACTTAAATCGATCTGTGCTACAGCGTTGCCTTCAAAATTTAGGTTGGTAATATTGGTAAACCCCTCAATTCCTGTTAAATCCAAAATATTTTGATTGCCAACATTTAAAACAGTAACGTTTTCTATATTGGCCGTTAACACATAATCGTTTAAAACATCGTCGTAACCCAGATCGATTAAGGCTTGCTCGAAATTATCGTCGGGCACAAAGGTTTGCCCGTAAAAGCAATCTACAGCATAATTTGCGGTAGTATCTTTTAACCAAGTTACACCGTTTGGAGCAGCTCCCGTCTCTGTTTCTATACAAGTTAAATTAGGGTTATTTTGAGCATTTAAGTTAACAAGATTTGGGTTTTGGCCGTTTTTAAGATTTAAACTTTCCAAAAGATTAGACCGACAACTTAAACTTGAAAGTGCCGTATTTTGCTGAAAATTTAATTCTATAATTTGATTGAAATCGCAATTGAAAATTTGAAGCATAGCAATTAAACTCGTATCAAATCCTGTAAAAGCATTATTAGCGATATTTACATCAATAACATTAGTATTATTGGTTAAATCTAAACTAGTTATTGAGTTATTAGAACAGTTAATTTGAATTAAATTAGTGTTTTGGCTTAAATCAACCGAACTGATTGCATTGTTTGAAAAATCCAGATTCTGCAATGCTGTAAAATCTTCAATTCCTGTTAAATCTGATATATTTTGTCCGTTAATATTTAAATTGGTTAAAACTTCTATAGTTGCTGTTAACACATAATCGTCTAAAGCACCAGAATCGAAACCTAAAGCAATTAAAGCCTGCTCAAAATTATCGTCGGGCACGTAGGTCTCACCAAAATGGCAATCTATACTGTAAGTGGTTGTTGCATCTTTAAACCAATTTGCCCCAATAGTATTTACATCATCGACTTGCACACAGGTAAGCTGCGGATTGTTGGAAGCGTTAAAACTAGTAATATCACTATTTATTCCGTTTTGGATGTTGACGAATTCTAATTGATTACCGGATACATTAATGGTGATTTCATTTGGACAAAAATCTAAAGGGTTATTTTGGTTTTGCGCTGGACAAGCCCCGGTGCCCATTGTTGTTAAATCGATATTGCCCGCAATTTCATTATCGCTGCAATTAAAGGTTTTAAGCTGATTTAGATTGGAAGACAATTGAACAGTCGTTAATTGGTTGTTGCTTAAGTTAATTTCGATTAAATCCGTGTTGGTATTTAGGTCTAATTCTGTAAGTTTATTGCTGCCAACAGACACATACTTAAGGGCTGGCAAATTACTTAAAACGGTTGAAAGCTGATTGATTTGATTGTTGTCTAAAATTAAAGTTTCCAAAGCGGCCGAAGACAAATTGTTTATGCCTGTTAACTGGTTTTGCGAACCCGAGAGCGCGATTAAATTGGTATTGGCAGATAAATTGATATTGGACAATTCGTTATTAGAAAAATCTAAAACTTCCAAAGCACCATTTGAAGTAATATCAAGTTGTGTTAAGGTATTAGATCTGCAATTTAAAGTGGTTAATGCTAAATAATTTGTTACTAATAGCGAATTCAAATTGTTACTAGAACAACTCATTTTAATTAATGAATTGTTGTTAACTGTAGCGGTAATCAAATTAGTTATTTGGTTACTGTTACAATTAACTTCTATCAAATTATTGGTATTGCTAATATCTAAAACCGTTAAATCATTGTTTGAACAATCAAGTTCTTCCAAATTGGAGTTTAATGCAATATTTAAATCAGCTAAATTATTGTTTGAACAAAATAGTTTTGTTAAACTAACAGTTCCAGAAGTATTTAGCAGGCCATTTGTGTTGGCGGGATTATTGGTTAAAAAATAATTTGAGCCGCAGAACAGGTTTTGTAAGTTTAGCATACCGCTTACATCTAATTCGTTTAAGTAATTACTGCTACAATCCAGCTCTATTAACGATAAAAATGCTTTAATGCCCTCAAGGTTTTCAATATTTTTCCCACTTACGTTTAACGTTCTTACGTACTCTATGTTTGCTGTTAGTACTTGACCATCCAATGCGCCAGAATCTATGCCCAAATCAACTAAGGCCTGTTCAAAATTAGCATCGGGAATGGGTGTAAACCTATTGTTTTCACAATCGGCATTATAACTGGCCACGGGGTCTATGGTCCAACCCGCAGGAATATTTCCTATTACAGCAGCATCTGCATTTATACAATACAAATTGGGGTTATTTGTTGCGTTAAATACGGTTGTATTTGTGTTATTTCCGTTTCTAATATCTACAAATTCCAGAGCATTATTGTTGCAAGTAATGCTTGTTAATGCCATATTTGAACTAAGATTTAATGTTGTAATATTGTTATTAGCGCAGTTTAAAACCGTAAAAGCCACAAAGTCTTGAATACCCGTTAAATCGGTAATTCCTAAACCAGCAATATTAAGGGTACCTGTAAAAGCCGTGGCACTTGCTGTAGAGACATAATTATTATTTGCAACACCATCACCTAACCCATTGGTTTCAAGGTAGTTCTCAAAAGCATCATCTGGCACATAAGTACCGCAATTTACAGCATAAGACGCTGTTGCATCAACATTCCAAGTTACACCAGCGGGTACAGTACCGGTATCTGTTTCGATACAAGATAGGCTTGCATTGTTTATAGCAGTAAAATTAGCAAGGTTTGCGTTTTGGCCGTTTCGTAAATTTAAAACCTCTAAGACATTGAAATCGCAATTAAAATCTGTTAAAGCTGAATGATTACTTAGGTTTAATGATTGAATATTGTTATTCGAGCAGTTTAAACTGGCGATGGCAAGGTTATTGTTTACATCTAAATTAAACAGTGTGTTATTAGACACATCAAGCATAGATATATTAGCATTATTACTTAAATCGATACTTGTTAAGTTATTATTTGAAGCATTTAAATTTATTAACTCCGTGTTATTGGAAAGATCGATTTCATCTAAATTATTAGTACTGCAATTAAGGATTTGTAATGCGGTAAAATCTTCAATTCCTGTTAAATTATCTATATTCTGATTTGAAATATTTAGTATCAATTCACTGCTAATTACCGATGTTAGCACTAAATTATTGTTATTAATGCCATCTCCCAACCCGTTGGCTTCAAGGTAAGTTTCAAAATTGTCATCGGGTACATAAGTATAAATATCTGCACATGTAGTTTCGGCATAATAGGTCCAATCATCTTTTGCCCAATTTACATTTGGGGTAAAGCCCGAATCTACTTGAACACAAAATAAATCGGGGTTGTTTTCTGATTTAAAAGTTGCAACCAAATCATTAAAACCGTTAGCTACAATTAAAGATGAAAGTTGATTGTTGGATACATTTATTGAAGACGCACCTTGACAAACCGTTACAGGATTGGTTTGTGGGTCTGGACAAACAACTGTGTTAATTGTAGTTAAGTCCAAAGTAGTTATTTGATTATTTGAAGCATCTAATATTTTTAAATTGGTATTTGAAACTAAATCTAAATTTGTTAGTTGGTTTGATGCGCAAAAAAGACTTTCTAAATTGGTATTATTACTTACATCTAAACTATTTATCCTATTATTTGAAATTGATAAAGAAGTTAAACTTGCATTTTGACTCACATCAATAACAGTTATTCTATTATTAGAAGTGTTTAATTTTTTTAACAATGAATTATTAGTTACTTCTAGTGTTAAAATTTGATTGCTAGAACAATCTATATCTTCTAAATTTAAATTTGATGATACATCTAAAGCAGTTAATTGATTAGCACCACACAATAATGTTTGCAGATTATTATTATTCGAAACATTTAAAGAAGTTAATTTATTATTACTACAAATTAATGTTTCTAAACTATTAAAAGCCTCAATACCAGTTAAATCACTAATAGCCATATCGTTTATAATAAGCGATCTAACACTAGTAATCCTATCAGTAAAAACACTACCATTATTAGCTATACCGTCGCCCATACTATCATCATCACCTATATTAACTAAACCTCCATTGGCATTGTGAGTTTCAAGGTAATCTTCAAAGTTAGCGTCTGGTACGGCTGTTGTTTGAGCCTCTAAAAATGAGTACGCAAACAGTAAAATTAATACTAGAATATTATTCTTCATAACACTGTTATTAATTAACTCTAGAGAACTATTAGTGTCCTGCTTTTTCGTTAACTTCTTTATGGAAATGTATCTGTGTTTTAAATGCGTCTTTTAGCTTAGCAACAAACTTTTGCTTAAATTCTGGATCTTCTTTTATTTTTTTTAAGACATAATTTTGCATTTTAGTTGCCCCCAGATTTTTTAGAGTTTTTTCTGCAAGTTTTAAAGCTTCATCTACATCATTATCTGACAATTCATAGTAAATAAATCCTTCTTTTATTTCATACTTACGCCCATAATAATCTACATTTCCTTTAGAGTTTTCATAATTTTTAGCGGTATGGTTATCATAACTTGTTAAAGTTTCTCCATTTTCAATTGCATCTATTCTTGCAATTGTTTTTAGCAATAAATCGTTAAGGTTTTTTATTTGTTTTTGTTGTTCTGTAACTTGTTCTTCCAATTTTTCAACAATGGGGTTATTATCATTATTGTTTATACCAACGGCAGTATTAATTAGGTTATAGCCAAATTTGTTGTCTGATGCTTCCCAAGCTACACCAACAATGTTTTTAACATCTTTTGCAGTTAAATTCTTAGGTGATATTGCTATGCCTACTCCATTATTACCTCCAGAAGGAACTATATAATCTCCAACGTTTACAACACCTATAATTTTAACAGGCACTTGCCCCATAAAGGCTACTTTTTCAAAAAATTGTTCTTGATTTTTTTGAGGCAAAGCCCCTAAAACTGCTGGTTTATAAGAGATTACCATCATGCGTTCTGCACCAGAAGTGTTTTTTGATATCTTACCTCCTCTAACACCTACAATATCACCATAACTCATTTTTTCGCTAATATCTTCTCTAAGTAAGTATTCTGCATAATCTCCAGCTCCTGAAGCATATGACACACCACGATATCTATTTTTATTATCATAAAACGTATTTAGCGTGTAAGATGCAAAAACTTGATTAAGTGTGGCAGCTGTAACTTTTAATATTTGTAAAGCCAACGAAGATGACTCTGAAATAATTAATGATGGTATTGGAGCCGTAAAGCAGCCTCCAATACCTGCACAAAACGTACTACTAGTAGATGCGGCAGTTACTCTAAAAGTGGCCTTAGAAAGATCCGTTATTTCCCAAGCTAAATCTAAAGTTCCATCTGCAAAATCATAAACAGAGCCTAATTGATCTAAGTTATAATCGGCATTATTGACAAATTCATTTGGATTTGTTTCACCTTCAATTCTTCCCCAAAGCATTGGACCTTGAGTATCTGGTAATCTTACACCAGATATTGTATTTGCACCAGGTTCAGCATTTTTACTAAATCCATCAAATATTCCCGTATCGTCTATACCAAATAAATCAAACATTTCTCGTATCGCTGCATTTAAAAGTGTTGGTTGGTATGGGTCTTGGTCTACAGAAGTTTCATCCCAAAACGACACAAAATTATTAGCATTCCTAGCTCCATTTGCATTGACTCGTATAGCTATACCTTGGTTACCACCTTCTACTAGTAAAGGATAACTATTTATATTTAAATCTGGTCCTGTTAAAGTAGAAGTAATTTTAACTTGATTATTTTCAGAGTGTATTTGTACAGCGCCTTTTAATTCTGTACTATCGGTAACTTTTAAAGTTCTGGATTCTAATGCTCCAAAAGTTGATGTGCCTTTAACCTCTAAACTTCCGTTAAGTATGGTTGGTGCATCTACATCCCAATTAGGTGGTCCTGTTAAAGAATCGCCAACAATTAAAGCGCCCGATAAATTTGTTATACTCTTATTATTAACATTTAATCCGTTATTAAAATTTGCTAAACTATCAACCACTAGCCTTCCTGATAAATAAGTTTCATTACCATCGTGCACCGTAAGGGTACTATTTAAGTTTGTTGGCCCGTTAACGGTAAGCTCTCGGTTTAAAAACGAGTCTTGATCAACCGTTAAAGTACCTGTTGCGGTTATATTTCTGTGGTATGCGTAGGGCACAAATGTGAGCACTTCCCTGCTCATATCAACAAAACTGTTTCCGTTTTTAAAATCGATGTCCACTTTTAAATCCTTGGGGGTGCCGTCCCAACTTATCTTTTCGAAATCGTCATGCTTAACAGCTCCTATTATTAGGTTTATCCTTCCAAATTCATCGGTTGTTGTGGTTTGTACTTCTTGAAATTCAATTTGGTTTCCAGAATCGAAAATGGTAAACCTGATATCTACCGTTGTGGTTGGTAAATAATTGCCTTGCGAATCTACACCGGGCAACTCCAAAGCGTCTGGACCAATTATAATAGCTTGGTAACTAATACCATCGGTCTGTGCAAAATTGTTAAAGGACAAAACAAGAAATAAAACTAAGCTAATTATCTTTTTCATGGTTGGTTATTTTTTGTTACTAATTATTTTTTTATGAGTTTAGAATGAAACAACTTGTTGTTTGATTGCGCTTTAAGCAAATAAGTTCCGCTGGATAAATTATCAAAATGTATATCAATTCTTTGTGAAGGCGCAAACGTTTTTGAGTAAATAAGCTTTCCGTTAAGATTAAAAACGTTTACCAAAATGTCTTTTTCAGTATTTTTGGCAAATGCGATTGAAACCGATTGCTCGAATGGGTTTGGATAAACATTTGCCGCTAAATCGTTGTTTTGAGCTAATAGCCTAACTTTAATCTTACTTAAAGGTTGCTGATACCCTTGCCTTAAAGAGTACCCGTTGTTAGAATATGTACCAATAACACTAGCCTGACCAACACTTTGGCTTATTGAATATGTTCCCTTTTTAGTAACCACGGCGTGCGACGAACCACTAACACCCAAGTTAGTTCGTATAATATTATAAGAACTCGATTTAGCAGAATTTTGCGCATCCAAAGAAAAAGCAAAACTTAATACAATAGCTAATAAAACATATAATTTCATTTGGTTCAATCTTTAATACATTATATTTTGTGGGTAACATTTAACTAGCAATTTAAAACAAAAATTAGGTTTTAAGTAGCCTGTCCATCATTTGTCTAGCCCTAAAACGTTACAATTTAAGCGACTGGCTAGCAACACTTGTGCTAAAAATCGCAAAAACAGTTTGGTAGGTTTATAATAAAACCAATACCGAATTGATGGGCGCTTAGTTTTAATTTTTCGGCATTTTCGCCACTACTAATCAATACGGATTTTCCGTAGGTATATCCCGCATAAATGGCCGTACTGTTTGAAATGGGATATTGCAGCCCAACACCGGCTCGCAAAAACAAAATGCTGTTGTTAAACTCCTTTTCGCCTACCAAATTAAACACATCGTTGTTTATGGTTTGATTGCCCCGTATTAAAAATTCTGAAGCCACCGAAGCATTAGCGAAAAACAACAAGTCCTGCAATTGAAACAAACGGATGTCCAAACCTGCTTTAATACCCAAATAGCTTACGTCCCACGCAAAAAAATTGTCCACACTGCTTTCGCTGCCTATGGCTCCATAATTGTTGTAAGACACACCGGCAGAAATAAACATGGTTTTTTGCTTATTAACAACCTGTCTATACCCCATGCCAAAATAAGATTTTGACTTAGACAATAAATTATCTAGCGGTTGTCCTTGAGAATTCTTGTAATCGAAAGCAGAAATTGTCGAGCCATATTCCATGTACAACTGTTGGCTATATAAAGATAAACCAGTAAAAAAAACAAGGTATGCTAGTAATTGTTTTTTCATATTAATTATTATTTTTTTTTTTGACATAGACACGTAATCTATTTCGGCTTTAATAATACAAACATCTATATTTTAATCATTTAAAGCACCTATTATAATTATAAGTTCATCAATTAAAAACAGGCTTGTCCATAAAAAACACAATTGCTTTTAAATTGAAAGTTTTAAAAAAACACATCTAAAATACTTATGAACATGTTGAATATTGGCCATTGCTGTCCATTAGCTAAGCTATTTACTAATGCACATAAAACAAAATAAATCTGCTTATGTCCATGCTTTGTCCGATAAAAACCAAGCATATTTTCAATAAAAAAACATCTTATACCAAACAGCAATTGCTTAAATTACAGTTTTTTAATTGATCTTTTATTGCAAAAAAAACCAAATGTAATAAAAGCACAGGCCTATTTAACGGTATAATATTCTTAAATGGCCAAAGGCTTTATGTTAGGCTCAGATGCATAAATTAAGTAAATTAGCCCTCGAATTAATTTACCTTTTTCCATGAAACAGTATTTAAGCCGTTTATTCTTTTTTGCCTTATTAGCATGTAGCTTACCATTTAACGCGCAAGACCTTCAATCGCCTTCAGAATTTTTAGGATACCCTTTGGGATCTCAATTTTCAAGACACCACCAAGTAGTCGATTATTTTAAACAGGTTTCCAAGCAACTTCCAAAACAGGTAAAACTCGAAAATTATGGAGAAACTTACGAGCGCAGATCTCTTATGGTTGCTTATGTCTCTTCAGAAGAAAACCTGCAAAATCTTGAAACCATTCGTAAAAACAACCTAAAAAACACGGGGGTAATTGATGGTGAGCCAACAAACCCAGATATCGCCATTGTATGGTTAAGCTATAACGTGCACGGTAACGAAGCTTCAAGCACCGAGGCAGCCATGGAAACACTTTACAAACTTTTAACCGAAAAACAAGACTGGTTGCAAAACACGGTGGTTATTATAGACCCTTGCTTAAATCCAGATGGCCGCGACCGCTATGTTAATTGGTACAACACTACCGCTAGCACGCCCTATAACATTAACCAGCAAGCCAGCGAACACCACGAGCCCTGGCCCAGTGGCAGACCAAACCACTACCTGTTCGATTTAAACCGGGATTGGGCTTGGGCAACACAAACAGAAACCACAACAAGGCTTAAAATTTACAACAAATGGCTGCCTCATATTCATGTCGATTTTCATGAGCAAGGTATTAACGAACCCTATTATTTTGCACCGGCAGCCGAACCTTTTCACGAGATAATTACCAATTGGCAGCGCGATTTCCAAACACTAATTGGTAAAAACAACGCAAAATATTTTGATGCCCAAGGATGGCTTTATTTTACAAAAGAACGTTTCGATTTACTATACCCCAGCTATGGCGATACCTACCCAACTTATTTGGGCGCCATAGGAATGACCTACGAGCAAGCAGGCCACGGGCGTGCCGGATTGGGTATTTTAAATGATGAAGGTAATGTTTTAACCCTTGCAGACCGGGTTGCCCACCACACAACCGCGGGTTTATCGACTGTTGAAATAGCATCAAAACATGCCGAAAAACTAAATACTGAGTTTAAAAAATTCTTCAATAATTCTAACTTAAAATACAAAAGCTATGTACTTCAGGGCCATACCGATAAAATTGAGTCGCTAACAAATCTGCTTGACAAACACGAGATTAAATATGGTTTCGCTCAAGGCGGAAAAGTTAGCGGTTACCATTATGCCTCGTCTTCGCAAAAGCAAATAAGCACTTCGCCAACAGATTTAGTGGTAAGCACCAACCAACCCAAAGGCAAAATGGTAAAAGTGCTTTTTGAGCCCCACACCAAACTAAGCGATTCGCTAACCTACGACATTACAGCTTGGGGCTTACCTTATGCCTACGGCTTAAATGCCATAGCCAGTAAAAACTTGGTACAATCAAATCCTGTAAAAAAAATTACAAAAAACAATACCCCTAACAAAACCGCTACAGGATATATTGCAAAATGGAACCATTTAAAAGATGCCGAGTTTTTAACCGATTTATTAAAGCAAAACATTAAAGTAAGATTTACCGAAAAACCACTTAAAACCGAGGGTAAATCTTTTAACAGCGGCTCTTTAATTATTGTTAAGGGCGATAATAAAAAGGTAAGCGATTTTGATAACATTGTTATAACATCTGCCAACCAATTTAACCGAGAACTAACCCCAGCACAAACCGGATTTTCTGCAAGCGGCCCAGATTTTGGATCGCCAGATATTAAATTGGTTAACAAACAAAACATTGCAATTCTCTCTGGCAAAGGCACATCATCTTTAGATTATGGTGCACTTTGGCACTTTTTCGAGCAGCAATTGCATTACCCAGTAACCTCAATAAACACAGAAAATTTTGCTGGTTTAAACCTTAATCCATTTAATGTGCTAATAATTCCCAGCGGTAATTACGGCTCTATTTTAAACCAAAGCGGACTAGAAAAATTAAAATCTTGGGTTGCCCAAGGCGGAAAAGTAATTGCCATTGGCAATGCCCTAAAAACTTTTGCAGACAAAAAAGGTTTTAAGCTAAAAAACAAGCAAACCAACCCCAAAGACAAAGACAGCATTAATTTAATACCATACGCCAACAGAGAACGAGAGGCTATAAAAAACCTTATTTCCGGCGCTGTGTTTAAAACCAAAGTAGATAACACACACCCTTTGGCATTTGGTTACAACAAGAGTTACTACTCGCTTAAATTAGGCAGCAACTCTTATAAATTATTAGGCGATAATAATTTTAATGTGGCCTATTTAAGCGATAATACAACACAAGTTTCTGGTTTTGTGGGAAGCCATACTTTAAAAAAATTAAACAACTCGTTAATTTTTGGTGAAGCACGTATTGGAAAAGGCAGTATGATTTACATGGCAGACAATGTAATGTTTAGAAGCTTTTGGGAAAACGGCAAGCTCTTTTTAACCAATGCCATTTTTTTTGTTAATAACAATGCTGTAAAGTTGTAGGTTTTATATTTTATTTTATTAGATTTTAAAAAACAGCTAGTCGTTTAACGTTCAACACAAGTTCTTAGAACAGATTTATATTTCGGAAAAAAAATTAACAGCAATTAACACAAATAAATTAAGAAAAATTATATGTATTAAGTATAATATATGAAAAAAATATTTTATTATTAATTATCCCTTTTTTGCTTTATTGTTGAAATAAAGATGACACTTTAGATGCAGGTAAAGAAACTAAAGTTTTCGGAAATATTTATGACATCCCGAATAACATTCCATTCGTTAACTTAAAGCTAAAAATTGCCAATGGCGAAGTAACAAGAACACTTTATACCAATAAAAATCCTGATACGTCTATTGATTTTATAAGGGTTATATCTACTTCTCTTAAAGAGAATTATTATGTGGTAGTTCCTGCATCAAACACAACGGAATCTGCAAACTTTAACATTAGCATTGAAAATTCAAATTTTAATTAAAAAACTACTGCCAACAACCTACAAACTTAATTGCTAGATTTTAGCACATTTACGAATACCAATGTGTGGAGACTCATGTATTTTCCAGCTTAGTAATTATTTGCTAATTTTAGTACTTAAAACTCGCTAAACTAGCCTTTCTTACAAATTATCCAACTGGTTGCTCTTTTTATCTTCGCTAATCGTCCAAAAGAAACCCACAAAAAAGAATTGATCGGCCGCAGGTTGTAACGCCCTTCGTTCAAAATTACCGTTTACATTTGGCGTGTTGGCATATTGGTAGCCGTTAATGTTTTTAAACCCCAACACATTGTTTACCGAGGCGTACAGTATTTTTTGCGGACTTATTAAATAGGCCCAATTAATACTTAAACTGTTGTAGGCTTTGGTTTTATTGTTTAAAAAACCTGGTTCGTTAGGGTTGGTGTATGTTCTTCCAGAAGCAAAACCATAGCTAAACCCAACTTGACTGCGCCAATTGTTAATCCAGTATTTACCAATTACCGATAGGTTGTGTTTGTTCGCAAAATTTGGCTGTGCTTTTACTGTATAATTTCTGTAATTGCGTTTAGTATCTAAAAACGAATAGCTTAACCAATAATCGAAATTATTTATGCTTTTACTATCTCTCCAAAAGAAATCGATACCTTTTGCAAAACCGTTGCCTTTACTGTT
This sequence comes from Gelatiniphilus marinus, assembly GCF_042684345.1. Classification (NCBI taxonomy): domain Bacteria; kingdom Pseudomonadati; phylum Bacteroidota; class Flavobacteriia; order Flavobacteriales; family Flavobacteriaceae; genus Gelatiniphilus; species Gelatiniphilus marinus. The sequence goes on along the minus strand of NZ_JBHULK010000002.1, from coordinate 678,952 downwards.
ATAGGTGCTATTGAAATCTGGAAACTGAGCATTAAACTTAACCAAATCGTCATATTTTTTATAATAGGCTTCGGCCCTAAAAAGTTGCCTATCGGCATTGTACTGATAGTTAAAAATATAATGTGATGTATTTTGAGGTTTTAAATTTTGATTAAACTTTAAAATATAACTCGATGGGTTTTGATAAAAATTACCGTAAGCCAAAGACAATTGGCTTTTCCCCGAGGTTTTATAGGCCAACGACAACCTTGGCGCCACTGTAAAATCTTTGAAAATCTCGGTGTATTCTAAACGCAAACCCGTTTTAAAGGCTAATTTTTTCGATATAAAAATATCGGCTTCGGCAAAGGCTGCCGCTATGTTATCGTTGTAACCATAAGTTACAGCACTAACCGAATCATCAGCATAGGTTTCATCAAAATCCGTTGCAAAATATTCCGCGCCAAAGTACAGTTTAAAGCGGTTGCTTATTCGGTTTTTAAATTTAAGTTTGGCGTGTATCGAGTTTTCAAAATCCTCAATATCACGATCCATAATATCGATTTTGTTGTTCCCATGGGTATAACTTACACCTCCAAATAGCGTCCAATTATCATTTAAAACCCCTTGATACGAGCCATTAAAATACAAATTTTTGTTCTTCAATTTAAAATCCAATCCTTCGCTATAATTAATATCTTCTTGGGTGAGTTCAAAATTTGTAGTATCAAAAGCACCGTAAAGTTTAAACAACCCAGAATCTGTTTTTTTACGAAACACCGCTTCGCCCGAAAGGGTTTCAAAAGGTTTTTTCCAATCGTTTCTATCGGGAAACAGCTCGATATAAGGTGCTAAATTAATATACGATGCATTAACACTAAGCGAGGTTTTATCCCATTTTTGGGTATTGCCCAAAGTGGCGCCAACGCTCATAATGCCAATATCGGTCTTTTCTTGGTCGGGTTCGTCAATGGTATTTAACAATAATACACTGGATAGCGCTTGCCCAAATTCGGCTGAATAACCACCCGTTGAAAACGTAATGCCATCGAACAAAAAAGGCGAATAGCGACCGCGCGTTGGTGTATTGTTTGTAGTTGGCGAATAGGGTGTAAACACACGAATACCATCAATAAAAATCTGGGTTTCTTCGGCTTCGCCACCGCGCACAAACAAACGGCCGTCTTCGGCTACCGTTGTGGTTCCGGGTAAAGTTTGCAAGGCGCCAACAAAATCGCCTAAAGCGCTCGCTGTTGTTACAACATCTAAAGGTTTTAGTACGTTAACTTTACTGTTATCGCCAGCTGCAAAGGTGCCAGCAGATAGCACCACGGCATCTAAAGTGTTTACATCTTCGCGAAGTTTAATGCTTAAATCTTTCATGTATAAAACATCGCCAACCATGGTAAAGGTTTCAAAAGACAAAAAAGATACAATTAAGGTTTTCGTGCCGGTTTCTTCGGTTTTAAAGGAGAACGAACCGTTATCGTTGGTGGTACTGCCATCGTAAGTAGCATCCAAATAAACGTTTGCCCCAACAATGGGCAAGCCTTTGGTATCGGTAACTTTTCCGTTAATAATGGTTTGAGCTGATAACTGACTTGTAATAATAACACTTAAAATTAATAATAGCTTTTTCATTTTTCAGATTGATTAATAATTTGTTCGTTTTTTGTTGATAAGCCAAATTTGAAACAAAACCCGAATTGAAAAAACTAATACTAACCGAATTGTAATTTTTTAATGATGAATTGAATAGATTTGATAATAAGTGAACTAAAAACGAAAAATTATTTTCATTTACCATCAATAAAATATTATTTTATGCTTATTGTAACAAATCAAATATTTAAGCTACTTATCTTGTAACTAAACCATCAAATTGAATAAAGAACTTGAACATAGTTTTGTTGAATTGCTGGAAAAGCATCAGAATATTGTACACAAAGTATGTCGATTATATACTAATAACTATGATGCCCACAACGATTTATTTCAAGAGATAACCATACAACTCTGGAAAGCTTACCCCAAGTTTCGTGGCGATGCCAAATTTAGCACCTGGATGTACCGCGTGGGATTGAACACCGCCATTACACTGTACCGAAAATCTAAGCGCAGGATAAGCACGCAGGATTTTGAAGGTGTTGCCTTTAAAATAAAAGCAGAAGATTACGACGATACCGAAGAGCAACAATTAAAAACACTTTACAAAGCGGTGCATCAATTAAACGACATTGAAAAAGCTCTCGTTTTCTTGTACTTAGAAGACAAGGATTACAGAGAAATTAGTGAAACCCTAGGTATTAGTGAAGTTAATGCACGTGTGAAAATGAACCGGATTAAAACAAAACTTAAAGCCATACTAAATCCGTAACGCTATGGATGAACTAGAATTATTAAAAAAAGATTGGAACAAGCCATCTGCCCAAAAAAAACTATCGGTTAAAGAGCTATACCCAATGCTGCACAAAAAATCGTCTTCCATAGTAAAGACGCTATTTTACATTAGCGTTGCCGAACTTGTATTTTGGATAGCAATAAACAACTTACCCTATTTTTCTTCCGAAGCATACAAAGACCGTTTAAGCACTATATTTAACGAGCAAATATATACCGCACTAAATATTTTTAGCTATGTAATTATCTTGTTTTTCATCTATTTACTTTACAAATCCCACAAAGCCATATCAGTTACAGACAGTGCAAAAAAACTAATGGAAAATATTTTAAGAACACGCAAGGTTATTAAATATTACGTTATCTATAATTTGGTTATGGTATTTGCAATGGCCGTAGCAGGTACAATTTACAGCATTAACCACGACCCAAAAATAGCCAGCAATTTTTCTCATTTTAGCGATAAGCAACTAGTAACTTTCGCCATATTATCTACTGTAATTATTGGTGTGTTTTTGGTTTTAATATGGCTGTTTTACAAACTTATTTACGGGCTACTTTTAAAACGCTTAAACAGCAATTACAAAGAACTTAAAAAATTGGAGGTTTAATTCTTTTGGGCGTTACCACAAGCCTTCCACTTCGCTCAGGGCAAGTGGTCGGGCTTTCACTACTCGCTTCCTCTCCCGAAGCGTCGGGATCGGCGAGCTCAAACACCCCGATAGCTATCGGGACGCTCAATCCCTAACGCGCATATTTGCTAACTTATGTTTTTAAATTAAAAGTTGTTTTGTTTTTGGAGAGGTTTGTTTAACGGCGAAACTATACGCTCGTACAGGCCTTAGGAGGCATGGCGAATAGTGTTTGTTGGCTACAGTTCATATATTCATTTCCATTTCATATTGATTAACAGTATTCGATAATCCAATTGAATTGATGAAATCTATTTTCTGGTTCAATCTTGTATCAACATTTATTATTTTTATAGAGTTTGAAACTTCCTTAATTCCTCTAAATAATCTATTCCAACATCCATCACTCTTTTTTAAAATCTCAAATTGTGCTAAATATTCATTCTTGGGATTTACAATAAAATAAGATTCGACCAAATTGCCTTTTATTAATTGATAGTATTTATAATCTCCATTTTTAAGAACTTCTGAATTAAAATCCCAAGAATATAAATCTTGATTTGGCATTTTTTTCCAATCAAAAGTATTATGGTCAACTTTATTCAACTCAATTTTTTCATTTGAATTTAATTTAATTTCTCCGCTGAAACAATTAAATTTTTTACAAATATCAAACCCAATGCTCTGGTAAGATTTTATTGCTTTAATATTTTCAACGATTACTTCTAAGGAACATTTTGTAACCCCACTATTTTTTAAATCTGGTATGGCAAAATCGTAGATTGATTTAACAATTCTTTTTCCTCTATATTCTGGAAGTACACCTGTCCCAGTATTAAATGCTATTTTTTTTCCATTTCGATTATCAATTGCATTTATTATAAATCCAACCAAATTTTCTCCATCAAACATTCCATAGGAAAGAGCATAATCAACCTTTGCCATTTCCCATCTATTTTTATAATAATTTTTGTCTGTGGGTACATTAAGATAATAATTCTCATAAGATTTAAAAAAGCAAGCAGCAATTATATCAAATTCTATGTTCTCTAATTTTTTTACTACCAAAATTTTATAGGTTATTAATTCTTAAATTGTAGCCAATTGAATTTGAATATCGATTGTTATAAATTATCGATATTCGATCGTTAAACAAAGTTCGACATTATTTCTGATTAAGTAAGGTCATACTTAAGTAAAATATTTCTCAATTCGTGGCTAAAAAGCCTGTTACAACCTAAAAAACCTCAAACCCATCAACCTCAACAACATCGCCAACCTGCATTTTACCAAGCTCAATACCCCCAACCCGAACGCGCACCAACCGCAAGGTGGGAAAACCAACCGCCGAAGTCATTTTTCTAACCTGCCTAAACTTGCCCTCGTTCAAGGTAATCGATACCCAAGAAGTTGGCCCGTGCCTAGCGTCCCTAATTTTTTTCGAGCGTTTTGGCAAATCTGGAGTTTCATTTAATTTAAAAGCCTTACAAGGTTTGGTTTGGTATTTTTTACCATCAAAACCAATTTGTACACCTTGTATTAATTTATTAACCGCTTCTGCAGAAATGTTGCCATCAACCTGCGCGTAATATTCCTTTTCCACGTTTTGGCTATTTACAGATGCACTTGTTTTACCATTGGTAGTTATTAACAGCAAACCTTCAGATTTTTCGTCCAATCTGCCAATAGCCATGGCATTTTCAGGAAAATCGAAAAGGCTTCCCAAAAACTTTTTAGACTGCTGTTTGCTAGAATTGCTAATAAACTGACTTAAAACTCCATAAGGCTTATAAATTATAAAATAACGATGCGTTTTGTTTGTAGCCATAAATTCATAAATTAAAATATACGCTCTAAAATTCAACCAAAAACATCGTTAATCAATACAAGCAAATAATATATCCCAAAAGCGGAAAAGTAATATATTTCACTACAAGAAACAACAACTTTTAACAGCATTGTTGCTTTAAACACATATTTGCAATCCTAATATTTAAAAAAAACAATACAAAAAAAGTGCCTGTTATGTAATGTTAACAACTTGAATTTCCAATACTCATAAATAATCGTATTTTTACGCTCAATAAAACCAAATCAACAAATGGGTAAAATCATTGCAATTGCTAACCAAAAAGGAGGTGTTGGCAAAACAACAACCTCAATAAACTTAGCGGCTTCTTTAGGCGTACTTGAAAAAAAAGTACTACTCATAGATGCCGATCCACAAGCAAATGCGACATCTGGAATTGGCATAGATGTAGAAACCGTAGAAATTGGAACCTACCAACTTTTAGAGCATTCTAATAGCGCAAAGGAAGCTATTGTAAAAACCGAGACACCAAATCTGGATATTATTCCGGCGCATATCGATTTAGTGGCTATTGAAATAGAACTTGTAGATAAAGATGCCCGAGAATACATGCTTAAAAACGCACTTGAAACCATTAAAAACGATTACGATTATATATTGATTGATTGTGCGCCTTCTTTGGGTTTGTTAACATTAAACGCCCTTACTGCCGCCGATGCAGTAATAATCCCAATTCAGTGCGAATATTTTGCTTTAGAGGGCTTGGGCAAACTTTTAAACACCATTAAAAGCGTGCAGAAAATACACAACCCCGAATTAGATATTGAAGGCTTGTTGCTAACCATGTACGATTCGCGTTTACGCTTATCAAACCAAGTAGTCGAAGAGGTACAGAAACACTTTAACAATATGGTGTTTCAAACCATTATACAGCGCAACGTGCGTTTAAGCGAAGCACCAAGCTATGGCGAAAGCATAATTAATTACGATGCCAGCAGCAAAGGCGCAACAAATTATTTAAGTTTGGCAAAAGAAATTATCAATAAAAACTCCTAAATTATGGCTAAGGCAACTAAAAAACAGGCTTTAGGTAGAGGTTTATCGGCACTTTTAAACGACCCGAGCAACGATATACAATCTGTTCAAGATAAAAATGCCGACAAGGTTATTGGCAACATTGTTGAGCTGGATTTAGATTTTATTGAAGTCAATCCGTTTCAACCACGTACCAATTTTAGCGAAGAATCTTTACAAGAATTAGCCTCTTCGGTTAAAGAATTAGGCATTATTCAACCTATAACCGTCAGAAAATTAGGCTTAAACAAATACCAATTAGTTTCTGGTGAGCGTCGTTTTAGAGCTTCAAAATTATTAGGACTGGAAACCATTCCTGCTTACGTTAGGATTGCGAACGACCAAGAATCGCTAGAAATGGCATTGGTTGAAAACATTCAGCGCCAAGACCTAGACCCAATTGAAATCGCACTATCCTACCAACGGTTAATCGACGAGATTAGTTTAACCCAAGAGCAAATGAGCGAGCGCGTGGGCAAAAAACGCTCTACAATTGCCAACTACTTGCGTTTGTTAAAACTAGACCCCATCATCCAAACCGGTATGCGCGATGGTTTTATCTCTATGGGACACGGGCGTGCTTTAATTACTATTGAAGACCAATCGATTCAACTCGATATTTACGAAAAAATACTTTCTAATAAATTATCGGTAAGAGAAACTGAAGGTTTAGTACGTAATTATAATAGCAATGAAAGTGAAAAAGAACCCTCAAAAAAAGAAGATATTGAAGAGGTACCAAAATTCATAAAAAAAGGAATTACCGCGTTTTCTGAATACTTTGGACACAAAATTGACGTTAAAGTCTCTAAAAACGGAAAAGGAAAAATAACCATTCCTTTTCATTCTGAAGAAGATTTTAATCGCATTAAAAAATTGGTTCAAGGTGCTAAATAAGCTTCTAACAACAGGGATATTTTTATTTTTAAGTTGCTTTTCAATATGGGCTCAAAATAAAGAAAATACGGAAAAACCCGAAGCGATTCCAGATGAAGTCGTAGTAGATTCCATTATAAAAATAAAAAAAACCATAAACCCGTTATCGCCTGCAAAAGCAGCATTTTACTCGGCAATCTTACCGGGTTTAGGGCAAGCCTATAACAAAAAATACTGGAAAATACCCATTGTTTATGCGGCTTTAGGAACCGGAATTTATTTTTACATAAACAACAACAACGAATACAACCGATACCGCGATGCCTACAAAAGCAGGCTGGCAGGTTTTACAAACGATGAGTTTTATTTAGATGCCAATGGTGTAGAACTAACTACACCAAGAGTTACCGATGATGGCCTAAGGCGCGCGCAAAAACTATTTAGACGCAATAAAGAAATATCGCTTTTGGTTACCGTAGGCATTTACGCTTTAAACATTATAGATGCCAATGTAGATGCGCATTTACTGCAATACAATATAGATAAAAACTTAAGCTTGGCACCGCATTATAAAATAAACGAAAGGGATGCCTCAAGCAATCTTGGTTTAACCTTAAATTTTAAATTTTAGCCCCTTAACGGGCATTAAAAAACAGCATGTAACAAATGGATATAGCTTTACTTGGATATGGTAAAATGGGAAAAACCATAGAACAATTGGCCATTAAACGTGGGCATAATATTGTTTTAAAAATTGATAAAGACGATAAAGACTACGATATAACCAAAGCCGATGTGGCTATAGATTTTAGCATCCCCACTGTGGCTTTCAACAATATTTCCAATTGCATAAACAACAATGTGCCCGTTATTTCCGGTACAACGGGTTGGTTACATAAATACAACGATGCCGTTAATTTATGCAAAGAAAAAGATGGTGCTTTTATTTACGCTTCAAACTACAGTTTAGGTGTTAATATTTTTTTTGAGTTGAATAAAACACTCGCTAAAATGATGAGCAATTTGAAGCAATACAATGTTAGCATGGAAGAAATTCATCACACCCAAAAACTAGATGCTCCAAGTGGTACAGCCATTACTTTAGCTGAAGGTGTTATTGAAAAACACGATAGATTTAATAATTGGAAGTTAGACGAAGGTGGAGAAAACACCATTCCCATAACGGCAAAACGTATTGAAAACGTACCGGGAACACATACTGTAAACTATCAAAGTGAGGTTGATACCATTTCCATAGAACACATAGCGCACAACCGCCAAGGTTTTGCTTTAGGTGCGGTAATTGCTGCAGAATGGATTGTGGGCAAAACAGGTGTTTTCACCATGAACCACGTGTTAAATATAGGTTAATCTTTTCCCGAAGTGTAACAGCTTATTATACTTTGCAACTAACTAAACTAAATACAAATAACCTCTCGACCGAGGTCGAGGTGGCAATTAAAAAATTACGATTATGACGCTAATGCAATGGTTTATATTCATTTTAATTATTCAAGTTATTCATGGTTTAGGCACATGGAAACTATACATTAAAGCGGGCAGACAAGCCTGGGAAGCTTTTGTACCTGTTTACAACGGTGTGGTTTTAATGAAAATAATCAATCGTCCTTGGTGGTGGATTATTCTGCTATTCTTACCCATTGTAAACCTTATAATGCTTATGGTGGTTTGGGTAGAAACGGCACGAAGCTTTGGTAAAAACACATACCTCGATACCTTTTTGGCCATTGTAACGCTCGGGTTTTACAACTATTATTTAAATTATGTTGCTAATGTAGATTATGTAAAAGACCGTAGTTTACAACCAAAATCGGGTTCTGGCGAATGGACCAGTTCCATTTTATTTGCCATTGTTGCGGCAACCATTGTGCACACCTATTTTATCCAACCCTTTACCATTCCGTCCTCATCTTTAGAAAAATCATTATTAGTGGGCGATTTCCTGTTTGTTAGCAAGTTTCATTATGGCGCCAGAATACCAATGACCACGGTTGGCGCACCCATGGTACACGATACCATTCCTGTTTTAAACAAAAAATCGTATTTGTTTAACGATCGTTTTGAAGAAAGAAAAACTTCGTGGATAAACAAATTACAACTACCGTATTTGCGATTACCCGGATTTGAAAAAATTGATAGAAATGAAATCGTTGTATTCAACCAGCCAGCAGACACGCTGAAAGATATGAATAATTTCACACCAGACAGAAACTACTACAAACCCATAGATAAAAAAACCAATTTGGTAAAACGCTGTGTTGGTATTCCTGGAGATTCTTTAGAAATTCGTGATGGCTTCATTTACATAAACGGAAAGAAAAACGAATTACCAGATAGAGCGCATTTACAGTTTAGTTACTATGTGCAGCCAAAAACCAATCAGTTCAACCCCAATTTTTTAAAAGAGCGTTACGATATTACCGATAGGTTTGGCATTGTAAACCAGCAAAACACCTATTATTTCCCTGCAATTTCTAATGAGGCTTTGGCAAAATTTAAAAACCATCCTAATGTAACGAGCATAACACCAATTAAAGCAGAAAAAGGTAAACGAGACCCCAATGTGTTTCCGCACAATCCCAACTATAATTGGAATATCGATTTTTTTGGCCCAATTTATATCCCCGAAGCGGGAAAAACCATTGATATTAATTTAGATGTTTTACCGCTTTACAAACGGGTTATTACCGAATACGAAGGCAACACCTTGCAAGTAAAAGGCAACCAGATTTTAATTAATGGCGAAGTTGCTAACAGCTACACATTTAAACAAAACTATTATTGGATGATGGGCGATAACCGCCATAACTCCATCGATGCCAGACGCTGGGGCTTTGTGCCATTCGACCATGTTTTGGGCAAACCCGTATTTATTTGGATGAGTTGGGACGGACTTAAAAACCCGCGTTGGGAACGCTTTTTTACAACCGTTCACGGCACCGGAAAAGCGACCTCTTACTTTATTCCGTTTTTAGTGCTTCTTTTTGGATACATTGGTTTTAATAAGTGGAGGAAACGCAAGAAAGCAAATAGTTAATTTGTTTAATTTTTTAATGCTTTGCCATTCCTGCGCAGGCAGGAATCTTATAAATTGAAACGTTATTTTATAAAGTGGATTCCTGCCTGCGCAGGAATGACAGCAACAAATGAACATTTTAATCCACCCCACATATTTCCCTAACATTGCGCATTTTGTTGCCATGGTGAAAGCTGAAGATATTACATTTGAAGTTGACGATAATTTTGTAAAACAAACCTACAGAAACCGTACTTATATTTATGGCGCCAATGGTAAACTAACGTTGAATATACCCGTAATCCATTCGCAAAAAAACCGTCAGAAATATAGAGATGTTAAAATTTTTAATGATGAAAATTGGCAAAGCCTCCATTGGAAATCGTTACTTTCAGCGTACAGAACGTCGCCTTTTTTTGAATATTACGAAGATGAGCTTCGGCCTTTATTTGAATTAAAAGCAGATTATATTTTAGATTTTAATTTGACATGTTTTGAGGTAATTTGCAATTGTTTGCAATTGGAACTAAACATCTTGAAAACCGAAACTTACCAAAAAACAGTTGAAGATAAAACAGATTTTAGACACTTAGTAAACGCAAAAAAAGAACAGCCCAAACCCTTTGAAACCTACACGCAAGTGTTTAGCAACAAGCACGGTTTTATTCCTAATTTAAGTATTTTGGATTTACTGTTTAACGAGGGCCCGAATGCCTTAAATTATTTAGAATCCCAAACTTTAGCTTCACAATAATGTTACAAACCTTTGCGCATTACGGCAGTCATTTTTTAATTCCACTTTTTGTGGCTTTGCTATTTTATAAATCCCGCTGGAAATATGCTTTTTTAGTTATGATTGCCGGTATGCTTATAGATTTGGACCATTTATTGGCAACCCCAATTTTCGACCCGAATAGATGCAGCATTGGGTTTCATCCGTTGCACTCCTATTTTGCCATTTTGTTTTATCTATTTCTTTTAATTCCTAAAAAATCAAGATTGGTGGCTTTGGGTTTGGTAATCCATATTTTTGCCGATGTGGTGGATTGTAGTTTTATGTAATAGTTTTCCAATAAGCAGATTGCCACAGTCGTCCCTCCTTTGCAATGGCATAACTATTCTAAACTCAATGTCGCCATAATAGGGTAATGATCGGAGTAATGTGCGTTATAAGCCTTAAACCCGTTTACATTAAAAGCATCATCAGTTAAAATAAAATCGATTCTAACGGGAAAAAATTTAAAATGGTAAGTGCGACCAAAACCATTTCCAGCTTCAATAAAGGCATCGTTTAAATCTCCTTTAATTTTTCGGTAAACATACGAAAATGCAGTATTGTTAAAATCGCCGCAAATAATCATTTTATATTGGCATTGCTTTTTATGCATTAAAAACAGTTCGGTTTGAAATTGCTGCATTTTAAAGGTGTTGCCAACGCGCTTAAAAAGCTTTTCTGAATTTTCTTTTTTAAGACTTTCGGCTTTGGTATTAATGCGCAAAGATTCTAAGTGAACATTGTAAATCCTCATGGTATCCACGCCCTTTACAACATCGACAAATATGGCGTTGTTGCCCGTATCTGGAAACTCGATGGAACCAGAATTTACAATGGGATACTGCGAAAAAATGGCTTGCCCGTACTTGTTTTTTTTTCCCGAAAGCTTTTCAAACTTGTACTTAAAAAAAGACCAATCAATGTTTTTATGCGGATGATATTCTTGAATACTTAAAATTTCAGGTGATTCGGTTTTAATAAAATCTATAATATCAGTTTCCACACTATCCTCAGGAATCCATTTATATAAATTAAATAACCTCACGTTATAATTCATTACCTTAAAATTATTCGGGCTCTCAATTTGCTTTGAAGACGAAAACTTATATAACGAGCCAAAAAACAAATAGCCTATTAAAAGCACAACAAACGATAGAATAAATTGCTTTTTAAGCTTAATAAGCCAGTATAAAAAGAATAAAGTATTACACAAAATAAGAAAGGCAACGCCCAAACTAAGCACAGATAGCACCGAAAAGCTTTTGGGTGGTGTAAATGGTAAAAGGTACGACAGCAAAAGTAATATAGCAAAAACCGCATTTATAAAGTAAATGATTTTATTTATAAAACTTAGTTTTTTCATAGTTTATGGTTGGTGAGAGATGACAGATGTTATTTTAAATTCTTTCTAAAAGCTAACTTCATATTCATTAGATAAAAAGATTCGTCATAATACTTTTCAAACTGATTTTGAGTTATATAATTTCTTCTATTTGCTTTATGCAAACAAGTAACTACTTCAGCCAATGAGCGAATAGGGTATCCAATAAACTTATTTTGCCCAGTATTAGATTGGCCAATAGAACCTTCAGAAACATTTAAAGCAACAGAATCTATAGCTCTTAATAATTGAGATGATAAATTACATATTTCTTTTTTAGTAAAATTTTCAATAAGCAAATTTACATCTTCACCCAAGTCCAATGCTTTTTCCCATATCAATAGTTTTTTAAACTTAAATTTGCTCATTTTTAATTTTTTATAGTTTTGTCGTTACCGTCTTTAATCTTCCGTTAACGGTCATCGGCCATCACTCAAAAACCTATTTTCCTGCCTTGAAAAGAAACTCCTTCTCTTCGGCCGTTAAACTATCGTAACCACTTTTACTGATTTTATCTAAAATAACATCTATTTTTTTTTGATTATTAAACTTATTAAATTCGCCTTTAGTATAACCACCAACTTTAGATTTATTTTTATGAACCGTTTTTAAAGGCGATTTTTTTGAGGGTTTAAACATCTTAACAAAAGCAGCAATAAACTTCTCGAAACCTTTGCCAATATCTTTTCCTTTTAATAATTGCTTAGCGTAATAATAGCCTAATAATGCGCCACCTAAATGCGCTAAACTACCGCCTGCGTTAAGGCCAAACAAACCCAAAACATCTAAAACAACTATAGCAGCACCAATATACCATAGCTTTAAATTAAAGGTAAAAAAGCGCACTTCTTGATTGGGCATATAGGCACAAATAAATATCAACAAAGCTCTAACAGCACCCGATGCACCAACTAAACTGGAAGTAGTACCAAAAAAATTGGGTAATAAAGCATAACCAAGCATAAATAATAAGCCGCCCGAAATAACCCCGAGAAAATAAATATTAATGGCCATTTTTGTACTAAACATATTTAAAAACATACGCCCTATAAAATAGAGCCAAAACATGTTAAATAGGATATGCCAAAAATCGGCATGCAAAAAAGCATAGGTAATAATGGCCCAAGGTTTTACAATAAATTCTAAAAAATCGCTTGGTAACTCTAACCAAGAAAAACTATTTTTAAAAATTAAACCGACAACAAAAACAACAACATTAATGGCTATTATTTTTTCTAATACATTAAGATTGGAAAGTTTCTTTTTTATGTCTTGAGAGAATGTGTTCATTTTAATACCAACGGTTTCTGTTAAACTGTGTTTTTTTCCAATACCACATAATTAAAAAGCCTGTTAATGCGCCACCTACGTGGGCGAAATGGGCGGTATTGCTGGGGCTAAAAAACGATTGCCCTGTAATACCAGAAATTAAATCCAGAATAATAATACCCGGGATAAAGTATTTGGCTTTTATTGGGATGGGCAAAAAGATAAGCATGAGTTCGGCATTGGGATTCATCATTCCAAATGCGGCGAGTATGCCCATAATACAACCAGAGGCGCCAACCATGGTGTTTCGTGCAATAACATTCATATCGAACATAGCTTTAAATTCATCTTGTTTTATTAAGCTGGGATCAAAATTATATTCGGCCAAAATTGGCATCATTTGCCTGCTCAATATTTCGCCTTTAATGTACTGCCCTTCGCTGGCATCAATAGAAACTATTTTACTAATCATATCGCTATTCATATTCAAATCCGCAATACCACTTAGCGCCGCGTAATAATCGAAATAATAATAGCCAACTTGCAAAGCCACAGCACCTAAGCCAGCAGAGAAATAGATAAATAAAAACCTTTTACTTCCCAGAACCTGCTCTACCGGTGTGCCAAACATCCACAATGCAAACATATTGAACAAAATATGCATAAGGCTTAAATTATTCAAATCAGCTCCACCGTGCATAAACATGTGCGTTATAATTTGCCAAGGCTGGAAGGCTTCGTTGGCTGGGAAATGCATCGCGAACAAGTCGTAAAACAATACGCCTTTTCCAACAAACAAAGTACCAATAAACATCAATACATTAATGATTAGCAAATGCTTAACGGTATTTGAAATTCTCATCATATCTTTATTCTTTCTTTTTCTTATTAAGACCTTTCGACTTGTTTTACAAGCTACTTACAATGAAAATATAATTCCATTTCAGTAATGCTCAAGGTTACATAATTACTGCACTTCGGCCTTCAGTCTTCAGACTTCAATCTTAATCTATATAAATTTTTTATCCAACTCGTCAACACTCATGGTTACAAATGTTGTTCTGTTGGTAGGCGACACATTGGGTTCTTTACAGGCAAACAAGCGGTTTACCAAATGTTCCTGCTCGTCTTTTTGTAATGATTGCCCAGTTTTTATGGCTAAACTTTTCGCCATCGATTTTGCCAGTAAATCGGTGGCACTAAAATGGGTATCGGGCACCTCGTTTTCCACATCGCTAACAAGCTGCTCTAAAATAATAGACACCTCGCTTTCGGGCACACTAACGGGCACACCAATAATTTCTACCAATTCTTTACTAACGTTGGAAAATATAAAACCTGTATGTTCTAAATCTTCTTTTAACTGATTAATAATTGCAATGTCTTGAACCGAAAAATGAAGCTGAAGCGGAAATAACAATTGCTGGCTTACAGCTTCTTTTACTGTTATGTTTTTTAGGAAATCTTCATATAAAATACGCTGATGCGCCCGATGTTGATCGATAACCAACATGCCAGATTTAATGGTACTCACTATGTATTTATTATGAAGCTGATAGGTGGTTTGAATTTTATCGACTTGCTTATCTTCACTAAATATATTGCCCGTAGATTCTTCACTTTCAAAATGAACCTCACTAAAATCCTGATGTGTTTTTGTGCCTTTCGATTCTAATCCCACATACAAACTCTCCCAACTGGCAACGGGTTCTTTTTTATAGGCCACCGTTCTTGCTTTAGATTGTGTTTCCTCTTGAAACGGGTTAAAGCTTCTATCGACCTCAATGGTTGGAGTGCTTGTGTTTTTTTTGATGTAATTATAGGGCGTGTCGAGGTTGGAGTCCCTATCAAAATCTAAAACAGGTGCTATGTTAAACTGCCCCAAACTGTGTTTTACCGCCGACCGCAATAAGGCGTAAAGCGTGTGCTCGTCATCAAACTTTATTTCTGTTTTTGTGGGATGAATATTAATATCGATAGTTTGCGGATCGACCGTTAAGTTTAAAAAATAGCTGGGGTGAGTACCATTTTTAAGCAAACCATCAAAGGCTGAGGCAATTGCGTGGTTTAAATAGGCACTTTTTATAAAGCGTTCGTTTACAAAAAAATACTGTTCGCCCCTGGTTTTTTTGGCGTACTCGGGCTTGCCCACAAATCCCGAAATTTTTAGCACCTCGGTATCTTCTTCAACGGGCACTAATTTCTCGTTGGTTTTAGTTCCAAAAATATTTACAATGCGCTGCCTGTAATTACTAATGGGCAAATTAAAGGTTTCGCTGCCGTTGTTGTACATGGCAAAACTTATTTTGGGATGTGCCAATGCCACCCGATGGAACTCATCGACAATATGGCGTAATTCTACGGTATTGGACTTTAAAAAATTGCGTCGTGCCGGAATGTTAAAAAACAGATTTTTTACAGAAATTGAAGTGCCTTTTGGCGTAACCACAACCTCTTGCGATACAACATTGCTACCTTCAATAACAATGGCATTGCCCACATCGTCTTGCTCTTGTTTGGTTTTAAGCTCTACATGGGCAATGGCGGCAATACTTGCTAAAGCTTCGCCACGAAAGCCTTTGGTGTGCAGCTGAAACAAATCGTCGGCTGTTCTTATTTTAGATGTAGCGTGCCGCTCGAAACTCAAACGGGCATCGGTAGTACTCATGCCTTTACCGTTATCAATAACTTGAATAAGGGTTTTACCAGCGTCTTTTACAATAAGTTTAATGGTTGCTGCGCCTGCGTCGATAGCGTTTTCCAATAGCTCTTTAACTACTGATGCTGGCCGTTGCACAACTTCTCCAGCAGCTATTTGGTTAGCAACATGGTCTGGTAAAAGCTGAATGATGTCTGACATAGTTATGTTAAGAAAAGAAAATAGATAAATCGAAATCGATGATAAAAAGGAATACCAAAATAAGAATAGCTACAATAATTAAAACTCGTTTATTGGCTTTTTTATCGGGGTTCTTATAATCTTCAAGGGCATTATTTAACTTTGTTTTAAAACCGTTGTTGCCGATGGTTTTTCTGTGCTCATCAAATTTGTGTTTAATTTCAAACGGGTTACCTTCTCCCTTATCATCAAAATACCGAGGTGTATAACTGAATTTTTTGTTTTTTCTCAATTTTAAAAGTCCCATAATTTCCAAAGTTTTGAAATCAAATGAATTTAGAATCCAATATATACATACAAATCAATAACAATACCAAAATTAGGATGAGCGTTCGGATAGAAATGCTTAAACCCCTCTTTGTTTTAGTACTTCGCTCTCGTTTCCATTTTGAAACAAAATCTTTTGCAGTGTTATCCTCTAATTTAGAATCGGCTTTGCTTTCTTCAGAAAACCGCGGTTTATAATTAAAGGTTTTATGTTTTCGCTGCTTAAACAAAATAAAGTTGCTTATTAATCAAAAATACTTAAAAACCGACAGAAAACAGAAGTTGAAATGCTAAAAAAAAATAAAAATTTAATAATTAAGTTTAAGCGGAGAAGCTCTGGAGTTTGCGTTTTTAGAAATTGGAATTTTAAAAAGAGCCTAACTATTTTTACGCAATACTGCCATTTTAATAGCAGCAACAGCAGCTTCGGTGCCTTTATTACCGTGTTTTCCGCCAGAGCGTTCTAGGGCTTGTTGCATGTTATTATCGGTTAGAACACAAAAAATTACGGGTGTTTCGCGTCTTACATTTAAGTCTTTTATACCTTGGGAAACAGCTTCGCAAACAAAATCGAAATGTTTGGTCTCGCCTTTAATAACACTACCTATGGCTATTACGGCATTTACCATTTGCTCTTGCATTTTTTTGGCGCCATAAACAAGCTCGAAACTTCCGGGAACATTCCAACGTACAATATTGTTTGGCAATACGCCATTTTCAATTAGCGTATCGTGGGCACCTTTGTAAAGGCCTTGGGTAATGGTATCGTTCCACTCTGAAACCACAATCCCAAACCGAAATTTGCTCGCGTTTGGGATTGTGCTTTTATCGTAATCGGATAGATTTTTGTTTTCCGTTGCCATAGTGTTATTAAACTAATAATTATTTATTGGCCAATACTTGCGCTTTGCCTATAAACACATCAACATTTGCCGCTTCGGTAGATGTTGCGTACTTTTCTTTAATGCTTTTAAAATGCGCCAAAGCCTTATCTGCTTGCCCCAAATCTAAAGCAATAATACCTGCTTTGTGCAAATACATGGGTGTAGTGTAGTTGTTATCTCGCAATTTAGCAGCTTGTTCGTAATAGCTTAAAGCATCTTCTTTTTGGTTTAACTGCACAAAGGCATCGCCAATATTTCCTTTGGCCAAAGCCGCTAAAATTTCGTCATCGCTTTTAAAATTACTTAAGTGCTCTACGGCATTTTTGTAATCCTTCAATTTTAAGTAGGCCGTACCGGCATAATAGCTGGCCAAATTAGCAGCTGGTGTTCCGCTGTATTCTGAAATAATATCCAACAGGCCATATTTGCCCTCACCACCGTTTAATGCCAAATTGAACAACGAGTCTTTAGCTACGCCATTTACGGCTTGATCAAAATATTTTTGCGCCTGAAACATATCGTTCATCGCATTTAATTGCTTTGGTTTTGCAACATATTCTTTATAGGCTAATGAACCTAAAACCACTGCGGCCACAAGCCCAACGATTATAAATATATATTTTTGGTTTTTTGCAACAAACGCCTCGGTTTTAGATGCCGTTTCGTCTAGCGTGTTAAACACCTCGGCTGTAGTTGAGCCTTCTTCTATGTTTTGCTCTTTTTCTGCTTTATTGTTTGCTTTATATTTTTTTTTGTAAGTCGCCATGAATTCGTTCTATATTAATGCGCCGCAAAAATATAATAATTCTTCATATTTAAAAGCCTATTTATTTGATATTTTTCAATAATTTGCACTTCCTTTTAAAGCACCACAGCTTCTCAACATGTTATAGGTTATTTTTTATATGGTTTTAAAATCGCTTTCTTTACTTAATTACAAAAATTTTGAGAGTAAGTCTTTCACTTTCAACACTAAAATAAACTGTATTGTTGGCAATAACGGCATAGGAAAAACCAATGTTTTAGATGCTATTTACCATTTATCTTTCGGAAAAAGCTACTTTAATCCGGTAGCTACACAAAACATTAAACACAACGAAGCCTTTTTTGTGATTAATGGCGATTACGAAAAAGACGGCAAAACCGAAAAGGTTGTTATTAGTTTAAAACGTGGCCAAAAAAAAGTAATAAAACGCAACGGTAAAGCTTACGAAAAATTTAGCGAGCACATTGGTTTTTTGCCCTTGGTTATTATATCGCCAGCCGATAGGGATTTAATTATTGAAGGCAGTACAACACGCCGAAAATTTATAGACAGCGTAATATCGCAAAGCGACAAAAGTTATTTGGCCCTTGTGATTAGCTACAACAAGATATTGGCGCAGCGCAATGCATTGTTGAAATATTTTGCACTTAACCACACCTTTAATGCCGATACCCTTGAGGTTTACAACGGCCAATTAACAGATTACGGCACTGCGATTTTTGAAAAACGAAACGCCTTTTTAAAAACATTTATCCCCATTTTTAAGGCGCGTTACCAAGCCATAAGCAATGGCAATGAAACCGTAGATTTAGTTTACCACAGCGATTTGTTTAAAAATAATTTAAACACGCTTTTACAAAACGCCTTAAATAAAGATAAAGCGTTGCAATACACCAGTATTGGTGTGCATAAAGACGATTTGTTGTTTAATATTGATGGGCATCCCATAAAAAAATTTGGGAGCCAAGGCCAGCAAAAATCTTTTTTAATTGCTTTAAAGTTGGCGCAGTTCGATTTTATAAAAGCACAAAGTGGGGTAAACCCCATTTTGCTCTTGGATGATATTTTTGATAAATTGGACGAACAGCGCGTCTCACAAATTATTAAATTAGTTGATGATGAAAACTTTGGGCAACTATTTATAAGCGACACACATGCCGAACGTACAGAAAATGCTGTAAAACAAGTGCATCAAAGTTATGAGGTTTTTAGGTTGTGATTTTTGAGTTTAGGCTGCGATGCTGTTTTATTCAAGGCTCCGATAACCAACAGAATTATAAATGTTTTTACTTATAGCTTAAATTAATTTGATAAAAAATCCGATAAAATGGATTTACAGACAAGAAAACCAAAACTTATCCTTGAGTTTTTAAAGATTCAAAGTGAAGATGCAATTTAACGACTTGAAAAAATCCTTAAAAAAGAAAACAAAAATGTAATTTTGGAAAACTAAGCAGTTCTAATTAAGGGAAACTTACAAGGCGACTTAACACCAATGACAATTAAGGGATTTAATTCTCGTATTGACAAATATATGGAAGATTCAATTAATGGCCGACTAACAGAATCTAACAAATTAAAAGCCAAGATTGATAAATGGAATTAAAATTATTTTAGACTGATATTTCTCAAAAACAAAAACCCGTTAAACAAACCTTAAATAAACCCAAAAAACCTCGGTATTAAAATCCGCTTATGGTTTTTCCCAATGCTAAACAACCTCTGCATAAAGATCAAAATCCTCAGCTTCAATAATTTTAACGGTAGTAAACTCACCCGTTTTTAAATAGGTTTTAGTGGCATCAATAAGCACTTCGTTATCAACATCGGGCGAGTCAAACTCGGTACGCCCAATAAAATAATTACCTTCTTTTCTATCAATAACCACTTTAAACTCTTGCCCTATTTTTTGTTGGTTCAATTCCCAAGAAATCTGCGATTGGATTTCCATAATCTGGTTGGCGCGGTCAATTTTTACGTCTTCGGGCACATCATCTTCTAAATTATAAGCATGTGTGTTTTCTTCGTGCGAATAGGTAAAACATCCCAAACGCTCAAAACGCATAGCGGCAACCCATTGTTTTAACTCTTGGAAATGTGCTTCGGTTTCTCCAGGATATCCTACAATAAGTGTTGTTCTAACCGTCATATTAGGCACTTTTGCCCTAAATTCTTGAAGTAATTTCGTGGTTTTTTCTTTAGTTGTTCCGCGGCGCATACTTTTTAAGATGGAATCTGATATATGCTGTAACGGAATATCCAAATAGTTACAAACTTTTGGTTCGCGATTCATCACTTCCAAAACATCCATCGGGAATCCTGTTGGGAATGCGTAATGCAACCTTATCCATTCAACACCTTCAACTTTTACTAAAGCTTCGAGTAATTCGGCTAAATTTCGTTTTTTATATAAATCCAGTCCGTAATAGGTTAAATCTTGTGCAATTAAAATGAGTTCTTTTACACCATTTGCTGCTAGTTTTTCGGCTTCAACAACTATCTCCTCAATAGGTGTGCTTTTATGTTTTCCGCGCATTATTGGAATTGCACAAAAACTGCATGGGCGGTCGCAACCTTCAGCTATTTTTAAATAAGCATAATTTTTAGGTGTTGTTGTTAAACGCTCGCCAATAAGTTCGTGTTTATAATCGGCACCCAAAGCTTTTAATAAACTTGGTAATTCGGTAGTGCCAAAATAAGCATCAACATTAGGGATTTCTTTCTGCAAATCTGGTTTATAACGCTCGCTTAAACAGCCGGTTACAAAAACTTTATCGACCTCGCCCGCTTCTTTTTTCTGCATGAACTCCAAAATAGTATTCACACTTTCTTCTTTGGCATTATTAATAAACCCACAAGTATTAATTACCACAATATTGCCTTCTTCTTCGTGTACAACATCTTTATTGTTGGCTTTAAGTTGCCCCATTAGCACTTCGCTATCGTAAACATTTTTACTACAGCCTAAAGTAACTACATTTATCTTATTTTTTTTTAGAGTTTTTGTGCGCATACGTTCTATAAATCTGGGCGCAAAGATACACATTACTTAACGATTTAAGATATCCGATTAACTAATTACGTTTAAGTATTTTACAGACTAATTAAACCTTTCTTATATTTACAGGTCTTAAAATGAAAACCTACTGCAATGAAAAAATTACTTTACCCTGTTCTATTTATAGTTATTTTGTTTTTTAATTGCACATCAAATGATAACCCAATTGATGAAATTCAACTAGACGATAAACTTTATTTTCCACCTTTAAACTCCAACACCTGGGAAACCATATCAATTTCCAGTTTAGGTTGGAACGAAAACGAATTTAAACCATTACTAAATTATCTTGAAGAAAAAAACACCAAAGGTTTTATAATTCTTTATAACGGAAAGATTGTTGTAGAGCGTTATATGAACCAACACGACTCTGAAAAACTATGGTATTGGGCAAGTGCCGGAAAAACATTAACTACCGCCATTTCTGGTATCGCTCAAAATGAAGGCTTTATTAATATAAACAACAAAGTATCAGACTATTTAGGAACCGGATGGACCAGTGCTACTTTACAAAAAGAAAATTTAATTACCTGCAAAAACTTGTTATCAATGGATTCTGGTTTAGATGACAGTTTAGGAGATAATGTTTCGAAAGAAAATCTTAAATACAAAGCAGATGCAGGCTCTAGATGGGCATATCATAACGTTTATGTGAAAATGCAAGATGTAATTTCTCAGGCTACAAATATACCTTGGAGCACTTATTTTAATTCTAAATTGAAAGATAAAATAGGAATGAATGGTGCATGGATTAAAAATAATGATTTTAATGTGTATTGGAGCAACACAAGAAGTATGGCTCGTTTTGGACTCATGATTTCTGCTAACGGCAAATGGGAAAACACCCAAATAGTTCCTGAGGCTTTTTTAAGTGAAGCAACAAATACGTCTCAGGACATTAATAAAGCCTATGGCTACATGTGGTGGTTAAATGGTAAAAGCAGCTTTCGTTTACCTGCTTCGCAAATTGAATTTCAGGGTGATTTAATATCGAATGCACCTAATGATATGTATGCCGCTCTGGGTAAAAATGACCAAAAAATATATATTGCCCCTAGTAAAAAATTAGTTATTGTACGCATGGGAAATTCAGCTAGTGATATAAATTTTGCGCGCTCTGATTTTGACAATGAATTATGGGCAAAACTAAATGCGTTTATTACTGAATAAAGCAGTTGTTTGCTGTTTATTTTCTATTTTAAAAGAAATATTGATTCCTTTTTCTAAATAATTCTTTAATCCGTTTAAACGGATTGCCCAACAAAATTATGAATGCTTAAAATTATGATTGTCCTTTTGCCAATTTATATGACTAAATTTAACTGAAGCACCTTCATCATTTGTTTTTAAATCGAAACCGAAAGTGGTTGGGTTCCAATAATCGTCAGATTTAGTTATTTTTAAATGAAATGATGCATTGCTTTTTACTTTTGAAACTTTAAAAAACCAATTATAATCAGCAGTAAAATTTAAGTTGTATTCTGAATTTAATTCTGGCTTGCCTAAAGATTTTAAAGTCCACCAATTATTGAGGTGTTTGGGCTTTCATAAAACATCAAAGACTTCTTTGGGAGATGTTTTAATTACTAATTATGAAAGATAGAATAACTTATAAATTGTCTATTAAATAGATTCCCTCCCGATAACTATCGGGATTCGCGGGAACGATAAAAAAGCCCTTACTTGAAAAACGAATCTACAAACTCAAACTTGTTAAAAACCTGTAAATCGTCAATACCTTCGCCAACACCAATATATTTTACAGGAATTTTAAATTGGTCCGAAATTCCAATAACAACACCGCCTTTTGCAGTACCGTCTAATTTGGTTACTGCTAAACTTGTTACCTCAGTTGCCGCAGTAAATTGTTTGGCTTGCTCGAAGGCATTTTGCCCTGTCGAGCCATCTAAAACCAACAAGACCTCGTTTGGGGTATCATCAACTACTTTTTGCATTACGCGTTTTACTTTGGTAAGCTCGTTCATTAAATTTACTTTGTTGTGCAATCGTCCTGCCGTATCAATAATAACTACATCGGCATCTTGGGTTACGGCACTTTGCAAAGTATCAAAAGCCACCGATGCGGGGTCGCTGCCCATAGATTGTTTTACAATTGGCACATCTACACGGTCTGCCCAAACCTGCAACTGGTCTATGGCCGCGGCCCGAAAGGTATCGGCAGCACCTAAAACTACTTTTAAACCTTGCTTTTTAAATTGATGCGCAAGTTTGCCAATGGTGGTGGTTTTGCCAACGCCATTAACTCCAACCACCATAATTACAAAAGGTTTTTTGTTTTCTGGAATTGTAAATTCAGTGTCTTCGCCAGAATTGGTTTCGCTTAACAAACCTGCTATTTCTTCGCGGAGTATTTTGTTGAGTTCGTCGGTACCTAAATATTTGTCTTTTGCAACACGTGCTTCAATACGCTCGATAACTTTAAGAGTAGTGTTTACGCCAACATCTGAAGACACTAAAACCTCTTCAAGATTATCCAGCACCTCATCGTCAACTTTAGATTTTCCGGCTACGGCCTTGGTTAGTTTACCTAAAAAACTGGACTTAGATTTTTCCAATCCTTTATCTAAGGTTTCCTTTTTTTCTGATGAAAATATTTTTTTAAAAAAACTCATTTATACTGTTTATTCGTTTGTTGTTAATTTGTTTATCAGTTGTAGTTCCTTTTTGCGTTAGGGATTGAGGTATTGTTGAAGCTCTTTTTGTGTTGTTGCACCTATGCAACACAAAAAAGCGACTGCCGAAAGCCCGCCCTCCCGATAGCTATCGGGAGTTGTAACGCCCAAATAATTATCGCCAATTTTCGCACTACGTTTTTTATAGTGTAATTATGGCAGTAAATTTACTAAAATATAAGCATAAAAAAACTGCTTCCAGAAAATGAAAGCAGTTTTTAATATGTTGTATGATTAGTTTTACTTTTTGTTTAAAAAGTCGTTTACTAATTCTGGTGCCATAATAGATTCAACAAACATGTAAGCTCCGCTTTTTGGGGACTTTACCATTTTTATAGCTTTTGTTAATCGTTTTGATCCTGTTTGTAATGATGCGACTGCTTTTTTTGCCATGACTTATGCGTTATTTGAAATTTTCTTAAAACTTCTAATTTAATTTATTTGAAATTTTTCGCTTTGAAAATTTTCTAATTATTTAATTTCCTTATGAACTGTCATACGCTTCAGAATTGGATTAAATTTTTTAATCTCCATTCTATCTGGCGTATTTTTTTTGTTTTTTGTGGTAATGTAACGAGAAGTTCCTGGTTGCCCAGACTCTTTATGCTCTGTACACTCTAATATTACTTGTATTCTGTTACCTTTTTTTGCCATGATATAATATTTTTTTGTAATTGCTGCTAATTCCCCGCCTATAGTTTTCGGGAGCTTGCGCTAAGAAATCGCTTCCTAATTGTACAGCTATTATTTATAGAACCCTTTAGATTTTGCTTCCTTAATTGCTGCAGCAATTCCAATTTTGTTAATTGTTTTTAAAGCAGATGTAGAAACTTTTAAAGTTATCCATTTATCTTCTTCTGGAATGTAAAAACGTTTTTTTACTAAATTCGCGTTAAATTTGCGTTTAGTTCTATTTAATGCATGAGACACGTTGTTTCCAACCATTGCCTTCTTTCCTGTAAGTTCACAAACTCTTGACATTATTTATAACTTTAAATTTTTTGTTGCTTAAAATCGAGGTGCAAATATACAAATTCTTTATATTATGACAATTTAATTTTTATCTATTTTTTAAAATTTCTTTTTGAAGCATTTCAAAGGCTTTGTTTACCGCTTTATTAATGACTTTTTCGCGATGGTTGCCCATGTTATACTTTTCTGAAAACACCTTGTTTTTTGTGGCCAGAGCAATAAAAACGGTACCAACCTCGGCATTGGAGTCGCCTTTTTCGGGGCCTGCATGTCCTGTGGTTGCTAGGGCATAATCTGTGTTGAATAATTGCAGTGCATTTTGCGCCATGGCCTCGGCTACTTGTGCACTTACAACAGAATGCGCATCAATAATGGTTTTTGAAACGCCCAAAACATCGATTTTAGATTGGGTGGCGTAGGTTACCAATCCGCCTTTAAAATATTTTGAAGCTCCAGGATTGGCGGTTATTTGTTGGGCAATTTTGCCGCCGGTGCAACTTTCGGCCAAAGCTAGTGTTTTTCCAGATTTTACCAATTGCTTGCCCAATACCACTTCGAGGGATGCTTCTTCGTCTTCAAAACCAACAAATTCTTC
Source organism: Gelatiniphilus marinus (assembly GCF_042684345.1). NCBI lineage: Bacteria > Pseudomonadati > Bacteroidota > Flavobacteriia > Flavobacteriales > Flavobacteriaceae > Gelatiniphilus > Gelatiniphilus marinus. Next base: position 653,585 of record NZ_JBHULK010000002.1, on the reverse strand, counting down.
TTTAATTAATGGTAGCAGTTTTTTAACTTGTTCTTCTACCTCATTTATAATTTGTTCTTTATCAAATCCTTTTGCCGATAAGCGCAATCTTACTTTACCTAAGTTTGGTAAGTAGGCTAGTTTTATGTGCTTTGGTAGGGCTTCTTCCCAGTGTTCTATCCGTTCGGCAAGCGTACTTTCACCAACTCCATAAACCAATAAGGTTTTATGAATTATACTTGGGCAACTAAATGTGGTTTTTAATTTTGGAATAACCTCTTGCTCCATGATGGCCTTCATTTCAAAAGGTACACCGGGTAGCGATATAAAAACCTTGTTGTTTTTTGCAATCCACATCCCTGGTGAGCTACCATACAAGTTCATTAAAACCGTGGCTTTTGATGGCACCAAGGCTTGATCTATATTAACCTGTTTTAGAGGTTGCTTGATGTGTTTTTCCCAAAGTTGCTGGATATTTTTTAGCACGGAAGCATCTCTAACCAATCTATCTTTAAAATAATGGGCAATGGTTTTTTTGGTAATATCGTCTTTTGTGGGGCCTAATCCGCCAGTTAAAATAACAATTTCGGCATTTTCTTCGGCCTCTTTTAAGGCTTTAAGAATATGCGTTTTATCATCTTGAACAGCGGTTTTTTGATACACCGAAACCCCTATGGCGTTAAGCCGTTTAGAAATATATGCAGAATTGGTATCTATAACCTGCCCAATAAGCAACTCGTCACCAATGGTAATTATTTCGGCTTGCATTAGAGTTTGAAATCTGATTTTATTTCAACCAAAGCCTTGTTTACCGCCGTAATAACAATATTTAGTTTTTCGGTAATATCGATATCTGTTTTGGCAAATTTGCCCCAATCTTGTACTTCAATTAAATCTTGGAGAATACCCAGCTCGAACAAATCTACAGTTGGCTTCATTTTATGAGCCGCCTGATAAGCTTCTTGGTAGTTATTTTCGGCCACCGCTTTTTTTAGTCGTTCTGCATCTTCAGACACTTCTTCTAAAAATGTTTCGGCCAGGGTTTTAACGAAATCGTCGTCGTTATCGGCTAATTCGCGTACTCTGAATAATTTATAATGCTGTTCCATTTATTTTACTGTAATTGAAAACATTTCGGTATTTTCTATAAATCCTTTTAACTTGTCGTTGGCAAAGACTTTGCCAACTCCCGCTGGCGTGCCTGTAAATATAATATCTCCTATCTTTAAAGTAAAATATTTTGACACATATTCTATTAATTCGTCAATTTTCCACAACATGTGGCTCGTATTTCCTTGCTGTACAATAGTGTCGTTTTTTTGCAACGAGAAATTTATGTTGTTTAAATTTTCAAATCCATCCACCGAAAGCCATTTGCCAACAACCGCAGCACCATCAAAGGCTTTTGCTTTTTCCCATGGCAGCCCTTTTGCTTTTAACTGGCTTTGTAAATCGCGTGCTGTAAAGTCGATTCCAAGTCCGATTTCATTATAATATTTATGGGCAAACTTTTTATCAATATGCTTCCCTACTCTATTAATTTTTACCAAAACTTCAACTTCGTGGTGCACATCATCCGAAAAATCGGGAATAAAAAAGGGTTGTTTTTTAAGAAGAATTGCCGTGTCTGGTTTTAGAAAAACGACAGGATCTAGCGGTTTTTCGTTTTCCAGTTCTTTAATATGTTCGGTGTAATTTCTACCGATGCAGATTAGTTTCATTTATTTTTAGAATTTAGATATTAGACCGCTTCGCTTTTAGATAATAGACTCTTACTCATTTAAATAACTTAAAGCAGTCTATTTTCTGGCCTCTATTTTCTTTTTTCTATTTTATAGTTTATTATTAAAGCTCTTCAACTTAATAGCTGTTAATACTTTTTTGGTATATAGCGGAAAATCGGCATTTAACAACCAGCCAAAATACCCGGGTTCTTTTTCTAAAACTTCGGTAACTAATTTGCCTTTGTGCTTTCCGAAAGAAAAACATTCTTCCCCTTTTTTGTTATAAATGATAAAACCGGCAAAATCTGCAAACTTTTTTCGGGAGCTAAATTCGGCTAAAAACTTGGTGTCGTTTTCTAGGTCGTCGTATTTAGCTATTTGCGCTTTTAACACTTCAAAAGTCGCATTGGTATCGGCTTCGGCACTGTGCGCATCATCTAAATTTTTATCGCAATAAAATTTGTAGGCGGCGCTTAATGTGCGCTGTTCCATTTTATGGAAGATGGTTTGCACATCGACGGACAAACGGTTTTTCATATCGAAATCAACCTCGGCACGAAGCATTTCTTCGGCTAAAAGCGGGATATCGAATCTATTGGAATTAAAGCCTCCCAAATCGGAGTCTTTAATAAGGTTGTAAATTTCTTTTGCCAGTTCCTTAAATGTGGGCTTATCGGCCACATCGGCATCAGAAATGCCATGGATTTCGGTTACTTCTTTTGGTATGGGCATCTCCGGGTTTACCAACCAGGTTTTGCTTTCTTCTTTGCCGTTGGGGTGTACTTTAAGTATGGCTATTTCTACGATACGGTCTTTAGTAATGTTTATTCCTGTGGTTTCTAAATCGAAAAAACAGATGGGTTTTGTTAGGTTTAATTGCATGGCTACTTTTTATCAAGTGCAAAGGTACTAAATTACCAAAGTGTATAAAACAAAACAACCAACCGTTTTATGGGTTGGTTTTAGTTTTTATTGATTTCCGCGAAAGCGAAAAAAAACACTTATTTTTCTATGAGACGTTCGCTTTGCTCAAAATAAAATTAAATCTCCCTTTGACTATCCCAAGCCTCCAAATAATCTTTTACAGCTTTTACAAACATGCCACCCAATGCACCATTTACCACACGGTGGTCGTAGGAGTGCGACAAAAACATTTTGTAACGAATACCAATAAAATCGCCTTCTGGGGTTTCGATAACCGCGGGTACTTTACGTATGGCACCCAAAGCTAAAATACCCACTTGTGGCTGGTTAATAATTGGTGTACCCATAATACTGCCAAATGATCCCACGTTGGTAACGGTGTAAGTACCGCCTTGAATATCGTCTGGTTTTAGTTGGTTTAAGCGCGCTCTGTTTGCTAAATCGTTAACTTGTTTGGTCATGCCAACCAAATTAAGCTGATCGGCGTTTTTTATAACCGGTACAATTAAATTGCCATCGGGTAAAGCCGCTGCCATACCCAGGTTAATATTTTTCTTTTTTATGATGGTATCGCCTTGAAGGGAGATATTCATCATCGGATAATCGCGCAATGCTTTGGCAATGGCTTCCATAAAAATTGGTGTAAAGGTTAGGTTTTCGCCTTCGCGCTTCATAAAGCCATCTTTAACTTTTTTTCTCCAATTCCATATTTTGGTAACATCGGCTTCAATAAAACTTTGTACGTGTGCCGAAGTCTGCACAGATTCTACCATGTGGTGTGCAATAAGCTTGCCCATTCTGGTCATTTCAATAATTTCATCTTCGCCACTTGCAACAACAGGTGTTGGAACTGTTTTTTGTTGTGTTTCAGCTTTTGCAACCGGTTTTGGGGTTTCTACTGGTGCTTCTTCTTTTTTAGCAGCCCCCCTATTTTCTATATAATTTAAAATATCGTTTTTGGTTACGCGTCCGTCTTTACCGGAACCTGCAATCGCATCCAATTCGTTTTGAGAAATGCCCTCTTGTTTGGCTATATTTTTTACCAATGGCGAGTAAAAACGTTCATCGTTCGAACTAATTGGGGCTACTGTTTCTTTGGCAACTGTTACTGTTTGCGCTACTTGCTCTAGGGCTTCGGGTTTTGGTTTATTGGTTTCAGTGGCTTCTGCTTGGGGCTCTACTACACCTTCGCCTTTGGTTTCAATTACCGCTAAAACCTGCCCAACTTGTACTACATCGTCAACATTAAAACGCTTTTCTAATAAAATACCATCTACTTCACTTGGCACTTCGCTATCTACTTTATCGGTCGCGATTTCCAAAACCGCTTCATCCAACTCAATGGTATCGCCAACTTCTTTTAACCAAGCTGTTATTGTTGCCTCTGCAACACTTTCGCCCATTTTCGGTAATTTAAGCTCAAACTTTGCCATATAAATAATATAATCGTTGTTTTTTAATATAAAGCTGCAAAATTAATAAAAAATGATTAGTTTTTTTTAATTATTTATATAATCATTATTCAAAAACAATCACTTCACCTTTACTTACAGCGTCGTTGCTTCCTAATATAAAATTAGATTTTTCGGGTAAAATTTTATAGGTTATAGGTATGTTTTTTTCAGCATCTTCAATCATCCTGATAATCGTTTTGTAACCCAGTGTTTTGGCATCAAAAATAACTTCTGTAAATCTTTGGATATTTTTTAAATCTGTTTTTAAAGTTATTTCTTTCTGCAATGCAAATTTAAGCTTTTCGTTGATTTGATTGGAAATTAATACGTATTTTTCAATTGGCACCACCTTTTTTACCGGAGTTTTCCTGAATATATAAACCAAGCTTATACCAAGCCAGACGAGCATATCGAACAGTAGGTTTTTCTTAAAATGCTTTTTGTAGAATATTTGCATGGCACCATAAAACCGACGTGCATAAAATTTATCTCTTAAAGTGCTTTCACCTTTAAAATGGATAACCGTTGTATCGCCAAAATAGTAGTTTTGGTAGCCGGACTTTATCATTTTATAGGATAGGTCGATGTCTTCGCCGTACATAAAATAATCTTCGTCAAAACCGTTTACTTTATGATATACCTCGCGTTTAAAAAACATAAATGCACCAACCAGCACATCTACTTTTCCCTTTTGGTTTTCATTTAAACGATTCGCGTAATAGTCTTTAGAATTGCCCAACATTTTTTTGAAAGCGGCATTTACATACGGAATATTTCGTTTGCTTTCTGGTAAAAATTGACCTGCACCGTTTATTAATTTACACCCAACAATGCCTAATTTTTGTTTTGTTTGTGCAAAGCCCAGAATCTTAACAAACGTATCTTCTGCAACGACCGTATCTGGGTTTAAAACACAAACAAAATCGCCTTTTGCTTGAGAAACGCCTATGTTATTTCCTTTTGAAAAACCTAAATTCTCTTTATTTTCTATAAGCTTAATATCAGGAAATAATGCCTTTACCATGTTACAACTACCGTCTTCAGAATTATTATCGACCACAATGATTTCTGCATCAATATTTACAATAGCAGCTTGCACGCTTTTTAAGCAGAGCTCTAAAAAATAGCGCACATTATAGTTTAAAATTACAACTGAGAGTTTCAAATGAAATTATAATTTTAAAGCCGTTTCAAACGGAATTCTATTTACAATACTTCTTCCTAGGGTGATCTCATCGGCATATTCCAACTCATCGCCAACCGAAATACCGCGTGCAATGGTTGATGTTAAAACCTCGCAATCTTGAATTTGTTTGTAAATATAAAAATTTGTGGTATCGCCCTCCATGGTAGAGCTTAGGGCAAAAATAAGCTCTTTTACAACTCCTTTTTTAACTTTTGCAACCAGAGTTTCAATATTCAAATCGTGCGGGCCAATGCCATCCATGGGCGATATTTTACCGCCCAAAACATGGTACAAACCTTTAAACGAACTGGTATTTTCTATGGCCATAACGTCCCTAACATCTTCTACAACGCAAATAATGGTTTCGTTTCTATTTGGGTTGGCGCATATATCGCATAGTTTAACATCGCTAATATTATGGCAAGACTCGCAAAACTTTATGGTGTTGCGCATATTCTGCAAGGCTTGTGATAGTGCGGTAGTTTGCTCTTTAGGCTGCCTTAACAAGTGCAAAACCAAACGCAATGCGGTTCGTTTACCCACTCCGGGTAATTGAGACATTTCGTTAACAGCGCGTTCTAGCAATTTAGAAGAAAACTCCATAGGTTGCGAATTTACTATTTATTCTGAACTTGTTTCAAAATCTTATCAACTTTTACGTAATTTGGCGATTGAAAATAATTTTTTATGACTGCAACGCAAATCCTTTTACTTATTTCCGGCTATTTTGGCTTGCTTATTATAATATCGTACTTAACAGGAAAAGACGATAGTAACGACGTTTTTTTTAAGGCCAAAAAACAATCGCCCTGGTACTTGGTGGCCTTTGGAATGATAGGTGCATCGCTCTCTGGCGTAACCTTTATATCGGTCCCTGGAATGATTGGCGGCCAGCAATTTGCTTACATGCAAGGTGTTTTTGGTTTTTTTGTAGGCTATTTGTTTATTATTTTTATTTTGCTGCCGCTGTATTACAAACTCAATGTAACCTCGATTTACCAATACCTAGAGCAGCGTTTTGGTATTGTAAGTTATAAAACCGGTGCTTTTTTCTTCTTGCTTTCTAGAGTAACCGGGGCTTCGTTTAGGCTTTACCTAGTAGCATTATCGATGCAATATATTGTTTTTGAAAAACTTGGAGTACCGTTTTGGCTAACTGTTGTAATATCTATTTTATTAATTTGGCTGTACACCAACAGAGGCGGCATAAAAACGATTATCTGGACCGATACCCTGCAAACGTTGGCGATGCTGGTTTCTGTAGGCGTTGGTATTTATTTAATAAACCAAAAATTGGATTTTACGGTAATTAGCATGTTAAAATCGGAAGCGTTTTCAGCAAAAAGCCAAATCTTCTTTTTTGACGACCCCAATACGACCACCTATTTCTGGAAATATTTTATTGGAGGCATATTTATTGCTATTGCCATGACGGGTTTAGACCAAGATATGATGCAAAAAAACCTAACTTGTAAAAACAAAAAAGACGCCCAGAAAAACATGTTTACCATGGCTACTTTGGTTATTGTGGTAAATTTCGCCTTTCTTTCGCTTGGCGCCTTATTGTTTATTTATGCCGATAAATTCAATTTACAGATACCAGTTGTTAACAACATAACCCGAACCGATTTGCTGTTCCCCGAAATTGCCATGAACCAAGGTTTGGGCGGTGCCTTATCCATAACCTTTCTCATCGGTTTAATTGCCGCGGCTTACAGTAGTGCCGATAGTGCATTAACATCGTTAACCACATCGTTTTCGGTAGATTTTTTAAACATTGAAAAAAGACCCGAGGCCGAACAAAAACCGCTGCGCAAAAAAGTGCATATTGGGGTTTCATTATTACTAATAATGGTTGTTATTATATTTAATAATCTTGAAGGAAACGTGGTAAGCAACTTATTTAAATTTGCCACCTATACTTATGGCCCACTTTTAGGTTTATTTGCTTTTGGCATTTTAACCAAACGTGAAATAAAAGATAAAAATGCGTGGATTGTTGCTTTGTTATCAATAACATTAAGCCTTATAATTACATCTTTACCAGAAAGTATTATAGGAGCATATAAATTTCATTGGGAAATATTGCCACTTAACGGCATTATTACCTATTTAGGTTTAATATTGATTAGTAGAAAGAAGCACTAAGGTGCAAGCTGTTTCATAGCCAATATTGTTTTTCTTTAAAATCTCACAAAACTCATGATTTTCGGTTCCCGGATTAAAAATCACGCGCTCGGGCTGTAAAGACACCACATAATCATAATACGCTTCTTGCCGGTTAGGGCTTAAATATAGCGTAATGGTATCTATATTTTTGTATGGTTTTAATTGGGTATCAATATTTACGCCAGCAACTTCACCTTTTTTCAACCCAAAAGCCACAACGCTATACCCTTTATTTACAAGGCTTAGAATAGCATGGTTTGAATACCTATCTGGTTTTACCGAAGCGCCAATTACTAGTGTTTTCTTACTCATAATGTTAAAAAGATGTTAAGCTTTGTTAAATATAGTAACAGATTTTAAATCTACACGTCAATACTGTATTACTTTTAATCAATCAATCAAAAAACCAACCAAAATGAAAAACTTATTCTTCGTGTGTTTATTACTGTTCTCAATAACTGCACAAGCAGATACCGCAGACCCCGAAAAAAAAGACAACAAAACAGGCACCATCTCGGGCAAGGTCTTAGATGCAAAACTTAAACAACCCTTACCCTATGTAAATGTTATAATAAAAAATACTGCGGGCGAAACCCTAACCGGCAGCATTACCTTAGAAGACGGCTCTTTTGAAATCGATAAAGTAGCAGAAGGCAAAATAAAAGTAAGTATCCAATATATAGGGTACAAAACCATTACAAAAAACATTACCATTGGCAAGGGCAACTACAAAGTAAACCTTGGAAACATTCTTTTAGAAGAAGAAGCCGAAGGTTTAGATGCCGTTACCGTTATTGCCGAAACCTCAACCATACAGCAAAAAGTTGACCGAAAAGTAATTACCATTGGCAAAGATCTGGCTGCAACTGGTAGCGCATCAGAGCTTATGGTTGGCATCCCATCGGTAAGTGTCGATGCACAAACGGGCGATATTAGCTTGCGTGGCAACCAAAACGTTCGTGTAATGGTAGATGGCAAATTATCAAACATTCCTACGGCGCAGTTGCTTAAACAAATTCCGTCAACCGCCATAAAACAAATCGAATTGATTACCAACCCGTCTGCTAAATACAATCCCGAAGGCATGAGCGGCATTATAAATATTGTGCTTCATAAAAACACCATGCAAGGCTTTAACGGCAGTTTAAGCTTGGGTTTGTCTCACGAAAAAGAAGCCAAATTTAATAGCGCCCTAAACATGAATTACCGTACCGGCAAACTAAATTTATACGGCAGTTACAGCAATAATATCTCTAAAAACAAAAACCGCGGTAATGTGGTAAGACCGGAAAACAACTCGGAGCAGTTCTTTAAATTTTTAGATAAAAGGCAATCGCATTTATATAAAGTAGGACTTGATTTTTATTTAGACGACAAGAACACCATGTCGTTTTTCACCACACAAAACACCTCCGATAGTAGTAACGATGGCGAAACCGAAGCCTTGTTTTACAGCAATGCGTCGTTTAACCAACATCAAGTTTTTTTTGCTGAAAGCGACAACATGTCATCGCAATACAACTTTAACTATGTACACGATTTTTCAGAAGATGGCCATAACATCGAATTAGAAGTAGATTACAATACTTTTGAAGACGACACACCGGCAGATTTTAAATTCCTTTTAGGCTCAAACGATGATTATAAAGACTTTAACAATACCGATAGAAAAAGCACCACAGTAAACTTAGATTACGTAAACCCAGTTTCTAAAACCTCAAAACTGGAATTGGGCTTGCAGGCGCGTTTGTTTAACTCCGATATTGCTTATGCATCAACAGGTTTAACCTTGAACGACCAAGGTGTTTTAAGGCCAACCCCAAGTACCAATTTCGATTACACCAGAGACATTTATTCGGCTTACGCCACCTTTAGCAAAAAATTTGAAAAATGGACCTACCAAATAGGCGTGCGTGCAGAAAATGTAACAGAAGATGCATTGGCGCTTTCATCTGAAGCGGCAAGCACCCAAACGTTTAAAAACGATTATTTCGAGGTATATCCTTCGGCTTTTATAACGTACACAGCAAGTGAAAAAAATTCGTATCAATTTAGTTATAGCCGACGTGTGGACCGCCCCGGAATAGGACAAGTAAACCCCATTAAAGAATGGAGCACACCATTAATTTCTTCTTTCGGAAATATCGATTTACGCCCACAGTTTACAAACTCGATTGAAGCCAATTACACCAGAACGTTAAACAATAGAAAAGGAAGCGTAACCGGAGGTGTTTTTTATAGAATTATTTCAGATGAAATTAACCGAGCACTATTTATAGATAGAACCGATGTAAATTCTGGTCGTATAATATTAACCCACGATAATTTTGATGATACTTCGGCTTTTGGCATAGAATTATCAACCAATTACCGACCAACAAAATGGTGGAGCATAAACGGAAGCTTCGATTTGTACTCCCAGACCCAAAAAGGAATAGCTGAAAATTTAACTGCACCAATAGAAACTGCAACTATAAACGATATTGAAACTAATATTGATGAAATAGATAACGTTGCTTGGAACTTTAGAATGTTCAATAATTTTAGAGTGAGCAAAATACTAAGTTTAACGGCCTTTGGATTTTACAGAGGAAAAAACAAAACGCTACAGTTTGATATGAAACCCATGTATTTTGTAAATCTGGGTTCTCGTATAAGTTTTGCAAAAGGAAAAGGCTCATTCAGTTTAAATTTCAACGACATTTTAAATACCATGAAATTTGCTTTTGAAGGCACCAAACCATTTGTACAAAACGGTCAGTTTAACTGGGAAAGCCATACCGTACAAGCCAGTTTATCGTACCGTTTTGGTGGCGGGAAATACCGTGCAAAATCAAGAAAACAACGCGACGACAACACAAAATCCGGCGGCGGTGGCTTCCTGTAAACCTTAACATTTAATAACCTGCATAATAGTTGATGGTTAGTACAATTCTAGGTTATTAAATAAAAACCCAAAAGACCCTGTCTTTTGGGTTTTTGATTATGCAAATGTTAATATTTTTAAAATAAAACGTTAAAAATGTTAAAAAACCAATATTTAATGCAACAAAAACCAAACCTGTTCGTTATTATAATATACAATCACACGAAAAAATAATTATTTATAAGAGTTAGTCACCTTCATTTAATAATATTACTTCAATCAATGATTCGTATGATTTAGAAACTCGGAATTTTACTTCCGAGTTTTTTTATGTTAAACTTGTTAAAAAACACAATAAACATCACTTTTTATCGTCTTATTACTAGTTTGTATTATTTATACAAATTAATGGTGGTTAATAGCTAAAGCACCCAAAACATTGTGTTTTGGGTGCTTTTATTTGGCTAACCATTACAAACTTTACAAAAAAAATAATTAGCAGCCTATAAAAGCTCTAACTTGGCAGTAGTTTCAGAAAAAAAATCGTAAATCAATAATCAAAAAACGTAAATCAAATGACTATCTTTGCGCATCAAAATTTTTATACAGGATTTATAATATGTCGCAATTATCAGAGCAAGAGCTTGTACGCAGAGAAAAGTTAACAAAATTACGTGAATTAGGTATTAATCCATATCCGGCAGATTTATACCCAGTAAACCACACATCCAAACAAATAAAAGAGTTGTTTGAAGAAGATAAAAAAGTAATTATTGCTGGTAGGTTAATGCAAGTAAAAGTGCAAGGAAAAGCAAGTTTTGCACAGCTACAAGATGCAGAAGGCAGCATACAAGTATATTTTAATCGTGATGAAATTTGCCCAAGCGAAGACAAAACAAAATACAACGATGTTTTTAAAAAACTATTGGATTTTGGCGACTTTATTGGCGTTGAAGGCGAATTGTTTACCACACAAGTTGGTGAAAAAACAGTAAAAGTTAAAGATTTTACACTTTTAAGCAAAGCATTAAAACCCTTGCCTTTACCGAAAGAAAAAGACGGAAAGGTTTACGATGCCTTTACCGACCCAGAACAACGATACAGGCAACGTTACGCAGATTTGGTAGTAAATCCGCATGTAAAAGAAGTTTTTATTAAACGCACAAAATTATTTAATGCCATGCGTAACTTTTTTAACAACGCTGGATATTTTGAAGTTGAAACTCCTGTTTTGCAACCCATTCCCGGAGGCGCAGCAGCACGACCGTTTATAACCCACCATAATGCTCTGGATGTACCTTTATATTTAAGAATTGCCAACGAACTATACCTAAAACGCTTAATTGTTGGAGGCTTTGATGGTGTTTACGAGTTTTCTAAAAATTTTAGAAACGAAGGCATGGACAGAACCCACAATCCCGAATTTACCGCTATGGAAATTTATGTTGCCTATAAAGACTATAACTGGATGATGGAATTTTGCGAGCGCCTTTTAGAACACTGTGCATTGGCTGTAAACGGCAACACAAAAGCTAAATTTGGCGACCACGAAATAGACTTTAAAGCACCTTATGCCAGAGTAACTATGGCAGATTCTATAAAGCATTTTACAGGTTTTGATATTACTGGAAAAAGCGAAGACGAAATAAGGCAAGCGGCTAAAGATTTAGGTATTGAAGTTGACGAAACCATGGGCAAAGGCAAGCTTATTGACGAGATTTTTGGCGAAAAATGCGAAGGCAACTACATACAACCTACCTTTATAACGGATTATCCGAAAGAAATGAGCCCACTGTGCAAAGAACACCGCGATAACCCAGAATTAACAGAGCGTTTTGAGCTGATGGTTTGCGGCAAGGAAATTGCAAATGCCTACTCGGAATTGAATGACCCTATTGACCAACGCGAGCGTTTTGAGCACCAACTTAAACTAGCCGCCAAAGGCGACGATGAAGCTACAGAATTTATAGATCACGATTTTTTACGTGCCCTAGAATATGGTATGCCTCCAACATCGGGCATGGGCATAGGCATGGATAGGTTAATTATGTTTTTAACCAATAACCAATCCATACAAGAAGTATTGTTTTTCCCGCAAATGAGGCCTGAAAAAAAAGCCATAGCTTTAAGCGATGAGGCCAAAGCAGTACTAACAATACTAAAAAAAACCGAAAAACTAGAACTAAGCGACTTAAAAACACAGTCTGGTCTTTCAAATAAAAAATGGGACAAAGCAATTAAGGAATTAACCAAAAACAAGCTTGCAAATGTTAAAAAAGCAGATGAAGCCTTGTTTGTTGAAATTGCATAATCAAACAAAAAAATTAAACAACATAAAAGCTGTTTTAAAAATCCGCATCCATCTTAGCTGGTTTTTTAAAACAGTTTTTTTATAAACAGTTACAAATAATTAACAATAATTCTTCAATATAAATTGTATATTTGCACGCAATTTAACGTAATTGCAAAATGACTTCACAACAAAACAAAATATTAGGAGAAGGTTTAACATACGACGACGTTCTTTTGGTTCCAGCATTTTCAGAAGTACTTCCTCGCGAAGTAAACATTAAAACAAAATTTACACGCAACATTAGCATTAATGTACCTATTATTTCGGCAGCCATGGATACCGTTACCGAAAGCAAAATGGCCATAGCCATGGCGCAAGAAGGTGGCATTGGGGTTTTACACAAAAACATGACCATTGATGCCCAAGCCGCTAAAGTAAGAAAAGTAAAGCGTGCAGAAAGCGGTATGATTATCGATCCTGTAACCCTGCCAGTTAGCGCAAAGGTTAGCGATGCCAAACAATATATGGCAGAATATGGTATTGGGGGCATTCCTATTGTTAGTGAAGACCGCACTCTAAAAGGCATTGTAACTAATCGAGATTTAAGATTCGAACACGATAACACGCGCCCCATTAGCGAGGTTATGACCAGCGATAACCTAGTTACGGCCTCTATTGGCACATCGTTACTGGATGCAGAGAAAATTCTTCAAAAACATAAAATAGAAAAACTACTTATTGTTGATGACATGTTTAAGCTATCGGGCTTAATTACTTTTAGGGACATTACAAAAGTTACCCAAAAGCCAAATGCAAACAAAGACCAATACGGGCGTTTGCGCGTTGCTGCTGCCATAGGCGTTACCAGCGATGCCACAATTAGAGCAAAAGCCTTGGTAAATGCTGGTGTAGATGCTGTGGTTATAGATACCGCACACGGGCACACCAAAGGCGTAGTAACGGTTTTAAAAGAAATAAAGTCTAAATTTCCAGAGCTTGAAGTTATTGTGGGCAACATTGCAACTGCCGAAGCAGCCAAATATTTGGTTGAAGCCGGTGCTGATGCTGTAAAAGTAGGCATAGGACCAGGTTCTATTTGCACAACACGAGTAGTTGCAGGTGTTGGTTTCCCTCAATTCTCTGCGGTTTTAGAGGTTGCCCAGGCCATAAAAGGTAGCGGTGTTCCGGTAATCGCAGATGGCGGCATTCGCTATACAGGCGATATTCCTAAAGCTATTGCCGCTGGAGCAGATACCGTAATGTTAGGCTCGCTTTTGGCCGGAACAAAAGAATCTCCTGGTGAAACCATTATTTACGAAGGAAGGAAATTTAAGTCTTATCGTGGTATGGGCTCTGTTGAAGCTATGAAACAAGGTAGTAAAGACCGCTATTTTCAAGATGTTGAAGATGATATTAAAAAATTAGTGCCCGAGGGCATTGTGGGACGTGTACCTTATAAAGGCTATTTATACGAAAGTATTCATCAATTTATTGGAGGCTTAAGAGCAGGTATGGGCTATTGTGGTGCAAAAGATATTGAAACACTAAAAGAAACCGGACAATTTGTAAAAATAACAGCAAGTGGCATTAACGAAAGCCATCCGCACGATGTAACGATTACTAACGAATCTCCTAATTATTCGAGGTAAGTAAACTATAATTTATCAAGTAATAAAAAAGCGCATAAAATATATGCGCTTTTACTTTGCTATTAACCGAAGGGATTTACAAATTATATTTTTGTTAATCTCAGCTATAACACAAAAGTATAATGATAAATCAATAAAAAAATTGATGTATGGTAATTAATCTAGCTGTTTGATATTTCTTTTCTAATTCTGCTTAAACTTTCTGTGGTAATACCTAAATACGAGGCGATATGATAGTTTTTTAAACATTGTTGAATATCATGAAAAGTCTTAACAAAGCGAATGTAACGCTCTGTTGCAGACTGCGATAAACTTGCCAGAATACGTTTTTGAAAAGCTGCAAACGCACGTTCTAACTTTATTCTAAAAAAAGTTTCAACCTTAGGTATTTTAGTAAATAAAAGTGCTTTATCATCTTTTGATATCCTGTACAAGGTAGCATCTTGAAGCACTTCAATAGTAAGTATAGCTTTAGATTTAGAAAAGAAAGCCGTAAAATCACTAATCCACCAATCTTTAAAACCAAACTGTACGGTGTATTCTTTTCCTTGGGCATCTGTATGAAATGAGCGCAGGCACCCTGTTTCAATATAATATTGGGCATCAACAGTTTCTCCGGCTTTTAACAGTATGGTACCTTTTTTATGTGTTTCTTTATGAAACAAAGCATTAATTAACACTTCTTCTTCCTCAGAAAAAGCAAGCCCTTTGAATATGATTTTTGCTTTTGAATTGGTTGTACCCATTTTGAATGATAATTTACAACTCTAAAGTACGAAAAATCTCTTAGCAATATTATATTATTCGATATCTTGCAAGGTAAATAAGTCTATCTGCCTTGGCAAAAAAAACACGTTGGTTTTTTATTAAATTTCACTTCTTTCAGTTGGTTTTTTATTTTTAAAAAAAAGAATACCGAAACACAAAAACCAGCTTAAAACCAGCTATTTAACACATTAAATTTATATGGGATAGATCTTTAAATGCTTATTGTTATTCATTTTAAAAAAATGCAATCAATCTCTAATTGAAAGGCTTCATTTTTTTTATTTCCTATTAAAAAACCAATCATTTCTGCTTGTTTCCCTGGGTAATTTTCAACATCTAATTTTTGGCCTCTGTAAGCCGGCTGCATGGTGTTGAATGGAATTTCAATAGTTTGCCATTTTCCATTGGCATCAAAAGATTGTACATAAGAATAGTAATCGCTGGAATTGGTTTTTATTCTAAACTGATAGGTTTTTTGGTCGCCTTTCAATTTAATCAGGACTTTGGAAAAAAGCAACACATCTATTGCTTTAAAACGGTATTGCAGCATAGAAAACCCACCATTGTTTTCTAAAGAAACAAGACCTTTAAACAAGCCATTTCCGTTGCTATTGATTGAAAAATCACCATTTGAGCGGCCACCCATAACCACATCGTTTACAATGCGCCAATTGCTTAGGTTGCTTTTAGGGGAAAAATTGAAAATAGTCATACTGCTTTGGTAAATTACAAATGTTAAAAAAAATGCTTTGGTATTCATGTATTGGCATTTTATTAAAAGTCCTGCCCTTTAAGATTTGCTTTTCTCGATATCGCTTATATGATGTTCTAGAGCTTTTACAGAAATTTGAATTTCTACAATTAATAGCCCAAGTGAGATAATGAGCAACAAAAGCGCTAAACCAAAAACCCAAACTGCTATTCTATACTGCTGTATGTAAATTAAAAACATGGTTAAAACACAAAGCAACAAGCTGCTAATGCCAAAAATTTGCATAGCGCGCGTTAAGTACAAACGCTGTTTAATGTTTTTTATTTGGGCGATTAAAACAGAGTCTTTTTTTTGCATGTACTTATCGTGCAAATCCCTTATAATAGCTGCATAAGCCAAAAACCTGTTGGTATAAGCCAACATAATAAGCGAAATAGCAGAGAATAAAAGTGCAGGCGTGGTTAAGGTAAGTTGCTCCATAATGGGTGGTTTAAAAAAAACTAAATTATAAATTCCATATCTTAATTTGGTTATTTTACATTGTAATTTTATCTTTCAACATGAAAGAAGATTTTCTACATTACATCTGGCAACACCAAAAATTCAATACAGCAAATTTAAAAACAACAGCTGGAGAAACAATTACAATAGTTTCTGTAGGGCAACACAATACAAATTCTGGTCCCGATTTTTTTAATGCGCAGCTAAAAATTAACAACCAACTTTGGGCGGGAAATGTAGAGATTCATATAAAATCTTCAGATTGGTTTTTGCACAATCACGAACAAGATATGGCATACGATAATGTTATACTACACGTAGTCTGGGAACACGACACCAACATTTACCGTAAAGACCAAACTGCTATACCCACTTTAGAAATAAAACACTTTGTAGAAAAAACAGCATTAAAAAACTATCATAAGTTATTTTACAGAAGCACAAAGTGGATTAATTGCGAACATGATTTTAAAACTATTGATGATTTTACAATACAAAACTGGTTAGAACGCCTGTATTTTGAACGTTTAGAGCGTAAAGCCAAAGACATTAACCAACTATTAAAAACATCAAAAAACAATTGGGAAGCGGCTTTGTTTAAAATGCTAGCTAAAAATTTTGGGCTTAAAGTAAACGGCGATGCTTTTTTAAGCGTTGCAAACTCTATGGATTTTTCAATTGTTAGAAAACTGCAAAACAACCAAACCCATTTAGAGGCTTTATTTTTTGGGCAGGCCAATTTATTGAATTCAGACACCCAAGATGCACATTTCCAAAGTTTGGTTAAAACCTACCAATTTTTAAAACAAAAATTTGCACTAAACAGTAATACCAATACACCAGTTCTGTTCTTTAGATTGCGCCCCCCAAACTTCCCTACCATTCGCTTATCACAGTTGGCAAGCCTATACAGCAAAGAGCATAATTTGTTTTCAAAACTAAACCAAACCAATAACATTGAAGAATTTTACGAGCTTTTTACGGTAGAAACATCTCCGTATTGGGCAACACATTACAGCTTTGGCAAAGCTTCGAAAAAATCGAAAAAACAACTAACAAAAGCCTTTGTGGATTTATTGATGATAAATACCATAATCCCCATAAAATTCGCTTACGCCAAGTACCAAGGCAAACCCATTGAAGACCATGTTGTAGCTTTGATGCAGTGCATAGCATCAGAAAAAAACAGCATTATCGAAAAATTCAATACGCTAAAACAAACAACAACTTCGGCCTTACAATCCCAAGGTTTACTAGAACTAAAAAGCGCATATTGCAACAAAAACAAATGCTTGCAATGTGCCATAGGCAATACGTTATTAAAAAAATAAACTTTTAAACTATAAAAGTATGTGTTAAATTGCAGCATGAACAAAATCTACAAACCACTACTGTTTTTTCAAAAGCACGGATATTATGTGTGCCAACGCATTGCAGACAGATTTGGTATAAGGGCAAAAATAGTGCGCACCACCTTTATGTACCTTACTTTTGTAACTGTGGGCTTTGGCTTTGCGCTCTACTTGTTTTTGGCCTTTTGGATGCGTATTAAAGACTTAATTTATACCAAACGCTCATCGGTTTTCGATTTATGAATTCTTTGATAAAAATCTTTAGAACCAAAATATACACGGCAATTATACTGCTGGTTCTTTTATTGTTTATTGGTGTTGTCGGTTTTAAATCGATGTCTAACTATACCTGGATTGACGCCCTTTACATGACCGTAATAACCATTACCACGGTTGGTTTTAAAGAAGTGCATCCGTTAGACGATGCCACTAAAATTTTTACCATCTCATTAATATTAACCAGTGTTTTTATTCTGGGATATGCACTGTCTGTAATTACCGAATATATTTTGAGCAAGAATAATTTTGAAGAATTAAAACGAAAAAAGATGCAAAAACAAATCGATAGCCTAAAAAACCACATTATTATTTGCGGCTACGGAAGAAATGGCAGACAGGCCGCAAACAAATTATTAGCTTACAACAAACCCTTTGTTATTATCGAAAAAAACCAAGACCTTGTTAATAAAATCGAAAGCGAGCAAATGCCTTTTGTTTTAGGCAATGCAAGCGACGACGAAACCCTGCTAAAAGCCGGTATAGAAAGAGCATCTTGCCTAATATCGGCATTACCAAGCGATGCCGATAATTTATTTATCGTACTTTCTGCTAGACAAATAAACAAAAACATTAACATTATAAGCCGTGCATCGCAAGACACTTCTTATAAAAAACTTAAACTTGCCGGTGCCAACAATGTTATATTACCCGATAAAATTGGTGGCGACCATATGGCGTCTTTAGTAGTGGTTCCTGGCCTAATGGAATTTGTTGACAACCTTTCTATTGTTGGCAAATCCAACATTAATATTGAAGAGATAGCCATAGACAAACTTACCAAAGAAATTAAAACCATAAAAGATTTGGATCTCAGAAAAAAAACAGGGTGCAACGTTATTGGCTACAAAGACGAAAACGGCGAATATCTGGTAAACCCCGAAGCCGATTTAAAATTGGCACCAAATTCCAAAATCATTGTTTTAGGCCGCCCAGAGCAAATACAAGCCCTTAACACAATATACAATATAAGCTAAAGCATTGGTATTTTAACAAGCATTTGTTTTAAAAAACCAAATATTTTTAGCATCTTGCTAGCTTTAACACCATTTATTGTTTGAAATTACCGTAAAATAAATTAATGGGTTTTTCATAAATACCAAAAAAACAACCAAAGCCTTGTCCTCGGTATGTTTTTTCTGAAAATTAAACCTTAAAAGTGAATTTTACTGTGATTGTTCCAGAAGCAAAACCTTAAAAGCAGCTATTTTTTTAACTAAAATTAACTAACAAAAAATAATTATGAAGAAATATCTTCTTTCTATTACCACATTATTAATACCCATTATAACATACGCACAAGAAACCACCAAACTAAGCTTTGGGCAACGCATAGACAAAGCCTTTCAGCCAGTTGCAGACTGGTGGGAAGGCTTTGTATTATCACCAATAAGCATAGGCGAATACAATGTGCCTGTTGTGGTTATTTTATTGGTTTTAGGAGCTACCTTCTTCACAATATACTTTGGTTTTCCCAATATTAGAAGATTCCCATTGGCCATCAATACGGTTCGCGGCAAGTATGACGATGTTGAGGGCGGTCACCATGCAGAAGAAAAAGTGGCCGTAAACATTGTTGATGGCGATTTGCCAGATACCATACGCGACGAAAGTAAAGAAGGCGAAGTAAGCCATTTTCAAGCTTTGGCAACTGCAGTTTCCGGTACCGTTGGCTTAGGAAATATTGCTGGTGTTGCCGTGGCCATTGCCATTGGTGGGCCTGGAGCAACCTTCTGGATGGTAGTCTGCGGATTGATAGGCATGTCCACAAAATTTGTTGAATGCACCCTGGGCGTAAAATATAGAGATGTAGGACAAGACGGCACCGTTTATGGCGGCCCAATGTACTACCTGTCAAAAGGATTAAAAGAACGTGGCTTTAATACTATAGGAAAAATTCTGGCTGTACTGTTTGCCATACTTTGTGTTGGTGCATCGTTTGGCGGCGGCAATGCATTCCAGTCTAACCAGGCCGCTCAACAACTATCAGATTTAGTTGGGTGGAACTTTGAAACATCTGGATTTTGGATTGGACTGGTAATTGCTATAATAGTTGCCATTGTAATTATTGGCGGCATAAAAAGAATAGCCAACGTAACCGAAAAAATAGTACCCTTTATGGCCGGTATTTATGTACTGGCAGCTTTGGTAATTATTGGTTCTAACTACAAATTTATAGACGATGCTTTTGCCTTGATTTTTGAAGGTGCCTTTACGCCCATAGCAGGATTAGGAGGCGCCTTGGGAGTTTTAATTGTTGGTTTTCAACGTGCTGCTTTTTCAAACGAGGCCGGTGCAGGTTCTGCTGCCATTGCGCATTCTGCTGTAAAAACCAAATACCCAGCATCAGAAGGTGTTGTAGCACTTTTAGAGCCGTTTATAGATACCGTAATTATTTGTACCATGACCGCCTTGGTAATCATCTTTTTTAACATGAGCGACACCTCTATGGTGCAAGCCGCTTTTACTTACGGCGGAGACGGCTCGGGCAATGTTATTTTAAACGAAACCGGAAAAGCCGTTGGAGGCGTAGAGCTTACCTCTAGAGCTTTTGATGCCGTAATCCCACACTTTTCCTATGTGCTTACCGTGGCCATTATTTTATTTGCCTTCTCAACCATGATCTCGTGGTCGTATTACGGATTGCAATCTTGGAAATTTTTATTTGGTAGAGGAAAAGCTGCAGATTTAACTTATAAAATTTTATTTTTAATATTTGTAATTATAGGCGCATCAACCACATTAAATGCTGTAATAAAATTCTCTGACGCCATGATTTTAGCATTGGTTTTCCCCAATATGATTGGGCTCTTCTTCTTGTTCCCCAAAGTAAAAGAAGAAATGAAAAAGTATGTAAACGCTATAAAAGCGAATAAAAAATAATTAAAAAAAACAATACCATGAAATCCCATTTCACGTTTTCCAAACAGCAACGAAATGGGATTTTTTTATTGATATTATCGATAATAGCACTACAGTGCCTTTATTTTTTTGTCGAACAAGGCCCTAAAAACATAAAAACAAACAAAGAAGAACTAGCAAAGTTCCAAAAAGAAATCGATTCGCTTAAACTTATTGAACTTGAAGAACGAAAACCAAAAACCTATCCATTTAACCCCAATTACATAACAGATTACAAAGGCGCTTTGTTAGGCATGTCTAATAAAGAAATCGATAGATTGCACAGCTTCAGAAAACAAAACAAATGGATTAATTCTACCAAAGAATTCCAAGAAGTTACCCAAGTATCAGATTCACTTTTAAATATCTTATCGCCCTATTTTAAATTTCCTGATTGGGTAACAAGTACAAAACCAAAAAAAAATACCACAATTTACAATAACACAGTAAAAACCTATGCCCAAAAACAAGATTTAAATACTGCAACGGCAAAACAATTGCAGAAAATAAATGGCATTGGCGAGTATTATTCAGAGCGTATCGTTAAATTTAGAAATAAATTTTCAGGAGGCTTTATTGCAGACATACAACTACAAGATGTTTATGGGCTATCCCCGGAAGTTATTGAAAAAATAACAAATCAGTTTACAGTAAAAACTCCAAGAAAAATCAAAAAAATAAATATAAACAAAGCCGAAATAGAAGATCTTGTTAACATACAGCACATCGATTACGATCTAGCGCACCAAATCGTTGAGCAAAGAAAATTAAGAGACGGCTACAAAACGTTGGATGAATTAACAAAAGTAAAGGACTTCCCAGTAAATAAATTAGAGATAATTAAATTATATTTGCTGCTTGAAAAAGAAAAAGAATGAATACAATGTACTTCACCGAAGAGCACCAGCTTTTTAGAAAAAGTTTACAAGAGTTTTTAAACAAAGAAGTTGTTCCGCATATTAACAAATGGGAAAACGACGGACATATTGAACGTTTCATTTGGAAAAAAATGGGCAGCATGGGGTTCTTTGGCATCAATTACCCCGAAGCTTATGGCGGATTGGACCTAGACCTTTTCTATACCGTTATTCTTCTAGAAGAACTTCAAAAAATAAACTCCGGCGGTTTTGCTGCAGCTATTTGGGCACACTGCTACTTAGCAATGACGCACCTTAATGCCCAAGGCAGCCAACAAATAAAGGAGCACTATTTAACACCAAGTATAACAGGCCATAAAATAGGTTGCCTTTGCATTACCGAACCCTTTGGCGGTAGCGATGTAGCAGGCATGCGTACCACTGCCGTAAAAAGTGGAGACCATTATATTATAAACGGCTCTAAAACCTTTATAACCAATGGCGTTACAAGCGACTATTTGGTGGTAGCAGCCAAAACAAAACCAGAATTAGGCAACAAGGGCATAAGCATGTTTGTTATCGACAGAGCAAGTGCTGGCATTACGGCAACCAAATTAGATAAGTTGGGCTGGCGCGCATCAGATACCGGAGAAATTGCATTCGATAATGTTAAAATTCCGGAAACTCATTTATTGGGCGAAGAAAACAAAGGGTTTCCTTACATTATGCAGCACTTTTCTTTGGAGCGCTTAATTATGGGGGTTAACGCTCATGCCCGAGCAGAATATGCTTTAGAGTATGCATTGCAATACATGTCTGAACGTATGGCATTTGGGAAAACCATAGATAAGTTTCAGGCTTTGCGCCATACCCTTGCCGATCTTTATACCGATATGGAAATCTGTAAAACCTTTAACTATGCAATAGCTTACAGGTTAAATAAAGGCGAATACGTAGTAAAAGAAGCTACCATGTCTAAGCTAAAATCTACTAAAATGGCAGACGAGGTAATTTACCAGTGCCTCCAGTTTTTAGGAGGCTACGGTTATATTGAAGATTACCCCATGGCAAGACTGCTACGCGATAGCCGATTAGGACCAATAGGTGGCGGAACATCTGAGATTTTACGCGAAATATTGGCAAAAATCATCATAGACAAAAAAGAATACAAACCAGCAACTTAGCAAACAAAAAAAGCCGGCAATTATAATTACCGGCTTTTTTACTAACCAAACTTAACTAACTATTTATAATTTAGTTTATTAACCAAATACTTTACAAATAGACGATAAATTAGGCGTTAAACCATACTTGTTTAGAAATGTTTAACGCTTATATTGGAGTTTTGTGTTTTCTTTAAGAAACGATTATTAGCATGTTAAAATTTTTAAGAGAAACCCATTGTATATTTGCTCAAAATTGAGCCGATTCGAGTACATTCAACTTATTTGTACCTTGAGCATTATCAGATTAAAATCGGTTAACCACTTTCTACTTTATTTCTGCTTTAATGTATGTTAGCTTTGTTATGAATACGGAAAGGTTTTTAAATGACTGAAGCTCTACGGAAGTATTTTTTTTATTTCCCTATGGTACAAATCGTAATTAATCAAATCGCCATGGTTTCCGCCATCTATGGTTACAAAATTTAAGTTTTCCATATTCAAGTTCAGGAGTTTTTTGGCAGAATCCATTGGCACAACCCTATCTTGAGTTCCATGGAATATGGTAATCGGGCAGCTTACTCCCTCAAGGTATTGATGAGTTGGCAGTTTGTATTTTAACAGGGTTTCAACGGGCAACATCGGGAACCTGGTTTTAGCCACATCGGTAATGCTGTAATACGGGGTTTCTAAGACAAGTTGTTTGGGCTTGTTTTTAAACGCCAAATACGCTGCTATTCCCGTGCCTAAAGATCTGCCGTAGAGCGTAATACCGTTTTCAGGATAGTGTGCTTTTAAATAATCGTAACAAAACTGTGCATCGGTGTACAATGCTTTTTCGCTTAATTTCCCTGTGCTTTTTCCGTAGGTTCGGTAATCCATAATCAACACGTCGTATTGCTTTTCAACAAAATATTCGGTTACTAATCCCCAACGCGATAGATTGCCCGCGTTTCCATGGAAATACAAAATGACGCCTTTTGGGTTTTCGGCTTTAAAATGGATGGCGTTTATAACCGCATCGTTATCAGTCTTCAAAAATAACTCTTCAAAAGGTTTTGAAAACCGATATTGATAACCCTGCTCTAAAACCGTTGGGAAAAACAGCATTTTCTCTTGTAAAAAATATAACAAAGAAACTGCCATAATATAGATGCTTAAAAGGATTAGTAAGGCTTTTTTAAGTTTTTGCTTTATTGGGTTTCGAGCTGTGCTTAACATTAATACTTGTGGTTGATAAATCGATGTTGGTTGGTTTTTGGTTTAGTATGTCGTGAATCATTTCATGATAAGATTCAAAGGTATTTAAGTTTTTATGCCCGCCACCAATTACCGTGTGCAACTTGGTTAATTTAGGTTTTACTTGCGATAGCTTTACACTGGTTTTATAAGGGATTAACGTATCGTTTGTACCATGTATTATGTGGATGGGGCATTGCACATATTTTAGCCATTTGTAAGTTGGCAAAGGGTATTTAATTAAAATACTTAGGGGCATAAAGGGTGCGTATCTTGCTGTAACTTTGGTTAAACTGTAATATGGTGCATCCAAAATAAGCATTTTGGGGTTGTTCATTGAGGCCAGTTTTGCCGCAAAACCGGAGCCTAACGAACGGCCGTAGAGGATAATATGATCTTCTGTTGTGCGTTCTTTTATTTTATTATATACTTTTTGTAAATCGCGCTTTATGGCTTTTTGCGAGCGTCTGCCCGTACTCTTTCCGAAACCGCGATAATCGACCATAAGTACATTGTAGTTGTGCCGTGTAAAATCTATTGCGAATTTGCCCCAGCCCTTTATGCTTTTAGAGTTTCCTTTTAGGTACAAAACTATGCCTTTTGGTTTGCCCTTGGGTTTAAACAGAATGCCGTTTATTACGGCACCATCGCGGGTTATAAGGTTGTGTTCTTGAAAATCCTGGTTATCGTAATTAAACTGAAAATTTTGGGGAAGTTTTTCAGGTTTAAACAACATATAATCCTGCAAATAGTACAAGGCAAAACTTATAGCTATGTAAATTAACAATACAATTACAAGTATGTGCAACCAATATGGCATATTAAAAACCTGTTAGATTAAAGTAAGCCAGAGTTGATTTGTATGATTTTTAAATTTCAAATCATTAGGTTTACATGTCTGGTTCAGCGCATTAGAAACCTAATTTAGATTCTAAAAATTATAAGGCTTTTGGCTTGCCTAACTAGGCGCTTTTTAAGAAAATAAATTTTCTTTTCAACCAATGCACAAGCTAAAAAGTATTGATTTTATTGGTACATCAACTTTAAAAACAAATTTCCTGTATCGAACTCTAGTAAGATTACTAATATACAATAAATCGCTCTATTGTTTATTGTCCTCTTTTTCAACATAATCTTTAATAGAGATGTCGTTAATAACAACATCGCTTAACACCGTTTCGCCATTTTTAACATATACCAACGCATAGGTTGTGTTTTGAATGGAATCGCGCTGATTGTTTCTTACGGCAACCTCGGCACCATAGGCTTTGGTCTCTTTCATATAATACCTATTAAATGGCAGGTTGAAATTTAGCTTTTGGTCTCTTTTATTATACCAATTTACTTGGGCTACAATAAAATCTTTATCTGAATTTAAAGGTGTTCTACCAACGGTGTCCACTTTGGCAAAACCCAAACTATCGGTATCGAGATACAGGTAAACCTTATCTTGTCTTTCCCATAGGCTGTCGGGTGTTACAAATGTATTTTGCAGGTAATTAAGGTTAATATATTTACCTCTGTAAGGATCGCTGGGATCGACAGGCTGGGTTTTAAATTTATAGGCCGTACCAGAATTTATAATTGTTTCTTGGTTAAAAATAATTTGTGCTGGAAGAAGTAACTGAACCAAGGCCACAACTACAAATATTACAAACAGATTTCTGGTTTTCATTAGCAATAAATGTTTAATGTTTATGTTTTTACAATTCTTTTAGGCCGTTTAAGTTATTTAGATTTAAACCAAAACAAACCTTAAGCCCTTTAAATTGAGCTGCTTGTTGCTTTTAACGAAACTTTAACCAATATAAAAATTACTTTTTAAACTACCTTGTACATTCTAAATAAATCTTTGTTTAAAGAAATAATTCTGGTTTGGCAACGTTTTTGATACTAAAGATTAAATCTTAAAAAACGAACAATTATGAAAAATTCATTTTTTATTACCTTATTATTTTTAATGTCGATTTCTGCTGTTTCTTATGCACAGACCGTAAGTGGCTTTGGCTTTAAAGCAGGACTAAATTACAATGCCAATGGCAATTACGTGGAGTCTGTTACCAGCAATGCAGAAAACCCCGATAGAAACATTGGTTATCACTTTGGTGTATTTGGCAAATTTGGAAAGCAAGTTTATTTTAAACCCGAGTTAGTTTACACCAGTACAAAAAGTGATTATGTTAGTAATAGCTTTAAAATGCAAAAGCTAGATGCGCCTATGCTAGTGGGCTTAAAAGTATTAGGGCCTATTAGTGTTTTTGGAGGTCCATCATTCCAATATATTTTAGACACCGATTTTAAAGCTTCCAACCTTGCTATTAATAAAATAAAAAATGATTTTTCTGTTGGATTGAACTTTGGTGTTGGACTTAATTTTAATAAACTAGGAATTGATGTGAGGTACGAAAGAGGTTTAAGTAATAATGAAGCTACTTTTTTAGATAACAACGGCATTAATGTTGATAATAGACTGGATACACGCCCCGATCAACTTATTTTGAGTTTATCGCTTATACTTTAATAAAGAACGATTATAAACCAAAAAACCACGCTTTGTAGCGTGGTTTTTTGGTTTATAATATTTTATTGTTATTCGTTGTAGTTAATGCTAATGTTTTCATCAAGGTAATCATCTAAACCATCGTTATTGGAATCTTTAATTGTTACCGTTTTTATGGTAATAATGCCCCCTTTATCAGATCGGCTAAACTCAAATTCCTTAACGCCAAGAACAGGTTCTTGCCCGCCTTGGTTGGTATCAACCTCGTAGGTTTTATGTTCTAGTTCGTTAAGGGTAGCTACACCATCACCATCATCATCTGTATCAAAATAATTTGGGATATTGTCACCATCTGTATCGTCGCCATCTTTGGTATCGGCATATGTATTAAGCGTAAATTCTCCATCATCGTTTAAATCTTCCAAATAAGATGGCACCCCATCATTGTCATGGTCGTTTTGAGAAATTTGCAATAAATCAAACTTAAAAGCTATTGATGCATAAGAAGGAATACTACCTGTTGCATTATTAAAATACCCCAAACCAGAAGGTAAAAACATCACACCAACGCCGTGGTTGGTGTAACTTACCGTTCCATCGTTTTGGGCAGCAAAAGATTCGGCGGCCTTAAAAAAGGGCATAACCTTTCTCCAACCAGGAACTAGCGATATTAAATCGAAATCGACAGGTGTTACGGCACTATCAAAAACTTCATTATTTAACGTAAAACCTTCGTAATTTACACGTATTTGATCTGAGAATTTAGGCGATTCTCCACCAGCAGTTGGGTTTAAATCTAGAATATAAAACTCATAATTTGTATCGGCAAAAGTTACCGTTTTTAACTCCACATCATCCATTAATAATGTATTATTAGCTGGATCTGGCACAACACCATCAGACGGAAGTTTGCTAATTATTAAATCTGAAGTGCTTGCATTAGGATTAGACACAAATGCGCTGGCATTATAATAATGTCCGTTTAAATATTTAACCAAAGAGTCTTTGTCCATGGCTTGTTGCTCAGTTCTATCTCTAAGCGGAACTTCGGTAATGTTGCTTCCTTCATCGTCTTTATTACAAGATATAAACCCAATGGCCAAACACAAAATAGATAAAGCTATTTTTCCTTTTTTCATACGATACAATATATTATTTTTATCGGTAACATGTAACATCCGTTAAAGCAAGTATTAATGCTTGAGTTTTTTGTGGGGCATGTTTCAATATTAACTATTTTTGAGGCGCAAGATACAATTTTAATATAGTTTTGCACAACAACATTAACGTAGTTTTTAGATTAATTGTATGCGTATAGACAAGTATTTATGGTGTATTAGGTATTACAAAACCCGATCTTTGGCAACAACGGCCTGCAAAAAAGGACAGGTTAAAATAAACAACAATGTGGTTAAACCCAGCAGAGAGGTTTTTGCGCAGGATATTATTGAGTTGAGGAAAAACCAAATTAACTATAAATTAAAAGTTAACGATATTCCTGAAAGTAGAATTGGCGCCAAATTGGTTGATATTTACAGAACAGACTTAACGCCTAAAGAACAATTTGAAGCCCAAGAGCTTTTAAAATACGCTAAAAATTACTATCGGAAAAAAGGCGTTGGACGACCAACAAAAAAAGACAGGCGCGATATTGATGATTTTACTGATGAAAATGAGTAATTTTAAATTATATTTCAACACACCAAAAACATAAGTACCATGGATAATGTAATTCTTACCCATACCGAAATTAACCATAAAATAAGGCGTATTGCTTTTGAAATTTACGAGAATAATGTAAACGAGACCGAGGTTATTTTAGCTGGAATTGACAGCAATGGCTACATACTTGCAAAAAAACTAAAAACGGTACTTGCCAAAATATCCAATATAAACCCGGTGCTTTGCAAAGTAAGTATCGATAAAAAACATCCGTTTTCAGACATTAAAACCTCTATTCCCGCAGAGGTTTACAAAAACAAATCGCTGGTTTTAATTGATGATGTTTTAAACTCGGGCACGACATTAATTTATGGTGTGAAACATTTTTTAGATGTACCCTTAAAACAATTTAAAACTGCGGTGTTGGTAAACAGAAACCATAAAAAATATCCTGTTAAAGCTGATTTTAAAGGAATTTCTTTATCTACATCGCTGCACGAGCACGTTAACGTGATTTTAGAAGGCAAAAATTTTGAAGCGGTTTTAGAATAATTTTAGAATAATATCTTCAACAATATCGCCTTTGGTTTTATTATCGACTGTTAGAACAATTTCTGCCTGATTGTAAAACTGCACACGCTCAAATAAATGCTTGCCAATAAATTCGGCCATGGCCGCTTCGGTTTCAATATGGGCTATTAAAGGCCGTTGCGCTTTTTTTCTCATCAATTTTTCTGTTAATGTTGTAATTGAGGCTTTTAGGTAAATGCTTTTAACCTTAATATTATTAACAATAATATCCATGTTATTGCTGTAACATGGTGTGCCACCACCAACAGACAATACAATATTGTTTTTTGAACTTAATACTTCTTTTAAATGCAGATGCTCTTGATTTCTAAAATAAACCTCTCCTTTAGATTTAAAAACTTGGGTAACCGATAATTTTTCCTTTTCTTCTATTAAATCGTCTAAATCTATAAAATCATAACTTAATTTATTTGCCAATTTCTTACCAATAGAGGTCTTTCCAGAAGCCATATACCCAATTAAAACTACAATCATTTTTTCGCTATAAATTGATTATTAAAAACATACGTTGAGAAGCTGCAAAAAAACGAAAAAATATTTTAAAAAAGTATTGTTTTATTAATTAAACATTTTATATTTGCACCCGCTAACGGTAATAGAGTTAGCTGTTTTGAAGTAAAGACCGGGTAGCTCAGTTGGTAGAGCATCTCCCTTTTAAGGAGAGGGTCCTGGGTTCGAGCCCCAGCCCGGTCACAAAAAAAAAGTTAAGCTACTTCGCTTAACTTTTTTTATTTTTACATACTTCTTTTATGCGCACGTGGCGGAATTGGTAGACGCGCTGGCTTGAGGGGCCAGTATCTGTTTAGGATGTGGAAGTTCGAATCTTCTCGTGCGCACTTTTAAGTACCATCCATTTTATTTAGTTTGTATTGTTTAATTGATTGTAAAGCGCTGCGTAGTTAGGGTTGTTAGGGTTTAACTCTGCTAGGGTTTTTGCTATGTTTTTTGCTTTTTCAAATTGTTTGTCTTTAGAATAAACATAGGCCAACACGTACAATAAATCTTCGTTTTGCGGTGCTTTTTTTAATCCCTTAACCGCAGTTAATATTGCTTTTTTTAGGCTGTTGTTTTTATCGTACAGCAGACTAAGGTTGTAATAAGGCCTTATATTATCTGGCATATATTTTATAGCTAATTCCATTTGTGCAATGGCATCATCTGTTCTATTTAATTCTGCCAAAAGCAATCCGTAAGAATAATAGGTTTGTGCATATTCTGGTTCTTGTTCGATAATAGTTTTAAAAGCTTTTTCTGCGTTTACATAATCTTTATTTCTATAGTACAAATTGGCTAAATTGGTTCTGGCCATATTATTTGTATTATCTATTTTCAAAGCATTTTCATAATTTTTTATGGCTTGGGCTAAATTGCCTTGCTTTAAATAATAGTTTGCTTTTTTAATGCGTCCGCCAACAAAATCAGACGTTACGGCCAAATGCGTTTCAAATTCTTTCTTTACCTTCTTGTAAACCGCTTTGTAGGTCTCTGGCACAGACAGTTCGTTTAAGGGGGCTAGTGCAAAAAAGGCCTTAACTCTTACCGAGCGCTTTTCATCATTCAACAAAGGCAAAAAATAGTTGATGTAATCAGCAGAATTTATTTCGCCAAAAGCATCAAGCACAGCAGCTTTTACAAGTGGCGATTCATCATTTAAAAAGCTTAGCAAGTTATCAATAACATTGGCATCTAAATAATTTGTCATGCCTCTAACTGCCGAAGCCCTCGCTATTTCTGGATATACGGTATCTTTTGCTAAGTCCAATAAATTATTAAATCCGTTATGGCTACCGCGCAATCCCGGAATCAACAAATCTGAAAAGTGCTTGCTTTTTGGTTCGCCATACAGTTTAACATAGTTATCCCAGGCCCATTGGTTGTCTTTATCTGTATGACATTGCGTGCAAGCGTTTGGTGTACCGTATTTTAAACTTTGGTCCGGACGAGGGATTCTAAAACTATGGTCGCGCCTAAAGTCGTTACCCATATAATATTTACCCGTCATGTGGCAATTAATGCATTCTGAAGCTTCGGTATTATTGGTATGAAAATGATGTTTTGGCGTGTTGTAGGTTTCAGGGTTATGGCATTGGGCGCATAAATTATTGCCTTCAAATTTTAGCTTTAACGAATGTGCATCGTGGCAACTTGTACAGGTTACACCATTGTGGTACATTTTACTTTGAACAAAAGAGCCATAAACATAATTTTCGTCTTGAATTTGCCCATCGGGATAATAGGTATCTTCAGCAATTAATTGCGGAAAATAATGATCGAGCATAGTCCCTTCAAAATTATAGAATTCTGATATTTGCTCGCGCCTCATGTGGCATCGGGCACATTGATCGACCAAGGCTTTGGGGTTGGTGCCAACAGTCATTTTTAAATCGTTAGAGACTTTATAGTCTTTTCCCAGCAAGTTTACCTGCTCTACGTGTGTTTTACCTGGGCCATGGCAAGCTTCGCAACTTACGTTTATTATGGCGTATTTTGTGTTGTAACTATGAGTAGCCTCATCATAGTTTTTTCTAACGTTGGTAGAATGGCAATCGGCACACATGTTATTCCAGTTTAAACCGCCCCTGGACCAATGCAACCACTCGGAGTGTACAATTTTAAAGTCTGGGTACAAGTCGAACCAAACCATTTTTTCGGTATCCCAAGCGGTTCTTAAACACTGAAAATGTCCGTTTGGAAATTTAACGATATATTGTTGCAAGGGCTCTACCCCAAAGGTGTATTCTATTTTGTAATCGTGGTATTTACCATCTGGCCCTTCGGTATTAACAAAAAATTCGTCGCCCTTTTTAAAAAATAATGATGTTACACCTTTATTGGTATATTCAGCATTATTAAAGTTTCCTAAAACCGTGGAGTCTGAAGCTATTTCCATGGCTTTATCATGGTGTGATCCTTTCCAGGATTTAAACTCGGCAGCATGACATGTTTTACAAGTATTATCGCCTAAAAAATGATGGTCTGGTATCGGGTTTGTTGAAGCGAAATTATTTTTCTGGGCTTGTGTAACCGCTATATAATTATCTTTTTTTTCTTTACAAGCAGAAAAAAAGCACAAACAAGCAAAAATATATACAGATAGCAATTTAAAGTCCAAAAGCTCTTTTTTTATTAAGTTTTTTTTAGGCATAATTAACAGAATATTTATTTGCAAACCAAGGTTGCACAATAAAACATACACTAAACAATACCCCATCAAAAATACCGTGTTTACTTAAAGTTGCAAAGCTAATATCTATATTAATACATAATTCTTGTTGTACATTAAATAATAATGCCTACTTTTGTTTAATGAATTAATGAAAGAAATGAACAATATACAGGTAAACTTCAGCATAAAAGATTTAGAAAACCTAACAGGTATAAAAGCACACACCATAAGAATATGGGAAAAACGCTACAATTTACTTAGCCCAAACAGAACCGAAACCAACATTAGAAATTACAGCTTAACAAGTTTACAAAAACTGTTAAACATCTCTTATTTAAACAATAACGGACTTAAAGTCTCTAAAATTGCCAGTTTAAAAGAAGAGGAAATACCCATTAAAGTAAGAGAAATAGCATCGCGGGCAAAAATTGAAGACCATGCTATTAACGCCTTTAAAATGGCCATGATTAATTTCGATCAAGTGCTTTTTTACAACACATACAATAACCTACTTGAAAACAAAACCTTTAGCGAAATATTCTACACGGTTTTTTTACCACTATTAAACGAAATTGGCCTGCTTTGGCAAACAAATACCATAACACCGGCACACGAGCATTTTTTATCTGTTCATATTAAACAAAAAATTCTTATTAATATTGAAAGGCTGCAAAGCCTAGAGCCTAAACCAAATTCTAAAACCTTTGTTTTGTTTTTACCCGACAACGAAATACACGATATTGGGTTGCTTTTTATCAATTACCAATTAAGAAGCAAAGGCTACCACACCATTTTCTTAGGCGAAAGCGTGCCTATGGATAGCCTTAAAGGTTTACACGAATTTTTTAACGATATTACTTTTATATCTTATTTTACGGTATATCCCGAAGAAGAAAACCTATTAAACTACATAAACAAGTTTAGAGATACACTTTTAATAAACGAAAATACCAAATTCCTGGTTTTGGGCGCCAAACTTTCTAGTTTAAACTTATCAAACCTGCCAAAAAACATAACTACTTTTACTTCAATAGAAAACTTAGTTAAACATTTGTAAAATTTCATTATATTTGTTTAACATTTTAATATATTTGTTAAACAAATGAAAAATACCATAAACATAATAGGCTCTGGGTTTTCCTCGCTAGCAGCCGCTTGCTACTTAGCAAAATCCGGTTACAATGTAACCATATTCGAAAAAAACAAGACCATTGGTGGTCGGGCAAGGCAATTAAAAAAAGACGGTTTTGTATTTGATATTGGACCAACATGGTATTGGATGCCCGATGTTTTTGAAAGATTTTTCTCTGATTTCAACAAAAAACCATCAGACTATTACACATTAGAAAAATTAAATCCGGCCTATAGTGTTTATTATGGTAAAAACGATTTTATTACCATTGAAGACACACTGGAAAAAATAATAAAAGCATTTGAAAAAGAAGAACCCGGCAGTTCATTAAAACTTAAAAAGTTTATTAAAGAAGCCAAAGACAATTACGATGTCGCCATAAAAGACTTGGTTTACAACCCGGGTGTTTCGCCATTAGAACTAATTACTCCAAAAACCATTAAAAAAATCAACCAGTTTTTTAGTACCATTAAAAGAGATGTTAGAAAAGAGTTTAAAAACGAGCGACTAATTAAAATACTGGAGTTCCCCGTTTTGTTTTTGGGCGCAAAACCCAGTGATACACCGTCGTTTTATAGTTTTATGAACTATGCCGATTTTGGCCTAGGCACTTTTCATCCCAAAAAAGGCATGTACCAAGTTATAATGGCCATGGAAAGTTTAGCAAAAGAACTTGGTGTTAAAATTATAACCGAATCGCCAATCGAAAAAATCATAGTTGAAAACGGATGGGCAAAAGGCATTATTTCAAACGGAAAAACCTATGTTTCGGATATTGTATTAAGCGGTGCAGACTACCACCACACCGAAACACTTTTAGACAAATCGTATAGGCAGTACTCTGAAAAATATTGGAGCAAAAAAACATTTGCGCCCTCTTCCCTACTTTTTTATGTTGGTTTTAATAAAAAATTAAAAAATGTAAACCATCATACTTTATTTTTTGATGTTGACTTTGAAACGCACGCCAAAGCCATTTACGATAATCCAAAATGGCCAGAAAACCCGCTTTTTTACGCCAGCTTCCCCAGTAAAACCGATTGCAGTACGGCTCCCCAAGGAAAAGAAGCAGGCATATTTTTAATTCCGCTCGCTCCAGGTCTTGAAGACACACAAGAGCTAAGAAACCAATACTTTGAAAAAATTATAAACCGCTTTGAGAATTTAACGTCTCAAAATGTCAAAGATAATATTATATTTAAAGAAAGTTTTTGCTTGAACGATTTTATAAACGATTACAATTCTTACAAAGGAAATGCCTACGGTATGGCAAACACCCTGCTGCAAACGGCCTTTTTAAGACCAAAATTAAAAAGCAAAAAAGTAAACAATTTATATTTTACAGGACAGCTAACCGTACCTGGTCCCGGAGTGCCACCATCGTTAATATCAGGAAAATTAGTTGCTAATCTCGTATCTAAACACCACAGTTAAACAGATGAAATCACTTTTCGATACCGTTTCGTACCATTCCAGTAAGCTTGTAACAAAAACGTACAGCACGTCTTTCTCATTAGCTACCAAAATGCTTCATGGCTCCATAAGAAGCCATATTTACAACATTTATGGCTTTGTGCGGTTTGCCGACGAGATTGTAGATTCCTTTCACAATTACAATAAAGAAGAACTTTTTAATAAATTTAATGAAGATTTAGAACACGCTTTAAAACACAAAATTAGTTTAAACCCCATTTTAAATGCATTTCAGCACACCTACCATAAATACAACATCGACAAGCAATTGGTTGATGCTTTTATGGATAGTATGAGAACAGATTTATACAAAACACAATATTTAACCGAAGAAGAATTTAAGGCCTACATTTACGGTTCGGCAGATGTTGTGGGGCTTATGTGCCTTAAAGTATTTGTAAAGGGCGATAACAAAAAATATAACGAGCTAAAAGAAACGGCTATGGCTCTTGGCTCTGCCTTTCAAAAGGTAAATTTCTTAAGGGATTTAAAAGCCGATTTTGAAGGTTTAAACCGGACCTATTTCCCAAATACCGATTTAAAAAACCTTAACGAAAACTCGAAACAAAACATTATAAACGATATTGAAGCAGATTTTAGCAAAGGACTAAGCGGCATAAAAAAACTTCCCATAGAGGCCAAATTTGGTGTGTTTATGGCTTACAGATATTACAGGCAACTGTTAAAAAAACTAAAAAAAACACCCGCTTTAAAAATAAAAAACACACGTATTAGAGTTTCAAACCCTAAAAAAATAGAACTTTTAATGCGCAGTTATATAAAATATCAACTAAAAATAATGTAATTTTAAGCTATGGAAACCCTACTCTGGATACTCGTTTTTTTAAGCACTTACTGCTTTATGGAATTTATGGCGTGGTTTACGCATAAATATATTATGCACGGTTTTTTATGGAGCCTGCACAAAGATCATCACAAAAAAGACCACGATAGTTGGTTTGAGCGCAACGACCTGTTTTTTATTTTTTATGCCATAGTTAGCGTTACCTTCTTTTTACTTTGGAAGTATAACGATTTATGGATTGGCCTGCCCATTGGCATTGGTATTTTCGCTTATGGTTTATCGTACTTTATTGTACACGATATTTTTATACACCAGCGTTTCAAACTTTTTAGAAATGCCAATAACTGGTATGCCAGAGGTGTGCGTAGAGCCCACAAAATACACCACAAACACTTAGGTAAAGAAGATGGAGAGTGCTTTGGTATGCTGTTTGTTCCTTTTAAATATTTTAAAAGATAAAAAAACAATATTATAAATGCACAACAGCTCCCATTTCGATTACATTATTATAGGGAATGGCTTAGCAGGTTTACAACTGGCCTTAAAAATGGCCTCGGATGCTTTTTTTAACGACAAGCAAGTGGCGCTGATTGACCATTCAGAAAAAAAACTGAACGACAAAACTTGGAGCTTCTGGGAAACCAAACCTTCGTTATGGAACGGCATCGTTTTTAGGTCTTGGAAAAAAGCATCAATAATTACTTCAAAAAAAACCACCCATTTAACGCTTAAACCATATAGTTACAAATCTATTCGATCTATAGATTTTTACAACGAAGCAAAAACGAAACTCAAAAAACATCATAATATCCATTTTATAATAGATGGCGTAGAATTGGTTAGAGAAGAAAACGATAACATTATTGTAACCACCAAACAAAACACTTTTACGGCTTCGTATGCTTTTGATAGCAGAATTCCCAAAACATTTTCAGAACTTTCAAAACAGAGCCTAACCATCCTTCAACATTTTAAAGGCTGGGTTATTAAAACCGAGCAGGAATCTTTTGATGAAACCAAAGTGATTATGATGGATTATCGCTTAAAAGACGGCAATCAAACCACATTCACTTACGTTTTACCATTCTCGAAAACAGAAGCCTTGGTAGAGTTTACCTATTTTACCGAACAACTTGTAAATGATGAAACCTACAGCAAATTCATAAAAAAATACATAAAGGAATATTTAAAAATTGATAGTTATACCATTGTTGAAACGGAAACAGGCATTATACCAATGACCACTTTTCCTTTTGAAAAACACAACAGCAAACGCCTTACAAAAATTGGTACTGCAGGTGGTTGGGTAAAAGCATCAACAGGGTATTCGTTTAAGCACACCGAGAAAAAAACCGCACAAATAATTGAGAATATTAAAGCCAATAAAGCACCTTCAAACAAGCTATTTAAAAGTAAATTTAAGTTTTACGATAAAGTGTTTTTAAAGGTTTTAAAAGACGATAACCATAAAGGCGAATGGATTTTCCAGCAGTTTTACAATAAAAATTCTGTGGAAACCATGTTTAAATTTCTAGATGAAGAATCTAATTTTTTTGAAGACTTAAAAATCATGTCGTCTCTATTCTCCTTTAGTTTTATAAAGGCTTTTTTTAGGACACTTTAGCTAAGATTAAAAACGAATATTTCTAGTTTTTAATAAGAGTGAAAACACTAGCAATATAATCGTTTTTGAAATTTATAAAATAATCCCGCACCTGCAATATATAAGAAAACGTCAATAATATCGGCAGTATAGCGAGCAATATATTGTGGTAGCAGCCACTCAAAATACATGGCATAAAATACTGTTAACGCAATGATTGGCCCCAACGGGATAAGTAACGTATTGTCTTTATTTATTAACCGAACTACTACCAAACATAAACTAAAAACAAAAGGCATACACAGCAAATCGCTTAAATAAAAAAACACCCAATTTGGCAGATTCACATGACTTATTTTTGCCAAATAAATAGCCAAAGCCAAAGTGCAAACACCAATAAATATAGGATGTTTTAAAATATTCATGCAGCAATAGTTGTAATTAACCACGCTATAAACATGCCTATAGCCATTACAACTACCCAAATGGATTTTAGTAGTTTTACAAAAATACGCACCAACAAAAATCGATGGTCTTCATATTTCTCAAAAAAAGAAGGGTTGTTTGTTTTCTCGATACTAATACGCTCTAAACGGGCTTTTTGTTCGTTTTCATACTCTATTTCACGACGTTTTTTATACGATAAAACCGTATGGCATTTAGAGCAATAATCGCTATTAACATTATAAATACCACAGCTAGGGCACTTGATATTCCGGATATTCATATTAACCATTACTATTAATTGTAAAGGTATTAATAATTAAAAGATTTTTACCGGTTCTGCTTTAAAAGCTAAAATTGATTGCAATATAACGGTTGATAGTTTTAGCAATAGAAGTATTAATGGACAAATATTTTAAGGGCAACAGACACCTTGGTTTGATTTACCGCATGCTAAACCCTAAATTTAAACAGCCTTTTTTAATACTCGCTATTTTAACAGTCCGTCAATGGTGTTTCTTACCGAGTCGCTATTCCAATTGGCGGCACCCGTTTTATCGATAACCACGTTACCTTTTTTATCGATTAAAAACGTTCTTGGAATGCCTCTAACATTAAAAAATTGAGATTTTGATGCTTGGTTATATACTTTGAAATTATAGTTGTTTTTTTCTAAAAATGAATTGATAGTGCTAAACGATTCGTCTGAAACAAGTATAAATTCAATCTTATCATTATAATCATCATAAAGTTTTTGAAGGCTCGGCATTTCTGCAATACAAGGCGGGCACCATGTAGCCCAAAAGTTTAGTAATACCACTTTTTCTTTGGTGGTTTCAAAATTAAAAACGGCTCCGTTTTCATCTTTTAACTTCCAATTGTAATTTGTTATGCTAGTTTGTTCGCTCTCTTTTATTACAGACGGACTAATTAAAGCCAAACCTTTTTGTAAAAATACTTGTATGGGTTTTCGAGTTTGCGGAATTAATAAAACCGCTATTACAATTAAAAAAATAATATTATTCCTTTTTGGTTTGGTGATTTTCATGTGTATTAATTTACTATGCTTAAAAAAGCGATGTGTTCTTAATATTTCAGCTTAATTATAGAGCTATAATTTAAAATAATAAAACCCACAAAAATAGGCATAAAAAAACCTCTAAAAACAGAGGTTAGTATTGTATAAAACAGCTTGTGCTATTCTTCTTCATCCAGAACTTTAGACTCATCATTTCCATCATCTAAAAGCCCTAACATATTGTGCTGCTGTAATAAATTATACCACTGCAATATCTTTTTTATATCGCTGGCATATACCCTATCTTCATCGTAATCTGGTAAAACATTGAAGAAATATTCTTCTAGTTTATCTTTGCTATCTTTTGGTTTAACACTGGTCTGGGCGCCGTTTTCTTTTTCTTTAATACTAGCCAAAACCTGTGTTAATGGTATTTCTTCGGCTAAAGTATAAATAGCTATTTCGCTTAAAACGCTTACATTCTGCTGCATGCTTACAGAAATGCGCTTGTTGTTCAATAACGATTCTGCTACAAAACCGCCTCTGGTTTGTGCTATTAACTTGTATAAACCTGGTTTTCCTGAAATGGCTAAAACTTTATCTAAACCCATAAATTGTTTTTGTTTTTGAAAGTGGCAAATATCACTTGTTTAATACAATAGTGCAACTATTATCGTTTCTTTTTTTGGTCTGGAAAGCGCATGCGGTAATCTGCACTTATTTTTCCTTTTGATATGCTATTTAGCTTTCCTTTTATTAAACGTTTTTTTAAGCTCGATAATTTATCGGTAAACAATATGCCCTCAATATGATCGTATTCATGCTGAATAACCCTAGCTACTAAGCCTTCAAAAACCTCTGTATGCGGTGTAAAGTTTTCGTCAACATATTCAATGGTTATTTGGGGTTTTCTAAATACATCTTCCCTAACATCCGGAATGCTCAAACAGCCTTCATTAAAAGCCCACTCGTTACCTTCTTCTTTTGTTATTTTGGCATTTATAAAAACACGTTTAAAATCTTTAAGTGTGCTTTTTTCGTCTTCAGATACTTCTTCGTATTCAGAAAAAGGCTCTGTATCTACCAAAAACAAGCGTATTGGCAATCCTATTTGCGGTGCAGCCAAACCCACGCCATGTGCGTTGTACATAGTCTCGAACATGTTTTTTAAAAGCCCGTCTAAATTGGGGTAATCTTTTGAGATATTGGCACATTGTTTTTTTAAAACAGGGTCGCCATAGGCTACAATTGGTAAAATCATTGTGGTTACTAAATTTAATTTTTGCAAAAATACAATACTTAACAGTTAATTTATTGCTTTTTGTATTAAAAAAACACTCATATTAATGCGTTTTTTAACATAGAAAAGGCTCCCTAAAAGCCTTAATGATTCTTTGCTAGATTATAAAAAACCACTAAATTACTTTTAGGCAGCCTCTGTAATTAAAGGTTTAACTATTGTGCTACAACAATTTTTCTTGTTATGGCAGTATTTTTAGTTGAAAGATTCAATATATAAACACCTTTAGTTAAATTTGCAATGCTAAGGTCTTTATAATCTTTATTGTTAATATGATCCTGAATTATTTTTTTTCCGGTAATATCGTATATACTAACATGGGCATTTACGGGAAAGCCAAACGACAATTTTAGCAAATTGTCTTTTTTAAGCGGATTGGGCGACATCCAAAAACCAGTTTCAATACTGTTTTTTACTATTGGCAATGTACCGCCAGAGTACGCACAAGAGCTATCGAAGCCAGATGTTACGGTAAAATCTTGCCCTACAATGGCCGGTCCACTTGTAAGGTTGTACACAGAAGTGGTTTCAGAACAAGAGGCTACTTCCAATGTAAAAACAGAGGTTCCGTTAACCTCGATAGTGGCTGGCCTGTTAACACAAAAAGAGGTTGCTGGCAAATAAGAAAAAAAGATTTTGGTTCCTCCAGACGAAGTGGTTCCTCCTGCATTGGGACATGGTTCGGCATAAATTGTGCCAAAGCCAAATACACAAATTAACAATAAAAGCATGTAATTTTTTTTCATGGTAAATGGTATTATGGGGTTTATAAATTAAAAAGTAAAAGTACTTATTTTCTTATAATTAAAAAAGAAATTATTTAGAATACAGGTAACCTTGAAGTATTAGTGTAGCACTAATTTCGTCTATTAGCGCTTTGTTTTTTCGCTGTTGTTTTTTTAAACCGCTATCAATCATGGTTTGAAATGCCATTTTTGAAGTAAAACGCTCATCAACCCTAACAATAGGAATATTGGGGAATTGGTTTTGGAGCTTTAGTATAAATGGCCGAATTTGTTTTTCGCTTTCAGATGCGGTATTATCCATCTGTTTGGGTTCTCCTACCAAAAACAGTTCTACTTTTTCTTTACTGGTATATTCCTTTAAAAAAGAAATTAGTGCTTTGGTATTAACCGTGGTTAGCCCTGATGCAATAATCTGTAACTCGTCTGTTACCGCTATTCCGGTTCGTTTTTCTCCATAATCTATTGATAAAATACGTGCCATATATACGGTTACGAAAATTAATATTTTTTTTGATTGCACAAGCACAAAGCGCACCTTGGCAATGCGCTTACCCAAATAAACAAAAAAGCTGTTTAAAAAAGCATGCCTTATTTAAACAATAAAAACCATTATCTTTTTCTTTGATAACACTAAGGCTTTTAAAACGTAATTTAAAGCTAAAAACTTTTTTAAACAGCTACTAAACTTTAAGGCAAGCATTAGTTATTTGCTGCTAGCCGGTGTATTTAACTTGCTGCTCATCTCCATGGAAATTGCAGAGCGGTCAAACTTTATTTTACCAGACATGGTTTCTAAAACACAACTGCCGTCTTTATCGTTTAGTTCTAAAATTTTACCATGCATACCACTTTTGGTAATTATTTTATCGCCACGTTTTAATTCGGCTGCAAACTTTTTTTCTTTTTTGGCACGTTTCATTTGTGGTGCAATCATAAAAAAGTAAATGACTACAAACATTAATACAAATGGCATAAATTGCCCTATTCCTTCTCCCATTATAATTTATATTTTTATTTAATCGTGGTTATGTCCCTCGTGTCCTGGTCTTGTACTGGATTTAACCGTAGTACTTGGCACTGTTAAGTTTGGTTTTGGTGCTATGTTTTTGGCATTTGGATCTGGTTTTACAAAAGCCGAAACTTTTACTGTTTCTGTTCCTTTTTCTGTATTGGCGGTAATGGTTACGGTTTTGGTTACTTTGTTTTGTCCCGTACCGTCAAATTTAACGGTAAATTCTCCGGTTTCTCCAACAGCCAGTGGTTCTCTGCTCCAATCTTGAGGAACGGTACAGCCGCAGGTGCTTTTTATATCGGTAATAACCAATGGAGCTTCTCCAGTATTTTTATATTTAAATACGGTTTCAACTCGGGTTTTTGCTTCAATTTCTCCAAAATCATGTATGGTTTTGTCAAACTCTATTTTTGGAAATTTAGAAGACACCGCATCTCTTTTTGCCGCAGCGGCCAAATTGCTTTCTTCTATTTTTTTAGCAGCATTGTCTTTACAAGATGTAAAGCCTATTAGGCAGAATGCACCTAAAGCTATTAGTATGTTTTTCATTTTTTAAGGTTTTATTATTTGGGATGCAAAAATAGCAATTATTTAATCGATTAAAAATTTTTGCAGCTATCTTAACAGAAATTTACATTAAGCCACGGCCTATTTTATTTAATTTCCCATTGGCATTGTATTCTTTTACAAGCTTGTCTAAAATGCCGTTGATGAATATACTGCTTTTTGGGGTCGAGTATTCTTTGGCGATTTCTAAATATTCGTTTATGGTAACCTTTACCGGAATTGAGGAAAAGTACTGAAACTCGCAAATGGCCATTTGAAGCAGCACATAATCTACATTGGCAATACGTTCGGCATCCCAATTTTGGGTTTTATCTTCAATTTCTTTGTTTAATGCGGTCTTGTTTAGAAGGGTTTTTTTAAACAGGTCCAGGGCAAATTGCTTGTCATCTGCATCTTTGTAAAGAATAGGTGTAAAATGATTTTCGTTTGATGCCGGTTTTACTTTTCGCAACAGCTTTAAAATAGTAGTATTTACTGTTGGAAGATCGTCTAACCAGGTTAGGTTTTTATCTTCCATATAATCGTATAACTTATCGTTTGGCGCTATAATTTCTTTAAAAACATCTACTATAAAATCTTTATCTTCTTTAAAGTCCGATGTTTTGGTTTGCATGTAATCTTTGTACAAATCACTGGCCACAATAGCTTTAAATATAATATCTACGTACTCATTATCTAAGTTCCAATGGGTTATTTTAAAGGTTTCAAACTGGTTTTTTAATGCGGCATTGTTTTTAAGCAGCTGCAGTAATTGGTTATTAACAAACTTTTTATTGGGGTCTTTGTCTTCTTTGGTAGCCAAATGCTTGTTTTGTTTTTTCAGCAAATCGCTTTCGGCCCTCTTTTGCACTTCTATTAACAATGCTAACAGCAAAAGGTACAGGTTGTACATATTATTGATACTAAACTGCAGGAATTTTTGGTCTTTAATAAAATCGTCACTCTCGCCTCCTTTAAAAGCATATAAAGTTTGCATTACTTTTACACGGATATGTCTTCTGTTTAGCATCATTACAAAGAACTTTAGGTTATAAAACGTTATATTTAATATGTTTCGTGCCGCAAAAATAATATTATTTTAAAAATAACACTAGGTAATACAAACTTATTACGGCAATACAGCTTGGGGTTATTTTTAACATTTCTGTAGCATAAAGTAAAAATCGATTAATGGTTTTAATCTATTACCTTTGCTACTTTAAAACAAAGCAACGGTTATATTAATAAATGAAGGAACTTCAGCATTTAAACAAATACTTTTTAAAATATAAGTCCCACTTAATAATTGGCAGTATAATTACCGTGGTAGCCAGAATATTTCTGCTTTTTACACCACGTTATGTTAAAGAGATTTTTGTAACTATTGAAAGGTATGCCGATAACCTAATTACAAAAGAAGCCTTTAAGGCAGAACTAACAACTGCCATACTGTATATTATTGGT
Organism: Gelatiniphilus marinus; assembly: GCF_042684345.1. NCBI lineage: Bacteria > Pseudomonadati > Bacteroidota > Flavobacteriia > Flavobacteriales > Flavobacteriaceae > Gelatiniphilus > Gelatiniphilus marinus. The sequence goes on along the minus strand of NZ_JBHULK010000002.1, from coordinate 610,110 downwards.
GCTGCAGTAATTGCCGGAATACTAACTTTTTTTATGCGCCAAACCATTATAAACGTGTCTCGTTATATTGAATACGATTTAAAAAACGAAATTTACGCGCATTACCAAAAACTATCCTCTAACTTTTACAAAAAAAACCGAACAGGCGATTTAATGAACCGTATAAGTGAAGATGTTGGTAGGGTACGCATGTACGCTGGTCCTGCTTTAATGTACAGCATAAACACCATTACCCTTTTTACAATAGTACTTATTTACATGTTTAGTGCCGCACCAAAACTGGCCTTATTTACCATTGCACCGCTACCAATCCTATCGGTTGTTATATATAGACTAAGCAGAAAAATACACAAGCGCAGTACTACAGTGCAGCAGTACCTCTCTAAACTTTCTACTTATACCCAAGAGTCTTTTAGCGGTATTTCTGTAATAAAAGCTTATGGTATTGAACCTTTAACAGCTGTTAATTTCAAGCAACTATCAGCTACCAGTAAAGAAAAACAAATCCATTTGGCCAAAGTACAAGCCCTGTTTTTCCCGATGATGATTTTACTCATTGGCGCCAGTAATTTATTGGTTATATACATTGGCGGTATGCAATACATAAATGGCGAAATAGAAAGCCTGGGCACCATTGCAGAGTTTATTATTTATGTAAACATGCTTACATGGCCTGTGGCCACGGTAGGTTGGGTAACCTCTATTGTACAACAAGCCGAAGCATCGCAAAAACGAATCAACGAGTTTTTAAAGATTGAGCCCGAAATAAAAAACATGGTCGCAAACCCCACAGAAATAACCGGGGATATAGCTTTTAACAACGTGTCCTTTACTTATGACGACACCAATATACAAGCCCTAAAAAACGTTAGCTTTACTATAAAAGCAGGCGAAACACTTGCTATTTTGGGCAAAACAGGCTCTGGAAAATCTACTATTTTAGATTTAGTTGGGCGCCTTTACGATGTCGATGCGGGCTCAATTACCATAAACGGCACAGAAATAAACAAACTCAACCTAACCGATTTACGAAACAGCATTGGTTATGTACCGCAAGATGCCTTTCTATTCTCAGATTCTATAAAAAACAACATCAAATTTGGTAAAGAAGATGCTACGGATGCCGATGTAATAAAAGCCGCAAAAAACGCCCAAGTACACAACAACATTATAAAATTTAACAACGGGTACGATACGGTTTTGGGCGAACGCGGAATTACACTTTCCGGCGGACAAAAACAACGCATTTCCATTGCGCGTGCCATTATTAAATCGCCCAAGATTTTATTGTTCGACGATTGCCTATCGGCTGTCGATACCGAAACCGAAGAGCAAATCCTTAAAAACCTTAATACACTATCAAAAGGAAAAACAACCATTATAGTAAGCCATCGAGTATCGTCTGCTAAAAATGCCGATAAAATAATTGTACTTGAAAAAGGCCAAATTGTACAACAAGGAAACCACGACACACTTCTTGCTGCCAAAGGGTACTATAAAAATTTATACTTAAAGCAAAAAAGCGAAACAGCCCACAAATAAAAAAAACCACCTGAATTTTAAGTGTATAAAACACATTTTAATTCGATTAAACGCAACACCTATTTACATTTAAAAAAAGAAAACCCAATATTTGTTGGTTAATATCCGTTTTTTTTAGATTTTTGATACATATTAAATAGCATTTAACAAATTTCTAAATAACTATGAATAATAATGACATGATGGAGAGAGAAGAGATTTTTTCAAAAGTACTACGAGCCGGAAGACGCACCTATTTTTTTGACGTAAGAGCTACAAAAGCAAAAGATTACTACCTTACCATTACAGAAAGCAAAAAATTTACCAATGATGACGGTTCTTACCATTACAAAAAACACAAAATTTACATATACAAAGAAGATTTTGCCGAATTTAATTCGATTTTATCAGAAATGACCGAATTTATCATCAAAGAAAAAGGTGATGAAGTAATTAGCGAGCGCCATCAAAAAGACTACAAAAAAGAATACAGTACAGAGCCACAAGTTACCGAAAACCAACTAAAAACACCCGAAAGCTTTACAGATATAGATTTTGACGACATATAAAACAACGCATTAAATATAAAAAAACCGTTGTAAAAAATTGCAACGGTTTTTTTATATTTATTACCTAAGCATCATACAATGAAAAGACTTTTTACAATTTGCCTTTTTCTGTGTTTAACAGCAACCTCACAAAACACCTTAAACTTATCGTATTATCTTCCGCAAGACATCGATTACAACCAAGACATACCAACACCCGAAAGTATTATTGGGCACCAAGTTGGCAAATGGCACGTAAACCACGATAAACTGGTGCAATACATGCATGTACTTGCCAAAGCTTCTGATAGGATAACCATAGAGCAAAGAGGCAAAACCTTTGAAGACAGACCCTTGCTGTTGCTAACCATAACATCGCCAGAAAACCACAAGAATATCGAGGCCATTCGTAAAACCCATATTGATGCCACAAATAATGATACGGCAGAAACCAAAAACATGCCCATAGTGGTATATCAAGGCTTTTCGATTCACGGAAACGAACCCAGTGGCTCTAATGCTAGTTTACTGGCCGCCTATTATTTGGCTGCGGCTAAAGGCAATTATATTACCGAATTATTGGCCAACTCGGTTATCCTTTTAGACCCGTGCTTAAACCCAGATGGCTTACAGCGATTTGCCTATTGGGCTAATACCAACAAAAACATCAACTTAAATCCAGACCCAAACGACCGCGAATTTAACGAGGTCTGGCCCGGTGGAAGAACCAACCACTATTGGTTCGACATGAACCGCGATTGGTTGCCCGTACAACTACCAGAATCTAGAGCCAGAGTTGAAACTTTTCATAAATGGTTACCAAATATTTTAACAGACCATCACGAAATGGGCACCAACGCAACGTTCTTCTTCCAACCCGGCATTCCATCAAGAACACATCCTTTAACGCCAAAGCTAAATCAAGAATTAACCAAAAAAATTGGTAATTTCCATGCCGAGGCATTAAATAAAATTGGTTCGTTATATTATGCCGAAGAAAGCTTTGATGATTTTTACTATGGCAAAGGCTCAACATTTCCAGACATTAATGGAAGTATTGGTATTTTATTTGAGCAAGCTAGTTCTAGAGGGCATATGCAAGAAAGCGACAATGGCATAATAACCTTTCCGTTTACCATAAAAAATCAGTTTACAACAGCTTTATCTACCTTAAAAGCAGCAAAAACCATGCGCGAAACCATTTTAAGGTACCAGCATGATTTTTATAAAAACGCCAGAAAAGAAGGCGGAAAACAAGCCCATAAAGCCATTGTTTTTGGTGATGAAAAAGACGCAGCAAAAACCTACCATTTAGCAGAAATACTGCATAGACAAAACATTAAATTATACGAGATAAAACAAAATTTTACGGCCAACGGAAAACATTTTAAAAAAGGATACAGTTACATCGTGCCAAAAAACCAAAAGAACACACGCCTAATAGATGCGATGTTTGAAAAACGCAGCACGTTTAAAGACAGTCTGTTTTACGATGTTTCGGCTTGGTCTTTTCCCCTAGCCTTTAATGTAGATTATGCCGAAAATATTTCAACAAATAATTTAGGCGAACAAGTTATCGATTTGCAGCCAAAAAAGGGCACTGTATCAAAACAAACCCATTATGCTTATTTAATGGAATGGCACGAATACTATTCGCCAAAACTATTGAACCAGTTGTTAAATAAAGGCATTCGTACCAAAGTGGCATTGAAACAATTTAGAATGAACAATAAAAATTACGACTACGGTACAGTTTTAATCCCTGTTCAAAATCAAAAATTAAACAGTAAAGATTTACATACCCTTTTAAGTAAACTAGCCCGAGAAAGCCACCTACAAATAGATGCTGTAAACACTAGTTTGGCAGAAGGCATGGATTTAGGTAGCCGACATTTTAAAACCTTAAAGAAGCCCAAAATAGCCCTTTTGGTTGGCAATGGGGTTACATCGAACGATGCCGGCGAAATATGGCATTTATTTGATACCCGGTATAACATTACAGCAACAAAACTAGATACCAAAACCATTGCCCGCGCAGATTTAAGTAGATACAACACCATTATTATCCCAAATATAAAATACCTAAGCGAAGCTAACACTAAAAAACTAAAAGCTTGGGCAAAAAACGGCGGAACCATTATTGGCTATAGAAACACTGTAAAATGGCTAAAGGAAAAAGCATTTATTAGCTTGGATATTAAAAAAACCAATGTACCCGCCAACAACATAAGCTTTGAAGATAAAATCGATTTTAAAGACGCCCAAGTTATTGGAGGCGCTATTTTTGAAGCAAAACTAGACCGCTCTCATCCTATAAATTTTGGATACAAAAACGATAAACTACCGCTGTTTAGAAACACCACTGTTTTTGTAAAACCCGATTCTTTAAGCTATAACAACCCCATTAAATATACCAAAAACCCGTTGTTAAGCGGTTATATTTCTAAACCAAATTTAAAGGCTTTGGCAGAAAGTGTTCCAGTTAAAATTAAAAAACTGGGCAAGGGCAAAGTAATCGCATTTACAGATAACACCAATTTTAGGGGCTTTTGGTACGGTACAAATAAATTATTGATGAATGCTATTTTCTTTAGAAACCAAATATAGTTTTGCTACTGTTAGGTTCTATTCTTATTTATTTATAGCCGGCTGTTTGTGCAAATACAAAAAACGGGCATACCGTTTTCAACCTTATTTTCTGGATTTAAAAGCACTACATGCTTAGCATTTACGGCGCCTAAAACCAAACACTCGCTTATAAAATTAGCAATTTGCTTTTTCGGGAAGTTAACAACCGCTACAATTTGCTTGTTTAACAAATCTTCTTTTCTATACAAGCTTGTTATTTGCGCCGAAGATTTTTTAATGCCCAAATCTCCAAAATCGATGGCGAGTTGGTAAGCTGGTTTGTTGGCTTCAGGAAAATCGTTTACTCCAATTACGGTTCCAACACGTAAATCTACCTTTACCAAGTCTTTAAAAGTTATTGTGCCTTTCATTTTTTAAAAATACATTTTTTGCCGAACTTTGGGAAAACAATAAATTATGGCACGCACAGCTTCAAACATGCTTCCCCTTGGAACAATAGCCCCAGATTTTAAATTATTCGACACGGTTTCGGGCTGCCTTTTATCTCTTGAAGATTTAAAAGGAAAAAAAGCCACGGTTATTATGTTTATATGCAATCATTGTCCGTTTGTAATACACGTAAATCCAGAACTGGTTGCCATAGCAAAAACTTACGCTGAAAAAGGCGTGTCTTTTATTGCCATTTCCAGTAACGATGTGGTTAATTACCCACAGGATTCTCCCGAAAAAATGAAAACCCACGCTAAAACCGAAGGCTACACTTTCCCATATTTATACGATGAAACCCAAGAAATAGCCAAAGCTTATGATGCCGCTTGCACACCCGACATTTATGTGTTTGATGCCCATTTAGAATTGGTTTACCGAGGACAAATAGACGATTCTAGACCAGATAACGGCTTACCAGTTACGGGCAAAGATTTAAAACATGCACTAGATTGTGTATTGGAAAACAAAGAAAATATGCAGATGCAAAAACCCAGTATTGGCTGTAACATTAAGTGGAAATAGTGCTGGCATATTATTTTTTAAGCAGATTACTTTACATACCAATAGTAAATGGGTTTTGCTTTAGTTACATGTTTTTATCTGCTATTGTAAAGCGCATCGAGAAATTCTTTTTAATTAAAGGTTAATTGCCAAATACCAACACTTTGCCATTCGCCAAATTTATACCCAACATCTTTTAAATAGGCTGCTTGTTTAAAACCAAATTTTTCGTGAAGCTTTACGCTGGCTGCATTGGGTAAGGTAAGCACCCCTAAAACGGCATGTAAGTTTGAGGCTTTAAGTTGGCTTAACAATTCGGCATAAAGCTTGGAACCAATCTGTTGTCCGAGCGCATCCTGTTTTACGTAAACTGTAGATTCGGCTGTATAATTATAAGCTGTTTTAGGTCTAAATCTGCTGCCGTAAGCGTAACCTAAAACATTAGCTTCCTCTTCAAAAACCAGAATAGGGTACTGGTTATGTATTTTAATCAATTTATCTTTAAATACCTTTAAGGACAGTGGTTCTACATCAAAAGTAACTGTAGTATTCAGCACATAATAATTGTAAATATCCAAGAGCGCTTGGGTATCGGCAATGCAAAATGGTCTTATCATAATAAAAATGAGTCCAAAATTATTTGCAGCTAAGTTATTTCAAAACCGCTTTTTTTAACAAAATTCACTGCTTCGAATAAATTGCTAAAATGCTTAATTTTTTAGTGTAGAAAAGCTTTTCTATCTTAGCGTTTATAATCCCTCTTTTATTTTGAGAAACGATACAGTAACCCTTTAAAGTATAGCTGTGCTTAAAAAACTTTAGCCAATCCAAGGCTACAACCGAATAAGAATTAATTCGGTTTGAAATGTAAATAACATCAGCTCCATTAGTGCCTAAAAAAGCAGTCACATCTTCAGCAATCAATTTAGCTTGATTATCCCAGTTAATAATTTGTCCTTGGTTAATTTCAGAAACCACAAATCCTTTAAACACAAATATACTGCCAAACAGGTAATTAAATTCTTTTACTACTTCAGAATATAAATCTGTTTTTTTAATACTAATCATAAGTCAAAAATATGGCTACTTTAATTTGGCTGTAAATATTTTCGATAAAGTAGTAGAAAATTAGCCTAAGGGGTTAAAACAAAAAAACACCCAAAAAAGGGTGTTTTAAAACATGTTATTTTTGTAATTTAATCTGTTTGTAAACTATTAAAAAAGCTAATGCGCTTTACTTTACATCCATTAATTCTACATCGAAAATTAAAGTCGCATCAGGAGGAATTATACCGCCAGCACCTTGGCTGCCATAGCCTAAATGGCTGGGTATAACCAGACGCGCTTTGTCGCCAACGTTTAATAAACAAATACCTTCGTCCCAGCCTGGAATAACCTGTCCTACTCCAACGGGAAACTCTAATGGTTGTTTGCGTTTATAAGAAGAATCGAATACCGTACCATCGGCTAATTGGCCTTTGTAGTGTACCGATACGGTTTGGCCTTTTTGGGCTTTTGCACCGTTGCCTTGTTGTATAATTTGATAGCGCAGTCCACTATTGGTTTTGTTAAAACCTGCAGCGATTTTATCTAATTCTGCATCAGCTAGTGCCTTTGCTTCTGCCAATCTTTTTTCTCTTGAACCTTCAAAGGTTCTAAATGCTTCTACAGCATTATAAGCTTCGGCATGTGCACCAACCCTGATAATTTGCAAACTTTCAATAACATCGCCTTGGGCAATGGCATCAACAATGTCTTGCCCTTGTTGTACTTTTCCAAAAACCGTATGGTTGTTATCTAACCAGGGGGTTTCTACATGGGTTATAAAAAACTGGCTACCGTTGGTTCCCGGACCTGCATTTGCCATAGATAACACACCTGGCGCGTCGTGTTTTAAGTCTGGGTGAAACTCGTCGTCAAACTGGTAGCCGGGGTTACCAGATCCAGAACCTAGTGGGCAACCGCCCTGAATCATAAAATCTGGAATAACCCTATGGAATTTTAAACCATTATAATATGGTGTGCCTTGTGGTTTTACCTCGTTTTCAAGGTTTCCTTCTGCCAAGGCAACAAAGTTACCTACTGTTCCTGGGGTTTTTTGGTATTCTAAAGCAACAAGAATTTCTCCTTTTGTTGTGTTGAATTTAGCGTATAATCCGTCTTGCATTTTTTGTTTTTTTATTTGAAGCAGCAAATATAAGAAATGATTAACGATTTTCTGTTTGAAGGAGAATCAAAAGTTACCGGGAAACAAAGTTGCAAAGATTGATATGGGAAGATTATCAATTTTGAAGCATTGAATTGCTTTTAGGCCTTGCTTGGAACTTTGAGCCCCTTAAGCGTTAATTAGCAACTTCACTAATAAACTTTATACGGTATAGGCGCAATTCCTCATCATCGTAATCGCCATCAAACTCTTCAATGGCTTCGGCTATACTATCTGAATTGGATTCCATAAAATAGTCGTGTATTTCCTCTTGTTGGTCTTCATCTAAAATCTCGTCAATCCAATAATCTATATTAAGCTTGGTGCCAGAATATACTATGGCTTCCATTTCTTTTATAAAATCTTCCATAGACATGTTTTTAGATGATGCAATATCATCTAAGGGCAATTTCCTGTCTACATTCTGAATAATATATAATTTATTTGCAGAGTTGCTCCCAGTAGATTTTACCACCAAATCGTCTGGACGTGTAATATCGTTTTCTTCTACGTATTTTGAAATAAGACCGATAAAATCTTTACCGTATTTTTTTGCTTTTCCATCTCCAACACCATGCACGTTACTAAGCTCGGACATGGTAATTGGGTACTTTAAAGCCATATCTTCTAACGAGGGGTCTTGAAAAATTACAAACGGAGGGACGCCTAGTTTTTTGGCATTTTTTTTACGCAAATCCTTAAGCAGCACCATAAGTACATTGTCGGCCACTGCTCCGCCGCCTTTTTGGGCGGTTATTATGGTTCCATCTTCTTGCTCGCCTTCAAAAATATGGTCTTCGGTCATCATAAACGATACTGGTTTTTTAATAAATTCCCTTCCGGAATCTGTTAATTTTATAACGCCGTAAGTTTCAATGTCTTTTTTAAGGTATCCGGCAACCAGCACTTGCCTTAGCAATGCCATCCAATATTTATTGTTGTGGTTTTTGCCTTTGCCAAAAAAATCTTGTTCGTTGGTTTTATGCGAATTAATCAAGGCGTTTTCTTTACCGGTAAGTACGTTTACTAAATCTTTGGATTTATATTTTTCGTTGGTTTTATCAATAGTCTGTAAAAGCAACTTAGCGTTGTCTTTAGCTTCTTTTTGTTTTTTAGGGTAACGCACATTGTCGTCCATATCGCCTCCTTCGCCTGTTTTGTTATCGAAGGCTTCTCCAAAATAATGCAGAATGAATTTTCTACGCGATATTGATGTTTCGGCGAAAGCAACAACTTCTTGCAATAATGCCTGCCCTATTTCTTGTTCGGCAACGGGCTTACCAGACATAAATTTTTCTAATTTCTCAATGTCTTTATAAGCGTAATACGCCAAACAATGGCCTTCGCCCCCATCGCGACCTGCACGACCGGTTTCTTGGTAATAGCTTTCTATGCTTTTTGGAATATCGTGATGGATTACAAACCGCACATCGGGTTTATCGATACCCATCCCAAAGGCAATAGTTGCCACCACAACATCTACATCTTCCATTAAGAATTTATCTTGGTGGCTGGATCTGGTTTTGGCATCTAAACCGGCATGATATGGCACTGCTTTAATGCCATTTACCTGTAGTACTTGTGCTAACTCTTCAACTCGTTTTCGGCTTAAACAATATACTATACCAGACTTGCCATCATTTTGTTTTATAAATCTAATAATATCGGCATCTACATTTTTGGTTTTCGGTCTTACTTCGTAATATAAATTAGGTCTGTTAAACGAGGCTTTAAATGTTTTAGCCCCGGTAATACCAAGGTTTTTTATAATGTCTTCTTGTACCTTTGGGGTAGCTGTTGCCGTTAATCCTATAATTGGTATATCATCGCCAATACGCTTAGCAATATGCCTTAAATTTCTGTATTCGGGTCTAAAATCGTGCCCCCATTCGCTAATACAATGGGCTTCGTCTATGGCCATAAAAGACACTTTTACACTTCTTAAGAAATCAACATTTTCATCTTTGGTTAACGATTCTGGGGCGACATAAAGTAATTTAGTTATACCGTTAACAATATCTTCCTTTACGCGTTTTACTTCGGTTTTATTTAAGGATGAATTTAATACATGAGCCACACCTTCTTCGTTGGAAAGGCCTCGAATGGCATCGACCTGGTTTTTCATTAAAGCGATTAACGGAGACACTACTATAGCTGTGCCGTCTTGCATTAATGCTGGGAGTTGGTAACAGAGCGATTTTCCGCCGCCCGTTGGCATAATTACAAAGGTATGGTTTCTTGATAGAATACTTTTTACGACTTCTTCCTGCAATCCTTTGAATTTGTTAAACCCAAAATACTTTTTTAGTGCAGCATGAATGTCACTATTGGCTGTTAACATGTATTAAATAAAAATTAATTTACACAATTGAAAATACACTAATGTAAAATTTACTCTGGTTATATTTGGTAGTGTATTTAGAGAACCCTCATGTTTTTTTCGTTAGTTTTGTAACCAAATTCGAATCTACAAAATAAATTCAAACTGGTTTAACATTTAAAGATAACAAAATCTTTAATGCATCAACAAAAAAAAATAATAAATTTTGAAAGACGGAATCTCTATTATTGATACAGCAAAACATACCATTGAAATGGAAAGCAAGGCTATTTCTAACTTAGCCAGCCTTGTAACCGATGATTTTGCGCAGGCCGTTAAGCTAATTTACAATTCTAAAGGACGCGTAATTATTACCGGTATTGGTAAAAGTGCCATTATAGCAAACAAGATTGTAGCCACATTAAATTCTACTGGTACGCCCGCTATTTTTATGCATGCCGCCGATGCTATTCATGGCGATTTAGGCTTAATTCTTAAAGACGATGTGGTAATTTGCATCTCGAAAAGCGGCAACACGCCCGAAATCAAGGTTTTGGTTCCTTTAATAAAAAGTGCCAAGAACAAAATGATTGCCATTACGGGCAATACCGATTCGTTTTTAGGGCAACAGGCAGATTTTGTTCTAAACGCTTATGTAGAGCAAGAAGCTTGTCCTAATAATTTAGCACCTACAACCAGCACCACCGCACAATTGGTTATTGGCGATGCACTTGCCGTATGCTTATTGGAACTTCGAGGCTTTTCGAGTAACGATTTTGCCAAATACCACCCCGGTGGCGCTTTAGGAAAGAAATTGTATTTAAGGGTTAGCGATATCTCATCGGTAAACGAAAAACCACAAGTTATGCCAAACACCAGCATTAAAAACATAATTATTGAAATTACCGAAAAAATGCTGGGCGTTACTGCTGTTGTTGAAAACGGAAAAATTATTGGTATAATTACCGATGGCGATTTACGTAGAATGTTAACCAAAGTTAACGATTTTTCTGCTTTAACCGCCAAAGATATTATGAGCCCCAACCCAAAACACATCAATGTAGATGCTATGGCTGTTGATGCCCTGGAAGTTATGGAAACCAACGGTATCTCGCAATTGCTTGTTGAAGACAATGGCCTATACGCCGGAGTGGTGCATTTGCACGATTTAATTAAAGAAGGTATTTTGTAATGGCTAAAAAAGATATTAATGAGATGTCTTTTTTAGATCATCTTGAAGATTTACGTTGGCATTTAATAAGAATCGTTTTAGCTGTTATTATTGTAGCAACTTTGGTTTTTATTTTTAGCCGTTTTGTTTTTGATAGAATTATTTTTGCACCACTGGAAATGAGTTTTCCAACCTATGAGTTTTTGTGCCATGGTGCAAATTTTATAGGTGTTGAAACTACGTTTTGTGCTGAAGAAATGCCCATGATGATACAAAACCGTACTATGGGCGGACAGTTTTCAGCAGATATTTGGACGGCAATTTTAGGCGGTTTCATCATATCGTTCCCCTACGTTATTTACCAATTATGGAAATTTATTAGCCCCGGCTTACATGCAAACGAGCGTAAACATTCGCGTGGTTTTATAATCATTTCATCACTCTTATTTTTTATCGGTGTATTATTTGGATACTATATTGTAACACCTCTATCACTTAACTTTTTAGCAAATTATAGTATTTCAAAAATTGTTGATAATCAAATCGATATAAGTTCATATATAGCTTTAGTGCGAAACTCAGCCTTGGCTGCAGGATTGATTTTCGAGCTACCCATTATCATCTATTTTTTCACTAAAATAGGTTTGGTTACGCCAGAAATATTAAGGAAATACAGAAAATATGCACTTGTTGTTGTATTAATCCTTTCTGCAATTATAACACCTCCAGATATTGTAAGCCAAGTTATTGTTGCAATTCCTATTTTAATATTATATCAAGTTAGCATTTACATTTCTAAAGTAGTCGTTAAAAATCAAAAGAAAAAAGAAAAACAACATGTCTGATATCGTTACCGAATTTAATGAATATCGCCAGAGAATGAACGATAAAATTCTTGCCGATAACAATAAAGTTATAAAACGCATCTTTAATTTAGATACCAACGCTTTCGCGGAAGGCGCCTTAGATATTAAAACAAAAGAGCTTTTAGGCTTGGTGGCCTCCATGGTTTTACGCTGCGACGACTGCGTAAAATACCACCTTGAAACCTGCTATAAAGAAGGCATTCCAAAAGCACAAGTTGTTGAAACCTTAAGTATTGCCAACTTAATTGGCGGAACCATTGTAATTCCGCATTTGCGTCGTGCTTATGAGTATTGGGACGCGTTAGAACAACAAAGTTAAACCTAAGATAAAATAACACCTTAGCTACAATAGTCTATATGATTTTACTATTTTTAGCGTTCAGTATTTAAACTATGATTTTAAGAGCCGAAAATTTAATGAAGTCCTACAGCGGGCGAAAAGTGGTAAAAGATGTTTCCCTTGAGGTAAAACAAGGTGAAATTGTTGGACTTCTCGGACCAAACGGTGCCGGTAAAACTACTTCATTTTATATGATCGTGGGATTAATAAAACCCAATGGTGGCCATATTTTTTTAGATGATACCGAAATTACCAAATACCCCATGTACAAACGTGCCCAAAACGGTATTGGATATTTGGCACAAGAAGCATCGGTGTTTAGAAAACTGAGTATTGAAGACAATATATTAAGCGTTTTACAACTTACCAAACTCAGCAAAAAAGAACAGCAGCTTAAAATGGAATCGCTTATCGAGGAGTTTGGCCTTGGGCATATTCGCAAAAACCGTGGCGATCTACTCTCTGGTGGCGAGCGCCGGCGTACCGAAATTGCACGAGCTCTGGCCACCGACCCAAGTTTTATTTTATTAGACGAGCCTTTTGCCGGTGTAGATCCTGTGGCGGTTGAGGATATTCAGCGTATCGTGGCCCAACTTACCAAAAAGAATATCGGCATTCTTATTACAGACCACAACGTGCAAGAGACCCTGGCCATTACAGACAGAACCTATCTAATGTTTGAAGGCGGTATTCTTAAAGCCGGAAAACCCGAAGAATTGGCCGAAGACGAAATGGTACGCAAAGTGTATTTAGGGCAAAATTTTGAGCTTCGAAAGAAAAAGATTCGCGACTAAAAGCCTAAGGCTTATTTGATTTTTTTTTAGCTAATTTATATGGTTGTCCACAAGTTGTGCTTATTTTGAAAAATGAAATCTGAACACATTTACAAACTACTTTTACTTACCTTAATATTCTCTTCGAGTTGTATTTCGACAAAGAAATTAATTCGTAATAGTTCAACAGAAGTTTCAGAATTTAGCGAAGACAATCTTAATGGAATTTACAGTAACAGAAATAAAACATCTGAGGGGAATAACCTATGGTTTATTCTAACTAAACACAAAGAATCAGACCACTCAAACGTGAAAATAACACTGTTAAAAGAACAAATACTAAACATTAAACTTATTAACCAAGATTCTGTTTTAGAAGAATATAATCTTCCTGGAAAGATAAAAAAACCATATTTTTCTATTGACCGAGATTTGAAACTTATACCATTTTATCCTATTTATTACATTCGGAACGAACAGAAAACTATTTTAGGTAATGATAAAGACGGAAATTTAATTTTGGTTGACGGTTTTGAGAGTGAAGGAGCTATTCTATTTTTAGGTAACGGAAATCATGGAATATATGAATATAAATTTGAAAAAATAAAAAACTAAGCACAACACAGTATCATATAAAAAATTGCTAGTTTTTGCTGAACCAAGGTTAGTTGCTCGTTTGTTAATTTCTGATTTTCCTGCGGAAAACCCTCAGACACAAAACGGCACTATTCTTATACGTAACCATTTTTTGTCATTCCTGCGCAGGCAGGAATCCACTTAAAGGTTAAGATCTTTCAAGTTTTATATAGATTCTCTAATCAACTAAATAAGTCCAATCTTTAGACAAATCGTTCCAATTAGGGTTCTCTTTTTCAATCAAGTCTATTTTCCATTGGCGCTTCCATTTCTTCATATTCTTTTCTCTTTTAATAGCATCATTTACATATTGATAGGTTTCAAAATACATAAGTTTATATAAACCATATTTTTTTGTAAAGCCTTCCATTATTTTGTTTTTGTGTTCAAACATTCTGCGCTCCAAATCGTTTGTAACACCAATGTACAATGTGCCATAGGTTTTATTGGTTAAAATGTATAAATAATATTGATGAATGGTTTTATGCATTAAAAATTTTAGTTAACCGAGTGGATTCCTGCCTGCGCAGGAATGACAAATAATGGGATTTTGAGTTTAGGATAAATAAAAATCTTGAACAGACACTCAGTATTATTTGATTGTTTTTAATTATTGGTAAATTCTTTTTGTCTTTTGAAAATTGTCTGTCATTCCTGCGCAGGCAGGGATCCATTTCAAATCTAGAGGTATTGTTAGTTACTCTTCAGCAAATAATTTCCGTTTAACACTTATAAAAAGCTTCACCACCAAAACAGCCGCAAACCCAACCAACAACCCAACAATAAAGTCTCTTAAAATGGATGGCAACACCTCTAAAAAATGATGCAAAAACTCAATATTATGCACAAAAATACCGCCCGAAACCAATAGTAAAGCTATCGTACCTATAACCGATAAACTTTTAATAACAAGAGGCAATGCATTTATTAAAAAATTGCCAATTAGTTTAGAAATACTCTTTTTATTCTGGCTTAGTTTTACAAGCTTATAACCAAAATCGTCCATTCTCACAATAAGGGCTACAATACCATAAACGCCAACGGTAGCAATAATGGCAACAATGGAAACCACTATAATTTGAAACAAAATAGGTCTTCCTAAAACCGTCCCCAAAGCAATAATTACAATTTCTACCGACAAAATAAAATCGGTAAGTATAGCCGATTTAATCTTGGTTTTTTCATTTTTTAAAATAGCTTCTTTTGAAAGATTTTCAGGTTTAGTTTCAACTTTAGCGTGTTCGTGGGGCACAAAAAACCCGTATATTTTTTCTGCGCCTTCAAAAGCTAAATACACAGCCCCCAAAATTAAAGCCCATGTAACTGCCCACGGCGCAAAAGCACTAAGCAAAAAGGCAATGGGTAAAATAATTAATTTATTTAAAAATGAGCCTTTTGTTATGGCCCACAAAACGGGCAACTCGCGCGACGAAACAAACCCTGTTGCTTTTTCGGCATTTACCGCCAAATCGTCGCCCAAAATACCTGCTGTTTTTTTGGTGCTTATTTTACTCATTACCACCACATCGTCCATTAAAGCGGCAATGTCGTCGAATAAGGCAAAAAAACCAGATGCCATATTTTTTATTTTGAAGTTAGGTTATCTAAAACAGACATAGAAATATAAAGCAAAATAATTATGGGAATTGCTGCAAACTGCAGTATAATTAAAAGCACAATACACAGTAGTACAAAAACGTAACGTGAGGCATTGTTTTTAAAACTCCAATCTTTAAATTTTAAAGCAAATAGCTTAATGTTGGCGTTTAATATCCAACAGCTAAAAGCGGTTAAGCCAATTAAAAACCAATGGTTTAAAATTATGGAATTTATTAAATCGCTATTTTGATATTCCATAATTAACGGAAGCGATACAATTAACAGGGTATTTGCTGGTGTTGGCAAGCCTTTAAAATAGCTTTGTTGCTCGGTATCAATATTAAATTTGGCCAATCTATAGGCCGATGCCAAAGTAATTGCCAAACCTAAAAAGGGCAAAAAGCTTCCGCCTGTTATTTTTAAAAGCGAATTAAAAGCATTGGTTTGGTAAAAATCATCTATCCAAGCAAGTTGCGTTAAGCCAATAAGTTTAAACATAATAATCCCGGGCACCAATCCGCTGGTTACCATATCAGCCAAAGAATCCAATTGCACGCCCAATTCGCTTTGTACATTTAGCTTTCGGGCAGCAAAACCATCAAAAAAATCGAAGAAAATACCAAGAAACACAAACAAAGCCGCTGCCACAAAGTTATTGTTAACAGCAAAAATTACAGCAACAGATCCTGAAAAAAGGTTTAAAAGAGTTAATGCATTGGGGATATATCGCTTCATTTTATTTTGTTTTATTTTGTTTTATTTTGTAAAAATAACAAACTATTGTTGTGAAAAACAACTATGAAACAATATCTGTTATTATTTCAAGTTTATAGGTTATAAATTATGTGCATATTTGTAAAAAATTTGCGATTGAAGGCTTACATAACCACATTATTTTGCTTTTTAACACTAACGCTGTGTTCTCAAACCGTTAGAAAATACTCCAACGAGTTTATGAATATTGGCGTTGATGCCGCCGCTTTGGGCATGAGCAGCGCGGTTACGGCACATACCAACGATGTGAACTCGGGCTATTGGAATCCTGCCGGACTTTTGGCTTTGAAAGACAACCAGATCGCTTTAATGCATTCCAGCTATTTTGCCAACATTGCCAATTACGATTATGCAGCCTTTGCGATGCCGCTCGATAACCGAAGTGCTATTGGCATCTCGTTAATTCGATTTGCGGTTGACGACATTTTAAACACCACACAACTTATTGATGCACAAGGTAATATAAATTACGACAGAATTAGTTTATTCTCTACTGCCGATTACGGACTAACCTTTTCGTATGCCCGAAAACTGCCCGTTCAAGGTTTGAATTACGGGATAAATGCAAAAGTAATTAGAAGGATTATTGGCGATTTTGCCTCATCGTGGGGTTTTGGTTTTGATGCTGGCATTCAGTTTAAAACTAAAAACAACTGGAAATTTGGTGTTATGGCACGCGATATCACAACAACATTTAATGCCTGGGCTATTGATGAAGACGAGTTTTCTAAAATACAAAATGCAGTTGCAGGACAAAACCAGGAACTACCAGAAACTACCGAAATCACTATTCCGAAACTACAAATAGGTGTCTCAAAATTAGTAGATTTTAATGTAGATTATACGCTTTTAACGGCAGTAAATTTGAATGTTCGGTTTGAAGAAAACAACGATATTATTTCATCATCTTTGGCCAGCATCAATCCCGCTTTAGGATTTGAGTTTGGCTATATCGATATGGTTTATTTACGAGCAGGCGTTGGCAATTTTCAAAATGAATTGCAAATTGACAACACCCAGCAATTAGGCTTTCAACCTAGTTTTGGAGTGGGCTTTAAATACAATGGCATCCAAATAGATTATGCCTTTACCGATATTGGCGACCAAAGTGTGGCACTGTACTCGAATGTGTTCTCCTTAAAACTCGATTTAAGTATTTTTAGATGATCCTAATGGATGGATATTTAGCCAATAAAAATTATAGCAAAGCGGAAAAATTGAATATTAAATGAAAAAAACAGGATCTCTTTTATTTCTTTTATTAATTTCAAAAGTTTTTTTTGGGCAACAAATCGAGTTATCAAACGATGCTGAAATTAGCGTATTAACTATTGCTCCCGGTTTATCTTTAAATGATGCATTTGGGCATAATGCCTTTAGAATTAAAGATGCTTCAAATAATTTAGACAAAACATTTGATTATGGCCGCTTTGATTTTGAAGCTCCTAATTTTTATTTAAACTTTGCTAGAGGCAAACTAAACTATTCGTTAGGAACTAGCAACTACTATGATTTTTTAAGCTTTTATGTAAGGCAAAACAGAACCGTTAAAGAACAGGTTTTAAACCTTACGCAACCCGAAAAACAGAAACTTTATAATTTTTTAGTTAATAATTACAAGCCTGAAAACAGGGAATATTTATATGAGTTCTTTTTTGATAATTGCGCTACAAAAATTAAAGATGTTACCAATATTGCCCTTAATAACAACATTGCTTTTAACCAACCTAAAGGTTTTAAACAAGAAACGTTTAGGACATTAATACACGATAACCTCAACAAAAATTCTTGGGGAAGCTTGGGGATTGATGTGGCTTTAGGCTCGGTAATAGATATAAAAGCCACACCAGAACAACACATGTTTTTACCAGAATTTGTTTATCAATTCTTTGAAAATGCAACCATAAAAAATAGCAATAAACCTTTAGTAAAAGAAAGTAAAACACTTTACACTCAAAAAAACAGTGTTAAACCAACTGCTTTTTTTACCAGTCCGCTTTTCGTTTTTGGAGTTATCGGGTTAATTATACTTTATATCACTTACAAAAACCAAAAAACCAGCACACGCAGTACATGGCTAGACATTTTTTTATTTAGCATTACAGGTATTGTTGGCGTATTTGTTTTACTGCTTTGGCTTGCAACAGACCACGCCGGAACGCACCAAAACTACAATTTGCTTTGGGCTTTTGCACTTAATTTATTTATGGCACCACAATTATTAAAAAAGAAACCAAGCAACTGGTTTATTAAATATTTAAAGTTTTTGGTAATTTTACTTTGTTTACTAACGCTGCATTGGTTAATTGGTGTACAGGCTTTCGCCATTGGATTAATACCGTTTTTAATTGCGCTATTTATTAGATATGTGCATTTGATAAAGTTTTTTAATGACTAAAGACCGATGACAGAAAACTAAAATCACTGTCCTCTAAAAAATATCATCGTACTTAGTGTTTTTACAAGAATATTAGCATCCAGAAAAAAGCTTCGGTGTTTAATATAATACAAATCGTATTGCAGTTTAAGAAGGCTATCATCAACCGATGAGCCGTATCTGGTTTTTACCTGCGCCCAACCTGTTAAGCCGGGTTTTACAATGTGGCGGGTTTCGTAAAACGGAAGTAACTGGGATAGTTCTCTTACAAAATAGGGGCGTTCTGGCCTAGGGCCAATTAAACTCATATCGCCCTTTAATATATTCCAAAATTGAGGAATTTCGTCTAATCTGGAATGCCTTAAAAATTTACCGAATTTGGTGATTCTAGAATCGTTTTTCTTAGCCCAAACCGCACCTTCTTTTTCAGCATTTTCAATCATGGTCCTAAATTTAATAATCTTAAACAGGTTTCCGTGCTTACCAATGCGTTCTTGAGTATAAAATAGCATTCCCCTGTTGCAAATAGCATTTCCTAAAAGGATAAATGGCAATAACAAAATGCCTGCTAAAATGCCCAATATAGAAATAAGGATATCGAAGAAACGATGAAAAAACAAATACAATTTATTTTGGTTGCTCCTACTAAAAGGGAAATACTTATAAAAATCTTTTCCAATAAATTGTATGGGAATTCTAAGAGTTAAATCCTCGTAAACTTGGGTGTATTCCCTTATTGAAAAACCACCTTCCAAAAGAGCGGTGAGGTCTTTATAAATAGTTGGTGCTATGGTTTCTGAGTTGTAACTGGCTATAACGACTTCAGATATATTTTCATCTTTAATGACCTGATAAATTTGCTTGGGGCTATACTCAACAATACCTTTAAATTTAACTTTTTCAGCTTTATTTATTTCACAATTAATAAAACCCACTATTTTATAATTAGGGTCTGCCATATTAAAAGCCTCAACAATAGCTTGAATATTGGATGTTTCGCCAACAATAAGCACTTTTTTGTAAAATCTTGGAGACACTATAAATGTTATATAGGCCAGCCTCCAAACAAAAAGCGCAAATAATATGGCCACATAAAAGTATAGAATCTGTAAACGATTGTCGGGCAACAAAGGGGTTAAAAATGGGGTTAAAAAATAGAACAAAACGGTAATAGACGCTGTAAGTACAATGTTGGCAAATACAGATTCTATTTTACTGGATTTTTGCAAATCGTAAAGTTCGAATATGGTGCCAAAAACAGAGATGTAAAGCACAAGAACAACAACCCAGGTCCAGTTTTCTTTAGTGATGGTAAAATAATCGAAATCGAATGTAAGGCTAAGAAAATACAATACAGCAAGCACCGAAATAATATCGAATATGCGAAGCAGGACTTTACGTTCTGAAATATTAAAATGAATTCCTTTTTTTGGCATTCTTAATGATTAAATCGAGAGTGCATAAATATAGCAAGTAAATTTATTTGAGCTCTAATTATTAAATAATTTAATCCATTGGTTTTTAACTGTGCCCCAATTAAATGCTTCGGCTTTTTTTCTAGCTGAAGTTATTATATCGATTGTTTTTTCTGGTTGATTTTTAATTTTTTTGATGGCATTTACAAACGCTTCAGCATTATTGGGTTCTATTAAAATTCCATTTTTACCGGTGGAAATCAAATAAGGCATACCGCCCACATTTGTAGAAACAACAGGCAACCCCACGGCCATGGCCTCAATAACACTTACTGGCATATTATCAAAATTGGTGGTGTTTATAAAAATATTGAAACTTTCTGATAATTTTACCCATGCGTCTTTATTAAGCTTCCCTTTAAAGTCAACTTCAAGATTAAGTTCTTTTGCATAGTTTTTAGTTTCTTGCAAACTTCCGTCGTTTTCTGGACCGACCATACAAAGTTCGGTTTCTATGTTTTCATCTTTTAATGCTTTTAAAACTTGAATTGCCAATAGCGGATTATAGATTTTTGAGAATGAACGCACCCACAATAATTTTATCTTATCGAAACTCCGTAATTTAAATGGGTATTTTTTTATTTCGATGGTATTAGGAATACAAACTACGTTTGAATATCCCATTGCTTCAAAATTGGATAGTATATATTTTGATGGTGCCACATTTATATGGGACTTGTTAAATATGGGTTTTGATAATTTAGGGTGCGATTTTAAACGATTGGGTAAATTGCCACCTCTTAAAATCGGTATATATTTCAAGTTTAAAAAACAACACAACTGGCTAACAAAAAAAGCATAGTAAAAATTAGAGGTGCTGTAAGTATCTATTAAAACAAAATGTGTTTGCTTCCTGTATTTTATTACATGGTACAGCATATCCATCAACCTTAAAACCTTATTTGTTTTACTTGAAGCGGTTTTAACTATATAGCCTTCAGCTTCAAGAAACTTACCTAAGGTTTCAATAGAGGTTACTGTTTTACCTTGGTTTGATAGCTTGTTTCCTATGTACAATAGGGTTTTCATCTGTATAAAATTTAGTGCTTTTTAATAGATTGCTTACCATTTGCTTTTCGCGATGATGCATTTTTAATTAGTATGCTTTTTTTATTTGTCTGCTTTTCAAACTGAATATTCAACAAACACAGGCCGTAAATAAAAGCAGGTGCTGCAATACGCATGGATGAATGGTTAATGGTTAAAAACCAGAATAAGTAAAAGGAGTAGAAATATATGTTTCTTCTATTCTTAAATCTTAAAAACAAGGGCGTTAGCAGCAAAACAGAAAAAGCTAAAACGCCAAAAACCCCGTGTTCTCCTACTATTCTGCTCATCTCGTTATGCGTTGCGGCTTGTATGCCTTCTTTTTCAAATCGCAACTCTTTCAATTTACCAACGCCAACACCTAAAAAAGGGTTTTCGAAAAACTCGTTTAATTCGTTGGCAAGTAAGCTTGTCCTTCCTGTTGTTATATCGGCTTTCTCTCTTCCTATAGCATCTTGATTTGTGTAACGTTTATCGATTAAGCCTTCTGTACTTAAAGAACTTATATACCAAGTTAACAGTATGCCTAAACCAAAAATAAGCAATGTAAAGGTTATACGAAGCTTTGTTTTAGACGAAGATTTAAAATAAAACACGGCAATAAAAGCTAATATTATTATAACGGCCACAAAAACGCCTCCCCTACTAAATGTAATAATGGCTCTATAGGCCATTAAGGCTAATATTGAAACGTTTAAAATCTTTAAAAAAAGGGTCTTAGATTGTAAAAACAATCGCCCTGCCAATAAAAAAACGCCTAAGCCCAATACAGTTGATACTTGATTTGGGCCAAAGCCGCCAGAGGCTTCAAAATTGGATTGAGTACCAGATAAAACAGCTTTAATACTAGGATTATACAAAAACAAGTAAGCTGTTGTGGTAATTAATGGTAAAATAGCCGCCAACAAAATAGTTTGCAATGCGCTTATAGTTACATTTCTTCTGTAGCAATATAAGGCTGCTATTCCTAAACAAATGGGACCGCTTAAGTTAAAGGCCACTGCTGTTCTTACATTGGTTTCAAAATCTAGTGTATGGGCTGCAACAACAATACCCGGTATTAAGGCCAAAATATACATAAAGTATATATATGATTTTTTATCAATACCATCGCCCAAAACCATGCCCAAAACTAAAAACAAAATAACTAAATACTTTGATGCTTCGTACAATAAATTACCTCCCGTCATTCTTAAAAACACCTCGGATCCAACAACATAGGCGCAAGAACCCAATACATATAAATATCGTTTTTTTTCTGGTGCACTTATTATACTATATAAGCAAATAACAACTATAGCAATAAAATAAAGTTCAGACAATGGTTGCAAAATAAATATACCGACTGCTAAAGCTAGATGAAACACAATTAACGATATGTAACTATAGGGTTTCACGCGTTGCTATAAATTGAAATTAATTGCTCTAGATTTTTTTTGGCACTAAAATTAGCAGAAACATTTTTAAATAGCATTTCTCCTGCCTGTTTGCGTTCGTCTTTATTATTGATATATTTTAATAAGCCTTTTGAAAAAGCATCTACATCATTAGGGTTTACCAATTCACCTTCAGCTTTGTTAGTAATAACCTTATTGCAATCGCCAACATTTGTAGCTACAACAGCTAGTTTAGCTAATCCGTATTCTAACAAAGACAATGGCAACCCTTCAGATGATGAGGACAAGACCCCAATATCGCATTGCGATAAAATATAATTTATATCTTGTTGTAAACCATAAACAAAAATGCGGTCTTCCAGTTTATTTTCAATAATATAGGCTTTTATTTGTTTTGAATATGCATTGTTAAAATCTTCGCCCACTAAATGCAAACTCCAATTTAATTTAGAGTCTGAAATATTTTTAAATGCTTTAAGGAGCATTATATGGTTTTTGGGATGCCTTAAATTTGCTAAACAAACTATACAATTTCCTTGTTTTCCTTTTAAAATGGTATGTTGATTTTCTTCTTTTAAAACAGAAAAATTAGATAGGCAATATACTTTTTTAGTAAACAGGTTGTTTTCTGCCCACAGCTTTAAATTAGTATTTACCACGATTACTTTTCTAAAAAAAAACGAACATAACATTAACACCAAATTTTCAAATAAACCTTGTGAGCTTCTGTTACCGTTATGATCGTGCCATATAACCTGAACACGACTATTAAAAAGTTTTAAAATAGCTGCTTGCACATAGGATGTTGAATGCGCGTGCACCAAAGTAATCTTGTGTGTTTTTATAAATGTATTCAGTTTATTTATGGCTTTAAAATCTATGGTGCGCTTCTTATTTAAAAACATATATTCAACTTGTGAATCTATCGTTTTTTTTAAGGCGCCTTCTAAACGTGTTGTGCACAGATAAGATTTATCAATTACATTAACCAGTAAATTTGCATAATTAACCGCAGTGCGTTCTGCGCCCCCTGTTTGCAAAGAATCTATTAATTGTAATACTTTCATTGTGGTTTTAGCAATTTAACAATTTCTTTTTCAAAGGCTTCTAAAGTATAATTTTGAGACCAATTACTAGCGTTTTTTGACATGGATTTTAAACGCGATTCATCTTTTAAATGATTTTTTATTTGATGGACGGAAGTATCTAAATTTTCATCAATCAATATACCGCGTTTCCCATAATCCAGCATAAAAGGTACGCACGAAATTTTTGTGGCAATAGGAATGGTTCCAAAAAACATGGCTTCGGCAATGGCTTTTGGCCAACCTTCGGACTTTGAAGCGAGTATTAAAAAGTGTGATTTCTTTAAAGTTTTTTTTATTACAGATGCATCTTGATTTCCTTTTAAATCAACGATATCTTCTAAATTGTTTTTTGTTATATATTCTTGCAACTCTTCCTTTAAAACACCATCGCCATAACATTCTAAAAAAACATTTTTGCCTTCTTTTTTTAATAGTTCCACTAATTTAATAGCAAAAAGAGGTCGTTTTCCTTTTACCAAAGTGCCTATAAAAACAAAATTTAATTTAGAATCATAATTGCGTTCTTTAGGAATTTCAATTTCAGAGTCATTAAAACTTGCCGTAAAAAACGGTTTAATGTTTCTGGTTTGATTTTCCCAATTTCCATAAACAAGCACTTGCATATTTTTAGTTAGGAAAATATTGCTTAAAATCCGTTTTTGTAATCTGTAACTTAAAGGTTGCTTACTTTTTGAATCCCAATTGCCAGCGTATTTTGCTGTTTTTATTTTCTTTGGAAAACATATTTGAACCAAGCATCCCAAAAGCCCAATATTTCCGGGACAACGCAAATGAATATGGTCTGCTTTTTTGCAGGCTTTAAAAATGGTGCTGAAAATTATAGGGATTTTAATTAATGATTCTAAACTTTTTTTAACCGAAATAAAAGCTATTGAAGGTGTTTTATTAAAATGAATTTTATCATGTTTGTATGGCAATTCAATATTTGAAACCGATTGGTTAATTTTTGGCGCTACAATTTCAACAGTATCAACATGTTTTAACCATATATTCATTTCGCGCACGTAAGGTGTATAGGCATAAAGCGCATCGTTTATTTGAATATGTGGTGTATGTGAAATAATTAAAAACCTCATAATTTCACTTTTGGCTTATTGAAAATTATAGACCACCAACCTATTACTCTACCTAAACTTTCGGTTAATGCCTCTTTCTTTTTATTTGTATTTACAACATTTGTAAACCTGATAATGGTTAATAAAAGTGATGTGGCATTCCATTTTATTCTCGCTTTCATAGTGGGTTTTGGATATTTTACACGCCAAACATACCACCCGTTTCTTACTACCATTTTACCATATTTGTACTTATTTGGTCTGCCCGAATCGTCGTGATAATGGTACAATTTGGCTGCAGTGTTTACATAAAGCTTACCAATTTTTGAGAGCCGTAAACTAAAATCGGCATCTTCGTATAATCCGTAGCCTTCAAAATAGGTTGAAAAATTAAGTTGCTGAAAAATCTCTTTTTTATATGACGATACGCCCCCCATAATTTGTTCCACTTGATAAATTTTTCCAGAAGGCGGCAAAAAACCTATAGACCTACCGTGGGCAAAGGTTGGGAAAAAACCAGGTATTTTATCTGGAAGCAAACCAAACTTTCGTCTTAGTTTAAATCGTGAGGGTTCATTGCGCATCCAGCCATCAAAATAGAATTTATTTTTATTGTTTTGATTATCTGATAGTTTCCATGCATTGTCATTTAAAATATAACCGCCAACTGCTAGAACATCATTTTTTGTGGAATAAGTTGATATAAGATTTTCGAAATAATTTGGTTTTAAAATAATATCATCATCTAAAAAACATATAATTTCTGAAGTCGCATCAACTAAATTAATCCCGAAATTACGTTGTTTGGTTAAGCCTCTGTCTTTTTCTTCAACTTTATAATGACATAGGTTTTTAAAGGTATTTGTATTTAATGCTTGTTTAGTTTTATCATCAACAGAACCATCTATTATTAATATTTCGTTGGGATATAGGGTTTGATTCTTTACTGAAAACAGGAGTTTCAATAAAGGTTCGCTGCGCATGTAGGTACATATAATTAATGAGAAGTTCATTTATTATTTTGTTCGTTTAAAATATTAGCCCAGAGTAAACTTTGTGCCCATTGTTTTTTAAACCGTTTATAATATGCGATAGGGTTTTTAACTTTTTGCGTTATATAATATTTAAAAAACAGCTTGGTTCTGTAGCCCAAAACTTGTTGCGGTGTTGAGTTATTCAATCGATTCAGCATTACTGTTGGAGATGGTTTGGGTTGCACCTCGCCTTCCCTTTGCCACGGATGTTTGTAAGGTTCACGAAAGCCACCAATTGGCGCTTTTAAATGGGTTATTTTTTCTTTTGGATAGTAAATTACATCTAATCCTAAATGTCGCAATTGCATGCCAAAATCGGCATCTTCACCAAAACCATGTTCATAGGCTACATTAAATTTGGCTTTATTTAAAACTTCACGTTTTACAATACTACAACCCGAACCAAACGATGCCCACTGAAATGTGGTTTTAAAAACTTCTAGTTCATCTTTCCTTAAACAACTTAGAGTTGTTGCTTTTGTATGATGATTTTGCATAAAATTAATGCTATTTAACAATAAATTTTCATTAAATCTTATGTCATCATCAGCAAAAAAAACATAGTTTGAGGTTGTTTCTTTTAAAGCCAAATTACGGGCGTTGCATGCTCCTGTTTGATGTATAAATTTATGAACAATACTAAAAGGCCACTTTTCATTTTCAATAAAATTCAATTCCGTTTTACTATTAATAGCTTCATTTTGTTCAACAATAATCACCTTTGTGGGCAATAAAGCCTGATTTGACAAGTCTTTTAACACATTATGTAAATATTCTTTTCTCCCGATGGTTGGAATAATAACATCTATTGTCGAGCTCGTTTTTATAACTTGTTTCTCAAGAGGTTCTAAATCAAATTTCAACTTGAATTTTTGTTGTCTTTTAAGCAAATTCCAAACAAAAGCCCATATAGGAAACTTGCCTTCATTAATCATTATATTAAGAAGTAATAAAATGCTCCAAACGCTCTTATAATGTAATTTTACAAACTTAAACAATTGAACGTTTGAAGCTATTTCAGAATGAATTAAAGCGGCGTTCTTATTTAAAAGTTTAGGCTCGGAATAACAAAACAAACCATTGGGCATGCCCTGTTTTGCTATGGCGTTTAAAACAAAATCGAAAGTATCGTCTATCTTTATTTTGTTTTTAAACTTTAATAGCTGCGATGCATAAATAGCGCCAACTTGACTGCTCATTAACCATGTTGGGTATTTTACGGTTTTATTTACTTTTAAAAATGGAGAGTCTTCAACATAACCAATCCGGTTGGAAAAATATGGTTTTGCCCCATAAGAAAGCATCATGTTTTTAAGATGAAAAGATGCCTTTATACCTTCAATATTAATATGTTCTTTTAGAGATTCGTGGCACCAAACTAAAATACAATTTGGGTGATTTGATGCCAAATCGAATAACGATGACGTTACCTTCTTTTGTGTATAAACATGTAAATTAGGCTGAGAGTCGGCTCTCAAATCTGTAATTTCACCTTGTTTATGAAACACTATTATCATAAAGTAACCATCGTTTTATAAAATTCAACACTCTGTTTTGCAACTACTTCTGCACTAAACGTAGTGGTTGCTTTTTTTCTAGCGGCTTTACCAAATTCTTTTTGTAAACTTGGTTTTTCTAAAAGTTCCAATATTCTATTCGCATAAGTTGTGTGGTCTTTTGGATGCACTAAATAGCCATTAATCCCATCTGAAATCACTTCTTTTGCCCAACCCACATTGGAGGCTACAATGGGTTTTTCCATCGCCATAGCCTCAATCCATGATACCGGTAAAGCTTCTGCAAATGTAGGGAACACACAAACTGTAGCTTGCTGAATTAAATCTTGCATATCTTTATAAGGTACGGCACCCAAATAGTTTACTTTTTTTATAGCATTTGCATTAAACAAAGGCTGCATTAATGCCCATGTAGATTTAGAATTCGTAAAAATATCCGGACTGTCTTTCCCTACCAAAACAAGTTCTGCTTCTTTATTTTCAGCATGCACTTTATTGAAAATTTCCGGTAACTCCAACAGGCCTTTCTTTCGTATTAATGTTCCAAAATACAAAATAGTAAGTCGAGTATCTGTTTTTGGAAATGGCTTAAAAGCCAAAACATCGATAGCATTGGGAATTACAGTAAAAGGACTTTTTAATTTGAATAACTTATTGGTTAAGGTTCCAGTAAAATGACTTACCGAAATAATGGCATCGGCTTTTTTTAAGGCCCGTTTTTCGAGGTATTTATTTTTAAACTTTACAGGTCGATTATCCAAATGACAAAAATAGGTGTCGCTACCATTTTCTCTAATTACCAATGGGCATTTAGGGTTTATAAATGCTGTAAAGCCTGTCCAATCTGGCGCTTCAACAATATCAATCTTATTTTCGGAATATAATTTATCAATTAAACGCTCTACTTTTTTTTGGGTAAAATAAAACGATAAACCTTTAATTTTAATATTCTTTATTTTATAATACTGCACGTTATCTTCTTCAAAATAAGCATCTTTATCTTGCCCATAAACCAAAATAACAACTTGATGCCCTAGCGCAATTAAACCTTTTGTTAAGTTTAGAATACTGGTGCCAATGCCACCTGCTGTACCTGTACGTCTATGTGGGTATTCGGGAGTCAAAAAGGCAATTTTCATAGATTAGTTTTTGTAGGTTGAATCAGGTCTTCGGTAATAATTTTAGTAAAAGCTCTAGCGCCTTCAATGTTAAGGTGTCCGCAATTAAAAAAAAACTCGGGATTGTCATCAAATACTGAAATGTAATCTTTTAAATCAGGGACTCGGGATTTTAAAGTACGCATAAACGCTCGGTTTTCAATGTTTTTACAATAAGGCGCTATGAAACAAACCATCTTTGTATTCCGCTTTTCCATAAGTCTGAATAGTGCGGTCAACTCATCATTTTCAGCTTTAAATTTATCGGGTAATTTACCAGAAACCGCCAACCCTTGCCCTGTTTTTGGAGCAAAGCCTACATTAAGATCTGTTTTAGGTTTCTTATTAAAAAGCACCGAAAAAAACTCTCTAAAACCAACTACTTTATCGTATTTTAAATAGCGATAAAAGGGGATGTAATTATAAAACACACTTTCTCCATTTTCAATAAGTTGTTGCTTTACCACTTTATGATTTATATACGGAACTAAACTTGCCCTAAAATTATTTGATATCCCTGAACCGTTATAGCTATAATCCACTTGTAAAAAGACCTCGTTAAAGGTGATTCCTTTAGATTCTGCAATGGTCATTAATATTAACATGTCGCCAATAGTCCCACCCGATATAGCTAAGTTAATACAGGACTTCCCTGTTAATTTTTCAACAAGTTCGCAATCTATATGGTTTTCGGTTCTTGACGAACCCAAAAAAGCATAATCGTAATGTTGGTTTTTTAATTGTAATATTTTTTGAATTTTATTTCTCGGAGCTCCATTTTGGAAGGTATAGGAATAAACCTTATCAAAAACATACATGACAACGAAAGCAATAATAAGTATTTTAAATATGTACCCTAAAAATTCCTTCATATTAAAACTGGAAATATATAAATTCTTGGTGGTCTGAATATACTCCAAAAAGAAGTAGCATAAGCATGACACCTGTAATCTTAATCCATTTGAATCTACCGGAAAAAGGATGTTCCTTTTGCCTGTTAAACCATTCTAAAAGTATAAATATACCTATAAGAGCAAACATTTCTATACTATATCTTTCGATTGTTAAATATTCAATTTTAAAATTCAGGTTTAGCGCTAATCTTTGTAGATAATCAATTGCAATAGACACATTGTCGGCCCTAAAAAACACCCAAGCCAATGTAACAAGTGCAAAGGTTTTAAGCATTTTAAATAGCTCTCCAAAGGATGGTATTAATGTTGTCTCTGAAACTTGGTTTAAATGTTTCCTGTTTTGCTTTCTTAATAATAGAGGAATGAAAAAAACGGCATGCAACGTCCCCCAAATAATAAAAGTCCAATTGGCTCCGTGCCAAAAACCACTTACTAAAAATATAATGAATACGTTACGTAATTGGTTAGCCTTATTTCCTCTTGAGCCACCTAACGGAATGTATAAATAATCGCGAAACCACGTTGATAACGATATGTGCCACCTGCGCCAAAACTCTGCCACATCTCTGGAAAAATAAGGCAGATTAAAGTTTCGCATTAACTCAAAACCAAATAATCTGGCGGTACCAATGGCTATATCGCTATAACCAGAAAAATCGCCATAAATCTGGAATGCAAAATAGATAGCCCCAATACACAGCGTTAATGTATTTAGTGTTTCGTAATCGCTAAAAATGGCATTTACATAGGTCGCACAACTATCGGCAATTACTATTTTTTTAAACAAGCCCCAAATAATCAAATGTATGCCAGATATGGCCCTTTCGGTATTAAAATTTCTTTTTTCAGAAAATTGCGGCAATAAGTTTGTGGCGCGTTCAATGGGGCCAGCTACCAATTGCGGAAAGAAAGCCACAAAGGTGGCAAAGTTGATAAAACTATGTGTTGGTTGGAGTTTTTTACGATAAACATCTATAGTATAACTTAGGGTTTGAAAGGTATAAAACGAAATACCAACTGGCAGTACAATATTTAGGGTTGAGGTATGCATTTCGATGCCTATGTTTTGCCAAGCATCAATCCAACTTTCAATAAAAAAATTGTAGTATTTAAAAAAACCCAATAACCCCAAATTGAATGTTAAACTGAAACCCAATAAACGTTTTCGCTTTTTAGCAACCGACTCTTTTTCAAGCGATAACCCTACAAAATAATCAACAATGGTGCTTAATGCAATAAGAATTAAAAAGCGATAATCCCACCAGCCGTAGAAAAAATAACTCGCCAACAACAACAGTATATTTTGACCTTTTGTACTTCTTTTAAGCAAAAACCAATACAACGAAAAGGTAACTGGCAAAAATACTAGAAAAGCTATGGAATTGAAGAGCATTGTTAATTGTTTAAAATTTTAGGCATCATTTTTAATCACCAATTTTTCTATCTCTTCCCAAAAACGATTACAAACATGCTCTGGTGGATGTGCATTGATAATCTCAAACCACGCCCTAGCTTTTGATATTGTTTTTGATGGGTTTTCTAAAACTTCTTCTAATTGATCTGCTATAGTGTTTGGGTTAGACAACCAAATTACGGCTTCCGAAGAAGGCATTGACTTAAAATGAACAAACTCATAAACATGAACACCTTTTTTATACGAATTTGAAGCGTTTAAATAATTATAATCTATAAAAGCACAAGGTTTATTATGTGCCGCATAATCAAACACCATGGACGATCCTAAATTTACAACGCATTCGGTATGTGCAATAATGTTGGTTTGCAATTTGTAATCTTCTTTGGTTGGTAAAATGCTGTTCCAAGCTGCTCCCATTTTTTTCCATTTTGGTTCTATGGGCACAATTACATCATTGTATTCTTTAATTACGGCATCATATCTATCCGAAAAATCAACAGGGCATTTTCTAAATACCACACCCAGATTATGCTCTTTTTTATTGAGGCTTCTCACAGCTTTTGCAAGGTCTCGTAAATACATTTCATCTTTGGGTGAAGTGGTTATATCATCACCACTAAAACAAATATATTTTTTATTCAAATCTAAATTATGGGATTTGAAGAAGTCTGTTTTTGATTCCTGTAAAGCTATATCAAAATGATTTTCAAATTGTGGTGTGCCCGTTACTCTAATTTGATTTGACGCTATGTAACGCTGATAATGGAGCAACTCGTTTTTCATATATGTACTCCAAACAAAATAAAAATCAGTTGTTACTACCGTTGTCGCTTTAGGGATATTATCCCATGAGTAAATAAACGATGCCGTTGGTATATTTAAATCTTGTGCTGCCGTTAAAGGCGCAATGGCGGTTAATGCACGTTGGCTGGTTGACAAAATGAAGTCTGGCTTTTCGGTTTCCAAAGTGGTTTTGCAATCTTTATAATAGCTTGTCTTTCTTTCTGAAGAAGCAATTTTTTTGCGTATTTTTAGAATGCCTTTTTCAGAACTATATCGTGTAATATAACTTTGAACAATTAAACTTTTAACCGAAGCTTTAATGCTTTTATAAGATAACGGAAACTTGTATTTATGATAGATGTCATCCTTATCGCGTTTTGAAAACAGATTCAGTTCAATTCTTATTAATGCCGTTTTTAATACATCTGAAAACGCACTTGGTTTAGCATTATTTGTTTTAACTTCTTTTAAGTTAAGTTGCTCCAAATTAAAAGGTGTGGCATTCCAAAAAACAACATCGTAACCTTGCGCAATTCCTAATTTATAAAAGGAGGTATAAGCAAAATTGCGGAGGCTGACACCATCGGACACTAAAATAAACACCTTTTTTTTCATTTATCTTTATTCGGTTTTAAAAGTAAACTGGTGTTAATCCACTGCCAGATATGAAAACTGCTGTCTTGATTTTTATTAAAATAATATTGTAATTCTTTTTCCATTAATGCTTCATTAAACCAGTCCACATTTTTTAATGTGTCGATTTTTAACTGAACCCAATCTTTTAAATCATTGGCTAACCACTCGCGCTGAGGCGTTTGTAAAGGGCGTTTGGGTGCATACGTTACATCATCCGATAAATATTCAGAGGTTAAAGATCGTAATAAATACTTTTGTATGCCATCCTTAATTTTATAATTTAAAGGTTGGGCAAAAGCAAATTCAACTAGCCTATAATCTAAAAAAGGTTCTCTTAATTCTGTGCTATAGGCCATGGAAATGCGATCGTTAAAACGCAATGCCCTCG
The DNA here is from genome assembly GCF_042684345.1 of Gelatiniphilus marinus. Classification (NCBI taxonomy): domain Bacteria; kingdom Pseudomonadati; phylum Bacteroidota; class Flavobacteriia; order Flavobacteriales; family Flavobacteriaceae; genus Gelatiniphilus; species Gelatiniphilus marinus. The sequence continues at coordinate 577,471 of NZ_JBHULK010000002.1, read as the reverse complement.
GGATTTTGGTGTAAAACAAATCCCTAAATTGTAAGTTTAAAAGATTGTTATCAAAAGGTTTGGGATACGCTGGTTTTTTAGCAAGTTTTAAAAATTCATCATTTAAAATTTCAGGTTTAAACGGTGATTTATTAACACCTTGAATCACGCTATTGTTGTTATTCAAATAATAGTCGTAACCCGCCCATTGCTCGTCCATACCTTGTCCATCCAACAAAACGATAACGCCATCTTTTCTGGCTTTTTTGAAAATTTCGGCGTAAGCCATTGTGGGAACTCCGCCAAAGGGCTCGTCTTGATAACTAGACATGGTATCACTAAGTTCTTTGACTTGAATGGCATTAAAACGTACTTTTTCCAACGGATTCTTTGTATGTTTTAAAAGACTTTCAACCCAAGGTAGTTCATCATAATCCGAATTGTTTGTATAAAAAGTGTAAGCGTTTATGTTTTGTCCTTTTTCGTTTTTATTCACCAAGGCTAAAAGAGCGGAACTGTCCAATCCGCCACTCACATTAAACCCTATGGGCACATCAGAACGAAATCGTAGTTTAATACTATCTTCCAATAAGTTTTTATAGATAGCTTTTACGTCTTCAAAAGGTAATTTTTCGTTATACTTTTTTATTTTGTTTTCAAAAACATACCATCTTTTGGTGGAAATATTTCCTTTTTTAAAGCACAAAAAACAACCACCAGGTAATTGATTTACACCTGCCCAAAATGTTTCGTTTGGCATGCCGTAACTGCCATAAACAAAGTAGTTTGCCCAAACCGAATCGTTTGTTTTCTTTTGAATTCCTCCAGTAAAAAGTGTTTTTATTTCGGAGGCAAAATAGAAAGAACCGCCTTTATGTGCATAATAAAAAGGCTTAACCCCAAACCTATCACGAGCGGCAAAAAGAGCCTGTTTTTTAGTGTCCCAAATCGTAAACGAGAACATGCCGTTTAATCGATGCAAACAGTTTTCGCCCCATTTAATATAGGCGGCTAACAGTACTTCGGTATCTGAAACCGTTTTGAAATCGTAACAGTTTTGCAGTTCGTTTTTTAATTCGAGATAATTATATATTTCGCCATTAAAGCATAAAATATATCTTTTGCAATTTGAAATAAAGGGTTGATTCGCATTGGGAGAGGTATCGATTATCGAGAGCCTATTATGCCCCAATGCCACATCATTTTTTAAGAACGTTCCTATAAAATCAGGACCACGGTGCCGTTGTGCCAAAAGCATTTTTTGCAAACTCCCTTCGGAAGCTTTTTGCCCAATAATTCCCGCTATTCCACACATTATAGGTTAAGTTTTTTTGACAATTCTACTGCTTTTTCCCAATCTTTGGCTGTATCAATATTTATATGGCGTTTGGGGTTGGATTCTATATAGCTAATCGTTTTTCCGTAAAGTGTGTTTTGGTTTAAAATGGTATCTGTTTTCATTAAATAAATGGCACCATCTCGATAGTAGACATCGGGTAAATCTTGACGTCTTTTTATGATTTGTTTTTCTCCCGTAGCCAATTTTAAATGTCCCGATTCAGACACTTTAAACGTCCAATGCGGATTGTATTCATGCGGTACTTTTAAAACCGAAAGCAGCGTGTCTGCACCAGAAGTTTTAAATTTTTTTATGGCCTCATCAATAAACTCTGAAGTCCTAAACGGATTGGTTACCTGAAGCAGGCAAACGGCATCAAAATCATCACCGTTTTCTTTAAGGTTTTTTATGGCGTGTTGCACCACTTCTAACGTACCGGAATTATCATTTGATAAATTTGAAGGACGCACAAAAGGCACCTCCGCCCCCAACGATTTAGCTAATTTGATAAGCGTTTCATCTTCAGAAGAAAACACAACCCGGTTGAGTAATTTAGAGCCTAAAGCAGCCTCAATTGTATATTGCAACAAGGGTTTTCCGTTTAAAACCTTTCGATTTTTGTTCGGAATACCTTTACTGCCACCCCGTGCTGGTATGAGCCCTAATATTTTCATTTTAATACATGATGGTTTTATGAAAGTTCAGGTCTGTATTCGCTAAAACCTCAGCTATTTTCTTACCGCTATCTCCATTTCCGTAAATATTGCTTTTAGTCTTCTTTGGATTGGCTAATTGTAATTTTATCGCGTTTTTAATCGCATCTTCATTATAATCTATATCGATAACATTTTCGCCTCGCAATCGTCGGTTTTGTCGGGTGCCGATATTAACCACAGGTACACCTAAAAACGAACATTCCCGAATGCCCACACTGCTATTTCCAACGAGGCATTTACTGTTGACGAGCAGTTTTAAAAAATCTACAGATTCCATATTTTTAAAAAAATGGATGTTTTTGGGTTTATTGATTTCACGATAAGACCGGATGCCATTTGATGTCCCGTCTGCTCCGGCATCTACATTAGGCCAAAACCAAAAGGTTGGTATATTTAAATCGTCAATAACCCTTAAGGTTTTCAAAACATTTTCCCTAGCGGCTTTATACTCGTTGGTAACCGGGTGTTGCATAACCACTAAATAATCGCCCTTTGCAGAAATATTGCCGCCAACGCCACCGTATTTTTCAATTGGGTTAAAATCCAGTTTTGGGGCCTTTAAAACTTGGGCAGCAATATCTAAGGATGGGCAACCGGTATTGAAAACACAATTTGGATTTTCGCCCATTTTCTCTACGCGTTTTTTTGCATCTTCTGAAGCCACTAAATGAATATCGGCTAATTTTGTATTGGCATGCCGTACTTTCTCATCGATATTACCCGTTACCTCTCCACCTTGCAAATGTACTAAAGGGATGTTTTGATAGGCCGCAGCGATTGAAGTGGCGATGGTTTCAAAACGATCGGCAATGGTTAAGACCGCATCGGGCTGCAAATTGTAAAACACATTGGCGAGCTCCATAACACCTAAACCCGTGGTTTTTGCCATGGCTGTTTTATTTTCGCCCTCTAAAACCATAAAGACTTTTTCGTTAATGGTAAAACCATCTTTTTCGATAAAATCTATGGTGTTGCCGTATCTGTCTAGCAATGCTGAGCCTGCAACCACTAATTGTAACTCCAACTTAGTGTGGTCTTTAATTGCCTGTAATGCTGTTTTTACTCGGCTATATGATGGTCGTGCTGTAATTACTGCACATATTTTACGATTCATTTTTAAAGGTATTTTCTGTTTAGGTAAACCCGTTTTGTGTTCATTTTTTCTTTAAACCAATATAATTTTTGTTTTAGTGTTGGATTAATAAAAAAAACTTTTATTCCACCTTGCCAACTATTGTTATCAAAAACACCTTTGGGATGGTTTTTTTTACTACTTATTAAATGTACAAAAAGCGCTTTGGGAAACATGCTATATATTTTATTTTGTTGGTTTTTTCGGTCGCCTTCAATCATAATGATTCCATGTTCTGAAATTAATTTTGACACTTTACCTAGCTCCACATCTTTTCCATCAACAATAACCAATTCTTGTTTTTGGCTTAAGTCAATCTGATTTAAACTTGAATATACTTTAATATTTTTAAAGCTTAAATTGCGCTTTAGACTTTCCAAACAAAAAGGGTTTGCCTCGGTTCCCGTGTAATTGATGTTGTTACCAAAACAAGTGCTTACTGCGCTTGGTATTGTGCCAATGCCCAAGCCAACTTCTAAAATGTTTTTGACATTGTTTTTTTTAATAATTTCCAAGGTTTTAAAAATTGAAAACTCACTGGCAATATGTTGGCTTCCTTCGTAATTGGAAAACTCTAAATAAGTGTTTTGGGCAATTTGTTTTAGATTCATAGGATTACATCGGTTTTATTTAAAAAATCCCATTGGTTTAAATTTTTATTAATCTTTTTTCCTAAAACCAACTTATATTTTGAGGCATCGATGCCATAGCCTTTTGGTTTTTTGGCTTCTAAATCGTTAAACGTAATAATATGCCCTTTTTTTAAATCTTTGTTTACCGCCAGCGATTTTTCAAAAATTTGCTTTAAATCCGCAAAAGCGCTATTATCTTTTTTATCAACAGGATGTTTTAATGCTTCGTGAATTTGCTTGACGCTTTTAACCAATTCGGTAGCTTCATCAATGGTTAACGAGGAGGTAACATCTGGCCCAAATTCATCTCTATTAAAAACCACGTGAAACTCTAAAATTTCTGCACCTAAAGCCACAGCAGCTATTCCAGTTGCTATTTTTGCAGAATGATCAGAAAACCCAACGGGTACACCGTAAAGTCCTTTTAGTTCGTTAATTACATTTAATCCGTAGTTTTTAGGGGTAGTTGGATAGCTTGTTGAGCATTGCAAAATAGAAAAATTGGCATCGTGTTTTTTTAAAAAACCAACCGTTTTATTTAACTCTTCAATCGAACTCATGCCACTTGAAATGATAATTGGTTTTCCTGTATCAACCACCTTTTTTAATAGTAAAAAATTAGTAATTTCTCCACTCCCAATTTTGTACTGCTCTATTTCGGCTCGCTCCAACACATCTACGGCGGCATTGCTAAACGGACTGCTAATAAAGGTTAAACCTTCTTTTTTACAGTGCTTTCCTATTTCAATCCATTGTTCTTCAGAAAACTCCATGGCTTTCCAATAGTCGAATCTCGTGGCGTATTCATTGGTAAACTTTACCCTAAAAGGTTCATAAATGCTGCTTTCGGCATCGGCGATATGGGTCTGAAACTTTATGGCATCAACCCTTGTTTTTGCTACTTCATCAATGTATTTATGTAGCTTTTCTATGCTCCCGTTATGAGCTTGACCAATTTCTGCTATTGTAAAAACTCCCATCATCCAAATATAATATTTAATGTGGTTTTACGGTACAAACGCTTACTTAAAAACCATTAAAAAAGTTCAAGGTTTACAAATGGTTAGTTCAATTTTATGGGCAGATTCAATAACTTTGCAGTTGTAATTATAGTTTCTGTAAAAGGAAATTATATGCAATAGCAACTTATCGTTAACCGCTTTTAAGGTGTAGTAGTTTGGTACTTTTTTTTCCAATAATTTTTTAATTTTATACTTTAGTGAATTCTGAAAATCATCAGTTTCAATAATAAAACGCGTGATGGTTTTATCGACTTTTGGCAGTTCGCAAAACAATAAATGATTGATGGTTTCTTTTTTATTTAAAATGATTTTTGATTTACCAGAAAAGCTCTCCAACAATTGATAACCTTCTTGCGATAACGGTTCACCCCATCTTTCTATATTTACAATAGTTGTGTTATTTAAACCCGCGTGCTTTAAGTGCTGATGGTTAAGCCTTACGATATTGCTTAACTGCAAATCTGAAGTTAGTTTTTTAGTTTCTTTGCTTCGATAACTTTTATGCCATTGGTGCAATAGCAAAATTTCTTTTTCGTAAAAAACAATCTCACACCCATCGTTTTTTAAACGCAGATGTACATCGGTGTCTTCGGCACCCCAAAAATGATAATACTCATCGAACCCTTTTATTTTATGCAATGCTTTTACAGGAAACATGGTTAAGCCGGTTGCTTCGTGGGTGCTTTCAAAATTTATGGAATAAGCATTGAATTGTTTTGTGTATTTGGTTTCGTTTTCAGATAGAAAACCCACTTTAAAATAAGTAGCTGTATTTTCTTTTTGAAGTGTGATGGCACGAGCAACAAATTCGGGATGAAAAATCATATCGATATCTGCCACAAAACAAAACCCTGCTTTTAGTTGCTTAATAACGGTATTTAAAGCCCTGGATTTATTCCATGGCTGAAAGTTGGTTGGATGATATTGATACTTTGCAAAGCTGTAATTCTGTATTAATACCTCAACTTGTTTAGCGGTTTCGATATCGGATCCATAATCGACAAAATGGACTGAAAAATTTTTATTGGTTTGATTAGCCAAAGCATCTAACGATTTCTTTACGCGTTCAATACCTCGATTTCGATATGGAAAAATAATTTCTAACATTATTTTGTCAATTCATTTTCAACTTGATTATAGGCTTGCAATACTTGTTTTTGAATCACCTTAAAATCTAAATTATGTTTTAGTTTTTGATTATGATTAAATGCATTTTCAATCATTTTTTTACTGTTGATGGCTTGCAAAATTAATTCTTGAATTAGATCTGTGTTTTCGGCATCGCCAATTAACAATCCGTTTTCCTGATGCTTTATAATTTCGGCAGTGGCGCCCCCAGGATTTGATTGTATTGGGAATGCGCCCATTATAATGGCTTCGAGCAAGGTATTTGGCATCCCATCAGAAACACTGTTTCCTATATAAATGATGGATTTCCCCATTAATTCCAGAACCTTTTTGTGTGGCATATAATCTAAAATTTGAATTTTATCACTTATCGTATGTTTGGTTAAATACTGTTTCAACTCTAAATCAGCACCAAAAACAACTACTTTATAATCAGTTAAATTTTTAATTATTTTTGAGATCGCATTTAGCACTACCGAACATTTTCCAAAACGTTGCTCGTAACCCTTTATTAAAATAATATTTCTATTATTAAGTGCTTTTATATATGGATTATAATCCGATAAATTATAACCTCCGCCTCCGGGAAAACTACCCAAAGTTTCGCCTTCAAAACCTAAAACCTTGGCTAAATTAAGATCACGATTACAATCTGCAAACATATAATTTATCCTTGGCAAGGTTTTAACAATGTCGTTTTTATATTTAGGAACGGTTTGATAAAAATACAAATCGTTACCCCAAGCCGAGTATATCCACTTAATATATTTATGTTTCTGCATATTTTTTAAAATAGGCACGCAACAACTATACATTACAAAGCTATGCACCACATCGGGTTTGAATTTATCTAAAACAATTTCAAATTCTTTTTCTGCATTATTTTCAAAAAGCTTGTGAATTTTTGGAAAATGCTTTTTTAAAAATACCCGCCCTTTAAAATTTCCAAACTTATAGCGCCAATTGGTATGCTGCTCTACCCAATCCCATGCTTTTATATAACCTCCGTTTAATATATCGAAATAAAATACCTCGTGCCCATTATCTTTTAATTGAGACACCCACCTTATGGTATGAATTGAGCGCATTGAAACTATAAGAATCTTCATTAAACAACTAAATTTTCAGAGGTTTCATCTATAACTTTTTTAAGGTGATTTGCCGATAAATACTGGATTAAATCTTTTCGATTAAGTTTTAGCATTTCTTTATCATCTTGCCAAATCTTATAAGTATCTATCATAGCATTTGCAAGCTTATCAACATCATCAAAATCAAATTGATACGGATACGTTTCGCCTAAAATTCGTTTACACTCACTATAATATGGACCAATTAAAAATATGGGGGCATTGGATGCAGCACAATGTGGAAACTTTCCTGGTAAAAACGGACTGATTTCTGATTTTGCTTCCAAAATTATATTTATTGATGCCAATTGTTGCATTGCATAAACGCTTTTAAAAGGCACATAATCTTTACTTAAATATATTTGTGGAATTTGTGATTGCTGTTTTAATAAATAACCGGTAAAAACGGATGCTTTTCCTATGAACAATAAAGAAGAATCATTTTTTGCTTTTGGAACTTTGTTTAAAAATTCTTTATAAGCTTCTATTATGGGATTCGGGTCTCTTAAATCCAGTAAACTACCGGCATGCAGCAAATTAAATTTATCTGTATTGTAATAGTTGGGCAAATCTTCTTTAGAGAAAGGAATGCTTCTGAGTTGATGTGGGATAATCAAACTTTTACCTTTTACATCCACAAAATAGCTTTGCATCCACTCCTTGAGCAATAAGCTTGGAAACACTATACGCTTAGCTTTTTGAGTAATAGCCCTGAAAAAATAGCGTTTTTTTCTGTAACCGTGGGGCACAAAATTATACGGGCGCGGATATAGTTGTTGAGGGTAAGGATCGTGCACATATGCATACCATTTTTTATGCCATTGGGGCAATGTTAATACCGCTTTATGAGACCTGTAACTATCGCCTTTACTTAATGTCCAAATCATTTGAAAATCATCTGGTTTAAACTTTTTAACGGCTTTAGATAAACTTTTAGCATCGCTAAAAAAACCAAAAGAAAAACCAAATAATTTATCGACAGTAGGGCTAATATTAATTTTAAACCATCTAAAAACCAAGCGTTGAACTCTACTTAAAACAAATAACAAACTTGCTTTATTTTCTTTTACCAAAATGCATTCAACACCTTCAATTTCTAAGTCTTTTTGAGAATAGTGCAATGCGGTTACGCTAAATCCAGCTTTTACAAAACTTTTCAGCAAACCCACACGTCCTTTGGTGCCGCTACTATCGTTTTCGTCCAGGGATTCACATAAAACCAGCACTTTCATTTTATACTTTATATTCAAATATTGATTACTATTAAATTTTAAACGTGTTCTTCAAGTTTAAAAAAAGTTTCTCCCTTTTTAAAAATAAAGTACACAGGTGTCCCAAATAGAATGGCCCTGTATAAGGGTTTCCAATATATCGAATTTATCCCATACCTTAATAATGGAAACGACATTAAAAACACATTACTTAAGTATCCGTGAAAAGCGGATTTTTTTAATGTATTTAACATCACTCGAAACAAATGGAATTCTAAATGATTATTTAGTTTCTTATCACTTTTTAAAGATTTATATATCGTTAACCTTGAGCTAAATCTGGACAAAAATTTTTGAGGGCTTTCACTTTTTCCTATTCTTTCTTCGTGGCGTCTAACAAAGATGGTATTGATATCGATTGTTTTAAATGAAACATTATTGAGCAGCATTGAGGTGTGAAAAAACCATTCTTGCGAACTTTGCAGTTTTTCGCAAAAAGGTTTACTTTCTAAAGAATTTCTTTTCCAAGTAACCGTTGGTGTTGCCCAACTTATTACGCCACAAATCATATCTTTCCATGGCTCGTTTTTTGGAATAATATTGGACCAAAAACCGCTAGTTTCTTCTGGGTTTAATTCGAATGTTTTTGCTTTGGACACTACGCAATCAACCTCGTTGCTTTTATGTTGTTCTAAATGAATTTCAAAATGATTTGAAGCAAATAAATCGTCGCTATCCAACCAGTTTATAATGTCTCCTTTACTTTTTTCAAATCCAAAATTACGACAAGCATTGGCGCCTTTTAGTCTGTTTTCTGGCCTTTTATAAAAAGAAAAACGGGCGTCCTTGGCAATAAAACTATTAACAACTTGGTTGGTATTGTCTGTTGACCCGTCATCGACCACAATACATTCCCAATTTGGATAGGTTTGATTTAATATACTTTGTAAGGTATCGCCGATTAGGTTCCCCCGGTTAAATGTTGGTATAATCACTGATATTTTCATGCAATAATTTATTTATAAATAATCGGGAAAAGTTTTTTTCTAAGCCTTATTACCGGAAAGTATTTGATACTCAAAATGGAAAACAAATATTTTGGTTTGTTAAAAAATAAAGCAAACCAATACGTTATATACTGTAATAATCCGTTTTCTTCTTTAAATTTATGTATCCATAACAAGTTGAGCAAGCTGTCCATTTTTTTTACGGAAATGTGTTCTTTGTTTGCCCAAACAAAAAGTGATTCGAACATTTTTGTTGTAAAGGTGCCATAAACCTTTTTATTATTGAAAACATTGGCGTCGTGTACACCGCGCATTGCCACCGGCCTATCTATTATTCCTGATTTTAATTGATGTTTCAATGCGAGTTTGTAGATCATTTCGGTGTCCTCGGCAACTTGTAACGATTCAGTAAAATAGCCTACGGTATTAAAAACCGATTTTTTAACCGTTAATCCATCAATTGAAAAATAACCTTTTTTATAAGATGTTAAAGCCTCAAATAAATCATCAGGATTTATTGGTTCTGAAACTGTGGTTAGTTTGAGTTTGTTCTGTTCGAAATTTGATGGTTCCCTGTAAAAAAAAGCACCTATGGCATTGTAAACACCATCAATATTAACACTGTTTTCAAAAATTTCTATATCGTTTTTGAATCGGTTATCCAGATAAAAATCGTCGGCATCCAAAAAAGCGATGTAATGTCCTGTGGCGTTTGTTATACCTAAATTTCTACTGGCCGAGCGCCCTTTGTTTAATTTGTTTTTATGGTGATAAATTTTGATCACTGGGTATTGCTGCTGCATTTGTTCAACAATATCTAATGTATTGTCAATACTGCCATCATTAACCACGACAATTTCTGAAACTTCAGGTTGGCTTATTGCCGAATTGATGGCTTTTTTAATGAAACGCTCGCCGTTAAAGACTGGAATAACAACAGATATTGAAAAACTCATTGACTAAATATTAATTCGGAAATACTTTTTTTTAATAACATACAAATACTGTTATTTTAAAATGGGCAGCTTTTTAACAGCTCGTTTTTTCTCAACTCTAATATTTTTTCATCTTGCAACAAAACTTCTTTGTTGGTTTCTAAAAGTTCCTCTATTTTTTTTATTGATAGATCTTTTGGCACTATAAAAAACTCTTTTGTAAAGTTAATACCCATTGATTCATAATAATCGTAAAACTTAATATTATCACCAAAAAGTTTATTCGAAAATTTAACCCAAAGTGATGGTATTCTATATGCCTGTGCTATTATAACCCCATGCAAAGACGAAGATATGATGTGTTCGCATTTTAAAATTTCTTGAGTTGTATGCTCTATGGAATTGGTCATTAAATTTATAACCTTAGTAATTTTGCTTTCCTTAAAAACAGCAGCAACCTCTTTAAAGTCAACATAATGCGGTATGATTCCTATTTTATACTTTTTCTGAACCGTAGGGTTATAAAAATTGGGTAACAAAATAGCTGGATCGCCATAAGTTTCGGGACAGTCATAGCCTAATTCTAAAATACGTTTTCTTGTTCGTGGGCCTCTTACTGCTAAAAAATTGGCTTTACGAATGTTTTCATCTGCTTTAATAATGCCGCTTCCCCAAACCAGTGATTTTTCGGTTGCCGAGGAAATTATGCTCCCAATACTTAAGTAATTTTTGAAAAAATATTTTTGAAAACCTTTACTGGGATGTTTTATTGGGATAATTTTTTTATTAGATAGTTTCTTAGCTAAATACAAGGACAATAAGTCGCCGTAATTTTCAAGATTATCTTGTCTTTTTCCTTTCCATCTATATAATCTAATAGCCATAACACTTTAATTGTTCTATTCAAAACTCCATTCTGCTCTAGAAAAGGTAAGGAACTTTCCCTTTGGAATTTTTCCCGTTTTATAAATATCGTTTGCTATAACCGAAAACGAAGTACATTGTTGAATAACCTCAATGTCGTAATTATTCTCTAAAAGTGCAAGCGTAACAAAATAGCTATTGGGCATTAAATTAACATCTTTTAGTTTTACCGAAATAGAAAAATCCGTATCCTTTGAAAAATAATGCTGAGTCATTTCGTGCGACCTTAAAGCGGTAACCTTAACGCCATTTGCCGATGTAATTACCACACTAGCTTTTATTCGGTTTAAAACGGCTTTGTTACGCACATTAATTTTAAACACAATAGGTTCTCCCATTAAAAATACACTTGTTTTTGATTTATCTGTTCTTAGAATTTCCAAGCTCTTAATTTGAGTTGATTTATTATTTTCCGGAAACTCAATCAAACCGGTATTTGAGTTTTTATTATAGCTCTCTTTTAAATAATATTCAACGGTGTCTTCAATGGTGCCTTCAAAAGAAATCTGTCCGTTTTCCAAAAGGATGCCTCTTGTACATAAACTTTTAACGGCAGCCATATCATGACTTACAAAAAGAATAGTACGGCCTTCGCCCTTACTAATATCTTGCATTTTCCCAATGGCTTTTTTTTGGAATTCGGCATCGCCAACTGCCAAAACCTCATCAATTACTAGAATATCGGGCTCTAAATGTGCCGCTACGGCAAATGCTAATCTCACACGCATTCCCGAAGAATATCGCTTTACGGGTGTGTCGATATATTTTTGGCATCCAGAAAAATCTATTATTTCATCTATTTTAGATTTTATCTCCTTTTTGGTCATTCCTAAAATAGCACCATTTAAAAAAATGTTTTCGAGACCTGTCATTTCGGGATGAAAACCAGTACCCACCTCTAATAAAGAAGCTATTCTACCTTTTGTTTTTATTTCCCCTTGGGTTGGCCCTGTAACTTTTGAAAGTATTTTTAATAGTGTTGATTTACCCGCTCCATTTTTTCCTATAATGCCTAAAACCTCACCTTTAGTAACTTCAAAATCTATATTGCGAAGTGCCCAAACATAATCTGATTCGCTTTTTACCTTTCTGTCGTTAATATCGCCTACTTTTAAATAAGGATCGCCCTTCCCTCTAATTTTGCTCCACCAACGATTGAGATCATGACTAATAGTACCTGTACCAATCAAACCCAAACGGTATTGCTTGGAAATATTATCTACTTTTAATATGATTTGATTATCGGTCATACGGTATCGATAAAGTTTTTTTCTGTTTTGTTAAAAACAATCAATCCTAAAAAAAATATTACAATACTAAGCAAAAGCGCAAAACCTATTTTGAGCACAGAAAAATCGCCAACACCTAAAGTTATATATCTAAATAATTCTATAATAATCGTCATGGGGTTGTATTCAATCAACATTCCTGCAAAATTAGATATACTGCCTTCTGCCACCTTTTCTTTAATTAAAGACAAGGGGTACATAACCGCTGAACCGTACATGAGGAGTTGAACGCCAAAAGCAACGAGAAAGGATAAATCGCGGTATTTAGTGGTCATCGATGAAATTATCATTCCTAATCCTAAACCTAAAAACCCCATTAAAAGTATTAAAATGGGCAGTAAAATTAATTCTATCTGTGGCAAACTATGGCTTGCTTTGTCAGTAAAAAAAACAAAATACATATAAAAGCAAACGAATACTAAAAGCTGAATACCCAACTTTATTAGATTTGAAACTACCGTAGACATGGGCATAATTACCCTTGGGAAATATACTTTTCCGAATATGTTTTGGTTTTTCTTAAAAGTATCGCTTGTGCCCTTAATACATTCGCTAAAATAATTCCAAGAAGTGATTCCTGCTAAATTAAAAAGAAATGCAGGAATACCATTGCCTACTTTAATATCAGCAATATTATTAAATACCAAAGTGAAAATAATAGAGGTAAATAATGGTTGGATAAAATACCACAAAGGCCCCAAAATGGTTTGTTTGTATAAGGTTATAATATCTCTTTTAACAAACAAAAACAGTAAGTCCCTGTATTGCCAAATCTCCTTGAAATTCAAATGAATCAAACTTTTTTTAGGAGATATAGTATATAACCAACTATCGTCTTTTGTTGTATTCAATTTTCGTTTTCTTTTCTGTTAATTTTAGTCTTTATCCTATTTTAAGCCAGTTTTTAACTTTATCTAAAAACGTTTTCTTTTTTGTGTTTTCATGATAGGCATTTCCGTAAACCCCATAACCATAACTATAGCCATAGCCGTAGCCGTAGCCGTGGCTTTTGTTGTGCTTATAGAAATTCAGCACATAACTAACATTCTTCAACTCACCTGTTTTATGCTTGGCATTTACCAGTTCTAACATCCCCTTTTTAGTGTAATTCAATCTAATTACAAATAATGAGGCGTCAGCAAATTGCGAAAGCTCCAAAGCATCGGTAACCAAACCTAATGGTGGCGAATCGAGTACAATCATATCGTAGGTTTTCCTTAATTCTTCAATAAGCTCGGTCATGGCATCGCTCATCAATAATTCTGAAGGATTTGGCGGAATGGGCCCCGAAGTAATCACATCTAAGTTCTCAATATGGCTTTTAAAGGTTACCTCTTCCAAACTTTTATCACCTATAAAATAGTTAACGATTCCGGTGTTGTTGTCTATATTAAAATCGCCAAAAATTTTAGGCTTGCGCAAATCCAACCCTAAAAGAATCGTTTTTTTACCCGATAAAGCATAGGCACTGGCAATATTAATAGAGCAAAATGTTTTGCCCTCGCCACTTACCGAAGAGGTTAACATAATGGTACGCCCGCCTTTTTTATCGGTTTTTTTATAGAAAAACTGCAAGCTGGAACGAATGGCCCTAAAGGATTCGGCGACTGCCGATTTTGGTTTTTCATAAACCACTAAGCTATTATCGTGCACGAATTTACCAACTAAACCTAGTATGGGGATTTTTGATAATCGTTTCACTTCATCGGCGCCATGAATGGTGTTATCAAGCAAAAACAGAATAAAAACAAAGGCAAATGGCCCAAAGAAACCAACTAATAAGGCCATCATATAATTCAAATTCTTATTTGGCCCTATCAAACCGCCACCAACGTCTTTGGCAGCTTCAATTACTGAAATATCTGAAATATTAGCAGCTTTTACAATAGCGGCTTCGCTTCGTTTGCCCATGTAAACATTGTAGGCTTCTTGACTTATATTTAAGTTGCGCTGTATTTTTAAAAACTGCTGTTGGTCTTCAGGTAAATCGTTTAATCTGTTTTCCAAATTAGCTTTTGTTTGCCTAACGCGGTTTAGCTGAATGTTAATGGTTTTTTTTGTTGAGGCAATGGTTTCCATCAACACATTCTTCTCGGCATCAATGCTTCCGTCCAATTCCTGTAAAGAAGAAGACCCTTCTTGCACCAATTGCTCAAGTTCCTGCCTCTGTATGGCCAATGCCGTAATTTTACTTACACTGGCTGCTATGTTCTCTTCTTCAATCCCTACAGATGTTGGCGCGGCTATTTTAGTGTAATCTGTTTTGGTTTTTAAATAATCTGCAAGAATACTTAAATACTGTAATTTAGATTGGTTTTCTTCTTCGCGCGATTCTAATTCGCTTATTTTTTCAGAAATTTGTAAAAGCTCCTCATCTACATTAAACATCTTGGTTTGCTTTCTAAAAGCATTCATGGTGTCTGTAATGGCTTTTAGCTCGGTATTTACAATGCTTAAGCTGCTATCTATAAATTTAATGGTGTTTGTAGCGTATTGGTTTTTACGTTCAAGGTCTGTTCTGCTTAAAATGGCTGTGGTGGCATTTAAGTAATCGACTATTTTTTGCTTGTTGTTTCCTGTTAACGACAGTCTAAGTATTGAAGACGATGTTTTGCTGTAAGGCGTTACGGCAACCTGACCTTTAAAGCTGTTTACAACGCCATCAAAATTTAAAAACTTTATAAAATATTCTGAATTTGGGGCAATTGGCGCCTCGTCTTTTATGCGCAAAGTAAATTTTGCAAAGGGCAAATCTACAGGTTCGCCTACTTTATAGGTTTTGGCAAACTTGCCTTTTGGAACCGCTATGCCGTGCAAGGTTTTATCGCTGTATTTTTGAGCTGTAAACTTATCGTTTTCAAAATCTACAAAAAGCTCGTATTGGGTATTGTCAATAAACTTTATACCAATTGGTTTTCCAAGTAATTGTCCTTTATTTTTATCTATGTGAATGTAAAAAGGGGCTTTTTTATAAATATCTTCTTTTCTGTATTTTCCTTCTTTTAAATATTGAATGTAAAACTGTAACGAATCGATAACCAGTTCATTATGGTTTCTTGTTTTTAATGCTATAATGGTTTTACCCACCTTACCAGAAACACCACCCCAATTAAACGAAATACTGGTGTTTGCGGCAAAAAAAGGGTTTTGGTCGTTTTCTAAAGATATTAACGAGCTTAATCTGTATATATTCTGCTTTCTATCATTAACAGAATAGGCTACAAACAAGCCTATGGCTATTGCAATTATAAATAATTTCCAGAATTTTAACAGTTTAAAAAGAAAACCTCTTAAATCGAAATTAAGGCTCTTTTGTTCTGCATATTCAATATCTTCTATATCGTCGTAAGCCATGGCTAAATCCTATCTAAAAGTAAAATAGTTGTTGTAATTAATGATAAAACGGTAGCAATAGCCCCAATATTCTGGATGGCGTTCGTACCGGTTCCCCAAGATTTCTGTTTTAAGGGTTTCACGTAAATCATATCGTTGGGCTTTATGTAATAATATGGCGATTTCATTACATTGGCATCGGTTAAATCCAGATGGAAAATTTTCTGCCCTTGCGGAAATTGCCTAATAATCAGCACATCTTTCTTGTCGCCCGTATCTGGTATATCGCCAGAATTTGCTAGAGCTTCAAAAATATTAACCCGTTCTTTAAAAATGGTTTTGGTGCCTGTACTACCCACTTCGCCTGTTACCGTGTATTGCAAACCGGTTAGCTTTACGGTTACAAAAATATCGTTGGCGGCTTTATACTCGGTTTCTAGTAGTTTTTTTTCAATAATTTGCTTTATTTCATCAGTTGTAAAACCCAACACATTAATTTCGCCCAATTTAGGCATCAATATATTGCCATGTAAATCTACCGTAAAACCATCAAAATAAGCGCGTTCTTCACTACTGGCATTCAAATCGCCTTCTCCAATAGGGTTAAAAATCTTAACCGTTTCTTGCTTTGCGGCCTTAATCCTGATATTTAAAATATCGTTTATTTGTACCCGATACGGCTTTTGTTTTTCAACAATTATTTGGGTTGAATCTGTTGCAGCATTTTTATTTTGAAGGTAAAGCGTGTCTTTGTAAGGAACGCAGGACACTGTAACAGAAGCCATTATTAGTAAGGCTATTAAAAAAAATCTTGTCATACTGAGGCGCGTTGATATCCAACAAATATAACTTTTCGTCTTGAACAACAAAACATATATCGGTATTTTTGGTTTTTTATCCGTTATTTGCAAAAAAATTTTCCTCTTGAATTATTTAACAGTAGAAAACATATCGAAATCTTACGGCGAGTTAACGCTTTTTAAAAACCTGTCTTTTAGCATCCATAAAGATCAAAAAATAGCTTTCGTTGCCAAAAACGGCACAGGAAAAACTTCTATTTTGAACATCCTTTCGGGCGATGACCAACCAGACTCAGGCAATATTATTTACAGAAAAGACGTAAAAGTTTCATTCCTCTCGCAAGACCCTAAATTTGATGACAATTTAACTGTTGAAGAAACCATACTAGCTAGCGAAAACCCCACATTAAAAATAATATCTAATTACGAAAAAGCACTGTTAAAACCAGATGATACCGAAGCCTATCAAAGCGCATTTGATGCCATGGAGCAACACCAAGCGTGGGATTTTGAAACCCTTTACAAACAAATTCTTTTTAAATTAAAACTAGACGATCTAAGCCAAAAAGTAAATGCCCTTTCCGGTGGACAAAAAAAACGTTTAGCTTTAGCCAATGCTTTAATTAACAAACCCGATTTGTTGATTTTAGACGAGCCCACCAACCATTTGGATTTAGAGATGATTGAATGGCTCGAAGATTTTTTTGCCAAAGAAAACCTCACGCTTTTTATGGTTACGCACGACCGTTATTTTTTAGAGCGCGTGTGCAACGAAATTATAGAATTAGACGAAGGGCAACTGTACAGCTACAAGGGCAACTATTCGTATTATTTAGAAAAACGCGATGCCCGAATTGAGCGTGAGGCTGTTGAAACCGGAAAAGCCAAACAACTCTTTAAAAAAGAGCTGAATTGGATGCGCCGCCAACCTAAAGCACGAACCACAAAATCGAAATCCAGAATCGATGATTTTGCCGACATTAAACACCGCGCCCACCAACGCAGAAACGACCACGAAGTACAGCTAGAGCTCAATATGGAGCGCTTGGGCAGTAAAATTCTAGAATTCCATAACGTATCGAAAGCATTTAAAGACAAAACCATTCTCGATAAATTTGAATACACCTTTAAAAAAGGCGAACGCGTTGGCATTATTGGCAAAAACGGCACCGGAAAAACCACGTTTTTAAATATTTTAACCCAAACCGCACAGCCAGATTCCGGTAAAGTTGTAAAAGGCGACACGGTAAAATTTGGCTATTACACACAAAGCGGCATCACCATAAAACCCGAACAAAAGGTTATTGATGTAATCCGTGAATTTGGAGATTACATTCCGCTAAAAAAAGGCCGGCAAATTAGTGCGCAACAGCTTTTAGAACGTTTTTTATTTAGCCGAAAAAAGCAATACGATTTTGTTGAAAAACTAAGTGGTGGCGAACGCAAACGCCTGTATTTATGTACGGTTTTAATTCAGAACCCTAATTTTTTAATCCTCGATGAGCCCACAAACGATTTGGATATTGTTACGCTAAATGTGCTTGAGAGTTTTCTTTTGGATTTTCCGGGTTGCATTATCGTAGTTTCGCACGATAGGTATTTTATGGATAAAGTAGTCGATCACCTTTTTGTTTTTAAAGGCGATGGACATATAGAAGATTTTCCAGGAAATTATACCGATTACCGCGTTTACGAAGATAGCCAACCTGCAATTTCTAAAACCACCGAAGATAAAAAAGATAAAAATGCTTGGAAACAAAATGAAGCTTCCAAACTATCTTACAACGAAGAAAAGGAACTTAAAAACATCGAGAGCAAACTTAACGCATTAGCCTTTGATAAAAAAGAACTGGAAAACAAATTCAATAACCCCGATTTAACGCAAGATGAAATCAACAAACTGTCCGGCGAGCTTCAAAAAATCATAGACGCTATTGAAGCCAAAGAGCAACGCTGGTTTGAATTGTCATCAAAACTTGAAGAATGAAAATAGTTTGCAGTTTTTAGTCGCAGTATTCAGTTAGAAATAAAAAAGTAAGTTTGTCATTTCGAACATCGTGAGAAATCACATAATTACAATATAAGTCTTTCAACTTTTTAACTTTGTACTTTTCAACCCAAATTAATGCTTTACCAAATTATCCAATACATAAAATTCCTTTTAAAATCCAGCAACCAACACGGTGTGCATTCGCCTTTTGTTTATAATTTGGTAACCAAATGCTTTTATGATACCACCAATTACCCTGCGTACAATAACATTTTAAACTACAGAAAAGCACTCCTAAAAACCAAAACCAACATTAAAGTAACCGATTTAGGAGCGGGCTCGCGAGTTTTAAAACACACGCAAAGAAGTGTTAGCGATATGGCAAAAAATGCGGGCACCACATATAAAAGAGCAAAACTCTTGCATAGGCTTTTTCGCTATTTTAAATTTGAAAACACTTTGGAATTAGGTACATCGTTGGGCATAGCCACACAAGCGATGCATCTGGCCAACCCCAAAGCAAACATAACAAGCATTGAAGGTTGTCTCAATATTTCAAATTTTACGAAAGCCAATTTTGAAAAACACAACCTAAACCACATCAAGCTTATTACTGATAATTTTGATAACGCAACAAAAGCAATGGCATCAAACAAATACGATTTCATTTTCTTTGACGGCAACCACCAAAAAGAAGCCACCCTAAATTATTTTGAAACTCTACTTAAAACCGCAAACAACGATTCTGTTTTTATTTTCGACGATATTTATTGGAGCAAAAACATGACCGAAGCCTGGGAAACCATAAAACAGCACCCAAAAGTTAAGGTAACCATTGACACCTTTTTCTGGGGATTTGTTTTTTTTAGGAAAGAGCAGGTTAAAGAGCATTTTGTAATTAGGGTTTAGTTTGTTTGCTATGAAGTTGTTAAGTCGTTTAGCTGTCATTCCTGCGCAGGCAGGAATCCACAATCAAACTTTTCATTTATTTATTGTGTATTTTTATAAATGAATTGTTGTAATTAAAAAAATGATTTAAACTCCAAAGTAGATTCCTGCCTACGCAGGAATGACAAAACAAAAACATTCGTGAATTAGTGGCAAAAAACCTTGAATTTTCAATTTTAAATTTTGAACTTGCAAGTATGAAGATTTACACCAAAACAGGCGATAAAGGCACCACGGCATTATTTGGCGGTACGCGCGTACCCAAACACCATATTCGTATTGAAAGCTACGGAACGGTTGATGAACTCAACTCGCATTTGGGCTTGATTCGCGATCAAGCTATCAATCAGCACTACAAAGCCGTATTGATGCACATTCAAGACAGATTATTTACCATTGGCGCAATTTTGGCCACCGACCCCGAAAAAGCCATTTTAAAAAGCGGTAAAGAACGCTTGAATATTGAAAAGATTACCGCAGAAAACATTAAACGCTTAGAACAGGAAATGGACACCATGAACGAGGCGTTGCCACCAATGACGCATTTTGTGCTTCCGGGTGGGCACCAAACGGTGTCATTCTGTCATATTGCACGTTGTGTGTGCCGTAGGGCCGAACGTTTGGCATCGGCTCTTAACGATTTGGAACCTTTCCAGGCCAATGCCCTAACCTACCTAAACCGGCTTTCTGACTATTTGTTTGTGTTGGCACGAAAGTTGTCGTTTGACTTACAAGCAAATGAGGTGAAGTGGATTCCTGAGAAACATTAAACTAAATTCGTTATTGCGAATTGCGCTTTTTTGCGTAATGTGGCAATCTTTTAAATTGCAAAAGATTACCACCTCGTAAAAGCTCCTCGTAATGACAAGTAATTTCCTAAGGGTACGTTATCAGCGTTAGGGATTGCAGCGGCATCCTTTTTAAAACTTGAAGGAAATAAAAAATTGTTTGAGTACTTGAATTTGGCAGATTGCCACGTCCTTCGTCCTTGCAATGACGTTTTAAAAAGATATAGCGTAAAGCCCGACCCCTTTTTAGGGGTAACGCCCAAAAACTTCTTGAAATTTGCTTATTTTATTAACACCGCATCGGTAAATTTTACCTGTTTAAAATGCAGACCGGAAACGTTCTTAAAAATAATAATGAAATAAATCATTTTTTCCTTGCGTGTTTAAACTAAAAATTTATTTTTGCAAAAAATTAAACGCATAAAACATGTATTGGACTTTAGAATTAGCATCGTATTTAAGTGATGCACCTTGGCCAGCAACCAAAGATGAATTGATAGATTACGCTATTAGAACTGGTGCACCGTTGGAAGTTGTTGAAAACTTACAGTCAATTGAAGACGAAGGCGACTCGTACGATTCGATTGAGGAAATCTGGTCTGATTACCCAACCGACGAAGATTACCTTTGGAATGAAGATGAATATTAATAAAACACAAAGATAAGTTAAAAAGTCTCGATTTGAGGCTTTTTTTTTATTCTGAATCTTTATAAAATAATAACATAATGTATCTTTGAGTGCTTTTAAAAAAAGCATCAACAAAAAATACATATAACTAGTTACGCTTAGCACTGCCTTAGCGTGAACATAAAACATACACCCATGAGTTTTTTAGATTCTGTACTAAAAATTTTTGTTGGCGATAAATCCAAACAAGATGTAAAAGCTTTAATGCCCATAGTTGAACAAGTTAAAACTTTTGAAGCCGCTTTGGAAACTTTATCGCACGACGAACTAAGAGCCAAAACAGCCGAATTTAAAGGTATTATTGCCGAAACACGCAAACCCTTTAATGAGCGAAAAGAAACCCTTTTAAAAGAAGCCGAAGCTACCGAAGATATTGACAGACGTGAAGACATTTACCAAGAAGTCGATAAAATTGAAGACGAAGCTTACCAAGCCGTTGAAAACACCTTAAACAATATTCTTCCCGAAGCTTTTGCCGTGGTTAAAGAAACCGCAAAACGCTTTGTGGACAATACGAACATTAGAGTTAAAGCCAATGAGTTTGACAGATCGTTATCGGGCGACAAAACCTATGTAACACTTGATGGCGACCATGCCATTTGGGCAAACTCCTGGGATGCCGCCGGAAAACCCATTACCTGGGATATGGTGCACTACGATGTGCAGCTAATTGGTGGTGTGGCACTGCACCAAGGTAAAATTGCCGAAATGCAAACCGGTGAAGGTAAAACCTTAGTGGCCACATTACCTGTTTATTTAAATGCGCTTACCGGTAAAGGCGTGCATTTGGTAACGGTAAACGATTATTTGGCAAAACGAGACAGCGCGTGGATGGCTCCTATTTTTGAGTTCCACGGGTTAAGCGTAGATTGTATTGACTACCACCAACCAAACTCAGCAGCGCGTATTAAAGCCTACAACGCCGACATTACTTACGGCACCAACAACGAGTTTGGTTTCGATTATTTACGTGATAACATGGCGCACTCGCCAGACGATTTGGTTCAGCGACCGCACCACTACGCCATTGTAGATGAGGTAGATTCGGTTTTGGTCGATGATGCGCGAACACCATTGATTATTTCTGGCCCCATTCCGCAAGGTGAACACCACGAATTTAACGAACTTAAACCCAAAGTTGACGATATTGTTTCGGTACAACGCAAATATTTAACGGGCGTTTTGGCCGAAGCTAAAAAGCTTATCAAAGCAGGCGATACCAAAGAAGGTGGTTTTCAACTGCTTCGTGTGTATCGCGGCATTCCTAAAAACAAAGCACTCATAAAGTTTTTATCTGAAGAAGGTGTAAAACAATTGCTTCAAAAAACCGAAAACTTTTACATGCAGGACAACAACCGCGAAATGCCTAAGGTTGATGCCGAATTGTACTATGTTATCGAAGAAAAAAACAATCAAATCGAACTTACCGATAAAGGTATTGAATTCCTTTCGGGCAAAGACAATCCGGATTTTTTCGTGATGCCCGAAATAGGTATCGAAATTGCTAAAATTGAAGAACAAGGCCTTTCGGCCGAAGAAGAAGCCAATCTTAAAGAAGACTTATTTAAGGAATTTGGTGTGAAATCGGAACGTATCCACACCTTAAACCAGCTTTTAAAAGCTTATGCTTTATTTGAAAAAGACACCCAATATGTGGTGATGGACAATAAAGTGATGATTGTTGACGAGCAAACGGGACGTATTATGGATGGCCGTCGTTATTCTGACGGATTGCACCAAGCCATTGAAGCCAAAGAAAACGTTAAAATTGAAGATGCCACCCAAACCTTTGCTACGGTAACGCTTCAAAATTATTTTAGAATGTACCGTAAACTGTCGGGGATGACGGGTACTGCCGTTACAGAAGCTGGCGAATTCTGGGAAATATACAAACTGGATGTGGTTGAAATTCCAACAAACAGACCCATTGCCAGAGACGATAAAGAAGATTTAGTTTACAAAACCAAACGCGAAAAATACAATGCAGTTATTGACGATGTTACCAAATTATCTGAAGCCGGTCGTCCGGTTTTAATTGGAACCACATCGGTTGAAATTTCCGAATTACTTGGCAAAATGTTAAGTATTCGCAAAATATCTCACAATGTATTAAATGCGAAACAGCATAAAAAAGAGGCCGAAATTGTAGATGAAGCCGGCAGATCAGGGCAAGTAACCATAGCCACCAATATGGCTGGCCGTGGTACCGATATTAAGCTTAGTGATGAAGTTAAAGCTGCTGGCGGTTTAGCCATTGTGGGTACCGAACGCCACGATTCGCGTCGTGTGGACAGGCAGTTGCGTGGTCGAGCCGGACGACAAGGAGACCCGGGAAGTTCGCAGTTTTACGTATCGTTGGAAGATAATTTAATGCGTTTGTTTGGTAGCGAGCGTATTGCCAAAATGATGGATAGAATGGGATTAAAAGAAGGCGAAGTTATTCAGCATTCCATGATTTCAAAATCCATTGAGCGCGCCCAGAAAAAAGTTGAGGAAAATAACTTTGGCGTCCGTAAACGATTATTGGAATACGATGATGTTATGAATGCGCAACGCGAAGTGGTTTACAAGCGTCGTCGTCATGCATTACATGGCGAGCGATTGCGCGTAGATTTAGCCAATATGATTTTTGATACCTCGGAAGGTATTGCCGAAACCAATAAAGGCGCCAACGATTACAAGAATTTTGAGTTTGAATTGATTCGATATTTTTCAATGAGTTCGCCTATTTCTGAAGAAGACTTCGGGAAGCTTACAGCACAAGAAATTACCTCGAAAATATACAATGCCGCTTTTGATGGTTACAAGGAAAAAATGGCTCGAAATGCCGATATTGCTTTCCCTGTAATTAAAAACGTATATGAAACGCAGCGCGATAAATTCAAACGTATCGTGGTTCCCTTTACCGATGGGGTAAAGAGCTTAAACGTGGTAACCGATTTGGAGAAAGCCTACGAATCTGGCGGAAAACAATTGATTACCGATTTTGAAAAGAACATTACACTTGCCATTATAGACGATGCTTGGAAAACCCATTTACGTAAAATGGACGAGTTAAAACAATCGGTACAATTGGCGGTTCACGAGCAAAAAGATCCCTTGTTGATTTACAAATTTGAAGCGTTCGAGTTGTTTAAAGCAATGATTGACCAAGTGAACAAAGAAGTGATTTCATTTTTGTTTAAAGGGGAATTGCCTCAAGAAACCCAAGACACCATTCAAGAAGCGCGAGCGCGCAAAAAGGAAAAACTGAATATCCAAAAAGACGAGATTCCTAATTTAGACGAGCGTTCTGCACAAAACAGGGCGGCTGGCAACACGCAACGCCAACATGAAGTGGTTGAAACCATTGTACGCGACCGACCAAAAATTGGGCGTAACGATCGGGTTACCATTAAGCACGTTTTAAATGGCGAAAACAAAACCTTAAAGTATAAACAAGCCGAACCTTTAATAGCCAAAGGCGACTGGGTTTTGGTTGAAGATTAACAACTAAGTTTTACTATAAACTGCCATTGCTTAATGATTTGAAAAAGCTAGATTTATAATAAACTAGAGCTAAAAAATCCCGAAAGAAAACTTATCGGGATTTTTTGTTTTTAATTGCATGAGCAACTAAGCTATTATGTAAGAAATAAGCAAATACGTTAGTTTACAGAAAACGTTGTCCCGTCTTTTCCGTCTTTTAGCTGGATGCCAATTGCCGCCAATTCATCGCGAATTTTATCAGACATTGCAAAATCTTTATTGGCTCTGGCGTCTTGTCGTAATTTAATCAACAAATCGATAGCACCAGAAAGCTTATCGGTTCCGGAATCGCTTTTCGCCTTGTTTTCTAATCCTAAAACATCAAACACAAAAGCGTTAACGGTTTCTATTAAAACAGACAAATCTTCAGCATTTAAGGTTTCAGTGCCTTCTTTTATTTGATTGATGTATTTGGTGGCTTCAAATAAATGGGCAATTAAAATTGGTGTATTAAAATCGTCGTTCATCGCATCATAGCATTGCTGCTTCCAAGCGTAAATGTCTATCGAGGACGTTTCAGAAGCTTTTAAATCCTCTAACAAATTTACGGCATCCATTAATCTAAAAAACCCTTTTTCGCTGGCCAACAAACCAGCATCGGTTAAATCTAAAACACTTCGATAAGACGATTGTGCATTAAAAAAACGAATAACGCTAGGTGCGTAAGCTTTACTAAAAATATTGTTATTTCCGGAAAGCAACTCATCTGGGTTTATGGTATTTCCTGTGGATTTAGACATACGTTGCCCGTTCATTTCCAGCATATTGGCATGCATCCAATAATTAACTGGACTTTTTCCTTTTGCTGCTTCATTTTGAGCAATTTCACATTCGTGGTGCGGGAATTTTAAATCCATCCCACCACCGTGAATATCGAACTGATCGCCCAAATATTTGGTGCTCATTGCGGTACACTCTAGGTGCCAGCCCGGGAATCCATCGCTCCAAGGCGAGGGCCAACGCATAATGTGCTGTGGTTCGGCTTTTTTCCAAAGGGCAAAATCTTGCGGATTTTTTTTATCGCTTTGCCCATCTAATTCGCGGGTATTATGAATTAAATCTTCGAGTTTGCGTTTGCTTAAAATACCGTAATCGTTGGTTTGGTTGTATTTATGGACATCAAAATACACAGATCCGTTTATTTGGTAAGCAAATCCGTTTTTTAAAATCTTTTCAATAAGCTCGATTTGCTCGATAATATGGCCCGTTGCTGTTGGCTCGATACTTGGTGGCAAAAAGTTTAGTGTACTAAGTATATTATGGAAATCGACGGTGTAACGTTGCACCACTTCCATAGGTTCAATTTGTTCTAAACGTGCTTTTTTCGTGATTTTATCTTCGCCTTCATCTGCATCATTTTCCAAATGGCCCGCATCGGTAATATTACGTACATAACGTACTTTGTAGCCCAAATGCTTTAGGTACCTAAAAACCATATCAAACGACATAAAAGTTCTTACATTGCCCAAATGCACATTACTGTAAACCGTTGGGCCGCAAACATACATGCCAACGTAACCCTCGTTAATAGGTTTGAATATTTCTTTTTTGCCTGAAAGTGTGTTGTATAGTTTTATTTGTTGGTTTTTGTAAAGTTGCATTGCTGGCTGGTATTTGTTTAGTTGTTTGCTGTTAAATCGATTGCCTTACGTTTTTAGGAAATGATTTAGTAATGCGTTGTTTTTATTGGTTATCGATTCAACTTCAAATCTAATAGTTTTATAGTTTTCTTCTGAAATAAATTCCAATTCTTTTTAAATTATTGCTTGATTTAATAATTCGAGAGCAGAACTGTATGCCATAGTCATAAAAAAAAGAGCTTTATCTTTATTTGTTAATCTCGCTGTTCCTTCGGCAATATTTGATGAAACTGAGACAGAGCATCGTCTCGTTTGAGAAATTAAACCAAATTTTTCTTCTGAAGGATATAAATCTGTTACTTTATAAGTTTTAACAGCCAATTGAGTTGCTTCTTTCCAAACCTCTAATTTTTCAAAAGAATATACATGCATTTTTTTATCGTTTAGTTGTTTGTCGTTTAGTTGTAAAGCAGATAGTTCAATTCGACTTTACGTCTTAACGACTAAACAAATAACACATTAAAACTTCGTGTCTAACTTAATGTAATCTAAAAATTCTCTGCGCGTTGCCTCTTGTTTAAATTTGCCTCCAAATTCTGAGGTTACCGTGCTGCTTTCAATATCGCGGATCCCTCTGGAGTTTACGCATAAATGTTTGGCGTCGATAACGCAAGCAACATCTTTGGTGTTTAAAACCTCTTGCAATTCTTTTACAATTTGAATGGTTAAGCGCTCTTGAACTTGCGGGCGTTTTGCAAAATAATCGACAATACGATTCATTTTAGATAAGCCAACAACGGTGCCGTTTGATATGTATGCAATGTGTGCTTTCCCCACGATTGGTAATAGATGATGCTCGCAGGTTGAATAAACCGTGATGTTTTTTTCAACCAGCATTTCGCCGTATTTATATTTGTTTTCGAAGGTTGATGCGCTTGGTTTTTTCTTGGGATCCAGCCCTCCAAAAATCTCTTTAACAAACATTTTTGCTACGCGATTTGGTGTGCCGTTTAAACTATCGTCGGTTAAATCTAGGCCCAAGGTTTCCATAATATGGCGCACGTCGTCTTTAATGATATCTATTTTCTCTTCGTTTGAAAGTTTAAAAGCATCATGGCGCAATGGCGTATTTGATGACGTTCCGATGTGGTCGTTTCCTAAAGATTCGAATTCTTCTATTTTATTTTCAATTTTCACCCGTTTATTTTTTTTAATTCTATAACAATCAACTAATTAAAAAAATGAGAACGTGTGCAATCACAGCGTCCTCTCATTAAAAATTTTAAAAAACCCATTTGGGAAGTATTCTTTTTAAAATTTATTAATGTTCGTTTCATCAGTCAAAAAAAAGTCTTATTTCAAGTTTGCAAAGATAAGTAATTCTGTTTTGTTATAATTTAACTTAACAAACAATTATACTTAGTGTTTGTCTATCTTTTACCTGCTTAATTACATAAAAACAAAAAAGCTTGAATATTAAAATTCAAGCTTTTTAGGATATTTATTGTAATGTTTTAAATATTGAAACTTAACGAAAGCGTGAGGTTAGAATTTGTACTATCAATAACAGCAGCATCTGTTAAACCAACGCTGTAAAGTTGGGTTTCGTTTGTTCTGTTAGATTGATCGAAAGTAACATCTAATTTTGTGTTGCCAAAGTTATAACCAACGCCAAAAGAATAGCCTGTTAAATCGCCAACGTTTACGCCGTTTTTATAAGGGCTTTCCTCAAAGCGATAACCCCCTCTAAAACTAAACTGTTTGTGTTTGTACTCGCCACCCAGCCTGTATGTTGAAGCATCTGTTAGCATGTTGCTAATGTTGTTGTTTACGTTGGTGTAATCATTCTCTGGTTTAAACTTTGTACTACTGTAATCTTTTCGCGAATAATCGAAACTTATTAAACCCTGTGTACCAAAAACATAAGCTAAACTACCTGTGATTTTTGAAGGTGTTTGCAGTTTGTATTGTGGGTAAATGTTAACTATTTGTGGGTTAACTTCAATGGCATCAAAATTTCCGGAATCATCAAATCCGTTATCACTTTCAGTATATAAATATTGAGTAGTTTCTTCCTCGATGGTGTACCATGTTGGAGAATCGTAAGTTAATCCAACTCTAAATTCTGGGCTTAGTTTTAAAATACCGCCAAGCTGAAAAGAGAACCCATTTCCTGAAGTAGATAATGTGTTTTCAAACTCAATATAATTTATAATAGACCCTGCATTTACATTCTCTTCAGACAATAAAGTAGAGCGTTGATAATCTATAAAGTGAGAATTTAAGTTTAACCCTAAATACAAATTATCTTTATATTGCGCTGCCATATTAAAAGAAACTTTACCGTTATAACCAGTTGATGAATAGGTGTAATCGTGATTGAAATTGCCGTTTGCTAAATTTGAAGAATAAAGCGTATTAGCATCGTTGTTAATATCATCGGGTTCTAAAATAAAAGACTCAAACCCTAAAAAGGCTTGCTGGTTTGCAAACCCATAAACATTACCAATATCTGCATAGGCATCGGTAAGCGATTCGCCATCTAAAGCCGAAATTTCATCTAACCTTAAACCATCTGCATAATTTAAAAAATACAAATCTATAGATTGGTTGTTGGTATTTGTTCCGAAGGCAAACCAATTATCATTAAAATTATTTGTTTTTTCGTAAGCTATTCCAAAAGTGAATTTTCTCCAAGGTGTATTATTATTACTTGCAAAAACAAATGATGCACCACCTTGATTAATGTCGAAATTAGAATCATTAGTACTTCCGGAGCCATTAAAATATTGCGTGTTATTTGAGGTTTCTAAAGTAGATAATGTAAACGACGCATGGCTTTGGCTAAAAACCGCAGCTCCTGCGGGGTTTAAGCTTACGGCACTCATATCGCCACCAAGCGCACCAAAAGCGCCGCTTAATGCTCTAAAACGAGCGGTTCCCTGTATATTATCTTGCGAATAGCGTAAAGCATCTGTTATATCTTGAGCGTATATTGAAGACATAGATAGGATGCCTATGAATAGTAAATTTAACTTTTTCATATCTTATTAACTTTTTCTTTTTTTGTTGAATTTTATCCGCGTCTTCCTCTTGAAGAACCAGAACTTCTACTTGTACCACTCGAACTTCTGCTGCTTGAAGAAGACCTTGTGGTTGTGCCTGAACTTCTGCTACTCGAAGACGATCTTCTTATGGTTGGGGACGAGCTGGAGCTTCTTCTGGTAGTTCCAGAATTATAAGTACTTGAAGGTCTGGTTGCGGTTCTGTTTCTTCGAACCGAAGGAGTGGACGATCTTGTTGTTGAGTTTCTAGCGGGAGCTGCCGTAGAACGTCGTCTAACCACATTGGTACCAACACGCGAATTTGTAGAACGGTTTCTGTTTATTGTTGCGCTTGAGCTACTTCTTCTTGAAGTATAATATCTTGAATTTGTTGAGTTTACACCGCTTGAGCGACTTGCTAAACTACCACGTCTGCTAGCATTGTAAGCTAAACCGCGGTTGTAATAACGGTTGTTTCCGTAGTATCTGTTGTATCTGTATGGATAGCCGTAATAACCATATCTATATCTATAAGGATTGTAAGCCCAACTATTGTAAAAACCACCATAAAAGCCACCGCCATAAAAAGAAGGATACCAAAAAGAATCATAGTAAGCGTAACGATTCCAACCGTAAAACCCCCAATGGTTATAATAGGGTCTGTGCCACCAATAATTATACCCATAGCTGGGATAAATGTTTATAGATATTTCACTCTGGTCCTGTCCCCAACCCGCATAACCTTGGTAGCTGTTGTTAATAGAATCGTTTTCGGTATAATTATCACCAACATAAGAGTCGATATCTGTAAAAACCGCATCATCGGCCATATTTTCGTACTCTAAAGCTTTGGTTTTAAAATAATTTTGATAGTAGTTATTTTGCGGATTTTCATTAACAACTACAGCAGGCTGCTCTTGTTGCGCAGGTTGTTTGGAAGCACCATAAATACCATCGTTGTCAACGCCAACATAATGATAAGAACCACACGACGATAAACCAAACAGCAAACCCAATATTGCTATAAATGGCATTTTTCTTTTTAAGTAGTTATTAAATTGCATATCTCCAGAATTTTATTGTTGAACATAACAAAAATAGTTAGTTTTGCCGAACTATTTCTTTTATTTAACATAATCACAATATTTGTGCCAAAACAATAATATGAGCAAAAAATTAACTAGTAGAGCAGCAGATTACTCAAAATGGTATAACGAACTGGTTGTTAAGGCTGATTTAGCAGAGAATTCGGCAGTTAGAGGCTGTATGGTAATTAAGCCCTACGGGTATGCAATTTGGGAGAAAATGCAAGCAGAATTAGATAAAATGTTTAAAGAAACAGGACATCAAAATGCATATTTCCCCTTGTTCGTACCAAAAAGTTTATTTGAAGCCGAAGAAAAAAACGCCGAAGGTTTTGCAAAAGAATGTGCTATTGTAACCCATTACAGATTACAGAACGACCCCGACAAACCAGGCAAACTAAGAGTAGATCCTGAAGCCAAACTAGAAGAAGAACTTATTGTAAGGCCAACCAGCGAAGCTATAATCTGGAACACCTACAGAGGCTGGATTCAATCTTACAGAGATTTGCCCATATTGGTAAACCAGTGGGCCAATGTGGTACGCTGGGAAATGCGAACGCGCTTATTTTTACGCACCGCAGAATTTTTATGGCAAGAAGGCCATACCGCCCACGAAACCAAACAAGAAGCCTTAGATGAGGCCGCATTAATGAATAACGTATATGCAACTTTTGTAGAGAAATTTATGGCAATTCCCGTTGTTCAAGGTTTAAAAACCGAAAGCGAACGCTTTGCCGGTGCGGTTGAAACCTTTTGTATTGAAGCTCTAATGCAAGACGGAAAAGCTCTACAAGCCGGAACATCTCATTTTTTAGGTCAGAATTTCGCCAAAGCCTTTGATGTTAAATATGTAAACAAAGAAGGTAAGCAAGACCATGTTTGGGCGACCTCATGGGGCGTATCTACTCGATTAATGGGTGCTTTAATTATGACCCACAGTGATGATAACGGATTGGTATTACCCCCAAGTTTAGCACCAAACCAAGTCGTAATTGTGCCCATTTACAAAAGTGAAGAACAATTAAAAGCCATTACCAATGTGGTAAACGGTATTATGAGCGATTTACGCAAAAAAGGCATAACAGTAAAATACGACAACAGAACCACACACAGACCAGGCGCTAAATTCGCACAGCACGAATTACAAGGCGTTCCCGTTCGACTTGCTATTGGGGCACGAGATTTAGAAAACGGAACTGTTGAGTTAGCACGACGAGATACTTTAACAAAAGAAACGGTTGAATTAAATAAGCTAACGAAAACCGTTGAAAGTTTAATGACCGAAATTCAAGAGAGTTTATTTAACAAAGCTTTGAATTTTAGAAACACCCACACCACTGAGGTAGATACATTTGAAGATTTTAAAACGGTTTTAGAAACAAAAACAGGATTTATTTCTGCTCACTGGGACGGCACATCAGAAACAGAAGACAAAATAAAAGAACTTACAAAAGCGACCATAAGATGTATTCCTTTAGACGCCAAGGAAGAAACTGGTGTTTGTGTGTATAGCGGAAAGCCTTCAAAACGCAGAGTATTGTTCGCAAAAGCGTATTAAACAAATTTTTTAAAAAAAAGTTTAGATAGGTATTGCAAGAGTGGAAAATAGTTGTATTTTTGCATCCGCAATGAGAAAACATTGTGAGTTATTTGAAAAGTTTTTGCAAGTTTAAGTTTTAGTATTTATATTTGCGCACTCAAAAACAAATGGCCCGTTCGTCTATCGGCTAGGACGCCAGGTTTTCATCCTGGTAAGAGGGGTTCGATTCCCCTACGGGCTACAATTTTTTAATATATAGAAAAAAACAAAATGGCAAATCATAAGTCAGCATTAAAAAGAATTAGAAGTAACGAATCCAAGCGTTTACTTAACAGATACCAGCACAAAACTACACGTAACGCCATTAAAAAGCTACGTGAGTTAACAGACAAGAAAGAAGCTGAAAGTATGTTTCCTACTGTAGTATCTATGCTAGATAAATTAGCAAAGAAAAACGTTATACACGCAAATAAAGCAGCTAACTTAAAGTCTGGTTTGGCAAAACACGTTGCTGCACTTTAATTAGATTTAAGGTTTTATAATACATTTAAAAGCTTCTCAAAAATGGGAAGCTTTTTTTTATGCTTTTTTTTAACACCAGTGTAGTGTAAAAGCATTTAAAAATATAAATTTGCAATTGAACTCATTTAAACTTAATCAATCCTAATAATTATAATCTTTTGGAAAACAAAAACGCCATTTCAATAATCGATAAAATCCTAAAAGACCTTGATAAAACGGGTTTTGAATCAGGCACATTAATAGAGGATATTAAAACTTTAAGATCTTATGCTTTAGAGGAACAAGTTCCGCTAGTTGTAAAAGTACTTAGGCTTTCTTACGAACATATTGAAGCAAATAACTCGTTTCTTATACCTATTCCAAACGACGAACCTTTTGATGAAGATGGTAATGTTGAAACCAATGATGCCATTTCTCCTGTTGAAAGCTTAAAATATTTAATATCGCTTATCAGGAACCTTAACAATAAAGCTAACATTGCGGACTTAAAGGAATACAGAGATCTTTTGAACAGGTATTGATTTTAAGGCAGTACTTTTTTACTCCTTACATATTTTACCATCTATGATTATGGATTCGTCTTTAAGCTTTAATGTGGAACGATAGAAAAAGCACTTGCCTTCAATTTTAATTTTTTCAACTAAAATACCACCGTTATGGTTTATAAACTTTTGGTATTCCAGAAGTTTGGTTTTTGCTGAATTATATTTTCCAATATAGGTACAGTCGTCTATCCAATTAAGTGTAATATGTGCCTTATTGGGTATGTTCATGTATTCTAATTCTTTTGGCTTTTCCAATAAAGCTTCGGTCTGATTGTTGCCTCGTCGAGTGATTTTTGTTAGAGACGGTAATGGCTTCTCAATAGTCATTATAAATGTTCCGTTTTTAAAATCTTGACATTCTAAATTTTGGCTAACGGCGTTTAAACCAAAAAGGATGGTGAGAATGAATATGTTTTTTTTCATGTTGTTTTGGTGAGTTGATTGCGATAAGATAATACATTTAATATTTTAATGTTGATTTTGAATTGTTATTAAAAACATTATAATTGGTTGCTACCCCGCGTTAGCGATTGAACGGTTTGTTTGAGCTTCCCGATCCCGACGCTTCGGGAGAGGGAGCGAGTAGTGAAAGCGCGACCCCGATTTTTTTCGGGGTAACGCCCAAATTCTGGATATAATTTTAGTAAAAAACGGAATCATTAGAAGTAATAGCTAAAAAAACCTTAACACTTTTGTGCTAAGGTTTTTTTGAATTTGAGTTAGTCTGTTATATGTGTTTAAGTTATCCGTTCATGGAAATTAAAAATTCTTCGTTGTTTCTGGTTTGTTTGAAACGTTCGTTAATAAACTCCATGGCTTCAACAGGGTTCATGTCTGCTAGGTATTTGCGCATTACCCACATGCGCTGTATGGTGTTTTCGTCTAACAGGATATCGTCGCGACGTGTGCTTGATGATGTTAAATCGATAGCAGGGAATATTCTACGATTTGATATTTTTCTGTCCAATTGCAGCTCCATATTGCCGGTACCTTTAAATTCTTCAAAAATAACCTCGTCCATTTTAGAGCCTGTTTCGGTAAGTGCGGTGGCTATAATGGTTAGCGATCCGCCGTTTTCTATGTTTCTTGCTGCGCCAAAGAAGCGTTTTGGTTTGTGCAGTGCATTGGCATCTACCCCTCCACTTAGTATTTTTCCGGAGGCGGGTTGTACGGTATTGTAAGCTCTGGCCAAACGTGTAATGGAATCTAAAAGAATAACCACATCGTGCCCACATTCTACCAATCGTTTTGCTTTTTCTAAAACAATGTTTGCGATTTTTACGTGCTCGTGCGCTTCTTTATCGAAGGTTGAAGCGATTACTTCGCCACGAACGTTTCGTTGCATATCGGTAACTTCTTCGGGGCGTTCATCAATCAACAAAATCATTTGGTAAACTTCTGGGTGATTTGCCGCTATGGCATTGGCCACATCTTTTAACAACATGGTTTTACCCGTTTTGGGTTGCGACACAATCATACCGCGTTGGCCTTTGCCTATTGGGGCAAACAAATCCATAATTCTGGTAGAAATTGTGGCTTGTTTTTCGGCTATATTAAATTTTTCCTGTGGAAACAATGGCGTTAAATGCTCGAAAGACACACGGTCGCGTACCACATTTGGGTTTTGCCCGTTTATTTTACTAACCTTTATCAAGGGGAAATATTTTTCGCCTTCTTTTGGCGGGCGTACATGCCCTAAAACGGTATCGCCGGTTTTTAAACCGAATAAACGGATTTGCGATTGCGATACATATATATCGTCTGGCGATGATAAATAGTTATAATCTGATGAGCGTAAAAACCCATAGCCATCTTGCATAATATCTAAAACCCCTTCGCTTTCTATAATGGCATCGAATTCAAAATCCGGCTCCCTGTAGCGGTTTCTGCTATCTTTGTTTCCTTTGTCTATATTGCCGTTTTTCTGGTTTTTGTGCTGGTTTTTGTGCTGCGGGTTGCTTTCTCTTTTTTGCTGTTGTTTTTGCTGGCTGTCCTTTTTGTTATCGTTGGCGGGTCTTGGGCTTGGTTTATGTGCCGGTTTGCGTTCTTCTTTCTTTTCTACCGTTACCTCAGCAGGTTGAATGTCTGGGGCTTTACTTGCGTCTTCAGTTTTTTCTTGGTGTTTTGCAGTTTCATTTTTAACAGGTTTTTGCACCCGTTTTCTGGCTTTTTTAACAGGCTTGCTTTCGGGGTTTGCCTCCACAGCCTCTTTGGACTCTATGGCAGCGGTTACCGCTTTTGGATTTGCGGCTTGTTGGTCGAGTATTTGGTAAACCAAATCTAGTTTTTTTAGCGAACGGTATTTTGGGACGTTCAATTTTTTAGCAATCTCCTGTAGTTCTGGGAGTTTCTTTTCTTTTAATTGTGAAATTTCAAACATTGATGTTGAATTGAATAAATATGTTGAATATAATTTTTGATAGTATTCTGAAAATGATTTCTTTAATTTTGAAGAAATAACAACCTGCAATTGTGGCTGTTGGGAATCATTAGTGCAATTATACAACTTTATTTTAATTTTTAGGGTTTATTTTTAAAAGAAACTGTTATTTTTGCGGTCTAGTTTTAATGATAACCATGCTACAACGCGTACAAACCCTATACCTTTTAATTGCCGCAGGCGTTTCTGCGGGATTGATTTTTGTGTTTGAACTATGGACCGCACCCAACTGCTCTAAAGTTTTCGCAACCCATGCAGCCTATGTGCTCGCAGCATTTTTGGCTTCGGCATTTTTATCGATAATAGCTATATTTAGATACAAAAACAGGAAGTCTCAATTTACTCTGGGGCGCCTAAACATAATATTAAACTTTTTTTTACTAGGATTTTTTGTATATCAATCTCTAAGTGTATCTGGAGAAACGGCGGTTTCTAAGAAAGGTATTGGGATGCTTCTTCCTATCGTTTCTATCGTGTTTTTGGCATTAGCCAACAAAGCCATTAAGAAGGATGAAGATCTTGTAAAATCTGTAGATCGATTACGATAAAAACCTAATATCTTAGTAGTATTAGTGCGTTAAAACCCAAAGTGAAAGCTTTGGGTTTTTTTATGCCTGCCTTAATGCCTCCAAAGGATGGAAATACCAACTTTACACAAAATAAATTACATGAATTTTGCCGTAACATTGAGGCTCTTCCCTCTGGGATGTATTTAGTTAAGGCTTGTTTTGGTTTGATTATGTGTATAAAAAAAGCCTAGATTTAATATCTAAGCTTTTTGATTTTTTGCTAAAACGAATGGTTATTTTATCTCAACAAGCTCAAGATCAAAAGTTAAATCCTGTCCCGCTAGCGGATGGTTAGCATCAACAATAATATGATCGTCGTTAACCTCTGCCACACGAAATTGCACTTCTGAACCATCAGGGTTTTTAGAAGCTAATCCCATACCAACTTCAGGGTTAATGTCTTGCGGTAGTTGATTTTTCTCAACTTTATGGAACATCTCTTTTTGTACATCACCATAAGCTTCAGCCGCAGGAATGGTAATGGTTTTTTTCTCGTTTAACTCCATAGAAACAATACCCTTCTCAAAACCAGGAATTAACATCCCTTGTCCTAGAGTTACCTCTAGGGGCTCTCTTTCCAACGAGCTGTCAAAAATTTGACCATTGCTCAATTTTCCTGTGTAATGTACTCTAACGGTATCATTTTCTTTTACTTGACTCATAATATATTTGCTTTTTTCAATTGCTGCAAAGCTACAATTTAAGAAACGATAGCCAATAAATTTGAGGACAAATACTGTAGTTTAGCAAAAAATTAACAAAAGCTGCATTAAAAAATCGGATAGGCAATAATATGTTCGGTACCTTAATATTGGTTTTGTTTTGAAAACTCTATAAGCTCTAAATTATCAATCTTTTCTCCGTCTATAGTAAAACGCAACATGGTACGCGTTTTATGAAAACCGTGTTTTCCTGCAGCACCGGGATTCATGTGCAGCAAACCCAATTTTTTATCGGGCATTACCTTTAAAATATGCGAATGCCCACAGATAAACAATTTAGGCGGGTTCTGCTTTATGGCATCGCGCACCCTTACATTGTAGGCGTTTGGGTAACCGCCAATGTGGGTTATCCAAACATCGACACCTTCGCACATAAAACGGTTGTGCTCTGGAAACTCTGTTCGGGCTTTGGCATGGTCAATATTACCAAAAACCGCTCGTAAGGGTTTTAGTTTTTTTATGGCATCGGTTACTTTTAAATCGCCAATATCGCCGGCGTGCCATACTTCATCGGCTTGTTTTACGTATTTTAAAATAGCGTTGTCTATATAGCTGTGGGTATCAGAAAGCAAAAGTATTTTTGTCATTTGGCATTGCCTGTAAAGTTGGCTTGTAAAGTTATTGATATTTGGTTTTATTTGTAGTAAAACAATGGTTTTAATGTTTTTAATCTAAAATATCAAGTTTAACTTAGAAGCTATTTTATTTAAATTATGAAATATTTAATTACCCCTTTTAAAAAATACTTTGATATTAGTACTAAGGCTAGTATTAAGGAGTTTTGGTACTTTTTTTTGTTTTATACGTTCTTAATAAGCCCAATGTTTGGTTTTTTAAGAGGTTTGTATAATATTAACGACAATATTGCTTTAGTTATTAGAATAGTGCTACTAATACCTTTTATAACTATAGGGTTTAGAAGGCTGAATGATGCAAAAATTAACAAATGGCTATTTTTAATACCGTTTGTAAATTTAATTCTGGCTTCTTCGCCCTCTAAACCACAATAAATTGTTTATAACAAAAACATGGTCAAACCTTATAAAAGGTAGTTTTTTATGAAAAATATTATCTTGTAAACAACAATTCCCTGTATTTAGTTAGCGGCCAAAGCTCATCATCTACAAGTAGCTCCAATTTATCGCAGTGGTAGCGAATTTCTTCAAACAAAGGCTTTACGTTAAAGCAATAGGCATGGGCTTTATCCTCGACATGTGCTATGGCATTGGCTTTTTTCCTTTCGTTTATCATTTTGGTAACCTTCGCATTTATGGTTTCTATGTGGTTTGAAATTTGCTTGATTAAGTTGATTTGCTCTTTGGAAACCTCTTTAAATTCTGAGCCGAATATTTCTTTGAGCCCCTTAACGTTTTCTATTAGGGTATTTTGGTATTTTACGGCTGTTGGCACAATGTGATTACGTGCAATATCACCCAAAACACGACCTTCAATTTGGATTTTCATGATGTAGGTTTCTATTTCTATCTCGTAGCGTGCTTGGGTTTCAACCTTACTCATTACTTTCATTTCTTCAAACAATGCAACACTTTCTTTAGATACTTTGGCCTTTAATGCATCGGGTGTCGTTTTATTGTTGCTAAGCCCTCTTTTTTTGGCTTCTTTTTCCCAAGCCTCTCCGTAACCATTACCTTCAAAAAGAATGCGTTTGGAATCTTTTATGTATTCTCGCAAAACATTAAAAACGGCTTCGTCTTTTTTTAAGCCTTTATCGTCTATAAGTTTATCGACTTCTACTTTAAAATCTTTTAGTTGTTTTGCGACTATTGTGTTTAAAACCGTCATTGGGTCGCCACAATTAGCTGTAGAGCCCACTGCCCTAAACTCAAATTTATTTCCTGTAAAGGCAAAGGGCGATGTACGGTTTCTGTCTGTGTTGTCTAGCATAACATCAGGGATCTTGCCCACCACATTTAGTTTTAGTTGGGTTTTTTCTTGTGGTGATAATTTACCTTTGGTAACGCCTTCCAATTCTTCTAAAACCTTTGTGAGCTGTTCGCCAATAAATACCGAGATAATGGCAGGCGGCGCTTCGTTAGCCCCCAATCTGTGGTCGTTACTAGCAGATGCTATGGTAGCTCTTAAAAGCGCTTCGTGCTTGTTAACTGCTTTTATAGTATTTATAAAAAAGGTTAAAAACTGTAAGTTGCTCATGGGTGTTTTACCCGGAGCCAGCAAATTAACACCCGTATCTGTAGATAGCGACCAGTTGTTGTGCTTACCAGAGCCATTAATGCCTGCAAAGGGTTTTTCGTGAAACAGCACTTTAAAATTGTGGCGAGACGCTACACGTCCCATAATATCCATAAGTAAGGAATTATGATCGACTGCGAGGTTTGCTTCTTCAAAAATTGGTGCCAGTTCAAACTGGTTTGGAGCGACTTCGTTATGTCTTGTTTTTGCAGGAATTCCCAAAAGCATACATTCTGTTTCCAACTCGCGCATAAAGCTTAATGCCCTACTGGGAATGGAGCCAAAATAGTGGTCGTCCAACTGCTGGCCTTTTGCTGCAGAGTGCCCTAACAGTGTTCTGCCTGTTAAGGTTATGTCTGGTCGTGTTGCCGCCAATGTTTTATCAATTAAAAAGTATTCTTGCTCCCATCCTAAAGACGAGCTTACCTTTTTTACGTTTTTGTCAAAGTATTTACAAACTGCAGTTGCGGCCTCATCTACGGCATTCAATGCTTTTAACAAAGGGGTTTTATAATCTAAAGCTTCACCCGTGTAAGCCACAAAAATGGTGGGTACACATAATGTAGTACCGTAAATAAATGCGGGCGAGGTAGGATCCCAAGCTGTATAGCCACGTGCTTCGAAGGTATTGCGAATACCACCGCTTGGAAAACTTGAGGCATCGGGCTCTTGCTGTACCAACTCGCTACCACCAAATTTTTCGATGGACACGCCTTCTCCTATCGTCTCAAAAAAAGCATCGTGCTTTTCTGCAGTTGTACCTGTTAATGGCTGAAACCAGTGGGTATAATGTGTAACACCTTTAGACAATGCCCACTCTTTCATTGAAGAAGAAACCTGATCTGCAATGGTTCTATCTATTTTTTTACCATATTTAATCGCATTCATAACGCCAATAAAAGCATCTTTTGTAAGATATTGACGCATGGTATTTTCGTTAAATACATTTTTGCCAAATATGTCTGAACGACGTTCTTTTTCTTCAACCGGAACAGGTTTTGAAGAAAGCGATTTTTTTATGGCATGGAATCTTAAAGTTGACATTTTATATTATTTTAAGTGTTACAACAAATTTAGGAGCAAAAATAAAGCGCAAAATCCACATAGGCGAAAAAAAAATTATTATTATTAATTTTTCGATTATTTTTTAAAAATGTGCACATACACCAAAATAAACCCTAAAAAAATAGGGGTTAAACAAAAATAAAGTGTAAAAAAACCAAAACACCCCTGCAAAACAAACCAATAACACAATAAATATTATATTTGTGATATTGTTTTTTTAACTAAACTAATTATTATGGCAAAATCTAAATTAGAGTATATATGGCTAGACGGCCATGAACCTACCCAAAACATGAGAAGCAAAACTAAAGTTGTTGAAGATTTTAACGGCAAATTAGAAGATTGCGCAATTTGGTCTTTTGATGGCAGTTCTACCGAACAAGCCTCTGGAGGAGCTTCAGATTGTTTGTTGAAACCCGTAGCTATTTATCCAGACCCAACAAGAAAAAACGGCTACCTGATAATGTGCGAGGTTTTAAGCGCAGACGGAACACCGCACCCCTCTAACGCTAGGGCTAAGATTGATGATGACGATAACGACTTTTGGTTTGGTTTCGAGCAAGAGTATTTTTTAATGGATGCCAAAACCGATTTGCCCTTAGGCTTTCCCCGTGGCGGTTTCCCCGGGCCACAAGGCAAATATTACTGCTCTGTTGGTGGACGCTACACTTGGGGCAGGGATCTTGTTGAAGAACATGCCGATTTATGCATTGATGCCGGTTTAAATTTTGAAGGCATTAACCAAGAAGTTGCTCCAGGACAATGGGAGTTTCAATTATTTTCTAAAGGCGCGAAAAAAGCGGGAGACGAAATTTGGATTGCGCGTTACTTATTAGATAGATTAACCGAAAAATATGGCTATTATATTGAATACCACCCCAAACCCGTAAAAGGTGACTGGAATGGTTCTGGTATGCACGCCAATTTCTCAAACACAACTTTAAGAACTTGCGGCTCTGAAGAAATTTACAAAAAAATATGCGAAGCGTTTAGACCCGTTACCGACGAACATATAGAAGTTTACGGCGAATTTAACGATGAACGCTTAACAGGACTACATGAAACCGCTCATGTATCAGACTTTAGCTTTGGTGTTTCAGACAGAGGTGCATCAATTAGAATACCAATTATTACTGTTGAAAATGGCTGGAAAGGCTGGCTAGAAGATAGGCGTCCCGCATCAAACGGAGACCCTTATAAAATTGCCGAGAGAATTATTAGAACCGTTAAATCTGCTAAAATATAATTATTATAGGTTAACATTTTTTGTTCATAAAAAAGCGCTTGAAATTTGTTTTTTGAGCGTTTTTTGGATTTTGCTCTTCTTTGTGTTCTTTTTATTACCCAAAAAACCAATGCTCTTTTTTAAATTTCAAACAAAAAATCCATATCGTAAAAAAAGTGGTTTTATCTAGGTTAGCTTAAATTTATTAGTTTATTCAATACGAAATCGGCAATTTTACGTGGCTGCAAAAACAACTTGCAATTATTAAAGAGGTTATTGTATTTCTTGGTGCTTAGAGTAGGTTTTCCATTTTTCAATACACTGTTGCATATCGTTAGGGATTGGGCTGTCAAAACGCATAAACTCTCCCGTTTTAGGGTGTTTAAAGCCTAAGGTTTTGGCATGCAGCGCTTGCCTTGGCAACACCTTAAAACAATTATCTACAAACTGTTTATACTTGGTAAATGTGGTACCTTTTAATATTTTATCGCCACCGTAGCGCGCATCGTTAAACAAAGTATGCCCAATATATTTCATGTGTACACGTATTTGGTGCGTCCTGCCCGTTTCTAACTTACACGACACCAAAGTTACGTAGCCTAAACGCTCTAAAACCTTGTAGTGTGTTACGGCTGGTTTGCCTTTATCTGCTTCATCATCAAGAAAAACAGTGTTTTGCAATCGGTTTTTGGGGTGTCGCCCAATGTTACCTTCAATAGTCCCTTCGTTTTCTTGCATATTGCCCCAAACAATGGCAACATATTCGCGTTCGCTAGTTTTTTCGGCAAATTGTAACGATAAATGTGCCATGGCTTTTTCTGTTTTGGCAACCACCAAAAGGCCGCTGGTATCTTTATCAATTCTGTGTACCAAACCTGGGCGTTCGCTGGAATTGTTCGGTAAATTATCGAATCTGTAAATCAATCCATTTATAAGTGTGCCCGAGTAATTGCCGTGACCGGGATGCACCACCATGCCTGCTGGCTTGTTTACTACCAGTAGCGTATCGTCTTCATAAACCACATCCAACGGCATATTTTCGCCTACCAATAAATTCTCAAATGGTGGATGTGCAAACAACACCCTTACTACATCAAAAGGCTTAACTTTGTAATTGGGTTTAACCGGCGTATTGTTAACAAATACACTACCGTTTCTAGCAGCAGCTTGAATTTTGTTTCTTGTGGCGTTTTCAACAAAATTCATTAAGTATTTATCTATACGCAAGGGTGCTTGCCCTTTATCTACGGTAAAAGCATGATGCTCGTATAAATTATCCTCGTCTGGCAATTGTGGTGTATGGTTTTCCATTGTGTTTAATGAATGCGTATTGGCGTATGTTGCTTGACCTTAGTTTGTTGGCCGGTTGCCATTGCCTAAAACCAAATCTATCTTTTCGGTTTTCGGCAACATATCTCCAGCTTTTATAGTTTTACCTTTATGCTGCATTTTCAGCACGACATCTTTACCAATATTATCTACATAAGTAAGCTTACCCACCTTAAAATCTAGGGCTTCCAAGGTTGGTTTGGCTTGCCGTAAAGTACTCTCTAATAAATTGGGCACTCTTACTTTTCGGTAACCCGAAGGGTTTAGCGTTAGGTATATTTTTCTGTTCTTTTTTACTTTAGCACCAACCGGAGGTTCCTGCTCTATTACCGAAAATTTTGGGTAATCTGGATTAAAATTTGCCGAATCCTGTATTTGCATCACTAAATTGTTTTCATTTAACTCAATTTCGGCAACACTTATAGATTTCCCTTTTAAATCAGGTACGGTTTCAAAATCACCATGGTTTGTAGAAGACTTTAACCATTGCAACATTAAAAAGCAAAATACCACCAAAGCCACTATCGCCAATAAAATCTGTTTAAAAAAAGTTTTGCTAACAAGAAATTTAATAATGCTCATGTGCTGTAATTTTCGATACGGCAAATATATAAAAACGTAACTGTTTTTTCTTTTGCAATATATATGATATTTTAGCTTAACTATTAATACTTACGTTTTATTGTAGGTTTTTAGATTGCAAACAAACAATAATTTGGTCTATAGCTTAAATATTTTTGGCGTTACACTCCCGAAACTTCGGGAGGTCGGGCTTTCGGCAGTCGCTCCCTTCTGCGTCGGGGAGCTTCAACAAATGCCTCAATCCCTAACGCGCAGCAGTACTAAAATTAAAATTTAAAACTAGTTTTGTATTATATGGTAGATTTAAAAAAAATAAAAAAGAGGTTTCCGCCGAAGTTTATCTTGAGCCAAGACGAAAGGAGGAAATAAAAAATGGATGAGCCCCCTTCTTCAAGGGAATCACAAAAAAATATTTATGAAAAATATTGCCATCATTATGGGAGGTTATTCCAGCGAATACAAAATCTCATTAAAAAGCGGAAACGTGGTTTTTGAAACTTTAAATAAGTCTAAATATAACCCATACCGCATACATATTTTTAAAGATAAATGGGTTTATGTTGATAAAAACAACAACGAATTCCCTATAGATAAAAACGATTTTTCGGTTACCGTTAAAAATAAAAAAATTGTTTTCGATTGTGTGTTCAACGCCATTCACGGGTCGCCCGGAGAAGATGGTTTTATGCAAGGCTATTTTAAGTTAATAAACATGCCACATACCAGTTGTGGCATGTACCAAGCAGCCTTAACCTTCAACAAACGCGATTGCCTTAGCGCATTAAAACCTTATGGCATAAAAACTGCCGAATCCTTTTACATAAACCTAGGTGATGTTATAAATGAAGACAAAATAATTGCCAAAGTGGGTTTGCCTTGTTTTGTAAAAGCCAACAAAGCGGGCAGTAGTTTTGGCATTACCAAAGTACATAAAAAAGAAGATTTGCAAAACGCCATTGAAGTAGCGTTTAAAGAAGACAACGAGATTATTATCGAAGCCTTTTTAGATGGCACCGAAGTATCGGTTGGCGTTATCAAGTATAAAGGAGAAACCAAAGTACTGCCCATTACCGAGATAGTAACCGAAAACGATTTTTTTGATTACGAAGCCAAATATTTAGGCAAATCGCAAGAGATTACACCCGCCCCATTAAGCAAAGAACAAGATGAAAAGGTAAATGCCATTGCCAAAAAAGTATATACAATTTTAAAGATGAAAGGCTTTAGCCGAAGCGAATTTATTTTTAAAAACGGCGAGCCACATTTGTTGGAAGTAAACACCATTCCGGGTTTAACCCGAGAAAGCATATTGCCGCAACAGGCAAAAGCTGCCGGAATACCCTTAGCAGATTTATTTGACAATGCCATTGAAGAGGCTTTGAAAAGCCTCCCTTAATCCCTCCAAAGGAGGGAAACAATTGTGAATAATAAATTTAAGAAGCTTATATTTACAATATATTAATTTCTCCCCTTTGGGGAGATTAAGAGGGGCTTATGAAACGCGCTATATTTCCAGGGTCTTTTGATCCCATTACATTAGGACACTACGATATTATTAAAAGAGGCATTACGCTTTTTGACGAAATAATTGTAGCCATTGGCATAAAT
This sequence comes from Gelatiniphilus marinus, assembly GCF_042684345.1. Taxonomy (NCBI): domain Bacteria; kingdom Pseudomonadati; phylum Bacteroidota; class Flavobacteriia; order Flavobacteriales; family Flavobacteriaceae; genus Gelatiniphilus; species Gelatiniphilus marinus. The sequence continues at coordinate 532,885 of NZ_JBHULK010000002.1, read as the reverse complement.
GCCGATAAAAAATATATGTTCTCGTTAGAAGAACGTAAAACATTTATTGAAGATACTTTTGCTAACGAGCCCAAAATTAAGGTGATGACTTACCAAGGGTTAACCGTAGATTTTTGTGAAAAAGTTGAAGCGGAATTTATTTTACGCGGACTTCGCAATCCTGCAGATTTTGAATTTGAAAAAGCCATTGCCCATACCAATAGAGATTTAGCGCCCATTGAAACGGTGTTTTTACTAACCTCGGCAAAAACATCGTATATCGCATCTTCTATTGTGCGCGATGTACTTAGGAATAATGGCGATTACACCAAGTTAGTACCAAGCACGGTTAGGGTAAAATAGCAATGACTTTGCACTTGCAATATTGGTAAGCAGACAGGTTGCCCTCTTTTAAATTTACTATTACAGCAACATTTAACCCCAGGCATTAATAACAAGCTCAAGCTTTTGCAGTTAGCACATTAACAGGTTTACCAATTTAAAACTGCTTTTCACGAACTGCTGCGTTAAAGATTGTAACGAGGCTTCGGGAGCATCCTTTTTAAAACCAAAAAAAATTAAAGATTGAGCTGGCTAAAGTTTGGCAGATTGCCATGCCCTTCGCCCATTCAAAAATACTTTAAAAAGATATAGCGGAAAGCCCTACCACATTATAATATTAAATATATGTTTATTAAAGCCCTTTGGCGAATGCTTCGGGGTTTTCAACCAGATGGTAGCGCGGATCGTCGATAGCCTCAACAACCACTTCTCTAAATTTAGGGTTTGATTTGTAAAGCAGTATTTTACAGTCTTCGCTTAAATGTTTTAGTTTTATTGATTTTCCTGCGGCTTCGTATTTATTAACCAAATTGTATATGGCTTCTATGGCAGAGTGATCGCTTACACGAGATTCAATAAAATCTACCTCAACATGTTCGGGGTCGTTTTTTATATCGAATTTTTCGTTGAACGCGGTTATAGAGCCAAAAAACAGAGGACCCCAAATTTCGTAGGTTCTTGTACCGTCTTCTTGGGTATGCTTGCGTGCGCGGATGCGTTTTGCGTTTTCCCAAGAAAAAGTTAATGCTGAGATAATAACACCAACAAATACAGCGATGGCCAGATCGAAAATAACGGTTACCGCCGACACCGTAATTAATACAAAGGCATCAGATTTTGGTATTTTCCCTAAAATCCTAAAACTGGACCATGCAAAGGTTTGTATTACCATTACAAACATAACGCCTATAAGGGCCGCTATAGGGACTTGTTCTATTAATTTGTCTGTAAACAAGATAAATGTAAGTAGGGAAACGGCCATCATTATCCCAGACAGTCGTCCTCTTCCGCCTGCTTTAATGTTAATTACCGTTTGGCCAATCATTCCACAACCACCTGTACCTCCAAAAAGTCCGCTTACTATGTTTCCGGCACCTTGCGCTATACATTCGCGGTTTCCGTCGCCTCTGGTTTCTGTTAATTCATCTACCAAATTCATGGTCATTAAAGACTCTATCAATCCAACCGATGCGGCAAGAAAGGCATAGGGCAAAATAAAAGAAAAGGTGTCGAGATTAATGGGCAAATTTTGCCATAGCTCTACATTTGGGGTTGGAAACTCGCCTTTTAGCCCTGTTCCGCCGCCTTCAATAATATACGATCCTACGGTGGTTACCTCTAAACCTGTAAATACCACTATAAAGGTGGTTACTAGGATTGCGGTTAACGATGCAGGTAACTTTTTTGTTAATTTGGGTAAAAACCAAATTATGGCCATGGTTAAGGCCACCAAAGCAATCATGGTGTACAATTCGGTACCGGTCATAAAGGTAGCAACGTATTCTTTTACACCATCGCTAGAAACCACTAGCGATTTATGTGAAAACATTTTTACCTGAGCCCAGAAAATAATGATGGCCAAACCGTTAACAAAGCCCATCATTACGGGGTGCGGAATAAGCCTTACAAACTTACCCAACTTAAAAACACCTGCTAAGATTTGAATAACACCCATTAAAATTACACAGGCGAATAAATAGAAGAAGCCCATGTTTTCTATAGGCTGATCGAAAAGCATCCCTTTGGTGTGCCCTTCTGAAATCATGGTAACGAAAATAACGGCTACAGCTCCGGCCGCACCAGAAATTAAACCCGGTCTTCCACCAAAGATTGCGGTAATCAAACCTATCATAAAAGCACCCGAAAGCGCAACCAAAGGATCAATTTGCGCTACAAAAGCAAAGGCCACAACCTCGGGCACCATGGCAAAAGAGGTTGTTATTCCTGCAAGCACATCGTCTTTGGCGTTTGGCACTATCTTTCTAATAAACTCAGTCATAACGGTTTGTTTTAAGAAGTGGCAAATTTAGGCTTAATCTGCAAATGCACAAGTGCTTGCAGTTATATTTTTTTAAAAATCGACTACTATAACGTTTGAGGAGAGTTAAGAGTTTATTTCTTCGATTAACCAAAGTAGAGCTTTGTCTCGGTCTTGAAATATTTTAATGTTGCTGGTTTCGGTCCTGTTAACGTTCATTAAAGTTTTAGTGGCCATTAAGCTAGCGCTTGTAAAGACAACTACAGCAATGGCTTGAATACCACTTAAAGACGAAATCTGCTTTTGGGCCTCGAAAGCATAAGAATAAGAATGTTTTTTGTTAACGAGCAAAGCAAAAGGCTTGCTTAAATTAGACAATAAAAAATTATGGTATTCATCAACCATAGCTTCGTTAAAATGGACCCCTTCGTTAACAATAACTTCGGCTAAATTTTTATTTAAAACAACTATTTTGCCAAAAGACAGATTACAAACCTTCATATTTTTTATTATTACGAGAGATCTACAAAACTTAAAAACAACAGGTTGCCCTTAAAAGTCGTAGCAAAATACAACACACTAAGTTATTATTTTTTATTAAAGTTTAATTTACCAAATAATTTATAATTACAATAAAATTGTAGATTTACATATTTTTTAAATAAAACGAATTTTTACCAAATAATTTTAACCAAAAACCCCATAACAATGAGAATAATAATATTTTTTTTGTTTTTATTGGTGTCCTGCAATGCCCCTAAAACAAAACCTGATTATGATTTTAAAACGCACTTTGAAAAATCTGGGGGTTTAGAAACCGCAACTTACAAGCAAACCATAACGTATTATAATGATTTAGCCGAGGCCTATCCAGAAATTTCAATAAAAACCATGGGCGAAACCGATGCAGGCTTACCTTTGCACATCGTTACTTTTAATGCCGAATCTCTATTCGATTTTTCTGAAATTCGAAAAAACAAACGCATCCTTTTAATAAACAACGGCATCCATCCGGGAGAACCTGATGGTATAGATGCTACCATGATGCTATTTAGGGATTTGGCAAACGGCACTATCGAGACACCCAAAAACACGGTAATTGTTACCATTCCTATTTATAATGTTGGTGGTAGTTTAAACAGAAACTCTACAACGAGAACCAACCAAAATGGCCCAAAAGATTACGGGTTTAGGGGCAATGCCAGAAACTACGACTTAAACCGCGACTTTATAAAATGCGACACTAAAAATGCCCAAACCTTTGCTAAGATTTTCCATTTGGCAAAGCCCGATGTTTTTATAGACAATCATGTTAGCAACGGTGCCGATTACCAGTACACGCTTACCCATTTGTTTACGCAGCACAACAAACTTGGTGGCGATTTGGGTTATTTTATATACTCAGAAATGATGCCCGAATTAGAGGAAAAATTAGCAAAAAAAGATTGGGATATTACGCCATACGTTAATGTTTTTAATCGCGTTCCAGATAAAGGATTTTCTCAGTTTATGGATTATCCGCGGTACTCAACGGGCTATACAACGCTGTTTAACACCTTGGGAATGATGGTAGAAACGCACATGTTAAAACCCTACAAACAACGTGTTGAGGGCACTTACGAATTAATGAAAAGCATGATTGAAATTACCGAAGAACAAGGCGATAAAATTGCGGTATTGCGTAAAAAAGCCAATACCATCCATCCTAAAAAAATGTATGCACTACATTGGCAAATTGATACCACAAAAACATCAACTATAAACTTTAAAGGTTTTGAGGCCGAAAACACTAAAAGTGAAATTACCGGATTTGAACGCTTAAAATACAATAGAAACAAACCGTTTACCAAAGACCTTATTTACCAAAATTATTTTAAACCAACTTTGGAAATTAAAATCCCCACAGCTTATATTATTCCACAAAGTTGGCATCGTGTTATCGCGTTGTTAAAATTGAATGCTGTTGAATTTCAGGTATTTAAAAATGAAACCACGCTAACTGTTGAAAGCTATAAAATTAAAGATTATAAAACCAGGCAACACCCTTACGAAGGGCATTATCCACATTACAACGTTTCGGTAATTTCAAACACGGAAAACATAACATTTAGAAAAGGCGATTATTATATAAAAACCAATCAGCCTTCTTTTAAATATATTATAGAAACCCTGGAGCCACAAGCCCACGATTCGTTTTTTAACTGGAATTTTTTCGATACCATTTTACAACAAAAAGAAGGTTTCTCGCCTTATGTTTGGGAAGACAAAGCTGTAGAATTAATAAATAATAATAAAAAATTAAAAATGGAGTTTGAGGCTAAAAAACAAAACGATAAAGCCTTTGCAAATAATTGGTACGCCCAATTAGATTGGTTGCACAAACAAAGTGATAACTACGAAAAGGCGCATTTGCAGTATCCGGTTTATAGGGTTGCTAATTGAGTATAATAAAAAATTGTCTTTGTCAGAAAAAAAAAAAAAAAACGATACCTTCGTTTAACTATCGATAAAATTCATTAAAACTGATGTTTATCTTAGCATTGGCATTCATTAAAAAACCGAGAATATAAATGGCATTATACAAAATAGAAAAATCCTTAAAGTACATTAAAGAGAAACCATTTCGTCTCGAAAAAGAAATCCAAGATATAACAGAACATAATCTGAAAACAATTTTGGGACTTGAATTTGTGAAATCGGAATTTGCTCTGAATAGTTTTCGAATTGACACTCTTGCTTTTGACTTAGAAGCGAATGCTTTTGTAATAATCGAATACAAACGAGACAAGAACTTTAGTGTAATTGACCAAGGTTATGCTTATCTGTCATTAATGTTAAATAACAAAGCGGATTTTATTCTTGAATTTAACGAAAGTCAGAATAGAACGCTGAAAAGGACTGATGTTGATTGGTCTCAATCCAGAGTACTTTTTGTTTCTCCAAAGTTTACTAATTATCAACGTGAGGCAATTAATTTCAAAGATTTGCCGATTGAATTGTGGGAAGTGAAAAGATTTGAAAACGAAACTGTTTCATTTGAACAAATACAGAAAGCTGGTGCTCAAGAAAGTATTAAAACGATTTCCAAAACGGATGAAACAATTGACAAAATTGCCAAAGAAATAAAGGTTTACTCTGAATCTGAACATTTGGAAAGAGCAACCGAAGAGACAAAAGAACTTTATGAAAAAGTAAAAAACGCTCTTTTAAATTTAGGTGATTTAGAAGTTAAACCAAAAAAAAAATATATAGCTTATGTTTCAGGAACAAACGTTGTTGACGTTCAAGTACAAAAGAATGCCCTTAAACTTCATATTAACCTTAAAAAAGGAGAATTAGAAGATTCAAAAAAATTAACTAGAGATGTTTCGGAAATTGGACATTATGGAAATGGAGATTATCAATTACAATTTAGTAATGATGAGGACATAGAATATATTATGAGTCTGATTAAACAATCTCTGAAAAAGAATAAAAAATAACAAAATGCCAACAGCGTATAAAATTAATTGCCTGATAAGAGCCTGTTTACGAACCCCGAAGCATCGGGGCTAGCGAATTTTCTAATCAGTGATTATTTGCTTACTTTACGCTAAACCAAACGCAACAAGCCTTACACAGAGCCGTTAAACAAACCTTTACCCCCTAAACCAAAGCCTTAATATTAGCATAACTATTCTCCAATGCTTTTTTGGTTTGCGCTTTATCAAGCCATTCCACTTTAGTAATGCCTTCGTTTTCCTGGGCGTATAAATTGCCTTTAAAACTCGTTTTCATTTCAAACCAATACGTTATTTTTATTTTGTATCGACCGTTGCGCTTAAAAATATGGTAGGTTGTTTCCAAGGGCTTTGTAATTTCAAGCCCGCTAACGCCCGTTTCTTCGGTAACTTCCCTAATGGCGGTTCTTTCAATGGTTTCGTTTCCTTCAATTTTTCCTTTGGGCAAATCCCATTTATCGTTTCTGTAAATAAACAAAATTTCACCATTGTCGTTATACACTTTTCCGCCACCGGCAACAACATTGGGCAACTTTTTAAGAAACCTCTCCAGCAGCTTTTTTTTCTTTTTCCCGATAAGCCTAACCTCTTTAAGCTTTGTCCTGTTAAGTTTTCTTATAACTTTAGCCATATCTACAGTTTTTAGCAAATAGTTTTTAAAGCCATCTTCCTTCTCAACTACAGTTGTTAAAATTATAGGTTTATCGTTAACAAAAATTCTGTGCATAAAGCTTTGCTTAATTTTGTTTTGGTAAAAATATCATTTTTCAACACATTTTGGCCAGTGTTAAAAAAAATAATTTTATTCATTACAGTTCAGTTCAAAAAAAAATAAATTTATGTGTAATTTTGCGGCTATGATTTTTAACAAACACACCGCTAGAAAGACCGCCGAGGTTTTATTACAAGTTAATGCTATAAAACTAAGCCCAAAAGATCCGTTTACTTGGGCCTCTGGCTGGAAATCGCCCATTTATTGCGACAACAGAATTGTATTATCGTTTCCGCCCATTCGCAACTACATTCGCGAAGTCATGGCCAAACAAATCGAACAACATTACGGCAAGCCCGATGCCATCGCGGGTGTTGCCACAGGCGCTATTGGCATTGGCATTTTAGTTGCAGAATATTTAGGCCTGCCTTTTATTTACGTACGTCCAGATGCAAAAGGGCACGGGCGCAAAAACCAAATTGAAGGCTTTATTGAAAGCGGACAAAATGTTGTGGTTGTTGAAGACCTGATTAGCACCGGCCAAAGCAGTTTAAATGCCGTAAAAGCTTTAAAAGACGCCAACATTAACGTAAAAGGTATGGTAGCCATCTTTACATACGGCTTTGATGTGGCTACCGAGAACTTTAAAAAAGAAAACATAAACCTCCATACCCTTAGCAACTACCAAAGCTTGCTCGAACAGGCCTTAGAAACCAATTATATTTCTGAAAAAGAACTGGAAACCCTTTCTGAATGGAACAGCAACCCCAGTGCATGGAACCCTAATTGACAACACAATTACCCTGTTTAGCTTTAAAGCTATCATCACGTACAACTAAACGCCTCAACAAATAACATCTTAACAATCATTATGAATTTAGAATCACCAAGAATTAACGTTGGCAAATCCCCACAGGAGGTTTTTGATTTTTTGTCGGACATAAAAAACTTCGAATCCCTTATGCCCGATAACATTAGTAAATTTGAAGTTCTAGACAGCGATAAATTTCTTTTTGCTTTAAAAGGCATGCCAGAAATCATACTAAAAAAGAAAGAAGCCATGGCACCAAATAAAATTGTGCTGGGTGCTGCCGGTGGCAAATTGGATTTTTCGCTTATTGGAAACATAACCGATACCGGGAACAACTCCAGCGAAGTACATCTGGAATTTACGGGCAGCTTTAATACCATGATGGCTATGATGATAAAAGGCCCGATAAGCAAATTTATAGAAACCCTAGCTACCAACATCCCTAAAGCCATTTAAACTTGGGGTACCAAGCCCAAAAAGCTGCTTAGTACATTAGTGTAATTTCCTTAAGATCGTATTTTTTTACTATTTCGTCTTCTAAAAGCACCTGCAGTTTACCGTATTTGGTAACCCCGATAATAAAACCCGAAAACAAATCGCCTTTAGCGTTTTTAAATGTTGAAGGCTTGTTTTTTCTAAACAAATTAGCTTCATATTCGTTTTTTACAACCTCATGGTTTCCCTGCTGTAAAAGTAAAGAATACGCCTTGGTGTGCTTGATAATGGTTTGCAGAATCTCGTCTAAATCATAGTGCATACCAGTAATGTTTTTTAACGAAGAAGCCTTGGGAAGGTTTTTAAATTCGGTTTGGTTTACATTTACACCAATACCGATTACCGTAGAGTTAAGTTTGTTTTTTATGACATTCTCTATTAAAATACCACAAATCTTCTTGTCTGCTGACAAAATGTCGTTAGGCCATTTAATACTTAAATGAGGTATGCATAAAGCCTTTAAGGTTTTAAAAATAGCCAAAGAAACAGCCATACTAATATAAAAAGGAAATTCTACAACATATGCACTTAAATCCTTAAACATGCTAAACATGAGGTTCTTACCCCTATCAGAATCCCAAGTCGTTCCCATTTGCCCACGGCCATTGGTTTGGTGTTGGGCAACTACAATAGTATAATCGGCGACCTCTTGTGCATAAATCATTTCTTTTAAAAACGAGTTTGTAGAGTCGATGGCATCAAGTTTGATTATATGCATTTACAAGTAGTTTTAAAGCTTTAAAATCTTATGATTATTTTAAAGTATAAAGAACTAAAAAAATAATAACTTTGCACAAATTAAATAAAATTAATGGCGAAACAAAAAACAAGCCCAGACCAATTAATATCTGCAATAATAAGCGGCATTGAAGATGTTAAAGGCAAAGAGATAAACATACTAGATTTAAGAGCAATTGAAAACACGGTTTGTGATTACTTTATAATCTGCGAAGGCACTTCAAACACACAAGTAAACGCCATAGTCAATTCAATACAAAAAAAGGTTAGCAAAGAACTTAAAGACAACCCATGGCATACAGAGGGACTAGACAACCTTGAATGGGTATTAATAGATTATGTAAATATTGTTGTGCACGTTTTTCAAAAACACGTTAGAGCGTATTATGATATTGAAAGCCTTTGGGGCGATGCAAAAACAACAGTAATAGAAACCAGTTACTAAAACACACATGGCAAACGACAAAAAAAATACAAAAGAGAAAAAGCCTAAATTTAGCCCGTATTGGATTTACGGAATTGTATTAGCGATTTTTTTAGGATTTCAACTATTTGGAGGCAGTTATCAAGAAGGCAGCTCAACCACACCAGCAGATTTTTTTAGATATTTAGAAAATGGCGATGTAGAAAAAATAGACATCGTAAAAAACACACGGGTTGCAAAAGTGTATTTAACCGCAGAGGCCATGGCAAAAGAGGTTCACAAAAACTCTAAGCCACAAACCTTTATCCCATCAGCAACGCGTTTACCAAACTATAAATTTGAATTTGGCGATCTTCAAAATTTCGAAAATGATTTAAACGAAGCCACCAAAGACCTTGCAAACAAACCAATTGTAAAGTTTGATACAGAAACCAGTAACCTAAGCGATTTTTTAATTGGTATCCTACCGTTTGTTTTGCTAATTGGCGTTTGGATTTTTATAATGCGCCGTATGTCTGGAGGTGCTGGCGGTGGCGCCGGCGGGCAAATTTTCAACATCGGTAAATCGAAAGCTAAACTATTCGACCAAAACACCGAAGTTAAAACAAGCTTTAAAGATGTTGCTGGATTAGAAGGTGCCAAAGAAGAAGTACAAGAAATCGTTGACTTTTTAAAATTCCCCGAAAAATATACCACATTAGGAGGTAAAATACCCAAAGGCGCATTGCTTGTTGGCCCTCCAGGAACCGGAAAGACCCTATTGGCAAAAGCCGTTGCGGGAGAGGCAAAAGTACCGTTTTTCTCATTATCGGGTTCAGATTTTGTAGAGATGTTTGTTGGCGTTGGAGCTTCGCGAGTGCGCGATTTATTTAAACAAGCCAAAGAAAAATCGCCATCTATTATATTTATTGATGAAATTGATGCCATTGGTCGTGCCCGAGGCAAAAACGCCATGTCTGGTAGTAACGACGAGCGCGAAAACACCCTAAACCAACTACTTACCGAAATGGATGGTTTTGGCACCAACACAAACGTAATTGTACTGGCCGCAACCAACAGAGCCGATATTTTAGACAAAGCCTTAATGCGCGCCGGACGTTTTGATAGACAGATATATGTAGATCTACCAGACGTACGCGAACGCAAAGAAATTTTCGAAGTGCATCTGCGCCCCTTAAAAAAAGCAGAAAACCTAGATTTGGATTTCTTATCTAAACAAACCCCAGGGTTCTCTGGCGCAGATATAGCAAACGTTTGTAACGAAGCCGCTTTAATTGCCGCTAGAAACGGTAAAAAAGCAGTTGACAAACAAGATTTCCTAGATGCTGTTGACAGAATAATTGGTGGCCTGGAAAAGAAAAACAAAATCATTACCCCTAGCGAGAAAAAAGCCGTAGCCTTCCACGAAGCTGGACACGCCGTAGTAAGCTGGATGCTTGAACATGCTGCGCCATTGGTAAAAGTTACCATTGTTCCCCGAGGCCGCTCATTAGGTGCCGCCTGGTACCTACCAGAAGAACGTTTAATAGTACGCCCAGAGCAAATGCTAGACGAAATGTGTGCCGCACTTGGAGGTAGAGCGGCCGAAAAAGTAATTTTCAACAAAATATCTACTGGCGCCCTAAGCGATCTGGAAAAAGTTACCAAACAAGCAAGAGCAATGGTAACGGTTTACGGCCTTAGCGATAAAATAGGCAATTTAACCTATTACGATTCCTCAGGACAAAACGAATATGGCTTTACAAAACCCTATAGCGAACAAACCGCAGAACTAATAGATAAAGAAATCTCAGCCATTATCGAAGAACAGTATCAACGAGCCCTAAAACTACTTGAAGACAATAAGGACAAATTAACAGAACTTGCCGAAGTTCTCCTTGAAAAAGAAGTGATTTTCAAAGATAATCTTGAAAAAATATTTGGTAAGCGCCCTTTTGAAAACAGTAATGATGAAACCAAAGTAGAAAAACAAACCAAAGAAGAAGAAGAATAAGTTTACTTTAAAATATGTTAAGCTTTTAGTAAAAATCTTAAATTAGGCCCACGTTTAATTTAAGATTTTTTATATTTGATAAAAACCCATGAAATTGAGTTAATAGCAACAATCTAAATGAGTCTTTTTAGAAAAATTTTTGGTTCAAAATCTAGTAGTTCGCAGGATGAACTAAAATCGAACGAAAGAGGCAAATACATGCCCGAAATAAAACTGCCAATAGACGAGAGGTTTACCATAAACTTTAAGGCTAATGGCGGCAAGTTTCTGTACTGCGAAGACTTAAACGAAATACTGCAAAACCTGCAGTACATTATAGACGAAAACCAATGGAACGATAAAAAGGCACTCCTACTAGACAAAAACCTTAAAGACCAATTCAAGAACCCTAACTTACAAGACACCACATTAATAAGCGAGTCTGCCTTTTTTCTAACCACCTGCGAAAACCTTATAGCCAACGATGGATCCATACTAATTTCCTCAAAACAAATTTTCGAAAAAAAATTACCAGAGCTACCTGTAAACTTTGTTGTTTTTGCAACCACTAGCCAAATAGTAGAAAATATTGGAGAAGGCTTACGGGGTATAAAATCTAAAAACAAGCAAAAAATCCCCACAAACATTACCACCATAAAACACTTTAAATCTGATGAAGACAAAGATTTTTTAAGTTATGGCAGTAGCGCAAAAAACCTATACTTACTCCTCTTAGAAGACTTATAGATGAAGGAAACCTTAATACGAGCCTTATCGGGTTTAATTTATGTTTTGTTATTAATTGGCTGCTTATTTAATGCCTATGCGGTAATGGTACTGTTTTTTGTTTTTGGATTGATTTGCCTAGGCGAATTCCAAAAGCTCATTCAACTTAAAAGCATTGTCCCTTACTTTATCTTTATCCTACTTTATTCCGTATTTGGCTCTTGGCAACTCTTGCTAAACACCAACATGGGTCTAGACGAAGCCACGCAAATATTAACGGTAATTAGTATTTTTGTACAGCTGTTTTTAATTAAGGATTTGTTCTCAACAAAAAAAATACCACTGTTTATCACTAAACGTTTTATACTATCAACCTTTTATATTTCTAGTGCTTTCGTATTCTTGGTACTAATAGCTAATTACCAAACCCCTTATAACCCAAACATTTTATTGGGGTCTTTTATCTTGGTTTGGGTAAACGACTCTTTTGCCTATTTGGTGGGTAAAAACTTTGGAAAACAAAAACTATTCGAAAAAATTTCGCCAAAAAAAACCGTTGAAGGCTTTTTGGGCGGTTTGTTTTTTTCGTGCATTTCAAGCTATTTTATTGCTACCTTTACCCAAACGTTAAGCTTTACAAATTGGTTGATATTAAGTATTATAATTAGTGTTTTCGGTACTTTAGGAGATTTAATAGAATCGAAATTTAAACGGCAGGCCAGCGTAAAAGACAGCGGCATTATTATGCCTGGACACGGCGGGTTGCTAGATCGATTAGATAGTATTATTTTTGCTGCGCCATTTATATATTTATTTTTAAGAATTTTACAATATGTTTCATAAAGAGGGTCATAAAATTATATTTGTAACACTAGTAATTATTGTTGCGGCATTTTTGTTGGTAGATAGTTTTATAAGCCTACAGTGGTTGCGAACGCTTATTTTAATTCTATTGCTTGGATTCTTTATATTGATTCTTCAGTTTTTCAGAAACCCAAAACGAATTACTGCTTTAAGCGACAAACATGTGGTTTCTCCTGTTGACGGCAAAGTTGTGGTTATCGAAGAAGTGTTTGAAAAAGAATATTTTAAAGAAAAACGCCTGCAGGTAAGCGTATTTATGTCCCCAATAAACGTACATGTTACTCGTTATCCTATTGGCGGACAAATTCTTTTTAGCAAATACCATAAAGGCAAATACTTAGTGGCATGGCACCCTAAAGCAAGTGAGGAAAACGAGCGCACAACCGTTGTTATAGAAAACCAAACCTACGGAAAAGTGCTATATAGACAAATTGCAGGCGCCTTGGCCAAACGCATTGTTAATTATGCAAAACAAAACCACAAAGCCGTTCAAGGTGCAGATTCTGGATTTATTAAATTTGGATCTAGAGTTGATTTGTTTCTACCCCTAAACACAAAAATAAAAGTAAAGCTTAACCAAAAAGTACGCGGTGGAGAAAGTATTATTGCAGAAGTTAATGAGTAACAAAGAACTAGACATAGAATTTAAAGAAGCGGTTGCCCGAGTAAATGCCCATACAGATCCATTTCCTGCCGATACGCTCTTAAAACTCTATGCATACTATAAAAGAGCAACCAACGACTATGGTAAGCCTAAAAGCAAAAAACCCATAATCAACGCTTTTAAAACCAATGCGCTTTTTCAAATTGATAATATTACCGAAGACGAAGCCAAACAAGAATATATAAACTTGGTGAACAACTATTTTTTATACAGAAAATAAAATAACCGTACTGAATATCCGTAATCATGCATATTGATGTTTTTGTCATTCAGAACAAAGTGAAGAATCTTTAATAATCAAAGGGATTCCTCGTTTCCACGGAATGACAAAATCATTGAATTTTTAAATTTATGACAAATTACGGACAATCAATAACCGTATCTTAAATCTGTTAAAACTATAATTGGTTTAAAATAAAACCCGCTACAAACAGGAGTAAACACCACATGAAATCTTTTATTTACATTACGATTTTATTAGTAAATATTAGTCTGTTTTCTCAAGAAAAAAAACCAAATATTTTATTTATTATTTCAGATGATTTAACGGCAACCGCAGTCTCATCATACAAAAACAAAGCTTGCCACACGCCAAACATCGATAAATTAGCCTCAGAAGGTATTCGTTACACCAAGGCCTATACGCAATACCCGGTTTGTGGGCCATCACGAGCATCTCTTATGTCGGGTTACTATCCCAATGCCACCAAGACTTTTGGCTATGTAAGCGGCAGAAAAAACATTGGGCACAAAAGAAAAACATGGCCACAGCTATTTAAAGACAACGGTTATTATACCGCACGGGTAAGCAAAATTTACCACATGGGCGTCCCAATTGATATAGAAACAGGAGCGAACGGACAAGATGATGAAGCCTCTTGGACAGAACGTTTTAACAGCCAAGGCCCCGAATGGAAAGCCAAAGGTGATGCCCAATTGGTTCAAGGAAATCCTGATGGAACCATTGAAAGAAAAGGCGGAAACGTAATGACCATTGTAAAAGCTGAAGGCGACGATTTAGTGCACGCCGACGGAAAAACAGCCAAAAAAGCTTCAGAGCTAATTAGAAAACATAAAAACAAACCTTTTTTTTTAGCAGTAGGCTTTGTAAGGCCTCACGTACCCTTTGTTGCCCCAAAACCCTATTTCAAAGCGTACCCGTTTAACAACATAACACTACCAAAAAAAGTAGATGGAGACTGGGACGATATTCCAAAACGAGGCATAAACTACGTAACAAGTATTAATGCCAAAATGAGTTTAGAGCAAGAAAAAAAGGCAATAGCAGCCTATTACGCATCGGTATCGTATATGGATGCCCAAGTTGGCAAAGTACTTAAAACACTTAAAGAAGAGGGGCTAGAAAACAATACCATTGTAATTTTCACCTCAGATCACGGTTTTCATTTGGGCGAGCATAATTTCTGGATGAAAGTGAGCTTGCACGAAGAATCTGTTCGGGTACCTTTAATCATTAAAGTACCCGGAAAAAAGGCTGCGGTATGCCACACTTTTGTAGAATTATTGGATTTATACCCAACAACAGCAGTATTGGCAGGCTTAAAACCCTCAAAACACTTACAGGGCAAAAGCCTGATAAAAACCTTGAATAAGCCCAAAAAGAAAGTCAGGAACATGGGTTTTAGCGTATCGCAAGGCGGAAACAGCTTTTTGCTCAGAACCAAAAAGTGGGCATACATTCAATATAACGAAGATGCCTCGGCAGGCATTGAATTGTATAATATGGAAAAAGACCCCGAACAATTTACCAATTTAGCTTCAAACCCAAAAAACGCACCTATTATTTCGCGTTTTAAAAAGAAACTCAACAAAAAACTAAAAGCTGTTAGAACAAACGATTTGGGTATAGAATATACCACCAACCAATAAAACCAATCTCGAGAACAAGGGTTTTACTAATTTAGAAAACGGTCCTCCAAAAAAAAGCCTCTAACTAAACCAAAAAACAGCCGTTATATAAAATCTTAATACTGCTTTAGTAAAACACATACACCTAAACTTTTGCATACCGCATTTGTATATGTTACAAATATTAACTAAATTGGTTAACCTACTGATTTTTAGCAACTAAAAACAGATTCTTTTTTTAAACGCGAACACGTTTCATGTGCCATTTTAAAACTGTCGTGTAAACAACCGCATTTGAGACTGTTTTCTTTATTAACCAAAATAACTAAAAATCATGAAATTAAAACTAATTACCATCGCCTGCATAATCTTTGGGTTTAAATCGTACTGCCAAACCGTAGATTCCACTTTTGTGGTTACCGAAGAACTAATCACTGAAAAAGTTAAGGAGGTTATTGGCGAAAATGAATATATACGTATTCCTTTAACCAATTTTGAAAACGACATTCAAAGCAAAATTTCTGCTACCATAAACAAAAGAATAAACAACCTAATTGGTTTTTTAGTGGCTATAATTGGTATTATGAGTGCGTTATCGATAATTCAATCCAACAGATCGAGAAACATTTTAAAAGAACAGGTTTTGGCGCAGATTAGCGCAGACTTAAACTCTAAAACCGTAGAAACCAGAGAGTTTTTTGAAGGGATTATCAACTCCCGATTAAAAGACATTGAAAAGCAATTAATGGAAAAATTGGAGCTGCAGTTTAAAAGCAATGCTGAAAACATAAAGCAAGTTGAAAATCAGCTCTTGCAATCTAAATCGCAAATTACAAAAGCTGAAGATTACCTTATAAACATTGAGTTTGAATCCCTCCAAAAAATGCTTAGAGAAAGAAAATATGATTATGCTACTACCCTAAAACGGTTAACAACCTTATTAAAAGATGTTGAGGATAAAAAAAGAGAAGATCTCCTTCCAGACATTGTAGATTTACTAACCCTAATCTATTACGATTACAAAAATTATAACGAGGTAACCGATTTAATAAACAAATACGAGGGGAAAATAAAATTTAAATCATCTTCTTACGTTAACGCAGCACTTACGGGGCTTTACGATTATCATAACTTTAACTCCCTAATGCAAAGAGCCCAAGCCCTAATTTACCTTGACAAATCTTTAGAACTCATTCAAGGGTACGGCAGCGCACTTGCCCTAAAGCTTGAAATTTTTATGATGGATTATATAAGAGCTGAAGACGATGAGCAAAAGGATAAAGCAATAAAAGATGCCAAAACCGTTTTCGATAAGATACTTAAAAGCGAATCGGGGGCGCCCTCTTACGAAACCATTAACAGATTGAACAGGGACTCTACAATACTTTCTTATAAAAAATATTTCGATAAGTTAAATGAGCTATTTCCAGAAGAACTAAAACTGATGCAACAAAAAGCCAAGGATTACGAAAAGAGCATAAAAAAATAAATACTGAGGGGGCAATTAATTAGAAACTAATTCTGTTTATTGAAAAACTCTGCTTGAAAAAGCGTTGCAAAGTGTTTTAATAGCTTTTCTTTTACCTCATCCGTTGAGACTTCTTTTACACCAAGCTCAACATTTAAAGAGGTTACTGCTTTTCCTCGAATACCGCAGGGAATAATGTTATCAAAATAGCCCAAATTTGCATTTACGTTTAGCGCAAAACCATGCATGGTTACCCAACGGCTTGCACGCACGCCCATGGCACAAATTTTACGGGCAAAGGGTGTACCAACATCTAACCAAACCCCTGTTTCGCCTGGGCTTCGTTCGGCTTTTAAACCGTATTCCGCTAGTGTTAAAATTATCATTTCTTCTAAAAAACGCAGGTATTTATGGATGTCGGTAAAAAAGTTTTCTAAATCTAAAATAGGGTAGCCAACCACTTGTCCAGGCCCGTGATAGGTTATATCTCCACCACGATTAATTTTATAAAAGGTGGCGCCTTTTTCGGCAAGTTGCGTTTCGTTTAAAAGCAAGTTAGACAAGTCGCCACTTTTGCCCAAAGTATAAACATGTGGGTGCTCTACAAACAAAAAATAGTTATGGGTTTGCAAATTAGCATCTTCTCGTCTATTTTTAATTTTGGTATCTACAATGCCTTTAAACAATTGCTCTTGATAATCCCAAGTTTGCTTATAGTCTTTATAGCCTAAATCTTGCAGTTCTATTGTTTTGTTCATAGCCAGCAAAATTACGATATTTTACATGAAAAATAACAGAAAGCTGAGAGCTGAAATATAAAACCAACTGCCAACTGAAAACTAACGGTTTGGATTATTAATAATAACCAATGCAGCGATAACACCTGGTACCCAGCCACAAAGCCATAATATAAAAGTAATTAAAATGGAGCCACAACCTTTGTCTAAAACGGCTAGTGGCGGACAAATAATAGACAGTAAAACTCTCCAGAAACTCATGTTTTTTGTTGTATTTTTAAACTGTTGAAAAACGCTAAAATATGTTTTTTTTATAATTTTATACATGCCACCTACCGGTTAACGTGAAGACGACTTGTTTTTTTATTCGACGTTATTGTATTTATTTTTGTTACAGTTAATGTTTAAAATTTACAAAGCTTTTAACAATCTGTGTAAGTAGGCTTTTTGTTGCAGGTTAGGCACTGCCACTCTCAGGTTAGCCCGCGTTAGGGATTGTAACGGAAATCCTTTTTGTGAGGCACGAGCAAAAAGATTGTATTGGAAAGCCCGACCCTTTTCGGGTAACGCAAAAATGTTTGAAATTTTTATTGGTTTACCATTTTATAATGGCACTGGCCCATGTAAATCCGCTACCAAATGCGGCTAATACTACATTATCGCCTGTTTTAATTTTACCTTCTTCCCAAGCTTCTGTTAACGCGATAATTACCGATGCCGCCGTGGTGTTACCGTATTTTTGTATGTTATTGAATACCTGATCGTCTTTTAACGCAAACTTTTTTTGAATAAATTGAGCGATGCGCAAATTGGCTTGGTGTGGAATTAGCATATCTATGTCTTCTTTTTTCAATCCGTTTTTTTGCAGACCTTCTAAAATAACCTCGCTAAACCGCACTACGGCATGCTTAAAAACAAAAGTGCCATCCATATAAGGGAAGTATGACAAATCTTCTTCTTTGGCTTCTAAAATTTGTGGCACCCAATGCTTGATACTTGGCGATTCTACAATAAGTTTATCGGCATATTTGCCCTCGCTATGCAAGTGGGTAGAGCGTATGCCTTTTGTGGTATCTTCTTCTCTAGATAGCACGCAAGCGCCTGCCCCGTCTCCAAAAATAACCGTAACGCCACGGCCTCGAGTGGTTTTATCGAGCCCATTGGAATGGTATTCTGAACCTACTACCAATATGTTATTGTACATGCCTGTTTTTATAAATTGGTCGGCTACCGAAATGGCATACACAAAGCCCGAACATTGGTTTCTAATATCAATAGCTCCCACATTTTTTAGGCCTAATAATTCTTGAATTTGCACACCGCAACCCGGAAAATAATAATCTGGTGTCATGGTGGCAAACACAACAAAATCAATGTCATCTTTAGTCAATCCAGAACGCTCAATTGCCATTTCTGATGCTTTTGCACCCATAACTGCCGATGTATCTTCTGTCCCTTCTTTTATCCAGCGGCGTTCTTTTATGCCTGTGCGTTCTTGTATCCAGGCATCGTTGGTATCCATCATTTTAGATAAATCGTTGTTTGTTACAACATGTTCGGGAAGGTATTTGCCTAAGCCTATTATTTTTGAATTGTACATATAAATGATCTTTTTTTGTCATTCCCATTAAAACGGGAATCTCTTTAAACGAATAACCAAAGTACAAAATAATACTATCAAATTCCAAAATTTTAAAAATCCATATTCCAAATATCAACAAAATCGTACTTTATATTTTTTTTGAAATTTGCCTTTGTCCCAAAGAAGAAACCGTGTCAGTTTGTCATGTTTTAAGGCTTGGTATTTTTTTTGACTAGCTAAACTCAATAAATAAAAAAAGTATAAACAGTTTTCCATCTTTTTGGAAAATAAAAAATTATAATTTATTATGACAAAAGGAAATATTAATGTATCGGTAGAGAACATCTTTCCTCTCATTAAAAAATTCTTATACAGCGATCATGAAATCTTTTTACGAGAGCTTGTTAGCAATGCTACAGATGCCACATTAAAATTAAAACACTTAACTAATGTTGGCGATGCCAAGGTTGAATATGGCAATCCGCAAATTGAGGTAAAAATCGACAAAGAAGGCAAAAAGCTACATATTATAGACCAAGGCCTAGGAATGACTGCCGATGAGGTTGAAAAATACATTAACCAAGTAGCCTTTTCTGGAGCTGAGGAGTTTTTAGATAAATACAAAGATTCTGCTAAAGATTCAGGTATTATCGGTCATTTTGGTTTAGGTTTTTATTCCGCATTTATGGTGGCCGAAAAAGTAGAGATTATCACAAAATCTTACAAAGATGAACCTGCTGCACATTGGACCTGTGATGGCTCGCCAGAATTCACTTTAGAAACTGCAGACAAAACAGATCGCGGTACAGAAATCATCCTTCATATTGCAGAAGATTCGACTGAATTTTTAGAAGAAACGCGTATTAGCGAACTCTTATTAAAGTACAACAAGTTTATGCCCATTCCTATTAAATTCGGAACCAAGCAAATAAACGACCCCGATTTTACACCAAAAACCACAACAGACAAAGACGGTAAGGAAACCACCGAACCCCACAAACAAATTACGGTTGATAATATTATTAACAACCCCAACCCAGCATGGACCAAACAACCTTCTGAACTAAAAGAAGAAGATTACAGTGGTTTTTATCGCGAATTGTACCCTATGCAATTCGAAGAACCTCTGTTTAACATCCACTTAAATGTAGATTATCCGTTTAATTTAACCGGTATTTTGTATTTCCCAAAAATGGGACAGGATATAAACATCCAGAAAGACAGGATCCAACTGTACCAAAACCAGGTTTTTGTAACCGATAATGTTGAAGGCATTGTACCAGAATTTTTAACCATGCTGCGCGGTGTTATAGATTCCCCAGACATTCCTTTAAACGTTTCGCGCTCGTATTTACAGGCCGATGGCGCCGTTAAAAAAATCTCATCGTATATCACCAGAAAGGTTGCCGATAAATTAAAATCGCTGTTTAATAACAATCGTGAGGATTTTGAAGCAAAATGGAACGACATTAAAATAGTGATTGAATATGGGATGCTTTCTGAAGAAAAATTCTTTGAAAAAGCCGATGCCTTTGCGCTATACCCAACCGTTGATGGCACCTATTATACCTACGAAGAGCTTTACAACAAAATCAAGGCAAAACAAACCGATAAAGACGATAAACTGGTTATCCTTTATGCATCAAATAAAGACGAACAACACAGTTATATAGAGGCTGCCAAAGCCAAAGGTTACCAAGTCTTGCTATTAGACTCGCCAATAGTTTCGCATCTTATGCAAAAGCTGGAAACCACAAAAGACAAGATTTCTTTTGCCCGTGTTGATGCCGACCACATCGATAAATTAATCCAAAAAGACGACACTAAAATTTCTAAATTAGATGACGATCAAACCAAGAAATTAGACACGCTTTTAAAAGAGGTAATACCTTCTGAAAAATTTACGGTGCAATTAGAACCCATGGATAGCGATGCGGCCCCTTTTATAATAACTCAACCCGAATTTATGCGACGCATGAAAGAGATGCAAGCTACTGGCGGTGGCGGAATGAACATGTTTGGCAACATGCCAGAAATGTACAATTTGGTTGTAAACACAAACTCTGCATTAGTTGGCGAAATTTTGGGCACCAAAACAAAAAAGAAGCAAGAGCGTTTAATAAACCAAAGCTTAGACTTGGCCAGACTATCTCAAGGTTTGCTTAAAGGCGAAGAGCTCACTAACTTTATTAAGCGCAGTTACGAGATGATAAAGTAAATCTTCTTTCCAAAAGGAAAATATACCTATTTATATTAAAAAATGAGGCTGTCTGAAAAGGCAGCCTTTTTTTGTTGCAGGTTCAGAATACACCTGAATAAAAAAAACTAATGAGTTTAACTCATACAAAACTAACTGCCAATAAATTAAAATAATCTTATAATTGTTAGAAAATCTTGATGATTGGTTAATAATTGGGGCATTTCAATTTTGTTAAGGCTATTTAAAAGATTATTTTTGTCGCGCAAAAAAACTAATAATTAAAACATGCCAAACACACAACAATTAGAAGATTTAACAACACAGGTTCGTAGAGATATTTTACGCATGGTGCACAAAGTAAATTCTGGTCATCCAGGAGGTTCATTAGGATGTGCTGAATTTTTTGTAGCACTTTATAAAGAGATTATGGATACAAAAGACCATTTTGAAATGGATGGTATTGGTGAAGACCTTTTCTTTTTATCAAACGGCCATATCTCTCCAGTTTACTATAGTGTATTGGCAAGAACAGGTTATTTTTCAGTCGATGAATTAAACACCTTTAGATTAATTAATTCCCGTTTACAAGGGCATCCAACCACGCACGAAGGCTTACCAGGAGTTCGTATTGCCTCTGGTTCATTAGGTCAAGGCATGAGTGTTGCTATTGGTGCCGCTCAAGCCAAAAAACTTAATAACGACAAGCATTTAGTGTATTCTTTACACGGCGATGGCGAATTGCAAGAAGGCCAAAATTGGGAAGCGATTATGTATGCTTCTGGTAAAAAGGTTGACAATTTAATTTCCACAATCGATTTAAATGGAAAGCAAATTGATGGCGCAACAGACGATGTTTTACCCATGGGAAGTATTAAAGCTAAATTTGAAGCTTTTGATTGGATTGTAATTGAAATTGAAGAAGGTAATAATATTGAAGCTATTTTAAAAGGTATGGCAGATGCTAAAGCTGAAACAGGTAAAGGAAAACCAGTTTGTGTCCTGCTAAAAACCGTTATGGGTAATGGCGTAGATTTTATGATGCACACCCATGCTTGGCATGGTAAAGCGCCAAACGACGAGCAATTAGCTACGGCGTTAGCTCAAAACCCAGAAACTCTAGGCGATTATTAACCAAATTCAGATTTTACGAATTACGATTTTAAACTTATGAAAACATATACATACACAGAAAAAAAAGATACTCGAAGTGGTTTTGGCGCTGGATTAACAGAGCTTGGTAGAACCAATCCTAATGTTGTTGCCCTTTGTGCCGATTTAATTGGGTCTTTAAAAATGGATAAATTCATTGAAGAAAACCCAGAGCGTTTCTTTCAAATTGGTATTGCCGAAGCCAACATGATGTCTATTGCCGCTGGTCTTACCATAGGCGGAAAAATCCCGTTTACAGGCACTTTCGCAAACTTTTCTACAGGTCGTGTTTACGATCAAATACGCCAATCTATAGCTTATTCGAATAAGAACGTAAAAATATGCGCATCTCATGCTGGATTAACTTTAGGAGAAGACGGTGCAACACATCAAATTCTTGAAGATATTGGATTAATGAAAATGCTTCCAGGCATGACCGTTATAAACACTTGTGATTACAACCAAACTAAGGCGGCAACAATCGCGATTGCAGAACACGAAGGTCCAGTATATTTACGTTTTGGAAGACCAGCAGTACCTGTATTTACACCAGAAGACCAGAAATTTGAAATAGGAAAAGCAATCACATTAACCGAGGGTACCGATGTTACGATTGTGGCCACTGGACATTTAGTTTGGGAAGCCTTGGAAGCCTCGAAAGCACTGCACCAAAAAGGCATATCTGCCGAAGTAATAAACATTCACACCATAAAACCACTTGATGAACAAGCTATTTTAAATTCGGTTGCCAAAACAGGTTGTGTCGTTACTGCAGAAGAGCATAACATTTTAGGAGGATTAGGTGAGAGCGTAGCAAGAACTCTAGCTTTACACAAACCAACACCACAAGAATTTGTAGCAACAAATGATACTTTTGGAGAGTCTGGAACCCCTGCCCAACTCATGGAAAAATACGGTTTAAACAGCACCTCTATTGTAGAAAAAGCGAAAACTGTTATTCAAAGAAAACAATAAACGCTAAATCTTTTTAAAATAGGCGCTTTAAAGTTGCTGTTTAGCAACTTTAAAGCGCCTATTTTTTTTACATAAACCACCCTATTAGCTAGAATTTGCCACAACAAATCTTATTTACAAAACATCAACAGATTTGTTTGGTTTATGCTTTGTTTTTTTGCCTTTTCAGCATCAAATAATTAGTTAAAAAGAAACCAACGCCAACACTTACAAATAGTATTCCGCGAATAACAAAACTCATATTCGTATCAAAAAAACGGCACACAACAAGCGCGGTTATTATTAACAATCCGTAATTTAAAATTCCGAAATGGAATTTATCGGCACCAATTTTTATGGCAATGATTCCTAAAGCTAAAATAAGTATATTGATTAATATAATTGAAATGAAGTTACCCAACAGCCCCACAAAAAAGATGGCCGTAAAAATGATAAACACAAATTGAAACAGGTTGAAATTTTTAACCCATTTTTTTGAAAACGAATATATTAAAACAGTTATTGTTATTAAAAAAAGCACGATTGACACATAAAATTCTTGAGTGCCAAATACAAAATCGTGTGTTAAAATATCTTGCCACAGCCACTCAAAACTTGTTAATAACAACATGTAAATTGTACCCAAAGAGCCCAAAATCAAATAACCATTTCGTCTTAGTTTTTGGTTGTTAAAAAACGGTATCTTACCAATATTGTAAAGCAATCCGAATAAAACAACATACATTAAAAACCCGTATTCCCCGTTTTTTTCTACAAAAGCCCCCAATACAATTACGGCACTTAAAGGCAATAGCCAGTTAAAAATGGATGTGATGTTATGGGCTTTACTTACTTTTAGTAATTTATAATAGTATGGCATTAACACTGTTACCAACAATAAGTATATCCATGGTGTTTGGTTACCATCAAAATATCCAAAAGCGCAGGCGTAATTTGTTGCAAAAACAATATGTAAAATTGCTAATGCGTTTGATTTTAAAAGATAAATTAATGGCGTGCAAAGCAAAACCCAAGTTAACATATAACTGCTAAAATTTCCGGGAATATTATATATCTGGCTTATTAATGCCAAACTTGCGCCAACTGCGAAAAACAGGAATACGCCCGAAGCCTCTTTCCATGTTACGCTTTTCTTTTTTAAAATGGAGTAGCCCACAAAAAACTGCCCGATAATTAATGGGGCAAATGCAAACCCGGTTTTTATGCTTTTTGAAAAATGGTCCCAATTATGGGCCAAAATCAAAACAACGCCAAGGCCAACCAAAGTGGAGCCTAGAACTGCAAAAACAGTAAATAACCGGTTTGGGGAATCTACTTTTTTAGATTTATAATAATTCTCGATGTTTATGGCAACTTTGGTTGAAATAACTTGTGCTTCAACAAGCTCTTCTATTTGGTTTTTAATTTTTGATTGCATACCTGTTTATTTAAAACACCAATGGCCATAAAGCCTTAATTAAACTACCCCAAGCTAAAAACATGGTAATTAAAGATACGATTAAAGTACAAAATGCAAACGATTTTACTTTTAATTGCATTCTAATATACAATCTTAAAGATAAAAACAATAATATGGGCTGCACTAAAACACTTGGAATTGTAAGCATTTCTTGAAAAACCCCTATTAACACAAAATCCATTTTAAAAACCGTTGAGTTAAGATAAATAAAAAGCAGAAACAGGGACGTAGCTATGCTTAGGTAAAAAACAATCTTTTCTTTATTGTAAATTTTATCCATTTTTTTGTTTTTTAAAACCCCGCAGCCAACAACCACGAGGTTTTGGGTTAATTAACCAACCATCAAAACAAACCGTTGTTGTTTTAGTATTGATTTAAAACACCTGTTGTTCCCAAAGCTTCGGGATTGAAAACCTTACAGGTCTGGAAAAATTGCCATTCCATAATAAACAGGCTTTTTTTATTTGTTGTAAATATAGACGCTTATTGTTTTTATTCAGCACAACTTCTATCTATATACTGCACATCCCGTATGTTTTTTTGTACCGCAATAGCAGCGAACAAACTCAACAAAAAAGACATAGCGTAAAAGCCTTTTTCGCTTAACATTAAATCGGCGTTCCAAAGACCGATAACCAACAGCACTATAGATGCCACGGTTGTAAACCAACTAATACTGTAATAAATATCGGTAACGGGAATGTCCTCTAATTTATCGCGCACCGCTTTTTGCACAGAAATTACCGAGAACAGCCCAAACAATAATATAGTAAAATAATAGCCTTTTTCGTTAAGTTGCATGTTGGCATTCCATAAACCAATGCAATACGAGGTCATACCTATTAATAATGCCGACCACGAGGCGCCTATAAATGCTGGAGTTGGTTTTTGGTCGTAAATTTCAAGTTTTTTTTTAGTCTCAGAAGTTTTAGATTTTTCGTCTAAAGACACCGTTGTTTCATAATTCATAATTTTTGTTTTAATGATTAAATATGATTTACCAACTAAAATTACCGCTATAAAAAGCCATTTTTTAACTTTCTAATTCAAAATAAAAGCCCGCTGTAGCTACTGCAATGGCTCTCTTTTCTTTTTGTATAAAGCAAAAAATAATCATTTTATTTTACAGCAATTTCAATTACTAACTGATACAGTGCAAAACTGCGAAACCTCCGGGAATTGCGAAACATAATATTTAACTAAAACTGACGATATATTATTTATAATTTATAATAAAATCTATATATTTATAGATATTTAATATATTTTAATGACGATTAAATGAATGATTTAAACACTATTATATCTACTTTTTCCAATGAAGACCAACAGCGTTTTATAAACTATTTAGAAAAAAAGAACAAACGTAGCGACACTAAAAACATTCAGTTATTTAAGCATTTGCTTAACAACAATTTAAACTCGAACGACCTTTGTTTTAAACTCTACGGCAATCATAAAAAAGGGGCATATCATGCTTTAAGAAAACGTCTGTACCAATCTATAATCGATTTTATTGCCAATGCAAGTTTACAAGACGAAAAAGCGGTGGATATGCAAATTATTAAATACATATTGGCATCGCGCACTTGTTTGCAGTACAAACAATATAAAGTTGCTTATAAAATTTTAGATAAAGCCGAAATTTTAGCCACAGAGCATTATTTGTTTTCGTTGCTTAATGAGATTTACCATACCAAAATTCAATACGCTTATGGCAACCCTTCGGTAGATATTAACAAAATCATTTCAAAATTCAAAAGCAATCAAAAAAACCATCAATTAGAAGATCAGCTCAATATCGTTTACGCAAAAATCAGACAAACGCTAAATAACACAACCCATAAAGGTAATATTGTAGATTTCCAAACCCTTTTAAACCATACGTTAAAGGAGCACAATATTAGTGTTAACGATTCTATGTCGTTTAAATCGTTGTATCAGCTTGTAGCTATTACTAGTTTTTCGGCTTTTGCAACCAACGATTATTTAAAAATCGAGCCTTTTTTAATTAACACTTATAAATCTTTAATTAAGCATAAAGACATAGAAAAGCAACTGTTTTATCACATTCAAATACTTTATTTTTTAGCAAATACTTTGTTCCGAAATAAAAAATTCAATACGTCTTTGCATTATTTAAACCTAATGCACGAACAGATGAAAGAAAAACGAAATAAACACTACAACACCTTTAAACTTAAATACCATTTACTTTTAAGCCTAAATTTTAATTACACCAACAAACAAAATGAAGCTATAAACTTATTAAAACCATATAGCACCATTAAACATAATGACATTGAAACCATTTTAGATATTAGGTTGAGTTTAACCATGTTTTATTTTCAAAAAAACGATTTAAAAAAAGCATATACACTGTTTTCAAAATTCTACCACACAGATAGTTGGTACACCGATAAAGCCGGAAAAGAATGGGTAATTAAAAAGCACTTAATTGAAATTTTATTACATATCGAATTAAAAAACATAGATTTAGTAGAGTCCAGATTATTAAGTTTTAAAAGAAGCCACAGCAACTATTTAAAAGAAATTAACCAACAACGCGCACTAACTTATTTAACTTTGGTTGAAGATTGCTATAAAAACCCAGAAAAAACAACTTCAGAAGCTTTTAAAAATAAAGTTGAAAACGCTTTTGAATGGATTGACAAAACCCGAGAAGACATTTTTGTAATGAGTTTTTACGCGTGGTTAAAAAGCAAAATGGAAAACCAAAGCCTTTACACTACCACTTTAACACTAATTGATAATATTAAAAACGTTAACACCTAGTTAAAATTGAATAACACATTAAACCTTTCTGTTTTGTATAAGTCCTAACAACAAATAACTTAAAACAAAATAAAAATGAAAAAATTAGCAATAATTGCTCTTGCTTTATTTGCGCTTCAAGCAACAGCTCAAGACGGCAAAAAAGGATACCAAAACAAAGAGAGAGGAGCAAAAATGATGGATCTTTCTGTAGAAGAAATGGCAACATTACAAACAAAAAAAATGACATTGCACCTAGATTTAACCAAATCGCAGCAAGAAAAAATACAAAAACTAAATTTAGAAAACGCCACAAAAAGAAAAGCGATGATGGAGGCCCGCAAAGCCAAAAAAGAAAGTGTCAATGCCGAAAAACCATCAAAAGAGGAGCGTTATGCGATGATGAATGCTAGATTAGACCATCAAATAGCGATGAAAGCAAAAATGAAAGACATATTAAACGACGAGCAATATAAGAAGTGGGAAAAAGGGCAAGCAAAAAAAATGCACAAAAACAAACACCGTAAAAAAGGTTACGGCAAGAAAAAACAACATTGATTTTTTGGTTGGTTAGTTAATTATAGTTTGATTGATGAAAAACGCATCTCGATTTTTGGGGTGCGTTTTGTTTTTTTAATTGGTATTAAAAGTTGATTTGAATTATAACATTTTCGCAACCCTACCAACAGCTTCAATAGTAAAATCCAAATCCTTATAAGTTAAGGCATCTGTAATAAACCAGGTTTCAAAAGCACTGGGCGCAATGTAAACCCCCTCGTTAAGCAAGCCGTGGAAAAACTTTTTAAAGGTATCGTTATTGCCTTTGGCAGCGGTTTGAAAATCTACAACTTCGGTTTCATCAAAATGTACAGAAATCATCGAGCCCACTCTATTAATGGTATGCACAACCTTATTATCATTTAAAACCTTAGAAATACCTTTATGTAAATACGCTGTTTTTTCGGCTAATCTCTTAAAAATTCTGGTATCGGCATTCAGTTCTTTTAACATGGCCAATCCAGCCGCCATAGCTAACGGATTCCCACTTAAAGTCCCTGCTTGATACACAGGTCCCAATGGGGCTAAATAATTCATAATCTCATTCCGAGCTGCAAAAGCACCAACGGGCAATCCGCCTCCAATCACTTTCCCAAAGCAAACAATATCGGCATTAATAGAAAACAGTTCTTGCGCACCGCCTTTTGCTAATCGGAAACCCGTCATCACCTCATCAAAAACCAACAATATATTATGGACATCGCATAAGTTTCTCAAGGCTTGCAAAAACCCTTTATTTGGCGGAATACAGCCCATATTACCAGCAACAGGTTCTATAATAATACAAGCAATTTCATTTTTATTGGCTTCAATTAATTGGGCAACATTTTCAATATCGTTATAACGCGCAAGCAAAGTATCTTTAGCAGTTCCTTTTGTTACTCCCGGGCTGTTGGGCGTGCCAAAAGTTACAGCACCACTACCCGCTTGAATTAAAAACGAATCGGAATGCCCATGGTAGCAGCCTGCAAATTTTACAATTTTGTCTTTTCCGGTAAAGCCTCGAGCCAAACGTACTGCACTCATACAGGCCTCGGTACCTGAGTTTACAAACCGTATTTTATCGATATTGGGCACCATGGAAACGGCCAGTTCAGCGATTTTGGTCTCAATTTCTGTGGGCATGCCAAACGAGGTTCCTTTTTTGGCCTTATCGATTACCGCATTTACAACAGGTTCGTGGGCATGCCCCAAAATCATGGGACCCCAAGAATTTATGTAATCTATCAATCGGTTGCCATCTTCGTCATATAAATATGCCCCTTTGGCTTCTTTTACAAAAATAGGTTTTCCGCCAACGGCTTTAAAAGCACGTACCGGAGAATTTACACCACCGGGAATAACGGTTTCGGCTTGCGCAAATAAGGCGCTGCTGCGTTTGTAAATCATGTTTTTATTGATTTTTAGATGAAGGTTTAACAATTAAAGCCTGCCCAATACTAATGGTGTTATTGTTTAAACCATTTATTTTTTGAAGTTCTTTAACCGTAATATTGTATTTTCTTGAGATGGAATATAGCGTATCGCCCTTTACTACCGTATAAGTTACAGCGTTGCTTAAAGCTGGCGTTTGGGATTTTACATAAGCATCTCCCAACACTTCTTTATCGTATTGGTATAATTTGTAACGCTCTATTAAACTAATTAATTTTTGTGGATATTTTCTATCGGTGGCGTACCCTGCGGCTTTCAACCCTTTTGCCCAACCTTTGTAATCTTCTGGTTTTAACTTAAAAAGTTTAGCGTATCGTTTTCGCCCTGTTAAAAACAGCGAACGGTCTCTAAAAGAGTATTTGGCATCTTTGTATTTTCTGAAACATTCTTGCTTTTCATCGTCGTCGTGATAAATCTTTTTACCTGTCCACCCGTGGCATTTAATACCAAAATGATTGTTGGCTTTTACAGAAAGCCGCCCATAACCAGAACCCGATTCTAAAATACCCTGCGCCAAGGTAATACTTGCAGGAATGTGGTAAAGTTTCATTTCGTTTTGGGCAATACCTTTATAGGTATCTATATATTCTTCAACTTTATTTGCATAAACTTTTGGTGCAGTAACCGTAATTTTATCATCGGTTTTGGTGGTTTTCTCTTTAGTATTAACCTGCTCGGTATTGGTTTTTTGCTTTTTCGTTACCACAGTTTTTTTAGAACGACAGCTTAAAACCATCGCCATTACACAGCATATTACAAGTAATCGTTTCATTTTTTTATTGAATAATTTGTAAGTTTTTCTTTTTTAAAACAGCATTCATTCCAGCGATACCTTGTAAACCTCCTGTATGAATGGCCAATATTTTCGATCCTTTTGGAAAATACCCTTTTTCGATTAAATCGGAAATCCCAAACATCATTTTTCCGGTATAAACCGGGTCTAAAGGTATTTGATAATCTTTTTTAAAATCATTTATAAAACTAATTAAATCTTCATTTATTTTAGCATAGCCTCCAAAATGATAATCAGAAATAAGCTCCCAATTGGTTTTGGCTACAAATTTACTAATATCTTGTTGTAAAAAATCACCTTTTAGAGCCGAAAACCCTAAAACTTTTTGATTAGGTTTAGAAGCACTAATAAGTCCAGAAACGGTGCCTCCCGTACCAACGGCAGTGCATATAAAATCGAAATTTTTATCCGCTTCGCTTAATATCTCTTCGCAGCCTTTAATAGCCAAAGTATTTGTACCGCCCTCGGGCACCAAATAAAAATCGCCAAATTCTTCTTTTAAATTATCGATAAATAATTTGGATGCTTTATAGCGATAAGCCTCTCGAGATACAAACTTAAATTGCATACCGCATTGTTTCGCAAAACTTAAGGTAGGGTTGCTTTTAATTTTTTCGAACAATTCGTTTCCCCTAATAACACCAATGGTGTTAAACCCATGGATTTGTCCAGCAGAGGCCACGGCTGCAATATGGTTTGAATAGGCGCCACCAAAAGTAAGCAACGTTTTAAAGCCGTTATTTTTGGCTTCGATAAGATTGTATTTTAACTTTCGGTATTTATTTCCAGACACAAAAGGATGAATGTTATCCTCGCGTTTTAAAAACAACTCAACCGCTTTGTTTTTTTGCAAAACAATAGGCTGGTTAATACTATTTTCGAGCTTAAAAATCATGCTTGCGAATATACTTTAAAAATCCCCAAAAAAAGCGTTGTTTTAAATAATCTAAATTCAATTCGTTGGCGTAAGCTTCACGTTCAAAAGATATGTTTCGATAAGCCAAATGCCATTTTTTATATTGAATTAATCGAAATAAAAATTCAAACCCATAAACCAAATAAAAAGGAACGAGCAGCATTTCCAACTGTTGTTTTAAATGAATTTTCTCGTGGTTAATTAAAACATAATTCGTTTTATACCGACTTAATTTTAAAAACACAAAAGGAAAAATGGTTAAACCCGTATAGCCTTTAGGCACTAAGTACTTCGAAATGAAAATCATAAATCAATGTAATCAAAAATCAATCCAATATCCACGCTTGCAATGCTGGCAAATAATTATAAATTTTGGCCAAAACAGCCAAGGCATGGTTTTCCAATATATACTATATTTGCAATATAATGAAGAAAATTATCCCTATTGAAGAAGGCGACTATTACCTAACGCCCGAAGGTTACCGCTGTTTTACCGAGCAATACCTTTTAAAACGCGGCTATTGTTGCCAAAGCGGTTGCAGACATTGCCCTTATGGCTACAGCACCAGCACTGCGCTAAGGTCTGGAAAATAAACAAACCCCTTAATATTGCAGAAAAAACCAAGAACTACAACCACTTGGTTTTATTACTCTTGGTACGATTATTGATGTTAATATTACCTAAAAACAAATGCTTTTTTAATGATTTTTTGTATTTTAGATAGAAGAAAAAAACTAAACATTAAGGCTATGAAAAAACTTTTTAAACCATTACTATTTTTAGCATTGTTATTTTTGGTATCGGCATGCAGCTCGGTTAGAGTAGCAACAGATTATGATAAAAATGCAAACTTTAGCGCATACAAAACCTTTGCGTTTTACAAAACAGGTATCGATAAAGCTGAAATTAGCGATTTAGACAAACGCAGAATTCTACGTGCTATCGAGTCCGAGCTTTTAGCAAAAGGCTTTACAAAATCTGAAAATCCAGATTTGCTGGTTAGCTTGTTCACAAAATCTCGCGAAAAAATTAACGTTTACAACAACGGTTTTGGCCCTTACGGCTATGGCTGGGGCTGGCATCCTTGGTATTGGAACAGTTATAATTCTGTATCGCGATCTACCGAAGGTGTTTTGTACATAGATTTAATAGATGCCAGCAAAAAAGAACTGGTTTGGCAAGGTATGGGCACCGGTTATTTATCGCAAAACATGGAGAAAAAAGACGCTCGCATCAAAGAGTTTGTTGCTAAAATTATGGAGAAATATCCGCCGGGTGCTGTTCAGTAATTCAAAATAATTATAGACTAAAACAACATATCTTATCCTTTAAAATTATGCCTTAACCCTTATCTGTTAAGGTATTTTTTTATTTTTATTTGTGTAACATTATTCCCTAAAGGTTAATTTAGAAATCCTGCCTGCGCCAGCGGCATAAGCCACACTATCGTTTAAAAACCTGATGGTGTAAAAACCTTCGTCGCTTAAATGTTTCCAAGAGTTTCCGGTGTCGTTACTGTAATCTATTCCTTTAAACCCAACGGCTACTAGCTCTTTTCCTTTTCCATTTGGTATATATTGCACGCAGCTTCTGTAACCTGGGTTTTGGTTTTGCGCTACCAATTGCCAAGTTTTACCGCCATCAATAGTTCTTATTTTATTGGCAGTATTATGCTCTGGTTTGGTATAATCGCCCCCAATAGCAAAGCCGTTGAGTTCATCGTAAAAATCTATGGAATAAATACCCTCGGTTTCTTTTTCTTTGACGATTGGCGTATCAAAAACGGCCCATGTCTTCCCTTTGTCGGGTGAAAAATACACACGACCGGCAGTTGTAGCTACCCAAGTTTTATCGCCTACAATGGCAATGTTTGTATCGCTTGCAGCAAAAGCGCCTTCGTTTTCTGAAGCTTTTGGTAAATCTTCGCAAGATAATTTAGTCCAAGTATTTCCGCCATTTCGTGTAATGATAATGCTTAAACAGCCATCGGTTGAATCGCCAATGGCAATACCCTCGTTATCGTTCCAAAAATCCATGGAATTGTAAAATATTTTAGGGTGGTTTTCTTGGTAAACAACAACCTTTTCGTCATTCTTAATTTTATATAATCTAGCAGGAGATCCAATAGTGATACCAAATCCATTTTTATTAGTTGATGCAAATGCCCTAAAATTATTCTTAACACTATCATGAGCTATAGGTATTGGATACACAATTTCCAATTCATCATCGTAATCGCTATAATATACAAGACCGCCAAAACCTTTGGATGTAAGA
Source organism: Gelatiniphilus marinus (assembly GCF_042684345.1). Classification (NCBI taxonomy): domain Bacteria; kingdom Pseudomonadati; phylum Bacteroidota; class Flavobacteriia; order Flavobacteriales; family Flavobacteriaceae; genus Gelatiniphilus; species Gelatiniphilus marinus. The sequence goes on along the minus strand of NZ_JBHULK010000002.1, from coordinate 499,487 downwards.
AAAAAGACATTATTATCAACCGTAATTTCTATCGCCCTAACATTCAACAAAGAATCTTCCAAAAGATGATTAATTTCAACTGAAGATATATTTTTAGGCACAAACTTACCCTGCTTTTTTCCACAAGAAAACAAAACAAAAAAAACAATAATGGGAGCCAATCGATTCATGAGTATAAATTTACTATTACACTCAAATAAACGAATAAATAAATCAACACACAAACAAATAAACTTTTAACGTACCTTTGCATGCTTAATATTTTACAATGCGATTACACAGAAATTTATGTTTTGCGGTTATTGATGGTTTAACCCTAATTTTTAACGAAGGCAAGTATGCCGATAAAGTGATTCAACAACTATTAAAACGCGATAAACGTTGGGGCGCACGCGACAGGGCTTTTGTTGCCGAAACCACTTACGACATCGTACGCTGGAAACGCTTGTACGCCGAAATTGCCGATGTAAAAGAGCCGTTTGACCGTAATAACCTATGGCGTATGTTTGCCGTTTGGGCTACCTTAAAAGGCATAAAATTACCCGATTGGAAATATTTTGAAGGCACACCATTGCGCAAAATAAAAGGGCGTTTTGATGAACTATCGAAAATTAGGAAATTCAAGGAGTCTATTCCAGATTGGATGGATGAAATAGGCGAACAAGAATTAGGAAAAACCGTTTGGACTAAAGAAATTAACGCTTTAAACCAACAAGCCGATGTTATTTTAAGAGTAAACACTTTAAAAACTACCAAAGAAAAATTACAAGAAGTTTTATTTGATTCTGATATTGAAACCGAAACTTTAAAAGGCTATCCATATGCTTTAAAATTAAAAGAACGCACCAATGTTTTCTCTGCCGAAGCCTTTAAAAAAGGTTGGTTCGAGGTGCAAGACGCCTCGTCGCAATTGGTCGCTGAGTTTTTAAACGTAAAACCCGGTATGCGGGTGGTTGATGCTTGCGCGGGCGCAGGCGGTAAAACCTTGCACATTGCAGCCTTAATGGAAAATAAAGGGCAAATTATTGCTATGGATATTTACGAAAACAAGCTTAACGAACTAAAACGACGCGCCAAACGAAACGGGGCACACAATATTGAAAACCGCACAATCGATTCTACCAAAGTTATTAAAAAACTATACGATAAAGCCGATCGTGTTTTAATTGATGCACCATGTTCTGGCCTGGGCGTACTGCGAAGAAACCCCGATGCTAAATGGAAATTGCAACCCGATTTTATCGAAAAAATAAAAACCACACAGCAAGATATTTTACAGCAATATTCTAAAATGGTTAAAGCTGGCGGGAAATTGGTTTACGCAACCTGCTCTGTGTTACCATCTGAAAACCAGAAACAAGTTGATAAATTCTTAACATCCGATGCTGGAAAAAGTTTTACATTTGTAAAAGACAAAAAAGTGATGGCACACCAATCGGGGTTTGATGGCTTTTATATGGCACTCTTAGAAAAAAATTAAACATGAAACATTTTTACACATTATTATTACTAATATCAATCAGTTTTTACGCTTTTCCGCAGCAAGCGTATTATAATGGGATCGATTTTGATAATTTATCGGGGTCAGATTTAAAAGATGCATTAGCTACAAGAATCATCTCAACACATACAAACCCTTTAAACTATATTTGGGAGGCATGCCAAAACACTGATTTAGACCCCATGAATAATTCCAACGTGCTGTTAATATATGGTTGGGAAAATGGAACTGATGGAGATGTTACAAATGATTTATACAGAGACGTAAACAATAACGGCGGTAGTGTTGGAGATTGGAACAGAGAGCACACCTATCCAAATTCTTTAGGTACTCCCAAGCTAGAAACGGGAGGAAAGAATATGACATCTTATAGCGATGCCCACAATTTAAGAGCATCAGATGTGCAACGGAACGGACAGAGAGGTAATAAAAAATTTGCAGCAGGTTCTGGAAATTCTAAAACCGTTAACGGAGGTACGGATTGGTATCCAGGCGATGAATGGAGAGGCGATGTTGCTAGGGTTATAATGTATATGTACCTGAGATATGATAGCCAATGTTTACCTTCAAATGTTTCTAACGGAAATACAAATGCTTTAGATTCAAACATGATCGACCTACTATTATATTGGAACGAAGCAGACAAAGTTTCTGCCTATGAAGATGCTAGAAACACATACCATACCAGTGGAGACACCTATTCTCAAGGCAACAGAAACCCGTTTATAGACCAACCCTATCTTGCCAATATGATATGGGGAATTCCTGCCGGACAAAATGCAGCAGAAGATCGTTGGAATCTGCTATCTATTAATGAATATCCCCTATCATCGGTAAAAATCTACCCAAACCCTTTAAAAAACGATTATTTAAACATTAAAACAAAAACATCACTAAGCATAGAAATTTACAATGTTTTGGGCAAAAGAGTTTTGACTAACAAAGTTGATGCCCATAACAAAACCATAAATGTTTCCAGCTTAGCTAAAGGCGTTTACCTCGTTAAACTGTCATCTAAAAACGGTTCTACCACAAAAAAGCTAGTTAAGCAATAAACCCGTTAACCACATAGCAATTAACACTTTAAAGGTCGTCCATAATTTTGATGACCTTTTCTTATTTTTACAACACAAGCTAAAAAAAGTGGATTCGTTTTACATTAAACATATCGAGGATATTTTAAGTGCCAAGGTTAAAAACGTTATAACGGTTTCTGGTGGCGATATTTCCCGAGCATTTAAAATTGAAACGGAAATTGGCCATTATTTTTTAAAAACAAATTCGAACGCCAACGCTTACAACATGTTTAAAGCCGAAAAATTAGGTTTAGAAAACATAAAAGGCTCACAATCCGTTGCGACTCCAAAAGTTATCGCTTGTGGCATTTTAAAACAAGCTGCATTTTTACTGATGGAATATGTAGAACCTAAAACACCCTCAGAAAAAGATTTTAAAAACTTCGGAGAGCAATTAGCAAAATTGCACCAATGCACTTCCAACAGTTTTGGTTTAAACCAAGATAATTTTATTGGCAGTTTACCACAAAGCAACCAACAACATAAAAACTGGCTAGATTTTTACACCTATGAGCGTTTGCTACCCCAACTTAAATTAGCACAACAAAAAAACTTGCTTTCAAATTATGAATGTCCTTCCAATGAAACCATTAAATCACATTTAAAACCACTTTTAAAAAACATAAAACCATCGTTATTGCATGGCGATTTATGGTATGGCAATTATTTAATTTCAAATAATGGCCTACCATATTTAATAGATCCTGCAATGTATTACGGGCATAGCGAGGTAGATATTGCCATGAGCAAACTTTTTGGTGGCTTTGGAGAATCGTTTTACAAAGCCTACCATTCGCAATTTCCACAAAACCAACATACAGCGGCCAGAATAGAAATCTATCAGCTTTACTATTTGCTAGTACACTTAAACTTATTTGGCAGTTCGTATTACGGCGCGGTAACTTCCATTTTGGCAAAACACTTTTAGACAACTGTTAAAAACGCTGTTAACAAGCCGTTTTGTTTGCCAAAAAATAAATGCTCATTATAGCCGAAAAAATGTATTTTTGCACTTTCTTTAAACATGTAAACTAAAACATAATGATTCATTTCTTTGGAAACGCAAACAGCAAGGTATTTGCTGTTCAAACAACAAAAGAATTATCTGCCCAAACCATCTTAAAATTAGAGTGGTTATTTGGCAACCAGCCCAAAATAGAACAAGCATCGTTAGATGCTTTTTTTGTTGGCCCCCGCGCTGCCATGATTACACCTTGGAGTACCAATGCGGTTGAAATTACCCAAAATATGGGAATTTCTGGCATCGTCAGAATTGAAGAATTTACAGCGGTTACCAAAGATTTTAAGGATTTCGACCCCATGATTTCAGAAAAATTCGACGGTTTGAATCAAGACTCCTTTACCATTAATATTCATCCAGAACCCATTTTAAATATTGAAGATATTGCCGCTTACAATAAACAAGAAGGTCTGGCCTTAAGTGATGAAGAAATAGATTACCTAAAAGGTGTCGCCAAAAAAATTGGCAGGCCATTAACCGATTCTGAAGTGTTTGGGTTCTCGCAAGTCAACTCAGAACATTGTCGTCATAAAATTTTCAATGGCACTTTTATTATCGATGGCGAAGAAAAACCAACGTCACTTTTTAAGCTTATTAAAGAAACCTCAAAACAAAACCCGAACGATATTGTTTCGGCATACAAAGACAATGTTGCTTTTATAAAAGGCCCAAAAGTAGAGCAATTTGCGCCAAAACGTGCCGATGTCCCGGATTATTACACCACTCAAAATTTTGATTCTGTTATCTCGCTTAAAGCGGAAACCCATAATTTCCCAACAACCGTTGAGCCTTTTAATGGCGCTGCAACAGGCTCTGGTGGCGAAATTAGAGACAGACTTGCTGGCGGAAAAGGCTCGTTACCATTAGCAGGAACAGCGGTTTACATGACCTCATATTCACGGTTAGAAAAGGATAGACCCTGGGAACAAAAATTTGAAGCGCGTAAATGGCTGTACCAAACACCAATCGATATTTTAATAAAAGCTTCAAACGGCGCATCCGATTTTGGGAATAAATTCGGCCAACCCCTTATTTGTGGTTCCGTTTTAACTTTTGAGCATGACGAAAACAACGATGCCGTTCAGAACGATAGTGAAGAATCTCATCCTCGTAAACTTGGTTTCGATAAAGTCATTATGCAAGCTGGTGGTATTGGCTACGGAAAAACAGATCAGGCCATAAAAGACACACCAAAACAAGGTGATAAAATTGTTATTCTTGGAGGTGAAAACTACCGCATAGGTATGGGTGGCGCTGCAGTATCATCAGCAGACACAGGCGAATTTGAATCTGGCATTGAACTCAATGCGGTACAACGCTCAAACCCAGAAATGCAAAAACGTGCTGCCAACGCTATTCGTGGAATGGTTGAAAGCGATGAGAATTTTATTGTTTCCATTCACGATCATGGTGCTGGCGGACACTTAAACTGCTTATCTGAATTAGTTGAAGACACCGGTGGAAAAATAGATTTAGACAAATTACCCGTTGGCGACCCAACGCTTTCTGATAAAGAAATTATAGGAAACGAATCTCAGGAACGCATGGGCTTGGTAATTTCCGAAAAACATATAGATACACTTCAAAAAATAGCTGAACGCGAGCGTTCGCCGATGTACACCGTTGGCGATGTTACGGGAGACAACCGCTTTACCTTTCAATCTAAAACCAAAGGCAACAAACCCATGGATTTAGCTATGGAAGATATGTTTGGAAGCTCTCCAAAAACCATAATGACCGACAAAACCATAAAAAGAAATTACAGCGATGTTACTTATAATTCTGATAATTTCTACATTTATTTAGACCAACTCTTACAACTCGAAGCTGTAGCATGTAAAGATTGGCTAACCAATAAAGTGGACCGTTGTGTTGGCGGTAAAGTAGCCAAACAACAATGCGTTGGCCCATTACAATTGCCCTTAAACAATGTTGGTGTAATGGCATTAGATTACAAAGGAAAAGAAGGCATTGCAACTTCTATTGGGCACTCGCCTATTTCTGGCTTAATAAACCCAGTAGCCGGAAGCAGAAACTCGATTACCGAAGCCTTAACCAATATTGTTTGGGCTCCTTTAAAAGACGGTTTACAATCGGTTTCGCTCTCTGCAAACTGGATGTGGCCTTGTAAAAACGAAGGTGAAGATGCACGATTATACGAAGCCGTACAAGCCATTTCTGAGTTTGCAATCGATTTAGGCATCAATGTTCCAACAGGGAAAGACTCCTTGTCCATGAAGCAAAAATACCCGAATGATGAAGTGATTTCTCCTGGTACGGTTATCGTTTCTGCCGCAGCAAATTGTAACGATATTAACAAAATTGTCGAGCCCGTTTTTCAAAACCCAGAAACTTCGATAGCAAGCACTATATATTATATTAATCTATCGCAAGACAACTTTAAATTGGGCGGAAGCTCATTTGCGCAAATCTTAAATAAAATAGGAAACGAAACGCCCAATATAAAAGATGCCTCTTATGTTAAAAATGTATTTAACACCATTCAACAATTAATAAAAGACGAGCAAATTGTTGCCGGACACGATGTAGCTTCTGGCGGATTAATTACAACATTATTGGAAATGTGTTTCGCCAATACCAATATTGGAGCAGAATTAGATCTTTCTGCCTTAAATGAAAAAGATTCCTTTAAAATTTTATTTGCTGAAAACTCAGGAATAGTATTTCAAGCTAAAGATGCTTCAATTGAAACCGTTTTAACTGATGCACATATTAAATTTCATAACATAGGAAAAGTAACCGATTCTGATGTTTTAAGCATTATCAATCAAGCTGAAGTTTTTACCATGACAGTATCTCGCTTACGCGATGTTTGGTACAAAACCTCTTTCCTGCTCGACAAAAAACAAACCGCAAATAATTTGGCTGAAGATAGATTTAACAACTATAAAAACCAGCCATTACAATATACATTCCCAAAACATTTTACAGGCAAACTAAACGATGTCATTGCATCAAATAAAGAGATTGCCACATCGCAAACTCCTCGCAATAACGGCAAACGACCTAAAGCCGCTATATTACGCGAGAAAGGTTCAAACTCCGAGCGCGAAATGGCAAACGCCATGTATCTCGCCGGTTTTGATGTTAAAGATGTGCACATGACCGATTTAATTTCGGGTCGCGAAACCCTTGAAGACATTCAGTTTATTGGTGCTGTTGGCGGTTTTTCAAACTCTGATGTTTTAGGTTCTGCCAAAGGTTGGGCTGGGGCTTTTAAATATAACGAAAAAGCAAATACAGCCCTTAAAAAATTCTTTGAAAGAAAAGACACTTTATCTGTAGGTATCTGTAACGGTGCACAACTTTGGATGGAATTGGATTTGGTAAATCCGGAGCACGAAACCCATGGAAAACTGACTTATAACGATTCGCATAAACACGAAAGTGCGTTTACTTCAGTAAAAATTCAAGAAAATAATTCGGTAATGCTCTCCACACTTTCAGGAACCACTTTAGGCGTCTGGATTTCGCATGGCGAAGGCAGGTTTGATTTGCCCTATCCAGAAGATAAATACAACATTGTAGCAAAATATGGTTATGCCGAATATCCGCACAATCCTAATGGATCAGATTTTAATACGGCCATGATGTGCGATAAAACCGGGCGTCATTTAGTAACCATGCCACATATTGAGCGCTCAACGTTTCAATGGAATTGGGCACATTACCCTAAAGATAGAAAAGACCAAGTATCGCCATGGTTAGAGGCTTTTGTAAATGCCAGAAAGTGGATTGAAAATAAATAGAAATTAATCTTAATTTATAAAAGCTCCTTTAGTAAAAATAACTTTAGGAGCTTTTTTTATGGTTTCAATAATCCTGTTTTTTGTAGTAAAATGCAAGTTATTAGTCTAAAAAACTTCAAATGGTTTATAATATTTTTAACTTTAAAGGATTATCCTTAAAACTATGCGTACTAATTTCTTTTCTCTTCTAAATACAAAACATATAAATCTGTTTATATTATTTATTAGTTTACACTGCTTTGCCCAAAATAAGCCAAACGTAATTGTTATTTATACCGATGACCAAGGCGCTGTAGATTTGGGGTGCTACGGCGCAACCGATATTTACACTCCTAATATCGATAAACTTGCAAAACAAGGCACGCGCTTTACACAAGCTTATGTGGCCGCACCTGTTTGCGCACCATCTAGAGCCGCTTTGTTAACAGGTAAATACCCCCAAAATGCAGGCGTTAATGGCAACACCTCGCATGTACCAAATTCTCATGGCATGCCAAACGAGCAATACACGCTTGCCGAATTATTTAAAGATAACGGTTATAAAACTGGGCATATTGGCAAATGGCATTTAGGAATGAGCGCAGAAACCTCGCCAAACGCACAAGGTTTCGATTATTCTTTCGGGCATTTAAGAGGCTGTATAGACAACTACTCTCATTACTTTTTTTGGGCCGGACCCAATGTGCACGATTTATATGAAAATGGCAAAGAAGTATTTTACGATGGGCAATATTTCCCAGACTTGGCATCAAATAAAGCTTTAAAATATGTTGAAGACAACAAAGAAAATCCTTTCTTTATGTACTACGCCATCAACATGCCACATTACCCCTATCAGCCTACTAAAAAATGGAGAGAGTATTACAAAAGTGCAAAAAAACCCAGAGGCGATTATGCGGCGTTTATTTCAACAATAGACGAGCGTATTGGGTTTTTAATGGATAAACTGGAAGCACTCGGAATACGAGACAACACTATTATTGTTTATCAATCCGATAATGGTTATTCAACTGAAACGCGCGCCTTTAATGGCGGCGGAAATTCTGGCCCGTATCGAGGTGCAAAAAGCAGTTTGTTTGAAGGCGGCATTAGATTACCTACCATTATTAGTTGGAAAAACAATTTGCCGGAAAACATTGTAAATGATGAATTTTTTGTAAATATAGATTGGTTGCCAACATTGGCTAAACTTTGCCATTTTAACTTACCAAAACACATTGATGGCTTGGATATGTCTGAAATGATTAAAACACCAAATACCGCTTCAGAAAGAACAGGTGCTTTTTGGAAATACGGTAACCAATGGGCCGTTAGAAATGGTAATTGGAAACTTATGGGTTACCCAAAAGACACCTCAAATAAAGGAAAATTAGATTTAGAAAATGATGCTTTATTTTTATCCGATTTAAGTGAAGATGTTTCAGAAATGAAAAACCTTGCAGATAAGCATCCAGAAATTGTTGAAGCACTTAAAGCAAAATATTTAGCTTGGGAACACGGTTATGAAACCGACATTCCCAAAAAAACAAAACCCATAAATCATTTAGGAAAACACGGTAAAATTAAAGCTGTTAAAAAACTTAATAACCGATATAAAAACATTGAAGTTTTAATTGACGGGAAACGAGGCTATGTTGATTACAGCTCTGGGCAATGGATTGGGCAAGAAGGAAAAGATTTGGAGTTTATTTTAGATTTGAATGAAATGAAATCGATTTCAGAAATAACAATTGGTTATTTGCACAATCCATCAAATTGGGTATTTAGTCCAAAGCTATTTGAGATTAGTTTTTCAAATGATGGACTAACATTCAGCAATACTATTCAATCTGAAACTTCAACAAAAATCAACACTAAACATAATTTTATCGACACCCTTACAATTCAAACTAAACAAAACGCTCAGTTTATAAAAGTAAACATAAAAGGTATTAAAAATATTCCTGAAGGGCATGAAGGGGCTAGTAACTCTGGATGGATTTTTATTGATGAAATCATAATTAAATAGCTTAAAAATGCAAAAAAACATACGCAATATCACAATAGTATTTGTTGGAATCTTTTTTCTAATTAGTTGTAAATCCGAAGAGAAACAAACTACCATAAAGCCCAATATTATTTTCATCATGTCTGACGACCATACCTCGCAAGCATGGGGAGTTTATGGTGGCATTTTAAAAGAATATGTGCAGAACAAAAACATAGATCGACTGGCCAATGAAGGTATGGTTTTAAACAATGCCTTTTGCACCAACTCTATTTGCGTACCCAGTAGAGCCAGTATTCTTACTGGGCAATTAAGCAACAAAAATGGGGTTTATACCTTAAGCGATGCGCTGCAACCCGATAGCTTAAACATTGCCAAAGTATTAAAAAACAACGGTTACCAAACCGCTATTATCGGGAAATGGCATTTAAAAAAAGAACCTTCGGGATTTGATTATTACAACATTTTGCACGACCAAGGGCGATATTGGGATCCTATTTTAAGAACTGCAGAAAACTTTCATAAACCTAAAGAAGCATGGGATGTGCATAAAGGGTTCTCAACCGATGTGATTACGCAATTATCTATAGATTGGTTAAGCAAAAGAGACCAAAACAAACCCTTTATGCTCATGACGCATTTTAAGGCAACCCACGAACCTTTTGATTTCCCTGAGCGTTATAAAAATTTGTATAAGGATGTTGAAATACCAGAACCAGCCTCATTATTCGACTTTTCTCCAGAAACTACCGGACGCTCATTTGTTGGTCAAAAATTAGAGAATTTAGCATGGCGATACGAACAAGCCTCGAACGACCCTGACAATTGGTGGTGCAAATATCCGGGGCTACCGTTTTACACAAATGAAATGGATAGCATTTCTGCGCGTAAAGCAACCTATCAAAAATTTGTAAAAGATTTTATGCGTTCTGGCGCTGCGATTGACGATAATATTGGGAAAATTTTAGACTATTTGGAAGCCTCAAATTTAGCCGAAAACACTGTTGTTATTTATACCGCAGACCAAGGTTACTTTTTGGGTGAACACGGTTTTTTTGATAAACGATTAATTTATGATGAATCGCTAAGAATGCCTTTTGTAATTCGTTACCCTAAAGAAATTGCAGCAGGAAAACGATTGGATGATATTATTTTAAACATCGATTTCCCAGCATTGTTTGCAGATTATGCCGGCATTAAAAAACCAAAATCTTTTCAAGGTAATAGTTTTCGTAAAAATCTTAAAGGCGAAACTCCCAAGGATTGGAGGACCTCGGCTTATTATAGATATTGGACTAACCACTACATTAGGCCCGCACATTTTGGCATTAGAAACAAACGTTACAAACTTGCCTTTTTTTATGGACATTCTTTAGATATGACAGGTTCATCAAAAGAAAGTACACCCCCAGCTTGGGAGTTTTACGATTTGGAAAAAGACCCTAACGAAAACTACAATGCCTATAACGACGCTACTTATTCAGAAATTATAAAGAATATGAAAGTTGAATTAAAAAAACAACGACAAGCTTATGGAGATACCGATGGGCAATATACGCAACTTCAAAGCATTTTTAAAACCCATTGGAATTGAAACCTATTTGTTTTATAATACTTTGATTTGCAAACTCAATAAATAACAAACCCCTAAAGCAAACAGTTTAGCTTTGGGGGTTTTAAAATGAAAAACGAAAATTTTACAATGTTGTCTTTATAGCGGCTTGTGCCGACACCAAACGTGCTATTGGCACTCTAAAAGGTGAGCAGCTTACATAGTCTATCCCTGTGTTGTAACAAAACTCTACAGAACTGGGTTCTCCGCCATGTTCGCCACAAATACCCACTTTTAAATCGGGTTTTGTGCTTCTACCTCGCTCGGTTCCTATTTTAACGAGCTGCCCAACACCTTCTTGATCCAAAATCTCGAAAGGATCATTTTTTAAAATACCTTTCTGGATATAAATTGGTAAAAACCTACCAGCATCGTCTCTAGAATAGCCAAATGTTAATTGTGTTAAATCGTTAGTACCAAAAGAGAAGAAATCAGCTTTTTCGGCTATTTTATCTGCCATTAAAGCGGCTCTTGGTATTTCAATCATGGTTCCTACCAGGTACTCTATACTATCATTTCGTTCCTTAAAAATTGCATTAGCCGTACTTCTAATAATTTGTTCTTGAAATTCAAACTCTTTAACCGTACCAATAAGTGGCACCATAATTTCGGGTTTACAAATAACGCCTTTTGCCTTTAAATTTAGGGCGGCCTCAACAATGGCACGTGTTTGCATTTCTGTAATTTCTGGGTAGGTATTGCCCAATCTGCAACCGCGATGCCCCAGCATAGGGTTAAACTCTTCCAATTCAGCCACTTTGTTTTTAACGGCTTGCAGCGAAATATGCATCTCTTCGGCCAGTTCTTTTTGGGTTGCCAATTGGTGCGGTACAAACTCATGCAATGGCGGGTCTAGCAAACGAATGGTTACTGCCAAACCATCCATAGCTTCGAAAATGCCCTCAAAATCTGCCCGCTGCATGGGCAACAGTTCTTTTAAAGCTTGTTTTCTGCCTTTTACGGTATCGGCAAGAATCATTTCCCGCATGGCCTTAATTCGGTCTTGCTCAAAAAACATGTGCTCGGTTCTGGTTAAGCCAATGCCTTGGGCTCCAAAATTACGTGCTATTTTGGCATCTTTTGGGCTATCGGCATTGGTTCTAACTTTCATTACACCGTATTTATCAGACAGTTTCATAAGTTCAGCAAATTCGCCACTTAGTTCGGGTTCGATCGTTGCCACTTTACCTTCAATAATATTACCTGTAGAACCATTTAATGAGATCCAATCTCCTTCTTGATATACGGTTTCCCCAACGTTAAGGATTCTTTTCTTATAGTTTATTTTTAACGCTCCCGCACCAGAAATACAACATTTGCCCATGCCTCGTGCCACTACTGCTGCGTGCGAGGTCATGCCCCCACGGGCGGTTAAAATACCTTTGGCAATATTCATGCCTTCCAAATCTTCGGGAGAGGTTTCAATTCTTACCAGAATGCTGTTTTTGTATTTTTTGGCTTCGTCTGCAAAAAAAACAATTCTGCCTGTTGCCGCACCAGGCGATGCGGGTAAACCTTGGGCGATAACCGATGCCGTTTTAAGTGCTTTGGGATCGAAAACGGGATGCAAAAGTTCGTCAAGTTTATTGGGCTCTATTGCAAGCAGTGCTTCTTTTTCGTTAATCATCCCTTCTTTTAACAAATCCATGGCGATTTTAACCATAGCTGCACCTGTTCGCTTTCCGTTTCTGGTTTGCAATATCCACAGCTTTCCGTCTTGAATAGTAAACTCCATATCTTGCATATCTCGATAATGCTTTTCAAGTGTATCTTGGTAAGTGTTTAATTCTTCGAAAATATTGGGCATCAATTCTTCTAAAGAAGGGTATTTTATAGCCCTTTGGTCTTCTTCAACTTTGGCTAATTTTGCCCATCGTTGCGATCCCAGTTTGGTAATTTGCTGTGGTGTTCTTACTCCTGCAACCACATCTTCGCCCTGTGCATTAATTAAATACTCGCCATTAAACACGTTTTCGCCAGTACCTGCATCTCGAGTAAAACATACGCCTGTACCTGAATTATCGCCCATATTACCATATACCATGGCTTGCACGTTTACTGCGGTACCCCATTCTGCAGGATAGCCATTCATGTTTCTATAATAGACTGCCCTATCGCCGTTCCAGCTATTAAATACTGCTATAACGGCACCCCAAAGCTGATCCCATGGATTTGTTGGAAAATCTTGTCCCGTACGTTTTTTTACGGCAGACTTAAAGTCGTAAACCAGATCTTTTAAATCTTGAACTGTAAATTCGTTATCTAGTTCGATACCTCTTTTTTCTTTTAGATGCTCCATGATTTCCTCGAAAGGGTCGATATCGTCTTTAGAGGCTGGTTTCATGCCCAATACCACACCGCCGTACATTTGGATGAAACGGCGGTACGAATCCCAAGCAAATTGTTCGTTGTTGGTTTTTTTGGCTAATCCGAGTACAACCTCATCATTCATGCCCAGGTTTAAAACCGTATCCATCATACCTGGCATGGAAACTCTAGCCCCGGAGCGAACCGAAACCAATAAAGGGTTGTGCATATCTCCAAATTTCGTTCCCATAAAAGATTCAATATTTGCGATAGATTGCTCTACTTCTTCTTTAATCATTTGGATAACGGTGTACTGGCCTAATGCTTTATATTCTGTACAAACCTCGGTTGTAATTGTAAACCCCGGCGGCACGGGAATGCCCAAGGCACTCATTTCTGCTAAATTAGCGCCTTTACCTCCCAATAAGTTTTTCATGGCGCTGTTGCCGTCGGCCTGTTTGTCTCCAAAACTGTAAACCCTAGGCTTAACGTTTTCAAGTGTTTTCATAAGTTATTACTTTTAGGATCCTTTGGTTTTATAGATTAAGGATAGCCAAAAATAAATGATCTAGAAAAGATTATTTATGATATAAATCATGTTATCGTTAAAAAAACAGGCCTTATTTTAAATTATCTACATTTTAGCGGCAATAATCCTTTGTTTTATTAACAATACGGCAATGGGTTTTTATATGTAGTTTGCCTATTAACCCCATAAAAGCTATTGGTTTTATTCTTTATTAAATAATTAACACATTATGCATAAAGGCAGCATGACGCTTTTTAACCATTAAAAATAGCCTATTCGCTTTATATTTTTTGAAGTGCTTTTATGAAAATTACCAAAGTACAGCAAAGGAACTTTAATTAATTTTTACGTCTTTAAAGTAGTTTTTTAGTATGCTAGACGCTGTTTGTAATTCTTCTTCGGTATTTTCGCGAGCATCTTTAAGTTGATACTCCCAACCTAAGGCTTCCCATTTATGGATGCCTAATTTATGGTAGGGCTGGATTTCTATTTTTTCAATAGTTTTATAAGCTTTGAAATGCTTGCCCAAGGCGTGTAAAATTTCTGGGGTGCTGGTAATTTCTGGAATCAACACATAGCGCAACCACATTTTTTTACCCGATTCTTCCCTGTGTTTTGCTAGGTTAAAAGCGATTTCTTTATTGGGCATTCCTGTTAATGTGATGTAGCCTGCTTCTGTCATGTGCTTGATGTCCAACATGATTAAATCGGCATAATCGTCCAACAATTCTTTTGAAAAATGATTTAATATCCTGCCGTTGGTATCAATGTTGGTGTGTATGCCTTCTTCTTTCAATCTTTTAAAAAAAGGAATTAATGCTTTGGCTTGCAACAAAGGTTCGCCACCAGAAACGGTAACGCCTCCTTTTTTTCCGAAGTAAGGTTTCATTTTAAGTGCCATTTGTACCAACTCTTCAATATGATATGCTTTACCTCCAGAGGTTTCAATGGAGTCTGGATTATGGCAATACAAGCATTTTAATTTGCATCCTTGAAGGAATACAATAAAGCGTATGCCCGGGCCATCGTGCGTTCCAAAAGATTCGATGGAATGTACCCTTAATATGTTTTCGGCTGTTTTGATAATCGTGAATTTTTAATGAAGCACCTAAATAAAATTGACTAACTCATTATTCAGGTGCTTTTCAAAATATTAACAATAAATTACATAGACTCGTGGAAAGAACGCGTAATAACTTCTAGTTGCTGCTCTTTGGTTAATCTTACAAAATTTACAGCGTAACCTGACACACGAATGGTTAATTGTGGATATTCTTCTGGGTGCTCCATGGCATCCAACAAGGTTTCCTTATTCAAAACATTTACGTTAATGTGCTGTGCATTTCTTGAAAAATAAGCATCGAGTACAGTTGCTAAATTTTCTATTTGATCTTTTTTATTGGCCCCTAAGGATTTTGGTACGATAGAAAAAGTGTTTGATATACCATCTTGAGAATCTTCATAATCAATTTTAGCAACCGAATTTAACGATGCAATCGCCCCGTTAGAATCGCGCCCGTGCATAGGGTTAGCTCCTGGTGCAAAGGGTACGCCTTTAGCCCTGCCGTCTGGTGTTGCTCCTGTTTTTTTACCGTAAGCCACGTTTGATGTTATGGTTAACACAGACATGGTTGGTTTTGCGTTTTTATAAACTGGGAGTTGGTTTAATTCGTTGTTAAAATCGGTAACAGCTTGGGCGGCCAGGGCATCTACCCTATCGTCGTCATTTCCATAGCAAGGGAATTCGCCTTCTATTTTAAAATCAACCGTTAAACCATCTTCGTCTCTAATGGGTTTTACTTTAGCGTATTTGATAGCCGAAAGTGAATCTGCTACTATTGACAAACCTGCTATACCATAAGCAATATCAATTTTAGGGTTGGTATCTATTAAAGCCATTTGAGCTTTTTCGTAGTAATATTTATCGTGCATGTAGTGGATAATATTCATAGAATCGTTATACACACGTGCCACTTCCTTCATGGCTATTTTAAAGTTAGCCATTACTTTGTCGAAATCTAAATACTCACAGTCACAAGGCTCAATGCCATCTACCATTTGCACTCCAGTTTCTTCGCAGCGCCCGCCATTAACGGCTAACAATAAGGTTTTAGCGAGGTTGGTACGTGCACCAAAAAACTGAATAGATTTTCCTAACTCTTGGTACGACACACAACAAGCAATACCATAATCGTCTGAACCTCTACTTTTAAGCATTAGCGTGTCATTCTCAAACTGAATTGAAGAGGTATCAATTGAAACTTTAGCACAATAATCTTTAAAGTTTTGTGGTAAATCTTCAGACCAAAGAATCGTCATATTTGGTTCTGGCGATGGCCCTAAGTTATACAGTGTGTTTAAGAAACGGAATGATGTTTTTGTTACCTTGGTTCTTCCGTCTTCAAACATACCACCAATAGCCTCGGTTACCCAAGTAGGGTCGCCTGCGAATATCTCGTCGTAAGCACCCATTCTTAAATGGCGCACCATGCGTAATTTCATTACAAATTGATCGATGTATTCTTGAGCTTCTTCTTCGGTAATTACACCGTCTTGTAAATCGTTTTCAATATAAATATCAAGAAAAGTTGAAACATTTCCTAAAGACATGGCCGCACCATCTTGCTCTTTTACGGCAGCTAAATACGCCATGTAAGTCCATTGCACTGCTTCTTGTGCGTTTTCTGCTGGTCGCCTTAAATCTAAATTATATTTTGCGCCCAAAGCAATCATTTCTTTTAGTGCTTTTATTTGCTCAGAAACCTCTTCGCGTAAACGAATAACAGCTTCGGTCATTGGGCCTGTAATGTTTTCTAAATCTTCTGTTTTAGCTTCAATTAAAAAATTGATACCGTAAAGTGCTATACGACGGTAATCACCAATAATTCTACCTCTGGCATAATTGTCTGGCAGACCCGTTAAAAATCCTAAAGAGCGGTATTTTTTAATCTCGGTGGTGTAAGCATCAAAAACACCATCGTTGTGGGTTTTAACGTATTTTGAAAACAATTTGGTAATGGCTTCGTTTGGTTTAGCGCCTTGTTCTGCTAATGCTTTTTGTACCACTTTAAACCCTCCAAAAGGCTTCATGGTTCTTTTTAATAATTCGTCGGTTTGTAAACCAACAATCACTTCGTTTTCTTTATCAATGTAGCCAGCGTTAAAAGCACTAACCGTAGAAATGGTCTGGGTATCTACACAGCGCACCCCATTGTTTTGCCTTTCTTCTTTGGTGGCTGCTTTACAAACGTCCCATAATTTTAGGGTTTTTGCACTTGGGCCTACCAAAAACTCGTGGGTGCCGTGATAGGGGGTAATGTTATTTATAACAAAATCTCTTACGTTGACTTTCTCAGTCCAAATTCCGTTTTTAAATTGTTTTACTTCCATTGTTTTATCGTATTAATATTTTGAAAAAATCATTGTTTGTTTATGATTTCCCAAAGGTAAAAACAACGGTTAGCTAGAAAACTGACTTTTGTCATTAAATGCCTTAAAAACAGCGTTGTTAAACGGTTTATGTTTACGAAAACGTTTGAAATTACAAGTTTTAAAAACAAAAAAAACAGTGTTTTACCGCAATCTTAAAAGATACATCAATGTATGCTGGGTTTTTCATCATTATTAATACAAAAAACAGAGTGATATTTGCAATATTCGCAATAGTTTTAAAAATTAGACTTGATTTTTGATTTTTTATCGATTTATTTCAAATTAAATGCGATTTATATAAAAACAGGGATTGTAAATTTATATAAAATCCATTTTAAGCATCTTATTTGAAAATCACTTTTAATTTCATACTTTGCAATACTAAGTAAAAACAGCAAATGATAGCGATTACACGAATTTTCGATTTTCCTTACCACCAACAAGAAACATACGCTTTAAAGAAGGCATTTACCAGCAAACACAGGGGTAAATGGGTTTCAATTTCATCACAAGAATACATTGATAAAGCCAATGCCATAAGTAGGGGCTTATTGCGTTTAGGGGTTAAAGCAAACGATAAAATTGCTGTAATTTCCTCGACCAACAGGACCGAGTGGAACATTCTGGATATTGGTGTTTTACAAACGGGTGCACAAAACGTACCTATTTACCCAACTATTTCTGCAGAGGATTACGAGTATATTTTAAATCATTCTGAAGCTACATACTGCTTTGTATCTGATGCCGAAATCATAAAAAAAATAAACGCCATTAAAGGTAAAACAAAACTTAAAAACGTATATACTTTTGATGATGTTCCTGGAGAAAACAATTGGAACGACGTTTTAAAACTAGGTGAAGACAACACCAACCAAAACGAGGTTGAAACCAGAAAAAATGCCGTTAAACCCAACGATTTGGCTACTTTAATTTATACCTCTGGAACCACCGGAAAACCCAAAGGCGTTATGCTATCACACAACAATTTAGTATCTAATGTTCTGGATAGCGAAAAACGCGTTCCTTTTGATTATGGCGCCTCCAAATCGCTTAGCTTTTTACCAGTTTGCCATGTTTTTGAACGCATGATTCTTTATTTATACCAATACTGTGGCGTAGAAATTTATTTTGCCGAATCTATTGAAGCAATGGGCGATAACCTTAAAGAAATCAAGCCCAATGTAATGACTGCCGTACCGCGACTATACGAGAAAGTATATGATAAAATTATAGCCAAGGGCGCCGACTTATCGGGCATAAAAAAAATGCTTTTCTTTTGGGCCGTTAAAGTAGGATTAAAGTATGAGCCCTACGGAAAAAACGGTTGGTGGTACGAAACACAACTTAAACTGGCCAGAAAACTCATTTTCAGTAAATGGAAAGCTGGCCTTGGTGGCAATTTAGATTTAATGGTATCTGGCAGTGCTGCATTGCAACCGCGGTTAACGCGCATATTCGCCGCTGCCGAAATGCCTATTATGGAAGGTTACGGATTAACCGAAACCTCGCCGGTAATTTCGGTAAACGACCAGCGCGATGGCGGATTTAAAATTGGAACCGTTGGAAAGGTAATTGATAATGTTGAAGTTAAAATAGCTGAAGATGGCGAGATATTGGTTAAAGGCCCCAATGTGATGATGGGCTACTACAAAGATGCAAAAAAAACAGCCGAAGTAATGACAGGCGATTATTTTCATACGGGCGATATTGGTGAAATAGACCACAAAGGCTTCTTGAAAATTACCGACCGCAAAAAAGAAATGTTTAAAACCTCTGGTGGCAAATATGTGGCTCCGGCTTTAATTGAAAACCAATTTAAACAATCGCGTTTTATCGAACAGATTATGGTTATTGGTGAAGGCGAAAAAATGCCAGCAGCGTTAATACAGTTGAATTTTGAATTTGCTGAAGCCTGGGCAAAACGGCATAACATTACGTTTACTTCTACCCAAGACATTATAACAAACAGTAAACTTATTAAGCGTATTCAAGAAGAAATAGACCAAGCCAATACACATTTTGCCAAATGGGAACAGATAAAAAAGTTTGAAATTACACCCAATGTCTGGACCATAGATGCTGGCCACTTAACCCCGACCATGAAAATGAAACGAAAAGTAATCAAGGAAATTTATAAAGATTTGATTGAGAAAATTTATTGATCTTAATTTTAAAAAAACTATGATACATCAATCATTCCCACATAGCCCGCTGGTTTTTACTCCCAATTGTGTATATTCATTGTGTATTGTTTTTAAAAGCGAGTAGGCATCAAAAGAATCTTGCCCAAGCTCCCAAATCATAACGCCACCAATCTCTCTATCATAAGCTAAATTAACTTTAGATTTAATGGTTGGTATCCCATTATAAAAAGCAGTTCCTACTTGATCTAAATTGGCATTATTAACATGATCTCTAACCATTTGGTTGTAAGTAACCGAGTTAACTGTTGCAGAATCTACAAAGTTATAACCGTAAAACGGAACGCCCAAAGTTAGTTTTTCTGCAGATATGCCAACGGTATTATTCCAGAAACCAATGCCTTCTTTTGAAAAATTCAACGAACTGTGCTGCCCCGGAAACGATGGCAGCCATGGCCCCGTAGCGTCGTAGGACATAATATTTATAACATCGAAAACCTGTAATGCGGCATCGGTAACATTACTGTACCGTGTTTGCGGAAAAGCAGCTGTTATTAATTTATTGTGCGCATTTAGTGCAGCACCTAATTCTATTACAAAATCACTGTAACCAGAGGTAACATGGCTCCACTCTAAATCTACATCAACACCATCTAAATTATTATCAAGCACATAGCTTACAAGTTTTTCAATAAACGCAGGTCGGTTAGCCGGAACATCAATTAAATTGGACCAATTAGTGGCCTGCACTGCAGTTAAGGCACCACCAGCCAAAGAAATGCTAATAACTATGTTTGGATTTGCTTTTTTGGCATCAGCCATTACTTTGGTAATAGACTCCATAATAATATTACCGTTACTATCAGGATTTGCAAATGCTAAATTCAAATGGGTAAGCTTACAATATTCAATTTTATCGCTTAAAGCAAATCGGTAATATGGTAAATAACCAACTACCATCGCTGTTTTGTTCTGTGTTGGCAAATCTTCATCTACAGGTAAATCATCTTTACTACAAGAGACAATCAAAAAAAACGATATACAAAAAAATAATGTGCTATTTTTCATTCAAGTTTTTTTCAGAATACATTCAAACCAAAGATATTATTTAATTACATAAAAACATTAAAACCTATTTTTTTAAAACAATAGGATTATTTTTTACTTAATTTATTATGCGTGCATAGTAAATTTTTATATATTTGAGCCACCAACCTCTCGCAAATGAAAGAAAAAACTATTGATTACGTATTAAGAACCACGTGGTTATCCGTTCAAAAAATGTACAACGAAGAAGCCTCAAAATTTGATGCCACCATGGCAGTTGCCTTTACATTGTTAAGTATAGACCCTATTGACGGTACACCTTCAACAGCATTGGGACCAAAAATGGGAATGGAAGCCACAAGTTTATCAAGAATACTTAAATCCATGGAGGCGCGTGGCTTAATTGAACGGAAATCAAACCCTAACGATGGCCGCAGCGTACTTATCCACTTAACCGAATTTGGCAGGGAAAAAAGAGACTTTTCCAAAGAGAAAGTGCTCACCTTTAACGAAACTATTAAAAAAAACATTTGTGAAGAAAAACTAAATAGTTTTTACGAGGTTGCCGAACTCATTAATTCTATGGTAACCAACAAAAAAATATACAATCAAAACAACGCTAAGTAGTTAAAATACCATGAGCAAACGAAGAATAAAAAAAATAGCAATTATTGGATCTGGAATTATGGGAAGCGGCATCGCTTGCCATTTTGCCAATATTGGGGTTGATGTCTTATTATTAGACATTGTACCTAGAGAACTTACCGATAAAGAAAAAGCTAAAGGCTTAACCTTGGAAGACAAAGTAGTTAGAAACAGACTCGTTAACGATGCTTTAGCGGCCGCTATAAAATCGAAGCCTGCACCACTCTATCATCCTTCTTTCGCCAACCGAATCACTACAGGAAATCTTGAAGACGATATCGCCAAAGTAAAAGATGTCGATTGGATTATGGAAGTTGTAGTCGAAAGACTAGACATTAAACAGCAAGTTTTTGAAAAGTTAGAAAAACACAGAACACCTGGGACTCTAATTACTTCGAACACTTCTGGGATTCCTATTAAGTTTATGAGCGAAGGACGAAGTGACGATTTCCAGAAGCATTTCTGTGGCACGCACTTCTTCAATCCTGCGCGTTACTTAAAATTATTTGAAATTATTCCTGGCCCAAAAACAGATCAAGCTGTTTTAGATTTCTTAAATGAATATGGGGAAAAATTCTTAGGAAAAACATCGGTAGTAGCTAAAGATACTCCTGCTTTTATTGGAAACCGAATCGGAATTTTTAGTATTCAAAGTTTATTTCACGCCGTTAAAGATTTAGATTTAACCATTGAAGAGGTCGATAAATTATCTGGCCCCGTAATTGGTCGTCCTAAATCGGCAACCTTCAGAACGGTCGATGTGGTTGGCTTAGATACGCTAGTTCACGTGGCCAACGGGATTAGAGAAAACTGTCCGAACGACGAGCGTTTAGAGTTGTTTGAATTACCAGATTTCATCAACACCATGATGGAAAACAAATGGCTAGGAAGTAAAACCGGACAAGGGTTTTACAAGAAAATTAAAAAAGACGATGGTACTTCAGAGATTTTATCACTAGACTTAAACACTTTAGAATACCGTTCTGCCAAACGCGCTAAATTCGCCACTTTAGAGTTAACAAAAACTGTAGACAGAGTGGTTGACCGTTTTAAAATTCTAGTAAATGGAAAAGATAAAGCAGGTGAATTTTACCGTAAAAGTTTCGCGGCATTATTTGCTTACGTCTCCAATCGTATTCCTGAAATTTCAGACGATTTATACAAGATTGACGATGCCATGAAAGCTGGTTTTGGCTGGGAACACGGTCCTTTTCAAATTTGGGATGCCATTGGTGTGGAAAAAGGCATCGAAATGATGCGCGCCGAAGGCTTAGAACCTAACGCTTGGGTAAACGAGATGTTAGCCACCGGGAGTACATCCTTCTATACCGTTAAAGAGGGTGCAACGTATGCGTATGATATTCCTTCGAAAAAACAAGAAAAAATACCAGGTCAAGACAGTTTCATCATCTTAGATAATATCAGAAAAACAGCTGAAGTATTTAAAAACTCAGGAGTTGTAATTGAAGATTTAGGCGATGGCATATTAAACTGTGAGTTCCAATCGAAAATGAACACTATTGGTGGCGACGTATTAGCCGGACTAAATAAAGCGATTGATTTGGCCGAGAAAGATTTCGCAGGTTTGGTAGTTGGTAATCAAGCCGCAAACTTCTCGGTTGGTGCCAATATCGGTATGATTTTCATGATGGCTGTCGAACAAGAATATGATGAGTTAAACATGGCCATCAAATACTTCCAAGACACGATGATGCGCATGCGCTATTCCGCCATTCCAACCGTTGCCGCACCACACGGGATGACCCTTGGTGGTGGCTGTGAATTATCCATGCACGCCGATAAAATAGTGGCAGCAGCAGAAACCTATATCGGATTGGTTGAGTTTGGTGTTGGTGTGATTCCTGGTGGTGGAGGTTCTAAAGAAATGGCTTTAAGAGCGTCTGATACCTTCAAAAAAGGCGATGTCAAGTTAAATGTGCTTCAAGAGTACTTCCTAACCATAGGTATGGCAAAAGTAGCCACTTCGGCTTACGAAGCATTCGATTTAGGCATCCTTCAAAAAGGAAAAGATATCGTTGTTGTTAATAAAGACCGCCAAATTGCCGTTGCCAAACAACATGCAAAACTTATGGCCGATATGGGTTACACGCAACCGTTAAAACGCAAAGATGTTAAGGTACTTGGTAAACAAGCCTTAGGAATGTTCTTAGTAGGAACCGATGCCATGCAAGACAGTAATTATATTTCGGAACATGATATGAAAATAGCAAACAAACTAGCCTACGTTATGGCAGGTGGCGATTTATCTGAACCCAGCTTAGTCACAGAGCAGTATTTATTGGATTTGGAACGTGAGGCGTTTTTAAGTTTGTGTACAGAGCGTAAGACTTTGGAGAGGATTCAGCATATGTTGACTAAAGGGAAACCGTTGAGGAATTAGACTTAAGACAGCTAGAGTCTAGATAACTAGAATCTAGATAGCTAGAGTCTACACAACTAAACAGTTAGAGTCTAGATGAACAGAACTTAGACAAACAAATAATAAAATATCAGTCTAGTTTCTAGTTGTCTATAATCTAAAAAAATCTATGGGACGACACAATTTCAAAAAATTAAAAGTATGGCAAGATGGAATTTCCCTTGTGAAAGATAATTATAGATTAACTAGAACTTTCCCTGATTTTGAAAGATATAATCTTATTAGTCAAATGAACAGATGTGTTGTTTCTATTCCTTCAAACATTTCGGAAGGTTCTAGCAAAAGTACCGAAAGACATTTTAAAAAATATCTTGAAAATAGTCTTGGTTCTGCTTTTGAATGGGAAACACAATTAATTGTTTCTTATAATGAAGGCTATTTAGACAAAAATACGTTTGAAGAATTAGAAAATAAAGTATTACAAATTCAAAAAATATTAGGAAAGTTTATTGATAATTTGGGTGACTAATTAATAGACACTAGAGTTTAGACTATTAGAACATAGACTATATGAAACTAGACTATTAGAACGTAGACTATTAGAAACTAGACAAAAAAACAGAATGATAATAAAAAAAAAAAACAGCCTGACTTCCAGTAATCTAGACTCATTAAAATAAATAAAAAGAGAATAAGTCTAATTTCTAGTCATCTAGATTCTAGACTCCAATAACAAAAACTATGAACAAAACAGCATACATCGTAAAAGCATACAGAACCGCAGTTGGTAAAGCGCCAAAAGGCGTGTTCCGTTTTAAAAGAACAGACGAACTAGCTGCTGAAACCATTCAGCACATGATGACTCAACTTCCTAATTTAGACAAAAAACGTATTGACGACGTTATTGTTGGAAACGCCATGCCAGAAGGTGCACAGGGCTTAAATATGGCACGATTTATTTCATTAATTGGATTAGATAGTGTGGATGTTCCTGGAGTAACCGTGAATCGTTTTTGTGCATCGGGTATCGAAACCATAGGCATTGCCACAGCAAAAATACAAGCTGGGATGGCCGACTGTATTATAGCAGGCGGTGCCGAAAGCATGAGTGCCGTACCTATGACAGGCTTTAAACCAGAATTAAACTACGATACCGTAAAAGCGGGACACGAAGACTATTATTGGGGCATGGGAAATACGGCTGAAGCCGTTGCTAAGCAATTTAAAGTCTCCCGTGAAGACCAAGATGAGTTTGCTTACCATTCGCACATGAAAGCGTTGAGAGCGCAAGCTGAAAATCGTTTTCAAGAGCAAATTGTACCGATTACAGTAGATGAAACCTATATTGATTCCAACGGAAAAAAAGCAACAAGGTCTTACACCGTTACTAAAGACGAAGGCCCTCGTGCCGGAACCAGTCTGGAAGCTTTGGCAAAACTACGACCAGTATTTGCTGCAGGCGGTAGTGTAACCGCAGGAAACTCGTCGCAAATGAGTGATGGTGCTGCCTTTGTTATGATTATGAGTGAAGACATGGTTAAAGAATTAAATCTTGAACCCATTGCACGTTTGGTCAGTTATGCTGCAGCAGGCGTAGAACCAAGAATCATGGGTATTGGCCCAGTAAAAGCCATCCCAAAAGCATTAAAACAAGCGGGTTTAAAACAAGAGGACTTATCTCTTATAGAATTAAATGAAGCCTTCGCATCTCAGTCTTTAGCAGTTATTCGCGAGTTAAACCTAAACCCAGATATTATAAACGTAAATGGTGGTGCTATTGCATTAGGACATCCACTAGGCTGTACCGGCACTAAATTATCGGTGCAACTCTTTGATGAAATGCGCAAACAAAACATGCAAGGCAAATATGGTGCTGTAACCATGTGTGTGGGTACGGGTCAAGGCGCCTGTGGGATATTTGAATTTTTGAAATAAACAGAATTAAGATTTTTAGTATGAAGTATTAAGAACTTCGTACTTGAAATTTATACATGATACTAAATATAAATATTGAGGAAAAAGAATTAATAAAATAACAACGCAACTTGTATTTAAGTACAAAGACAATAACTTTTCAGCTGGAAAATCTTAATACTTTGTACTGCATACTTAATACTAAGAATAAATGGAATCAAAAGAAAAAGATTTATTACGAGGCGGACAATTTCTTGTAAAAGAAACCAACTGCGAAGACATTTTTACTCCGGAAGATTTTACCGAAGAGCAAAACATGATGAAAGCATCGGTTATAGAATTTAACGACCGAGAAATCATACCCCATAAAGCACGATTTGAAGCAAAAGACTATGCATTAACAGAAGAGGTGATGCGTAAAGCTGGTGACATGGGTTTTTTAAGTGTAGCTGTACCTGAAGCCTATGGCGGTCTAGGCATGGGCTTTGTATCTACCGTATTAACCTGCGATTATATCTCGTCTGGAACAGGTTCATTTAGTACGGCCTTTGGTGCGCATACTGGTATTGGAACCTTACCTATCACACTCTATGGTACAGAGGAACAAAAGAAAAAATACGTTCCAAAATTGGCCTCTGGCGAGTGGTTTGGTGCCTATTGCTTAACCGAACCAGGTGCGGGATCTGATGCGAATTCTGGGAAAACTACAGCCGAGTTATCTGCAGATGGTAAGACGTATAAGATTAACGGACAAAAAATGTGGATTTCAAACGCCGGTTTTTGTAGCGTCATGATTGTTTTTGCGCGAATTGAAGACGATAAAAACATCACAGGATTTATTGTAGAATACGACAAAAACAACCCGAATGGTATCACTATGGGTGAAGAAGAGCACAAATTAGGTATTCGCGCCTCATCAACACGTCAAGTATTCTTTAATGATACTGTTATTCCCGCAGAAAACATGCTGGCAGGACGTGGTGAAGGTTTTAAAATAGCCATGAATGCATTAAACGTGGGTCGTATTAAATTGGCTGCGGCCTGTTTAGATTCTCAACGTCGTATCTTAACAACTGGAGTACAATACGCCAACGAACGCAAGCAATTCAACACCCCTATCGCAAATTTTGGTGCTATAAAAACCAAATTAGCCGAAATGGCAACGAATGCTTACGTAGGCGAATCTGCAACCTATAGAGCGGCCAAAAACATTGAAGACCGCATTGCATTGCGAGAAGCTGCCGGAAATTCTCACCAAGAAGCCGAATTAAAAGGCGTCGAAGAATACGCCATTGAGTGCTCCATACTTAAAGTGGCCGTTTCTGAAGACATACAAAATGCCGCAGATGAAGGTATTCAAATTTTTGGAGGCATGGGCTTTTCTGAAGACACACCTATGGAAGCCGCTTGGAGAGACGCTAGGATTACACGAATTTACGAAGGCACAAACGAAATTAACCGCATGTTATGTGTGGGTATGCTAGTGAAAAAAGCGATGAAAGGCCATGTAGATTTATTAGGTCCTGCTCAAAAAGTGCAAGAAGAATTAATGGGCATACCATCGTTTGAAACCCCAGATTATTCTGAGTTATTTTCAGAAGAAAAAGAAATGATTAAGAAGTTGAAAAAAACCTTCTTGATGGTTGCTGGTGGTGCCGTTCAAAAATTTGGACCTCAACTTGAAGAACACCAACAATTATTAATCGCAGCTGCAGATATTTTAATTGAAATCTATATGGCAGAATCGGCGATTTTAAGAACCGAAAAGAATGTTAAGCGTTTTGGCGAAGCTTCGCAGTCGGTTCAAATTGCCATGTCTAAATTATATCTATACCAAGCGGTAGATATTATTGAAGAAAAAGGAAAAGAAAGCATTATTTCTTTTGCTGAAGGTGATGAACAACGCATGATGCTCATGGGTCTTAAACGTTTTACAAAATACCAAAACTACCCAGATATTGTAGATTTGCGTATTGAGATAGCCGAAAAAGTAAAGGCTGAAAATAAATATTGTTTTTAGTTTACTAAAAACATATCGTGACTAACTCAAATGTTAAAAGCGCTTCGGGACCAATGTTCTGAGGCGTTTTTTATTTTACTATCTTTAATCTCCATATTAAAACAAATAATTTTCAATTTTAATTATGCACAAACACATTCTAAAATTAGTTACTTACTTCAGTTTTTGCTTAATTGCATTTACTTCTTTTTCGCAAACCCATCAAAAAATTTACGATATTATTGAAGCTGTTTCAGCAGAACGTATTCAAAAAGATATCCAAACCCTAGCCGATTTTGGCACTCGAAACACCTTTAGCGACACGCTTTCAAACACACGAGGTATTGGTGCAGCAAGACGTTGGATTAAATCTGAATTCCAGTCCATTTCAAAAGATTGCAACCATTGTTTAGAGGTTTTTTACCAAAAGGATTTTGTTACAAAAGAAGGAAATCGCAGAGTGCCGCACGATGCTTGGGTTGTTAATGTTGTGGCCATTCAAAAAGGCACAAAATACCCAAATCGTTATATTATTATGAGTGGTGATATTGATTCGCGCGCCAGTGATACTATGGATTTTACTACCGATGCGCCCGGAGCAAACGACAATGCCTCTGGTATGGCAGGCACCATTGAAGCGGCTCGGGTTTTATCTAAATATAAATTTGAAAATAGCATTATTTATGTCGGACTTTCTGGCGAAGAACAAGGGCTTTTTGGTGGTGCAGGATTAGCAAAATATGCGCAAGAAAAAGGCTGGAATATTATTGGCGTTTTAAATAATGATATGATTGGAAACATTAAAGGTGTTGATGGTGTAATCGATAATAGAACATTTAGAATTTTCTCCGAACCTGTGCCTCCAACAGAAACCGAAAGAGAACGGCAATTACGCCGTTTTTACGGTGGCGAAGTCGATGGTATTTCACGCCAATTGGCGAGATACATACATAAAACCACAAAAACCTACATGCCGGAAATGAACCCGATGATGGTTTATCGATTGGATAGATTTGGCAGGGGCGGACATCACAGACCTTTTAACGACTTGGGTTTTGCGGGGATAAGAATTATGGAAGCACACGAAAACTACACCCAACAGCATCAAGATATTCGCGAAGAAAACGGCATAAAATATGGCGATGTTATCGAGCATGTTAATTTTGATTATGCCAAAAAACTAACTGCGGTAAACGCCATAAATATGGCGAGTTTAGCCGCTGCACCTCCGCAACCAAACAATGTGGCCATTGGCGGTATTGTACAGCCATCGGTAAAGTTTAAATGGGATAAGGTTGATGGCGCCATAGGTTATAAAATTTATTGGCGAGAAACCACATCGCCTACTTGGGATTACAGCCGTTATGTTGGAGATGTTTCAGAATTTACTTTAAATGGGATAGTGATTGACAATTACTTTTTTGGTATCGCATCGGTTGGAGAAAACGGTTTTGAAAGCGTAGTGGTTTTTCCAAACAAAATATTTAGAGATTGAACTCGTTTAAACTTCTTTTTAATTAATTTTAAGCAAAATTTAAACTCATGAATTACGGCTTCCGTTTATTAATAATCTTATTAATAGTTTCGTTTGTTTCAATTGAAGCACAAGACGCATCATCAGAAAAACAACAATTTACAAGGCAAGATACCTTACGCGGAAGCATTACTCCCGAACGTTCTTGGTGGGATTTAACCTATTATCATTTAGATATAAAATTAAATCCCGATGAAAAATCCATTAAAGGAAAAAACACCGTTCAATATAAAGTTTTGAAGAATCATTCCGTGATGCAAATCGATTTGCAACCACCTTTAAAACTCACAAAAGCCACTCAAAACGGAAAAGATTTAAACATAAAACACGACGGAAACGCGCATTTTATCACACTAATCGACAATCAAAACATAGGCGGTATTAATAGTGTAACCGTGTATTACGAAGGCGTACCAAAGGAAGCTATTCGTGCCCCATGGGATGGTGGTGTTTCTTGGAAAAAAGACAACAATGGCAACCATTTTATTGCCACATCCTGCCAAGGTTTGGGCGCGAGTGTTTGGTGGCCAAATAAAGACCACATGTACGATGAGGTTGATAGCATGCTCATTAGCGTTAACGTGCCTTCAAAATTAATGAATATCTCTAATGGCAGATTGCGTAAAATCGAGCAAATTGGCGATACCAAAACCTACCATTGGTTTGTAAAAAACCCAATCAATAATTACGGTGTTAATATGAATATTGGCGATTACGTTAACTTTTCAGAGGTTTACGATGGTATGGCAGGCAACTTGGACATGGATTATTACGTGCTGCGCGATAACCTTGAAAAAGCCAAAACTCATTTTAAAGATGCCCCGAAAATGATGGAAGCCTTCGAGCATTGGTTTGGGCAATACCCCTTTTATGCCGATAGCTTTAAACTGGTTGAAGTGCCCTATTTGGGCATGGAGCACCAAAGCTCTGTAACCTACGGCAATCAGTACAAAAAAGGCTATTTGGGCAACGATTTGTCGGGAACCGGTTGGGGTTTAAAATTCGATTTTATCATTATCCACGAAGCCGGCCACGAATGGTTTGCCAACAGCATTACCAATAAAGACATTGCCGATATGTGGATTCACGAAAGCTTTACAGCCTATTCAGAAAACCTGTTTCTGGATTATTACTACGGAAAGGAAGCCTCGGCAGATTACGTCATCGGCACCCGAAAAAACATTGTTAACGACAAACCCATCATCGGGAAATTTTACGGTGTTAACAAAAAAGGATCGGGCACAGACATGTATTACAAAGGCGCCAACATGTTGCATACCTTGCGCCAACTTATTGAAGATGATGAAAAATGGAGACAAATTTTACGTAAAATGAACGTAACGTTCTACCATCAAACGGTAACCACGCAACAAATAGAAGATTTTCTATCTAAAGAAACCAGCATTGATTTAACCGAATTTTTTAATCAATATTTAAGAACCACGAAAATACCAACTTTAGAATATGAGATTAACAATAAAGCACTAAAATACCGTTGGATAAATATTGTTGATGGTTTTGATATGCCCATTCAAGTAGAAATAGAAAATGAGCAGCAATGGTTATTTCCGAAAGCAGATTGGAAAACAAAGCGTTTAAAGACTAGTAACCCGCCTTTAATAGTGAATAGAAATTTTTACGTTAATGCAAAAAAGCTTTAATCTCCATGAAACTCCCCGAGCTTTATTTTAAAACCGATACCGAATGGCGCGAATGGTTACACCAAAACCATAGCTCGGTAAAAGGCGTGTATCTTATTTTTTATAAAGTTGAAAACAAAGAAGCCTCAATGCGGTGGGAAGACGCCGTTAAAGTGGCGCTTTGTTATGGTTGGATCGACTCAACCGTAAAAAGTTTGGGCAACGGAAAACGGCGACAATACTTTACACCACGAAACCAAAAAAGTGTATGGAGCGCTTTAAACAAAAGATATATTATTGAGTTGAAGGCTTCAAATTTAATGCATCAAAGCGGTCTTGAAATAATTAAAATCGCAAAACAAAATGGGTCATGGACGGCCTTAGATGATGTTGAAAATGAGGTGATTCCAAAAGAACTTCAAAACGCATTCAATAAAAACAAACAAGCGTTTAACCATTACAAAAACTTTGCACCGTCTTACAGAAAGGGGTATTTGTATTGGTTAAACCAAGCGAAAAGAGAGGCTACAAGAGAAAAACGCATAGCAGAAATTATACGACTTTGCGAATCAAATATTAAAGATAGAGGCGGTTGGTAATAAGTTTCTTAACAACTCTTTAAGAATAAACGTGTTTTAATTTCTTATTTTCGGCAGCTTTAAATCTCCTGTTTTTTTGAAAGCAAAAACCAAAACATTAGCAAAACAATCTAGAATTTACCGAAAACTGCATCGGTTTGTTGCGGTACCGTTTGTTGTGTTTATGTTTATAATGGGAGCTACAGGTTTGCTTCTTGCTTGGAAGGACCAACTTCAATTTAAACCCAGCACCCAAAAATCTTTTGCCAATAATCGGGATTTAATTTCTTTAGATGTCATTAAAAAAAATGCGGTTGCATATATTGAAAAAATGAATCTATCGTCTGAAATCAACAGAATTGATTATCGGCCCAATAAGGGCACAGCCAAAGTACGTTTTGAAAATCATTTTACAGAATTACAAATAGACTGCTACTCGGGTCAAATTATTTCTGAAAAACAACGAACAGCAGATATTATCGAGATGATTCATGAAGGTTCCATTTTAGATTACCTTTTTAAAAACCAATCCAAACCATTAAAACTGATATATTCTACGGCAACCTCATTGGCGCTAATACTGCTGTCGTTTAGTGGTTTTTGGTTATGGTTAAAACCCCGTCAAATAAAAAAAATAAAAAGCTAGCAGTAAGTTTAGAGCATATACAGTTGGTTTTTATTAACTTTAAAACTTAAACCAAATGTAAAATGAAAAAACTCATTACTCTAGTGGCACTATTGTGCTTTTCTAGTTTTTCTGCTCAAGATTTCTCAATAGACCTAGTAAAAAACATGGCACCCAGAAACATCGGTCCCGGCGGTATGTCCGGTCGTGTTACCGCCATAGATGTAGTCCATAAAAACCCAGATATCATGTATGTTGGCACTGCTTCTGGCGGTCTTTGGAAATCAACTTCCGGTGGCATTACCTGGAATCCTATTTTTGATAACGAAGTAACAGCTTCCGTTGGTGCTGTAGCCGTTCAACAATCCAATCCGAGTGTAATTTGGGTAGGTACTGGTGAGGGAAACCCGCGAAATAGCCTAAACGGTGGTTATGGCATTTACCGTTCGCTCGATGGTGGCAAATCTTGGAAATCTATGGGGCTGGAAAACACACGCCATATTCATCGTGTTATTATCGACCCCACAAACGCGAATACGGTTTATGTTGCCGCAATTGGCTCGCCGTGGGGCGAACATCCAGAACGTGGTGTTTTTAAAACAACCGATGGTGGCGAAACTTGGAACAAAATCCTTTTTGCAAACAACAAAACCGGTGCTGCAGATTTGGTAATGGATCCTACAAACCCCAACAAATTAATTGCTGCTCTTTGGGAACATAAACGCGACCCTTGGTTTTTTAATTCGGGTGGAGAAGGCTCTGGTTTGCACATAACGCACGATGGCGGAAAAACTTGGAGAAAAATCACAGACCAAGACGGTTTGCCTAAAGGAAACTTAGGACGCATGGGCATAGCCATAGCCGCAAACAAGCCCAATATAATTTATGCTTTGGTTGAAGCCAAAAAAAATGCGCTTTACAAAAGTGAGGATGGCGGTTTTAAATGGAAAAAAATAAACGATAAAAACGATATTGGCGATCGTCCGTTTTATTATTCTGAAATTTATGTCGATCCGCAAAACGAAAATCGTGTGTATTCCATTTACACTTACGTTAATGTTTCAGAAGATGGTGGCAAGAATTTCACACAACTCATGCCTGCGTACTATGTAAATAATGGCGTGCATCCAGACCATCACGCGTGGTGGATTCATCCCAAAAACGGTAATTTTATAATTGATGGGAATGATGGCGGACTTAACATTACAAGAGATGGTGGTAAATCGTGGCGGTTTATTGGCAATCTGCCTGTCGCTCAATTTTATCATATAAATATTGATAACGATATTCCGTACAATGTTTATGGTGGCATGCAGGACAATGGATCGTGGAAAGGCCCCGCCTATGTATGGAAAGCACAAGGCATTCGCAACAGTTATTGGCAAGAAATTAGTTTTGGCGACGGTTTTGATGTGGTGCCGGATAAAGAAGATTCGCGCTTTGGGTGGTCAATGAGCCAACAAGGATATGTAAGTCGTTATGATGCCGAAACAGGTAACAATTACACAGTTAGGCCAACGCATCCGGATGCCGATGTTAAACTTAGATTTAATTGGAATGCGGCCATAAATATTGATCCTTTTGATAATAACACCTTATATTTCGGGAGTCAGTTTGTTCATAAATCGACGGATAAAGGCTTAACGTGGAAACTCATTTCAAACGATTTAACCACCAACAATCCTGAAAAACTAAAACAAAGTGAAAGCGGCGGATTAACCATGGATGCCACCGGTGCCGAAAACTACTGTACCATTTTAGTGATTGAACCATCGCCTATTGAAAAAGATATGCTTTGGATTGGTACAGATGATGGTCGGGTACACATTACCCAAAATGGAGGACAAAGCTATACCGAAGTTACCAAAAACATAAAAAATTTACCCGCAGGAAGTTGGATTGCGCAAATAAAAGCTTCAAACAAAAACAAAGGCGAAGCCCTTTTAATCGCCAACGATTACAGGCGATTTAATTATACACCGTATGCTTATCGCACCAAAGATTATGGCAAAACATGGAAACGCATTGTTAATGCCAACGATGTTAAAAGCTACACACTAGCAATTGTTGAAGATATCGAAGAACCAAACCTCATGTTTTTAGGAACCGATGACGGTTTATATATTTCATTAAACGCTGGAGAAACATGGACAAAATGGACTGCGGGTTTTCCAACCGTATCAGTAAAGGATTTAGTAATCCATCCGCGCGAGCACGATTTAATAATAGGCACTTTTGGTCGTGCTGCATGGGTTTTAGACGATATTCGCCCACTACGAGACCTGGCAAAAAACAAGCAACTTTTAAGTAAAAAGCTAGAACTTTTCTCGCCTCCAATCTCCTATCAAGCAGCCTATCAACAACCCACGGGAAGCCGATTTGGTGCAGATGCGCTCTACAATGCCCAAAACAGAAAACGAGGCGCACAAATATCATATTACATATCAGTTGATGACAAACAAGCTTCTAACGAAGAAAAAGATGATGATAAAAAAGATAACGATTCATCTAAAAAAGAAGAAACCAAAATCAAGTGGGACTCTATAACCATGAAAATTTACGACGGCAAGCGTTTAATCCGGACTTTAAAACAAAAAGCACCGAAAGAAACCGGTATTCATAAATGGACTTGGAATATGGACGAAAAAGGTCCCGACAGACCATCGAGAACCATTAGAAAAAGTAAAAGCGAAAACGGTGGCGTACAAGTAAAACCTAGTATTTATAAAATTGTGATGCACTTTGGAGATCAAACTTCAGAGGAAATGATTACTGTAAAAAGCGATCCGCGCCTAAACATAACCCAAAGCAGTATCGACGAAATTTATAAAGTTTCAAAAGATATTGAAAGTCTATCTCAACTTATGGCAGATGCTGTTAAACAATTGGTTGAAAGCAAAAATGTTTCAAAAAAATATCAATCCGACCTTAAAAATTTAGACAAAGAAAAATATAAAAATGAAATAAAAGCTTCAAAAGACATTATAAAAAAAATAGATGATTTAATTGCTTTATATTTGGGAAAAGAAGATAAACGCCAAGGCATTACACGCAATCCGGAAGTTAACATTAATCAACGCATCCGTTTGGCAAATGCTTATGTGAGGTCAAGGCAAAATGGGCTAACCTCAACCGAAAACACATTAATCGAACATGCCAAAAACGCTTTAAAGAATGGCCTAGCTAAAACCAACACCTTTTTTAATAACGATTGGAAAACTTATAAAGAATCAATGGAAACCATTAACTTATCGCCATTTAAAACCACTAAATCATTTAAATTAAATTAGTTATGAATAAATTACTAAGCCTAATCCTTTTAGTTTTATTTGTTGGCTGCAAAAAAGACCATGAAACAAAAGAAGTTGCTTTAAATTTAAAGCAATACACCATAGAACAGTTTATGGACAACGAAGCTGTTAGCGGTGGGAGTTTTTCTCCAGACAATTCAAAATTACTCTTTTCCAGCAATCGGTCTGGTATTTACAACATGTACACCGTACCTGCAACCGGTGGTGAGTTTACGCCCATTACAGCATCAGATTCTTCATCCGTTTTTGCCATTTCATATTTCCCAAACGATGAGCGCATGCTTTACAGAGCCGATGGCAATGGCGATGAAATTTACCATATTTATATGCGCGATACCGATGGCACAATAACAGAACTTACACCCGACAAAGGCGCAAGGGCTTTATTTTACGGATGGGCACACGACGGTAAAAGTTTTGCTTACGGCTCTAACAAAAGAGACAAGCGCTTTATGGATGTTTACGAAATGGATATTAGCAACATGTCTTCTAAGTTAATTTATCAAAATGATAAAGGCTATAACATCAATGCCATTTCAAGCGACAAAAGTTTATTCGCGCTAAGCAAAACGATAAACACCAACGATAGCGATATTTTTATTTTTAACAGAACCGACAAATCGCTTAAGAAAATAAACGAAAACCAAAGTTCAAATGCCGTACAGGATTTCACTTTAGATAATGAAACGCTTTATTACACAACCGACGATGGCTCGGAGTTTTCGTATGTCATGAAATACAATATCGCCACTGGCGAAAAAGAAAAAGTAATGGAGAAATCTTGGGATATAAACGGCATCTATTTTACCCACAACGAAAAATATATGGTAAGTTTTATAAACGAAGATGCCAAAAACACCATAGAAATTAAGGAAATGGCAACGGGAAAAAACCTAGAACTACCAGATTTTAAAAACGGTAGCGTAACTAGTGTTGGCTTTTCCAGAGACGAAACCATGATGCGTATGTATGTTGGTGGCTCTAACAGTCCGTCAAATTTATTTAGCTATAATCTCGAAACCAAAGTACTCATCCAACTTACCGATGTACTAAACAAAGACATTGATGCCAACCATTTGGTTACAGCTAAAGTGATAAGATATAAGTCTTTTGATGGTGTAGAAATTCCGGCTATTTATTATTTACCGCATCAAGCATCGGCAAACCATAAGGTTCCTGCTTTGGTTTTGGTTCATGGCGGTCCTGGCGGTCAAAGCAGACAAAATTTTAGCTCGTTAACCCAGTATCTGGTCAATCATGGTTATGCTGTACTAGCCGTAAACAATCGCGGAAGTAGCGGTTATGGAAAAACATTTTTTCAAATGGACGACTTAAACCATGGCGAAAAAGATTTACAAGACTGTATTGAAGGTAAAAATTGGTTAGCCGCCCAACCAGAAATAGATGCCAACAAAATTGGTATCATGGGAGGTTCGTACGGTGGTTATATGACGATGGCTGCATTAACCTACACCCCAGAAGAGTTTGCCGTGGGCGTTAATATATTTGGCGTTACAAACTGGATACGTACGCTTAAAAGTATTCCGCCATGGTGGGAGTCGTTTAAAGATGCGCTTTATAAAGAATTGGGAAATCCGCATACAGCAGATTCTGTTAGATTACGCAGAATTTCGCCTTTATTCCATACCGATAAAGTAACCAAACCTTTAATTGTGCTACAAGGCGCAAAAGACCCGAGGGTTTTACAAGTAGAATCTGATGAGATTGTTGAAGGTGTTCGCAAAAACGGTGTGCCCGTAGAATATATTTTATTTGAAGATGAAGGCCACGGTTTTGTTAAAAAAGAAAACCAAATTGAAGCTTACAGCAGTATCCTTAAGTTTTTAGATACGTATCTTAAGAAAGAAAACAAGCCTATTGATGGCGAAATGCCATCAAAGGAAATTGAAGCAGAAACACCCTAAAAAAAACGCTCTGAAAATTTTCAGAGCGTTTTTTTATTCCACACGTTTTAACCCATCAATATCCTCAATTTTAATTTGTTTGCCTATGGTGGCAATTAAGCCTTCCCGTTTAAATTGTGAGAGCACCCTAATGGCCGATTCGGTAGCTGTACCCACAATATTTGCAAAATCTTCCCTGGAGAGTAAAACACTTAATGTGCCATCGGGGTTAGTACCAAAACTATCGTGAATATAAATTAAGGCTTCTGCCAATCGTTCTCTCACAGATTTTTGTGCCATATTAACAATAACATCGTCTGCTTCCTTTAAATCGTTGGCCATTTCTTTTAAAACTTCAAACGAAAATTTTGAGTTGTTTTGTAAATCGTTAATAATTTCACTTTTAGGAATAAAACAAACTTCCATATCGTTTAAGGCTACCGCTTGCAGATTAGAACTTTCGTCTGAGATAAGTGAGCGCTGGCCCAACAGTTGCCCTTTAACAACCATTTTAACAATTTGGTCTTTGCCGTTGGCACTTAATTTTGATAATTTACATATACCATCTTTTACACAATACACACCATTTATGGTTTCACCTTCTTCAAAAATAACATCGCCCTTTTTAATCTTCATAGATGTTTTACAACCAGAAATTCGCACCAACTCGCTTGTTGTTAATGCCTTAAGCGAGTTAAATTGCTTTATGATACACTGTTCGCACTTGCCCATATAAAATATTTCATATTTGTGTAAAAATAATGAAAACATGACAAATATCATATTAAAATTTCCACTAACTTTACACCTTTACAAAAGGTATAAATGAGCAAATTAAATGAATAAAAACACATGTTTTCATTGTGGTTTAGATGCTACTTTCTCTAATATTACTTTTGACAACAAATCCTTTTGCTGTAATGGTTGCAAAACGGTTTACGACATTTTTTCTACAAATAATTTAACCTGTTATTACGATTTACAACAAGCTCCCGGCAGCACACCAAAAGATGTTGAGGGCAAATACAATTTTTTAGAAAACCCGAAAATTATTGAGCAATTATTGGAATTTAACGATGGCGATACGCAGATAGTTAATTTGTACATTCCAAACATTCATTGCAGTTCCTGCATTTGGGTTCTGGAAAACTTGAATAAACTGAATGCTTCGGTAAGCTCATCTTTGGTTAATTTTGGAAAAAAAAGCGTTAGAATTACTTATAACCCCAAAACCATAAGCTTAAAAAAACTGGTTACGCTAATTAGCAGCATTGGTTACGAGCCCTATATAAGCTTAGACGATTACAGCGTTGGTAAAAAAGAAATCGATAGGTCGCTTATTTACAAATTAGGGGTTGCAGGTTTCGCTTTTGGCAACGTTATGTTTTTGTCTTTCCCAGAGTATTTTGAAGTGGGCGAATTTTGGATAGAACAATACAAGCACCTTTTTAGATGGCTCATGTTCGCCTTTTCACTGCCGGTGGTTTTTTATTCGGCTCAAGGGTATTTTATTTCGGCATACAAAGGGCTTCGTTCTAAAATTTTAAATATCGATGTGCCCATAGCACTTGGGGCTTCGGTTTTGTTTTTAAGAAGTACTGCAGAAATAATACTCGACATAGGCTCTGGCTTTTTCGATAGCTTAACAGGGTTTATTTTCTTTATGCTTTTAGGGAAGTTTTTTCAGCAAAAAACCTATTCGTTTTTATCTTTTGAGCGCGATTACAAATCGTATTTCCCCATAGGAATTACAAAGATAACTCACGAAGGCAAAGAAGAATCGACCCAAGTTTACGACATTGAAAAAGGCGACCGCTTGCTTATTAGAAACGAAGAGTTAATCCCGGTAGATTGTATTTTAATAAAAGGAAACGCGCGGATTGACTACAGTTTTGTTACGGGCGAATCTAAAACGGTTTCTAAAAAATCTGGCGATAAACTTTTTGCTGGCGGTAAACAACTTAATGGCACGATTGAGGTTGATGTTTTAAAATCGGTTGAGCAAAGTTACCTTACCCAACTTTGGAGTAACGATGTGTTTAAAACCGATAAAACCTTAGCATTTACAGATATTACAAACAGCATAAGCAAACGTTTTACAATCGCTATTTTATTAATTGCCCTGGTAGCAACCTCGTATTGGCTAATGGCAGATTCCAGCAAAGCCCTAAACGTTTTTACATCGGTTTTAATTATTGCTTGCCCCTGTGCCATTGCATTGTCTGCGCCTTTTACTTTTGGAAATATTTTACGTATTTTAGGGAAAAAGAAATTCTATTTAAAAAACACCAATGTTATAGAACAATTAGCAAAAATAAATACCATTATTTTTGATAAAACCGGAACGATAACAGTAAACAAAGAAACGTCTGTTAATTATGAAGGCGAAGCACTTTCATTAACTGAAGAATCGCTTTTAAAAAGCACGTTGCGAGGGTCTAATCATCCGTTAAGCCGGTCGTTATACAATATTTTAAGCGAACATAACATAGTATCGTTAGATACTTTTAAGGAACACTTAGGCAAAGGTATTGAAGCAAAATACAACCAAGAACATATTAAAGTAGGCTCTGCGCCTTTTGTTGGTTTTGCCACAGATACCGCAACATTAAACACAGCAGTACACGTTAGCACAAACAATAATTACAAAGGAAAATTTACCTTTTACAATGCCTACAGAAAAGGCTTGTCTCAGTTATTCAACACCTTAAAAAAAGACTACGATCTTGTGATTCTCTCTGGCGATAATGCTGGTGAAGAGGATCATTTAAAAAAAATATTGCCAACAAAAACCAAATTGTTGTTCAACCAAAAACCAGAAGATAAATTAGAGTACATAAAATACCACCAAACCGAAGGGGCAAAAGTTTTAATGATTGGCGATGGGCTAAACGATGCCGGTGCCTTGGCGCAAAGCGATGTGGGCATTGCCATTTCTGAAAACGTAAACGTATTTTCGCCTGCTTGCGATGCTATTTTAGATGCTTCAAAGTTTAATCAATTGTTTAACTTTATAAAACTATCTAAATCGGCCATAAAAATTATAAAATGGAGTTTTATATTGTCGTTTATTTATAATATTGTAGGGCTATATTTTGCTGTTACTGGTAAATTATCTCCGGTTGTGGCGGCTATATTAATGCCTTTAAGTTCTATAAGCATTGTAGTTTTTACAACGATTTGCACCAATGTTTTGGGGCGAAAATTAAAATAGATTATCATGCATTACGAAGCCTCATTAAGGTTTTAACAAAAGCTAACAGAGGCTGCGATAAAAAACCAGATTTGGCAAATGAGCGCGTTAGGGATTGTAGCGGCATCCTTTTTTGTGCTTAACTATAAGTTTGTTTTGTGGTATATATTAAAATATGCAAAACAAACTTGTTAAGATACTGAAACAAGTTTAGCACAAAAAAGATATAGCGAAAAGCCCGACCCGAAAGGGTAACGCCCAAATAAAAAGTGAAAGAAACATGACAAAAATCATGTTTTTAAAAAGTGTTAAAAATTAATTTTGAAACATAACTTCAAATAGGTATGAGTGTTATATATATTTTATTAAGCATCAGCATTGTTGTTGCTATCGTGTTTTTTGCGGCATTTATTTACGCGGTAAAAAAAGGGCAATTTGATGACAGCTACACACCTTCTGTTCGCATGCTTTTTGAAGACGAACTTGTAAAAGAACAACCTAAACCAACGTTAAAAACCAAAAAGACCAATTAATTATTATGGAAGTACAACAGTTTCATTACGATAACAAGATCGTTAAAAATTTCCTTTATGCAACCATGCTTTGGGGAGTTGTGGGAATGCTAGTAGGTTTATTACTAGCATTCATGTTTTTATACCCTAACCTAACCGACGACATTTCGTGGTTAAGCTTTGGTCGCTTAAGGCCATTACATACCAATGCGGTTATTTTTGCCTTTGTGGGTAATGCTATTTTTGCAGGTGTTTATTACTCCACACAGCGTTTGCTAAAGGCAAGAATGTTTAGCGATGCTTTAAGTAAAATAAACTTTTGGGGATGGCAACTTATTATTGTTGGTGCCGCCATTACCCTACCTTTGGGCTATACAACATCAAAAGAATATGCCGAATTAGAGTGGCCTTTCGATATTGCCATTGCACTTATTTGGGTGGTTTTTGGCTGGAATTTAATTGGCACTATTTTAAAAAGAAGACAGCGCCATTTATACGTTGCCATTTGGTTTTATATTGCCACATTTGTAACAGTTGCGGTGCTCCATATTTTTAATAGTTTAGCATTACCTGTTAGCGCCATGAAAAGCTACTCGGTGTACGCAGGTGTACAAGATGCCTTGGTACAATGGTGGTACGGGCATAATGCGGTAGCGTTCTTTTTAACCACACCGTTTTTAGGATTAATGTATTATTTTGTTCCTAAAGCGGCAAACAGACCGGTTTACTCGTACAGATTGTCTATTGTTCACTTCTGGTCGTTAATCTTTATATATATCTGGGCAGGACCTCATCATTTATTATACACGGCATTACCAGAGTGGGCCCAAAACCTTGGTGTTGCATTTTCTGTGATGCTATTAATGCCATCTTGGGGCGGTATGATAAACGGATTGTTAACACTACGTGGAGCATGGGATAAAGTTAGAACAGACCCTGTTTTAAAATTTATGGTCGTGGCCATTACGGGGTATGGTATGGCTACTTTTGAAGGCCCTATGCTATCTTTAAAAAACGTTAATGCCATAGGACACTTTACCGACTGGATTATTGCCCACGTTCACGTTGGTGCATTGGCTTGGAACGGGTTTTTAACCTTTGGAATGATTTATTACTTGGTACCAAAACTATTTAAAACAAAATTACACTCTATCCCCTTGGCCAATTTACACTTTTGGATTGGCACTTTAGGTATAATTATGTACGCCTTACCTATGTACGTTGCCGGCTTTACTCAGGCCAGTATGTGGAAACAATTTAATCCTGATGGCACCTTAGTTTACGGTAATTTCCTAGAAACAGTTTCAGAAATCATACCCATGTACTGGATGCGTGCCATTGGAGGAACCCTGTTTATTGTAGGTATGCTAATTCTTGTTTACAATATTATTGTAACCATTAAAAATGGCAGTAAAGTAGAAGACGAATTGGCCGAAGCTGCTGCACTACAAAACGTATCAAAACACCGTACAGCAGGCGAAGGCTGGCACACCTGGTTAGAGCGTAAACCCATACAATTAACCATATTGGCTACTGTAGCTATTTTAATTGGTGGCATTGTTCAAATTGTACCAACCATAATGGTAGAATCTAACATTCCAACCATAAGCAGTGTGCAACCCTATACGCCACTAGAACTTGAAGGCCGCGACATATACATCCGCGAAGGTTGTGTGGGCTGCCACTCGCAAATGATTCGCCCGTTTAGAAGTGAAGTAGAACGCTATGGCGAATACTCAAAAGCCGGAGAATTTGTTTACGACCATCCGTTCCTTTGGGGAAGTAAACGTACAGGCCCAGA
This sequence comes from Gelatiniphilus marinus, assembly GCF_042684345.1. Taxonomy (NCBI): domain Bacteria; kingdom Pseudomonadati; phylum Bacteroidota; class Flavobacteriia; order Flavobacteriales; family Flavobacteriaceae; genus Gelatiniphilus; species Gelatiniphilus marinus. The sequence goes on along the minus strand of NZ_JBHULK010000002.1, from coordinate 457,028 downwards.
TTTACATCGTGTTGGTGGCAAATACTCAGACAACTGGCACTTAAGCCATATGTACGATCCGCAAACCACATCTTCTGGCTCCATAATGCCAGCGTACCAGTGGCTAATTAGAAATGAGCTCGATAAATCCAACACAGAAACCAAAATGAAAACCATGGTAAAACTTGGCGTTCCTTATACAGATGAAGATATTGCGAACGCCCAAGAACACATGTTAGAACAAGGTACCCAAATTGAAAAAAACCTTTATACCGACCCAGATTTTGCAAAAACTTACGAAGCCGACAAAGCTTCAGGTGGCGAAGATTTTGTAGAAATGCGCAATCGCGAAATAGTAGCCCTAATAGCTTACTTACAGCGCTTGGGAACAGATATTAATGTAGAAACCGCTCAAAATTAAACATCATGCTAAAATTTGTTAAAAACCATATGGAAAGTATTGCAGGCATAGAAATATACCCAATTATTTCCTTACTTATATTTTTCATCTTTTTTGTAGTCCTGTTTTGGTGGGTATTTACCGCAAAAAAAGACTATATAAAAAAAGTAAGCAACTTACCTTTAGATAACCAAAACCAAACTGAACTATGAAAAATTTAATACCATCTTGGGTTAGAGTTCCTGTTGTATTTTTTATAATCTTCGGACTTGTAGAATATTTTATCGACTCTGGCGACAAACCAGCATTTATGGAACAACCCATAGTACTACTGTTTTTATTATTAGTACTATTGGTGCTTATTGGCATTGAATCTATTGTGGCTTCGGTAGATAATATTCTGTATCAAAGTCTAGATGAAGCAGGCAAAGCAAGATACGATGCAAAACGAAGTAAAGCACCAGAATTTAAGTGGATAAATAATCTCTACAAAAAATTATTGGGTCAAAAACCCATTAAAGAAGAACACGAAATTATTTTAGACCATAACTATGATGGCATAAAAGAACTAGATAACAACCTTCCGCCTTGGTGGATATGGGGGTTTTATGCAACCATAGTATTTGCTGCAGTATATTTGGCAAGATACCACGTGTTTAACGGCGAAAACCAATACCAGGAACTAGAAGCTAAATTAGCACAGGCCAAGATAGATATTGAAGCCTATAAAAAAACAGCCAAAAACCTAGTCGATATTAATACTGTCGAGCTGTTAACCGAGGCCTCCGATTTAAATGCGGGGAAAACCATTTACGAAGTTAACTGTATAGCCTGCCATAAAGCCGATGGAGGTGGCGGTATTGGCCCAAACCTAGCCGACGAACATTGGATATCAGGCGGTGGCATTAAAAATGTGTTTAAAACCGTATCTGAAGGTGGGCGAGCCGGAAAAGGCATGATTGCTTGGAAACAAAGTTTAAAGCCTTTGGAAATTGCCCAGGTATCAAGTTATGTTTTACAATTTCAAGGCACCTCGCCCGCAGAACCTAAAGCACCCGAGGGCGATATTTGGATAGACCCCAATAATCCAAAAGCTACAACTGAAACACAAGAAACCCCTAGTGATTCAACACAAGTGCAATAAACTATGCAATGCCCAATTGGCCATAAAAACCCAAGTCTCTCTTAAGGTTTTAAAACCTCAGGGATCAATAAAAAACATCAACCTTGAAAGCTCCAAAAAACGAATCATTTAGAGACACCATTGGCACACTAACCGATGAAGGTAAACGTGCGTGGGTTTATCCAAAAAAACCAAGTGGCCGTTTTTACAGAAACCGCAAAATAGTTAGCTATATTTTACTGGCCTTTTTATTTGCGGCACCATTTGTAAAAATTAACGGCAACCAGTTTTTAATGTTTAACATCTTAGAACGCCGCTATAACATTTTTGGATTTCCGTTTTGGCCGCAAGACTTTCATCTATTTGTTATCTCCATGTTAATCGGGGTTATTTTTATTGCCCTTTTTACCGTTGGATTTGGACGAATTTTTTGTGGGTGGATATGCCCGCAAACCATCTTTATGGAAATGGTTTTTCGTAGAATTGAATATTGGATTGATGGCGACCGTAACAAACAACGCAAATTAGACAAACAAAAATGGAATGCCGAAAAAATAAGAAAGCGCATTTTAAAATGGTTTATATTTTTAGCTATTTCCTTTTTAATAGCCAATATATTTTTGGCTTATCTAATAGGCAGCGATCGGCTCATAAAATACATTAAAGACGGCCCCTTAGAGCACTTGGGCACCTTATTCCCGCTATTAATTTTTACTGCGGTATTTTATTTTGTATTTGCTTGGTTTAGAGAGCAAGTCTGCATTATTGCTTGTCCTTACGGTAGACTGCAAGGGGTTTTACTAGATAACAAATCTATAGTTGTAGCTTACGATTATAAACGTGGCGAAGGCGAAAAAGGCAGAAAAAAATTTAGAAAAAACGAAGACCGCAACGCCCTAGGCCATGGCGATTGTATAGATTGCCTACAATGTGTACACGTTTGCCCAACAGGAATAGATATTAGAAACGGCACACAATTAGAATGCGTAAACTGTACCGCTTGTATTGACGAATGCGACCATATTATGGAAAGCATTAACCTGCCAAAAGGCTTAATTAGATATGCCAGCGAAAATGAAATAGAGAAAAAAGAAAAATTTAAGCTTACCGCCAGAATGAAAGGCTACATAGCCGTACTCACTATTTTAATAGGTGTCTTAATAGGAATGCTATCCTTACGTAACGATGTTGAAGCCAGAATATTACGCTTGCCCGGGCAACTCTACGAGCATAAGGAAGGTAACATTATTAGCAATGTATTTACCTATAAATTAGTTAATAAAACCTCCAATGAAATTGGTAATATAAGCTTTAAGCTCAGAAAATATAATGGCGAAATAAAATTAGTTTCGGCTACTAATAATTTTGTGGTTCCCGAACAGGGCTTAGCCGAAGGCACCCTGTTTGTTGAAATTGATAAAAACGACCTAAAAGGCGATAAAAACAAGTTAACAATCGATGTTTATAGTGGCGATATGCTAATTGAAAGCACAACGGTAAACTTTTTAGCACCAAGAAGTTATAAATAAAACAAGTTAGCAGTGTTCAGTCTTCTGTAGGCAGTCCACTCAATTGAAAAAATAAAAATTAATTAAAAGAGATTCCTGCTTTCGCAGGAAGATAAGATTATGAAAATTAATTGGGGAACAGGAATAGTATTAGCGTTTATAGGCTTTATAAGCTTTATCATGTACTTTATTATTACCATGCACACAGATGAAAAATATTACCACGATTTAGTTACTGAAGATTATTATAAACAAGAACTTAAGGTTCAAAAAGATATTGAAAAACAAAAAAACGCAAATGCCTTAGCAACCAATGTAGATTGGAAAAAGACAGACAATGGCATTGTTATCATGTTTCCTGAAACATTAAAAGCTGAAAATATAACCGGAAAAGTGTTCCTATATAGACCATCTAACAAACAATTTGACTTTGATACCGTTATATCACTGTCTAACCATAATTTGCTCATACCTGACAAGCGTTTGTTGGATGGTCGTTGGAACATTAAAGTAGATTGGCAATATAACGGAAAATCGTTTCTCTACAAAAAAGAAATTGTGTATTAAACTACAAAACCATGCTTTGGTCTGCACTTATATTGGGTCTTTTAGGAAGTTTTCATTGTATTGGTATGTGCGGCCCTATTGCGTTTATGTTACCCGTTAACCGGAGTAATTCTACTAAAAAAGTTATACAAATTTCACTCTATCATTTTGGTAGATTATTGGCATACTCCATAATAGGATTGGTTTTTGGGTTGGTTGGCAAAAGCCTTTATATTTTTGGGCTGCAACAACAACTATCTATTGTAATAGGTGCTTTAATGATTGTTATCGTGCTAATTCCCGTGCAAACGTTTAATAAATATAACTTCTCCAAACCTGTTTATAATATCATTTCTAAAGTAAAATCGGCCTTAGGCAAAGCCTTAAAAAAGAAAACCGCCGATACCTTTTTAACCATTGGTTTTTTAAACGGATTTTTACCTTGCGGATTAGTTTATATGGCAGTTTTTGCCTCTATTACAACAGCTAATGCTTTGCAAGGTAGTTTGTACATGCTGTTGTTTGGTTTAGGCACCGTTCCGTTAATGACATCAGCCATTTATTTAGGAAAATTTTTAAACACCTCTGTTAAACAGCGCATACAAAAAGTGATTCCTGTTTTTGTTGTTGTAATAGGTTTGCTATTTATTATTAGAGGTTTAGGTTTAGGTATTCCGTACCTCTCTCCTGCTCCAATTACCGAAACGGTTTCAAGTGCTATTGGGTGCCATTAACCATGTTAAAATGAATTTTAAAAAAGAGTAGCTAAAATGTTAACAGCCCCATTTTCTTCTAAAAAGAATTATTACTAAAAAAATTCTAATTATATTTTAAAAGTAATAACAGGTAAAGTGGAATGGTTTGCAACATCTTCTCCCACACTGCCCTGAAAGAAATGAGACAAGCCTTTTCTGCCATGGGTGGCTACGGCAATTAAGTCTGCTCCTATTTTTGTTGAAAAATTTAAAATACCATCTTCAACGGTGTAATCAGATACGTAATGCACATCTTTTATGCGATCTAGATTACCATGGGCTTTAGTAAAAAAATTAACCACTAGATGCTCAATTTCCAAAGAGCTTTTAAATCTGTCGTTGGGCAGATTCACGTAAACCATGTGCATTTTGGTTCCCATTTCGTCAAATAACCTTGTGGCTTTTAAATAGCTGTTTATAGATTCTTCAGAAAAATCGCAGGCAAATGCAACCTGCTTAAAATCTATCCTGTCTAAATCGTTTTTTACAACCAATACCGGGACATTCGCATTGCGAACCACGCGTTCTGTGTTAGAGCCTACCAATAATTCTCTTACGCCGCTAGTGCCATGAGAACCCATAACAATAAGGTCTGCGTTGTGCTTTTCTGCCACATAGTTTACTTCGCTAAAAACTTTAAAATGCTTGACTACAGGAACGGTTTTTATATCTTTTAAATAATCTTTATCTAAAAATTCGTTGAATTTTTTTTCGGCCAATTTCAAAAAGAACAAAGCTTCTGGGTGAATAGAATCTGGCGTTTTGGCAAGTATCGCATCAGATAGCTCTAGCATGTGTAAAGCATAAATTTCGGCTTGGTTTTTTTTAGCCAATTTAGCTGCTGCTTTTAAAGCAAACTCTGAATGTTCTGAAAAATCTATAGGTACAATAATTTTTTTCATAAGTCTTTTTTTTTAATATTCCAGATTTTTCAGGAATGATATTTTTTATTCGCAACTCGAAAAAACCGAGGTATTCTTTTCTATTAAACCGTCATGGAAAACAACTGCACATCGGGTTGTTTTCGTTGTAATAGCACATCGAACGCCATACAGATATTTCTAACAAATGCTTGTCCTTTTTTTGTAACTTCAATACTATTGGAGCTTATGGTTAGCAGGCCATCGTCTTCCATTTCCTGTAATTGCAAAAGCGCATCAGGCAGTTCTTTAAAATAGAGATAATCTGGCGCCCATTTGGTTTTAAACTGGCACATTAAATTAAGTATGTGCTTTCTTATAATCAAGTCTTCCTCGTTTAAAATATGCCCTCTAAAAACTGGTATTTTGTTTTGCTTTAGCAACTCGTAATAGTCTTCAATGCGCTTTTCGTTTTGAGAAAAACCATACCAACTATCGCTAATTGAAGACACACCCAAACCAACCATAGCCTGTGTTTTAGATGCTGTATAGCCCATAAAGTTCCTGTGCAGACTACCGTTTTGCATCGATTTGTAAAGGCTATCTGAGGGCAATGCAAAATGGTCCATTCCTATTTCGTGGTAACCGGCTTGAGCAAGCAATTCTTTGCCCAATTCGTATTGCGCTCGTTTTAATTCTGCCGCTGGCAAATCGGTATCTTTAAAACCGCGTTGCCCGTTGCCTTTTATCCAAGGCACATGGGCATAACTGTAAAATGCCAACCTATCTGGTAGTAAGGCTTTGGTTTTTAATATGGTTTCTTTTACGTGCTCTAGAGTTTGAAACGGTAAACCAAAAATAATATCGTGCCCAACCGATGTGTACCCTATCTCTCGTGCCAATGCTGTAGCACGTTTTACGTTTTCAAAAGGTTGAATTCTGTGTATGGCTTTTTGTACGGTTTCGTTATAATCTTGCACGCCATAACTTACCCGCCTAAACCCAACATCGAAAAGCGCTTGCAGGTGTTCTTGGGTGGTGTTATTGGGATGGCCTTCAAAACTAAACTCGTAATTTTGGGCTAATTCAGAATCCTTTAAAATCCCATTAATCAAAAGTTTTAAATTATCTGGACTAAAAAAAGTTGGTGTACCACCACCAAGATGCATTTCTTTAATTATTGGCTTTTCGTCAAACAATTCTAAATACAAATACCACTCTTTTAAAACGGCTTTTATATAAGGCGACTCTACAGTATGCTGTTTTGTAATACGCTTGTTACACCCGCAAAAGGTGCACAGACTTTCGCAAAAAGGCAAATGTATATAAAGGCTTAAACCTTCTTTAGAATTGCTTTCATTAAACGAAGTCGCTAAAGACGTTTTCCATTTTTCCAACGAAAACGTATCATTATCCCAATAAGGCACCGTTGGATAACTTGTGTACCGTGGCCCAGCAATATTGTATTTATTTACTAATTTGCTTATCATACCTTAATTTGTTTAACAAAGCTACAAAACTACTCAAATTTAAAATATGATTTATGTCATTTAGAATATTTGCAATTAGCTAATTATTAACTTAACTTTCGGATAAATAAAAAATTTTATAAAATGAAAAAAGCAAGCATCCTATTTCTAGCTTTAACATTAAGCTTTTTTACATGTAAAAATGATAAAAAAAATACCGTAAACCCTGAAGATAAAACTGTTGTAAAAGAAGAAAAAACCGTTAAGCCAAAAAAACTTAAAATAGCTTTGCAAGCAAAAAGCAACAGCAATGTTTCTGGTAACGCCGTTTTTAACGAAGAAAACGGTACAGTAACCCTAACTGCTATTATTGAGGGCTTAAAACCTGGTACCCACGCCATACACATTCATGAAAAGGCCGATTGTACTTCGGATGATGGCACCTCTGCTGGCGGATACTGGAACCCTACCGCACAACCCCATGGGAAATGGGGCGATGCCACAGGTTATCACAAAGGCGATATTGGCAATTTTACTGCCGACGCAAACGGTAACGGCACCGTTACTTTCTCTACAGACCAATGGTGCATAGGTTGCGAAGATAACACCAAAAACATTATTGGCAAATCCCTTATTGTACATGCCGGAGCAGACGATTTTACGTCGCAGCCATCGGGTGCCGCAGGTGCAAGAGTAAGTTGCGCGGGTATTATAGAATAAAATAAAGCCGGTCTTTTTAAAAAATGCCTTTGCAAGCCGCTTTTTGTTTTAAAAAACGCTAAACTCTAGTTTTTATGAATCCGTCAGCTCAAGGTTGGGTAAAGAAATTGCTGCAAGAAATAGCAAAAAACAATTCTATTTTAAAGCATAACGAAGAAACGTTTTATACTGCCTTAAGAGATAGTGGCTTTATTTACGGTAGCAATTTAAGCGTAGTATTACAAGCCATAAAAAAAACCGATCTTACCGAAGACGAGTTGTGCAAAACCAATTTATGCATTAGCCTGTTGCATACACATAAAAAATCCAACTCCAATGTTTCATTTATTGGTAGTGCCATTCGTTTTTACACTAGCATCAACGAACTTAAAATCTCGTTTTTCCAAGATCTTATAGGCGGTAAAAAATCAAGCGAACAACTAGAAAAAATATTTCATAAGCGTATTCAAATAGACGCTAACATCTTTACTAAAAATTTCAACTATTTTATTATTAACGCCTTGTTGTTTGTTGATGTGTTGGCCTATCAAGAGTTTTTAAACAAGGGGTGTGTTTCTATAGATTACATAAAAAATTTAGAGGCTGCCATAGAAGCCATATCATTAAATGTTTTAAAATCCAAAACCACAATAAATCAATACGACGAAAGTTTGATAAAGCTTTTCGAGTCTTCATTAAGGTACCAAAACAACGCGCACATATCTTATAATGATGCTATTGGTATTTTAAAAACACCTCAAGAAAAACAGTATATTTTAGATTTAGCTTGTATGGCTACTTGGAGCGATTGCACCATCGATAAAACCGAGCAACAATTCCTTGTTAAATTAGGTAAAGACTTAAATATAAGCCCAAAAAAGGTAAATCAATCCATTAAATCAGTCAATCAATTTTACACCATAAACAAAGACAATATTGCGCTGTTAAGCTCTAAAAACATAGTTAAGAGTTTTTACGACAACTCCAGCAAAATGGTAACCAAGTTAATTTCTAGAAACAGTAAACGCTTGTACCAAGAACTTAAAGACAGCAAAGAACTTATGGTACTTATTTCTCAATCTACCATTAGGGATTTAAACAAAGAAGAGCAAAAAAAAGTACAAGAGCAACTAATAGATATTTTTAAATCCATACCTAGTCTTGCCATTTTTTTGCTTCCCGGCGGTGCTTTATTGCTACCCTTAGTGGTTAAATTTATACCAAAATTATTACCATCGGCGTTTGATGAAAATAGAATTGAAGAGTAAAAAGACGTGTTTTTTGTTTTATTTCGGTTAGATTTACAACTATCTAACCAACAAAACTACAAATGGCAGCTTACACGATTACAGATATTAACAACATTTTAAAAGGCGAATTAATAGGACACACAGACCAACACATTGATGGGCCAGAAGAATTGCTAAACGCAAAATGCAACCACATTACCTTTATAGGAAGCAATAAATATGCTAAACTCTGGGCAGAATCTAAAGCTTGTGCAGCTATTATAAATAATAATTTAACCGTTGAACCAAGCGATAATCGTGCCTTAATTAAAGTAAAAAATGCAGATTTAGCCATGGCCAAATTGTTAGAATTATTCAATCCGGAAACACCAGGGTTTGAAACCGATATCCATCCAACAGCAGTAATTGATAAAACTGCAACCATTGGCAACAGTTGTAAAATTGGTGCTAACTGTTATGTTGGTAAAAACGTTGTTCTAGGAAACCATGTTATTTTATACCCAAATGTTTGTGTTTTTGATGAAACCACTATTGGCAATAATTCCATCGTGTGGTCTGGTACTGTAATTAGAGAACGCTGCATTATTGGCAGCTACTGTATTTTTCATACCAATGTAAGTATTGGAGCCGATGGCTTTGGATATCGCCCAAGCGACAACGGCAAAGGGCTGGTAAAAATCCCTCAAATCGGTAATGTAATTATTGGCGATTATGTAGAAATTGGCGCCAACTCCTGTGTAGATAGGGCTAAATTTAGCTCTACCATTATTGGCAACGGCTGTAAAATAGACAATCTTGTGCAAATTGCCCACAATAGCGTAATGGGGCAGTTTTGTATAATGGCAGGACACAGTGGTTTAGCTGGATCTGTAACCCTTGGCGATGGTGTTATTATTGGCGGAAGCGCCTCTATTAAAGACCACACCACAATTGAGTCTGGTGCCACCGTTGGCGCCGGATCTGGTGTTATGAATAATGTAAAAGCTGGAGAAACCGTTTTAGGGTACCCTGCACAAAATGCCCGGGATATGCTAAAACAATGGGTTGCTGTTAGGCGTTTTATGAAAAACCAATAAAAAAAACGTGCAATTTAACTTTTTTGTTGTTTTGAAAATCACTTCCACCAACATAGCAAAACCAACCACCATTGTTTGGAGCGGAAAAAAATTCCAAACTGGCATCTATAAAACACCAACCAATACCCCAATTTATTTAGAAAAAGAAGCTGTAAAGGGCGATGTAATTTCAGATAGAAAAGTACACGGTGGCATTTACAAAGCCTGCTATTTATTTTCTAAAAACCACTACGGCTATTGGAAAAAACTATACACAAATTTAAGTTGGAATTATGGCATGTTCGGTGAAAATTTGACCGTAACAGATTTAGATGAAAACAAACTTTTTATTGGCGATATTTTTAAAATTGGAGACGCTTTAGTTCAAATAACACAACCCAGAGAACCTTGTTTTAAATTTGGTGTAAAGTTTGGAACACAACATGTTTTAAAACAATTTATAAATCATGGTTTTCCTGGAACCTATGTTCGTGTCCTAAAGGAAGGCTTTGTTACCAATGGCGATAAATTTAAGCTTGAGCAACAAGCAAAAAACAGCTTAACAACTGCACAGCTTTTTAAGTTAATCCATGCCAAAGAAAAAAACGAAACACTACTAAAATTAGCAATTATAAATGAAGCTTTGCCACAAAGCAAAAGAGAAAAATTAGCGTTATTTGTAAATTAACCCACATTAATCCCGATTTCGGTAACAGGGTTTTAGCTCTATTATAAAATAGTTTGTAAAAGCAATAGCCATCTCCCGTTTTAGCCATCCCCAAAAAAAAAGCTAAACAAATACATAACTCAATTATTCCGATTTTTTGTATCTTTAAGCTATGCGGAATTTAATTAAAAAACTAAAGCTCGATAAACACAATGATGTTTATATCTTAAACAAACCAGAATCTTTTGCCAATGCATTTGATGACATTGCGTATTCCGGATCTATAGTTACAACATCTTATGTAGAATGCGCTTTGGTATTTACGCAAACCAAAGAAGCTTTTATTAATGAAATGCTTACCCTGTTTCCAAGAATATCAGACAACTCAATTATATGGGTGTTTTACCCAAATGGCACTACAAAAAAAGAGATATCAGAACTACACAAAGAATTTGATTGGGATTTTTTAGGCGATTACCGCTTAAAACCAACCAAATTAATTGCGGTAAATAGCGCGTGGAATGTCATGAAAATAAAAAAAGCCATCGCTTAAATTTCACCTATCTTTGCTGCAAATAATTATAAATGTCATTTAAAGATTTAAAACTTAACAAACCACTTTTAAGAGCCATTGCCGAAGCTGGTTACGACAATCCCACTTTGGTACAAGAACGTACCATTCCACTTGTTTTAAATAAAAAAGATGTGATTACCTCTGCACAAACCGGCACAGGAAAAACAGCTGCTTTTGCCCTACCCATTTTACAATTGTTGTTTGATAAACAAGATGCGCCCAAAAAAGGCAAAAAAATTAGAGCGCTTATTGTAAGTCCAACAAGAGAGTTAGCCATTCAAATCAATGAAAATTTTAAGGTTTATGGCAAAAACACCAATTTACGCTCTACGGTAATTTATGGCGGCACGTCTATCGAGCCTCAAAAAGATGTATTAAAAAAGGGCGTTGACATTCTTATTGCCACACCGGGGCGATTGCTGGATTTGCATAAACAGGACATTGTTAATTTAGATTATGTTGAAACCTTAGTTTTAGATGAAGCCGACTTAATGCTCGACATGGGTTTTATTGATGATGTTAAAAAGATTGAGCGTTTGTGTCCTGAGGAAAAACAGATATTATTGTTTTCAGCAACAATACCTTATAAAGTGGAGCAGCTTGCCAATACTATTTTAAAATCGCCCGAGCGTGTTGAAGTGTCCCCAATCTCGTCGGCTGCAAAAAATGTGAGTCAGGTTTTATATTATGTACCAAAGCGCAATAAAATTGAATTGTGTTTACATTTACTCCGAAACACCATAAAAGGCAATATTCTTATTTTTAGACGCACCAAATTTGGGGTTGATAAATTAGAGCAAACGCTTATAAAAAATGGTTATAAAGTTGAAACCATTCATGGCGATAAAGCACAGAATTTAAGGCAAGAGGCTTTAAAAAAGTTTAAAAACGGGTATGTAAATATTTTAATAGCAACCGATGTTGCGGCACGCGGTATTGATATCAATGAATTGGATGCTGTTGTAAATTTTGATATGCCAAACGTACCAGAAACTTATGTGCATAGAATAGGAAGAACGGGGCGCGCAGGACAAACAGGTATATCTTATGCGTTGTGTTCTGCTGATGAAAAAAGTTATGTGCAAAAAATTCAGCAATTAATAAATGTTCAAATACCTACTGAAGAAAATCATCCATATCCGTTAGACCCAAAGGCGAAACCAATTATCCACAAATCGAAAAAAACAGGAAGCAAGCACAAAAAAGGACGTAAAAGTGAAGCTTCAAAAAAGAAAAAGAAACGTTGGTATTAATTAAAAAAGAACCAAGACCACTTCGCTGTTAGATGTTAGAATAAAGATAAAAAACAATTAATTCAACTATACTTCGAATCGTTTATCAAAATGATTTTTAAGAAATGGTATTTGAATACAAAACATCAACCCGAAAAACACAATAGCATACATTAAAGTTTTAGACATTGTAAAACCAGATAAAGCATTTGTAAATTTGCTGCTTGATAAAGCACTAAAATTTAAAGTACTAAACCAACTCTCTTGTTTTGTTTCTGTTCCTAAAATTAAATAAACACAAAGCACCACAAAACTTAGAGTAATTAAAGCCCAAACTTTTTTTGATATTAAAGGTTTATAAACCGTAATACTTTTATCATTTAATGCCGATACTTGAGACATTATTTCTGAAGTAAAATGAATTGAAGGACTTTCTAAAGCAGCCTTTTTAACAATCTTTTTAGTAAAATTATCTAAGTGTTTATTGTCGTTCTCTTTCATAATATTCAATTATTTCTGGTTCTAATCTACTTTTCAAAATAGTCGCTAATTTTTTCCGACTTCTAAAAATCTTCACTTTTACATGATTAGCTGTGATACCAACTATTTTAGAAATCTCTTCTAAAGAATGTGCTTCAAAATAATATAATGTCAGTAAAAAACTATCATCATTTGGTAACAAAGTTAAGCAATCTTGTATGATTTTATTATGCTCTTGTTGCTCCATTCTATCTAAAGCATTATCAATTGTTTTTATTTGATGCTCGGTAAATTCATCAATAGCAACATCGTTAAAATGCTTTTTATTCTTCTTCAATCTATCTAAACAGGTATTGTAAGTAACTTTATAAATCCATGTTGAAAATTTAGAATCGCCCTTAAATTTATGCAACGCTTTATAGGTTTTAATAAAGGTGTCTTGCGAAACCTCTTCGGCTTCTTCCCTATTTTTAAGCATACGCAACGCTAAAGTAAACACCAAGTCTTTATAACGATCTACTAAAACAGAAAATGCATTAGTGTCGCCATTTATAATTTGGCTGATATAATATTGATCGTTGTTGGTGGTCATTATTTAAGTAAGACGACAATATTTTGTTTTAGGTTACACATCTCTGAAAAAAATATTTATTAAAAAAACTGTAACCTAAATTAAAAACGAATCGTCATAAGCTATGAACACATTAAAATTAATCAATTAAAAACGAAACATTATGCACGCAACAGAAGTAATTATCCCAATAAGTTTGTTCTTAGCCATTTTTGGAATATTTTATTTATACTTATCAACAAGAAACAAAGAGCGTTTAGCACTTATAGAAAAAGGTGCAGACGCAAGTATTTTTAGTTTTAGCAAACGAACTGGCTCATCATGGAAAGTTATAGTAATTAATTTAGCTTTTTTATTAATGGGAATTGGTTTAGGAGTTTTTATTGCTTCCATTTTAGAAAGCTATACAACTTTAGATGAGGATGCTATATATCCAGCACTTATTTTCTTTATGGCTGGCATTGGATTGTACATCGGTTTTACGCAAACAAAAAAGCATGTAGATAAAGAATAATAAAACTCATCAATCAAAAAAAGAAAAAGCGTTTCAAAATATAATTGAATCGCTTTTTTTATTCAATAGGAAAATCAAAATACGTTTTAGGAAACGGTTCGTTTCTCAAGGTAAAATGCCACCATTCCTTTGGGTAGTTTCTAAACCCGTGTTTTAACATAACGGTTTGCAAAAGCCGCCGGTTTTCTTTTTGCTTTTTGGTAATACCATTATAATTAACCCAAGATTCTTGTCCGAAAAAATCATACACACTCCCCATATCTAAAGGCTTTCCTGTATTGCTGTCAATAATTGTTAAATCAACTGTACTGCCTCTACTATGCCCAGATTTACTTGCAATATATCCCGCTTTAAATAGATTTCTTTTTTTAACCTTCGGATAAAAAACAGATTTATTAATGGTGTCATTTAAAATTTTAGCCCATCGTACAAAATGATTTACAGCTTGTTGCGGTCTGTAACCATCGTAAACTTTTAAGCATAGGTTTTTACGTTGTAATTCTTCTTGAACCATCTTTAAAGCCTGAGCTGCTTGTTTGGTTAAAATAAGCTTATTTGAATGATAACCATCAACACGTTTACCAACAAAATTATTTGATGTGTTGTATCTTAATTCCACATCTAAATCAGGGATACTATCTTTTACATAGGTAAATCCTTCGGGCAATTGTGCAAAAGACAAAAAACTAATTAGTAATAAAAATAGGGTTGAAAAAAATTTCATAGAGAATGATTATAAGCTAATTTATACAAAATAAATTTATACTTAAAATTGAAGCACAAAAAAACCGAGTTCCCTCAAACTCGGTTTCTTTTCAATTTGCTTTTTTTTAATTACGTAGTAGATTTAGGGTCTCTATATCAACAACATAATGCAAATATTAATTAATTAATCCATTGAACTAAAAAGTATCTTATTTAGTACACATCAAATATATAATTATTAACAATATAACATCGGCAAAAAACTTAATAAATCGACGAAATACATATAATTTTAACATTATAAGATGAAAAGACGCATTTCATCGATAAAAAACATAAATACATATAAAAAAAGCACCTTTATTAAGGTGCTTTTTTACTAACTAACCAACCAAAAATATGATTTGCATTTTTAAGTTTAAAGTAACCACTCGATAAACCATTATATAAAATGCATATACAATTCTTTAATTAGCAATATTTATGCCAAAAAAATTTTAAAACAGATATTAACTTATTTTTAACAATTATTTAAATGCCATAAATTTTTATGCGCCACTAGTATTTAAAATATAATTATAAGATATTTGCTAGCACAAAAAAAAAATCTAAAAAAAACATGAAGAAACTGCCAATTTTAGCCTTGCTTATTTTAATTCTTGGGTGTGCAAAAGAACAACCAGACTTAATTGTTAAAGCAAATATTAAGGGCTTGAAAAAAGGAACCGTTTACCTAAAAAAAATAAAAGACACTACATTAGTAACGCTAGATTCTGTTATTGTAAACGGAAATGCAGAGTTTGAGTTAGTTACTCCATTAGATTCACCTGAAATGTATTATTTGTTTTTAAACAAAAACAGCAACCAAGACGAGGCGATAGCTTTTTTTGCAGACAAGGGAATTACAGAAATTAATACCACATTGAAAAACTTTGTGTTTGACGCCAAAATTAAAGGTTCTGCCCAACACAGCAAATGGGAAGAATATAAAGCGATGATTTCTAGGTTAAATGAGAGGAATTTAGATTTAATAGTAGAAAAATTTGAAGCTCAAAAAAGTGGGGATACCGCAAAACTCAATGCCATTGAAACTGAAAACAACGGCTTATTAAAACGAAAGTATTTGTACACGGTTAACTTTGCCTTAAACAATAAAGACAGCGAAGTAGCACCTTACCTGGCGCTAACCGAAATTTACAACGCCCGTATTAATTTTCTGGACACCATAAACAAAGCTTTAACACCAAAGGTTAAAAATTCAAAATACGGAAAGGAATTACAGATTTTTATCGATGGAATAAAAAAATCGAATACTAACAAAAAATAGCTCAAAAAAAAGTCTTTAGATTTCTAAAGACTTTTTTTTGAGAGCCGATGGAGGGACTCCCTTCGACTGCGCTCAGGATAAACTTCTCGTTTTAAATTAATTGATTAAACCTGTATGGGAATTGCCTTTGCGTTTTCAAATATTTTAGAGCCGATGGAGGGACTCGAACCCACGACCTGCTGATTACAAATCAGCTGCTCTAGCCAGCTGAGCTACATCGGCGTATTTTTTCGGCTGCAAATATAAAATTTATAACAAATTTTACAAATGTGCCGATAAAAATTTATCCGAGTTTATTGATCTTTTCAATTAATGCTCGCCCTTTTTCTTCTAGCTCTGCATTAATAGCCTTAAAGTGTGCTTTTGGGTTTTCAACATCTTTAGCATTTACTTTGGCTATTAAGCTGTCAAAGGTTTCAATTGCTTCGTCAATAATCGCTTCGCTTGTTTTGGTGTCTTTATCTGTGTTTTCGTATTCCCAAACATAAACCGCTTCGATAATATCGCCCAAAACATAGTTTATATCTTTCTTTAGGTTTCTAACATTTGCCATAATTTCTAATTTAATTTAAGTGCAAAAATAAGCAAATTATTAAACATTAGTGCTTAATAACGCGTTATAAAATAAAGGTGTTTTTTATGGATAAAATATATTGTTTTATAACAAAATCAGGTTGTACAAATACTATTCTCCAGAGTAGGTTACAAAGTTACGCGGTGTTTCGTAAAGTGTAATTTCTAAATCTAGTTGAGATTCTATTCTTGGTTTTATTTTATTGTAAATAACCACGGCAATATTTTCGGCCGTTGGGTTTAGTGTTTTAAACTCCTGTACCTCTTCATTTAAATTTTTATGATCGAATTGTTCTTCAACCTCGGTTTGTATTATATGCTTTAAAATTTTCATATCCATAACAAAGCCTGTTTCAGGATGTATTTCGCCTTTAACCGAAACAATTAACTCGTAATTATGGCCGTGGTAATTAGGGTTTGCACATTTACCAAAAACGGTGGCGTTTCGAGCATCTGTCCAATCGGCATTGTATAATCTATGAGCAGCATTAAAATGTGCTTTTCTACTAACTGTTACTTTCATAATTTTCAACGTTTATGTGTTCGTAAAATTTACTGAAAATAATTTTAAACCATGCTGTATAAAGCTCTGGTTGCATTGCTATATCGGTTTTAACCTCTTCCAATGGCATCCATTTCCACGATGCCACTTCGTCTGGGTTAATGTTTGGTTTTTTGTTGTAGTGGCCTACCATAATATGGTCTAATTCGTGTTCGGTCAAACCATTATCAAAAGGGGCTTTATAAATAAACGATGTGGTTTCCTTTAGCTCTGTTACAAAGCCCATTTCTTCAAATAAGCGGCGCTTTCCTGCTTCAATGTTGCTTTCGCCATCTCGCTGGTGGCTACAGCAGGTGTTGGTCCAAAGCCCAGGCGTGTGGTATTTGTGCAGGGCGCGTTGCTGTAGCATGAGTTCGTTTTTATCATTAAAAATAAATACTGAAAATGCACGATGTAATAACGCTTTTACGTGCGCTTCCATTTTAGGCATCAAACCAATTTGTTCGTCTTTTTCGTTTACTAGTATTACCTGTTCTTCTTTCATATCTAACAAAAATACCAAGTAATTTTTTAAATTTCGCTAATGATTTCATAAAATAAAAAAGAGCAGGATTACAATTATTTTTATTGATACTATTAATAGTATATTTGCAACCCATTTATAGTATTTATATGAGTTTTTTAAAAGAAATTGAACGTAGGCGAACCTTCGGGATTATATCGCATCCAGATGCTGGTAAAACCACCTTAACCGAAAAATTATTGCTGTTTGGTGGCGCCATTCAAGAAGCGGGCGCCGTAAAAAGCAACAAAATTAAAAAAGGGGCGACGAGCGATTTTATGGAAATTGAGCGCCAACGTGGTATCTCTGTTGCTACTTCTGTTTTAGCCTTTGAGTATAACGGCATTAAAATTAATATTCTAGATACCCCAGGCCACAAGGATTTTGCCGAAGACACCTTTAGGACTTTAACTGCCGTTGACAGCGTAATTGTGGTTATTGATGTGGCAAAAGGTGTTGAAGAGCAAACCGAAAAACTGGTTGAAGTATGCCGTATGCGCAACATTCCCATGATTGTGTTTATAAATAAAATGGATAGAGAAGGGAAAGATGCGTTTGACCTTTTAGATGAAATTGAACAAAAACTGCGACTTCGGGTAGTGCCCTTAAGTTTCCCAATTGGGATGGGCTACGATTTTAAAGGCATTTACAATATTTGGGAGAAAAACATTAATTTGTTTAGCGGTGATAGCAGAAAGGATATTGAGGAAACGGTTGAGATTTCAGATTTGTCCTCTGCTGAATTAGACTCCTTAGTGGGCCAAAAGGCCGCCAATACTTTACGCGAGGAAATTGAATTGGTTGACGGTATTTACCCAAACTTTAATAAAGACGAATATTTACAAGGAAACCTGCAGCCCGTATTCTTTGGTTCGGCTCTTAACAATTTTGGGGTGCGCGAACTATTGGATTGTTTTGTGGACATTGCCCCAAAACCAAGAGCAAAACAAAGTGAAGAACGCATGGTTAAACCTGATGAAGATAAATTTTCTGGTTTTGTTTTTAAAATTCACGCCAACATGGATCCCAACCATCGCGACCGTTTGGCCTTTGTTAAAATTGTGTCGGGTAAATTTGAAAGAAACAAACCTTATTTGCATGTTAGGAACAAGAAAAAAATGAAATTCTCCAGTCCCAACGCATTTTTTGCAGAGAAAAAGGAAATTGTAGATATCTCTTATCCTGGTGATATTGTTGGCTTGCACGATACCGGGAATTTTAAAATTGGAGACACTTTAACTGAAGGCGAAAACATTAATTATAAAGGTATTCCAAGTTTTTCGCCCGAGTATTTTAGGTACATCAATAACGCCGACCCCTTAAAATCTAAACAGCTTTACAAAGGTATCGATCAATTAATGGACGAAGGTGTGGCGCAATTATTTACTTTAGAGCTTAACGGCAGAAAAGTAATTGGCACCGTAGGTGCACTGCAATACGAGGTGATACAATACAGGTTAGAGCACGAATACGGTGCAAAATGTACCTACGAAAACTTAAATGTATTTAAGGCCTGCTGGGTAGATCCGGAAAATTCGAATAGCGACGAGTACAAAGAATTTGTTAGGGTAAAACAGCGTTTTTTGGCCAAAGACAAGCAAAACCAATTGGTGTTTTTAGCAGATTCGGCTTTTTCATTACAGATGACACAACAAAAGTATCCGAATATAAAATTTCATTTCACCTCTGAATTTTAACAAATAAACGAATATTTTTTGATTCTATTCACATATTGATAAAATTAGCCTATCCATTCCGAGAATTTAATATTTAGCGATTCCCTCTTCAGAAAATAATTATTAGAAATTCATAACCCAAAACGTGAAAATCTATGGAATCTTACAAAAATGAATACAGCAACAATGACATTACGGTTACCTACGAACCCTGTGTTTGCATACATGCCGAAAAATGTGCCAATGGATTATCGGATGTTTTTAGAACATCGGTTATTCCTTGGATTAATTTAGAAGGCTCAGAAACCGAACGCATCATAAACCAAATAAAGCGCTGCCCTTCCGGTGCTTTACAATTTCATTTAAAGAAAGAAGTAGCTTAGTGCCAAAACCAAAATAAGCAGCATCTTGCATACTACTTGTCTGGATTTACATTTCGCCACGCTTAAGCACAACCTAAGACGTAGCCTGTATCTAAAAAAAGCTAGAATAATTTTCTGGTTTTGCAAAACATAACGCTAAGCCTTGGTTTATTCAGAGCCTCTTTTATTTTATGCTTGTCCCGTTGGCCCAAAATTTAACGGTATTGGTGGTTGCTCATAGTCTTTAATTTCGCCATGAGCGTTTTCAAATCTGTTAATGTTATCACCTAAGGCTTTTAACAAACGTTTGGCATGTTGTGGTGTTAAAATAATTCTGGATTTCACCTTGTTTTTAGGTACACCAGGCATAATATTAACAAAATCTACAACAAACTCGGATACCGAATGGTTTATTATAGCAAGGTTAGAATATGTACCTTCTGCCACCTTTTCGTCTAACTCAATATTTATTTGACCTTGTTTTTGCTTATCTTTTTCTTCAGCCATTGAAAATTTTATTTTTTCACTTCCTCGAAAGCGGAAGTCTTATTTATATATTGTTATTAAAGTAAAAAAGTCCTACTATATTTTAGCAGGACTTTTTATTATCTTTTAAAAAGATCCCAACCTGCGTTGGGATAAATTCAACTAGCAGGTTTTGCTTCGCCTAAGCTTACAAAACCTGAGTTTCATTTAATTATAATTTAACTCTTTTTTTACTTGCATCATTTCGTCAAACTCTTCTTTAGACCCTACAATAATGTCCTTATAGTTTCGCATTCCTGTTCCTGCTGGAATTCTATGACCTACAATTACATTTTCTTTAAGCCCTTCTAGAGCATCAACTTTACCTGCAACGGCCGCTTCGTTAAGAACCTTGGTGGTTTCTTGGAACGATGCCGCAGATATAAACGACTTTGTTTGCAACGATGCTCTTGTAATACCTTGTAATATTGGTGTTGCGGTTGCGGGTTGCGCATCTCTTGCCACTACAAGGTTTTTGTCTTCGCGACGTAAAATAGAGTTCTCGTCTCTTAACTCGCGCGGTGAAATTATTTGTCCAGCTTTAAGGTTTGTAGAGTCTCCTGCGTCTTCAATCACTTTCATTCCGAAGATTTCATCGTTTTCTTTAATGAAATCTGCTTTATGAGCCAGTTGATCTTCTAAGAAAATAGTATCGCCAGAATCAATTATTCTAACTTTACGCATCATCTGTCTTACTACAACCTCGAAGTGCTTATCGTTAATTTTCACACCTTGTAAACGATATACTTCTTGTACTTCGTTAACTAAGTATTGTTGCACTGCCGAAGGCCCTTTGATATTTAAAATATCGTTTGGTGTTATAGAACCGTCTGATAGTGGCATACCTGCTTTTACATAATCGTTTTCCTGTACTAGAATTTGATTGGAGAGCTTAACCAGGTATTTTTTAACATCGCCTAATTTAGATTCTACGATAATCTCGCGGTTACCACGCTTGATTTTGCCAAAAGATACCACGCCATCAATAGCACTTACTACTGCTGGGTTTGAAGGGTTACGGGCTTCGAACAGCTCGGTTACACGTGGTAAACCACCTGTAATATCTCCAGCTTTTGCAGATTTACGAGGTATTTTAACTAATATTTTACCAATACTAATTTTTTCGCCATCGTCTATCATTAAGTGAGCGCCTACAGGTAAATTGTATGAACGAATGGTTTCACCTTTTCCGTCTTCAATATGAAGTGTAGGAATTAATTTCTTATTTCTAGATTCTGCTATTACTTTTTCTTGGAAACCGGTTTGTTCGTCAATCTCAACTTGGTAGGTAACGCCTTGTTCAATATTTTCATATCTCACTTTACCAGCAAATTCAGAAATAATAACACCATTATAAGGATCCCACATACAAACCACATCGCCTTTGCTCAGTTCTTGTCCGTTTTTAACATGAATGGTTGAACCGTAAGGAATGTTGTTTGTGCTTAAAACAATACCTGTTTTCTTGTCTGTTAGTTTAAGCTCTGAAGTACGGGATATCACAATATCCACTTCGTTACCTTCGTTATCTTGTCCTTTAACGGTTTTTAAATCTTCTATTTCGGCAACACCGTCGAATTTAACGGCTAATTTACTGTCTTCTGAAATGTTGCCCGCAATACCACCCACGTGGAATGTACGAAGGGTTAACTGCGTACCGGGTTCTCCAATAGACTGTGCTGCAACAACACCTACGGCTTCACCGCGTTGTACCATTTTGCCTGTGGCCAAGTTACGGCCGTAACATTTAGCACAAATGCCTTTTAGGGCCTCGCAACTTAATGCAGAACGCACTTCTAGAGAATCTATAGGTGATGCTTCAATAGCTTTTGCAATATCATCTTCAATAAGTTGGCCAGCAGCTACCAGCAACTCGTCTGTTAACGGGTTGTAAACATCGTTTAAAGATACACGACCTACTATTCTTTCTTCTAAAGTTTCAACAACTTCATCATTTTTCTTTAAAGGTTCAACCTCGACACCTCTCAAAGTACCGCAATCTTCTGTGTTAATTATAACATCTTGAGACACATCAACCAAACGGCGTGTTAGGTAACCTGCATCGGCAGTTTTAAGTGCGGTATCTGCAAGTCCTTTACGTGCACCGTGAGTAGAGATAAAGTATTCTAATATTGAAAGTCCTTCTTTAAAGTTTGAAAGAATCGGGTTTTCGATAATTTCGCCTCCACCTGCATTGGATTTTTTTGGTTTCGCCATTAATCCGCGCATACCGGTTAGCTGACGGATTTGTTCTTTAGATCCACGTGCTCCAGAATCCAGCATCATAAATACCGAGTTGAATCCTTGTTGGTCTTCGCGAATACGTTTCATTGATAATTCTGTTAACTCTGCATTTGTAGATGTCCAGATGTCAATAACTTGGTTGTAACGCTCGTTATTGGTAATAAGCCCCATGTTGTAGTTGCCTGTAATACCATCAACTAAACCATTGGCTTTATCTATCATACCTTGTTTTT
Source organism: Gelatiniphilus marinus (assembly GCF_042684345.1). Classification (NCBI taxonomy): domain Bacteria; kingdom Pseudomonadati; phylum Bacteroidota; class Flavobacteriia; order Flavobacteriales; family Flavobacteriaceae; genus Gelatiniphilus; species Gelatiniphilus marinus. Next base: position 434,637 of record NZ_JBHULK010000002.1, on the reverse strand, counting down.
CAGGTGGAATAATAATATCGCCTAAACTGAATGATAAACCACCTTGGAATGCAAATTTGAATCCTAAAGTTCTAATGGCATCTAAGAAGTCTGCGGTTTCGGGAACCGATGTTACTTTAAGGATATTACCGATAATATCTCTTAACGATTTTTTGGTAAGTACTTGATTTATGTATCCGGCCGCTTGTGGTACGTGCTGGTTAAATAGCACTCTTCCAACTGTGGTTTCTACAATCATTTTATCTAGCTTACCATCTTCATTAATATCTATGGTGCGTACTTTTATTCCAGCATTCAAATCTACACGTTTCTCGTTAAAAGCTATAACAACTTCTTCTGGAGAATAGAATGTTAGGCCTTCGCCCTTTATTGGTACTTCTGGGGTAGATTTGCGCAACTTGGTCATGTAATACAGGCCAAGTACCATATCTTGAGAAGGTACGGTTACCGGCGAACCATTTGCGGGGTTTAATATATTGTGCGATGCCAACATTAACAACTGGCATTCTAAAATAGCTTCTGGCCCTAAGGGTAGGTGTACCGCCATTTGGTCGCCATCAAAATCGGCATTAAATGCTGTACACACCAAGGGGTGCAACTGTATGGCTTTTCCTTCAATTAATTTTGGTTGAAAAGCTTGAATACCCAAACGGTGTAATGTAGGAGCACGGTTTAAAAGTACGGGATGTCCTTTTAAAACATTTTCTAAAATATCCCAAACTACGGGCTCTCTTTTATCTATAATTTTCTTTGCAGATTTTACTGTTTTTACAATGCCTCTTTCAATTAATTTTCTGATTACGAAAGGTTTGTATAACTCTGCTGCCATATTTTTTGGCAATCCGCATTCAAATAATTTTAATTCTGGCCCTACAACAATTACCGAACGTGCCGAATAATCTACACGTTTACCTAAAAGGTTTTGACGGAAACGCCCTTGTTTACCTTTTAATGAATCGGATAATGATTTTAAGGGTCTGTTAGAATCTGTTTTTACTGCTGATGATTTACGTGTGTTATCGAACAGAGAATCTACAGATTCTTGTAACATACGTTTTTCGTTACGTAAAATAACTTCTGGTGCTTTGATTTCAACCAGTCTTTTAAGACGGTTGTTACGGATTATAACACGACGGTAAAGATCATTTAAATCAGATGTTGCAAAACGACCACCATCTAAAGGCACCAACGGACGTAATTCTGGTGGAATAATGGGCACCACCTTCATAATCATCCATTCTGGACGATTTTCTCTGTTATTGTTAGATTCGCGTAAAGCCTCAACAACTTGTAAACGTTTTAAGGCTTCGGTTTTACGTTGTTTAGAGGTTTCAGTGTTAGCTTTATGGCGCAATTCGTAAGACAACGCTTCTAAATCTATTCTTGCCAATAACTCAATTAAACACTCTGCTCCCATTTTAGCAATAAATTTCTCAGGATCAGAATCATCTAAATATTGATTTTCTTGAGGAAGCTCTTCTAAAATGTTAAGGTATTCTTCTTCTGTAAGGAAATCCATTTTTTGCAACGGCTCGCCTTCTTCGTTTTTTGCATTACCGGGTTGGATGACTACGTAACGTTCGTAGTAAATAATCATATCTAATTTCTTAGATGGTAAACCCAATAAATACCCTATTTTGTTTGGTAACGAACGGAAGTACCAGATATGAGCTACAGGAACAACTAAGTTAATATGCCCTACTCTATCGCGACGCACTTTCTTTTCGGTTACTTCTACACCACAACGGTCGCAAACTATACCCTTGTAACGGATTCTTTTATATTTACCACAAGCACATTCGTAGTCCTTTACGGGGCCAAAAATACGCTCGCAGAACAAACCATCTCGTTCTGGTTTGTGAGTTCGATAATTGATAGTTTCTGGTTTTAAAACCTCTCCTCTAGATTCTGCTAAAATAGATTCTGGTGATGCTAAACCAATGGAGATTTTATTAAATCTCTTTACTGTATGTTTATCTTGTTTTCTTGCCATGTTTTTTTAGTCTTCAGTCTTCAGTTCTCAGTACTCAGTTACTGCTAACTGCCTACTGCTTACTGGAGACTATTAAAATTTACTCTTCTAATCTGATGTCTAATCCTAAACCTTTCAATTCGTGCATAAGTACGTTGAATGATTCTGGTAATCCTGGATCTGGCATGGGTTCGCCTTTTACAATTGCTTCGTAAGTTTTGGCTCGACCAATAACATCATCAGATTTTACAGTTAAAATTTCCCGTAAGGTACTTGATGCGCCATAAGCTTCAAGTGCCCAAACTTCCATCTCACCAAAACGCTGACCACCAAATTGTGCTTTACCACCAAGCGGTTGTTGTGTAATTAATGAGTAAGGTCCTATAGAACGTGCGTGCATTTTATCGTCAACCATATGCCCAAGTTTTAGCATATAAATCACACCAACGGTTGCTGGCTGATCGAAACGTTGTCCTGTTCCACCATCGTATAAATAAGTATGTCCGTAACGTGGAATTCCAGCTTCATCGGTTAGTTCGTTAATTTGGTCAATCTCTGCTCCATCAAAAATTGGTGTTGCATAAGTTTGACCTAATTTCTGACCAGCCCAACCCAAAACGGTTTCGTAAATCTGACCAATATTCATTCGCGATGGTACACCAAGAGGGTTTAATACTATATCAACTGGTGTTCCGTCTTCAAGGAACGGCATATCTTCTTGACGCACAATACGTGCTACTATACCTTTGTTACCATGGCGTCCTGCCATTTTATCGCCTACCTTAAGCTTGCGCTTTTTGGCAATGTAAACTTTAGCCAATTTAATGATGCCAGCAGGTAGCTCGTCTCCTACAGATATGGTGAATTTCTCGCGACGCAAAGCACCTTGCAAATCGTTTTCCTTAATTTTGTAGTTATGGATTAAGTCTGCAACAAGTTTGTTTGTGTGCTCGTCTGTGGTCCATTTTCCAGATACCAAGTGGGCATAGTCGTCCACGGCATTTAACATTTTAAGTGTGAATTTTTTGCCTTTTGGCAACACTTCTTCACCTAGGTCGTTAAAAATACCTTGTGCTGTTTTTCCATTTACAATGGCAAATAGTTTTTCTATTAAAACTTCTTTTAGAGCATCAAATTTAGCATCATAAATACCTTCTAATTGTAAAATATCGTCTTTATCTTGAGCGCGTTTACGTTTATCTTTTACTGCTCTGGCAAATAATTTCTTTTCTATTACTACACCGTTTAAAGATGGCGAGGCTTTTAAAGAGGCATCTTTAACATCGCCCGCTTTATCGCCAAATATGGCACGCAATAGTTTTTCTTCCGGTGTTGGATCAGACTCTCCTTTAGGTGTAATTTTACCAATAAGGATATCACCAGGTTTAACTTCGGCTCCAACGCGGATCATACCATTTTCATCTAAATCTTTGGTAGCTTCTTCAGAAACGTTAGGGATGTCGTTGGTTAACTCTTCGTTGCCTAATTTGGTATCTCTAACTTCTAAAGAGTACTCGTCTATGTGTATCGATGTAAAAATATCTTCGCGAACTACTTTTTCTGAAATCACGATGGCATCCTCAAAATTGTAACCTTTCCATGGCATAAAGGCCACTTTCATGTTTCTCCCTAAAGCTAGTTCTCCTTTTTGTGTAGCGTATCCTTCGCATAAAACTTGGCCTTTGGTAACTTTGTCGCCTTTAACCACAATTGGCTTTAGGTTTATAGAGGTCCCTTGGTTTGTTTTTCTGAATTTTACTAATTCGTATGTTTTAATGTCGCTATCGAAGCTTACTTTAGCTTCATCTTCGGTACGTTCGTATTTGATTTGAATTTCGTTGGCATCAACATAAAGTACTTCTCCATTGCCTTCGGCATTAATTAATACACGGGAATCTGAAGCGACTTGGCGTTCTAAACCTGTGCCAACTATTGGTGCATCTACTCGTAATAAAGGTACAGCTTGGCGCATCATGTTTGATCCCATCAAGGCTCTGTTGGCATCATCGTGCTCTAAAAAGGGTATTAAAGATGCCGAAATAGACGAAATTTGGTTTGGTGCCACATCGGTATAATGTAATTCGTTGGGCTCTATTACAGGGAAATCGCCCTCCATTCTTGCAATTACCTTATCGTGTAGTATGGTTCCTTTTTCGTCAACTTTTACGGTTGCCTGCGCTATTAGTTTTTCTTCTTCTTCTTCAGCACTTAAATAGGTTGGCTCGTTTTTAATATCAACTACCCCATCGGTAACTTTTCTATATGGAGTTTCTATGAATCCCATAGAATTCACTTTTGCAAATACAGAAAGTGAAGATATAAGTCCAATATTTGGTCCCTCTGGTGTTTCAATAGGGCAAAGTCTTCCGTAATGCGTGTAGTGTACATCGCGCACCTCGAAGCCTGCTCTTTCTCGTGATAAACCTCCTGGGCCTAGTGCAGATAAACGGCGTTTATGTGTAATTTCGGCTAATGGATTGGTTTGATCCATAAACTGAGACAACTGGTTTGTTCCAAAGAAAGAATTAATTACAGACGATAGTGTCTTTGCGTTAATTAAATCTATTGGTGTAAAGACCTCGTTATCGCGAACGTTCATACGCTCACGTATGGTACGTGCCATACGAGCCAAACCAACACCAAATTGTTGAGATAGTTGCTCGCCAACAGTACGTACGCGACGGTTTGATAGGTGATCGATATCGTCAATCTCTGCTTTGGAGTTGATAAGCTCGATTAAATATTTTATAATGGTAATGATATCTTCCTTGGTAAGCACTTGCTTGTCCATACCAATATCTAGACCTAGTTTTTTGTTCATTCTGTAACGGCCTACCTCTCCTAAAGAGTATCGTTGGTCGCTAAAGAACAATTTATCTATAATACCGCGTGCCGTTTCCTCGTCTGGTGGTTCGGCATTACGCAATTGTCTGTAAATATGTTCAACGGCTTCTTTCTCGGAGTTTGTGGGGTCTTTTTGAAGCGTGTTGTGAATTATGGCATAATCGCCCTGTTCTGATGTTTCTTTATGTAACAGGATGGTTTTTACATCGACTTCAAGAATTTCTTCAATGTTTTCTTTATCTAGAACCGTATCACGATCAAGCACGATCTCGTTACGTTCGATAGATACAACCTCTCCGGTATCTTCGTCAACAAAATCTTCGTGCCATGTATTAAGTACACGTGCTGCAAGCTTGCGTCCTAAATATTTTTTTAGTCCGGTTTTAGAGACTTTTACTTCTTCGGCTAGATCGAAAATCTCTAGAATATCCTTATCGCGTTCAAAACCGATGGCTCTGAATAATGTTGTTACTGGTAATTTTTTCTTTCTATCAATGTATGCGTACATCACTTGGTTGATGTCTGTAGCAAATTCAATCCAAGAGCCTTTGAAAGGGATTACCCTTGCCGAATATAATTTTGTTCCGTTGGCATGGAAAGATTGCCCAAAGAACACACCAGGTGAACGGTGTAATTGCGATACCACAACACGTTCTGCGCCATTAATACAAAACGTACCAGATGGAGTCATGTAAGGTATGGTACCTAAATATACATCTTGGACTATGGTTTCGAAATCTTCGTGCTCGGGGTCTGTACAATATAACTTTAACCTTGCTTTTAGCGGTACGCTGTAGGTAAGCCCACGCTCAATACACTCTTCTATGGCATATCTTGGTGGATCTACGAAGTAATCTAAAAATTCTAGGACAAATTGATTACGAGAATCTGTAATTGGAAAGTTTTCCATAAAGGTATTGTAAAGACCTTCATCTCCTCTTTCTTCTGATTTTGTTTCTAACTGGAAAAAATCCTGGAAGGATTTTATCTGAATATCTAAGAAATCTGGATATTCTGTTCTATTAACAATAGACGAGAAATTTAATCTTTCAGCTTGTGTTGATAACATCAATGGACGGAATTATGATTAAAAAAATAGTGATAGTGCTTTTAAACACTGGAAAAACAACCTGCAACCAGTTGGGTTGTTTTAGAGGTTTTTTTGGTATAGATTATATACGCAAAATGGTTTAGGCCTCAAAGCGTATGCTCCAGACCTAAACCTTTGTGTTTTTGAGATGTTAAGCTTACTTAAGCTCAACCTCGGCTCCTGCTTCTTCTAACTGAGCTTTTAGGGCTTCAGCTTCGTCTTTGGTAACTGCTTCTTTAATTGCACTTGGTGCATCGTCAACTAAACCTTTGGCTTCTTTTAAACCAAGACCCGTTAATTCCTTAACTAATTTTACAACTGCTAATTTAGAACCGCCAGCGGCTTTAAGGATTACATCAAATTCAGTTTGAGCTTCTTCAGCTTCACCACCACCAGCAGGACCAGCAACAGCAACTGCAGCAGCAGCAGCAGGCTCGATACCATACTCATCTTTTAATATAGTTGCTAACTCATTTACTTCTTTTACCGTAAGGTTAACTAATTGTTCTGCGAAATCTTTTAAATCTGCCATTTTTCTATCGTTTTAATAATTTTGTAATAATAATATATTTGTAATAAGTGCGTACTTGTTAATACTATCCTTCTTTTTCGGATAGGGTTTTAATAACTCCGGCAATTGTTGCCCCGCCCGATTTAAGCGCAGACACAACATTTTTAGCAGGAGATTGTAGTAAACCTACTATTTCTCCAATTAATTCTTCTTTAGATTTGATATCAACTAACATATCTAGTTGATCGTCGCCTAAATAAACCGCTTCCTCAATAAAAGCACCTTTTAATAAAGGTTTGTCAGATTTTTTACGGAAGGTTTTAATTAATTTAGCTGGAGCGTTTCCAGTTTCAGAATACATTACCGATGTATTTCCTTTTAATACCGATGGAAGGTCTCCAAAATCTCTATCTGAAGCTTCCATTGCTTTTTCAAGTAATGTATTTTTTACAACTGCCATTTGCACGTTTGCTTTAAAAGCAGCACGACGTAAATCTGTGGTTATACCTGCGTTTAATCCAGAAATATCTGTTAAATAGATATTTGCATTGTTGGTTAATTGTGCAGTTAATTCCTCAATTACTTGTGATTTTTCTTCTCTTGTCATAATTTAAAGTGTTAACTTAATTAACCAATTTTAGGATCAACAGCTATACTAGGGCTCATGGTAGAAGACATGAATATGCTTTTTACGTAAATCCCTTTTGCAGTTGTTGGTTTTAGTTTAATTAATGTTGTTAATAATTCGTTTGCGTTTCCAGCAATTTTATCGGCACTGAATGATGCTTTTCCGATAGCGGCGTGTACAATACCGGTTTTATCTACTTTAAAATCGATTTTACCAGCTTTTACCTCAGTTACCGCTTTGGCAACATCCATAGTTACCGTACCTGTTTTTGGGTTTGGCATTAAACCACGAGGGCCTAATACACGGCCTAAAGGCCCTAGCTTACCCATTACACTAGGCATGGTGATAATTACATCTACATCGGTCCAACCACCTTTGATTTTATCAAGGTATTCGTCTAAACCTACGTAATCTGCACCTGCTTCTTTGGCTTCGGCTTCTTTGTCTGGTGTAACCAATGCTAGAACTTTTACATCTTTACCTGTACCATGAGGAAGGGATACAACCCCTCTTACCATCTGGTTTGCTTTACGAGGATCTACTCCTAAACGTACAGCTATATCAACTGAGGCATCAAATTTTGTATTAGTAATTTCTTTTACTAATGCAGATGCTTCATCAAGCGAGTAAATTCTCCCTTTTTCTATTTTTGCTGCAGCTTCTTTTTGCTTTTTTGTTAATCTTGCCATTTTAAATGTCTTTAATAGATTAATTAGGGAATTGCCCTGTTACGGTTATACCCATTGATCTTGCGGTACCAGCAACCATTTTCATTGCAGATTCTACGGTAAATGCATTTAAATCTACCATTTTGTCTTCTGCGATGGTTTTAATCTGATCCCAAGAAACTTTAGCTACTTTTTTTCGGTTTGGCTCTCCAGACCCTTTCTTCACTTTTGCAGCTTCCATTAATTGAACTGCTGCTGGTGGAGTTTTGATTACAAAGTCGAACGATTTGTCTTTGTAAACAGATATAACCACGGGTAATACTTTACCTGGCTTATCTTGGGTTCTGGCATTGAATTGCTTACAGAACTCCATGATGTTAACACCAGCAGCTCCTAAAGCGGGTCCAACCGGTGGCGACGGATTCGCAGCACCTCCCCGAACTTGTAACTTAACTACTTTACCTAATTCTTTTGCCATTTTTAATAATTTAATTTTACGATGATATCTTTCTTATGGAAGCGAAAGTTTCATCTATCTGAATGTAACACTGTTTATACTTTTTCAACTTGCATATAACTTAATTCCAATGGGGTTTTTCTTCCAAAAATCTTTACCATGACTTCAAGTTTACGCTTTTCTTCGTTTATATTTTCTATGGTACCATCAAATCCATTGAATGGGCCATCAATAACTTTTACGGTTTCGCCTTTAGTGTATGGAATGGCAACGTGAGCGGTTTCCTCTACGGCCAACTCGTCAACCTTACCTAACATTCTGTTTACTTCAGACTGCCTAAGCGGTACCGGATCGCCTCCTTTTGTTTCACCTAAAAAACCAATAACATTGGTAACCGATCTTATAATGTGGGGAACTTCGCCTGTTAAATTAGCTTGTATCATAATGTAACCCGGGAAAAACACTTTTTCTTTGTGTATTTTTTTTCCGTTCCGAATTTGTACTACTCTTTCGGTTGGTACCAATACTTGGTCAACATAATCTTGAAGGCCTAATCGAGCAATCTCGTTTTCGATATAGGTTTTTATTTTGTTTTCTTGACCACTAACTGCACGTACAACGTACCATTTTTTTTCGCTTACTTCAGACATAAATTTTCCTTTTATCGTTATTTAATCCATTGAAAGTAAGCTGTAATAACTTTGCTAAATACAGTATCTACACCCCAAATAGCAAGAGAAAATATAATAGAAAACACAGCTACCAAAACCGTTAAACTCTGTGCTTCTGCCCAAGTAGGCCACGATACATTGTTTTTTAGTTCTCCGAACGATTCTCTTATATAAGTTACAATTCCAGCCATTTTATAATTTCTTTTAATGTAAATTGAAATGTTTTCAATTGTTTTGTTTGCACACTCAAATTTAATTTAAGGTGCGCCGCTTTGGACTTAAAGTCACCTTTACCAAATATGGCAGGTTTTGCTTCTTGCCACACTGCTTTTGCTTAGCACGGGTTGAGAGACTCGAACTCCCGACACCTGGTTTTGGAGACCAGTGCTCTACCAACTGAGCTAAACCCGTGTTTTGGACATTTAACTAGTTCCCGATAGCTATTGGGACGAGCTAAACCCTTAAATATAATTCAAAAGGCATTCCGAATAAATCGGAATACCTTAAGCTCTATATTTATTAAACTAATGTTTAGTCTAAAATTTCTGTTACTTGTCCTGCACCTACTGTTCTACCGCCTTCACGGATAGCGAAACGCAAACCTACGTTCATTGCAATAGTGTTAATCAACTCAACAGTAATAGTTAAGTTATCTCCGGGCATTACCATTTCAACACCGTCTGGAAGCGCAATGTTTCCTGTTACGTCTGTTGTACGTACGTAGAACTGTGGACGGTAGTTGTTGTGGAATGGTGTGTGACGTCCACCTTCTTCTTTTTTAAGGATATAAACCTCTGCTTTAAATTTAGCGTGTGGTGTTACAGAACCTGGTTTACAGATTACCATACCTCTTGAGATTTGAGTTTTCTCAATACCTCTTAATAAGATACCTGCGTTATCTCCAGCTTCACCTCTATCTAGAATTTGACGGAACATCTCGATACCTGTAATGGTAGATGTTAACTTTTCAGCTCCCATACCAATAATCTCAACAGGATCACCAGTGTTAGCTACACCAGTTTCAATACGGCCTGTGGCAACAGTACCACGCCCAGTAATTGAGAATACATCTTCAATAGGCATTAAGAAAGGCTTATCCATATCACGTACTGGCTCTTCAATCCACTCATCACAAGCTTTCATTAACTCCAATACTGTATCAACCCATTTTTGCTCACCGTTAAGTGCGCCTAAAGCAGAACCAGACACTACAGGCCCGTTATCGCCATCGTACTCGTAAAAGTTCAACAAGTCTCTTACCTCCATATCTACAAGCTCTAAAAGCTCTTCGTCATCAACCATATCTACTTTGTTTAAGAAAACAACGATACGAGGAATACCTACTTGACGCCCTAATAAGATGTGCTCACGAGTTTGCGGCATTGGACCATCTGTTGCAGCAACAACTAAGATAGCACCATCCATCTGTGCCGCACCAGTTACCATGTTCTTAACGTAATCGGCGTGACCTGGACAGTCAACGTGTGCATAATGACGATTTTCTGTTTGATATTCTACATGAGATGTATTAATTGTAATACCTCTTTCTTTTTCTTCTGGTGCATTATCAATTTGATCGAATGATCTTGCTTCTGAGAAACCTGCATCAGCTAATACTTTAGTAATAGCAGCAGTTAAAGTTGTTTTACCGTGATCTACGTGTCCAATTGTACCAATATTTAAGTGTGGTTTTGAACGATCGAAAGTTGCCTTTGCCATGTTTTTTAAATAATTTTAATCTTAGTTATATAATAATATTAGTGTATTCTTTGCTATACTCCTTAATATAGAGCCAATGACGAGATTTGAACTCGTGACCTCTTCCTTACCAAGGAAACGCTCTACCCCTGAGCTACACCGGCAATTTATTTACGATTGCCGATTCAAGATTTACGATTCGTGAATCGCATTTAGTAATTCGTAAATTTATAGAGCGAGAGACCGGGTTCGAACCGGCGACATTCAGCTTGGAAGGCTGACGCTCTACCAACTGAGCTACTCTCGCAATTTTTTGAAAAAACCCCAACAAAACCAAATTTCGAAAAACCTGTAGATTGATTTAAGAATCTAATCAAATTATACCCATTACTTACATGAACGGTTCCAAAAAAAAAACAGCAAATCTATAAACTTGCTTTACTTTTGGATTTCTTAATTTTCGACTGCGCAAAAATCGTTACCGGGGGAGCAACCCCGAAGCCTCGGAAACACCTTTAAGGCGCTCTTTTAGCGTTACGCTCAAAATTGTGGGGAGAGCAGGATTCGAACCTGCGAAGACATAGTCAGCAGATTTACAGTCTGCCCTCGTTGGCCGCTTGAGTATCTCCCCAATCTATTTACATTTTAAAAAATTCAAAAAAACTGAATTTAAAATGCTACTATCAATATTTTTTTTTAAGAACACCTTCTAAGCAGTTATTGCTTTTCCTATTCGTGCTTTCTGCTTTCGCAGAAATCAAAAAGCCGATAAAGGACTTCCCTCGACTACGCTCAGAATAAACATCTCTTCTCAAGTAAAAAAAATATACACTATACTTTTTTCAACTTCCTGCTCGCATTTCAATATTTTAGAGCCGATGGAGGGACTCGAACCCACGACCTGCTGATTACAAATCAGCTGCTCTAGCCAGCTGAGCTACATCGGCGTTTTTTACACTTTTTTAGCATAAAAAAAGCCCGCTATTTCTAACGGACTGCAAATGTATAGATTTATTTTTTTATTCAAAACATTTTTTCATAAATTTTTTTCATAAATGTGCTCTTAATTTTTCTTTTCGCTTTTTTAGCTGCCTTTCTAAGGACGAAATTGCCATATCTGCACCTTCTTCAAAACTTTTACATTGCTTTTTTACCACAAAACTGTCTCCGGGCACGCTTACCTTGGCTTCAAATATTTTATTTTCTTTACCACTTGTGTTTTCTACTTTTAAATAAACATCAGATTTTATAACTTTATCATAATACATGTCTAACTTATCCATTCGTCTTTGGATAAAATCTATTAATTTTTGGTCTGCGTTGAAATTAACTGATTGTGTGTTTACTTTCATCTGTTATTTTTTTAGGTTAATAATTGGCTAGATGCAAATGGCCTGTACTTGGTTTAATTAGTTGGTTCTAAAAGGTTTCTTTTGGCTCATTACATACTTTTATTTTTTGGTTTCGCTTCTTGGGTGTGCATTAATATGTGTTTTTTTAAGCTCTTTTATACTGTTGTGCGTGTAAACTTGTGTTGCTGCTAAACTGGAATGCCCCAGGAGTTCTTTTACTGCATTTAAACTAGCACCTTGGTTAAGCAAATGGGTTGCAAAGGAGTGCCGCAATATATGCGGGCTCTTTTTAACCTTTGAAGATGCCAAACTAAAATACTCATTTATTATTCTGTAAACAAGTGTTTCGTATATTTTAATTCCTTTTTTCGTTAAAAACAGCATATCGTTATCTGTGATTTGTTCTAAGTTGCTTCTTGAAATTATATAATTACTTAAGGTCTGCGCTACAGAGTTTAATAACGGTACGAAGCGCTCTTTATTTCTTTTGCCCAATACTTTTAAGGTTTTGTTTGCCAGATCTACATGTGCAAGCTTGAGCTGCACTAGCTCAATACGCCGTATTCCGGTTGTGTAAAACAATTCTATAATTAGCTTGTTGCGAATGCCTTCAAAATCCTTATCGAAATGCAGATTGTTTAAAACCGCCTTTACCTCATCTTCTGAAAAAGGGACTTGGATTTTTTTGCTTGTTTTTAAAGCTTTGTGCTTGTAAAGCGGATTGGTTTTAATTGCACCAATTTTTAAAAGAAACTTATAATAGGTGTTTAATGCCGATATTTTTCGGTTTATACTTATGTTTGACAGTTTGCTTTCTACCATAGAAACTATCCAATGCCTTATTTGCGGGTAATTAACTTGATTGATGGAATTGGTACCGTATTCGGTTGTTATGAATGCTGAAAAAGTTTCTAAATCGTTTAGATAAGCTTTTACGGTTAATGCCGAATAGTTTTTTTCCAACAATAAATAATCTGCGAATGATTTAAAGGACATATAATATATTCAAAATTCTGTGTTCAAGATACAATTTTTTTTGAAACAGATATATGATTTGCACTTTGGTTAATTCGCAGGCACAAACCGTATTTAACCCAGATTAACAAAAGCCGTTACCGCTGTTTACAACCTTAAACAAAGCCTATTTATTAAGCTTGCACTGCAATATGTGCGTAGAATAAATATTAGACAAAAAAAATCCCGCTTTTTTGCGGGATTAAATTTATTAAGCGACAGGTACTATACCTCTTCTGCGTCTCTTAAGCGCTGGATGTACTGCGCCTTTTGTATTTGAGCTCTTCGTAAAACGGATGGCTTGTTAAACTGTTTGCGATCTTGCAATTGGTTCTTAATGGTTGTTCTTACAAATTTACGTTTATAACGCTTTAGCGCTCTATCTATATTTTCTCCTTCTTTTACCGGTATTATTAACATAGTATCTTAACCTCCTCTCTTTTAGAATTTTTAAGGGTGCAAATATAAAAAGTAATTTAGAATTTCCAAGCGTATAAAATGGTATTTTTCTAAGCCGTTTTCTTAGCATTATTCATCTCAACAAACAAAAAAATTTAATTGCGTTTATAGACGAATATTAAACCACATTACCAGACGATTTTAATTGTGAGGTATTGAAGAAATCTAAAAATAATTTAAAACCAAAAAGAAAGATAAGCAAAAATTTTAATTATAAAATATTAATTATCAAATCATTAAAAAAATTATTTTTATTTATTCTAAATAAGCTTTGCTGATTTAAAATTGAGGTTTATATTTGCCCAAAAATTAAACCTATTTATAATGAAACTAAATAAAATCAAGACAAAATTATTAGTTTTAACCTCTCTATTTGCGGTTACTATTTCTGCTCAACAAAAAGAAAGTAAAGTCTTAAAAAACCAATTAGACTCCATTCAAAAATTAGATGAGGTATTAATTTCTACAAACAAAATATTAGGCAGTAAATATGTAGCAAAACACAGAACCGGCTCCGCATTTTATCTGTCGTCTCAAGAACTCGAAAAATTTAATTCAACAGATATCCATAAAGTTTTAAGTATCGTACCTGGCGTTAATATGTACCAAGAAGATGGCTTTGGTTTAAGACCAAACATTAGTTTAAGAGGTACATCTCCGGGAAGAAGTTCGAAAATTACCATTATGGAAGACGGTATTTTAACCGCCCCGGCACCTTACAGCGCATCTGCGGCTTACTATTTTCCTACTATTGCAAGAATGGAAGCCGTAGAAATTTTAAAAGGCAGTAGCCAAGTACAATACGGCCCTTTTACCAGTGGCGGAGCAATTAACATGGTTTCTTCACAAATACCAAACAAATTTTCTGGCAAAATAAGAGCAAGTTATGGTAGTTTTAATTCTAACCAACTGCACGCAAAGATTGGTGGGGCAAACAAAACCTTTGGCTATTTGGTAGAATATTTAAATTATGGTTCAGATGGTTTTAAAACTTTACCTAGCGAAAAAAATACTGGTTTTAACAAAAATGATGTTGTTGCAAAATTGAGTGCCAATTTGTTTGCGAATGCTACCGTAAAACAAAATATTGAGTTCAAGTTTCAGTACTCTGATGAAAATGGAAATGAAACGTATTTAGGCTTGTCTGAAGAAGATTTCAATAAAAATCCGTTTTCTCGATACCCTGCTTCAAACCATGATAAAATGACTACTGACCATACCCAATATGTGCTAACACACAACTTGGAGTTTTCTAAAAACTTCAGAATTACCACTAATTTATATCGCAACAACTTTGCAAGAAATTGGTATAAGTTAAACGATGTTACCTTTAACGGCGATAAGCAATCTATTGCTAATGTTTTAAATGATCCAACAACACTATCGGGACATTTCAACACGGTAACGGGCAGCATAAATTCTGCAGCAGATGTATTGGGTATTAAAGCAAACAACAGAAAATACTATGCACAAGGTATCCAAACAAAATTAGATTACCATTGGTACAAAGGAGATACTTTTCACGATATTGAAATTGGCCTAAGGTACCACTATGATGAAGAAGACCGGTTTCAATGGGTAGATAACTACAGCATTTCCAATACTGGAATTTTAACTTTAACAACTGCCGGAACCCCCGGAACAGATGCCAATAGAATTAGTAGTGCAAAAGCTTTAGCTTCTTTTATAACCTACAAATTAAAACACAACAAATGGACCTTTACACCTGGTTTAAGGTACGAAAACATCGCTTTAAACAGAGAAGATTTTGGTAAAAACGATGTAAATAGAACTGCTACTAATTTACAAACCAGGGAAAATACAGTTTCTATTTTTATTCCCGGAATGGGCGCTAACTATAAGTTTAACAATAATATTTCAGTATTTGGTGGCGTTCACAAAGGCTTCTCGCCTCCTGGAAATAGAGATGGCGAAAAGGCAGAAGAAAGTATAAATTACGAATTAGGAACCCGTTTTAATACAGGCAAACTAAGAGGGGAGATTGTTGGTTTCTACAACGATTATTCCAACCTTTTAGGCAGCGACCTTGCAGCATCTGGCGGATCGGGTTCTTTAGATCAATTTAATGCAGGCGAAGTAAAAGTGAACGGACTGGAATTATTATTAAACTACAACTTAGCAAACCCTAACAGCACGTTTTCCCTACCAATTTCTTTTGCTTACACATATACTAATTCAGAATTTTTAAACGACTTTGGGAGCTCTAACAGACTGTGGGGCACTGTAACCTCTGGAGATGAAATGCCTTATATACCAAAAAATCAATTCAATGCTGCAATTTCATTAGAGCATTCTAAATTTGAAGTAAATTTAAATGCAAGGTTCAACGGAGAGTTTAGAACAAAATCCGGTACTGGAGCAATTCCAAGCAACGAAAAAGTAGATTCTTATTTTATCCTGGATTTATCGGGCAAATACAACATTGCAAAGCAGTTTAACCTAACTGCTAACCTTATGAATTTATTAGACAACACCTATGCGGTGTCAAGAACGCCTTCTGGTTTAAGACCTGGACACCCCTTTGGAATTTATGGCGGTTTTGAGTTTAAATTTTAATAACGCTATTACAAGTTACAAGCTATTAAAACTAAAAAACATATAGCGGAAACCACTGTAGGCTTGCTTTGGCATTGACGCCTTTTAGCCTGTAATAGCATATCATTACCGTTTTATTGTTTAATAAAGAACTTAATAAAATAAACCCCTGCAAAGTGTATTCGATTGCAGGGGTTTTAAATTGTATAATTTCTGGTCAAAATGTTCCATTATGCCTTTGTCTGCGTTTTATTTCAATCAGTAATAATTATTAAATATTTTTGAAGCTTCGTTGTAAGCGCTCTCAAAACTAAGTGCGTTTAAACTATTGTTTTTTTGCGAGGTAAAGTAAGACAATAGTTTCTCGGTTGGCATATTGCCTGTAAGTTCGTCTTTGGCCATGGGGCAGCCTCCAAAACCTTGTATGGCACCATCAAAACGTAAACATCCCGCTTTGTAGGCGGCATCTACCTTTTCAAACCAAGTGCTTGGTGTAGTGTGCAAATGGGCACCAAATTCTATATGCGGATACTGTGGTATTAAATGAGAAAATAAATAGCTAATATTTTCAGGAATCGATGTGCCAACCGTATCGCTTAACGATAAGATCTTTACCCCCATTTTATGTAAACGCTCCGTCCACTCGCCCACTATATTAACATTCCAAGGGTCGCCATAAGGGTTGCCAAATCCCATAGAAATATAAACCACCACTTCTTTATTGGTTTTATCTGCTAGGTTTAAAATATCATCTAAAATTAATATAGATTCGGCAATAGTTTTATGGGTGTTCCGCATTTGAAAGTTTTCTGAAATTGAAAACGGGTATCCTAAATAATCTATTTCTTTATGGATGGATGCCTCTGTAGCTCCTCTTTGGTTTACAACAATGGCCAACAATTTACTAATGGTTTTGCTTAAATCGAGTTGCGATAAAACCGCTCCGGTATCAACCATTTGCGGTATGGCTTTTGGCGATACAAAGCTACCAAAATCTATGGTATCGAAACCCACGCGCAGTAACGATTGAATGTATTGCACTTTACTAGCCGTTGGAATAAACGTTTTTATACCCTGCATAGCATCGCGCGGGCACTCGATTATCTTTACTTTTTTAGACATTGACATCAAAAAAAAAATGGACGATAAAAATACTATTATTTTGTAAGGTGCAGTAATTTAATAAGACTTAAATCATTATAAAACCAATAAACTACAATTCTCATGAAAAACTTTACTTCTCATACAGTCTTAGTACTGTGCTTACTTATTACACCTAATTTCTACGCCCAAAGTATTGCCAATTACACTATTGTTTTTGAGAGTTTTTGGGAAACTCCCGCAGCAGATGCCACTAATGGCATAAGCAGCATCCCCTTACCAAGCAATCCGCATTGGTCGCCCATAGCTATTGCTACGCACCAAACCGCAAACTCGATATTAGAAATGGGAACAGCGGCCTCGGCTGGAATAGAATTGATAGCAGAAGAAGGTCTCACTAGTGCTTTTGAAAGTGAAGTAACCGCAAATACAGATGCCGATAAATTTATAATTGGCAACGGTTTAAATGCGGCACAAGGCACCATTACAACAAGTATCCAGGTAAGTTCAGATTATCCTTTCGTGAGTCTTGCTTCAATGATTGCCCCCAGTCCAGATTGGTTTATAGCCGTTAATAGCGAAAATTTAAGGTCCGGAAACCATGCCATAAACAACGGATGGAAAACCACTTATACCGTTGATGTGTTTCCGTACGATGCAGGTACAGAAGAAGGCAACGGCTATTCTGGAAATAATGCAGCTACAAATCCGAAGGACGTTATTACAAGCCTATTAGACATGGCGCCTTTTGATGGCGTGAACACCAATATGAGCCACAGAATTGGTACGGTTACCTTTAATTACATAGATTCCACTTTAAGTCTTGATAATATTAACGATTTAGAAAATGTATCAATTCATCCAAACCCTTCAAAAGGAAAAATAACACTTTCAAACCTTAAAAACAAAGATTTAATATCTGCTTCAATTTACAATATCTTAGGGCGATTGGTTAAAGATATTCCGGTTAAAAAAGGGCTCTCGAAATTAAACATCGATTTAACACATTTAAACAAAGGCGTTTATCTTTTAAATATAAAAACAGCCAATAGCACCACCACCAAAAAGTTGGTAATTAACTAAAAACGAGGTGTTTTTTTTAATCTAACCGATAAAACTTAACGCTTAAACGTTTTTATTGTTTGTAATATTCTTATCGCTATACATTTGAAAAAATGTTTGCCCCAAATGAATATTTTAGCCCCAAGAATTAAATATCTTTTTTCTTTTGTATGCCTTACAATTTGCAGTATTCTTCACAGTCAAAATGCAGAAACCAATTGTGGCACTATAACTTCTGAAGCATACTTAAAAAACTTTCAAAAAATAAAGCCTCAGCTTAAAACGGTAGAGCAAGAATTTTTAAATGCTAAACACAGCAAAGGCAGTACTTTTGCCAAAACCGTAAACGCCATTCCTGTAAAAGCCCATATTATAAGACATTCCGATGGTTCTGGCGGAATAAGTGCTACTCAATTAAACGAGGCTATTTCCAATCTAAACAACATCTACAAAGATGCCTTTATGGAATTTTTTTTATGCGATGGAATAAATTATATTGATAGCGATACCTTATGCCAATACAGCAAAAACGATGAAGAAAACCTTATAGAAAAAAACAATGTTACCGGATTAATAAATATATATTTTACGGATTATGTTTTAAACACTTCCAACGAAAGCATTTGTGGTTATAGCAATAATGAAACAAAAAAAGATATTATTGTTATAAAAAACGATTGTGCTACCAACAGCTCATCATTGGCGCACGAAATGGGGCATTTTTTCTCGTTAATCCATACCCACGGACCAAAAAACGACAGCTTAACAACCGAGTTGGCAGATGGCAGTAACTGCGACACCACCGGCGATGGTATATGCGATACACCTGCAGACCCCATGCTTACAAACCAAAACGTAAATAATTTTTGCGAATATACCGGAACAGAAACCGATGCTAACGGAAATGTATTTAATCCAGACACACAAAACATCATGTCGTACGCTAAAAAAGGATGCCGAACCCATTTTACTCAGCAACAATTAGCGCGTATGTATGCCTTTTTTATAACAAACAAAAGCTATTTGTCCTGCCCATCGTTTAATGCCGATTTCACAACTAATGTTAGCCAAACTTGTAACGAAGATTTAACCGTGCAGTTTAAAAGCAATTGCAAAAATATAACCAAATGGGAATGGGATATAAATTCTGATGGCTTAATAGATTATACTACCCAAAACCCAACACATACTTTTAATACTGGGATTTACGATGTAACACTACGAGTTTCAAACAAAGCGAAATCTATAAGTAAAACCTATTCGCAATATATTAAAGTTGGCACACAACCCCATTGGCTAAACGAAGATTTTGATGATTTTAAGATAGCGGGCGATAAAGGTTGGACTACCAAAGATGCATCAAAAAACGGGTATAACTGGCATGTTAATTTTGGCGAAACAGCAACAGAAAACACCGGTCCAAATAATGACAATTCATCCAATGAAATTTTAGGAAAATACATTTACGCCGAAGCATCGGGAGCAGAACCGGGCGATGTAACCGAATTTATTTCGCCTTGTTTCACGATTGATAAAGAAAACTCTGAACTTGAATTTGCCTACCACATGTTTGGAAATGGCATTGGCGCATTGCACGTAGATTTAAAAACCGAAACCGGCTATATTAATGATGTAATTCCTGCTATTATTGGAAGCCAGCAAAACAATCAAAGTGATGCGTTTTTAACCAAATCTGTCGATTTATCACAGTACACAAATCAAACTATAAAAGTTAGATTTAGAGCTGTTAGAGGTTCCAGTTGGGAAGGCGATATTGCCATAGACGATGTGTTTATTAAAACCATTTACATACCAATATCAGACGAGATGTTTAAAGTGTATCCAAACCCTGTTAAAAATGATTTGCTTTATATAAAGGCTAATGATACAGAACTAGTTTCAATCTATGAAATCTCTAATTTAGTGGGGCAAACGTTTTTATCTGGTACAGTTTCAAATCGCCCCATAGATGTGAGCAGTTTATCTTCTGGAACCTACCTGCTTATTTTAAATGATGGCAAGTCAAGGGTTCTAAAAAAAATCATCAAATAAATATTGAAATTACAAAAAAGGAAAACTCTAAATTCCAAAAAAAGTAAGTTTCAAAAACATCAATTCCTAAAGAAAAAAATAAATCAGCTTTCTTTTAAAATCGCTTTGTTTATCGCTTTAATCAATCGCGGGCCTTCATAAATAAAGCCCGTATAAACTTGAATTAAATCTGCTCCTGCACGTATTTTTTCGAGCGCATCTTCGGCAGAATGTACACCGCCAACACCAATAATAGGGAAGGCTTTATTGCTTTTTTCAGATAAATATTTAATGGTTTGCGTACTTTTTTCTTTTATGGGTTGCCCGCTTAAACCACCATTTCCAATGGTTTCCAACTGTTCTTTAGTGGCTTTCAAATTACTTCTATCCATCGAGGTATTGCTGGCAATAACGCCATCTAGTTTGGTATCGGCAACCAATTGAATAATTTCATCCAACTGATTATCGTTTAAATCCGGTGCAATTTTTAATAGGATGGGTTTTTGGTTTTCAAAATCTGTATTCGCTTTTTGTACGTCACCTATCAATTCCTCCAAATAATCTTTATCGTTTAACTTGGCATGGCTTCCCACATTTGGGCAGCTTACATTTAGCACAAAATAATCAACAAAAGGATGCAAGGCATTAAAGCACTCCAAATAATCCTTGGTGTAATCCTCAGGTTTTGTTTGCGTGTTTTTACCAATATTTCCGCCAACAATCAGTTTGCCTTTATTTTTTTTTAATTGCGTAATTGCAGCTTGTAGCCCTTCGTTATTAAAACCCATGCGGTTAATAATGCCTTGGTCATCTTTCAATCTAAACAATCGTTTTTTGGGGTTGCCGGCTTGGGCCTTTGGCGTTACCGTACCAATTTCAATAAACCCAAACCCAAAGTTTGCCAACTCGTTGTAAAGCACCGCATTTTTATCGAAACCTGCTGCTAATCCCACTGGGTTTTTAAAAGTTAAACCGAATAATTTTCGTTCTAATCGTTTATCGTTTACCACATACAAACTTTTAAATATGGAAGCAAATCCAGGTATTTTAGAAGTGAATTTTATTAACGAAAACGTAAAATGATGAATCTTTTCGGGGTCGAATAAAAAGAATAGCGGGCGCAGTAATAATTTGTACATCAGTCAATATTTGCGCAAAAGTAATTCTATTTAAAAAAATGGGCAATTTAAAAGCTAAAAAACTTATAAGTCGTAACTTTATACCCATAATGAGCTATTAATTATTTCACTCAAACTACTATAAAATGATTTCAAAAGAACGCCTTATAAAACGGTTTATTAGTTACGCAACTATTGATACCGAATCCGATCCCAATTCAAACAGTACACCAAGCACAAAAAAACAGTGGGATTTAGCCAACAAATTAGCCAAAGAGCTTAAAGAAATTGGTATGCAAGAGGTAACTATTGACGATAACGCCTATATTATGGCCACCCTACCAAGTAATGTAGAACACGAGGTACCAACCATAGGGTTTATTGCGCATTTTGATACCTCACCAGATTTTACGGGTGCCAATGTAAAGCCACAGATTTTTGAGAATTATCACGGTGGCGATATCTTATTAAATAAAGAAGAAAACATTGTATTATCGCCAGATTATTTTGATGATTTGCGCCAATACACAGGGCAAACCTTAATTACTACCGATGGCACAACGCTTTTGGGTGCCGACGATAAAGCGGGTATTTGCGAAATTGTTTCGGCCATGGAATATTTAATTAACAACCCAGACATTAAACACGGCAAAATACGCGTTGGTTTTACGCCAGATGAAGAAATTGGTCGTGGTGCACATAAATTTGATGTGAAAAAGTTTGGTGCAGATTGGGCCTACACCATGGATGGCAGTCAAATTGGCGAACTGGAATACGAAAATTTTAATGCCGCCAGTGCGAAAGTAAAAGTGAAAGGAAAAATTGTGCATCCCGGATATGCCAAAGGTAAACTCATAAATTCCATGTACATCGCTACCGAATTTATTAATTCGCTGCCCAGATTAGAAACCCCCGAACACACTGAAGGTTATCAAGGGTTTTTCCATTTAAGCAATATGAGCGGGAAAGTTGAGGAAACTGTTTTAGAATATATTATTCGCGACCACGACAGAGAAAAATTCGAGGCTCGAAAAGCCTTATTTGAAAAATTGGCAAACGAGCTTAATTCGCAATACGGCACCGAAGCCATTATGGTGGAAATAAAAGACCAATATTACAACATGAAAGAAAAAATAGAGCCCGTAATGCATATTGTTGATATTGCCGAAGAAGCCATGAAACAATTGGATATTGAGCCGCTAATTAAAGCCATTCGCGGTGGTACCGACGGCTCGCAGCTAAGCTATATGGGATTACCATGCCCTAATATTTTTGCGGGCGGACATAATTTTCATGGGCGTTACGAGTACCTGCCCGTTGAAAGTATGATAAAAGCCACCGAAGTGATTTGTAAAATTGCGGAGCTAACGGCGGTTGAGAGGTAGATGGTTTTTATTTTTTTAGACTTGACTTTGTCAGAAAAATTAACTAACTTCGTTTAACGGTGGATATAAGCCATTGAAACAGGCGCATATCCGCAAACCATTAGCAAACATATGAAACGAACGACATTACTTATCATAACATTATTTCTTACAGCGAATTTTTTGTTCGCTCAAAATAAATTCACAAACGGATTTAATACAGGATATAAAAAAGGATATTGTCAAGACCAAGGAGTTGGTTGTATTGACCCAATTCCACCAATTGCACCTATTCCGAAAGTTGGAGAAAGTTCCGATAGTTATACTGATGGTTACAATCGTGGTTTTCAAATGGGTTTAAGTGCCAGAAAATCGAACAATTCTTCAAATTCATCTACAACAACAAACAGAACAAGATATAAAACAGCAAAACCAAAATTTGTTGATTTTGCAAGTGGTGGTTACTCAAATACAGATATTACTAATCTGAAAATAAAAGCTATAACTACAATTTCTAAACGAGCAACAGAAAACATATCCAATGGTAATTATGATTCCGCAATTGGAGATGCAAATAGTTTATTAAAAATTCAACCAAATTTTGCATTAGCCTATCAAATTAAAAGCGTTGCATATTATCACAAAGACAGAATAATTGATGCTTATAATATGTCTGTTAAATGTGACAGAATAATGGGTAAAAAATCAGAGTGGCGAGAAGATATGTTTAACGAATTGACTGAATATTATAAAAATATGATGTCTAGCAATCAATATAGTAATGTGATTTACACATCAGAAAGTATTTGGACACCAAATAATTTGACTAATTATTTTCACGGACTAGGTTACTACTTCAAAGGCGATTACAAAAAAGCTAAAAAATATCTAAAGAAAGTAAAAGACTTTGAGCCAGCAGAACAATATTTAGAAAGTATAAAGAATAAAAATTATTATAAAAATCCATATTCAGGACAAAAACAAGAAACCAAACCGTTAAATAAAAGTGGTAATTCAAAACCAAACGTTGATTTACAAGCCATTTACAAATTACTGCAAAACGGAAAATACAAAGAAGGAATTGCATTAATTGATAAATCTATTGGTAACGAAGGAAATGAATTACTTTATGGATTAAGAGGAACAGCAAACTATTTGTCAAGAAATTATAGTGAAGCAATTTCAGATATTACCAAATCTGCGAAAACTAATAAAGAAATATTACCTGATTTTTTATTTTACAGAGCTATGGCTAAATCTGAAGTTGGCGATTTTTATGGAGCAATAAGCGATTATGATTTATTAATAACAAAAGGAGATCCAAAAGGTCAAAACTATGATTTAGCAACAGTTTATAATAATAAAGCTTATTCCTATGTCGGATTAAAACAGTTTGAGAAAGCAATTCCATTTGTAACAAAAGCACTTGAGTTGGATAAGGGCAAATGGTATATTTGGGATACAAGAGCAGAGATTTATTATAATACTGGAGAATATGGAAAGGCAATAAATGATGCAACCAAAGCGATTAAAATTCAAGAAAATGCAAACACGCTTTACATTAAAGGTTTATCTCATATAAAACTTAATGAAAAAGAATTAGGTTGTAAAGATTTATCACGAGCAGGAGAATTAGGAAAAAGTGAAGCATACACAGAAATAAAAAGATATTGTAATTAATGGATAATTCGGAATTCAGAAAGAAATATTGGTCGGAATTAAAGCCACTTGTTGGAAATATGATTTCAGAAGCACCTTTACATTTTGACAAGCATCAATATGTTCGAGATTGTTGGGAGAAATTAGAAAACGAATTAAAGAAATATAATCTAAACGAAACTGACTTTAGAGACGTTAATGCAAAATTAAGAAAGCAAATAGAAAACGACATACTTCGGAAATAAATACGTTTGCTAACAACGTATATAGCTCATAGCTAGTTAGTTGCTTAATTCAAAGTTAAGGCATAATTTGCAAGTCCGCCAAATTTTTTAATTTGGCTTATTGAAAAGAAAAGATAATAAGAAAATTAAAAAATTCGGCTCGTGCTTAACCGAAAAGTAATCGCTAATTTGCACGCTACGAGCCATATACAAGACCGTTAAACGAACCTTCAAAGACACTTCCTTTTTCACTCCAACACCCCCTCTAAAGCTGGTTGCAAATGGTGCGCTTTAAACTGGAAGCCTTTATCTTCAATTGTTTTAGAGCTTACCCGTTGGCTATCAAACAGCAAAGTATGCATCTCGCCTAAAACCAGTTTCATAAAAAATCTGGGGATGTTCGGTAAAAACAAAGGTTTACCCAATACTTTAGCTATGGTTTTGGTTAACTCTAAATTAGTCACTGGGTTTGGTGCCACACCATTATAAACTCCGCTTAATTTATTTTCTAAAATATATAAAAATACACGGGCCAAATCGTTAATATGTATCCACGATTGCCATTGTTTTCCGCTACCAAAAGCAGCACCCAAACCAAATTTTATGGGTTTTACCATTTCTGGCAAAGCACCACCTTTATTTGATAACACCAAACCAATCCTAACTTTAGATACGGTTATGCCCACTTGCGAAAACCCATCAACAGCGTGTTCCCATTGTTGCACTACATTGCTTAAAAACGAATCATCAAAATCATTAAAAGTTTCGTCGTAATAATGAATTAAAGAATCTGGATATATTCCAATGGCACTTGCCGAAACCACTTGTTTTATACTATGTGTTTCGCCCTTTAAAGCATTTATCAATAACTGCGTGCCTTCAATTCTACTGGAAAGAATTTCTCTTTTATAAACTGGTGTCCATCGTTTTGAAACGGTTGCACCTGCTAAATGAATAATAGCATCAACTCCTTTAAAACAGCTTGCATCAATAGCTTGTGTTTTAGGATTCCAGTAAAAACCCTGGTAGTTTTCAACCTTTACAATTTTAGATTTACTTGTGGTTAAGTAGTTTACAGCAATGCTTTTTTTATGGCAAAGTTTAACAATCTCCTGCCCTATCAATCCTGTTGCTCCTGTTATTAAAACGCGCATAATTTCTTTTTACATAAAGTTACAAAATGTAAATTCCAATAGCTATACATTTATATTGTGTTTAACAGATTTAACGGGGTTTTAACTTTTTGTAGCTCTCAGCATTTCACGTTTTCCGGGTGGCCCAGGTAACCGCTCTACTTTAAAACCAACGTTTTCCATGGCTCGCCTTACACTGCCTTTTGCAGAATAGGTTACCAAAATACCATTTTGCTTTAAAGCGTTGTACATGTTTTTAAAGATTAATTCTGTCCATAATTCGGGTTGCACGCGCGCTCCAAAAGCATCAAAGTAAATAATGTTATAACTTTCTTTTTCTTTTATTTCTGAGAAAAACCGGTTTTGCTTTGTTATTGAAAAATGAGGTGTGATTTTATGAGGTGCTTCCCAAAAAACTTCATGTAGTTTAGTAAAAGTTGACGCTTCATTTTGAGCATTCAATTCTTGTGGATAATTTAGTTGATTGATTTCATTCATTAAAACAGGATATGCTTCAACTCCATAATAATCAATCGAAATATTCAATTTTTCAGCTTCCAACAACGTAATAAAAGCGTTTAAACCGGTACCGAAACCAATTTCTAATATTGATATATTATTACTTTGTTCATTTTGACTTACAGGATAAGACCCAGAAACAAGTTCAGGATGGCATAAATGATGCAAACCCTGTTTTATAAACACATGGTAAGCCTCTTGAATGGCACCATGTTTAGAGTGGTATTGCTCGTTCCATTCGGGCAAATGAATGGTTAACGAGCCATCGGCAGTTATTATAATGTCGCGCTGCAAACTATTGTTTTAATAATACGCCATTGGCTTCAAAAGAATACGTTTTTTTGGGCTTGGTAATGCTTGCAATTGCTTCGGCAGATTGCCCTTCGTCTTCGGCATAATGGCGCTGTTCATCTACCGATACTTCTTTTACATAAGCCTTACCGTTTATAATTACTTCTTTCCCACCAATATCTTTTGGCATAAAAATAGCATAATCTTTAAACTTTACCATAACCTCTTCGTCCTCGCCCAAATCCAAGGTCATCCAACAGCCTTTTGCTTGACAAACTTTTTTAACGGTTGCTGTGATTTTAGCATCAATGCTATCCCCAACAGCCATGGTTTTATAATGAGAAGCCATAGATTTTGCTGCAATGGCATCGTCTGCAATTATGCTGTCTCCAAAAGATTTATAACTAATTTTTTCGGCTATAACGGGTTTTGGCTCTGGGTTTTCGGTTTTATTTTTACAAGAATTTAACAGAAAAACGCAAATAATCAATAAGGTAATAGGTTTCATTTGTAATGTGTATATTGTTTTTAAACGATTTATTACAAATATATCATTTTTAATTCCGTTTTACTTAAATTTGTACCATAAACAACTCAAATTATGAATACTTTAATCAATGACATAGAGGTTATAAAAACAGACCAAACAACCATAAACAATGTAGATTTTGACAATTTGCAATTTGGCCATGTTTTTTCAGACCATATGTTGGAGTGCGATTACAAAGACGGAAAATGGCATGCCCCAAAAGTAGTGCCTTATGGGCCAATTACCTTAGATCCTTCTGCTAAGATTTTTCATTACGGACAGTCTATTTTTGAAGGGATGAAGGCCTATAAAGATGAAGATGGCAACATTTTATTGTTTCGGCCTTTAGATAATTTTAAACGCTTGAACATTTCGGCAAAACGCCTTGCCATACCAGAGCTACCTGAAGCGTATTTTATGGAAGGTTTAAAAGCTTTATTGAAAGTTGATAGCGATTGGATACCAAAAAAAGAAGGCTGCTCGCTGTACATTAGGCCATTTATTTTTGCCACAGGCAAAGGGTTTCATGCTTCGCCAGCAGACGAATATAAAT
Organism: Gelatiniphilus marinus; assembly: GCF_042684345.1. Taxonomy (NCBI): domain Bacteria; kingdom Pseudomonadati; phylum Bacteroidota; class Flavobacteriia; order Flavobacteriales; family Flavobacteriaceae; genus Gelatiniphilus; species Gelatiniphilus marinus. The sequence continues at coordinate 407,133 of NZ_JBHULK010000002.1, read as the reverse complement.
TTTTAATTTCCACAGCGCCTTCGGGAGCTTATTTTGCCGGTAAACTAAAGGTTTTAATTGAAGAAAAATACTCGCGCTCTGCCAACGGCGGTGTTGGTTTTGCTAAAGCGGGCGGTAATTATGCCGGACAATTTTACCCCACGCAACTAGCTATTGAAAAAGGCTACCAACAAGTAATTTGGACCGACGATAACACGCACGAGTTTATTGAAGAAGCCGGTGCCATGAATATTTTTATTAGGATAAAAGACACCTTAATTACAGCACCAATAAGCGACCGTATTTTAGATGGTATAACCCGCAAAAGCATTATTGAATTGGCTAAAGCCGAAGGCCTAAATGTTGAAGTAAAAAAAATAACAGTTAGCGAGGTGGTTGCTGCTGCAAAAGATGGCTCGTTAAAAGAAATGTTTGGCGCAGGTACAGCTGCCGTTATTTCGCCTATAGCAGGTTTTGGTTATAAAGATGAAGATTTTGAGTTGCCTGAATTAGAAAACACCTATGCCGGTTTTTTAAAGAAACGTATTACCGATATACAAACCAATAAATGTGAAGACCCGTTTGGGTGGCGTTATAAAGTTTAAGAAACCCCTGCCAAAAGGAAGGCGGTACTCAAACGAATTAAAAAAAGAGAAGTGTTTTTAACTTCTCTTTTTTTAATCATGTCTTTTTCTAAGGTTCTAAAATACTGAAACTAGTTTAGACAAGTAAATTCAGAAAGTCGAAAAGGCGTTATATCTATTTCTTTAAAATAGCTTCAATATTCGGTTTAAAATAATTGGGCCCTTTAAGCACTTTTCCGTCTTCACGGTAAATGGGTTTTCCGTTTTCGCCCAACTTGCTCATATTGCTTCTTTGAATTTCATCAAATACTTCTTCAATTTTATGCTGCATACCGTGTTCTATAATGGTGCCGCATAAAATATAAAGCATATCCCCAAGTGCATCGGCAACTTCAACCAAATCGTTGTTGTTTGCGGCCTCTAGATATTCTTCGTTTTCTTCGCGCATCAATTTGTAGCGCAGTATGTTTTTGGCTAATCCCAAATCGGCTTTAGGCGTTTCACTATGCCCTATTTTAAAAGCGGTATGGAAGGCTTTTACGGCTTCTATTTTATTTTTCATCAATAATCTTTTTTTTCATTCCCACGCAGTTGGGAATCTCTGTTTTCATTAAATTTGCATAAAAATAACGATATGTTTAGTACGGGTCAAATTGTTTTCGGGATTTTGTTTTTTATTGCGTTTGCTATTACTATTGGCTACACTTACCGTAAAGATTTGAAACTGCACAAACGGTTTTACAAAGGTAGCTCTTGGATGTTACTTGCTTTTATTTCGTTTATATTGTTTATTGCTGCCATTAAATTCTTTTTAAAATAAAACGCGTCTTCGGTTTTATTTGCTTTTTGCCGATGTTTTGAGTTGTAAGTATTTGGTTTCTCTAACTTAAAGGAGAATATACCTTGTATTGGGTATGTTTTTAAAATCTTATTTTTTAGAGATTTACACTTGTTAAACCAAAACCAACCACCATGAAAACCAAGTTACATATAGCATTTTTATTGTCTTTAATGCTAACCACAATGCAGTCGTGCAAAAATTGCTGCAAAGAGGATTTGGAGTTTATTAAAAAGCAGAATACAGAAATTTTAAATACACTAAAAAAACAAAGGGAAAATTTAGGTGATTTTAAATTAAGCCATAAAGTTTCTAGTGCAACTATTACAGATTTGGGTAACAGTAAAAAACTAGAACCCTTAGACTATGTAACTAGCGTTAAAATAAAATATAATAGTGATAGTACAGAAATATTAGGTTACAAAATTACTTTTGTTGCCTTCAAAAGCAAAATTGAATCAATTGTATTAAAAAGATATCTTACAAAAAAAAGAAGGCATACAAAAAACACTCTGATATATATTGTTAAGTACGAAGACTCTCCAAATTCTCAGTTAATTTCATTTGATTTGGATCCATCCAATTTTGAAAATCATGAAGAAGCAAAAAAGGCGTTTGAATCTTTTATTTCTGGAAATAAAGCAGAAATCTTAAAAATAAAGTTAAAACCAAAGCTTACTAGCGAAGAGACTGAAGTTACGACTGATGATGACCACCAAATATTTAACGAAAGAACAGGTATAGCAACAACAACAAATGAAGTACCTAATGATCCAGATAAAAATAATTTACCTAAGATTGAAAATTAAAACATTTATATATCTACTTTTTTTTTCAAACTTGATGTTCGGACAAAAAACGGTATTCGAAAAAACAATAGATTCAGCCAAGGTACTTTATAAAGCAAAACAGCACCAAAAAGCAATAACGCTTTTAGAGAACAGCTTAAAAAAACATCCATTCTCAAATGTTGAAAATCACGATATATATATAGAATTGTTTAAAAATTCCTTTTGGATTAACAAAACGGATTCAAAAAAATACTTGTACGAATCAAAAAAAAACTATTCAGATTTACCCGATTTTGAAAAAGCCAATCTAGATTATTGTTTGGGCAATATCCATAGGCTGCTTGAAACGCACAAAGACTCAGCGATATACTATTTCCTGTCGGCTTTAAAATTTTTGGAAAAAGACGATTTTAGTTCAATACAATTAAAGTCCAAAGTGTATCAAAAAATAGCATCCTCGTATGCGCAGCTAAACAAACAAGGCAAGAACTATTATTATCTAAAAAAAAACACGCCTAATTTAGCTTACCTTAACGATACTGCTAACTTGGTTTATAATTACAATAATTTGGGCACTTACTTTAGTGCTGTAAACCAAATCGATTCGGCATTGTTTTATTATAAAAAGGCATTCAGCATTAAGCCTATTTCCAAGATAAGCGGTTCAATATTACAAAACATAGGCGGTATTTATTTAGGCCAATTAAAAGAAATCGATTCGGCTGAAAAATATTTTAACCAAGCCTTAAAACACAATATGAGCACACAAGGTTTGACAAGTCTTTACTTTAACAAAGGGGTAATTAGCAGTATTAACAACAACCACGATTTAAGCATTAAATACTATCAAAAAGCAAAACAATATGCAGACGCATCCAACAATTTAAAAATGCAGTCTTATATTTTTGAAGATCTTTCAAACCTTTACAAGAAAAACAACAATTACATCAAGGCTTTAGAATACAGTAAAAAACACGAAATCTTAAAAGACTCAATTAACAGCTTGGAATTGCTTAAAAAGGTAGAAGAATACAATATAAAATATGAAACTGAAAAAAAAGAACGAGAGAATTTAGAATTAAAGATTAGTGTTGAAAAAGAACAACAGCAGAAAAAAACATATTTAACCATAGCTGCATTACTTTTGCTCTTTGGTGGCATCACCGCCTTCCTCATCCAAAAAAACACCCGCAAAAAACAAAAACTCGCCGAACAGGAAAAAGCCCTGGAAACCCAAAAACTGGCCACCGTTTTAAAAGAGCAAGAGCTATTGAGCATCGATGCCATGATAGAAGGCCAAGAAAAAGAACGCCAGCGCATCGCCAACGACCTGCACGACGATTTGGGCGGACTCATGGCAACCGTAAAGCTTCATTTTAACGCGCTTAAAGACAAACAAACGCCCGAGCTTTACGCAAAAACCAATACACTTATCGATGAGGCCTATAATAAGGTACGAAGCGTTGCCCATGCCAAAAACTCGGGCGTTATCGCCAAACAAGGCCTTTTAAAAGCCATAACCGAAATGGCCGATAAGATTTCGGCTTTAAATAAAATCACTATCGATATTATAGACCACGGATTGGAAAACAGGCTGGAAAACAGTTTGGAGCTTACCATTTTCCGTATTGTACAAGAGCTCATTACCAACATTATTAAACACGCCAACGCTACCGAGGCCACCATACACATTACCAACCACGACGAGAGCTTAAACATTATGGTAGAAGATAACGGCAAAGGCTTTAACCCAAGCCAAATTACCAAAACCAAAAAAGGTATGGGCATAAGCAGTATCGATAAGCGCGTAGAGCACCTAAATGGCAACATGACCATAGAATCTGAACTCAATAAAGGCACCACCATAATAATCGATATCCCTTTATAGGATTTACGATTGAAGAATTTGGAATTTGGAATTTGGAATTTTAAAATGCTAAACATTAATTTTCGAATAACCCAGCAACAAACTATAAACATAGAAACTTAACAACCAACAAAATGATACGACTGGCCATAGCCGAAGACCACCAATCGCTTATTGATGGCATAAAACTGCTTTTGGAATACGAAGACGGAATATCTATTGTGGGAACAGCCAACGATGGCGAAGCCCTTTTGGTAATTGTGGAGAAAAAACGGCCCAATGTGGTTTTAACCGATATTAGGATGCCAAAAATGGATGGTATCGAGGCCACAAGGCAAATTAAAAAAAAGTATCCGGAAATTTACGTGTTGGCCTTTACCATGTTCGACCAGATTGAAGCGATACAGAAAATGATGGATGCCGGCGCATCGGGGTATATTTTAAAAAACTCATCGTTAAAAGAAGTGCTCCAAGCCATTATAACAGTTTCAAAAGGCGATAATTATTTCGATGCCCACATTAACACCAATGCCTTAAACAAAGAAAGCCCCACCAAAAAGAAAGGCCTTTTAACAAAACGCCAAATAGAAATTTTAGAGCTTATAGCCCAAGGCAAGACCTCGCGCGAAATCGCCGATTTACTGTTTATAGGCATACATACCGTCGATACCCACCGTAAAAACATGGTGCGTATTCTGGGGCTACAAGGCAAAGGCGAATTGATGCGCTATGCGCTGGAGAAGAAATACAGGTTTTAGGATTTACCCAGTATTGGGGATGGTTTGGCTTTTAGTATTTCATGATATTTGGGATAAGTCATTAACTAAAACCAATCCATTATGAAAACTTTACTATTTCTTGTATTATTCTCGACCATCATTTCGAATGCGCAAAAATCAAAAATCCAAGAGAAAAAAAATGAGACCATTAATTTGGCTGTCAATCTTAATGATATAGCCAATAACATTGAAGAAACTTTAAAAAAAGGAAAGTACAAGTTAAAAGTTTATGGTAAAATTGATAATAATATTCATTATATAAATATAAAACAGGAGCAAACTATTTTTGTAGAGCCTCCATTAGAAATCGATAAAAATGAATTTACAAAAGAGAATCAATTTGATACAATAAAATTTGAGTACGAAAGGTTTTTTGAATTTGAAATTAAGAACAGAACAAAATTTGAAGTTGTCGTTCAAATAATGAGTGTTGAAACCAACAAATTAGTTCGAGAAATTAAAATAACTTACAATAGTTTGAAAAATAAAAAATGGATTTCTTCTGTGGGTATTTCTTCAAACTTTTTAATCAATAAAGATACCTATAGAACAGTTAAAGATGGTGATCTTTTTAAAATAAAAAGGGATGGCAGCCAAGAAATTTTACAAATTATTCCGCTAATACAATTTTCTTTTATCAATCTTGAAAAAGATAGCGGATTTGCTCCAACAGGCGGAATAGGGTTTGATACTGAAAATATTTCAGCTTTTATTGGAGGCTCCTATTATATTGGCCAGAATGTTTTTATCACAGGAGGCATTTCACTACACAAACAGAAACGTTTAAACAACTTATACAACGTTGGTCAAGAACTTAGCGAAGCAGTTGATAAATCTACTGTAAATATTGAATATTACAGATTTAATCCATTTATTTCGTTCACTTATCGTTTTTCTTCGAATATTCTAAAAAAATAATTTTAACAAACAATCCAAATATCCCCAATATTGGGGATTTTTTCACTTTATATCATTTCATAAGTTTGAGAAACTATAAACATTAATCTATAAAACCCTCTCATTATGAAGCGATTATTACTTTTTTTAACCTTGTTATCCTTAACGGTTTTTACTGCAAACGCCCAAATAATCTGGCAAAACACCATTGGTGGCAATACTTATGATGATGTTGAAGATGTTATCCACACTTCCGATGGCGGTTTTTTAATCGTGGGCGCCTCAGAGTCTGGTATATCGGGCGATAAGTCTGAAAACTCAAAAGGCAACTCCGATTTTTGGATCGTTAAAACCAACAGCATTGGCATTGTACAATGGGATAAAACCTTTGGTGGTAGCGGAAACGACTATCCTGTTTCGGCTATTGAAACTGCAAATGGCGATTTTGTTATAGTGGGCGACTCCAACTCTAATATTTCCGGCGATAAATCTGAAAACTCAAAAGGTGATTTCGATTTTTGGATTGTTAGAATAAATAGTTTCGGCACTAAAATCTGGGACAAAACCTTTGGGGGTTCAGATTATGAATTTGGTGTTGCTATAAAGGAAACAACGACTGGCGATTTGCTTATCACGGGCGACTCAGCCTCAAACATATCTGGCGATAAATCGGAAAACTCAAGAGGCTTTTCAGATGCCTGGACCATAAAAATAACCAGCACCGGCACCTTGCTTTGGGACAAGACTTTTGGCGGCGATGCCGATGAAGAAGTTATGAGCATTGTACTTACCCCAGACGGCGGCTATGTTCTTGGCGTTATCGCCGAATCGGGTATTTCTGGCGACAAAACCGTTAACTCCAGCAATAATGAAGATTATTGGATGGTTAAAGTCAGTAGCACCAATACTATCGATTGGCAAAAATCCTTTGGTGGCACATCAAATTCGGTTACCGCACTTTCGGCTTTAATACCTACCGCAGATGGTGGTTACCTTTTAGCTGGAGATTCAGATTCCAATATCGGTGGCGAAAAAACAGAAAACACAAATGGCGGTTGGGACCTTTGGTTTATAAAAACAAATAGCACCGGCGATATACAATGGCAAAACACCATTGGCGGATCGGATGACGAATACACACCCCATGGATTCGAAAAAACCAGTGGCGGTTATGTGTTTGCTGCAGAAACACTATCCCCTATTTCTGGCGATAAAACCGAAGATAGCAACAGCAGCGATATTTGGCTGATAGAATTGGATGCCAGCGGAAACCTTATTGCCGATAAAACCTATGGTACAAACTCAACCGAATATCCCGAGCAAATAGTTGAGACCAACGATCGCAATTACGTTGTTGTATCGTCGGTAGATGATTTATCCGGCGACAATACCGAAGCCCCAATTGGAGATACCGATTATTGGTTGTTTAAAGTGGATAAAAGCACGTTGTCCGTAAATTCTATTGATGCGGTTTTAAGCACCGCTATTTACCCAAACCCTGCTAAAAATCATGTAAATATCATTTCGAAAACAAAAATAGAATCTGTTGAGATTATCGATGTAACCGGAAAACTTATTTCAAAAATTAAATCACCAAATAAAACCATTGACATTTCAGGGTTATCAAAAGGCATGTACCTGCTTAAATTACGGTCTGGAAACGAGATGGCTATAAAACGCATCATAAAGCAATAAGCCATAACTTACCGTTAATCGTTAAAGTTTTCGACGAAGGTTAACAAAATCCCCAGTACTGGGGATTTTTTTGTGCACAGTATTTAACTAGGTTTACCGTAGCTATTAACAATAATTTTTTAACTATTAAAACCCTCTCGTTATGAAACGATTTTTACTTTTTTTCAGTTTTGCCCTTCTTTGTCAAACAGCCTCCTGGAGCCAATGTCCAAATATTGATACAGATGGCGACGGTGTACTAGATTGTATCGATCCATGCATAAACGTAGCCTCTTCAAAAATTGGTAATTTGAGCTTTGAGTCCAATTTCACAGGATGGAGCATTCCGCAAAATCAATCGTTTTTTTCTTTAAATGAAGACGCAAATAATATTCTGCACGGTAGTAAATCACTTTACGTTACAGCACCTAATGCCAGTACTTTTGAAAACCATGTTATTTTTTCCGAAGAATTTATTTTAGAAGAAGGCGTAGCGTATAATTTTAAAATCCCTGTTAAAAGAATTGGAAATGTGGACGGCGATGCCTTAAGATGGGTTTTAGTTGATGAAAATGGGGTATATAGGCATTTCAATAACCATTATAATTTCACATCGAATTGGTCTTATTTAACGTTCAATAATTTTTATGTTAACTTTAATACACATACAAGTAATAAATTCAGATTGAGATTAGAGTTCGGATTGTCTACAGTAGATATGGTAATTGATAAAATAGAGTTCTACGAAACCGCACAACAGGCAGACCCTGCATATGTGGATATGGATGCCGATGGCAACCCAGATTGTTTAACCTATGAAAATCATCCAGATTATGATGCATTGGTTGCTTTGTATAATGCTTTAAATGGCAATAGCTGGTATAATGACTCCAATTGGCTCGATACCACTAAACCGCTATCGACTTGGTACGGTATTACCGAAACAAATGGGCGTGTAACAAGTGTTAATTTAAGGCAAAATAATATTGATGGTACTATTCCTGATTTGATAAGCAACCTATCCAACCTCACTTTTCTCGATTTGGCAGAGAACAATTTAACAGGAGCAATCCCTTCAACGCTTGGCAATATTCAAACCTTAGAATGGTTAGACCTCGCTTTAAACAACCTATCTGGAAATGTACCCAACGAGCTAACCACATTACCAAACTTAACAAGATTGGCTTTGGGAGCTAATAACTTAAGTGGGAACATTCCCGATTTTACCCAGCAGAGCTTGTTTGTGCTAACTTTTGATAACAACAATTTCCAATTTGGGGATTTTGAGGATGAATTTACATTATACCAAAACAACATTGCTCAATTTTATTATGCACCCCAAAAAAATCCAGAAGCGAACTACATTGTGGAACAAACTTTAAATGTAGGAGATAATATAACTCTAAATTCTGCACCTGTAAGTGGCTTAAACACATACTACCAATGGTTTTTCGGTTCTGAAGCTATAAGTGGAGCTAATTCTACTTCATTGGAATTGGAAAATGTACAGCTAAACGAGATGGGAGTTTATTCTTGTTATGCATTTAATACATTAGTTACTGGGTTAACTATGAGAACTGGGATTACTACGCTCAATAGACTACCCGCTTTACACCCAGAATACGATGCTTTGGTCGCTTTTTACAACGCTACGGATGGTGATAATTGGACCAACAACACCAATTGGCTAAGCGATGAACCTATAAATACGTGGTACGGTTTAGGCACATTATTGGGCGATGGCAACTCTAGGGTAACATCAATATATTTAAACAACAACAATTTAACAGGTGAAATTCCCAATGAAATAGGCAACTTTTCTAATTTATTCAACTTAGAACTTGGTATCAACAATCTTACAGGAAGCATTCCACAATCCATAACCAACTTAACCCAACTTGGCGGCCTTGTACTTTGGGCTAATAATTTAGCGGGACTTGTTCCAGATATTTCATCCAATATAAACCTTGATTATGTTTATATAAGTGAAAACAATTTCCGATTCGCAGATTTAGAACCCTCTTTCACCAATTATCAAGATAAATTAGGTGTTGGTTATGTGTACTTTCCTCAAAAACCTATCAATTCTACAGTTTCTGAAGTTTCTGTTAAATTTATAAGTATAGGAGATTCAATAGATTTTTCTTCTGAAATAGTTTCGGGAGCAAACACCATGTACCAATGGTATTTTAACGGGGCACCAATCGATATAAATTCATACCCCAATATTACAGATCCTACACAACCAAATCTTCGAATCTCGAATATTACGGCGAGCCAACTTGGTGTGTACGACTGTGTTGCATATAATACATTAGTCTTTAATTTAAGTTTTGGGCTTGGTACTTACCTAGTTACCATTCCGCCTAACGAAAATCCGGATTATAATGCATTAGTAGCCATTTACAACAGTACAAATGGCGATAATTGGACCGACAACAGCAATTGGCTAGACAACACCAAACCATTGCAATTATGGCATGGCATTACACTTGATAGCTCTAACCGTGTTACAAACCTCAATTTAGGTAATAATAACCTAACGGGAAGTATTCCTCCGGAAATTGGAGACTTAACAGAGTTAACATATTTAGGATTTTTTACAAATCAATTAACAGGAAACATCCCTCCAGAAATTGGAAACCTGATCAAATTAACTCACATGGATCTATCACCAAATACATTTTCCGGCCCTATCCCTCCTGAAATTGGGAATTTGGTAAATCTTGAAACCCTTTGGCTAAACCAAAACGGATTAACAGGCACAATCCCAACTTCTTTTCAAAACCTTACAAAGTTAAAACGCTTATATTTACAAGGCTCTGTTGGTTCAAGTTCAGAATATAATAGCAGTGCGTTTTCTGGAGATTTCCCCGACTTAACAGCATTGCCGCTAGAGCTACTTTGGATGCAAGACAATTTCTTTAAATTTACAGATATAGCTGATGAATTTGCGACATACCAAGCCAATATTCCAGACTTTAGATTTAACCCGCAATTCACCACAGACCCGCCCGTTGAAACAACGGCCGCTATAGGCGACGACATCACGTTAACCCTTACCGAAATACCAACGGTAGCAAAAGGAATGACCAAAAAAACCGCGCTCACGGCAAACAACTACCAATGGTTTAAAGATGGCGTGGCGTTAACTGAAAATGCCAACAGCGATACATACCTTATCGTTAACGCCCAAGTTACCGATAGCGGTGTTTACCATTGCGAAATAAAAAATGCTGATGTGCCGGACATGATTATAAAAAGACAGCCCATTACCCTAAACATTGGAAGTTTAAGTGTTGATGAAAATGAAATAAACACCATAAAAATCTACCCCAACCCCGTATCAAATACTTTAAACATCAAGCTAAACCATACGGATGCGGAACAGGCCACCCTATTTGATATGGCCGGAAAACAGGTTTTAAAGTTAAAACTACCATCTGAAATAACGGTAGTTGATGTTAGCAACTTAAATTCTGGCATGTATCTATTAAAAATAAAAACAACTGATAAAACCATAATTAAGCGTATAATAAAGAATTAAATTAAAGATTTTAGAGTAGGAAAAAACCATTTTTAACTGTTATATAAATAAATGTTAATATTTAACGCAACCTTTTGTTAAAAGTTGCATCTATTAAATAACAAACAAACTAAAGGCATGAAAATACTGTTAATTATAGCCATACTTATTATTGTTAATTTAATTCTTTTAGCTTTTAGCGTAAACAAAAAAACAGAACCTTGAAAAATAAGATTCTGTTTTTAATCGGAATTATTAATAACACTTAATTAATTCACTTCTGGTAAAAAACCATAATTTTTGCTATAATCTAACATCTGGCCGGCAAATGTTTCTGGTTGGATAACTTTAATGGCTGTAATTTCTTCAGCCTCATTTTTTTGGGCAACTAAAACAGGATTAACAAAGCCGCTGTACGGTGCCGATGTAAACTGCTTGTTCCTTTCCAATACTTCGGCGTGTATGGTTTGATCTACTTTTACGCCGTAACCTTCAACCAGAGCTTCTACGGCAGCATAATCTCCTTCAGATTTTATGCGTTGTGTTTCGCGTAATAATTGCCCGAACAAATCGTGCAATTTATTATAATCGTTAATATTAAAATAGGTTTTGCCGTTGCGTGTTACCTTTTCAATCACGTTATCGGCTTTTCCTTTTTCGTATGCCCAAGCCGATACCCATTGCCTGTTGCGCATGTGCGCTTCTTCAACATCGTCGCCTAAATTTAAACGGATTAACTGCGTTAGCAATCCGTTTCTTATATAGCCATCAAAAGCGGCTTTTCCTATGGCTCTCCAATCTTTAACCAATCCTAATTCTTGTATTTTCGGGTTATATAGATAATAAAGGGCTACTAAATCGGCTCGACCTTCTTCAAGTGTCGAGGCGTAATTTTTAAGGGTTTCCTTGGTTTCTCCAACGCCAGGGTTCAATTGCCCCGAGGCGTGCCCGATAACTTCGTGCAGTGCGGTATGCAATTTATCGGCTAATTGCCCATGGGCTTCTTCTAATTTTAATTCTTCATCATCGTGCACAAATTCTTTTAATCGTCCAGTACTACCTGCATTGTTGTAAGCATTTATAATGTTGCCCAAAGACACCGATTTGCTACCAACTGCTGCGCGTATCCAATTGGCATTTGGCAGGTTTACACCTATTGGCGTACTTGGTGAGGCGTCGCCAGCCTCTCCGGCTACGTTTACTACTTTGTAGGTAACGCCAACTACATTTTTCTTTTTGTGTGCTTCCATTAAGGGCGAATTATCTTCAAACCATTGGGCGTTGTCCGACAAAACCTTCATTTTTTGAGACATATCAAAATCGTTTATTTGAACGATATTTTCATAAGAGCCCCTATAACCCAATGGGTCGTTATACACTTCAACAAAACCGTTAATATAATCTACATTGCCCTGGGTAGCTGCTGTCCACGCTACATTGTAATCGTCCCAGGTTTGCAAATCGCCGGTTTTGTAATAATCAATCAATAACCCAAGGGCATTTCCTTGTGCTTCATTTTCGGCAACCCCTTTTGCCAATTCCAGCCATTTAACAATTTCATCTATAGCAGATCCGTAAAGGCCTCCTGATTTATAAACGCGTTCTTTTAGCACACCGTTTTCTTTTACCAACTTGGAATTTAATCCGTAGGACAATGGTTTTTCTGGATTTGGCGACACTTTAGCCTTATAAAAGCTTTCAACATCGGCATTGCTTACATTTTGCCCATAAAAATTAACTGCCGAAAGTGCTACATTATCAACTCCCTTGGCTTGATTTACTTTTTTGGAATCGGTATCGTTAAAAATAACTTCAAAAGCTTCACCTTCTAAAGTTACATTGGTTTCAGCTAATAATGTTTTTAAATAGTCTGAAGAAAATTCGGGTTTCAACTTAGCGTTGGAATAGTGGTGATGAATGCCATTGCTAAACCAAACCCGTTTTAAATACACCTCGAAAGCCTTCCAATTATCAGTCGTTTTATCGCCATTGTAATTGGTATAGACCTGCTCTAAGTCATTTCTTATTTTTAGATTGTGCCGGTAATTCTGGTCCCACATTATATCTCTACCAGCCAAACCTGCTTGGGTTAAGTAATACACCAACTTTTGCTCTTTTAAAGTGAGTTGCTCCCAACCGGGGATTTGATAACGCAATATTTTAATATCGGCAAATTGCTCGACGGTGTAATTAAATGCCGTGGTTTCTTTTTGGTTTTGGGTATCGCTGTGCTTTTTGGATGTATTATTTCCGCAGGATAACAAAAAGCTTGCCGCTAAAGCAATACTTAATACTGTTTTTAGTTTCATTTATATTAATTTTAGATATACTGTACTGTAAGACAAGTTAAATTCAGAAAATAGTGATTATTCAAAAAAAACCATTTCGATTGCCGAATATAAAATTTTAGAGCGGTAAAGGTAATAATTTATTAATCAAAGATTAAAATGATTATATTTGAATTTTAATATTTAGCATAATTTTTTATGATGAAAACACTAAAATACATCCTGTTTTTATTGCTTATAGGTATAATAGGAACGGCCATTTATGTTGCTGTACAGCCCAATGAATTCGATTTTTCGAGAAGTACGGTTATTAAAGCGCCCAAATCTATGATTTTTAACAAAGTAAACGACTTTAAGAACTGGCCCGATTTTTCGCCTTGGATAGAAAAAGAGCCCAACGCAGAGTTAAATTTTGGCAAAAAAACATCTGGAGTTGACGGTAATTACGCTTGGAATGGTGAAATTTTAGGCGAAGGCAACATGAAAACCATTGCTGTTGAAACTGACAAAAAAATAAGCCAACATATTGAATTTATTAAACCTTTCGAGTCTCGATCTAATATAAACTGGTTTTTTGAAAACACCGATGCCGGCACCAAAGTAACCTGGAACATGACAGGCAAGCAAGATTTTATGACCAAAATGTACACCACATTTGCTGGTTCTATTGAAGAAAACACAGCAGCAGATTTTGAAAGAGGCCTATTTAAGCTAGATAGCATTATAAATGCAGACATGAAAAAATACTCTGTAACCATTGATGGCATTACCGAATATGGCGGCGGGTTTTACATGTACAAAACAACCTCGGCCACCGGAGCCAACATTAGCCAAATAATGGGCCAACAATACGGAGACATTATGCGTTTTATGGCTAGCCAATCCATTAAACAACAAGGCATGCCTTTTACCATTTACCACAACATGGATGCTGCCGAAAGCGGTATTATTATGAGTCAGGCAATACCCGTACAAAACAAAATTACGGTAACTGGAGACAGCAAGGTACTTTGTGGTTATATGCCCAAAACCAAAGCATTAAAAACTACCTTAAAAGGAAATTACACCAACCTACCAAAGGCTTGGGAAGCTGCACAGAAACATGTAGCGGAAAACAATATACAGCAATCGGATATGTTTCCTTTTGAAATTTACCAAACAGACCCCGACAATGTACCCAATCCTGCCAATTGGGTAACCGAAATTTATATTCCTATAAAAGAATAACTAAATAAATGAAGCAACTAGTATTGGTTTTTGTTGGCGGTGGCCTTGGGAGCATGTTACGCTTTATAATTGGTAAATATTTAAACTCCACCGAAACAGGAATACCCTACGGCACATTTGCCGCAAACATTATTGGCAGCTTGCTTATTGGTATAATTTTAGGTTTGGCCGCAAAAAACAACAGCTTATCCCAAAGCCAGACCTTGCTTTTGGCAACTGGGTTTTGCGGTGGCTTTACAACCTTTTCTACTTTTGCTTACGAAAACCATGTATTTTTAAAATCTGGCGATTTTACAAGCTTTGCTTTATACACGATTGCGAGTTTTGCAATAGGCTTTTTGGCCGTTTTTTTAGGGCTCTTTTTGGTAAAATGATACATGTGCCCATTATTAAATACTACAAGAATATAGCTGCAAAACCAATATACAACCCGCATTATTGGGTTAAGGATTTACAGGGTTTTGCTAGCTTCAATTAAACCATAAAATCTTAAAAAAGATATAATAAAAAATAAGACCTCATGAAAACAAGAATAGAAACCGATTTACTAGGCGATTTAAAACTAAACAACGATTTATTATATGGCGTGCATACCCAACGCGCCGTAAATAATTTTAAAATATCGCAATCTGTAATTGGCGATTATCCTTTTTTTATAAAAGGCATGGTTATTACAAAAAAAGCTTGTGCAGCTGCAAATAAAGAAATAGGCACAATTCCAGCAGATAAAGCAGACATGATTATTGAAGCTTGTAATGAAATACTGGAAAACCTAGAAAAGTACGTTAAGTACTTTCCATCAGATGTATTTCAGGGTGGCGCTGGAACCTCGGTAAACATGAACACTAACGAAGTTATTGCCAATGTTGCTTTAACGCTAAAAGGATACGAGAAAGGGAGTTATAATATTATAAACCCCAACGACCATGTAAACAGATCGCAATCTACAAACGATGCCTACCCAACAGGGTTTAGGGTTGCCATTTATTATTACATTAATCACTTACTGGAAAAAACAAATGTGTTAACTACAACATTAGACAAAAAAGCGGCAGACTTTAAAAACGTTTTGAAAATGGGCAGAACACAGTTACAAGATGCCGTACCCATGTCTTTAGGAGATGAGTTTGGAGCTTGGTCTGCAAATCTAAAAGAAGAAACCAAAAGCTTGAAACGTTGTCGCGATCTTATTTTAGAAGTGAATTTAGGAGCTACAGCCATTGGCACAGGCGTAAATGCACCCGAAGGTTTTACAGAATTATCCATTGGTTTTCTTCAACAATACACAAAGGCCAGTTTTGTAAAGGCAGAAAATTTAATTGAAGCCACTTCAGATTGTGGTGCTTATGTTATGATTTCTGGAGGCCTTAAAAGAACCGCTGTAAAATTATCGAAGATTTGTAATGATTTACGATTATTGTCCTCTGGTCCCCGCTGCGGTTTAAACGAAATTAACTTACCAGAAATGCAAGCCGGATCTTCCATAATGCCTGCAAAGGTAAACCCTGTAATCCCAGAAGTTGTAAATCAGGTATGCTACAAAATAATTGGTAACGATGTGGCCATATCTTTTGCTGCCGAAGCTGGCCAATTACAGTTAAATGTTATGGAACCTGTAATTGCACAATGCATGTTCGAGTCTATAGAATTATTATCAAATGCTTGCATAACATTGGCCAATAAATGCGTTTCGGGCATTACCGCCAATGCAGAACATACAAGACAAATGGTGTTCAATTCAGTAGGAATTATAACGTTCTTAAACCCGTACATTGGTCATCACATGGGCGATATTATAGGAAAAGAAGCGGTTGCTACCGGAAAATCTATTCGGGAATTGATACTCGAGAAAGAGCTGCTTTCTGAAGAAGAATTAGATAAAATTTTAAGTGCAGATAATTTAATGCATCCTAAATATACGGCGACTTTACATAAGTAATGCCATAACATTAGTTTGGCCGTAAAACTTGACTTTGTAAAAAATTTCAGCTATCTTGGTTTACCGTCGGATATAAGCCATTGAAACAGGCGCATATCCGCGAACCATTGGCAACAATACTAATTTACTCGCACCCAATAATCTGACTTACTGAAATCTCTTTATTTTTTCCGACGCTTTTTTTTGCTTGTTTGCGGATATAATTTATAATATACTTTAACACATAACGTTTTAATATATGAATTAAATAATGTACCTTATGAGGTATTAAATAGTCTTACATATAATTTAACTTATAATTAAATAAATAATATTTTATTATATTGTAACTTTGTATTAACAAATACAACAAACTTATAAACAAATAATAGTTTTAAAAATGACTAAAATTCGTAAGTACAGAACTGATTTCTTATTCCCTAAAAGTTCATTTTTTATTGGAATGGGTAGTGCTTTTAATGTATTTGGTAATTACTATAAGTTTAATACCTCAAAGACTTCTTTAGAAGCTGATTTTAAAGCTATACAATCAGATTGGGGAGTAGTCGGACAAGACATTGAAAAAGCTATCAAAAACGTTAAAAAAGAACTTTCCTTAAAATAAAATGTCAGAAGCTTTAGACCCAATCAACGAAGAAGAAGATGATATTCCTCAAGAAATACAAGAAATATTAAACGACCCTGAAATTTCTGAAGAGAAAAAGGAAAAAATAATTTCTGTTCTTACTATCAAAAGAAGTTTTAGTGGACCATTACCTTCACCAGAAGTTTTACAACAATATAATAATGTAGTAAAAGACGGTGCTGAAAGAGTTGTTAAAATGGCAGAAAATCAATCTAAACATCGTATGAATTTAGAAGATTTTGCTATAAAAAAACAAATAAAACAAAGTGGTCGTGGTCAAATTTTTGGTTTTACTTTAGCCCTTCTTTGTATTGCTTCAACTGTTTATTTAGCAACAGAAGGACACGAAACTCTTGCAATAGCATTAGGAACTACAACAGTAATTGGACTTGCCAGTATCTTTGTTTTAGGTAAAATATTCCAATCTAAAGATAAAGAGTAATTCTTTTGCTTCCTACTGTCAGCAATCTGCCTTCCCTCGAAAAAAACAAAGTTTTCAGTATGTCAATGAACGTCTAAACTGATTTAAAAGTACAGTTGGCAACAACGGCAATAATTTATTGCTAGGTCTGTGCCTACACGGAAAAATCTCTGATTTTTCCTATTTCAGTTTGTACTTGTAACGGTTTTGGCTAAATTCACGCAACAGCTCATAGCCTAAACCGGTAAACGAACCCCTAAAACCTCAATACTTCCCAAAAGCTTTAACACCAGCTTCAATGCTTGTTTTTAAGTAATTTTTACGTGGTACTATGGGGCAAGAATATTTTTCGTTATAAGCGCAATATGGGTTATAAGCTTTGTTAAAATCTATTATTATGGTATCGCCTTTGGGTATTCTGGCATCAATATAGCGTCCGCCACCATAACTTTCCAAGCCGTTGGTTTCATCTAAAAAAGGCAGAAACAAATAATCTTCGTAACCTTCGGTTTCTATCAATCCTTGGTTTTGGTAAATATTTAGCTTAAAATTTTTTCCTTTTAAATTAAAATTCAGCTCGCCATATTTAACATATTCTGGTGTTCTATCTGTGGTGGTTTTCATTTTAAAAATGGGTTCGTTTGGTGTTCTTTTAAAACGTGCGGTAACCACGTAAGTAGAATCGAACTTAAAAAAATCCAATCCCTTAAATTGCTTTCTGTCTTTATCTTTTAAAGGCGATGTTGTGGCATCTTTAAAATAAGCGTTTTGCGCTTTCTGGTGTTCGGTTTCGCCCAAAACCGGCTTTTTACCCTGGGCACAGCTGTAAAATGTTACGCAAACTATTATCCATAAAATATATTTCTTCATCTATTTAAAAATTAATTATCAAACTCACTAAGGCACACTCTCTTTTAAAATACGATGCACCAATTCTTTTGTTGGTGTTT
The DNA here is from genome assembly GCF_042684345.1 of Gelatiniphilus marinus. Classification (NCBI taxonomy): domain Bacteria; kingdom Pseudomonadati; phylum Bacteroidota; class Flavobacteriia; order Flavobacteriales; family Flavobacteriaceae; genus Gelatiniphilus; species Gelatiniphilus marinus. The sequence goes on along the minus strand of NZ_JBHULK010000002.1, from coordinate 388,748 downwards.
GCCCTTTTATTTTCGCTCGTACGGCATCAAAAGTCATTTTAAAATCGCATCCTAATTTATAAGCACTGCATCCGTAAGCGGTTTTACCTTTTATAACGGTTCCTTTTTTGCATTTCGGACAAATTAATTCGTCTGTTTTCGCTTTCGCGGAAGTTGATCTAGGTTCTAATTTTAAGTTGAAACCCTCATCAAACCGAAGCAAACCCTCAACAGTTCCGGCTTCTGTTTTAAAGCCTTTTAAATTTACGGTGCTTCCTTTTTCCAGTAATCTTATAAATTGTTTTTCTGATACTTTTTTATTGGCGAATTTAAATGGCAGTACAAAGTTGCAACCCGATTTAAAAGCACTGCAACCGTAGGCGGTTTTTCCTTTAACAAGCTGTCCTTTTTTACATTTAGGACAAATTTGGGAAGTAATTCCGGCTTGCTTTTTGGTTGCTGGTTTTTTGGCTCTGTTTTTTATTACGATTGCTTGCGAAATGTTGGCGCGCTTGGTTTCGCTACGTACTTCGTACACCAAGGCATCTACCATACGCTTCATGTTTTTTATAAAAGCGGCTGCGCTAAACTCACCTTTTTCAATATCTTTTAATTGCTTTTCCCAGGAGCCTGTTAATTCGGCCGATTTTAATAATTTGTTTTGAATCGTATCTATCAACTGAATACCCGTTACCGTTGGCAGTACTTGTTTTTTATTCCGTTTTATGTATTGCCGCCTAAAAAGTGTTTCTATAATATTGGCTCGGGTTGATGGTCGCCCTATACCGTTTTCTTTCATTAAATCGCGCAACTCTTCATCGTCCACCTGTTTGCCAGCGGTTTCCATAGCGCGCAATAACGAGGCTTCGGTAAATTGCTTGGGTGGTTTGGTTTCTTTTTCTAAAAACGAAGGTTCGTGTGGACCTTTTTCGCCTTTTGTAAAGGTTGGCAAAATACCCGATTCTTTTTCTTTAGCATTCGGGTTTTCAAAAACGATGCGCCAGCCTTTTTCTATAATTTCTTTTCCCGTAGTTTTAAAAATTACTTTTGCTGCGTTCCCCAAAACCGTTGTGTTCGATACCGTACAATCATCATAAAAAACCGCTATAAATCGTTTTACAATAATATCGTAAACTTGTTGTTGGTTATATTGCAAATTTATTTGAATACCCGTAGGGATAATGGCATGGTGATCGGTAACTTTTTTATCGTTAAAAACCCGACTCGATTTTTTTATTTTTTTAGCTAAAAGCGGTTGTGTTAATTTTGAATAATTGGTTAGTTTTTGAAGAATCCCAGCAACCTTTGGATATACATCGTTTGGCAAAAAAGTGGTATCTACTCTGGGATAGGTTACTACTTTTTGCTCGTACAACTTTTGGACAATCTTTAAGGTTTCATCGGCCGAAAACCCAAACTTGGTATTGCAATACACTTGCAGTCCTGTTAAATCGAACAGTTTTGGGGCATATTCTTTACCCTTTTTTTTGGTAATAGACTCAATTTCAAAATCGCTTTCCTTTACTTTATTGGCTAAAGCTTCGCCGTCTTCTTTTTTAAGAAAACGCCCGTCTTCATAACTAAAAAGCGTATCGCGATATAGGGTTTGTAACTCCCAATAGGGTTGTGGCTTAAAGTTTTCAATGTCTTTAAATCGGTTTACAACCATGGCCAAGGTTGGTGTTTGCACACGACCAACCGATAATACTTGTTTATAACCGCCGTGTTTTACGGTGTATAACCTGGTGGCATTCATGCCCAACAACCAATCGCCTATGGCTCTGGAAAATCCTGCGTAGTATAAATTATCGTATTGGGTTGCTGGTTTTAGGTTTTCAAAACCTTCTTTAATGGCTTCGGTGGTTAGCGACGAAATCCATAAACGCTGTACTTCGCCTTTATAATTTGCTTCGTTCATTACCCACCGTTGTATCAGTTCGCCTTCTTGCCCCGCATCGCCACAATTTATAACTACATCGGCTTTATCAAATAAACTTTTTACAATTTTAAACTGTTTTTGTATGCCTGAATTTGCAACCACTTTAGTTTCGAATTTTTCGGGTAGCATGGGCAGATTGTTTAAATCCCAGCTTTTCCAATAGGGTTTGTAATCGTTAGGCTCTTTTAGCGTGCATAAATGCCCAAAAGTATAAGTTACGGCATAGCCATTGCCTTCGTAAAAACCTTCGCGCTTGGTATTTGCGCCTAAAACAGACGCAATTTCGCGGGCTACACTTGGTTTTTCGGCAATACAGACTTTCATGCTTAAATTTCTATTGTTTCGATGTAATATAACGATGCAAAATAAGCATTTTGATACTGTTTATTTAAGGGATTTGTTAGGAGTTATTAACCAATTATTATTAGACTTAAAAAATCTATTTATTTGGTTTTTTAAAGCGCTCTAAACGATTATTTAAGGCACAGGATCGTAACCAGAATCTCCCCAAGGATGACACTTAAATATACGTTTTATGGTCAGCCAACCACCTTTAAAAACACCATGTTTCTTTAAGGCTTCCTTACCGTATTGAGAACAGGTTGGGTTAAACCTACAAGTTGCTGGAGTTAATGGCGATATAAACATTTGATATATCGCTATTAAAAACAAAAAGGGTGCAATAAGTAGTTTTTTCATTAGTAAAACAAAGCGCAATTATCGTGCTAGAATAATTACGCTAAGTTATAAACATATTTTTACTCGGCAAACCTTGTAAATAATTACTGCTAATTACAAGGTAAAGATTAGGTGCGAAAAAGCTAGTTTTATTTTTGTTTTATAGTAATTTCTATCACACCATCTTTGGCTTTTTTGCCGTATTTTTTTATGGCTGAAGCACCTTTAACGACATTAACGCTTTCAATATCGTTGGGATCAATACTTTCAAATTTATCTTTTTTAATTTCTTTGCCGTCTAATATGTATAAAGCTGTATCTTTTATTTTTACAATAGATTTTGGTGAGCTAATCTTTCTTATTGTTAGTATTATAGCTCCGTGTTTGCCTTTTTGACCATATTTTTTTACTGCATCTTCACTATTAAGTTGTGAAATGGATTCAATGTTTTGTTCATTAATAGAATTGAATTCTTTTTTATTTATTTCCTTTCCGTCAACTATATATAATGGTTGATGTTTATAACCATTTTTAATTTCTTGTAATAGACTAGGTTTTTCATTAAAATAGATTGTGTCTTTAGTAGCGAAAACAACATTATTATTTCTTTTTGACGCTATTTTCCAAGAGTTTTTAGGTTCATGCAAAGGCCTTCCTGTTTTAACTTTATAATTTTGATTGTTTTTACTTTCAATTATAACTACACCATTTTTTGCTTTGTCGCCGTATAATGCGGTAGCTTTTTTATCCTTTAGTATAGTGATTGATTCTATTTCATTAGGATTAATAGCATTCAGGTCTTCTTCAGGTATTTCTAAATCATCTAAAAGAATAAGTGGCTTTACGCCATTTTTTACTTTTAAAGAATTGCCAAAAACTATCGAATTTGAAGTTTGATGACCAACCACGGTTTTTAAAGGTGTTGCATTAATAGAATCCGCTACATTTCTACCAACAGATATTTTCCAAGGATTAGATTTTGATTTGATTGAATCTGTATAAACTAAAATGCCGTTAACATGCTTTTTATTGAATATAATGCTATCCGCAGAAATAACCTTGTTGCCTTCTTTAAATTTAAGATTGCCATAATATTCACTAACTTTTACGTTATTTTGTGATACACCAGCAAAACCAAAACTTTCGTTATCCTGCTCGTAAGCAAATGAATGAATAGGCTTACCACTATTTATGGTGTAATTTCCAGATCCGTTTTCGGTTTTAAATTCTGCAAAAATACCAATGATTTCATTTTTAGTATTCCGTTTTATTTTACTGAATTTTAGCGTTACGCCTTTCTCTTTTCCTCTTTTAATGGCGTCTTTAAAATCGTTGTTGGTAAAGTTTTTGGTAATGGTTACGCTAAACGGTTTAATTTCTTGATTTTTAGGGTTTTGTTTTGCTGTAGTTCGCTTGGGTTGCGTTTTAGAATTATGTGTGTTTTTACTACTGCCAAAGTCTAAGGTTTTGGAGTTTTTAAAATCAAATTCATCATTAACTGTTTTTATGTATTCAATACCTCCAACTCCGCAAGTTTCTTCGTGCTTGAAATAATAAAAAGGTTCGATTGGTGATTGATCGCTATTATATATACAACTACCACCTTCGGTTTCAAATTTTGCAATAATTTTTACAATCTCGCCTTCTGTATTTCGTTTTAACTCACTATACGTAAAAACGACATCCATATTCTGTAACTTTTTTTTGATTTTTTTTAAATCTTTATCAGACAGATTTTTTCTGAAAATAATTTTTATTCTATCACTCTCTTTAGAGATTTCCTGCTGCTCTACTTTGTTTGTAATATTAGTTGAGCTATTATTCTCTGAAACCTTTTCAACATAAACCTCTTCCGTATTAAACCCCATTAAAAACAGGGTGAGAAAAGGCAGAACCAAAGCATATTTTAAAAGATTGATTTTTTTGGATTTTGATTTGTGTAACATAACGATTCGTTTTTTGATTAATGAATTATAAAAATTATTGGTTAATGCCGTGTGATGATTAGCCACACTTGTTTTTAGTAATAAATGCTGATAACTCTTTTTGCAAGAGCTTTGGTTTTGCGCTTTATAATCGGCAATAAACTCCAGATTTTGCTGTAACTCTTTTTTATAAAACCACGTAATAGGGTTAAACCAAAACACGATAGATGCCATTTGCGATATTAAAATATCAATGGAATGGTATTGATTTGCATGCACTTTTTCATGCGCGATAATATGCTGTAATTCGTCTTTATTAAATGTATTTGGGTTATAAACAATCCATTTAAAAAACGAAAAAGGTGGTGTTTCGGTTTGGGTTTCAATAAAAGTAAATCCGTTTTGTTTGTACTTATTATTTTTTGCAATAAGTAAGGCTAAAGACCCTAATTGCACTAAAAACCGAATGAAAAATAAAAGCACGCCAACTACATATACAATAGCGCCCAATTGCCAAAAATTAAAAGGGTCTTCAGCAGCTTCAACGACGCTATAAGCATCATTTATTACAAAATTTTGGATAGGCATCGGCGTGTATTCAATATAAATAGGAATGACTACAAAAGGCAATGCAAAAGCGGCAACCAGCCCAATCAATAAAAACCAACGGTTGCTTTCAAAAAAAGTATCGCGTTGCAAAAACAACTTATAACACAGGTAAAAAATAGCAATAAGGGCACTTGCTTTAAGTAAATATTCCATGGCTATTTTTGTTTTTCAATTAACGCAATAATCTCTTTAAGCTCATCCACGCTTATCTTTTCTTCTTTGGCAAAAAACGATACCATATTTTTGTACGAGTTGTTAAAATAATTATCAATGGCCGCCATCATAAACCGTTTTTTATAATCCTCTTTAGTAACAACTGGGTAGTATTGATGCGTTTTTCCGTAAGCATTGTAAGCCACAAAACCTTTGTCTTCTAAATTCCTAATAATGGTAGATAAGGTGTTGTAATGCGGTTTATCATCTTTAATTTCAGCAAGTACATCTTTTACAAAAGCCTTTTCGAGCTTCCATAGAATATGCATAATTTCCTCCTCTTTATTTGTTAGTTTTTGCATTTTACAGGTATGTTTTTCATTTCCGTGAAAACGAAAATGGTATTGATTTTTATTTGGGCGTCTCCCCAAAAAAGGGGTCGGGCTATCACTACTCGCTTCCTCTCCCGAAGCGTCGGGAGCGGCGAGCTCAAACATGCCGTTCTATCCCTAACGCAACACAAATATATAACTATTTTTATAGTTATACAACTACATTAGTAGTTATTTAACTAATTTTTAAGTTCTCAGAACCTGTTTTAAAAATCATAAATCAAAAATCGTAAATCGTAAATTGTTATATTATCTTCGCAAAAAAAATATTTATGAGTATCCTTTTGGTTATCCTTGGTTTTGTTTTGTTGGTTGTGGGCGGCGAGTTTTTGGTACGCGCTTCGGTAGCCTTATCATTTAAGTTTAGCATCTCTAAAATGGTAATAGGCATGACTGTGGTTTCTTTTGCAACCTCGGCTCCAGAACTGTTGGTAAGTTTACAGGCGGCACTTTCAGGGTCTCCGGCAATAGCCATTACCAATGTGGTGGGCTCTAATATTGCCAACATTGGTTTGGTATTGGGCATAACCGCCATGGTTGGCTCTATAGCCGTAGATAAATCGTTTTATAAACTAAACTGGCCCGCTATGATGCTTTTTTCTGCAGCAGCATATTATTTTCTAGTAAACGACAGTTTGCTATCGGCCTTCGAAGGCGCTATTTTATTTGCAGGTCTTATTGTACTAATGCTCATATTTATACGAAACACAAAAAAAGACAATGCTGTAGAAGATGTGGACGACAGTTTAGCAGTTGTATCCAATTTTAAAATTGGCTTATGGCTGTTAATTGGAGCAACGGCACTCTATTTTGGTAGCGAATGGCTGGTAAACGGCGCAAAAGACATTGCAACCACAATTGGCGTAAGCGAAGCCGTTATTGGTGTATCGCTTATTGCCATTGGCACCAGTGTACCTGAATTAGCGGCTTCGGTTATTGCAGCCGCCAAACAAGAAAAAGCACTATCTCTTGGCAATTTAATAGGCTCTAATATTTTTAACATTGGTTCTGTATTGGGGTTAACTGCCATTGTAAAACCTATTCCTATTCCTAAAGACAGTCCAGAAATAATGGCAAGTCAAATTTATTGGATGCTTGGTTTCGCTTTTGTATTGTTGCCCATGATTTTTATACCAAAGCGTATGCAAATTGGCAGAATTAAAGGCTTTTTGCTGGTATTTGCCTATGGTATATTTATGTTTTTAGTATTTACCAAAAGTAAGTTTTAATACAACTCTTAAAAGTTTATGTAGTCCACCAAAGCCAAAACATAATAGTTTTTTAACTTTATTTGGGTAATACCACAATAATTAAATTTTTATCGAGAATACTAATTTTTAAACTTTAAATGGGTTCTCGTTACTTCTCACCCATTCAAGGTAGCTGGTGCCAAAACATATTTTTATTTCGACAACTCTAAACCACTACTGCCTCTTGGTATTATTTTTATTGAAATATACCAGGGATTATAAATAAAAAAAGCCTATCGGTTAAAACACGATAGGCTTCTTTACATAAAGAAAAATTTGAGTTAGTCTTTCTTCTTTTTTCCTTCTAATTTATTTACAGAATCGTACATTATTGGAGTTGCTATAAACAACGATGAATACGTACCCACAATAACACCTACTATTAAGGCAAACATAAAGCCTCTAATAGAATCGCCACCAAAAATAAAGATGGCCAATAACACGACTAAGGTGGTTAACGATGTATTTAGCGTTCTACTTAATGTACTGCTTAACGATACGTTTACTACTTTATTGAATTTCCAGGAGCTGTGCTCGTTAAAAAACTCACGAATTCTATCGAACACTACCACCGTATCGTTTAAAGAGTACCCAATAACGGTAAGTATGGCTGCGATAAAGGCTTGGTCTATTTCCATACTAAACGGCATAAACTTGTAAGTTAACGAGAATACGCCCAATACAATTAACACATCGTGGAAAACTGCCGCTACAGCACCTAGCGAGTATTGCCATTTCTTAAATCGCATTAAAATGTATAGGAACACAACAATTAAAGAGCCTAAAATGGCCCAAAATGATGCTTGTTTAATATCATCGGCAATCGTTGGGCTTACTTTGTAATACTTCATTAATCCAACTGTTTTTGTATCGGCATCGCTAATAAAATCTTGGTAAGTTACGCCTTCCAAATGTGGTATTAATGCTGTGTAGAGTGCTTTTCTTAGCTCTTCGTCAACTTCTGCTCCGGTTTCGTTTACTTTATATTTTGTTGTGATTTTTAACTGATTGGCATCACCAAAGGTTTTTGCGTCTGCACTACCAAAAACTTCAGGTTGCGATAATACATCGGTAATTTCGGTAGCACTAATATCTTGCGCAAAACGCACTTGGTAAGTTCTTCCTCCAACAAAATCTACGCCTTGATCCAATCCGTTTGTAAATAACGATCCTAAACTTACCAATATAAATACTCCTGAAATAATAAAGGCAACTTTACGCTTCTTTAAGAATTCAATATTGATATTTCTGAAAAGGTTTTTGGTTAATGCAGTTGAGAAATCCAATTTCCCACCTTTGTTTATATACCAGTCCACTAATAACCTGGTAATGAATATGGCAGTAAATAAAGAGGTACCAATACCAATTAACAAGGTAGTTGCAAACCCTTTGATTGGGCCTGTACCAAAAATAAACAATATTAAAGCGGTTAAACCGGTTGTAATGTTTGCATCTAAAATAGATGATAAGGCATTGCTAAACCCATCTTTAATAGCTTCTTTTTGGCCTTTGCCTTTTACCAACTCTTCGCGAATACGCTCAAATATAAGTACGTTGGCATCAACCGACATACCAATGGTTAATACAATACCTGCAATACCTGGCAATGTTAAAACAGCTCCTAAACCTGATAAAATACCAAATATCAATAAGATGTTTAATAGCATAGCTATATCTGCAAAACCGCCGGCTTTTCCGTAATAGAAAAACATCCAAACCAATACCAATGCCAAGGCTATCATAAACGATTTGGTGCCACTATCTATAGCTTCTTGACCTAATGAGGGACCAACAACTTCACTTTGAATAATATCTGCCGATGCCGGTAATTTACCCGCACGAAGTACGTTTGCCAAATCTATGGCTTCGTTTAAAGTGAAATCGCCTGAAATAGACGAACTTCCGCCTGCTATTGGTCCTGTAGTTACGCCAGGGGCAGAATATACAATGTTATCTAATACAATAGCGATTTGACTGCCTTGGGTGTAAGCCTTACCCGTCATTTCTTCCCAAATCTTAGCACCTTTTGCATTCATTTGCATAGATACTTCAGATTTTCCAGTAGGTCCAAATTGGTTACGGGCATCGGTAACAACTGCGCCACTTAATGGTGGTACGTTTTCGCGGTTACCTACCAAAGCATATAAATCTACCAGTTCGCTATCTTTATCTGGTTTGCCAAATGCAAATTTTGTGTAGCGCTGCTCTGCTGGCAACAAAGCCCTAACTTGTGGCAAGCTTAAATAATTTAAAACCGTTTCTTTATCTTTTGACAGAAAACGTGCTATTACCGGGCCACCTTGGTAGCCTTGGCCTTTAATTAAATCGAATAGTGGGTTTACCGTGGCAACCGCAGTAGAATCGGTTTCGGCCTCTCCCAAAAGGGCATCGATTTGAGAGTCTTCGGCGTTTTCTTCATCTTGCGATTCTGCATCATCGGCAACCTCATCAACTTTAACAATATCCTTTAAAACCTCGTTGGACTGTACCAAAAACGGAAAGAACTGTTCGCCTTTGTAAGCATCCCAAAACTCTAATTGTGCGGTACTTTGCAATAATCCCGTTGCACGCTCAACATCTTTAACACCTGGCAATTCTACCAAAATACGCCCCGAGTTTCCTAAACGCTGGATGTTTGGCGAAGTTACCCCAAACTCGTCGATACGTTTGCGCAGTACCTCGAAAGCCGATACAATGGATTCGTCAATTTTGGTTCTAATGATGCCTTTTACATCGTCGTCACTCATAGAGCCATCTATTTCACCATCTAAGGCTTTGGTGTAAAATATATCTGGCGAAGCTAGTTTTGTATCGCCCTTTATTTTATCGAAAGCTATAAAAAAGTCTTCCAGATAAGTGTTTTGGCTATCTTTTTGAAGTTCTGTAGCATCGTCAAGGGCCTTGTTGAAAACAGGGTCTTTGGTGTTGTTTGCCAACCCTTTTAAGATATCTTTAACCGATACTTGCAAGATTACGTTAATACCGCCTTTTAAGTCTAACCCAAGATTCATGGCTTTTTGCTTCACTTCGTTATAAGTAAATTTGGCTACGCCCAATAAATTATAAACGGTATCGGTGGCTTTAGACTCTAGGTAATTTGCCTCTTCGGCACTCCTTTTTGCCCTGTAGTTCTCCTCTGTATCTGCTATTTTATTTATAGCGATTTCCTGGGCTTCACTCTCAATTTGATTGGCTTTAAACGTGAATGATAATTGATAAATGCTTACCAAACCGAATAAAAGCGCAAACAGTTTTACTAATCCTTTGTTTTGCATGTTGTGTTTTTTATGTCTTGATTTTCCGCCTTGGCGGGAATAACAAGTTTAATGATTTGCAAGGCTTTTAACCTTGCCCAAAAATTCATTTATTTTAAAAATCGAGCAAATATAGAATTTTATCGCTGATTCTTACAATTTTTATGTTTTAATAATTTTGATGTTTTTTGTTGGTGCCCTTTGTCGATTCTAGCTAATTCAGTCCTTTTTTAGTATAATTTGTAAGGCGAATTGGTTTTGTTTAACAACCTGTTACCTATACGGTTTCTATGGTTTATTAAGAAATATAGGACTTTAAACAAGCGCAATATTAAAACTCGACCAATATTTTTTGGGCTTATACCATTGGGCCTGCCCTAACCTGTGGTATTTTGTATGAAGTGCTGTGCAGTGCAATAGCTACATTGCCATGTATTTTACCAGTGTTTTTTTTTACCTTATGGTTAATGTTTACGGTGTTAAAAAAAGCATAGCTGTTTGGCTTGCTAAGTCTGTTGGTGTCCTGTTTAGGCTCAATAACGGAAATACCGTTTAAATCCCACTCTGCACCGCTGCCGTTTTGGATTTCGTAAATATCGAGATTATAGCTAACGGTATTTTCATCAAAAGGAAGATTTGAAGAGTTTTTATTTTGATGGCTAAAAGCATAATCTAAAGTGATATTTTTTTCTTTTGAAAACGTTGCCTTTATACTTTCAATATCGGTATCGCTATAATAGGTAATAATTAGCTTTCTGCTTTCCTTTTCCTTGATTTGAATATTGCTTACCCCTAAATCCTGCAGTTGCCTTTTTACAATGGCTATGGTGTTTTGGCTGGCTTTAGCTGTTATGGAAGCATCTGTAAATTGAAGGACAATTTCTTGATTTGCCAACGGTACCTGTTGCTGGGTTAAAGCTCCAAACAGGCTAAGTATAATTATTAAAGCACCAATGCTCCATTTTGCTTTCATGCGCCAAATATAAAAAATAAAGACTGTATTTCTACAGTCTTTACATAAATATCTATTTTACAATGCTTAATCTTACAGATCCAGTAAACCATTAGTCTTTTTTACGCCTTCTGCACTTTGTTGTAAGTGTGCTTTTTCTGCATCGCTTAAGGGAACATCGACTATTTTTTCAATACCGTTTTTACCCAATATTACGGGTACGCCAATGCACAAATCGTTTAAACCGTATTCACCATCTAACAAGGTTGAACAGGGATACATTTTCTTTTGGTCGCAGGCTATGGCTTGTACCAATCCGGAAACCGCAGCTCCAGGAGCGTACCAAGCAGAGGTGCCCAACAATTTGGTTAGTGTTGCTCCACCAACTTTGGTATCTTCTTTTACTTGGTTTAATCTGTCTAGGCTTAAAAATTCTGATACTTTTACACTGTTACGTGTAGCATGCGAGGTTAATGGCACCATTCCGGTATCGCTATGCCCGCCAATAACCATGCCGTCTATATCGCTAATTGGAGCTTCCATGGCTTCGGCTAACCTATATTTAAAACGGGCCGAATCCAGAGCGCCTCCCATTCCTATAATTTTGTTTTTTGGCAAACCTGTTGATTTATGAACCAGATACGTCATGGTATCCATTGGGTTGCTTACCACAATGATAATGGTGTTAGGAGAATGCTCTATTAAACTTGATGCTACTGTTTTTACAATTCCGGCATTAATACCAATTAATTCTTCGCGAGTCATTCCCGGTTTACGCGGAATACCCGATGTAATAACACAAATATCGCTGTTTGCCGTTTTGCCATAATTATTTGTAACGCCTGTAATTTTAGTATCAAAAGCGTTTAAAGATGCACATTGCATTAAATCCATTGCTTTACCTTCGGCGTAGCCTTCTTTAATGTCTAACAAAACAACTTCTGAGGCAAAATTTTTAATCGCAATATATTCTGCACAACTTGCGCCTACTGCACCTGCTCCTACTACTGTAACTTTCATAAATTTATGTTTTTAAATGATTTGTAATGGGTTATAAATTCTAGTTAAAAGTCATTATTTATATTGATTTAAAACATGACTTTTGTTTGTTTTTAAAACTCTTAAGACTTGATTAACAAAAGTATGAATTTATACGTTGTTAAACCATAAATTATTTAAAATTAAGGCAAATGAAAAGTGCAGGACTAATACCCTGCACTTTAAAACGAACTAAATATTTAAACACGTAAATTACCTAAAGCTAAATGCAATTCCTGCCGATGCTGTATTGTATTCCTGAAGTGTATAATCTGCAAAAATTTTAAAAAACCCAAGACTTAATCTTAGCCCTAAAGTTGTTCTTAGCCCGCTGGCTTTAAAATCTAGATTTAACGGGTCTGTTATGGACTCTGTAATTGTTGGGCCTGCTGCTACGGGCGTGTACTCTAAATTATAAGTTCCCAGCATTTTCAATGTAGAACTGCCACCGCTGTAACCTACACCTCCATATATGTTAATTATTGGGAAGTTTAACGATGCTATGGCTTGTGCTGTAAAAGAATTTAATTTAAAATTTGCCGATTGGTTTTGCCCAGGAATTGAAGTTCCGTCCATGTTGTAATTAACATTGCTTGAAGTATATGCTGCTAATAAAGAGACATGCAAAGGCAATTTATCCAATGGCCCAAAAATACTTGTTATTTCTTTTTTAAGCCCTAGGCCTAATAATTTTCCTTTTACATCGTCGCTACCTACTTCTGGCACTAGACGCAACATAACATCAAACTTATAAGGCAAGCCCAAGCTTACTTGAACAGCAGGGGCTGGCACCGCATTTACAGGTAGGTCGTCTTTAATGCCTGAGGGCATTGCAAAAGAAGCGGTAACAGCTTGACCTTGAACCGTAGTGCCTACAAGCATTTGTGCTCCATCTCCAGAGCCTGCAAGACTGGGGCTAGTTGAAGAAGCCGATGTAATATTTCTTAGCCCTAAATTGGCAAAAGTAATTAGCTCGTCTTGCTTAGGAACCATTGAGGCGTTTAAGCCTATAGAAATATCGAACCCCAATTTTTTATGAACTTTAGCCGTATGGTACCAGCCGCTGTTCATTCCATAAATTAAACCTGTCATGGCTGGTTTTACATAAGCTGCTGTTAACTTATTGGCATCGCTTCTTGCGGCCAATAATATACTTTCTAATTCTTGGGCTTTTGATATTTGAGTTGTTATACAAAACAACGTAAGTAGCATTAATTTTTTCATTGTAATAAATTTGGTTAGGACAAATGTAATAAAGATTTTATAAAAACACCATTTAATCGATAAAATTTCACACTTAAGCGATATTTTTTATAAAAAAAATCCTGATACATTAAAATATCAGGATTAAATAAAAATTTATTTCTATTAACTAATTACGCATCAATATTGGCATATAGGGCGTTTTTTTCAATAAAGTCTCTTCGTGGCGGCACTTCGTCTCCCATTAACATTGAGAAAATTCTATCTGCTTCGGTACCGTTATCTATTTGCACTAAGCGCATGGTTCTAAACTCAGGGTTCATGGTGGTATCCCAAAGTTGTTCTGCATTCATTTCACCAAGACCTTTGTAGCGTTGTATTTTTGAACTTTCTCCAAACTCTTTTATGATAGCGTCGCGTTCTTTATCAGACCAAGCATATTGCTTTTTAGCACCTTTTTTAACTAAATACAAAGGTGGTGTTGCAATATAAATATGTCCTTTTTCAATAAGCTCTTTCATATACCTAAAAAAGAAGGTTAATATTAAAGTTGCAATATGGCTACCATCAATATCGGCATCACACATTATCACTACTTTATGGTAACGTAATTTTGAAAGGTTTAAGGCTTTACTGTCTTCTTCGGTGCCAATTGTTACACCCAATGCTGTGAATATATTTTTAATTTCTTCGTTTTCAAAAACCTTGTGCTGCATGGCTTTTTCAACGTTAAGTATTTTTCCGCGTAGCGGAAGGATGGCTTGAAATGCTCTATCTCGGCCTTGTTTTGCGGTTCCGCCTGCCGAATCTCCCTCTACTAAGAACACTTCGCATTTTGCAGGGTCCTGCTCGGAGCAATCGCTTAGTTTTCCGGGTAAACCACCAATGCTCATTACGGTTTTACGTTGTACCATTTCGCGTGCTTTTTGCGCGGCATGACGTGCTTGGGCTGCAAGAATTACTTTTTGCACAATGGTTTTGGCATCGTCTGGATGCTCTTCTAAATAATCGGTTAACATCTCTGAAACGGCTTGACTTACCGACGCAGATACTTCTCTGTTGCCTAATTTGGTTTTTGTTTGGCCCTCAAATTGAGGCTCTTGTACTTTTACCGAAATTATGGCTGTTAAGCCCTCGCGGAAATCGTCTCCGGCAATATCGAACTTTAGTTTATCTAACATGCCAGAGCCATCGGCGAATTTTTTAAGGGTGTGGGTTAAGCCGCGTCTGAAACCCGATAAGTGCGTTCCGCCCTCGTGTGTATTAATGTTGTTTACGTAAGAGTGTAAATTCTCTGCATAAGATGTATTGTAAACCATGGCCACCTCGACTGGCACTCCGTTTTTTTCACCTTCAAAAGCAATAACGTCTTTCATTAAAGGTTCGCGAGTGGCATCTAGGTATTTTATAAATTCTTTAAGCCCTTCTTTAGAATGAAAAGTTTCGCCTTCAAATTCGCCATCTTCTTTTTTGTTTCTTTTATCAATTAGGTGCATGGTTATACCTTTGTTAAGATACGCTAATTCGCGTAATCTACTGGCCAAGGTATCGTAGCTATATTCTAAGGTTTGGGTAAAAATTGTAGAATCGGGCTTAAAGGTTACTGTGGTTCCTCTCTTATCGGTTTCGCCCACTTGCTTAACGGGGTACAGGGGCTTACCTCGCTCGTATTCTTGCTCGTAAATTTTTCCGCCACGGTAAACCGTTGCTTTTAGAGATTGGGACAGCGCATTAACACAGCTAACTCCAACCCCGTGCAAACCTCCGGAAACCTTGTACGAATCCTTGTCGAACTTACCACCGGCGCCAATCTTGGTCATAACCACTTCGAGTGCAGATACGCCTTCTTTTTTATGCAAATCTACAGGAATTCCACGACCGTCGTCTTCGGTAGTTATCGAGTTATCTTCATTAATAATAACGGTAATATTGTTACAATGGCCTGCCAAAGCTTCATCAATGGAGTTGTCAACAACCTCGTAAACCAAGTGGTGCAAGCCTCGAATACCTACATCGCCGATATACATAGATGGGCGCATACGCACATGCTCCATACCTTCTAAGGCCTGAATACTATCTGCCGAATAATTATGTTTGTTGAATTCTTCTTTGTTTTCGCTCATTTTATGTTTTTTAAAATCTAGTTCTGAATTTTTTTCACAAAAAAGGACACTCTTTAAAGCATCCTCTTGAATACAAACAAAGATACAAAATTATAAACTCTGTTAAAAGCTTTTTAACGGGTTTATGCAATAATTATCAACAATTTGTTAATTAAGCTAAAAACGCCTTAAAACAGCTAAAAAGTGCATTAAAATTGATTTGGGTGATTTTAAATATAGAGTTAAAACCCAAAAATATACAAAAACGTGTTTAAGGGTGTTTTTTACGCCTAATATAATGGCTGCCTTTGGCACTATGCGCAATTTAGTTTTTTTGAAGATAAACCCTAATGCTTTTAATAAAAATTTCTTGAAATGGACTATCTTGGAGGTAGTCCCGATAGTTATTAAGGATCTGGAAAACAACTCTAAACGCTTATGGATATTGGAAACCCCAAGACAGAGCCTCGAGGATTTTTTTTTCGATTAAACGAATTAATATTGGGTTGGTTTTACCACAAAAGCCTGTGTTTAAAAGCTAACCGGCATGGATACGGTTATAGGTTCTAACACCGTGTGCTTATCTTTTTTAACTTTTAGTGATGGATTATTTAAAATGGATCTAAATTTTTCCATATCGGTAACTTCCATTATCAATACTATGGAATTTGGATCGTCGGTATCCTGAAAGGTTTTAAGGGCTGGATATAGCAGGTGCGAATGCATCAAGTCTGTCTTGAAGACCGTTTAACCAAGTGTTAAAATTGCCTACTCTGTGTCTGGTTACAATGGTTTGTTTC
Source organism: Gelatiniphilus marinus (assembly GCF_042684345.1). Classification (NCBI taxonomy): domain Bacteria; kingdom Pseudomonadati; phylum Bacteroidota; class Flavobacteriia; order Flavobacteriales; family Flavobacteriaceae; genus Gelatiniphilus; species Gelatiniphilus marinus. The sequence goes on along the minus strand of NZ_JBHULK010000002.1, from coordinate 372,474 downwards.
ATAATTTTTGAATTTATTTATTAGAGCCTACTCTTGTCGGTTTCCTGCTTGCCGGCCTTTAGATTTGCATTTTAGGCTACATCTATTATGATTATGATGTTTAATGCGGTTTAATAAAGCCATAACTCTTATTTGAAAAAATGCTTTAGTTGTTTTTAGCTTATGTTTACATCGTAAAATCTTACTTTTAACTAATTCTTTTAATCAATTTTAGCGCTTTCATTTTTACAAATTTTATTTTCTTAAACCCTATTATTTTTGCTCTGCATCAGCCAATTTCTTGGTATCCACATACTGCTGAAAAGCGATAACTTTTCCATTATTAAATGCCCATAAATGAGCCGCTTGGGCGTTATAGGCTTTGCCTGTTGCTTTATTTTTTGCATCATATCTTAAAGTAGCCAACTCTTTATTGTTGCTGATATCGTGCAGTTCGATATCTGCTAAATTAAAATACTAGTGGTCGGCTCCAAGACGTGCAAATACACCGTTTAAAATAGCGTCTGGACCTCGATATGGATTGCCATCTGCTTATCTATTTCCTTCGGCTTCGTTCCATTCAATGTTGGGGGAGGCCACATTGCCGAGAACCGTAGGTATATCGCCTGCTGCGAATGCTTTATAAATCTTATCAATAATTTGGATGTTTTTGTTATTTTTCATGATTTTTTTTAGTTGATTTATTAATTAGCTTTATGCACTTCCAGTTCAATTTCTATCATAAATTCTGGAATTGCCAATTCTTTTACGCCAAGCCAAGAACCTGTTGGGAATTGTTCGGTGTAAATTTTAGTTCTATAGGCAGCCGCTTCTAAAAACTTTGGCATATCTGTAGTAAAAATATCTTCCTTAACCACATCGTTAAACGTGCAGCGGTAATGTTTTAAGATGGTAATGTTTTAAGATTTTTTCTAAATCGGCGTAACAGTTTTTCATTTGTTGTTCCAAATCGCCAATGGCGGTTGGGTTGCCTTCATCGTCCATACTTACAGCTCCCGATATTTTAATGGAATTCCCGATTTTTACCGCATGCGAATAGCCATAGGCTTTTTCTACTTCTGGCCGTAATAGGAAATATTCTGGTGTTTCGCTTTTAAAATGTGCAATGGCCTCAATATTTTCTTCTTGTGTAACTTCTTTTACTTTTTCATTACAACTTAAAACTGAAATTGTAGTGATTAAAAGAATTCCTAGTAATACAAGTTTTGTTTTCATCATTACCATATTCTTATTTATTAATCTCTGTTTTTTTAGTATGTTTTAAATGTTCATCTTTTTGTTGTTTTATGCTGAAACAATACATCCTTTTTGAAAAACTGTTTACGCCGTTTTAAATTAAATTTACATTAAGTCATTACAAAGCTTTATTTAGCATTTAACAAGGACTGGCTATAGTAGAGTATGTGGGAGGTTATTTTGCCATCGGCATCAAAACTACTGCTGGCGTGTAAAGGCAATTGCATTTCTTTTTTGTCCGATTTACGCACCAAATGATAATTCCACCACGACAACACCTCGCGCCCATTGTCCAACTCGTATTCCAGATAATCGGGGTAACCTACCATCTCCATATTTTTTATTTCAAAATCGTTTAAGAATTGTTGCCAGCTTGCTTTGGCTTCTGCTTTGTTTTTTACCACTCCAAATTCATCATTAATATCGTAAAATGTAGCATCGTCGCTAAAGTAGCTCATGCATTTGTCCACATCTAAATTTTCGAAGGCATAAAAAGCTTTTCGAATGGTATTTATATTATCGTGGTGATTATAAATGGTACCGTTGGTTCTGTCTGAAAAACTTTGTCTGAATTCGGTAAAAATACTTTGGTTAAAATAGTTGATAATTGTTTGGATTTTGTTGTCTTTGTTCACCACAAAAAGCCGATGCATGGGCGATGAAAATTTTACACCTGTGGTTTTATGAACACCTTTAAGCATATCCCAGGTTTGCACCCATACCACATCGTCTTTATTGTCTTTTTTATATTGGATAGCATCTGGATAAGCACCAGGGAAATCGGCTATAGAAAAATAATCCAACTCGTTAAACCAACGGTAAGCCCCTTTAATAAAGGCTGCTTTTTCTGTTCCCTTAGCGTTTGGATTGGTAGAAAGCCCGTTGTAAGCTTTAAAATCATTGGTTAATAAACTGGCTATTTTTGTGGTATCGCCACTTACAAAAGCCTTGGTGTAAGTTTCAACAACATCTATAGCTGGATGTTCTATATAAACCGTTCCGTTCTTTTTTTGGGCAAAGGCGATAGTTGAGCCCATTAAGACGAGCATTAAAATTATTTTTTTCATATTGTTTTAAATTTATGCCTGCTTAAGCAGACGGGTTAGTTATAATTCTGTTTCCTTTCTTATTCAGAACATTTGTATGTTTTGTGCTAAAGGTTGTATTGTTTTGGTTTCCATCATTTTTAATATAAAATGTTGTCAAATACTTTTTCTAAATAGCGCTCTTTATTTAGGAATTTTTTATCTGAATGAAAGATTTCTAAAATTTCCTGTTTTAATTCCTGAAGCTCTTTTGGTGAGTATTCGTGATGGTTAATGGCATCTTCAATTTTCTCAAAACACCTATCTTCTTCATCACAAGAAAATTCGTTATACAACTTATTAAAGGTTTCTTGATCTGTTTTAGACTTGATCAAAGCCATTTCTTCTTCAGATTCGTCATTGTCTATTTTGGCGCAAAGCATCAGAATATAAATTTTGAGCTCTGCTTTTGTCCATTTGGTTAATTCGTTTTTCATGGTAACTAATTAAGAGTTATAATCTTGTAATGTTCGTTTTACTGATTGAAAAGTTACACCCAAGCCTTGTACTGCCTTTTGATTTTGATAAATGACTTTAGGTGAATTTTTTGATGCTTTATTATTCAGCATTAATCCCACATCTGAAATGGGGTAACTTTCACTACTAAGCAAATAGTTTTTACCGTGTAATCCGGAAATTGTCGCAGCCTTATAAACACTATACCCAACATCTTTTACGTTAACAATAGCCATTTCTGCATCAATATCATAAAGCATTTGTATGAAGGCATTGGGCACTAGGTTGTTTTTTATTACATACTGCAAGCCCGTTGATGTTGAATCTGCTCTTTGCGACAACGATTTACCAAAAACGGCAACTGGCGAAACACTGGTAATTTCGAAATCGAGTTGAGTATGTTTAGCAATAAAATTATTTACTGTTTGGTTTGCCATAAATTTTGCCTGGGCATACGGATGGCTGTCTGCACTCATAAAAGGCGTATCGGTTTCATTAAAAGTATCGGCTTGATTTCTTCCGCTTGGGGGCAAAGGAAAATTGGTGTTAAATGCCGCAACCGATGCTATTACAACCACTTTTTTAACCGTTGAAACCCCCTTAACTACCTCTAAGAAATTTTCGGTTCCTTTAATGGTGGGATCAATCAATTCGGTTTTTGCATCTTTAAAGTCAAGCTGAAACGGTGTGCCACTATGCACTAAAATATCGCAATCTGAAACAAACTCACTTAATTGCTGTTTGTGCGTTACATCTAACTCGCAGATATGTAAGTTTTCAGCATTTTTTAAATACATTAAGTGCTTATATTTATTCTCGTTAGAAATATCTGTTGTTGAAGCCTTAACCTCGAAGCCGTGTTCTAAAAATATTTTGGTAATGTGGCTTCCTATAAATCCTGAACCACCAATGATGCCAACTTTTTTCATGATATATTTATTTTTATGGACTTGATTACGACAACCATGGTGTGGGATTTATTAAACTTTATTTTTTTTAAAACCTACCGAAACAAATGCCCCAGTAGGTTTTGGTTTGGTTGGTTATTGTTTTGCTGTATAAGCTAGGTCTGGTCTCATTCTACCGGTTTTTACCTCGTATTTATCGAGAAGGATAAACATTTCTGAAAACAATTTTTTACCCTCTGCACCTAAAAGCGTATCGTTTTCGTCTGATGTTTTTGCGTAAGACTGCTCGTCTTTTGCAGAAACAGAAGCCAGATAATAGTCGCCCATGGTGCCAAATCCACTACGGTACATTCTAAAATATTCCTTAGAACCTTTTTTCTCATAAAGGGCTTTTATTTCTTTTATTTTTGTGTGAAGTGCTTGCGCATTACTGGGCGTTACATAAAGGTAATGCCATTTGCGGTAATCTTTCCCAGGCGTATTAGACATTAAACCATTTGGCATATACGAGAGGTCTTCTATTAAATGGACCATATAGTCGCCATGTTTATCGTAACAGGCATCAAATCGTTTAAAAATAGCCCTGAAATTTTCTTCTCCCATTTTCTCCATTAAAGGTGCAAGTGGGTTTTTATCAAAATCGGCCATATTTTCAATGGGTACAATACTTATATAAGTGCCGTTATCTACTCGAGCTGCTGCCCAATTTGCATCTTTTAGTTCGTGTTTTTTACAAGCCTCTACAAAGTCTTTGGTTACTTTTTCGTATTCGGCCTGTTTTGATGGTTTTACTTGGTCTTCATGAACCCAAAACGATTGGTTTTGTGCATTCGAGAGGATTGGTGTTAGCATTAAGAGAACGGCTAACAAAATGGTGGTTTTAATGGTTTTCATGATTAATAGCGTTAAAATGGTTAATTAATTAAGAATCACTATTGATTCTTCAACTAAATAACTGATAATCAACATCAAAACAAACCAGTTTAGGACGAAACAGCACATATTCTGTCCGAAGCAATCGTTTTACTTATCGAAGGCTAATAAATAAAAAAACAGGAAACGTATTGCTAAATAGTTTGCAGTCTATTAAGCAATTCTTCTTTTAAAGTCTTACTTAACGGAATAGCTTTTTTGGCAATAACAATATGGCTTGTGGCAACTTCGTCAATTTGCGAAAGGTTTATAATAAAAGAGCGATGCACACGTATAAAATGTTTGTTTGGCAATTTTTCATCCATGTCCTTTAACGTCATTACCAAAAGGTATTCTTTGTCTTTAGAGTGAATTCGGCAATAATTACGCTCTGCTTCAATATAAAGTATGTCTTTAATATCCACTTTAACCATTTTTTCATGATGGCGAACAAAAATGCAATCGCTCAAAATAAATGGCGAAATAGGTATATCTTGAGACGGATCGCCATTGTTTTCTTTAGCTTTAAACTGATTTATAGTTAACTCTATAGCACGTTTTAAATCTAATTTTTTAAAGGGTTTAGAAATAAAAGCATAAGGATGCGTTGCTTTGGCACGGTTGAAGTTGTCGTCATCGGCATTTGCCGTTAAATATATAATTGGAATATCGAAATCCTGCTGCATCATTTTAACGGTCTCCACACCATCAAGCCTGCCTTTTAACTGTATATCCATTAAAACAATGTTTGGTTGATTTTGTTTTACATGCAGAAGTGCTTCTTCGCCTCGAGGAATAATGCCAGTAACCTCATAACCAAGATTGGTAAGCTGCAATGAAATATTGGCAGCAATAACCATCTCGTCCTCTACAATTAATATTTTTACAGGTTGCTCCATTAGGCTGCTTTTTGGTATTTAAATTGAAATGAAACCGATGTGCCTTTTTCGTTATTTTCTTGCATAGTGCCATTTAGCTGCTGGGTTAATAGCTGAATGAGTTGGGACCCAAAACCAGTGCCTTTTGGTACGCCGCCTAAAACTTTCCCCACACCATTGTCGGTTACTTTTAAGTGAAGCGTGCTATTTGATTGTTGCTCTAATTGAATGGATATTATACCGTTTTCTGTGTTTGGAAACGCATACTTTATAGCATTGGTTAACAACTCGTTAACTATTAAACCTATGGGAACAGCTGTATCTACATCCAATTCCAATTGCTCCATGATACATTCTATTTGCACCCTATTTTCTGCATTAAAAGAATCTAAAATACCATCGCCTAAATTTAGGAAGTAGTCTTTCATTTCTATAGCCCCTAAATTAGTACCTTGATAGAGTTTTTGGTGAATAATCCCCATGGATTGCACTCGATTCTGACTCGCAATCATGGCATCTTTAGTTGCCGAATCTTCCAAATGAGCAGACTGTAAGGCTATTAACCCCTTTACCATTTCTAAATTATTTTTTACCCGATGGTGAATTTCTTTTAACAACAATTCATTCTGTCTGTTTTTGGCATCGAGTGCTTCATTTAAAGTTTGTAAAGCCTCACGTTTTTTTCTAATATTTTTAAAACTAAAAAACATGCCCAATAAGCCCAAAGCAAAAATAGTTGCAATGGCAATATAAAGCATTTGTGTTTTCCGTTGTTGTGCTATTTGGGTGTTTTGGGCATTAATGGTCTGATCTTTTTTTTCGGTTTCAAACTGCGTCATTAAAGCAGACATGGTTTTGTCGCTTTCTATTTTTGCCGTACTGTCGCGCATAACCAGCGCTTTTTTTTGAAACTCTAAGGCCAACGGATAATTCTCTAATTTCTCATAAATAGTGCTTAAATGATGGTAGTTTTCTGTTAAATTGGACACATCGCCTTGAGATTCTTGTGTGGCTACTGTTTGCAACTGATATTTTAAGGCGGCTTCATAATTGCCTAAAAGCAAATTAATTTCGCCTAAATTGGCCGTAATTACATATATGGCATTGCCATAATTTACATCTTGTGCTGTAGATAATGCCGTTTCGTATGCCGCTTTAGCTTCATCGTATTTCCCCATACGTTTTAAAGCATTTGCTCGATTATTTGAGAAATTTATAATATCGAAAATGGAAAAATTAAGTGATTTTGCCAAATTTAGAGCTTCATCAAAATATCCAAAAGAAGCTTCACTATTTCCCATAGCTATTTGGGTATCTCCAGCAGCGGTGTAGGCATAAGCTAGTTCTTCGTTAAAGTTTTGTTTTTTACACAGGGTAATGGTTTTTAGTGCATATTCGTAGGCTTCTTCAAGTCGGCCTTGTTTAGTTAGATCTTCCGAAATTCGATTGTAGGCACCAGCAATTCCTAATTTATCATCTATGGACTCCATGAGTTTTAGGGCTTTTAAATCTACCTTTAAGGCTGCTTCAATATTGCCTTGCCGTTTATGTACCCAGCCTATTTTAAAATAGGTGGTGGCCTGCCCTTTTTTGTCATCTATTTCTGTATAACCTTTTAAAGCTTTATCAAAGTTGATGGATGCCGAATCTAGTTCCAAGAGGTTGGCGTGCATTCTGCCTTGCATTTCGTAAAATTTAGGTTGCCAGATTTTATGCTGGCTTTGTTCGGCCAATTGGACACCCTTTCTAGCATATCGTTTAGCTAAATTCAAATCGGATTGAAAAGCGAGATCAACGAGATCGTTAAGGATTTCTAACTTTTTATCTTGGTTTTTCTCAAGATTAAGTTCCTGCGAAAGACTATCAATAGTTTTTTTGGAATGGTTTTGAGCAGAAGCATTAAGGAAACAGAAAAGTAGAAATACTAAAAATAATGTACTAGTTGAAGGTGTTTTTTTAATCATAAGTCTTTTTTAATGCTATTAATTAAAGACTTGGAGATGGTTAAATTTAATAAAAAAATAGCAAAAACCTATTTAAAATTATTCAATGTTTGTAATAAATATAACATTAGTTTCTATCCATCAAAAAAAACTTTAAATAAGAGTCAAGAAACTATTGAAGCATTTTACGGTTCAAATTTTTACAAATCTCCTTCCATAACTCAAAAAAACACCTAAAGAATAATTATAGAACTTTAGAAATTAACAGCAGAATTAATGATGAAGTGTTATGATAATGAGATTTAATTCGGATTTATTTGTTAAAACCCTAAATTCTTTTCTGAAAAAAAAACCAAAGATTTTATATGTAAAAACTAGGGTTTTCCCTGATATTTAAAAACCCATATTCTTACTGATGCATTGTGTTTTACAAATTTTGAATTTAGCACCATAGCTATTTACTGAAATTTTAAAACCCAATACCATGAAAAAAATTACACTACTATTTTTTCTTTTTTGTTTAAGCAACACCAATAGTTTTGCCCAACTAACCACAATACCCGACCCCAATTTCGAACAGGCACTAATTGATTTAGGTTATGATACCGCTCCAATTAACGGTTGGGTTTTTACTGGCAATATTTCGGTGGTTACGACCTTAAGCGTATTCAACAAAGGCATTGCGGACCTTACAGGAATTGAGGATTTTACGGCTTTAACCTCTTTAAACTGCAATGCCAATGCACTTACGAGTTTAGATCTGAGCCAAAACACCTTGCTGGAAACCCTTTTTTGTACGGCAAACGCTTTAACAAGTTTAGATGTTTCAGCAAATACAGCCCTGGAAGTCCTGAGTTGCAATAATAATTCACTCACTAGATTAACTACAAATAATAATCTTCAAATATTAAATTGCAACGGCAACAATTTAACGTCTCTAAATTTTATCAATTACACCTATTTAACCGACCTAAACTGCAGCAACAATCAGCTTACCAGTTTATTTATCAATGGTTGCACAAATTTAAGTTACCTATTAGCAAACAACAATCGTATTAGCGCCATAAACATTACAACAAACCCTAACTTAGAAACGGTAGGCTTATCAGACAATCAACTTACCACACTAAGCTTAAACAATAACACCAAACTTATCGATATGGATTGCAGCAGCAACAACCTTACAGGTTTAGATCTTTCGGCAAACACATCCTTAAACAGTATTTTTTGCCAAAATAATCAATTAACCAGTTTAGATTTAAGAAATGGCAATAATACCGAAATGGCCAACAACGAATTTAACGCCACAAACAACCCTGATTTAAATTGTATATCTGTGGATGATGAAAGCTATTCCAATACCACTTGGTTCTCTATTGATTCTCAAACAGCGTTTTTCTTTGACTGCAATGTTACAACCTTTGTACCCGACGATAATTTTGAGCAAGCACTTATAGATTTAGGCTATGATGCTGGCCCGTTGGACGACGAAGTGCCTACTTTTAATATTAATGGCATTACCTCTTTGGATATTTCTGCTAAGAATATAAGCAACCTTACCGGTATTGCAGATTTTACAGCTCTTGAAACATTAAACTGCAGCATTAACAGCATAAGATCTGCGACTTTAAACCTAAGCACGCTTACCAACCTAAAGACACTTATTTGCGCATCAAACAACCTTACCGCTTTAGATGTTAGCAAGAACTTACTGCTTGAGGAACTTAACTGCAACTCAAATAGCATTACAAGTCTTGACTTAAACAGTAACTCTAATTTGAAGGTTTTATATTGTGATAGCAACGATTTATCAAACCTTAATCTATCAAAAAATACAGCTTTAGAGGAGTTAAGGGTAACCAGCAACCCAAGTATTTCTGCTTTGGATGTATCGAACAATACCCTTTTAAAAGATTTAAGGTGCGCAAACAACGGCTTGTCCGTGTTGAATCTAACCAACAACACAACACTAGAAAAATTATTCTGCAACAACAATCAAATTACGGCCATTGATGTATCGAACAGCAATGCACTAACAACTTTACGATGCCAAAACAACAACCTCTCTAATTTGGATGTTAGAAACGGAAATAATACGGTAATAATTGATTTTAACGCCACTTCAAATCCAAACCTCACCTGTATTTCTGTTGATGATGTAGCGTATTCTGAAGCTAATTGGACCAATATTGATGCACAGACCAATTTTAGTCCAGATTGCAACGCACCACAAACGTATATTCCTGACGATAATTTTGAACAAGCGCTGATAAACCTGGGTTACGATACGGCGCCATTAAACGATTATGTACCAACTGCCTCTATTAATGCTGTAACGTCTTTAAACATCCAGAACCTAGGCATTACAGATTTAACTGGCATTGAGGATTTTGTGGCTTTGGAAAGTTTGATATGTGGATTCAATCAATTGACCAGCTTAAATGTTTCCAACCTTACATCGTTAAAAACATTGGGCTGTTTTTACAACCAACTTACAAGCCTAGACCTTTCCAATAATTTAGATTTAGAAGCACTAACCTGCCAAAATAATCAGATTACAAACCTGGATCTTTCAAATAATACTGGACTAATAAATGTTAACTGCAACACCAATCTGCTCACAGATTTAGACCTTAGAAACGGCAACAACACAGCAATAAGCAATCCGTTTTTTAACGCTACCAACAATCCCAATCTCAACTGTATTTCTGTAGATAACGCTGCTTTTAGCGATGCCAATTGGACTAATATCGACGCCCAAACCGTATTTAGCGATGACTGCGCAACATTAAGCACAACAGATTTTGAAATAGCAAACGCCCTCCAATTGTACCCAAATCCTGCGACCAACAATATTACCATTAAAACGCCCATGGGAAAAGGCATAACGGTTATTGAAATATATAACCTGTTGGGAAAACGGATGCCTTTAACTTCATTTGAAAACAACACATTAAACATCAGCCATTTGCCTTCAGGCATGTATTTGCTGAACATTAGGATTGAAGAACAAACCATTATCAAAAAACTGATTGTTGACTAATAGCTTCTATTCAAGTTCAATCAAAATCAAACTAATAAATCATAATAAGATGAAAACCATTATACTAATATTTTCCATTATCTGCTTAAACTGCACCCCTATTTTTGCACAATTAACCTCAATCCCCGACAGTCGTTTCGAACAGGCCTTAATTGATTTAGGATATGATGAAGTACCAATTAATGGTTGGGTTTTTACAGGTGAGATTAATTCCATAAGCAATTTAGATGTTTCCAATAAAAATATCTTGGATCTTACGGGTATTGAAGATTTTGAAGCCTTAACCGTTCTCAATTGCAACAATAATCTACTTACAAGTCTTGACGTAAGTGAAAATACAGCTTTAGAATCCTTGACCTTCGCTAATAATGATATAACCAATATAGATTTGAGCCAAAACGTGTTTTTGGGAGCACTTCAATGCTCAAACAATCAAATCAGAAGTTTATCTTTAAATGCAAACACAGGCTTAAATTCTTTATATTGTGAAGGCAATCAATTGGAAAGTTTAGATGTTAGTCAAAATATAACATTACGCAATTTAAAATGCGATAACAACCAATTAACCAGCCTTAATGTAGAAAACGGCAACAACACCAATTTCTTATTGTTTAACGCCACTAACAACCCAGACCTTTACTGTATCGAGGTAGACAATCCAGCTTATGCTTCAAACAATTGGACAGATATAGATTCCCACACCTTTTTTAGTGGAGATTGCAATGCAGTAACCTTTGTGCCAGACGATAATTTTGAACAGGCCCTTATCGATATGGGTTACGATTCTGGGCCGTTGGACGATTATGTACTTACCTCGAACATTAACTCTGTTACATCTTTAAGTATTTTAAGTAGAAATATATCAGATCTCACGGGTATTGAAGATTTTGTGGCTTTAACCTCTCTTCGCTGTCAAGACAATCAATTAACGAGTTTAAACCTAAGCCAAAACACAGCTTTGCGCGTTCTACTTTGCGGCAATAACCAACTAGAAAGCTTAGATGTAAGCCAAAACACAGCTTTGGGCAACCTAAACTGCAGTTATAACCAATTGGAAAGTTTAGATGTAACCCAAAACACTGCACTATATACTTTGAACTGCCGCAACAACTCATTAACCAACCTTAATGTAAAAAATGGCAACAACACAAACTTAAATAACTTTCACGCTAACAATAACCCGGATCTTTTTTGTGTAGAGGTTGATGATGCAGCTTACTCGTCCGCCAACTGGATCAATATTGATTCACAGACCGTTTTTAGTGAAGATTGCAGCACCCTAACCTATGTCCCAGATGATAATTTTGAACAAGCCCTTATCGATCTAGGTTTCGACTCTGGCCCATTAAACGATTATGTGTTTACGGAAAATATAAACTCAGTAACCTCATTACAGATTGCTGGCAATAATATTGCAGACCTCACCGGAATAGAAGATTTCTCAGCCTTAACTACGCTTTCTTGTAACAGTAATCAATTGACCAATATGGATGTTAGTCAAAATACCGCTTTAACCGTTTTAGATTGTTACAATAACCAATTAACAAGTATTGATGTAAGTAAGAATACAGCATTAACACAGTTGCTTTGCGCAAACAACGCATTAACGAGCCTTGATGTAAAAAACGGAAACAACATTAACCTTGAATTTTTTAATGCATTCAACAACCCCGACCTTTACTGCATAGAAGTTGATGATGCAAGCTACTCTGAAACCAATTGGACACAAATTGACCCACATACCAGTTTTAGTGAAAATTGCCGTTATGATGAGACCTACATACCCGATGATAATTTTGAACAAGCCCTTATCGATTTGGAATACGATTCCGGTGCATTGGATAACTATGTGATAACTGAAAAGATTAACAAGATAACAGCATTATCGGTTACAAACCAAAACATTACAGACCTTACGGGCATTGAAGATTTTACGGCGATTCAACTTTTAGACTGCAGTAACAATAAAATTAAACATGCCGATTTAAGAGCAAACACCGCGCTAACCGGAATATACTTTTCCAACAACGATCTGGAAACACTTAACTTAAAAATCGGTAATACCGCTAATCTTGAAGAAATCATTACAACCAACAATCAAAACCTGTTGTGTATTGAAGTGGATGATGCAACCTATGCCACGGCAAATTTATCCGGTGGTATCGATGAGCAAACCAGTTTTAGTGAAGACTGCTCAACATTAAGCACATCGGAGCTTGATTTTGCAAACAAAACAAAACTATATCCAAATCCCGCAACGCACAGCATTACCATAAAAACATCTTTAGAAAAAGACATTACCTCTATTGAAATATACAATTTAATAGGAAAGCGAATGCCTTTACCTTCATCTGAAAACAATACGTTTAACATTAGCCATTTAGCCTCTGGCATCTATATATTGAATATTTACATTGAAGAAAAAAACGTGGTTAAAAAATTGGTGGTAAACTAACCCTATGTACAAGTGCCACGTTAATTATGAAAAAAAAGCTTATTTTTAGATAAACCCGTTTATAGATTGATTAATAGCGTTATTGCGAAGGTGGTCTAAAACGTTTTGGTTTAAACGTAAAGACCACTCGCAATACAACCATTTGCTATATTTGAATCAACCGGATGTTTTTAAGACGACACGATTTAGAAAAAACAAGCATTACATGAAGCTGCCCATAACATATTGCCTCCTGTTGGTTATCTATAGCTTTCAATATGCCTATGCACAAAAAACAACGCCCGAAATCGACAGCCTTTTAAAAGTAATAGATACTGCAAAAACGCTAAGCGAAAAAGCCAAAAATTACAATGATGTAGCTTGGGCTTATTTAGATATAGACCTTAATCTGGCCAAATCGTACCTTGACACCTCCTACACCATACGCCGCAATATTAAAGATGAAGAAGGCATTGCCATTTCCAAATACGGGTTTGGGGTACTCTACAGAAAAAATGGCGAATACGAAAAAGCACTACGGTATTTAAACGCTTATTACCAGTATGCAATCCAGCAAAAGGACACGTTTAACATTGCAAATAGTGCCTACCAAAAAGGCGTGGTTTACTCCGATAAAGGCGACTACAAAAAAGGGTTGGAACAGTATTATCTGGCTTTAACATTTTATGAGGATTTGAACGATAAAAAAAGCATCGGTTTTGTATCTAACACCATAGGCGTTTTACAAAAAAACCTAAAAGATTACCCCAAGGCCATAAATAGCTACAAAAGGGCCATAAAAATCCATGAAGAACTTAAAAACCTTAGCAGCCTATCTAATGCCCATAGCAATTTGGCCAACGTATATAGCCTACAAGGAAACTACGATTTAGCGTTAAAAAACCATAAAAAATCCCTGCAGCTAGACACCCAAACAAATAACGTATGGGGCGTTGCCATAAATTATGTGAATATGGGGAGTTTAATGTTAAAAAAGAACCAATGCCACGATGCTTTAAAAAACCTGGATAAAGCTAACAAGCTTCAGTTAAAACACGGTTTTAAGAAAGAACAGCTTGAAACCATTTTTAAACTTGGTGAGGCTTATTTGTGCCTAAAGGACTATCGCAAAAGCGAACACTATCTTAAAGAAGCCCTTCTGTTAAAACCAGAGTCTAAATCTATAAATCAAACTATTCAGTTTAATTTATATAAGCTTTATTCTGAAATCGAAAACAGCAAAAAAGCACTATTTCATTACAAAAAATACACAGCTTACAAAGACAGCATATACCAACAGAAGAACTTAAAAAGCATTAACGATCTGCAAATTAAGTACGAAAGCAAAATTAAGGACGAAGAAATTGCCAGACAGCAATTAGCATTAAACCTAAAAGAAAACACAATACTTAAAAAGCAAAGCGAATTTCATTTGGCCTTACTTGGCGGCTCGCTGTTTCTAATTTTAAGCCTTGGCATTTGGCTATTTTACAAACAACAGGAAAAGCTGAAAAACAAAAGAATTGAAACGCTAACAGCACAAAAAGAACTTAATAAATTAGAGGCTTTAATTGATGGCGAAGAAAAAGAACGCAAACGCATCGCACAAGATTTACACGATGGCATAAACGGCGATTTATCTGCCATAAAATACAAGTTTACTTCTGTAAACCAGGATAAATTCATTCAAAAGGAAAAAAAAGAATATACCGAGGCCATAAACATGCTGGACCGTGTTATCGAACAGGTACGGCACATATCACAAAACTTAGTGCCACCATCGTTGCAAAGCTTTAATCTTATAGAGGCACTTCAACAGTTTTGCTCAAAAATATCGAACTCAAATCCAACTAAAATCAATTTTCAATATTATGGGGCGTATGTAAAGCTCAGCAAAGAAGCCGAAACCGCTATTTATAGAATAATACAAGAATTGGTAACCAATATTGTAAAACACGCCCAAGCCACAAAAGCACTTGTTCAGGTCAATATACATAACGAGAACATGCACATTACCGTTGAAGATAATGGTATTGGTTTTAACAGCTCAAAAGACTATAAAGGCCTAGGTTTAAAAAATATTGAATCCAGAATTGCATTTTTAAATGCCGACTTGTTTGTAGAGACAAACTCCAATGGCACCTCATTTACCATCGATATTAACACCAAAAATTTAAAAGATGATTAACGTAGTTATTTTAGACGACCACACTATGGTGCTAAAAGGCATAGAAACCATGTTGGCAGCATGTGCTGGCATAACAGTTTCCAATACGTTTAACAACGGAAAAGCACTACTTGATTATTTACTTACAGAAACTCCAGATGTATTATTGCTCGATATAAACCTGCCAAAAAACAATGGTATTGAATTGTGTGGTTTTATTACAAAAACATACCCAAAAATCGCCATTATAGGATTGTCCAACTACAACGACACCAGTTTTATAAAAAACATGATGCGCAATGGCGCCAAAGGTTATCTATTAAAAAACACCAGTAAAGACGAACTTATAGAAGCCATAAAAACAGTATATTCCGGAAGCTCCTATTTGCCAAAAATATTAAAGGACAAGCTACTAAATGAAAGTTTTGGAATTCAAACATTGTCGTTTATCCCGCAATTGACTCGTAGGGAACAAGAGATTTTAAAGTGCATCTCGGAAGAATTAACCAATAACGAAATCGCAGAAAAATTGTTTATAAGCACTAAAACCGTTGAAAGCCACAGAAAAAACCTGCTTCAAAAATTTGGTGTTCGCAATACCGCGGGGCTTATTAAAGAAGCGTTTACAAAAGGCCTTTTAAACTGAATACGATATTGCTAAATATTGAAATAGATTAATTTGCTAATTGCTTTAATCTAAAACTTCCCGTTGGTTGTGCCACGAGAATAGTTTGGTTTTAAAAAATTATTTATTTCTGATTTTTTTACAAAAACAACAAAATCCCGCATAAGCGAGATCTTGAAGTCTTTAATAAAATATTTACTTAAAATGATTAGTATCTGCTTTTCAATCTATCCGTATTTTTAACAAATAGATACGAATGCTAAAACAGGGATTAATACCAATTTAACCATCAAAACTTATTGCGTTTTTTAAGCTTACAATTTTTTGTTTTATCAATACGCTTCATCATGCACATTGGCAATGGCTCTACCCGATGGGTCGTTCATGTTTTTAAAGGCTTCATCCCATTCTAAAGCCGTTGCTGTGCTACAAGCTACACTTGCTTCTTGCGGAACACTTAATGCAGCCGCATCACTCGGGAAATGCCCTTCAAAAATAGTTCTGTAATAATACTCTTCTTTGTTTAAAGGTGTATTAATTGGAAAGCGGAATGAAGCGTTTTGTAGTTGCTCATCAGTAACTTCTTTTTCAACCAATTCTTTCAACGTATCAATCCAACTGTAGCCAACGCCATCGCTAAATTGTTCTTTCTGTCTCCATGCTACGCTTTCTGGAATCATGTCTTCAAAAGCTTTACGAATCACCCATTTTTCCATGCGCTCTCCATTAATCATTTTATCTTTTGGGTTGATGCGCATGGCCACATCAATAAACTCTTTATCTAAAAATGGTACACGCCCTTCTATTCCCCAAGCGGCTAAACTTTTGTTGGCTCTTAAACAATCGTACATGTGCAACTTGTTTAATTTACGCAGGGTTTCTTCGTGAAATTCTTGAGCATTTGGTGCTTTATGAAAGTATAAATAGCCTCCAAAAATCTCATCGGCGCCTTCGCCGGACAATACCATTTTAATACCCATTGATTTGATGACCCTTGCCATTAAATACATGGGAGTTGACGAACGGATCGTAGTAATATCGTAAGTTTCAATGTTATAAATCACGTCTTTTATAGCATCCAAACCTTCTTGGATTGTGAATTTTATTTCATGATGCACGGTACCAATATGATCGGCTACTTTTTTTGCCGCAGCTAAATCTGGTGAGCCTTCCAATCCTACTGAAAACGAGTGCAATTGTGGCCACCAAGCCGCTTGAGTGTCATCAGATTCTATACGTTTCTCTGCATATTTTTTTGCTATTGCCGAAGTTACCGAAGAATCCAATCCACCCGATAACAATACACCATAAGGCACATCACTCATTAATTGTCTGTGCACCGCAGCCTCAAGTGCTTCTTTTACTTCTTTAATACTGGTTTCGTTCTCTTTAACCGCATCGTATTCTGTCCATTCTCTGTTGTACCATTTTACAAATTCGCCATCTCTACTTGATAAATAATGTCCTGGAGGAAATAATTCTATTTTAGTACAAACACCTTCTAAAGCTTTTAATTCTGAAGCGACATAAAATGTTCCGTTTTTATTCCAACCAATATATAGCGGAATAATACCCATGTGGTCTCTTGCCACAAAGTATTCGTCTTTTTCTGCATCGTAAATGGCGAATCCAAAAATACCATTCATTTCATCAATAAAACCAACCCCTTTTTCTTTGTAAAGTGCTAAAATAACTTCGCAATCGCTTTGGGTCTGGAAGTTGTATTTGCCATCAAACTGTTTGCGTAACTCTCGGTGGTTATAAATTTCGCCATTTGCGGCAAGAACAAGCTTTTTATCTTCGCTAAATAAAGGTTGTTTACCAGAGGCCGGATCTACAATAGCTAAACGCTCGTGTGCTAAAACAGCTTTATCGTTGCTATAAATACCACTCCAATCTGGCCCGCGATGGCGAATGGTTTTAGACATTTCTAATATTTGGGGTCTTAAATCTTCAGCCTTCTGTTTTAAATCGAATGCACATACAATTCCACACATAATCTTTATCTTTTATTCTAATTAACGATACAAAAATGCTATTATAGTTTTATTATAAAAACACAAAGTGAATAATTAGCTTTAATTTAAAACTAATTATTGAATATTAGTATAAATATGAAACTATAATGTTAAATTTTAGAAAGCTATTCTTAAAGATTGTAAACTTTAACATTCTGAAACGACTTTTATAAAAATATTAAGACAATATCTCATTATCTTTAAATTATTCTTAAAACTCAAAAATCATTATGAAAAAATCAACACTTATCACAACCATTGCTTTTGCCTTTGTTATGCTTTTAACAACAGGTGTAAATGCCCAAAAATTCAGTAAATTAGATAAAAGCCCAATGGATGCTGCGGCATTTCCAACGGATTATAAAAACGCTAACAAATTAATAAAGATTGTTTATAGCAGACCGCAACTTAAAGGTAGAGATTTAGCCACTTTAGCACCAATTGGAAAAGTTTGGAGAACGGGTGCAAATGAAGCTGCAGAATTAACACTTTATACCGACATGAAATTAGGAAATACTCCTGTAAAAGCGGGTACTTATACATTTTATTTAATCCCGGGGGAAGAAGAATGTACTGCGATAATAAGCTCAGACGTAAATGTTTGGGGTTCTTATTTTTACAACGAAGCTAATGATGTAGCGCGTTTGTCGATTCCCTTAAATTCATCAGAAGAATCTATTGAAGCGTTCTCAATTGCTTTTGATAAGGCAGACAATGGTGTAAACATGCATTTGGGTTGGGGCACTGTACGGCTAACTGTTCCTTTTACTAAGTAAGTCGCGCTAGACGTTAGACAAAATAAAATGTTCCAATAGTTTTATACCGTTGGAACATTTTTTATAGATTACTTAGGACCGAAAACCAAAGACTGAATACTGAAATTATGGAATATTCAAATATTTGTGCGTTTGCAAAGACACTTTCCATTTCGGGTTTTGCATTACATAGTCAACAATTTGGGGCACGACTTTATCGCGTTTGCTCCACTCGGGCTGTAAATATAAAATGCAGTCTTTATTTACTTTAGCTGCTTGTTCTTCCGCAAAGCGAAAATCGTCTTTATTATAAACAATCACTTTTAGTTCGTGCGCTTTTTCGTAAACTTCGTTGGTGGGCAATTTTATTTTTTTTGGCGATAAACAAATCCAATCCCAAGTGCCGGTTAATTTATAAGCACCAGAGGTTTCAATATGTGTTTGCAAGCCTTCAGCTTTAAGCTTATTGGTTAAAAGCGTCATATCCCAAGTTAAGGGTTCGCCACCTGTTATTACTATAGTATCGCTGTACTTTTTGGCATTTTCTACAATCTTGTTAGTCTCGGTTGGTGGGTGCAAATCGGCATTCCAACTTTCTTTTACATCGCACCAATGGCAGCCCACATCGCAGCCCCCAATTCTAATAAAATATGCCGCGGTGCCTTTGTGGTAACCCTCGCCTTGAATGGTGTAAAACTCTTCCATTAAAGGTAGCATTTCGCCCTTATCGACTAATAATTGTGTTTCTTTATCCATAACAAGTTATAACATCGAGCAAATATACACATTCCTCGAATTTATATTTTATATTTTGAAATTCAAATAAACTTCAATATATTTGTAATCCCTAGCTTACAAGTAAATTGCTAACCGCAATCTCTCTAAAGAATGAAAAAAATAGCGTTTTCAATAATGCTGCTTTGTGGCAGTTATTATTACAGTACCGCACAAGTAGGCATAGGTACCACAACCCCTGATGCATCGTCTATTCTCGATGTTGAATCGTCTGATAAAGGCGTACTAATACCAAGGCTTACAACAGTACAAAGAAATGCCGTTACAACACCGGCAAATGGCCTGGTTATTTACAATTCTACAACAAACCGGTTCGAGTACAACTCTGGCACAACGCATGCACCAAATTGGGTTCCGCTAATCTCTAATTCTGTTAGTGCTGATGCAGACAATATAATTAACCCTGGAACAGATGCCGGGGCTTATTTAGGGCCTACAACCTATATTGGCAAATTTATAATATCCAGTACGGGGCACCAAACCATTACAGGTCTGCCTTTTAGGCCAACAGCAATAAAATTCTCTGCCCATGCCAATGTAGAAAGCTATAATATTAATGCCGACAACGGTGTTGGCAACAATGACCGCTCTTTACAAAACGCTTTTGGTTCTATGCAAGGTTACGCCACTAATTACGGTAGCATTGACCAACAGGTTATATATATTGGTGGTAGCGGCAATTCTATTAACGATATTTCAAGATACGCATCAAGTTCGCAAGCTATTGGCATTAGATATTCCAACCAAAATGGCGACAATTTAGGACTAACTGCGGCATCGGTAACTAGTTTTAACAGTGATGGTTTTACCATAAACGTTAGCCACCGAACAGAAAACATAGTTGTAATTTACCAAGCGTACAGATAAAATGAGCTATTATAACAAAAAATAACTCTCTCTCAATCTCTCTATCAAAATGAAAAAATCAGTTTTTTTAATGTTGCTGTTATGCGGCAGTTATTACTACAGTACGGCACAGGTTGGTATTGGCACGACAAACCCAGACACATCATCCATTCTTGATGTTGAATCTACGGACAAAGGCGTTCTTATCCCCAGACTTACAACCGTTCAAATTAATGCAATAACCAATCCTGCAAATGGACTAGTGGTATATAACACTGATTTGAATGAGTTTCAGTTTAATTTTGGCACACCACTTCTTCCTGAATGGAACAAGATTTCACATAATGCTTCTGTAAAATATAGCAACACCAATACAACTGCAAACATAAACTCTGCAGCTTATACCAACATCCAAATTTTTGGTGCGTTAGATTGGAATGATGACCCAAGTTTATACAGCGTTGCAGGAAACACCCTAACTATAAATACCACAGGGCGTTATAGAATTACAGCAAATATTGCTTATAGAGTTCCAACAATAGGTGGAAATAATGATACGCGAGTTTCGGTTGAGGCCCAAATAGCCATTAACGGTACACCAACCGGTGCCATTGCCAATACAGGCTATGTAAGACACCATAGTACCGGAAACACAGAAGCATCGCTACATATCACCGAAGTTTTCAACATAACTGCTGGACAAACCATTAGTGTACAAACCATTAGAGGCGGCAATTCTGCTCCTGCACGTTTAAGGAGTGTTGGCACCTCAAATATTTATATTGAAAAGATAAAATAACTCGGTTTTTTACATAATACCCTATTTTTTTCTTCTTCATTTTTCCTGTACTTTTATGCAAATTTTTAAAGCATGAGTAACAAGGATACTTTTTTTAAATACATAACCGAAGGCAACACCACTAAAGGCGATTTCATTCCTATTGGAGCTGCCATGTTAAATGGCGAAACCGTTACAGGTGCACATGTAAAAATTCCTTTAAAAACCATGAACCGCCATGGATTAATTGCTGGAGCTACGGGTACGGGCAAAACAAAATCGCTACAGGTTTTAGCCGAAAATTTAAGTGATAAGGGCATCCCCGTTTTGCTTATGGACATTAAAGGCGATTTAAGCGGATTGGCACAACCAAGTCCTGGACATCCTAAAATTGATGAACGCCACGAAAAAATCGGGTTGCCGTTTGAAGCCAAATCATTTCCCGTTGAAATATTAACCCTTTCTGAACAAGATGGCGTTCGCCTAAGGGCAACCGTAAGTGAATTTGGTCCTGTGTTACTCTCGAGAATTTTAGATTTATCTGAAACCCAATCTGGTGTGGTGGCTGTTATTTTTCAGTATTGCGACGATAATAAATACCCCATTCTCGATTTAAAGGATTTTAAAAAAATATTGCAATATGCCACCAACGAAGGTAAAAAAGAATTTACAGAAGCTTATGGCAGAATATCAACAGCATCAACAGGTGCTATTTTACGCAAGGTTGTAGAGCTGGAACAACAAGGTGCCGATTTGTTTTTTGGCGAAACCTCTTTTGAAGTTGACGATCTATTACGAGTTGATGATGACGGTAGAGGCTACATTAACATCATCAGACTTACCGATATACAGGACAGACCTAAGCTATTTTCAACGTTCATGCTGAGTTTATTGGCAGAGATTTATTCAACCTTCCCAGAACAAGGCGATATCGACAGGCCAGAACTTATTATGTTTATTGACGAGGCGCATTTAATATTCAACGAAGCTTCAAAAGCACTTTTAAATCAAATTGAAAGCATTGTAAAACTCATTCGCAGTAAAGGTGTCGGGCTGTATTTTGTAACCCAAAACCCAACCGATGTTCCCGAAGCTGTTTTAAGTCAGTTAGGTTTAAAAGTGCAGCATGCTTTAAGGGCCTTTACGGCAAAAGACAGAAAAGCCATTAAACTAACCGCTCAAAACTACCCGGATTCGGAGTATTACGATACTACAGAAGTCCTAACATCATTAGGTATTGGCGAAGCTCTGGTCTCGGCTTTAGACGAAAAAGGACGCCCAACACCACTTGCCGCTACCATGATGCGCGCACCCATGAGCAGAATGGATGTGTTAACCAATAGCGAATTGAGCCATTTGCTATCTGAATCTAAATTGGTAAAAAAATACAATAAAACCATTGATAGAGAAAGTGCTTACGAAATGCTTAACGAAAAAATAAAACAAGCCGAAGCCGAAGAAGCCAAAGAAAAAGCGAGACAAGAAAAAGAAGCACTTAAAAAAGCAGAATCTAAACAACGTGCCTCATCAACAAGACGAAAAAGCACTCGAATGAATCCCGTAGTTAAAGTACTTACAAGCGCTACTTTTATAAGAAGTGTTTTTGGTATTTTAACCAAGGTCCTTAAAAAATAACCTAACGGTTAGCATATCGTCATCTTCATCAATAACAATAACAATAACAAACAAATCAAAATAAACAAATGAACAAACCCATTTTTAGCCTCATTATCTTAACCTTGTTTTTAACCAGTTGCAAAAAGGAGCAAGACCCATTTCAAATTGGCAAACATCACATTGGATTATTAACAGACTCTACCCAAGTTAAAGATCTAGAACAAGTTTTCAGTAAGGATTCTATTGTAAAATTTATTAGTGGCGATGAATTTACAGGTAATGTGAACGACATAAAAATTTTTGAAAAAGGTGGCAAAAAACTTTTGTCATTAACACCAAAACGAGCTCTAGATTCAACCTCGGTTATCGAAAGTGTTCAAATTTTCGATGCCCGATATAAAACCGATAAAAACATAACCACGCTAAGCACCTTTAAAGACATTGCCAACAATTATAAAATTACCAGAATCGATAATTTAATAAATGCCATCGTGGTTTCTGTAAACGACATAAACGCTGCCTTTACCATAGATAAAAAAGAGCTGCCTGCAAACCTGCGTTTCGATATGGATTTAAACATTGAAGCAACCCATATTCCAGATCATGCCAAAGTGAAGTATTTTTTCTTAAATTGGAGCAAAATATAAATTCAACAGAGCGAGCCAATGGTTTCAATTGCCAACGGGCAAAATAAAAAAATTAAAATCCTAAAAAAACATGAACCCTTTCATCTCAAAGCTTTTAGTAAACATTGCTCGCAAAAGACTTGAGGGTAAACACAAAACCAAAACAGCAAACAACAGCGATATAGCACCAACGGTTAAAGAATTGCGGGTAGAATTATCGCATGCCATAAAAGAATACATTTTTATAATAATTGGCGTGTTTTCCGCAGGGTTTGGGCTAAAAGGCTTTTTGCTGCCAAACAAGTTTATAGATGGCGGAGCCACGGGTATGTCGCTACTTTTAGAACACATAACCACAATAAATTTTGGCATATTATTAGTTGTGGTAAACCTCCCCTTTCTGTTTCTTGCCTCCAAAACCATAGGCCTTAAATTTGCTTTAAAAAGTGTGGCCGCTATTACGCTTCTGGCTCTTGTTGCACATTTTGTAGAGTATCCTATTATAACAGAAGACAAATTACTTATTGCTGTTTTTGGCGGTTTCTTTTTAGGCTTGGGCATAGGCATGTCTATGCGAGGCGGCAGTGTTATTGACGGTACCGAGGTTTTAGCAATTTATTTAGGAAGAAAATTATCACTTACCATTGGCGATGTGCTATTTTTAATTAACATCGTAATATTTTCTTTTGGTGCATATTTTTTATCTTTAGAAACCGCACTTTACGCCATTTTAACCTATTTAGCTGCAGCCAGAACGGTAGATTTTGTTGTAGATGGTGTTGAAGAATATGTGGGCGTAACCATAATTTCCAATAAACATGAAGAATTAAGGCTCATGCTTACAAAAAAACTAGGGCGTGCCTGTACCATTTATGCCGGAAAAGGCGGCTTTGGCAATAATGGAGAAAGTTACGATAAAGACATTATTTACACCATAGTAACCCGATTGGAATTGGCTAAATTACAAACCGAAATCGATAAAATAGACGAACAAGCCTTTGTTATAATGGGCGTTGTTAAAGATTTAAAAGGTGGGATGATTAAGAAGAAACCAATGAAATAATATTAAAAAAACCAAACCCGAATAGTTTGGTTTTTAAAATCACTTTTTAAGCTTAAAATATAAACGGGGTCTTGTAAAAACAACCAACGCCTATTGTAAATAAACAAAGCACATAAAGCCATTTATTGTTTAAGGGTAAACGGTGGTTTAAAAAAAGCTAATCTATAAAATAGAGACGCAAAACATGAAAAAGAAAATTGAAAAAGCCCTACCAAAAATAGTTGGCAAGCTAATAAACACAAGCAGCCACGTCTCAAAAAGCTATGCTGCAAACAAGGCCATGGCACTTTTTGCAACACCAAGAAAAGGTAAGCTAACCCCAAACCAAAGGGCGTTTTTAAAATCTGCCAAAACTTTAGAATTGCAGCATGATGGCTTAAAAATAACAACCTACCAATGGGCCGCTAAAGGAAAAACCATTTTACTGGCTCATGGTTGGGAAAGCAATTCGGCTAGATGGAAAAACCTTATATCGGTGTTACAAAAACACCACTACAACATTGTTGCTTTAGATGCGCCAGCTCACGGAAACTCTGGAGGCGACACCTTTAACGCCATTTTGTATGCTGAGTTTATAAACGAGGTCTCTAAAAAATTTCAACCAGAAATAATTATAGGGCACTCGGTAGGTGGTATGGCTTCGATCTTTTTTCAAAAAAAATACCAATTGGCAAGTTTAAAGAAAATGATATTGCTTGGGGCTCCTAATGAATTTAAGGATATTTTTAAAAACTACACCAATCTATTAAACTACAATTCTAAAGTAATCAATGCGCTTGAAGATTTGGTTATTAAACGCTTTGGCGCTCCTCCAGAATCATTTTCGTCAGCAAAACATAGTGTTTCCATACAAGTTGAAGGTTTGATAATTCACGATAAAAAAGACCGTATCATTCCTTTTAACGACTCAAAAGCCATCCATGAAAACCTAAAAAACAGTAAGTTGGTGCCAACCGTTGGTTACGGACATGCACTAAACAGCGACGAGGTACACCAGCACATACTTACATTTTTAAAACAGTAGATAATCTTACTTTTACACCATGAGCGAAGCATTAAAACGTATAAACAAATTTTTAAGCGAAGCTGGATATTGCTCGCGCAGAGAAGCAGACAAACTTATTGAAGCTGGCAGAGTTACCATTAATGGCCAAGTACCAGAAAAAGGAACAAAAATTGCACCCAACGATGTAGTACATGTTGATGGCAAAGCAATAAAAAACAACCAAAAAAACTTTGTTTATTTAGCTTTTAACAAACCCGTTGGCATTGTGTGCACTACCGATACGCGTGTTGAAAAAGATAATATTATTGATTTTATTAACTACCCAAAACGCATTTTCCCTATTGGCAGACTAGACAAACCCAGCGAAGGCTTAATACTTTTAACAGACGATGGCGATATTGTAAACAAAATTCTTAGGGCCAGTAACAACCACGACAAAGAATATATTGTAACAGTTGATAAACCCATATCGCAAACCTTTATTAATAGAATGTCTGGTGGTATTTATCTTGAAGATTTAGGTAAAACAACCAACAAATGTGTGGTAAAAAAAATAAACTCGCATACCTTTAGCATTATTTTAACCCAAGGTTTAAATAGGCAAATTCGCCGCATGTGCGAGTATCTAACTTACCAAGTACAAACCCTTAAACGTATCAGGATTATGAATATTAAACTCGATTTGCCAGTTGGCAAATATAGAGAGTTAACACAAGACGAGTTTAACGAATTGCAAAGCCTTATAAGCGACTCGAAGAAAACCTTTAACCCTAAAGTGCAAGTTTCAAGAAAGAAAACAGATTAATAAAAATTCCTCAAGATTGTGCCTCGGGGTTTCCTTTGTTACGAAGCGATTAAAGTCATTCCCGAAAAATCGGGAATCTAAATAACAAATTTCGGTTTTATGAGCTAAGGTTAAACTGAAACGCTTAAACCAGATGGTTCGCACTCTGGTAGCAATAGGCAGTTTATTGCAGCTAGCGGCCGCTGGTATATGCACCTGTATCCCTCAAAAAAAACCTTTTTTCAAATTTCCCGTTTGGGAAGGCCTAAAATAAATGATAAAATAGTACATTACAAAGCACAAAAAGCGCCAAACGGAACAGATGGTTTTTACCGACTGACCTTTTACCACATTAGCAAATTAGGCTATAAATGGGTTGATAAAACCGAATCGGTAATATTCCCAACCTGGAAAATTGAATGTGCTAAAAACTAAATATTATGAATATAGGAAGCATCGTAGCCATAGCCGTGGCCATTATTTTTGCCATAGGAATTGCCATTTATTACGCCATTAAACAACAGAAAAACCAGAAATAACAGTACATTTAACATCTCTATAAAATAAATGTTAATATGCCAACTCCTTTTCATTTAGCAATTCCCGTTTATAATTTACAAACTTGCAGAACGTTTTATCGGGATATTTTAAATTGTGAAGAAGGGCGAAGCAGCGACCATTGGATAGACTTTAACTTTTTTGGACATCAATTGGTTATTCATTACAAACCAAAAACAGATAGTGATTTGCTCACCAATACGGTTGACGGAAAAGCGGTTCCCGTGCCCCACTTTGGAGTAGTATTAAATTGGGATGTTTTTCACGCTTTCGCGGAAGATTTAAAACAAAGAAACATTAAATTCGTTATTGAGCCTTGCATTAGGTTTAAAGGTTTAGTTGGAGAGCAAGCCACTATGTTTTTTTACGACCCCTCGGGAAACGCACTCGAGTTTAAGGCTTTTAAAGACACGAATCAGTTGTTTGCTAAATAGTAGTTTTAATTTTTTTACGTTTTCTTTCAACTAAATAAAACGGCAAATAAATCAATAAAAAATAAGGTATAATGATGATTTGCACCACTATAATATACATGGGCCATTCGCCAAAATAATCTAATATTGACGCAGATTCTGGCTTTTTATTCAAATAAAAATAATTGGCATCTAAAACATAGTTTATAATTACCATAGAAATAAAGTAGAGCTGCAACGCAAAAAACGATTTTAATACACTTTTAAAACTAGGTTTCATTTTAAAAACAAAAATGGCATAAAAAACAACTATCAATAGTCCTAAATGCACCGTCCAATATCTAAAATAATCTAAGGCTGGGAAACCTTCAGGAATATCTGGAGTTAAAATACCTTGTGTAGTGCCTGCAATTACCCAAAACAACACTATTTCGAACATCCAAAACTTTCTGTAATAAGTAAAAACAGGAATCAGCAATGTTACTAAACTGCACAAATTCAAGGGTAAATCTGTAGTAACATTATAACTACCCAAACTTATATAATATAAATGGAATGCGATTACAATAAAAGAAACCAAGCACCCAAATATGTGCAATGCTTTTTCTTGCTGTTTATTACTAAGTTTTCGTTTGGAATATTTTATAAAAACAACACAAAATACTACTGAAAAAAGAATAGGCAATATATGCTCTAAACTACCAATAGCCACTCTTTTAAATAAAAAAATTGCTTTATAAATAAGTAAATTCATAATGCAATTTAATAAAATTATATTGAGCAGTTTTTAATGTCTTTCTCTTGCCAATAGTGTGTTTTTAAGTAACATGGCAATCGTCATTGGGCCAACACCACCAGGAACGGGTGTTATGTAACTTGCTTTTTGGCTTACACTTTCAAAATGCACATCGCCTGCCAATCTGTAGCCATTTTTCTTGGTAGCGTCTGGTACGCGTGTTATGCCAACATCAATAATAACCACATCTTCTTTAACCATATCGCCCGTTAAAAATTCTGAAATCCCAATGGCAGCAACAATTATATCGGCTTTTTTGGTTATCTCGGGCAAGTTTTTTGTACGGCTATGAACTACTGTTACCGTTGCATCGCCAGCTTTTCTTTTTTGGCTCATTAATATACTTATGGGGCGACCAACAATATGGCTTCGTCCCATAACCACCACATTTTTACCAGAAGTTTCTATTTGATAACGCTCTAACAATTCCATAATACCGTAAGGTGTTGCAGGCAAGAATGTTGGTAAATCTAACGCCATTTTCCCTACGTTTACTGGATGAAACCCATCAACATCTTTATCAGGATTTACAGCCATTAACACCTTTTGTTCGTCAATTTGTTCGGGTAATGGCAATTGTACTATAAACCCATCAATGGCATCGTTGGTATTTAAATCGTTAATCTTTTCAAGTAAATCTTCTTCGGTGGTGTATTCGGGCAATTCGATAAGGGTGGAGTTAAACCCAACGCGTTTACAAGCTTTTACTTTGGCATTTACATAGGTCATACTTGCACCATCCGAACCTACTAAAATAGCTGCAAGATGTGGTACTCTTTCACCTTTTGAAACCATAGCTTTTACATGTTC
This sequence comes from Gelatiniphilus marinus, assembly GCF_042684345.1. Taxonomy (NCBI): domain Bacteria; kingdom Pseudomonadati; phylum Bacteroidota; class Flavobacteriia; order Flavobacteriales; family Flavobacteriaceae; genus Gelatiniphilus; species Gelatiniphilus marinus. The sequence goes on along the minus strand of NZ_JBHULK010000002.1, from coordinate 343,922 downwards.
TGCTATTTCTTCTTTAATGTCGTTGCTGGTTTTTTTTCCGTCTAAAATTGTCATAATTGTTGCTATTGGCTATTGGCTGTTAATTGATTAAAAACTGCCCACTTTTAACTTTTAAATAAAATTAAATTACTGCATGCCTTTCATCATTTGCATCATTTTTTTACCGCCGCCACCTTGCATCATTTTCATCATTTTGCTCATTTGGTTAAATTGCTTTAAGAGTTGGTTTACCTCTTGTACCGATGTGCCCGAACCTTTACCAATTCGTTTTTTTCTACTCGCATTAATTATAGACGGATTGCTTCGTTCTTTTGGTGTCATGGAATGAATAATGGCCTCGACACCTTTAAAGGCATCATCATCAATATCGACATCTTTCATCATTTTACCGGCTCCGGGAATCATGCCGACAAGGTCTTTCATATTTCCCATTTTCTTGATTTGCTGGATTTGCTTTAAGAAATCATCAAACCCAAACTGGTTTTTGGCTATTTTCTTTTGCAGTTTTCTGGCTTCAACCTCATCAAACTGCTCTTGTGCGCGTTCCACTAACGACACCACATCGCCCATCCCGAGAATTCGGTCTGCCATACGCGATGGATAAAACACATCGATAGCTTCCATTTTCTCGCCCGTACCAATAAACTTAATGGGTTTATTGACTACCGATTTAATCGAAATAGCAGCTCCACCACGAGTATCGCCATCTAATTTGGTAAGAATAACCCCATCAAAATTCAAAGTATCGTTAAAGGCTTTTGCTGTATTTACAGCATCTTGCCCTGTCATAGAATCTACAACAAATAAGGTTTCTTGTGGTTGAATGGCTTTGTGGATGTTAGATATTTCGGTCATCATCGCCTCATCTACAGCTAAACGACCAGCGGTATCTATAATAACCACATTAAACCCGTTTGCTTTGGCATGGGCAATACCTGCTTGAGAAATGGCAACAGGATCGTTGTTTCCCCTATCGCTAAAAACCTCAACACCAATTTGGTCTCCAACAACGTGCAATTGGTCTATGGCTGCAGGACGATATACATCGCAGGCAACCAATAGCGGTTTTTTGGTTTTTTTGTTTTTAAGATAATTGGCCAGTTTACCAGAAAAGGTGGTTTTACCAGAACCTTGTAAACCAGACATTAAAATAACACTTGGATTACCAGAGAGGTTAATCCCTTCGGCATCGCCACCCATAAGTTGGGTAAGCTCGTCTTTAACAATCTTAACCATAAGTTGCCCAGGTTGAAGCGTGGTTAATACGTTTTGGCCCAGGGCTTTTTCTTTAACCTTGTTGGTAAATTGTTTGGCTATTTTAAAGTTAACATCGGCATCTAGTAAAGCACGACGTACCTCCTTTAATGTTTCGGCTACATTTACTTCGGTAATGCTTCCATGCCCTTTAAGAACGTGTAAGGCTTTATCTAATTTATCGCTTAAATTATTGAACATAGTTATTAAGTCTTTAGTTGGCAGTCTTAAGTATTCAGTCTGCTTCGTAAATTAAGTTGCAAAAATAGCGAAATATTTTGTTTTTTCTTTAGATAGCATTTGGTTTTAGCCTAATTTATAATTTGTTACTGTTTCGTGTATTGATTGCCTTAATTTGTTTCAAAAAAAAGCTATCTAATAAAATAATTATTTTATTAGATAGCTTTTTTTTGCGTTAGCGATTGAGGCATTTGTTGAAGCTCCCCGACGCAGGAGGGAGCGACTGCCGAAAGCGCGACCCTTGTGGTAACGCCGAAAACAAAAAAAGCCGCCAAAATTTAATTTGACAGCTTTTGTATAGGAAACCTACTTAGTAATTAACCTAACCAACCGAAAAGCGGGGTTTCCTTTTCATCAAAAACATGATTATTCTTTTTTCTCAAGGATTAATATGCGTTCTATTTCTCCGTTGGCATTTAAGTCTTTTAACTCGACTCTTGCTTTAGTACCGGCTTCTTCTTGCGTTATTTTGGCAATTTTCCATCTATGGTTTAATGCCTCAAACGGTGGTTCTATGCCGTAGTGCATACCTAAATACAGTCCGTCGTTTCGGTAAGCTAACCAGTTACCGTCTATAATGCCGTTGTTGGGGTCTGTTACTTTTACCCACCCGTCATCTAAGAAATCGATGGTGTACATAAAGTAATTTTCTGTTTTGTCTTCATCGCCTTCTTTATACAAGGCTACTTCCCACTCCCACGTAATTAGAACATCGTCTATGTAGTTAATATCGTCGTCTGCACAGTGTTTTTTTAACACCATTTTATTGTTCTCGTTTTCCAATTTAATTAAACCGGGTTCTAAGAATGTAATTGACCACTCTAATTTTAAATTTGGTCTATCAACTAAAAAGATTTGCAAAAAGAAACCTGAATTGGTTACACCTATTTCGTATTCTCCGCTAACAAACTCACCATTTAAACGTATTTTAACAAGGTTGTTTTCAAAGAATTTTAATGGGGTTCCTATGTAATCTTTTTCACTATTAGTAGTGCCTTCAACTTGTAGTCTGGCCACGCGCCATAAACATTCTTTTAAGTAATCTTCTATGCGCTCTTTGGTAATATCGATAACAACATCGCAGTTCTTTTTCATGATGATTCTGTTACCACCAGTTTCGTAAAGTTTTATTTTACCATATTCTATATCGTAAACCACCCATTCTAAAGTAAAGTCTGCAAGGGTATCAAATTCCAATTTTAAAAGTGCGCCTCTTTTGGTTACACGCGTACTCCAGGTACCGGTTAAAATATCGCCATTTCTAGCGCGCATTCTTACAACACCGTCTTCTTTAAAGTTTAGGGCATACTCTTTGTAACCTACGGTGTTATCTTGATTATTTCTTTTAAACTCGTGTACAACCCACGGGCAAATTTGCAAATATTCGTCTAAGCGTTCTTTTGTAAAATCGTCGTCGCCGTAATCGTTATCATCATCTTCGTCACAAGCATCTTTAGCGTCATCAATAGTGTTTTCCAACTCTTGGTTATTATTAACAACTATTTCTGTACCATCGGCCAAAACCATGGTTACGGGAAAGTTAAGGCTTGCTAAAAAATCTGAGTTTTTAACACGTTTTAGGAATCTGTACAACTGCTTGTCGTTTTCAACAGTTATAACATCAACAACTTGGAAGTTAACATCGTACACCGAAAACGAAATGGGGTATTTAAAATCGATACATTCTATATCGTCGTCGTCTTCGTTTTCACCTCTACATTCATCAACAAATTCTTTTAGCTCTGCGGCATTGTTTATAACAATATCGTCGTGTTCGGCGGTTATTATTGTAATGGGGAAAATAAATTCCAAACTATCGTTATCGTCATCAAATTCTTTAAAAATGGCCTCGATAACTTTATAGTCTTCTTCCGAATCTATAATAATTTCGAGCCCTTTAACCACAACGGTTACGGGCAATTCAATTGACAAACAACTGGCATTGTCTATAATATTATCTTTCGAGCCGTCCATTTTTGAAACAGAGCTCATTGAAGCCGTTAAAGGGGAAGTTGCTGAAAGCGCTTCGGAATCGGCAGGTGGGGTAATGTCAACAACTTCTTCTTGGCAAGACGTAACCATTAAAAGAGCAAAAAAAGGCAATAGTAATAATGTACTGATTTTAGTTTTCATAATATTGGAATTTGGGTTAAACATAGCATTTTGATTATAAAACAAGATAACTTTAAAAATTCCTACCCTCAACAACGAGAAATTTCAAAAAAAAACCAAAAACCACCCCGAAGCTTCGGGACAAAAAAGCTATTTTAGTGGCACCAACTACCAATAACAATGAGCAAACAATTACATGAAAATATTTGCGAAGAGCGTATTTTTTCATCTATTTTTAATAAGAACGCCAAAGATTTACACAACTTTTTATACTATAAGTTTGGTGAACTGTTAAACCCAAAAGATAAAGTACAAGAAGCTTTTATAAAATTATGGCAAAACTGTGCAAAGATCTCGCCCGATAAAGCCAAAAGTTTTTTATTTACTACGGCAAATAATTTAATGCTGAATGAAGCGGCGCACCAAAAAGTGGTATTAAAACACCAACAAACAAAACCCAAAATGTCTACCAACGAAAGTCCTGAGTTTTTAATGCAGGAAGCTGAGTATAATGAAAAGTTGCAACGCGCCTTAGCTAATTTAACCGAAGCGCAACGGGTTGCTTTTATGATGAACAGAGTTGAAGGGAAACGTTTTAAAGAAATTGCAGCGCTTTTGGATATATCGACCAAAGCGGTTGAAAAACGTATTTATGGGGCGCTGAAAAAATTGCGGGAGGATATTAAGGAGTTGTAAATCGTTTTTAATTTAAAGGTTTAAATAAAATGAAATTATTTTACTTAGCATTGTTTTTAGTTTTTATTTTGAACTGTTCTAATTCAAAAAATAATATCTCAATAAATGAAAAATATATAAATGAAGTTTTTCAAATTGTTGAAAAACATTCAATAAAGAGAGATTCTATTGATTTTGATGAAATCAAAAAAATTGCTTTTGCAGAATTAAAGCATTCAGATTCATTAAAAGATTGTTACCCAATAGTTAAGTCAATTCTCCACAATTTAGGAGACAACCACAGCTTTTTCCTTACAAGCGAACAAGTAAATGAATGGCAATCTACAAGTAAGACAAATGACACTAATGAATTAATCACTTTTTCTGGCAAACTACTAAAAAACAACATAGGCTATTTACACCTAAAAAGCTTTATATCTGGAGATTCAATTGCAATTCAAAAATATGCAGATAGCTTGCAATACAAAATTAAATCTATTGATAATACAAATCTTAAAGGTTGGGTTCTAGATTTGAGAAAAAACTCGGGCGGAAATTGTTGGCCTATGCTAGCAGGTTTAGGCCCCTTACTAGGAGATGGAATTTGTGGCTATTTTATTGGTAATAATAAGACAAAAGCTTCATGGTTTTATAATTATGGAAAGTCAGGTGTAAACTCTAAAACAATTGTACAAGTTAGTAGAACTCCTTATCAACTTTTCAATAGTTCCAATCCTATTGCAATATTAACTGGTCCAGAAACTGGTAGCTCTGGAGAAATAGTAGTTACTGCTTTCCATAATAAAAGTAACACTAAAAGTTTTGGAGAGCCTACGGCTGGATTAACTACTGGTAATACTGATTTTGAATTAAGCGACGGATCAATGATTTTTTTAGCAACATCAATCTATGCTGACAGGCAAGAAGAAGCTTTCACTAATAGAATACCACCAGATGAGAAAATTAATTTCTCTCATTATATACCTTTAGATTTCACAGATGACCCTGTTGTTAAAGCTGCTGTTAATTGGATAATAAATGATTCGAAAAATTGATGTCAAAAAAAATAAAATTAAAGGGTAGGAAAAAATAAAACTTAACTGTTATATAGTTGAATAGCAAATTTATGAATAGAGAAGAACTCATATCGAAATGGTTAGATAACAACCTAAATGATCAGGAATTTGAGGCATTTAAAAACCTTGAAGATTACGATGATTTAGTAAAGTTAAATACCAACTTGCAAGCTTTTAAGGCTGAAGATTTTAATACGTCTGCCGAATTAGACAACGTATTATCTAAAATTAAAAGCACTAAAAAGCAAACTACAACACATTGGGTAAAACCATTAATGCGTGTTGCTGCTATACTTGCTGTTTGTTTTAGTTTATACTATTACACTACCACTTTAGATACTACAATTACTACCGAATTTGCCCAAAAAACTACTATAAAATTACCAGACGCTTCAAGTGTTTCGCTTAATGCTAAATCGTTGTTAGCATTCAATAAAAACAATTGGAAACACGAGCGCGAAGTTGAACTTAATGGCGAAGCTTTTTTTAAAGTTGCCAAAGGTTCATCATTTAATGTTATTACAAAATCAGGAACCGTTACGGTTTATGGTACTCAATTTAATGTAAAACAACGGGACAATTATTTTGAGGTTATTTGCTACGAAGGATTAGTTGGCGTTACACACAATTCTCAAGAAACAAAATTAAAACCGGGAGACCGTTTTTTAATTATCGATGGGAAAATTATTGCTAAAGAAAAAGAAAACCGCACAACACCTTCGTGGTTAAATAACGAAAGCCAATTTAAAAGTTTGCCTTTTAAAGAAGTTATTGCCGAATTTGAAAGACAATACAATGTTACTTTTGATGTAAAAGATATTGACACCAATCAACTATTTACAGGTGGTTTTCCGCACGATAGTTTAGATACTGCAATTGAATCTATTACCTTACCTTTACACTTAACACATAGTAAAACCAACAATACTATAACATTAAAGCGTGAGTAGAAAAGGTACAGGTTATATCTTTATACTATTGTTTTTTTTGAATGTTTTGAATTTGAATGCTCAAACTATTCAAAAAGAAAAGCACTCACTTACTGTCGTTTTAAAAATTATTGAAACCCGATACAACATTAGTTTTTCTTACGCTGATGCTACCATTCAAAATAAAAAAGCAACCATTCCAGATGAAAATTTAAGTTTAGACGACGTTTTATATGTTCTGAAAAAAGAAACGAAACTGGATTTTGAATTGTTAGACAACCGATTTGTCGCCATTAAAATAAATAAACCACTAAGTCTTCAAAATAACATCCAAAGGCTCGACGAAGTTATAATAACCAACTATTTAACTACAGGTATTACCAAATTAAATGATGGTATAATTACCATAAAACCTGAAACTTTTGGGATACTTCCAGGGTTGATTGAACCCGATGTTTTGCAAACCATTCAATCGCTTCCTGGGGTTTTGAGTATTGATGAAACCGTGTCTAACATTAATATCCGCGGGGGCACGCACGACCAAAACCTACTGCTTTGGGATGGTATAAAAATGTATCAATCGGGGCATTTTTTCGGCTTGATTTCGGCTTTCAATCCATACACAACAAAACAAGTAAACGTCTCAAAAAACGGCACGCCTGCAAAATATGGCGATGGTATTTCTAGTATTATCGATATGCAAATGCCCAACAAGATTGATAACAAGTTTAAAGCTGGCGGAGGATTTAATTTGATTAATGCCGATGTTTTTGCCAAAATCCCGCTAACGCAAAACACCGAATTGCAAATTTCAACCCGCCGCTCGGTTACAGATTTAATTGTTACACCAACTTACGACCTCTATAAAAAACGTGTTTTTCAAGATTCCGATTTAACCAATTTCAATCGAAATGATAATGCTATCGATAAAAACGAGGCCTTTTATTTTTACGATATTACAGCAAAGTTTCTTTACGATATCACTAAAAAAGATAAAATCCGACTTCAATTTTTAAACGTAAACAATAAACTAAATTACGAAGAACAAGCTAATATAAACGATAGAAACGAAGCCTTGAACAGTAAACTGTCGCAGCAAAATTTGGCTTTGGGGTTTTCGTACACCAGAGATTGGAATTCTAAACTTTCAACCACAGCACAAGTAAATGTTTCTAATTACGATTTGGATGCCACCAATTTCGATATTATAAACAACCAACGCTTAATACAAGAAAATAAAGTTATCGATGGTTCGGCAAAATTAGACATTAATTACAAACACAATAGTCTATTAAAACTCAATGGAGGATACCAGTTTATCGAAGTGGGCATTTGTAATCTTGAAGATGTTAACAACCCTATTTTTAGAAGCTACATTAGAGATGTTGTGCGCAGTCATTCGCTTTATGCCGAAGCTGCTTTTTTATCAAACAATGCAAAAACCAATATAAAATTTGGAAACAGAACAAACTACTTTCCAAAATTTAACATGGTTTTAAATGAACCGCGATTAAGCTTAAGCCAACGCTTTTTTAATTATTTTAGGTTTGAAATTTTAGGCGAACTTAAAAGCCAAACAACGGCTCAAATTATCGATTTGCAAAACGATTTTTTAGGTATTGAAAACCGCCGATGGGTTTTATCGAATAACAACAAAGAAGTTATAACGATTAACGGTAAAAACATTCAACCTGTTCCTATTTTAAAAAGCAAGCAAACATCAATTGGTGTGCATTACAATAAAAACAAATTACTCGTTAGCGCCGAAGGTTATCTTAAAAAAGTAGATGGTATTACTACGCGCAGCCAAGGGTTTCAAAACCAATATCAGTTTGTAAACAGCGTTGGGAGCTATAAAATTAAAGGCATCGATTTTTTGGTGAACAAGCAATTTAACACTATTTTTAGTACGTGGTTAAGCTATTCTTACAGTAAAAACAATTATACTTTCCCAGATTTAAATAGCGGCATATCGTTTCCTAACAATACCGATATCCGGCATGCATTAGCACTTTCGGGTATTTATACTTATAACGACATTAAATTGGCTTTGGGTTTAAATTGGCACTCCGGAAAACCAACAACGTTGCCAGATTATGCAAATGATGACCCAAACGATAACACCATTGCTTATGCATTACCAAACGCTAACAATTTAAACGATTATTTTCGTGCCGATTGTTCGGCGACTTATTCCCTTGATGTAACAGATACAGCTACGGCCATTGTTGGCCTTTCGGTTTGGAACATTTTTAACCGAAAAAACATTATAAACACTTATTATACTTTAGATGCTGATAAAAATGTTATTCCCATTGAAAACATATCTTTAGGAATTACACCAAATGTGAGTGTTCGGGTTAATTTTTGATGAAGTCTAAATTTAAAAAAGCACAGTAAAACCCCTAATGTAATATCAAAAAAAATTAGTGGTTTTTATTTTTCAACATCCTTAAATACATAGCCTCTACTTTGGTTCGCGCCCAAGGCGTGCGCCGTAAAAACTTTAAACTGGATTTTACAGACGGTTTATCATTAAAACATTTAATTTTAATGTTATAACCCATATACTCCCAACCGTAATGCGCAACCAAATCGTTTATAATTTGCTCTAATTTTATACCGTGCAACGGGTTGTTGGGTTGTGTTTCCATTTATAATTTTGAAACTAATTTTTTAATTTTTTCGGCTTTTTCAAAAATGATCTAACTTTTCGGTTAAAACCCACCAGGTTGCAGCTTCCATAAGCAATTGTGGGGCTTTATTTTTATTAGCAAAAAAGGCCTAAAACGAAAAACCAACCTTAGTTCCCTTTTGTTCGATTTTCCGGTTACAAACTTCTATGATTTTTTCTTTAAGAATGGTTCGCATTGTTAATTCCTTCTATCGTTAGATTTTCTATTACTATTTCTGTTTGGCCTCCTTTTTGAATTGCTTCTGTTTTTATTAGAGTTTGAATTTCTATTATTATTTCTAGAATTTTGAGAACGATTCTGCCCAGGCTTTATGGGTACGGTTGAAGCGTTCGGGTCGGGTTCAAAACCTTCAACAATTTCAACAGGTATTTTTATACCCACCAATTTTTCAATATCGCGTAAATAAGTGGTCTCGTCTGCGCTTACCAAAGAAATAGCTTCGCCACTTGCCCCTGCTCTACCCGTTCTTCCAATACGGTGAACGTAATCTTCAGAAATATTTGGCAATTCAAAATTAATAACATGCGGCAGCAACGGAATATCCAGTCCGCGGGCTGCAATATCTGTGGCTACCAAAACACGAATGCTTCCGCTTTTAAAACCTGCCAAGGCTTTGGTTCTTGCTCCTTGGCTTTTATTACCATGAATGGCCGCTGCGGTTATACCTGCGCTAACCATTTTTTTACAAAGTTTATTGGCGCCGTGTTTGGTTCGGGTAAAAACCAAAACTTGTTTCCAATTACCATCAGAAATCAACTTGATAGTCAAACCAGTTTTTAAGCCTTTGGCAACACGGTAAACTTTCTGGTTAATAGCTTCTACGGTTGTGTTTTCTGGAGTAGCTTCAACTTGCACCGGATGGTTTAAAATACCATTTGCCAATTTCCTAATATCCTTTGAAAAGGTTGCAGAAAACATCAGGTTCTGCCGTTTTGCAGGCACCAGCTTCATAATACGTTCAATATCTCTTAAAAAACCCATATCGAGCATGCGGTCGGCTTCATCTAAAACCAAAATTTCTATGCGTTTTAACGACAGAAAACCTTGGTTTTCTAGGTCTATTAAGCGCCCCGGAGTCGCCACCAAAACATCAATACCTTGACGTATGGTTGCCACTTGTGGTTTTTGGTTTACACCTCCAAAAATAACGGTACTTCTTATATTTAAAAATTCGCTGTATTCTTTAACATTGGCATATACCTGGGCGGCCAGTTCACGCGTTGGTGTTAATATTAAAGCACGAATGGGTCTGTGTTTTCCTTGTGGATTCGCAGAAAGCAATTGTAAAAGTGGTAATGTAAAACCTGCTGTTTTTCCGGTTCCGGTTTGTGCCGATGCTAAAATATCTTTACCCTCTAAAATAGGTGGAATGGCTTTTTGTTGAATGGGACTTGGGCTTGTGTATCCTTTTTTACTAATGGCTTTTAGCAAGGCTTCGGATAAGCCTAAAGTGTTAAATGACATATATTATGTTTACCGAAGCAAACACTATTTTAGGTTACTTCTTATTATTAAGGTGCAAATGTACAGCTATTTTTCTGCTTGCCACCAATTACTTTGGGTTGTTATAAAAAATCGATAACTTAGTCTGGTAATCAATTAAATGTTTAATTATGGCCAAAGCGATTTTCACAATGTTATTGCTTGCATTGTTTTTTATATCGTGCAATACAGACACAGAAAAACCCAAAACAAAAAACCATATAACAAAAATTGCCTTTGGTTCCTGTGGTTATCAAAATCACGATTTACCCATTTTTAATAATGTTGTAAACCATAATGCAGACTTTTTTATTTTTTTAGGCGATAATATTTATGGCGATACAAAAAACATGGATACGCTTAAGTTTAAATATAATTTATTGGGAACGAAACCAACATATCAAAATCTAAAGAAAAACACCACTATACTTGCCACTTGGGACGACCATGATTTTGGCTGGAATGATGCCGGAAAAGAATATCCTTTTAAAGAAGAGTCTAAAGACATATTTCTCGACTTTTTCGAAGAACCGGAATCCTCTTCCAGAAGAACGCACAAAGGTATTTACCATTCTTATATGTATGATTATGAAGAAAACAAACTCCAAATTATTTTATTGGACGGAAGAACATTTCGCGATAGCTTGTTGCCTTATAATGGTGAAATGGACCATGATAAAAGATTTAGCTTTTACGGCAAAGACTATGCACCACACACAACAAAAAATGCCACTTTACTGGGCGAAGACCAATGGATTTGGTTAGAAAAAGAACTACAAAAACCAGCAGATATTAGAATAATTGGAACGGGAACACAGTTTGGAATTGAATGGAATGGCTACGAAGCTTGGGCTAATTTTCCGTATGAGCAAAAGCGCATGTTAAACTTAATTAAATCTACAAAAGCCAATGGGGTTGTATTTATTTCGGGCGATGTGCATTACTCTGAAATTTCGAAATTAGAAACCGATTTTTACCCGATTTACGATTTTACATCTAGCGGACTATCTTCTACCTGGCATTATGCAACACCGAATAAAAACCGAATTGAAGGCCCTGTAATGGAAAATCATTTTGGATTAATCACAATAGATTGGGATAAAGACGACACAAATTTATTAATGGAAACTTGGGATATTAACAACAACCAAAGGTTTGAATATACCGTAAAACTTAAAAGTATTACTGCGTTTGATATTAACTAAATAAAATTTTTGGCGCTTTTTTTTAAGATTTAAGTTAAAAAAGAGGCTAACTTAACTTTTAAGTTAGCCTCTTTTTTATTAAGAACAATTTCAAATACCGCAAGCAATTCTCAAGGACTTAAAAAAACTTTTAAGACAGCCATATTCTATTTCACTTCTATACCATTTACATACATTACGCTAGTTGTATTTTCCATCTCTGGCTTCTCTATTTTTTTATTTACGCTTGCATCATATTTTTTTATACTATAACTAAGGTTTTCATTTATTCTGGGGACATCATCTTTTTGCAAAACTAGATTACCTAGACTATCTTTAGCCAATATTGTGAGGTAAGCATATTTATCTGTTATTTTGTTGGAAAGCTTATAGTCTCCATCTTTTTTTGCTCTGCTAAGTTCGTTAAAATATTTTTTTTGCTCGTTATAATAAATCGTAATTTTTTCATCATCTGTTGGAGCATTAACTAGTTTTTTATAAAACGATTCTTTGTCCATTAATTCATTCTCGGTTATAATTTTTATAAGCAAATTGACTCTATTCAATCTGTACAAATTATCCGTTTCATAGTTTTCTTTAAAAACATGAACCGCCTTATCTATGTTCGCCATAATTTCACTATGGGTTTTACCTTCAAAATTAATGTTATCGTAATCAACTGTAATATAACTAGTGTTTTTTACGCCATTTAAAGCCAATTCCTTTTTTAAATGATTAATATAAAAATCTCTTTGATTTTTTTTATCATTATTTTTTTCAACTGCATCAGAACAAGCAACAATAACTAGTGCAACCAAACCCAAATACATAATTAGTAATCTATTATTTTTCATTTTAGTAAATTTTATTTTTTTAGTATTAATATTCTGAACCTTTATAGAAATTTTTTGACCCAGATACACCTACATTTTCTACATTATAATATCGTGTTTGAGGTATTCCATAAAGGGTTAGAGTTACTTTTACAATAAGCCAATAACGCGCTGAAAAATCTGCTTTACTTGCCCAATCTGGTGTTAGCCCTCCATGACTTGGAATATCACATGGCATCATATAGTTTGGGCAATCTGTTCTAACACCGTCATAATATATAACCAAGGGTGTATCTGTACTTGTTTTAATTTCACGTTCTAAATTATAAGAATAAGACATGGCAGGCACCGCTTGACCACTTTCATATAAATAGCAATGAATTGATGAAAGAGGCCCTGAAACGTAATAATTAACCCCTATTGAATAATCATCTACAAAGGGGTGATAGTCTGCCGTTGTAAATAGAGTTGCATTACCATCAAAATAATAAGGAGTTGGATTGTAAGCTTGGGAAAAACTTGAAAAAATTGAAGAAGAGAAGATTAGTAACATCCATATTAAGTTATCATTAAACATGAATATGTTCTGTTCTTAACATTTTTATGTGTAATAATTTACATCAAATATATATAGAATTTTCGAATAAACCAAATTTTAAAAAAACTCACGATACTGCATCACTCTAAAATCGAAAGTATTGAATTTTGGGTTTTTAGTTTTTAGCTGTTTGTACAAAGGCAGTCTGCTAATTGAAATATTTGCTGCACCCGAACCAGAGGTTAACGACACGGTTTTTATGGTTCGTTTTGATTGAACAGATTCCCACGCTTCGCTCGGAATGACGAATTGATGAATTCTAGGCACTTCATTATTTACCAATTCTAATTTAATATTGTAATCCTTTATATGTTTCCTAAAAAAATATTCGGGACCGTTTTTACTATTTCCGCCAGTAAATAACAACGTATCGATTTTTGGATAATGTTTTAAATAACCAATAACATCGCGCAGTTTAATATTTTTCATACCTAAATCGGAAGCATCAATCTTTTCGCGTTCGGCACTTTCAACAATATCGCAAATACCTAATTTATGTTGTATTAAGAATTGTTTACGTTCTTCAATAGCTTCGTTGGAATTATCGTAGCGCAGTTTTAAACTATGAATTTCATCAATAAACAACCACAATGAATTGTAATAGCTTCCGTAGCAAAAATCGACATCTTTTTCTAAAAGTTCACCTGTTGAAAACCGAGGTGGAGGCAATGTGCCCACAATTAATTTAGTGGTATCTTTTTTAATGAAGGGTTTGTATGGGTGTTTGTGTTTAAACAAATTTAACTTGTATTTTGTGTTTAAAATTGTTATATTATTTTAGTTAAAGATAAAGAGATTCCCATCTTCGTGGGAATGAAAAAACATCTATTTATGGGAAAAGGCGATAAAAAAACGAAACGCGGTAAAATAAACCGAGGTACTTTTGGGGTAAGACGCCCCAGAATTAAAAAGAAACCACCAATTGAAACCAAAATTAACGTTGGCAATAAAGCGCAACCCAAACTGTAATTAATTAGTGCTTAAACTGGTTAATAGTTTATCTACATCTTGTATGGTTGCTCTAAATAATTTTTTATTGGGTTTAGTTAGGTATTGAGACTCGGTTTGTAACTCTTTTAAAATAGCTTTGGCTTCGGCTTCTTTTTTTTGGTTTAATAAAAACTGCGCCAATACCAAGCGTTCGTTATAAAATGAAAACCGTATATCAATAGCTCTTAAATTTGTTTCGGCTGCTTCAAACTTACCAAGTTTTTCTAATGCCAAACCGTACCAAAACTGAGATCTCGATTTTTTAAATTCAGGATGTTCTTTTATTTTTTCGGCATACAGCACAACGTTGTCGTAGTCTTTAATATTAAAATAGGCTTCAATGAGTTGTTTAATTACATAAAAATCGTTCTGAGGATTGCCTTCTATAGCTTGTAAATAATGTGGGATGGCGTTTTTGTAATCTCTGTTTTCTAAAAAGGCATCGGCTAAATTTACTCGGTTTTGGTAGGTTTCAGAAAATTCGAGTTGTTTTTCCAAATCCTTTATCTTTTTCGTAGGGTTTATAATATGTGTGATTTCGTCAGTTATTTTATCAGCCTCTTCCCTATTATAAACTTGAACAAATAAGTAAATAAGACTACCAAAAACCGGCACTAAAAGGATTAAGAAAATCCAATAATAGGTGTTTCTGTTTTTAAACACATGATAGATACAAAAAATTTGAAGTGCAATTGTTAAGTAATATAGCATATAAAAAAAGTAGTCTTTTAAATATTCAAAATGGAGATTGTTTTTCCGTCATTGCGATTCACATTTTTTCATGTGATGTGCAATATGTTTAATTTATAGTTAGTTTCAATTTAAAAGATTACCGCGCCGCTCGCTCCTTGTAATGACAAATAATTATCGTATAAAAACAAGTTCGGTTGCTGTACTCATAGGTTCGCTAAAATTATAGCCTTCGTAATTAAACGCTTTTAAATCGTCGAGTGTTTTGGCATTGGTATCTATAATATAGCGCGCCATTAAGCCACGAGCTGCTTTAGCATAAAATGCGATTATTTTGTATTCGCCGTTTTTAAAATCTTTAAAATTAGCTGTAATTACCGGTACTTTTAAAGCCTTGGCATCTATGGCCTTGAAATACTCGTTACTTGCCAGGTTTAAAAACAGCTCGTTGTCTTTTAGCTCGTTGTTTAAAGCTTGGGTTATGGTTTTTCGCCAAAACTCGTAAAGGTTTTTATTTTTTCCAACTGGGAATTTTGTTCCCATTTCCAGCCTATAAGGTTGTATTAAATCGGTTGGTTTTAACAAGCCGTACAAACCCGAAATAATGCGCACGGTGTTTTGTAGTTTTTCTATTTTTTCTTTTGGAATGTTATAAGCATCTAAACCTCTGTACACATCGCCACTAAAAGCATAAATAGCTTGTCGAGCATTGTCTTTTGTGAAGGGTAATTGCCAATCTTGGTTGCGCTGGTAATTGAGTTGCCCTAAATTATCTGAGATTTTCATGAGCTTAGATAAGTTTTTGGGCGATTGTTTTTTAAGCAACCCATTAATACGTTCTGCTTGTTTTAAAAAACAAGCTTCGGTGGTCTGCTCAATTGGTATTTTGGTTTCAAAATCCAGTGATTTTGCTGGTGATAAAACGAGTTTCATTTACAATACATTTTTATAAAATCAAATTTACAACTACTAATCCGTATTAAAAATATGAGCTTACAATTATTAACAATGCCATTATAAGTGAAATTGATAATATTGTGTTATTAACAACCCTTTAATTGTGTTGAATGGCTTGTAAATAATTGTTGTTATTGGCTACTAACACTACTTTCTTACCACCTATTGTAATCACTTTCATGTCTTTAGCATCATTAGGGGCAAAAAACCCACTTTTTGTAACGGGCTCGGGTGTAAAATTACCTTTGCCATTTCCTGCTAGAAACAATCCTATTCCGGCGTCGTTTCTTGGGGTTTCAATTTCAGAAGCGTAAAGGTTACCCGATATTAATAAATCTTTATGTCCATCAGCATTATAATCGTTAACAAGAATATTATTTACAGAAGATACTTGAGCTAAATTAGGCAAAGGTTTAACATTAAAACTGTTGTTTCCTTCATTTTCAATGTATGCAGAGGCAAATGTTTTGGCTTTTAAGTTTAACGCCTCTTTTAAGGATGGGCCGTAAATATTCTGCAAATTAGAATCGCCAAATGCTTCGTAGGTTTTAAATTTCTCGCTTAACGACGGTATTTGTTGGGTAGAGCAACTTTTTCCTCTAACCGGAAATGCCACACCGTGCTCGTAGTAACTTAAAACAATATCGAGGCTGCCGTTATTATCAAAATCGTAGCTATGCACCTCAAAAGGTTCTTTAGAGGAAGCTTTATATTTATAATTTAACCCTAAATTACCAACAATGATATCTGGGTCGCCATCGTTATCCATATCTGATGTTTTAACCGAATAATACCAGCCTTCGGTTTCTTCTAAACCACTTAAAATTTGTTTCTCGAATGTACCGTTTTCAGATTGTGTAAAAATAGTTACGGGCATCCATTCTCCAACGACTACCAAATCATCTAATCCATCTTTATTGTAATCGAACCAACTTGCCGATGTAACCATTCCTAAATTACTAAAATCTGGTGCTTTTTTGTTGGAAACGTTTATGTATTTACCGTTTCTGTTTTCCAATAAATAGCTGTTGGCTGGATGTGGGTATTTTTTTGGTACTAAGCGGCCACCAATAAACAAGTCTAAATCGCCATCTTTATCAAAATCGTTAGGCACCACACAAGAGCCGCTAGTTAAATATTTGGGTAAAGCATTTGTGCTTTTTGTAAACTTGCCTTTACCGTTATTTATGTACAGTCTATCTTGAAGTGCTTTATGGTTAGGTTTAAATTCGTTGCCGCCACTTACTATAAAAAGGTCTAAATCTTTGTCGCCATCTACATCTATTAATGCCATACCCATGTCTTCACTTGCTTTATCTTGGGTCCAACCGCCTTGTTCTACCTCATTAAAAGTTCCTTTGTTGTTTTGGATAAACAATCTTCCGGAAACCCCTGCTGCGCCACCTAAAAAGAAATCTTGGTTGCCATCGCCGTTAACATCTCCAACAGCTATAGAGGGGCCAAATTGAGACATTTTGTGTGGTAACAATATTTCATGTTTGTAATCATCATAAGTATTTTCAATATGTTTTACATGGTTTAATGCTAAAAGTTCTGTAACCTCTTTAAAAGGAAGGTTTTTATTTTGATTGAAATTTTCTTTATTCGTGTCTAAGTTAGATTTAGAAATTTCATGCACTTGGTTAACCGCCAAATCTGTTAGTGTTGTTTGGCTACCATCTTGCCATTGTATTGTCGCTTTTTCTACGCTGTTAATATTGCCAACACCAAAATGCGCAACATCTTCGCTTTTAGACATATAACCCCTGGCATTGGATATATGGTTTACCTGCCAAATTTTATTTTCTTTGTACAGTGTAATTTTTGTGCCGTAAATAATCTGGTTTTTTATGGGGTTTATTTTAAACCTTAAGTAATTGCCAGTACCTTTTTCTACGGCATTATTTCTATAAAGCAATGCGTTATCGTCTATATTATTGATAACCAAATCGAGATCGCCATCTAAATCAAAATCGGCATAGGCAGCACCATTAGACAATGTTGGTATGGTCATGCCCCAATCTTCACCTTTATTGCTAAAAGTTAAATTGCCATTGTTTTTAAAAATATAATTGGGTAATTTTTCGGTTGGAGCAATATCTACAAACTTCATTACATTAATAAATTTCTCTGTGTTATAGCCTTTTTCTTTGGCTACCTTTGTTAAGCTATCCAATCGTTTTTTGTATTTGCCAGTTAAATCGCTGTTTCGGTTATTGCTTTTTACGCCATTTGTTACAAACAAATCTTTATGTCCATCGTTATCAAAATCTGCAAATAAAGGTGTCCAGCTCCAATCTGTGTTCGATACTCCTGCCAGCTGACCTACCTCGCTAAAGGCACCATTGCCATTGTTTCTTTGTAAGGTGTTAAACATGTATTGGTAGTGGCCGCCATCTTCTACTATGTTATAGAATTTTTCGGGGTCCATGCCACTCATATTGGTTTTTATGCGTTTGTGGTTTTCTGCCACCATGTCTAAAACCATAATATCTAAATGGCCATCGTTATCGTAATCGGCCACATCGCTACCCATACTAAAATTAGAGATATGTTTTACGGATTGGTGGATAACATCCTTAAAGGTTCCGTTTTTTTGGTTGATATACATATGGTCTGGCGCATCAAAATCGTTTGCTATATATAAATCTTGATACCCATCATTATCAAAATCGCCTACAGATACAGATAAACCGAAGGCAAAATTACGTATGCCTGAAAGATTGGTAACATCTAAAAACCTGCCTGCCCCGGTATTTTTATACAAGCGGTCTGAAAACTTAATGTCCGATAGTTTTTTTAAATTTAATTGGCCTTTTAAGTTTGGCAAACTTGGTGGTTGATTTACAAGATATAAATCTAGAAGCCCATCATTATCAAAATCAAAAAAAGTGGCTTGAATGGAAAAGCCTTGATCTGCAATTCCAAACTGTTTGGCCTGTTCTGTAAATGTTAAATCTCCGTTATTGATGTATAGCTGATTGGCACTTTTCTCGGTTTCTAAATATACATTTCTGCACACATAAATATCTTGGTCTCCATCATTATCTATATCTACAAAAGTAACTCCGGTGGACCATTTGTTATCTGTTGTTATTCCTGCTTTTTCACTTATATCTTCAAATTTAAAATCGCCTTTGTTTATAAATAATCTGTCCCTTACCTGGTTTCCGGTAAAAAACACATCTTGCAGCCCATCGTTATTAATATCGCCCACTGCAACACCTGCCCCATGTATAAATTTGGTATTAATTAAGTGGTTGTTTTTTTCTGTTTGCGCTACAGGGTTTTTAAAATTCAACTTAGAGGTTTCGGTTGGAATACTTGAAAACAGAGGTTCGGTTAAACCTACAAGCTTTTCATCTTCTGCTTTATCATTACAACTGTTTACCGAAATTAGAGCAAAACTAATAAGCAAGGGTTTTAATGTTTTTAGATTAAGTATATTAAAATTCATTGTTTTATTTCTTTTTAAATTGAAGATTATTTGGGATAGTATATTATTTGATGGTCTGTTTTGAGACATAATGCTATTTTTAAAATGATCTGAAAATTTATTTTAAAAACCCATAACTCTAGGTTAAGATGAATGATGAGATTCTTAAGTCTTTAAATAAATAGAGAAGAACCATGAATTACTAGATGTTGCATTATATTAAAGTTCACAGAAATTTAAATATTTTATAAAAATAAACTTTTTATTGTTTTTACTTTAAGAAACATAAAAAAAAGCGCCAATGGCTTGGTATTTCCATTGGCACTTTTTAAACAACTAACTATTACTTATTTTTTATCCCACCAAACTTTGGTAGTACCGTTATCTCCACCAGACATTTCTGGCAATCCTAAGGCACTTTGTACAGCCTCTCCATTATTGTCGTACTCGCTGGAAACCCAAGGCATTCTGCGCGGAATTTCGTTCACTCCAATATTGGGGTTTAGGCTATTTAACCTATCGTAAAGGGTTGGGTAGCCTGTTCTTCTTCTATCGGCGTAGGCATCTTCGCTATTGGGATACAAGGCTATCCATTTTTGGGTAATAATCTGCTCTAGCTGCCTTTCTTTAGTTCCGGCAGTATCAAAAGCTATTGGTACTGTAGATACGGCAGGGGTACTGGCATCTAATGCAGCAGGCACATTAGCGCTACTAACATAATCATTCCCAGATAAATCGTTACCATCTAATCCGTACTCTAAATGAGAAGCTGTTATACCACTTTCATAAAGTTCTTGTGCTGTGCCTCCCATGGCCCAACCTTCAAGAGCACCTTCGGCGCGTAAAAAATAAACTTCTGCAGCTCTAATAACAGGCATATCTGGGCCAATGGCTCCACGCTCTGTGTATGGTGCGGCCATATCAGAGGCAATAGTATTAAAAGACGTGCCTTGTTTTTGAGATTTAGTTTGACCGTTTCTCATCCCCTCGAAATTAAAAGTAACTCCTGCAGGGTCATCGGTAGGGTCTGGAGTAACAGCTTCAGAGAAATATTGAGCCGCCCTTGGATCTTGGTATCCTTTTAAGATACTTTCCATATCTGCACTCATTCTAAATTCTCCCCATCCCGTTATAACATTATACGGGTTTATAAAATTGGGGCCATCACTGTGTATTGCCGCATTATCTGAGTTAGATTCTATTACGCCATCAGACACTGCTTTTTCTGCTTCATTTTTAGAAAGTGCGGCATCTGCATATTTAACCCTTATAGCCAAACGAAGGCGCAGCGAGTTGGCCATTTTTAGCCATTTATCTGTTGATCCGCCATATATAACATCGGCACTGGGAACACCAAAAAACGATGAAGAACCGCTATTGGCCTTTAAAACGGCAACAGATTCATCTAAAAGCTTAAAAAAATCGTTGTAGATTTCTTGTTGCGAATCGAAAGCAATTGGACCACTTTCTTGTTTTCCAAATTGAGAATATGGGATTGGTCCCCACAAATCGGTAATTCTGTGATAAAAGTAAACTTTCCAAACTTTCATCATGGCATTTTCTACTTCCAGATTGTTTTCTGCACTATAATCTAATGCGAACTTTAATTCTGGTGCTACATTGTAATAATTATAGTTATAGCCACCATTAAGCCATCTTCCTACCAACTCAAATTGATCGGAACCAAAATTGGCTGCCGTTGTGGCGAAATAATTGGAATATACATCTGGAAATAAAGAATGTATTAATTGAAATGGCCCTGCATTTCTACCAGGGTTTGATGGAGCGCCCACATAGGTAGCGCCATAAAAAGATCCTTTGGCAATTAGGGCAACATCTGCAGTTGCAATCTCGCTTGTTAAAAGGTTCTTTTTATCAGTGTTAATGCTGTCAAAATCTTCTGTGCAACTGTTTAGAAATAAACTAACAGTGAGTATTGAAAGTATATATTTAATATTTTTCATTTTTTTTATTTTAAATTAAAATCCAACATTTAGAGATAATCCTATTGAACGTGTTGTAGGCGGAGCAAATGCTTCTCTACCTTCAGCAGTATTTTCTGTACTTGCAACAGATTCTGGGTCTATACTTCCTGCTTTGTTTGAAAAGAAAAATAAATTACGGCCTACCAATGATACTCTTGCCGATGTTAAAAATTTAACTTTATCTAATACATTAGTAGGAACCGTGTATCCTAAAACCATTTCTCTTAACCTTATGTTTGATGCATCTCTAACAAAGGCTTCTCCAACTGGGGTGTTACGACCACCCAATCTGTTCCATAAATCTTCAGAAGAAACCCTTGTAGTGTTGGGTTGTCCAGCGGCTGTAACGGCTGTTTCTCCAGCAAATACATTTTGCCCAAAAACAAGGCTTCCATCTCTGCCATTAGCAGTATAATCAAGTAATCCGTTACCAGCTAAAATAGCCTCAGTAAAGGTTGCTAATGTTCCTCCTTGACGAATATCTATCAAAACACTTAAAGAAAAATCTTTATATCTAAATGTGTTACTAAAACCACCTAACCAATCGGGGTTAAAATTTGCTATTTTGGCACTTAAACCCGATGTTACAGTTGGTAAACCTGAAGCATCAACAATAACCCGACCTTGATCGTCTCTTGCAAATCCTCTGGAGTAAACATTTCCAAATTCTTCGCCTTTAACCAACCTGTAGGCACGAATAAAGTCGGTACTTTGGGTTAATTGGTCAAATCCTTCTGCGATATCCAAAACCTTGCTTTTATTTGCCGCAAAGTTAAAATTAGCATCCCAAGTAAAATCATTACCGTCAATAATTCTTCCGCCAATATTAATCTCTACACCTGTGTTTTGTATATCTGCCCCATTCTGAAAAATAAATTCGGCACCGAAAGCTGGTCCAACCGGTGTTCTGAACAATTGATCGAAAGTATTGGTTTTGTACCAGGTAAAAGAAGCGTTGAACCTATCGTTTAAAAGTCTTACATCGAACCCTAATTCTGTGGATCTTGTAGTCTCGGGCAACAAATCTGGGTTTGGCAAGGCGTTATTTATATCAATAATGGATCCAGAGACCACTGATGCTTGCTGAAAAAGCTGATATGGTTCTGTATCATTGCCTACTTCTGCCCAAGACCCTCTAAGCTTTAAGTAAGACAGGGCATCTGGAAGCTCAATTAAATCGCTAACAACAGCTGTTAAACCAAAAGACGGATAAAAATAAGACCTATTGCTGCTAGGTAATGTTGAACTCCAATCGTTTCTAGCTGAAGCATTAAGGAAAATTGCGTTTTTATAGCTTAATTCTCCGGTCCAATAAACAGAGTGCACTCGCTTTTCTGAAAATAATTCTGTGGGCACGGGGTTAGTGGTGTTAGATAAAGCAAACAAATTTTCTATTTTGAAATTACTGCCGTCTCCTCTTACAAATTCTTCTTTAAAGATACGTTGGTTGGCGCCAATATTGGTATCTAATGCAAAGTCGTCAGACAAATCAACATTATAGTTTAGCAGTGCGTCTGTATTCCATTCGTAAGATGAGCTATTTGTTTTCTGATAACGTCCATTTACGGCACGGGTATAGGTATCGTTATGCCACATTCTTTCTTCAGAATCACTGGTTCTATCTATTGCAGATCTACCAATAATAGACAGACCGTCAATAATCTGGTATTTTAATGAAAACATACCGATAACCCTTTCAGTAAGCCTTGGGCGGGTAATGTTATTTACCGTCCAATACGGGTTTCCGCCACCATTAAAGTAAGGTGCGAAGTAGTGTTGCCTATCTTGACCGATGTCTGTTTTAAAAGAATATTGAGAAATATCTTGGGTACGGATATTTCTGGGAAGTATATATAAGTAACGCAGTGGGTTGTCATAATCTTCTCCTGCTGCCAATACGTTTGAAAAATCTTGTCTGATATAATTCAGTTTAGTATCGAGGCTTAATTTGTCTGATAACTGAGCGTTAACCCTGGCGCTTAGGTTGTGGCTATCTAAATCGTTATTTGGAATAATACCCGAAGCATCTGTATGGGTGTAAGAAAAGAACGTATTGGAATTATCTTTCTTAATATTTACAGAAAGGTTTGTTGCCATATTTGTACCTGTTCTAAAAAAGTCTTTTACATTATCTGGCGCAGCAGAATATGCATAGGTAGAGGTTCCAAAATTAGGATTGTTGCTCCAATGCGCAACCTGGCTACCATCAAATGCTGGCCCCCAAGACGTTAGTGCAGCAGGAGCATAAACCCCAGCAGATCCTTGGCCATATTGGTTTTGAAAATCGGTAAGGATAATGGGCGTATTTGCCATAAAAGTAAATCCAAGACTACTGGTAATACCATCTGCAGATCCTTTTCCAGATTTGGTTGTTATAATAATTGCACCGTTACCTGCTCTACTACCGTATAGTGCTGCTGCATTAGCGCCTTTTAGCACAGATATTTCTTGAATGTCATCGGGACTTATATTAGCAATATCCCCGTTAAGAACAATACCATCAACAACATATAATGGCTCACTACTACCGCCAATAGATCTATTTCCCCTTAAAAGCACCTTAGAGGCAGAACCTACTCCAGAACCACCTGTTGTAACAGAAATACCGGCAACTTTACCCGATAAACTGTTTACTACATTTAAAGACCTAGCTTGTGTAATATCATCTGTTTTAACATTTTGAGTAGCATAGGACAGCGATTTTTTCTGTTTTGAAATACCTAAAGCTGTTATAACCACTTCATCTAGCTTACTGGCGTCCTCCTCCATGGTTATATTTATAGTATTAGAATCTCCAACAGTAATTAACTGGGTTTTAAAACCTAAAAAGGAAAACTCTAAAACATCGCCTTTAGCAACTTCTATGCTATACTCTCCATCAAAATTGGTTTGTGTTCCTTTAGATGTGTCTTTAATAATAATAGTAACACCTGCAAGGGGCATTCCGGCCGCATCTACTACCGTTCCGCTTACTTCACTCTGAAAAGCATCAAAATGAGCAGTTTCTATTTCGTTAAAAACCACTTTTAAGCTAACGTTCTCTACATTGTTGGTTACATTGTTTTTGTGAGCCTCTAAGGCATTTAAATTCCCTACGGAAACAAAAATCAAGAGGGCATAAATTTTCACAATCCGTATTAGATAGTTTTGCGACAAAAATTTAGTGTCTGTTTTTTTCATAATTTAGTTTGGTTTAAGTGTTTTTGTTCTCTAGTACCATAACAACAAAAAAAAGGGAAAACTCCCTGTATTTTTCTTACAATTATTTGATGCTACATACTACATGTTTCGTATAACCTAAGTTAACGAAACCGTTTATAACTTTAAAAATCCCCAAGTTATCAAGGTTGTCTCAATTCATATTTTATAAGGTTTTAGGGTTAATAGTTTTTATTATTTACATTAAAAAAATTTGCAAATAGGTATAGTAATGACTTTTTTTTTCATTGCACATAATGTAACATTACTGTTTCGTTATTGTATCCCGACAGCCATCGGAACAGTATGCTGTTATATTATATTGATAACTTATACGGATTTACATTTTTTTTTATTACCTGAAAAAACCTTTGGGTAATACAGGAAAAAATCACCCTGAATTAAAACCGAAGCAGTATTTAAAAAAAGGCTTTAAAACAAAAAGCTTAATTCAATACCAAATCAATTATATTTAGAATGATTTGAAACAAATCTAATAAAATAATCCTAATAATTAACAAACAGTTAACTAATTTTGTGTCAAAATCACAAAAAACAAGGTAAATTTTTAACAAAACCGCTATTAACCAAGGGTTTTATTAATTTTTTTAAATACCTTTTTTTTGTTGTTTTACCACGACTTTACCACTACAATAAGCTAAAAAAGAAGATATTGGCTTATAATTTACTTAAAAAAAATACAATAGCGGTTCGCTCAAAGCATACTAGTGTGGATACGTTTTATAGGAACTCACGCTGAATATGATAAAATTAACACAAACGATATTTAAGATGAAAATAAAACCGATTAGAAACGAGGTGGATTTGCAAAATGCTCTTGAACGTTTAGAAGTAATTTTTGATGAAAAAAAAAGGAACTGAAGAAGACAACGAATTGAAAATGCTAGTAATTGTAATTGATAACTACGAAAATGAAAAATTCCCGATTGGGATGCCAGACCCAATTTCGGCCATTAATTTTAGAATGGAACAAATGGGCTTAAAACAAAAATATTTGGTCGAGATGATTGGATTTAAAAGCAGAGTGAGCGAAGTGATGAACAACAAGCGCAAACTGACTTCGGAAATGACTAAAAAATTGAACGCCAAATTGCATATTCCAACTGAAGTTTTGAAACAAGATTATTGAACAACATTGTTGATAACACTATTAGCAACAATGTATGTAAAAATAGCGCAAACGACCGCCCTGCTTTTCATACAAAAACCATTAACGAAACTCAAAAACACATTTACCTCTTTGGTTTCGCCTTCAAATTTCCAAAAGCATTATATATATATATTCAAGTTGTCATTTCGAAATGAGGAACGATTGAGAAATCCCATCAAATTAATTTTCTAAACCAAAAATATGAAATGCCTCCTAATGCCGGCATTGAAAAACGCCCTTAATTTTAGTAATGGCACGAAGTTATTTCACAGGAATATGCTTCAAAATCTCCAAAACAAACTTCCAATATTTTTGCGCCGATGATATTTGGGCACGTTCATCGGGTGAGTGTGCGCCTTTTATATTGGACCCAAAACTAATCATATCCATGTCTGGGTAATTTTGCCCAAGAATACCACATTCCAATCCGGCATGACATGCTGCTACGTGTGGTTTTTCGCCGTTTAAATCTTCGTATAGCTTCGCCATAACCTTTAAAATCGCAGAATCCATATTGGGTGTCCAACCTGGGTAATCGCCCGAAAACTCAACCTCGCAACCTGTTAACTCAAAGGTGGCGCGCAGGGTGTTTGCCAAATCCAGTTTAGAACTTTCCACCGAGCTTCGTGTTAAACACCCTATTTTAATGTTACCGTCTTTTACAATAACGCGTGCTATGTTATTTGAGGTTTCCACCAAATTGGGAATATCGGCACTCATACGGTAAACGCCATTTGAAGCGGCATACAAGGCTCGGGTTAACCCTTCTTGAACGCCCAAATCCATAATTTTCTGTGGCGTATCGGTTTTAGAAACGGTAATTTCCAAATCGGGTTCCATGGTTTTAAGCTCTTTTTTTATGGTTTCGGCTTGTTGTTTCATTTCCAACAAAAACGCCTCTTCGTGAATGGCATCAATAGCAACAATGGCTTTGCTTTCTCGCGGAATGGCATTGCGTAAACTACCACCATCGATTTCTGAAATGCGCAATCCGAAATTCTCGAAACCATCAAACAAAACCCTATTCATTAGTTTGTTGGCATTGCCCAAACCTTCGTGGATTTGCATTCCCGAATGGCCACCTTGTAAACCTTTTACATTAATTTCGTAACCTATTTTAAACTCAGGTGTTTCTTCTTCGTTGTAAGTTCGGGTTGCCGTAACATCTACACCACCGGCGCAACCCACGCCTATTTCGTCATCTTCTTCGGTATCCAGATTTAAAAGGATTTCGCCATTAAGCAATCCGCCTTTTAATCCCATAGCACCCGTCATTCCTGTTTCTTCATCAATGGTAAACAAAGCTTCAATGGCCGGATGCGGAATATCGGTGCTTTCTAAAATGGCCATTATGGTGGCTACGCCCAAGCCGTTATCGGCGCCCAAAGTTGTGCCTTTGGCTTTTACCCAATCGCCCTCGACAAACATCTCGATACCTTGGGTATCAAAATCGAAAACCGTGTCGTTGTTTTTTTGGTGCACCATATCTAAATGCGACTGCATTACAATGGTTACGCGGTCTTCCATTCCTGCGGTTGCCGGTTTTTTTATAATCACGTTCCCCACTTCGTCTTCGATGGTTTCCAAGCCGAGGTTTTTTCCAAAATCTTTCATAAATGCGATAACGCGTTCTTCTTTTTTTGATGGTCGCGGTACGGCATTTAAGTCGGCGAATTTATTCCAAAGTTGTTGTGGTTCGAGTTGTCTTATTTCTGAGCTCATTGGTTTTTGTTTTTAAAGCCTCAAAGATACGAATAGTGAACCGGAATACCTTGCGGGTTTTAAAAACCTAAAAGGAAATTTACATAATAAATAAAGACAGACTTTGGCGGCTACTCCTGATTGCAGCGGCATCCTTTATGCGACCTATTAAATGTGATAACTTAGCAAAGCAAAAGCAAGCCCGATGAGATCCCGAAACAAGTTCGGGACTGCTTCGCAGAAAGATACAGCGGAAAGCAGGAAGAAACCTTAACACATAAACAACCAACATTGGGTACAAATTTTTATTACTTTTGAAAAATGCCAAAGAATAAGAAAACGATTATTGCACTTTTATTGATTCCGCAGTATTTTTTAATCAAATTATTATCAAATAATCCGGAGTTTGTTGAAACCTATTACAGCCATGGTTTGTACCCTTTTATTTCGAAAATTTTTAGGTATGTTTTGGGTTGGTTGCCGTTTTCGTTTGGCGATTTTATTTACGCATTTGCCATTATTTACGCGGTGCGATGGTTGTATAAAAACAGGAAGCGTTTGCGAAAGGATACCAAGCAATGGTTGGTGGATGTGGTTGCGGTTTTGTCGATTTTTTACTTTGCGTTCCATGCGCTTTGGGGTTTGAATTATTACCGGCTGCCACTACATAAAAACTTGAATTTAAACCACGATTACACCACCGAGCAGTTGGTTTTGGTAACTAAAAAGCTGATTGAAAAATCGAACGGATACCATTTAAAAATTACCGATAACGATACGGTAAGGGTGGCGGTTCCGTATAGCAAATCTGAAATTTTTAAGCGTACCCAAAATGGTTACGACCATTTAAAGGAAACGTTTCCGCATTTGGAATATCACCCGAAAAGTGTTAAAAAATCGTTGTTTAGCTACCCTTTAACCTATATGGGTTTTAGCGGTTATTTGAATCCGTTAACCAACGAAGCGCAGGTGGATGCCTTGATTCCGGTTTATAAATTCCCCACAACTACGGCACACGAAATTGCACATCAGTTGGGTTATGCCGCCGAAAACGAAGCTAATTTTATTGGGTTTTTGGCCACTATAAATAACGATGACATTTACTTTAAATACTCGGGCTACACCTTTGGACTGCGGTTTTGTTTGAATGAAATTTACCGACGCGATGAGGCTTTATACGAAACCATTGTTGCCGATGTAAATATTGGTATTTTAAAAAATTACGAGGAAGTGCGTTTGTTTTGGGAAGCGCACCAAAACCCAACCGAACCATTGTTTAAGCTTTTTTACGGCAATTTTTTAAAAGTCAACAACCAAAGTAAAGGCATGGAAAGTTACAACTACGTTGTGGCCTTGTTGGTTAATTATTTTGAAGATGCCTCCTTGCAACAATGTTAAAAAATTCTTAATACGCTACAACTATCTTCTTAATTTATATCTTTAGAAATTAAACTTTTTAACTAACCATTATAATGATAAAAAAGCAGTTTTTAATCCTGACGCTGTTGTGTAGTTTGTCTGTATTGTCGCAAGATTATTTTCCAAAAAATGATGGCGTAACGGCAAAAAACACCAACTTCACCGCATTTACCAATGCCAAAATTTATGTAACGCCCACACAGGTTATCAATAAAGGCACCTTGCTTATTCGCGATGGGAAAGTAGTTGCCACGGGAACCTCTGTAAACATTCCTAAAAACGCTGTAATTACAGACGTTTCGGGCAAAAGTATCTATCCGTCGTTTATTGATATGTATTCCAGCTTTGGAGTTGTAAAACCACAACGCTCGTCAAGCAGTAGAAGAAGCGCCCAATACAATGCCAGCAGAACGGGCTATTATTGGAACGACCATGTTATGCCAGAAAACAAGGCCATTACTGCCTTTAAATACGACTCTAAATCGGCTACCGAATTACTTAAAGCTGGTTTTGGCGTTGTAAATACACACATTCAAGATGGTATAGTACGAGGTAGTGGAACGCTTGTAGCGCTCAATGAAAAAGATGGCAACGAAACTAGGGTTTTAGATGCGAACTCGGGGCAATATTTATCTTTTAGAAAAAGTGTAACCTCAAGACAGTCTTACCCAGGCTCTTTAATGGGTGCGATGGCGTTGTTGCGCCAAATGTATTTAGATGCCGATTGGTATGCTAAAGGATTGAGCAAAACCAAGGATTTATCGCTTGAAGCATTAAACCGCAACCAAAATTTAGTTCAAATTTTCGATGCTGGAAGTCGTGCCAATATTTTAAGGGCCGATAAGGTTGGTGATGCTCACAACGTGCAATATGTAATTGTGGGCGGCGGCGATGAATACGAGCGTATAAACGAAGTTAAAGCCACAAATGCTTCGCTAATTATTCCCATTAATTTCCCAAAAGCTTACGATGTTGAAGACCCTTTTTTAGCATCAACATTATCGTTGGGCGATATGCGCGCTTGGAACCAAAAACCTGCCAACCCAAAAGTTTTGGCCGAAAACCATATTAATTTTGCGTTGACCACTCACGATTTAAAATCGCCCAAAGATTTTAAATCCAATCTTTTAAAAGCTATTGAATATGGTCTTTCCAAAGAAAAAGCCCTGGAAGCTTTAACTACGATTCCGGCACAACTTTTAGGGAAATCCAATATGATTGGCTCACTTAAAAACGGAAGTCAGGCCAATTTTTTAATTACTTCTGGCGATATTTTTGACAAGAAAACGAAACTCTTTGAGAATTGGGTTCAAGGAAAACAGAACGTTATTGAAAATATGAACATCAAAGATATTACTGGTGATTATGAGTTTTCAATAACCGGAACGCCTTTTAAAATGAACATTAGCGGCGAATTGAAAAAGCCTAAATCTAAAATTACATCGGCTGAAAAAACCCGTGGTTCTAAAATAAAGTACAGCAACGATTGGGTTCATATTGCCTTTACAACAGCCGATTCTACCAAACAGGAATTTATTAGAATTGCCGCAACTATCGATGCCAACAAAAACCTAAGCGGAAAAGCCATTTTACCTAACGGAAATGAGCTTCCTTTTTATGCGAAACACATTGAAAAGGAGTCGACTTCAACTGAAAAATCAAAAAAAGAAAAAGCATCAGAAATGGTGCTGCCGATTACTTATCCTAATAATTCTTATGGATTTGAAACCTTACCAAAAGCCGAAACCCTGCTATTTAAAAATGCTACCGTTTGGACCAACGAAAAAGAGGGTATTTTACAAAACACCGATGTGTTGATTAAAAACGGGAAAATCGCAAAAATCGGCGAAAACCTATCCGATAGAAACGCTAAAATTATCGATGCCACGGGCAAGCACTTAACCGCTGGAATTATTGATGAGCATTCGCATATTGCCACATCATCGGTTAACGAGGGCGGACAAAACTCATCGGCAGAAGTTAGCATTGAAGATGTTATAGACGAGACCGATGTTAGCATCTACAGAAACCTAGCTGGCGGTGTTACCTCCATTCAAATATTACATGGTTCTGCAAATCCCATTGGGGGCCGGTCGGCCATTATAAAGTTAAAATGGGGCGAATCGGCAGATAATCTCATTTATGAAAACAGTCCGAAATTCATCAAATTCGCATTGGGTGAAAACGTAAAACAAACCCGTGCCCAGACCAATGTTCGTTTTCCGCAAACCCGTATGGGTGTCGAGCAGGTTTTTGTTGACTATTTTAATAGAGCTAAAGCCTACGAAGCCTTAAAGAAAAGCGGCAAACCGTACAGAAAAGATATTGAACTGGAGGTACTTGCTGAAATATTAAACAAAGAGCGTTTTATCTCATGCCACTCGTATGTACAAAGCGAAATAAATATGCTTATGAAAGTGGCCGAGAAATTCAACTTTAACATCAATACGTTTACCCATATTCTTGAAGGCTACAAGGTGGCCGATAAAATGAAAGCACACGGGGTTGGTGGCTCAACGTTTAGCGATTGGTGGGCCTACAAGTACGAGGTTAACGATGCGATACCGTACAACGCTGCCATTATGCACAACGCAGGCGTAACGGTGGCTATTAATAGCGACGACGCCGAAATGTCTCGACGTTTAAACCAAGAAGCCGCAAAATCTGTAAAATATGGCGATATCAGCGAAGAAGAAGCATGGAAATTTGTAACGCTAAACCCTGCAAAACTGCTACATATTGATGATCGAGTTGGAAGTATTAAAGTAGGTAAAGATGCCGATGTGGTGCTTTGGTCCAACCATCCGCTTTCCGTTTACGCCAAAGCCGAAAAAACCATTATTGAAGGTGCCGTTTATTTTGATTTAGAAAAGGATAAAGAAAAACGCAAAAAAATAAAAGAAGAAAAAAGCACACTTATCAATATGATGATGCAAGCCAAAAATAAAGGTTTAAAAACGCAGCCTATTAAAAAGAAAGTTAAAGAACATTTACACTGCGATTCAATCGATAACGAAGAACACCAACACTAAAAATTTATCACAAATGAAAAATTTAAAACTATCATTTTCACTCATTATAATGTTGTGTGTTACAATAGCAATAGCGCAACAAACACCAGCTGCAAAACAAACCAAAGATTTTGCCATAATTGGCGCAACGGCTCATATTGGTAACGGCAAAGTAATTGATAAGAGTATTATTATTGTTAAAGACGGAAAGCTTTATACGGTTGCAGACCTAAATGTTGCTAATAAAGATTTAGCAGGCATAACCGTTATAAACGCCAACGGAAAACACGTTTATCCCGGGTTTATTATTCCTAATTCCACTTTAGGCCTAGTTGAAATCGATGCCGTTAAAGCATCGGACGACGATGCCGAAATGGGCACTTGGAACCCACACATTAGAAGCTTAATTGCATATAATGCCGAATCTAAGATTGTAGAATCTATGCGTCCCAACGGTGTGCTTTTAGGGCAAATCGCACCACGGGGCAGTCGTATTTCGGGCAGCTCATCCGTGGTTCAATTTGATGCTTGGAATTGGGAAGATGCTGCAATAAAAACCGATGAGGGTATTCATATGAATTGGCCTAGTAGCTTTACCAGAGGACGTTGGTGGCTTGGTGAAGACCCTGGGCTTAAACCCAACAAAAAGTATAGGGAACAAGTAACCGAAATCGCCAATTATTTTAAAGAAAGTAAGGCCTATAACCAAGGAAATAAACCAGAGATAAATCTACCTTTCGAAGCCATACAAGGTATTTTTGATGGCTCTAAAACACTCTATATCAATGTAAACGACGAAAAAGGCATTACCGATGCCATCCATTTTTCAAAGGAAAATGGCGTTAAAAACATGGTGATTGTTGGCGGTAGCGATGCTTATAAAGTTGCCGATTTATTAAAGCAACATAACATTGCTGTGCTTTTACGACGTGTACACGCTACACCAAGTAGCGATGACGACGATTACGATTTACCTTTTAAAACCGCAAAACTATTGGTAGATAGTGGGATTTTAGTAGGGTTACAAGTAGCATCAGGCGGACGCATGGAACGCATGAACTCAAGAAACCTGCCTTTTTATGCGGGTACAACAGTGGCACACGGTTTAACCAAAGCCCAAGCTTTACAGCTAATTACCCTAAACTCCGCTAAAATATTGGGTATCGATGCGAATTACGGAAGTTTAGAACCCGGTAAAAGTGCTACCCTATTTATTAGCGAAGGCGACGCTTTGGATATGCGAACAAATAAGTTAACCCATGCCTTTATTGATGGCAGGCAAATTAGTTTGGAAACCCACCAAACCAAACTTTGGAAACGCTATTCTGAAAAGTATAAAAATCAATAACGAAGAGGAGCTTTTGAAGCTCCTTTTTTTATGCCTACAAAACAATTACTTTTGCCATTATTATGACAAAACAAATTACAAGCACTCAAAACACCTACATAAAGCAACTTGCACAGCTAAAAGACAAGTCGCGCGAACGCAAAAAAACAGGCACGTTTTTAATAGAAGGTGAACGCGAAATTTCGTTGGCTTTAAAAGGCAATTACGACTTGGAAACCGTTTTGTTTTATCCAGATTTATTTACCAAAGAACAACTTAACAGTTTAACAACTAATGTCAGGCTGAGCGCTGTCGGAGCCCAACCCAACTGCATTGAAATTTCAAAAGAAATCTATCAAAAACTAGCCTATCGCGATACTACCGAAGGTGTTTTAGCCGTAGCAAAGAGTAAAAACCATACGCTTACAGAATTAGAATTCAAAACCAAAAACCCATTGATTTTAGTGGCGGAAGCGCCCGAAAAACCCGGTAATATCGGTGCCATTTTACGAACCGCCGATGCTGCAAATGCAGATGCGGTAATCATTGCAAACCCAAAGACCGATTTATACAACCCAAACATCATCCGCTCTAGTGTGGGCTGCGTGTTTACCAATCAAATTGCAACAGGTAATACTTCAGAAATTATTGATTTCTTAAAAGCCAAAAACATTAATATTTACTGTGCGGCGTTGCAAGCCTCGGTTAATTATCATACACAAAACTTCAGTAAACCAACGGCCATTGTTGTGGGCACCGAAGCCACAGGGTTAAGCGATGAGTGGTTAAAAAATTCAACCCAAAATATTATTATCCCCATGCAAGGCGAAATCGATTCCATGAATGTTTCGGTTGCAGCCGGAATTCTTATTTTTGAGGCTAAACGTCAACGGGAGTTTAAATGATTTTTTCTCGCAAAGGCGCTAAGTCGCAAAGCAAGAATACTATAAATTAGAACTAAAAACAAACAGATTGCCACGTCGCTGAAAAAGCTTCTCGCAATGACAGTAAAGAATTAATATGACATCAACAACTTTATTTTACATCATCATCGCCATTATAGTCATCAATTTTATAATCGATAAAATTATTGATGCCTTAAACGCCAAACATTTTAACGATGCTATTCCAACAGAATTGCAAGATGTTTATGATGAAGCCGAATACAAAAAATCGCAAAATTATAAAGCCACTAATTATAAATTCGGATTGTTAACCTCAACCTTTTCACTACTTTTAACCTTAGGTTTTTTATTTTTTGATGGGTTTGAATTTGTTGATAACATCGCCCGAACATACAGCGAAAACCCGATTATTATCGCTCTTATTTTCTTCGGAATTATTATGATTGGCAGCGATATTATCACGACACCTTTTTCATATTACAGCACTTTTGTTATCGAGGAAAAATTCGGGTTTAATAAAACAACCGTTAAAACATTTTTCTTAGATAAAATTAAAGGTTGGTTGATGATGGCCATAATTGGCGGCGGTATTTTAGCGTTGATTATTTGGTTTTACAACGTTACCGGAAAACACTTTTGGCTGTATGCTTGGGGATTGGTCGCTGTTTTTACTTTGTTTATGAATATGTTTTACTCCAAACTTATTGTCCCTTTTTTTAATAAACAATCGCCACTAGAAGCTGGTAGTTTACGCGATAAAATTTCGGCGTATGCAAAAACCGTTGGGTTTAAATTGGATAAGATTTTCGTGATTGACGGCTCCAAACGAAGCACCAAAGCAAACGCCTATTTTTCTGGGTTTGGCAGCGAAAAACGCGTTACACTTTACGATACGTTGATTAACGATTTAAACGAAGAAGAAATCGTTGCCGTTTTAGCGCACGAAGTTGGGCATTACAAAAAGAAACACATCATTTTTAATTTATTTGCGTCTGTTTTATTAACGGGATTGACGCTTTATATTTTATCGTTGTTTATTTCAAATCCGTTGCTATCACAAGCTTTGGGTGTCGAGATTCCGAGTTTTCATATCGGGTTGATTGCTTTCGGGCTCCTCTACTCGCCTATTTCTGAAATTACGGGATTGATTATGAATGTGTTCTCCAGAAAATTTGAATACCAAGCCGATGATTATGCGAAAAACACCTATAAGGCAGAGCCATTGATAACCTCGCTTAAAAAGTTATCTAAAAACAGCTTGAGTAATTTAACACCCCACCCCGCTTATGTGTTTATGCATTATTCGCATCCGACGTTGTTGCAACGGATTGAGAATTTGAGGAAGTAGTTTTTTCTTGCCATGGCGCAAAGCAAAGTCGTTTTTTGTTTTTGGTTGAAACTTGACTTTGTCAGAAAAAAACGATACCTTCGTTTAACGGCGGATATAAGCCATTGAAACAGGCGCATATCCACGAACCATTAAACGAACCTTCAATAAATAAAACATCCAATTAAATCTATTAGTTAGTTAACAATTTCGTTATCGTCCAGTTAACAATCGGGAGAAACAACATGTTTGAAATCCTTTTTAAAACTTGACAACATGTATTTTAAGGCGAACTATAATTAAACAGATTGCCACAGTCGTGCCTCCCTCGCAATGACGTTTTGTTTGTTATACAGCGTCATTCTGAGCTTTTTCATTAGAAAAAAAGCGTGAGAATCTGTTTCTCGTTTACTTCAATTTTAACAGCTAATATTTAGCAGATCGTTACTATTATTGGCTTTTACAATAACCTTGGCAGATAAGTGCGTTAACGATTGAACGGCATGTTTGAAATCCCCGACGCAGGAGGGATTGAGTAATGAAAGCGTGTTAAAACGCCCAAAAACTTAAAATCCCTAAAAAACCAAAAACTTAAATTCCATAACTCAAATCAGCAACCGAAAAATCGTTAATCGTAAATTTTATACTGAGCAAAGTCTAAGTGCCAAATAAAAATGTATCTTTGCCGCTCGAAATTAACAGGTTGAGACCTCAAAAAATTTGCAAGAGGTTAATTTTTAATACGCTTTTTAAGCTTTTAAAATCTGTATTTCACCAAGATTCCTCAGACTGAGGATGTGTTACTAGAGGTTTAAGGTTAAGTATGTCGATGCGCTTCTTTATGTAACACTACATAACATAATCGCATACATTAAACAAGAATGAGCACATTTAAAGATTTAGGTCTTAACGACCACCTATTGCAAGCCATAACAGATTTAGGCTTTGTAAAACCCAGTGAAGTACAAGAAAAAGCAATCCCAATTTTATTAAACTCGGAGACCGATTTAGTGGCATTGGCCCAAACCGGAACCGGTAAAACGGCTGCCTTTGGTTTTCCGATGCTGGAAAAAATTGATATTGATAGCCGAACCACACAAGGTTTAATTTTATCGCCCACCCGCGAACTTTGTTTGCAGATTACAAACGAAATAAAACAGTACGGCAAGTATTGCAAAGGACTAAATGTGGTGGCTATTTACGGCGGATCGAGCATTACAGACCAAGCACGCGAAGTAAAACGTGGCGCACAAATTATAGTGGCAACCCCAGGTCGTATGAAAGATATGATTAGCCGACGTTTGGTTGATATTAGCAAAATCGAATATGCCGTTTTAGATGAAGCCGATGAGATGCTAAACATGGGCTTTTACGAAGATATTACCGAGATTTTATCGCACACCCCAGAAGACAAAAGCACCTGGTTGTTCTCTGCAACTATGCCCCGCGAAGTAGCAACCATTGCAAAGAAATTCATGAAAAGCCCACAAGAAATTACCGTTGGCAATAAAAATGAAAGCACCAGCAACGTATCGCACGAATACTATTTGGTAAATGCCAGAGACCGCTACCAAGCGCTAAAACGCTTATCTGATGCAAACCCCGATATATTCTCGGTGGTGTTTTGTCGCACAAAACGCGACACCCAAAAAGTGGCCGAAAAATTAATTGAAGATGGGTATAGCGCCGGCGCATTGCATGGCGATTTAAGCCAGAACCAACGCGATCTGGTAATGAAATCGTTTAGAAACAAACAAATACAAACCCTTGTGGCAACCGATGTGGCTGCACGTGGTATTGATGTTGACGATATTACACACGTTATAAACTACCAACTACCAGACGAAATTGAAACTTACACACACCGCTCGGGCAGAACTGGACGTGCCGGAAAAACCGGGGTTTCTATGGTAATAGTTTCTAAAAGCGAAGTGCGTAAAATAAAAAGCATAGAGCGCATAATCAAACAAAAATTCGAGAAAAAAGACATTCCTGACGGTGCGCTAATATGCGAAGTGCAACTCATGTCTCTGGCCAACAAAATACACAATACCGAGATAAACCACGAAATCGACAAGCATTTAACAAGCATTAATGAGCTTTTTGCAGATACCGATAAAGACGAATTGATTAAAAAATTCTTCTCGGTAGAGTTTACACGTTTTTACAACTACTACAACAAATCCAAAAACCTGAATATTGCTGAAGGTTCTTTTGATAGTGAAGGTGGACGCAGTTATGGTGGAACCAAAAACTCGACACGTTACTTTATTAATGTTGGCAGAAAAGATGGGTTTGACTGGATGAAGCTTAAAGACTTTTTAAGGGAACAGCTTGACCTTGGTAAAGACGATATTTTTAAAGCCGAAGTAAAAGACAGCTTTTCGTTTTTCAATACAGAAAACGAATTAAAAGAAAAAGTACTGGCATTCTTTACAGACTTTAAACACGACGGCCGATTTGTAAATGTTGAAGTTTCTGAAAACCGCGGTGGCGGCGGAAGACGCGATGGCAAACGCAGTGGCGGAAGACGCGAAGACAAGCGTGGTGGCGGAAAAAGCGACAGGCGTGGTGGCTCTGGCAACAGAAGCGAAAGACGTGGCGGCGGCGATTCTTACTCTAAGCCAAGACGCTCCGGCAGCAACACAAACTCCAGCTCAGACAAACCAAGACGCTCCAATTCTGGCTCAGGCCCCTCAATACCTAGACGTTCTAGACGCTAGGAAAAAATATACTCCTCGGAACTTTTACAAAGGTTTTCAATTAAAGTTTTGATTTCTGTTTTTAAGGGAATCAAAACTTTTTTGTTAATTTTAAGTCAAAATGAAAAGTACTGGCCTAAGGTTAACGTTTTGTTTAGTACTTTTACAACTTAATCTGTGTTACCCAATTAATACCGTAAAATGAGCTATTAATTCTTTGATACAAATCAACATTTTTAACGGCTAATTACATCTAGGACGTTAGAAAACAATAAAAATTTGCAGATGAAAAACTACACGATTCTTTTTACTTTTTTACTAATGGTAGCGTTTTGTACAGCACAAGATGCCAACAAAGTAATTGGTGTGGTTATTAATTCTGCTGACGATTCTCCGTTGGAAAGCGTAAACATTGTTAACCTCAATCAGGTTATCGGTACCACAACAAACAACAAGGGAGAGTTTAAAATTTCCGCGAAAGCGAATGATACATTACACTTTTCTTATTTAGGTTTTAAATCCATAAAGGTAAGGGTAACCAATGATTGGTTGAAATTTGGAAGTTCTAAAATAGAGCTCACCGAATTAGCTCTAGCCCTAGAAGAGGTAGTTGTAAGCCAACTAAAACTAACCGGCTATTTAGAGGTGGACATTAAACAAGTACCTGAAATTAACCGTAATTACCGCTACAGCATTTCCGGGTTGCCAAGCACGGGTTACGAAGCCGGAAAACCAACAGCGGTAACCAAGATACTAGGATCTATTTTTAACCCTGCCGATTTTTTATACCGCATGTTCGGAAAAAAACCAAACGAGTTGCGCAAGCTTAAAAAAATGAAACAAGATGATGAAATTAGAAACCTTCTGGCATCGCGTTTCGATAGGGAAATGCTTACCGTTTTACTAAAAGTAGATCGTGTGGATTTAGATGAAATTGTAAGCCAATGCAACTACTCGAAAGGTTTTATACAAACCGCAAACGATTTGCAAATACTAGATGCCATTAGCGAATGTTACGAAGAATATAAACTATTAAGTAGAGGGCGTAGTAAACGTTTGTGATTCTTTTAATAATGCTAAATTCTGAAATACTAAGCGTCATTCTAAATTTATATCAAAATATCAATACATTGATTTTATATGATTTTGCGAAACTGAAACAAGTTCTGTTTAACGTAAAATTATAATTTTAGATAACGCCGTTTATGCGTTTGAATGTAGTGCCACCCGATTGCCTTCCGTATCAATAAAAACAGCCATAAAACCATATTCTGGAGAAATTTTGGTTTTGGGTTGATGAATTTTTCCGCCAGCTTTTTCAATTCTATCGAGTTCGATTTGCACATCGTCGCTCATAAAATATACTAGTGTTCCTTCTTGACTTGGCACATAAGATTCTTGTATAATTAAACAACCAGCTGCACCTTCTTTTCCTTCTTCAAATGGAAACCAACCCATTAATGTTTCTCCAAAATCGTGAATAGCAATTTCTATATTAAAAACCGTTTCGTAAAATGCTTTGGCTCTATCCATATCTGCAACAGGAATTTCAAACCAACCTACCATGTTTTTTTTCATAATTAAAAAATTTATTATATCATCAAAATGCTTCGAATACGCTTAGCAGTAAAATAAGCTAAGATTCTAAAATGTCTTTTAAACTATCTAAACCAGCTTCAAAATCTTTCCCTACGGTTTTTTCAAAATTAAATAAGAGCATAAAAATATTCATGGGCATCGGATTTTTTGCCGTAAAACCCCATGTTACATTGGTTTGGGTTGCATCAACCCCATCTACTTTTATAAAAGCGCTCGATACCGATTTCCAAGGCTTGAAAAAACGAAGCTCAGAACTTATCTGCTTGTTTTGCTCTACGCCTATTATTTCCTGCTCGCCCGTGCCCACAAGTTTGTTTCCTTGCCATTTAGAGATAAACCCCACTTCGCCATCGACACCTATAAATTCCTGTTTCATGTTTGGATCTTTCTTTTTCCATGGCGACCATTGGTCTTGGTTTTTTAAGTATTTTAAATACTTAAACACCTCTGAAACTGGTTTATTTACAATAACACTTCTGTTAACTTCGTATGTTTTTGGGGCGAGCAAAGCAACTAAAGCAATAATGGCCAGAAACCCAACAATAATGTAAATCACTATATACATGACTCTTACTTATTGGTTTATGGTTATAAATTTACGTTTTTTTTTGGGCATTATAAAACCGCCCCACAATATCGGGGTAGCTTTTAATGGTTTTCTTAATCCAGTCTAAACGTTTCTCAAGTATTTCTTCTTCTGTTAATTGCCAGTTAATATGGGTTTGTTTTAGCTTGGTGGTAACATGTTGCAAAATAATTGCCGCAGAAACCGAAATATTTAAACTCTCGGTAAAACCAACCATGGGAATTTTTAAAAAACAATCTGCTTCGTCTATAACCTCTTGCGATAGGCCTTCGGTTTCTCTTCCAAAGAAAAAACAGGATTTTTTGCTTACATCAAAATCATCGAGCAACGCATTGTTTTTATGTGGTGAGGTTGCCACGATTTGGTAGCCATTATGTTTTAAATCCTGCAAACAATCTTTTACCGAATGAAAGCGGTTTACATCCACCCATTTTTGTGCGCCCATAGCAATTTCCCTATCTATCCGTTTCGAGTTTCGCTCTTCAACAATATTAACTTCCTGAACACCAAATACATCGCAACTACGAATAACAGCACTGGTATTGTGCAATTGATACACATCTTCGGTTGCTACCGTAAAATGTTTGGTGCGCTGCGACAAAACGGTATCAAAACGTGCTTTTCGCGATTCGGTTAAATAGCCTTCTAAATGTTCGAGAAGTTTTAAATCAGTCATATTTCAAAAATACGGAATGTCATTACGAGGAACAAAGTAACGTGCTAATCTTTTTTTGTGTAGTTAAATTTAAAGATTGCCACATTTCAACTAAGCTCAGTGCTGGCAAAACAAAAAAGTGTGATTCACAATGGCGTTAAAGTTAGTATCTTTGAATGGATTAACGCTTTCGCGGAATAAAAAAAAACTACTATTATGAAACACATTGTAGTACTCACAGGAGCAGGCATGAGTGCCGAAAGTGGCATTAAAACTTTTAGAGACGCAGATGGTTTATGGGAAGGGCACGATGTTATGCAAGTAGCCACACCCGAAGGTTTTGCTGCCAACCCAGAATTGGTTTTAGATTTTTACAACCAACGCCGTAGGCAATTATTTGAAGTTAAACCTAACACAGCACATTTTGATTTGGCTGAATTGGAAACCGATTTTAAAGTAAGCATCATTACCCAAAATGTTGACGATTTACACGAACGTGCTGGCAGCACCAATGTAATCCATTTACATGGCGAACTTTTAAAAGTAAGAAGTACTTTTGATGAAACCGATATTAAAGATTGGAAAACCGATTTGTTTTTAGGCGATTTTTGTAAAAAGGGACACCAACTAAGACCACATATCGTGTGGTTTGGTGAAGATGTCCCCATGATACCAAAAGCCATCAATATTTGCGAAACTGCTAATATTTTAATTATTATTGGCACTAGCATGCAAGTATATCCTGCGGCAAGTTTAATGCATTATGTGCCCGAAAAAACACCAACGTATTTTATTGATCCCAAACCCAATATTAACAGTAAAGAACACTTAACTGTTTTTGCCGAAACGGCTACGGTTGGAATGAAACAGCTTGTTGGGGCATTAAAAAAACAACACTAATCTTTGTGCTCATCAACAACAGCTTCGTCGCGGTACTTGCAACATGCGTGTATGTTAGCATAGGCCTCATCGGTAGCTTTTATTTCTTTGGTGTCGTGGCCTACTTTAGCA
Source organism: Gelatiniphilus marinus (assembly GCF_042684345.1). Lineage (NCBI taxonomy): Bacteria > Pseudomonadati > Bacteroidota > Flavobacteriia > Flavobacteriales > Flavobacteriaceae > Gelatiniphilus > Gelatiniphilus marinus. The sequence continues at coordinate 302,173 of NZ_JBHULK010000002.1, read as the reverse complement.
ATTGCTTTTTGTATGGTTTTTAAATCGGTTTTACGGGCATCGTAAATCAATTTCAACTCGTGGGTATCAACATTCCAAACGGCAGACTTTACGCCTTTTGAGCTTAGGCATGCTTTTTCTATTCGTTTTTTGCACATCATACAAACCCCATCTACCTCAATGGATGCTTTTTGGTTTTTGTTTTGCGCAAAGGTTGCTGTTCCTATTAGCATGAGTGCTAAAATCATTAATTTTTTCATATTATATAATTTGTTTTTTATTTCCGCGAAAGCGGGAAACTATTTAATTCTGTTTTTTTGTCATTCCTGCGAAAGCAGGAATCCACTTGATGATAATTAAGTTTCAATTTATAAGATTCCTGCCTTCGCAGGAATGACAAGTTATTTTATTTTAAATCGTAATCCGGCATAATAACTGGCTCCAAAAATTGGACCATATACAAAGGTTGTATCAAAATTTGACCCAAAAGGGTTGTTTGCTCCTAAAATAGGATTGTCTTGTTTTATGTTTGTTATGTTTTCGCCGCCTAAATATACTTCAAATTTAGGAGAAAACACTTTGGTTATCTGCGCATTTAAAGTGGCTATGGTTGGCGTGTATTCTGGTAATTGATATTGGACCGGATTACCGGTTGTTGATGAAAAACGTTGTTTACCCAACCAATTAAAGGTGGTATCAAATTTCCATTGTGCGCCATTTTCCTGTGGGCGGGTTTCGTAAGCTGCATTTGCAAAAAACCTGTTTTTTGGCGTTAGCGGTTTTTCTAATTTTTCAGATTGGTACTGGGTTTTTACATTGTAATATTTGTAGGCCAATCGTAAATCGAAATGCTCGAACATATTATAATTCATTTCAACCTGAAAACTGTTGGCATAACTATCGCCTTCTAAATTATAGAAATTAACTTCTGGCGTCCCAAAGTTTTGAGATTCAAAATCTACAACAATTTGGTTTATAAAATCGGTACGGTAATAATCTAAAGTAATATCTGCTTTTCTTTCAAAAAGATTAAAGCCTTGTAAAAAAGAAACGCCGTAATTCCAAGCTATTTCTGGGTCTAAACCATAAATAGCACCATTTGTATTTAATATATTAATAGCTCGCGAGGTTGAAAATATACTTTGATTTTCGGCAAAAATATTAGCACTTCGTTTTCCTCTTCCAAACGAGGCACGTAACGCCGATTTTTCCCAAGGTGTGTATCGTGCATGAAATCTGGGCGTAACAAAAGTGCCCATTAAATTATGCTTGTCTATTCGAATCCCTGCGGTTAAATTGAGCTTATCGAGATTATCAAAATTATACTCGAAAAACGCCCCGACCGATTGCTCGGTTCTTTCGTAATCATCTGTATTTACAATTTCATCATAATGGTCGTAAGTATAGCTAATTCCTGTTTTAATTTTATGTCTGGAATCGCTGATAATGGAGTTGTAAATAGCATTGGCATACAAGCTGTTATGTTTGATATCGTATTGATTCAATCCAAAATACGATTCTTGTTTATGGCTACTAAAAGCCGTTTGCAAACCAAGTGTTTGCCATGGGATTTCTGGATTTACGTAACCTAATTTTGTCGAGATTTCGTAACGGCGCGTATCAATTTCACTGCCCCAAGCATTGGTAGTTCTTCTATCTGTTTTAGGGTTAAAATTGATTTGTCCCGTTTGTTTTTCGTCATTTAAATAATTTAGGTTTACAAAACCTATAAAGCCGTTTTCTGCATCAATATATTGCCAACGATTCATTATATTAATTTGCTCTTGCAAAGGCATATCTAAAAAGGTATCGTTGTTTTTATCGTGTTTTTGGTCGCGCAGATTGCCGTGTAAGTACAGGCCTGTACTCCATTTATGGTTTACCGGGGTATTAAAATGGGTGTTTAATTCCAAGCGTCCGTTGGCATTGGCATAGGCGTTTACATAAAGTCTATTGTCGGTTGCTGGTTTTACCAGTTCTGCATTTATTTGGCCAGCAATACTCTCGAAACCGTTTACAACGCTACCCGCTCCTTTGGTAATTTGAATACTTTCTACCCAAGTTCCTGGAATAAAACTCATCCCGAAAGCTTGTGATGCGCCTCGAATGGACGGTATATTCTCAGTAGCAATTAAAATATACGGACTCGTTAAACCCAGCATTTTAATTTGTCGTGTACCGGTAACGGCGTCGGCGAAATTAACATCTATGGATGGATTGGTCTCGAAACTTTCAGATAGGTTACAACATGCCGCTTTAAGCAACTCGTCGCTACTTACCGTAAACGTATTAGTGGCTTTTAAAAACGATTTAACCGTAGTTTGCTTTCTTGCCGTAATGGTTACTGCATCTAAATCTTTTGTTGGTTGTAACCAATGATGCACCTTTTTTGGCTCTTTTACAGTTATGGTATCGGTTTTAAAACCCACATAACTAATTACCAATTTAGTGTATTCTTTTTTATATGGAATGGTAAATTTTCCGTCAATATCGGTTACGGTGCCAACAGTGGTATCGAGCCAATATACGTTAGCTCCCGCTAATCCTATGTGTTCATTTTTATCGTTTGCTTCCATAATAATTCCGCTTATTTTGTCTTGCGAAAAGCTAACTATCGGAAGCATTAATAATATATATATTAAGTATTTCATTTTTTTAAATTTTTGCAATGCCTAATGCCCATTATGGGCTTAATTATAGGTTTTTAATAACATGATAACAGCCATAACAATCATAATGCTGTTTTCAATAAATGTGGCTTTCGTCATCGGTAATTTTAAGGCAGTTCCGAGGCAAGCACACTGAATCGTTTTTTTACTTATCAGCGATTTTGTTACGCCAATAGTTGTAATGCTTAAAATGATTAATGTGATTATTAATGCCATTGGGATTTGAATACGCATTAAAAAAAGCAAGCCCAAAACCAGCTCTATAAACGGATAAACCCATCCGTAAACGGGAACGACTTTTGCAACGGGATCGTACATTTTGAAAGATTCTGGGAATCCTTTTAAATCTAAAAATTTAAAGAAGCTAAAAACAATGTAGAACAAGCCCATAAAATCTAGCATAAACCCATTGGTATTCCACGGCTTATAATTCAATAAAACCGATGCGCCAATTATAAAAGCAAAGATTAAAAACAACGGAAACAGCTGCTGTAAATCGCTTTTTTCTTCTTCTTTTAAAGCTGAAGGATTAAATACATTCCTTTCCTTTTTTTCTGAAATGGTGTATTTATTAGATAAAGCCTTTTGCATAGTTTCGGTTGAAATATGCTGAGACATTTCAATAATCGCTTCACTTTTTTCAAGATTTACCGTAGCTTTTACAACATACTTTAAAGCATTCAATTTACCTTCAACAGAAGTTTTACAGCCCTTACAGGTCATGCCCGTAACTGTATATGTATGTGTCATGATTTTGTATTTGATATTATTTTAATTTGTATTGCACAAGTGGATTCCTGCCTTTGCAGGAATGACAAAAAAAATAAATCAAATTAGGAAAGTATCGTGAAGCACCTGAATATCCGTAACCAGATTTGGCGGCGAATAATCTTTATGAGGAATAATAAGATTTGGCAACCCTTCAAAAAGATTGATATACGAATAAACATAAGATGCTAAAAACTGTTGCTGTTCAAATTCTAAATCTTCAAAAGAAGAAAATTTCAATTCATCCTGTCCTTCAACAACATTGGTAACATCTTTACAACAGGTTTTGTTCTGCTTTATTTCTAAAACCTCCATTTCACATTTTTCGGCTTCGGTAAACAAGGCTACATCAACTAAAATATCGCCACAAAAATGCTTTTCAATAGTAAAAGACACGGTTGAAAACAACACTAAAAGTGCAAGTAACGTTGAAAAGCTTTTATGTAAAAACGGTTTTATCACAGAGCAAAAATACAAAAACATAAAAATTATACTCCCTATTTTATAAAATGATTAACAGTTAATGCTTTAGTTTATAATAATAAAACGCCGGCAATAACAAGATTAAAATTATAGGTTGAATTAAAAACCGCCTCACATTAAAAAACATATAATAGGTCTCTTGTTTTGGGTTTAAAACAAAATACAAATATGCGGCCATTAATAAAACTAAGGCAATAATATAAATAAGCGCAGAAAATTTAACGATGCTTTTCTCTTTAAAAATCACAAATAAAATGGCTAAAGAAATAAAGGTATTTAAAACAAAACGCAACACGGTAAACGCCGTTAGCTTAAAAACTTCAACACTTGGGCTATCGGCATACAAATAATCGTTTTTAAAAAAGGCTAGATAGGGGTCGTAAAACAAGTCGTTTTCAAACCATCGGATTAAAACCAATAATCCGAAACCCACAAAAAGCAATCCGTATTTAACTAATTTACCCATGCTTGTTTTTTAAGTTAGAAAACCGATTTACCCAAAAAATCCACAATAAAAAAACCATACCGTAAATAATACCCGGAAAAACTACACCGTGCAAAACCCCTTCGTGTTCCGGGTAGTGGTAAAGCGCCATACACAGAATAGCAATGCGCAATAAATTAACCGCATAAATTAATACGCTACCAGAAAGTATAAAAAACAATGTGGTTTTTAATTTGCCCGAAAACGCTATAACAAAAGACACAAACAAAATAATTACGCTTACCGCATTACAGCCCTCTATTACCCGAGCTAAATAGGTGCCATTAACTATAAGTTGCATCGAGGCTTCGTTTGGGTGGGGCAAAACCTGCGTGTTGTAACCAAAACCATTTAACAAGTTTTGGGTTTGTTGAGCCACTAAATGCGTTAAGTAATCGGGGTAATATGTCGCGCCATCTGAAAACTCCAAATAAAAATGATATAACACCGAAAACACAACATACACCAACAAAAAAGTAAGTATAAATTTAATTACCAATTTATATTTTACAACGAGTTCTTTCAAAAAAAAAAAAAATAAAAGCGTTAAAATTATCTGAAACCAAATATCTAATGTACACCTTTTTAAATACTTTTACCAAAAATTTTTATTTATGAATTTTGAAGTGCTAAAACCACAAATAGAAACTATTATTTCTGATACTGCAAAAACAACCAACGAGCGTTTATTATCCATTTGCCAATTATTGGAAACCCATATAGATCATTACAATTGGGTAGGTTTTTATTTTGCAGATAGCGATAAAAAAGAATTGCATCTTGGACCTTATGTTGGCGAACCCACAGACCATTCAGTAATTCCGTTCGGGAAAGGCATTTGCGGACAAGTAGCTGTTAGCAACCAAAATTTTGTAGTGCCCGATGTTGCGGCACAAGACAATTATATTGCGTGCAGCATTACAGTAAAGGCTGAAATTGTAGTGCCCATATTTGTTGACGGAAAAAACATTGGGCAGATTGATATTGACTCTAACACACCAGACCCTTTTACTGAAGCAGACGAGCGCTTTTTGGAGTTTGTTTGTGCTCATGTGGCTACGATACTTTCATGAAAATTCCAATTTTACAAATTATAAACTCCAAAGACCTGCTTGGTTTTAACCCAAAGCCACGGGATTGCCAGGTCTGAAAACATCACATTGTTAACAACTCTTTACTTTAGTTAAAAAAAACGTCTTCTTTTTTGAGAATTACAAAGCTTATTTTTTAATAGGAATAACTACTTTTGCATTTATTAAAGGCGCTAAGCTAAACGCAATTTAAATCTCTTTAAATAAAACACTAAAATGAGCAACGAAAAAACGATTAAATCTGCACTAATTTCTGTATTTAATAAAGATGGATTAGCACCCATTGTTAAAAAATTAAACGAACAAGGTGTTACTATTTATTCCACCGGCGGAACAGAAAAATTTATTAACGATTTAGGTATTGATGTGGTTCCGGTTGAAGATGTTACCTCGTACCCTTCTATTCTTGGTGGCCGCGTAAAAACGTTGCATCCTAAAGTCTTTGGAGGGATTTTAAACAGGCAAAACCATGATGGCGATGTTGCAGAATTAGCAGAATATAACATTCCGCAAATCGATGTTGTTATTGTAGATCTATACCCGTTTGAAAAAACAGTTGCTTCTGGTGCCAGCCAGCAAGACATTATTGAAAAGATAGATATAGGTGGTATTTCGTTAATTCGTGCCGCTGCAAAAAATTTTGCTGATGTAATTTGTGTGCCATCAGTCGATGATTATGCTGAGTTTTTAGAATTGATTTCTGAAAACAACGGCAGTATTTCTGAAGAAAACAGAAAGCGTTTTGCCGCAAAAGCATTTAATGTGTCATCGCATTACGATACGGCTATTTTTAATTACTTTAACAAAAACCATGATGAAGTGGTTTTAAAAATAAGCGAAACCAAAGGCAAGGCTTTACGCTACGGCGAAAACCCGCACCAAAAAGGCTTTTTCTTTGGGGATTTTAATGAGCTTTTTACCAAACTTCACGGCAAAGAATTAAGCTACAACAACCTTTTAGATGTAGATGCTGCCGTAAATTTAATGCTGGAATTTAAAAACGACGCACCAACATTTGCCATTTTAAAACACAACAATGCTTGCGGATTAGCGCAACGCAACACCTTACACCAAGCATATATCGATGCTTTAGCTGGCGATCCGGTTTCGGCCTTTGGAGGTGTTTTAATTAGTAATAAAGAGATGGATTTAGAAACTGCCGAAGAAATTCATAAATTATTTTGTGAAGTTGTAATTGCGCCTTCTTTTTCCGCGGAAGCGTTAGATATTTTAAAAGGCAAAAAAAACAGGATTTTATTAGAAATCCATGATGTTGATTTGCCAAAAACCAATGTTAGAAGTTGCCTAAACGGTGTTTTAGTGCAAGACAGAAATAATATTACCGATACTATTGAAGGCTTAAAAAACGTTACAAATTTAAACCCTACAGATAGTGAATTGCAAGATTTAATATTTGCATCAAAAATATGTAAGCACACCAAATCGAACACCATTGTTTTGGCAAAAAACAAACAATTGTGCGCTAGCGGAACGGGGCAGACCAGTCGTGTTGATGCCTTAGAACAAGCTATACATAAAGCCGGCACTTTTAATTTTGATTTAAACGGAGCCGTAATGGCCAGCGATGCCTTTTTTCCGTTCCCGGATTGTGTAGAGATTGCTAAAAACGCGGGTATTGCTGCTGTAATTCAGCCAGGTGGCTCTATAAAAGACCAATTGAGCATTGATTATTGCAACGCCAATAATGTTGCGATGGTAATGACGGGTACGCGCCATTTTAAGCATTAAATTTTTGTTTTAAAAACTAACCAAAATTTAGACCTGTTAAGTTTTAAAGACCTAACAGGTCTTGCTTTTTTTAACAATAACGAAGTTTAACAGAAGTAGGCTAGATGTTTCTACAATTAACGCATGGCTTGAGTTTTTAAAAAATTTAAACTACCTTAGTCGTTAAACGGCTAATGTAAAAACCTTTGCAGAACTTGTTTAAGTATTAAAACGGTTTTATATTTTAAAGCATTGTGGAGCATTTTTGAAAAACATTTGGAATGATAAGAAACTATTGGAAGGAAGAATGGAAAAAGGTTGAATTTGACGAAGGAATTGCAGAAAACGAAAAGTTCAAAATCTCAAATTATGGTCGAATTTTAAATTGTAAAGGAGAAAAGGAATTTTTAGTTAAAGAATCATTTATAAATGGCTACCAAAACCTTCCGCTGAAACAAAAACTAAATGGAAAATCGACAAGTAGATATGTTCACAAACTTGTGGCTCAACATTTCCTTGAACAAAATGACGGTATTTATGTTATCCACCTAAATTACGACAAAACCGACAATAGAATTGAAAACCTAAAATGGGCGACCAAAAGAGAAAAAGAACTTCATCAATTTAACAATCCTAATTGGGAAAAAATTGTTAAAAACAGAAGCAAAAAAATTGGTAAATTAAATGAAGGCAAAGTAAAAATAATTAAACGCCAATTAAAAAACCAAAGAACCCGAATCAATATGATTGCAAAACGTTTTGGAGTATCCGACACACAAATTCATAGAATAAAAAAAGGAGAAAATTGGAGCTCTGTAACCGAGAATTAACAAAAAAACGCAACTAACTTTACACTAACCGCCAAACGAAACTACTTCCAAAAAAGCAAAACAACTATCAGTTTTAAAAGTTCAGACAACAAACAGACGCGTAAGGGGTTGTCCCAAGGCTTCGGGAGCGTCCTTTTTTAAAGCTTGAATGTAACAAAATTTGGGTAAACAAAAACCTAGTAGATTAACAGTTGCTTTGCCCTCGCAATAAGGTTTTTAAAAAGACACAACCCTTAAACCGCACTCAGGATAAACTACAAGCCCTACCTTTAAGCAAAACCCAAATAATAAATTTTATAGTCTAAAAACCGATGAACTGCGTACATGAAATAATCTGTAATTGTTTATGGAATTTTGAGGAGCTTAAAACCCATATATTTATTAACTTTTATTACTTTTACAAGATTTGTTAACAACCCCTTAAAAACGACTTATAGCACATGGGCTTTTTTGACTTCTTAACCGAAGAGATTGCAATAGATTTAGGCACTGCAAACACACTCATTATACATAACGACAAGGTGGTCGTGGACTCGCCATCTATAGTGGCCCGCGACAGGATTTCTGGAAAAATAATTGCCGTTGGCCAACAAGCCAGCTTAATGCAAGGCAAAACCCACGAGAACATTAAAACGATTCGCCCCCTAAAAGACGGTGTTATTGCAGATTTTGATGCTTCAGAGCAAATGATAAGCATGTTTATTAAAAACATTCCGGCTTTAAAAAAGAAGTTTTTTACACCGGCCTTGCGCATGGTTATTTGTATTCCGTCGGGGATTACCGAAGTTGAAATGCGTGCGGTAAAAGAAAGTGCAGAACGCGTTAATGGCAAAGAAGTGTATTTAATACACGAACCCATGGCGGCCGCAATTGGTATTGGGGTAGATATTATGCAGCCCAAAGGCAATATGGTAGTAGATATAGGTGGTGGAACTACCGAAATTGCGGTAATAGCCCTAGGCGGAATTGTTTGTGATAAATCGGTTAAGATTGCTGGAGACGTGTTTACAAACGATATTGTGTACTACATGCGTACCCAACACAATTTATATGTTGGTGAGCGTACTGCCGAAAAAATAAAAATACAAATTGGTGCCGCTACAGAAGATTTAGAGTTACCGCCAGAAGACATGAGCGTGCAGGGGCGCGATTTGCTAACGGGAAAACCAAAACAAGTTTCTATTTCGTACCGCGAAATTGCGAAAGCTTTAGATAAATCTATTTTACGAATTGAAGATGCGGTTATGGAAACCCTATCGCAAACCCCTCCCGAATTGGCTGCCGATATTTACAACACCGGTATTTATTTGGCCGGTGGCGGATCGATGCTACGCGGATTGGACAAACGTTTGTCGCAAAAAACAGACCTTCCTGTTTATATTGCCGAAGACCCTTTACGTGCCGTAGTACGAGGCACAGGTATTACACTTAAAAATTTACCTAAATACAAAAGTGTTTTAATTAAATAACCTACCTCGGGGCTAGTACACGAGGCTTTTTAAGAAAAAAATAACTTAAAATATAGTAGCTAGCTTTATAGCATTTAAATCTCGATTATCGAGTAATAAGCATAAAACAGTCCCTAAATCATGCAACAGATTATTAATTTTATAATAAGAAACAAACGGTTTTTATTGTTCTTGTTGCTTTTTTTTGTGGCTATTGTTTTTACCATTCAGTCACATTCGTACCATAAGAGCAAGTTTATAAATTCTGCCAATTTTTTAACTGGTGGCGTTTACAACTCGGCAAACAACATTAGCGAATATTTTAGCTTAAAATCGCAGAACCAGGTTTTGGCCGAAGAAAACAAACGCTTAAAATCGCTGCTGTTCAATTCTGAAAACAATACAGATCCAACCTATATAAATAGTACAATTTTTAATGGACTGTATAAAATTGAAACGGCTAAAATCATAAAAAACAGTTATGCTTTAACCGACAATGTTTTGCTTATAAACAAAGGCACAAACGATAGCATTAAAGAAGATTTTGGAGTAATTAGCAATAAAGGTATTTTGGGTATAGTTGATAATTCCAGCCCAAACTATTCTACCATTATCTCAATATTAAACACAACAAGTAAAATTAGTGCACAATTAAAAAAAACAAACCATTTTGGGTCCTTAACCTGGAATGGCAATTCACCAAACATTGTACAATTAATAGATGTTGAAAAAATAGCACCTGTAAAGGTTGGCGATACCATTGTTACCTCTGGTCGCTCATCGATTTTCCCAAAAAACATAGATATAGGAACAGTAAAGGATTTTAATTTAGATGTTGCCGAAAATTATTATGAGATTAATGTAAAACTCTTTACCGACATGACCAACCTAGAGCATGTTTACATCATAAAAAACAAAGATGCCGAAGAGATCGCTAATTTACTAAACCAAACGAATGAATAGTCTTGTATCTATACATAGCATTCGCTTTATAATACTTATTTTGATTCAGGTATTAATATGCAGCCATATTAATTTTTTGGGCTACATAAACCCGTATATCTATGTGCTTTTCATTATTCTATATCCAGTAAAAAACAACCGTTCTTTATTTATTTTCTTAAGTTTTTTATTGGGGTTAATAGTAGATTTTTTTCTGGATTCGGGTGGTATTAATGCTGCAGCCTCTGTATTTATTGCTTATGCAAGACCCATAGCATTAAAGTTCTCGTTTGGTATGGTGTACGAGCACCAAAACATGAAATTTGATGCCGTAGATTTTGGTGCAAAACTAACCTATATGTCCATAATGGTAGTTGCGCACCACATTATTTTGTTTTGTTTGGAAATTTTTAGCTTTTCCAAAATAATTTTAGTGCTTCAAAAAACGTTATTCTCAAGTATATTTACCATTATTCTATGTGTTTTAATAACTATTATTTTTAGCCGAAAATCAAAATGAGACAGCTTTTACTTTTCATAACCGTAATTTTTGTTGGCATTGTATTTATAGGAAGGCTTTTTTATTTGCAAGTATATAGCTCTAACTCCCATAATTTATTCGAGGACAACGCTATTAGAAAAGTTTACGATTACCCAAAACGCGGCTTTGTTTACGACAGGAACGGCACACTTTTAGTGGCCAACCAACCATCTTACGATGTTATGGTTATTCCGCGCGAAGTAGAACCTTTAGATACACTTGAGTTTTGCAGCTTACTTAAAATCGATAAAGGACAATTTATGAAAACATACAACAAGGCCTATCGCTACTCACCCAGATTGCCATCTGTATTTGTTTCGCACCTATCAAAAGCAGACTATGCGGTATTACAAGAAAAAATGCGAAAATTCACAGGGTTTTACATTCAAAAGCGATCGCTAAGGAAATACGAAACCTCAATTGGCGCCAATGTATTGGGCGATATTGGAGAAGTAAATACCAGAGACATAAAAAAAGACCCCTATTACAGAATGGGCGATTTAATAGGCAAACAGGGTGTCGAGGCTTCTTACGAAAAAACACTACGAGGTGTAAAAGGCATTAAATTTATTCAAAAAGACAGATTTAACAGAAACATAGGCCCCTATAAAGACGGAAAACTAGATACCATTCCAGAACAAGGCAAAGACATTACCATAACCATAGATGCCAAATTACAAGAATATGGCGAGTTGCTAATGCATAACAAACGTGGTGGCGTTATCGCCATCGAGCCCTCAACAGGAGAGATATTGGCCATGGTTGCTGCCCCAACGTACAACCCTAACGATTTGGTTGGCCGGCAACGCTCTAAAAATTTCACAAAACTATATAACGATTCAATTGCCAAACCCCTATTTAACCGTAGCTTACAAGGCGTTTACGAACCCGGGTCTCCCTTTAAGCTTATGAATGCTTTAATTGGCTTGCAGGAAGGCGTAATAACACCCAACGAAAAAGTTACCTGCTACGCGGGTTACAAATACGGAAACAGGTTTATGAAATGCCACTGCTATATTGGTAAACGCAATGACTTGGTTAGCGGTATTCAAGAATCCTGCAACGCTTATTTTGCTACGGCCTACCGGAAGATTTTAGATAAAACAGGAAATGCTGCTGACGGTATTGATGTATGGAGCAAACACGCCAAAAGCTTTGGCCTGGGCAACTTTTTGGGCTACGACCTAAAAGTAGGTCAAAAAGGAAGAATCCCTAATAGGGCATACTATAAAAGAGTATATCCTAAAACCTTTTATGCAACCTATACCATCTCTAATGCCATTGGCCAAGGCGAAGTTGCAACCACACCAATTCAACTCGCCAACATGGTTGCAGCCATAGCTAACAGGGGGCACTATTACACGCCGCACATAATAAAACATATTGAAGGAGAAATACTACCGGAAAAATTCACAAGACCAAAATACACATCTATAGACAAGGCCCATTTTGAGCCCGTGATAGAGGGGATGCACCAAGTTTACAAAAACGGAACTGCAAAATGGTTGCAGGTAAAAGACATAGACATTTGTGGCAAAACAGGAACCGTTGAAAACTTTGCAATAATTGACAGCGTAAAAACACAGCTAACAGACCACTCTATTTTTGTGGCTTTTGCACCTAAAGAAAACCCTAAAATTGCACTCGCCGTTTTTGTAGAGAACGGATATTACGGTAGCAGATTTGCAGGAAAAGTAGCAAGTTTAATGATTGAAAAGCACATAAAAGGGTTTACCACCAGAAAAGATTTGGAAAATTGGCTTTTAGATCGCAGCTTAGAAGCAGAATATGCCAAACCCTACTCTGGAGAACCTTTTAAAATTAACGAGCAATCTAGCTACCAATTTGTAGATAAAACAGAAAGCAATCGCTTGAAAAAACGATTAAACAAGATTAACAACCAAAGCAATTAAATGGTTAGAGACACGAATAGACATTTTAGATTCGATTGGATCACCATTATTATCTTCTTATTGCTAGTAGGTTTTGGGTATTTGAATATTTTATCGGCATCACATACAGGAAGCACAATAGATTATTTCGATTTTTCGCAACCTTATGGAAAGCAGCTAATCTTTATCTTTCTAACCTTTGGTTTAATTGTTCTTTTATTGGCTGTCGATGCTAAATTTTACGAACGCTTTTCCAGCATTATTTACATGGTGTCCATGCTGTCTTTAATAGGGCTTTTTATATTTGGAAAAAATGTAAACGGAGCCACATCGTGGTATGCTTTTGGAGGTCTTACCATACAACCCAGTGAGTTTGCCAAAGTAGCAACAGCACTGGCCGTAGCTAAGCATATTAGCGATTTAAATACCAATATAAACAGGTTAAAAGACCAAATAAAGGCCATTATAATTATAGCTATCCCAGCTATTTTGGTGCTGTTGCAAAACGATACGGGAAGCACCGTTGTCTATGGGGCATTCTTTTTTGTGCTCTATCGCGAAGGGTTGCCTAAATACCACTTAACGCTTGGCGTATCTGTAATAATAATATCAATTTTATCTTTAAAATTTGGCGCCTTGATCACCTCAACCCTGGTATTGACGTTGCTTACTGGTTTTCATTTTTTAAGTAAGAAAAAGTGGCGTATGTTTAAATCTATATCTGTTTTTTTGGTCGCTATAGCCGTATCGATTGGAGTACAGTTTTTTTACCAGAGCATTTTAAAACCACACCAGCAAGATCGTATAAGCCTCTGGCTTCGATTAGAAAAAGACCCTGAAAAATTAGAGCAAATGAAAAAAACCTTTGCTTATAATTTAAACGAATCTGAAAAAGCGATAAGCTCTGGCGGTTTAACCGGTAGGGGTTTTATGGAAGGTACAAGAACCACCGGAAAATTTGTACCAGAGCAGCATACCGATTATATTTTTAGTACCGTTGGCGAAGAATGGGGCTTTTTGGGCACCACATTTGTTGTTGTGCTTTTTGTGCTTCTTATTATTCGTATTTTACATTTGGCCGAACGCCAGAAAACACAATTTAGCAGAGTGTACGGTTACGGTGTCGCATCAATTATTTTTATACATTTTCTTATTAATATTGGTATGGTTATGGGCTTAATACCAACTATTGGCATTCCGCTGCCTATGTTTAGCTATGGCGGTTCCGGTCTATGGGCGTTTACCATCTTACTGTTTATTTTCATTAAATTGGATTCCAATAAAATAAATGAATGGTAACCCATAATGGGCATTTTTTATTTCTCTCTGATAAATAAAAGCTTAATTCCGAAAACCGAATTCCGAAAATTAACATTTAAACCTTGAACTATAAACTTTATAACTTAAATCTATTTTTTAAGCTCTAGTTTTTCGGCAAAATAATCGCAAAAATCTTTCATGGTAGCCGTCATTTTTTCATCTTGTGTGGCCCTGTTAAAGGTATCGCTCATGGTTACCAATGTTTGATGGAAAAACACTTTCATTTCATCAACCGGCATGTCCTTAGTCCATAAATCTATTCGCAGCGTCTCTTGTGCTTTTGCATCCCAAACAGAAAGCATCATCGCTTTGGCTTCTTGGTTTGTAATGCCGCCGTCTTGAGCGGTCCATTTCAAGCTTTCCGGAATTCTGTTTTCATCCAGTTCAACTTTCAGTTCTATTTTAGAAGTATGGTTTTTTGCCATTATTTACGGGGTTTAAATTTGCTGTTTTTAAAAATATCTTCGGTAGATTTTATAAGCATATCTTTTAAAGATACATTATTTTGTTGCATATAAGCGCGTACTATTTGCCACCCAATATATTGCCCTAAACGCCCCGGGGAATCGGCATCGATCTCTTCTAAATAAAACTTGGTAAAAGGTGCCGGATTTATAAATCTACTGGGTAATTTAGAATCTGTACTGTACAATAATTCGCGCTCAACAAAAAAACGCCATATATAGCTTTCGTTGGCCATGGCCCATTCTAATTGATCTTCTGTGTAGCCAATACGTTGTGCATCGGTTTTAAAGGGAATTACCATATCTTTAAAATAGAGCAGTTTCCCAAAATACACCATTTCATCCAACAAGGTTCTTTTTTGCGACTGATAGGCATACTTCTTGGCATATTCTCCAGCTATATCAACAACCAACTGTTCTTTTGTTAGATTTTGCCTAACGTATTTAGGTATGTTACCATAAACATAAAATTCGTGGTCGCCCCCCAAATAGTTATCTAACGCTACAACAGCAATGGTATCTGTAACAATTACACGGTTTCTGTAATCTACGGTATTGGTAACCGTTATTACCCTGGGCGCATTAAACTCAGGGAAATAATATTTTAAATGATTGAAAAGTGATTCTATTTCTGTTTCCAAATCTTCAAAAGCACCAAAAGCCTTATCAACCTCATCATACAATTTAATTTGCAAGGTATCGTTTTTTTTAGCTTGCCAAAACGTATCGGGATATTTATCAGAAAACATAAAAGGATAGGCTTGCCTTAATTTTGGCAAATCCTGTATAGTATATTCGGCAAACATTCTGTCGAAACGCTCAATGGCTACATCTGTATTTATTTTAGCTATGCTTTTTTTTAGTTCGCTTTCTTTTTTACAAGATACAACCAACAAAACAAGGCTTAGTAAAAAAATTGTTTTTTCCATCTAAATAAAATTTTGCTTTAATGTATTTGGTTCGGGCTTTTAATGGCATGGGTTTAATAAGCCAAATGCCCCCTTTTGGTCTTGTTTATACAAAACTTAAACCTCATAGATTTTTATTAATTGGGTGTTTGGTTTATTTTTGTTGCAAAGGTAGTATTCTTTGATTAAAAAAACGCTTTAATATGCAAACGGAAAAGGTAGTAAATCATATTGTAAATTGGTTAAAAGATTATGCGACCAATGCAGGCGTAAACGGTTTTGTAATTGGAATTTCTGGAGGCATCGATTCTGCAGTAACTTCTATGTTATGCGCCAAAACAGGACTTGATGTGCTGTGTGTTGAAATGCCCATACACCAAGCCCAAAGCCATGTTACCAGAGCCCAGGAGCATATTGCATTTTTAAAGCAAGAGTTTACCAATGTGGACGATACCCACACCAACTTAACTCCTGTTTTTGAGTCATTTAAAACCCAGGTATTTCAAGACGGCGACCCAGCCACTATTGATATGGCTTTGGCCAATACCAGGGCACGCCTGCGTATGACAACGCTTTACTATTACGCTGGTATATACAAATTGCTGGTGGCAGGAACCGGCAATAAAATAGAAGACTTTGGTATTGGTTTTTATACCAAATATGGCGATGGCGGAGTCGATTTAAGCCCTATTGCCGATTTGTTAAAGTCTGAAGTATATAAATTAGGTGCCTTTTTAAAAGTACCGGAATCTATTATAAAAGCGGGACCAAGCGATGGCTTGTTTGGTGATGCAAGAAGTGACGAAGACCAAATTGGGGCAACTTACCCTGAACTTGAATGGGCCATGAAAATGGATAATTTGGGCAAAACCGCCACAGATTTTTTTGGAAGGGAACAAGAGGTTTTTAAAATCTTTAAAAAACTAAAAAATACTAACAAACATAAAATGATTGCTGTACCAATTTGCGAAATTCCCAATAATTTAAAATGACGATTGAATTGTAAACAAAAAAGCCTTATCTTTGCTTATATATAACTCTCTCAATTATAGCTGTAAACCTCTCACATCTATAATACTATAAAACCCTTTAATAATGATAAAATTACTAATAGCAGACAATCATCCAATTATCAGAAAGGGTCTAGAACATTTATTTTCTGCATCTTCAGACATTAAAATTGTTGGAAGCGTGAGCGACGGAGAAGATATTCTAGACTTTGTTAAAAACAATGACGTTGACGTTATTTTAACAGAAGTAGATTTTCCTAAACTGAACGGTTTAACCGTTTTACGTTATTTAAAGAAAGATTATCCAGACGTAAAAACCCTTATTTTTAGTGGCCAGCCCGAAGAGGTTTATGGCATTAACGCCATTAAAGCGGGGGCTTCAGGATTTGTATCTAAATCTGTTAACATCATTACCATTAACGAAGCTATTTTAAGAGTGGCAGATGGCGGTATTTATTTAAGCGATACCTTAACGCAACAGTTAGCTTTTGGTGCTAAAACCAACAAATCGGGATCTTTTTACAAAAAACTATCAACTCGCGAGTCAGAAGTTTTAAAACTTTTAACTATTGGTAGAAAAAACAAAGAGATTTCCAAAGAGCTAAACATTAACGAGAAAACAGTAAGCACGTACAAAGCGCGCTTAATGAGAAAACTAAAAGTAACCAATTTAGTAGATCTTGTTAACCAAGCAAAACTATCTTCAGCAGAGCTATAATACGCGATTAAGCTTTCTGGACAACAGCATCTTTAGACCCGAATAGTCTTTTACTTCTTCAAGTATATTTCTATTCGTGTCTAATTTGTTATGTAATGTTTCCTGCTGAAAGCCCTTTACTTTCTGGTCTATTAAAAAGCAACGCAAGCTTAAAATGGTCTCGCTAACCAATTGGGCAACGCTTTTGTCTTTTTCTTTTGGAAAGATGTCCATCCTGTTCCAATCATCTAAAACATAGCGCTCTTCTTCCATTAAAATGGTGGTTATTTCGTTTGCCAGATCTTGGTTTACAGAATTTATAAAGCTACTTAGCTCAAAATCTGCACTTTGGTTTAAATTGTCAATCAGTGTATAATACAAAGTTTTAAATTGGGTGTTCGAGAATTCCATTTCGTCATCCTGCAAATCTAAAAACACTTTTTCGAACACTTTGGCTTGCTGGATAACGGGCTCTAAAACAAGCTCGCCTTTATCGTTTTCTTTTAAGACCAAATCTTCAAAATCTTCGGTTTTGCTTCCGTAAAGTAATAAAATCTCAATTATTTTTCGCTCTAAAACATACTGCACATCAACTTTTTTTAGGGGTTGTTCGTGCTTAATAACATCAAAAGCTTTTTGTTGGTTTTTTTGTTTTTTGTGTTCTTCTTGGTGTTCTTTTTTATTGATTTGTGCCAAGGTGCTAAACAAAACCTCTTCGCTTATGTGCATAATTCTGGCACATTCCTGAATGTAGATTTCTTTTTTAATCCGATCGGGTATTTTAGAAATACTATTTACAATATCTCTAACGGTTTCGGCTTTTTTAATAGGATCGTTTTTAGATTCTTCAAACAAAACCGAGGCCTTAAATTGAATAAAATCTTTGGCGTTTTCATCTAGATAGAGTGCCAGTTCTTCAAGGCTGTTGTTTTTTGCAAAGCTGTCTGGATCTTCGCCTTCGGGGAAGGTACAGACTTTTACATTCATGCCTTGTTCGAGAATTAAATCGATACCCCGAAGCGAAGCCCGTAAACCGGCCGCATCGCCATCAAACAAAACGGTAATGTTTTTTGTAAGCCTGTTTATTAGCCTAATTTGATCTGGTGTTAGCGCGGTTCCGGACGATGACACCACATTTTTTATGCCCCTTTGGTAAAACTGGATTACATCGGTATAGCCCTCGACCAAATAGCAGTTGTCTTCTTTTGCAATGCTTTGTTTGGCGTGGTAAATACCGTATAGCACCTTGCTTTTATGGTATATATCGCTCTCAGGCGAGTTTAGGTATTTGGCTGCTTTTTTGTCGGTAATTAAAATACGTCCGCCAAAACCCAATACGCGGCCGCTCATGCTTTTTATGGGAAACAAAACGCGCCCCTTAAACCTATCGAACCGTTTGTCGCCTTTAACTATGGTAAGTCCTGTTTTTTCAAGATAATCTATATTATAGCCCTGTTTTAAAGCTTCGTCTGTAAAGGCTTGCCATTCATCTAAAGCATATCCTAAGTCGAATTTTTTAATGGTGTCTTCGGTAAATCCTCGTTCTTTAAAATAGCTTAATCCTATCGATTTTCCTTGGTCTGTTTTTTGTAGTATGTCTTGAAAATATTGGTTCGCATATTCGCTAACCAGATATAGGCTTTCGCGCTCGTTGGCTGCCTGCTTTTGCTCGTCGGACTGTACGGTTTCTTCAATTTCAATATTGTACTTTTTTGCCAAATACCTTATGGCTTCTGGATAGGTAAAATGCTCGTGCTCCATTAAAAAAGCCACCACATTACCGCCTTTTCCGCTGGAAAAATCTTTCCAGATTTGCTTAACTGGCGACACCATAAAACTGGGCGAACGCTCATCTGAAAATGGACTTAAGCCTTTATAGTTACTGCCCGCCTTTTTTAGCTGAACAAAATCGCCTATAACCTCTTCTACTCTAGCGGTTTCGAATACTTGGTCTATGGAAGATTGCGTTATCAATGGACAAACTGGTTTTTAACTGTAAAAGTAATATAAAGTATCGAGTTTAAAAATTAATGCAATTTTGAAATTTTACATTATTATGAAAAATACCGAAATGTGTTTATGGTTGAGCGTTTGAATAAGACCAATTTACATTATCGACATTCTAAATATGAAAACAGCGTACTAAAAATGAAGATTGCTTACAGAAAAAGAAATTTGAACAGTATCTTAATTGCAGGTGTAGTATGACTTATTTTTGGATTGTTAAACGTAAATTAAGCTGATAAAACAACTGGTTTGACTATGGGTACTTAGCAATTGTAATTGCATTTACTTATATATTTTTACCAAAAGCACTACAAACACATAAAAATTTAAGACAAAACTTTTAAAATAAACGGGGTTTTGGGAAAGTCAATACATCTGGGTGAGGAAAAACTAATCGCTGGAGATTATATTTTTAAATAAAAAAAAGCCCCATATCTCTATGAAGCTTAAAGAGCGGGAGACCAGGTTCGAACTGGCGACATTCAGCTTGGAAGGCTGACGCTCTACCAACTGAGCTACTCCCGCAATTAACAATACAGTGTTTAAAACATTCTATCCAATACTCTACCCGTAGAGGCTATCAATAAGAATAGATTTAGCTGCAAATATATACAATCTTGCAACTTACTTGCAAGCAAAAACTACAACTTTTTAAAAAAATGATAGCCTAAAATTTTAAACCCTTGATTGTAATAAAATTTGTGCGACGGGTAATTATTTACATAAGTGTTCAGCTCTACAGATTCGTAGCCCTTTAGCTTTGCATAGTTATAAATCCACTCAAAAAAGAGTTTGCCCAAACCTTTGCCGCGGTAAGCATCATCTATAAAAACATGATCTGGCTCTACACTTTTTCCTGAGTAATGTCTTGTACAAAACCATAAACCCGAAATTCCAATTAATTTTTCGCCATTAAAGACACCTGCGCACTCGTAATTTTGTGAAAACATTTCTAAAAAACGCTGTTTTAAAACATGGTTGGATACTTGATTTCCATTTAATTTTTGCACTAAAGGAACAATAGCGTCAATATATTCTTTATCGATAATTTTAAATGTAACAGTCATGCCCTATGTTTTATGTGAAAATAAAAGTTTTTTTTAAAATAACATAACAAGCTGTATTTTATACGAAGCGCTTTGTTAAAGGCAACCAAATAAAAAAAGGAGCCTAAAAAACATGTTTGGCTACTTAAATAAAACATGTTTTTTTGGCAATGAATTATTTTCGTAAATTTATTACAATAAACTTATAAACATGAGGAGCAGAAATTTTAAAGTTAGATTGTTAATTGGTTTAGCCATAGTGGCATTTGCTTTTATAAAAAAATGCAATAGTAAGGAAATAAATGAATATACCGGACGCGTGCAAACCATTAATATGACTACCGATCAAGAGATTGCCATTGGTTTACAGCATGCACCACAAATGGCCCAACAGCATGGTGGTTTACATCCAAGCAACCAATACCAAGCCTTGGTGGACAAGGTAGGCAACAGGCTAGTAAACAACAGTATAGCAAAAAACACACCTTACAATTACGATTTTCACCTGTTAGCAGACAAGAACACTATTAATGCATTTGCGCTTCCTGGTGGGCAAATTTTTATAACCTACGCTTTGTTTTCTAAACTAAAAAATGAAGATCAATTGGCTGGTGTTTTAGGTCATGAAATTGGTCATGTTATTGGACGCCATTCTGCAGAACGCATCGCCGAAAGCGACTTTTGGCAAACGGTTACCACCGGTGCATCGGTTGGAGCAGACATGGGCGGATTGGTAAGCGGTATTGGGCAACAAACCCTTTTAAAAAACGGTCGTGGAGATGAGCTGGAAAGTGATGACCTTGGTGTTTTATTTATGCTTAAAGCCGGCTATAACCCAATGGAAATGATTGGTGTAATGCAAATTTTAAAAGCGGCGGCGGGCCCCAATAGAGTGCCAGAATTTCAAAGCTCACATCCAGATCCAGAAAACCGGATCGAGCATATTAAAGAGGCTATTAAAAAATACAGAAACCTATAATAAAGCCTTGCAAAACAAGGCTTTATTGAGGGACTAACTCGAAATAATCATTACCAGTTTTGTGGTTTAACTTAACGCTTCTTCTAAAATTACAAGAGCTTCTTTGGCATTCGATAATTCTGCATATTTTTTGGCTGTCATCCCCTTATCAGACTTTACCTTTAATTTGGCACCTTTAGCAATTAAAAATTTCAAAATATCGGTTCTGTTATACTTAGCAGCGTACATTAATGGAGTCATACCGTTAGATTTCTTATTAACATCTTCGCCTAAACTAATTAGTTTTTTTACGGTTTCCATGTCTCCTTTTGCTATCGATACACAAAAAGGACTTACCTGAACTACAGTTTCTTTACTGTAATCTGTAAAGTTTCGATTAAGGGTTGTTGCATTTGCCGATACTACTGAAAAGCATAATGCGATCGCGGAAATAAGGATTGTTTTTTTCATGATGAAAGATTTTAATTTGATTATTGATTTTCGTTTTTTGATATACTAAAGAGACGACAAAAAATTTAATCTGTTACACAAAAAATAATTAATAACATATTTTTAACAAGGATTTCACATTTTATTATGTTAAAGCTTTTTTGTTGAGATACTCTCAAAAATGATACATTACCAAGCTATTTGCGATGGTATTGGAAGGTTGTTTTTTATAATCTCACTATCTTTGAGTTTTAAAAATTCTCACTAAAAATGAATAAAAAAGTCATCTTAATGATTCTTGACGGATGGGGAAACTCACCAGACCCAAAAGTTTCAGCAATCGATCATGCCCATACACCATTTATAGATTCATTGTACAAAAAATACCCTTATGCCTCTTTAAGAACCGATGGTTTACACGTAGGTTTACCAGAAGGACAAATGGGAAACAGTGAAGTTGGACACATGAATTTAGGTGCTGGCCGCATTGTATATCAAGATTTGGTAAAAGTAAATTTGGCTGTAAAAAACAAAACCCTAAATAGCGAAAAAATTTTGGTCGATGCGTTTAACTATGCCAAAAAAAACCATAAAAACGTCCATTTTTTGGGCCTACTAAGCGATGGCGGAGTACACTCGCACATTAACCATTTATTAGGCTTAATAGATGCCGCCAACGATTTTGGATTAAACAACACCTTTGTACACGCTTTTACAGATGGACGCGATGTGGACCCAAAATCCGGTTATGGTTTTGTAACCGAGCTTGAAAACCACATAGAAAACACAAATACCAAAATTGCAAGTGTAACAGGGCGCTACTACGCCATGGATAGAGATAAACGTTGGGAGCGCATAAAATTAGCTTACGATGCCCTGGTAAATGGCATTGGCGAAAAATCGACCAACATTACCGAAAGCCTCAGAAAAAGTTACAAGAACGATATCACCGATGAGTTTATAAAACCCATTATCGCAGTAGATGAAGCCAACAATCCTATCGCACAAATTAAAGATGATGATGTTGTGATATTCTTCAATTTCAGAACCGATCGCGGTCGCGAGTTAACCGAAGCTTTAACGCAAACCAACTTTCATGAGCAGAACATGCATAAACTCAATTTGCATTATGTAACGCTTACCAATTACGATGATACTTATAAAAACATAAAAGTAATATTCAATAAAGATAATTTAACTGAAACTCTGGGTGAAGTTTTAGAAAAACATAACAAAAAACAAATACGAATTGCCGAAACAGAAAAATATCCGCACGTTACCTTTTTCTTTTCTGGCGGACGTGAAGCACCTTTTAATGAAGAAACTCGGATTTTAAGAAACTCGCCAAAAGTAGCAACATACGATTTAAAACCCGAAATGAGTGCCTACGAATTGCGAGACGCCTTAGTGCCAGAATTACAAAAAGGCGATGTAGATTTTGTGTGCTTAAACTTTGCAAATGGCGATATGGTTGGGCACACCGGCGTTATGGAAGCGGCTATAAAAGCCTGTGAAGCTGTAGATGAATGCGTAAAAGATGTGGTTACAACAGCTTTAGAGAACGGCTATACAACCTTGTTAATTGCAGACCATGGTAATTGCGAAACCATGATTAATCCAGACGGCACACCCAATACGGCACATACCACAAACCCGGTTCCTGTTATTTTAATCGATAACGATTTAAAACACATAAAGAACGGTATTTTAGGCGATATGGCACCAACTATTTTAAAGCTTATGGGCGTTGCACAACCCAAGGCCATGTCTGGACATACTTTAGTTTAAGTTTGCATATAACCAAAGTAGCTGCAACTGGTTAGTAAGCAAATTATTGTACTTTTGTGTTTAAACTCAAGTCTGTTATTTGCAAAATGAATTTTAACGAAACCTATATAATCGCGGTAGATTTTGATGGTACCATTGTAGAAGACGCTTATCCCAAAATAGGAAAGCCAAAGCTTTTTGCTTTTGAAACCCTAAAAAAACTACAAGAAGAAGGCCATAGATTAATTTTATGGACCTACAGGTACGGCGATAAACTAAACGAAGCTGTTGCCTTTTGCGAAAACAAGGGCATTGTTTTTTATGCTGTTAACAACAGTTTTTCTGGAGAAGAATACAGCCAAAACATAAGCCGTAAAATTCATGCAGATATATTTATAGACGACCGAAACATTGGTGGCTTTATAGGCTGGGGCGAAATATACCAGAAACTTACCAACAACAAACCAAACTTACCAAAAAAGAAAAAAGGTTTATTTGGTTTATTTAGGTAAACACAATATTTACTTTATAAAAAACCAATATAGGTTTTAATTATCTTTGCACATATTTAAAAAAAATGATTGTAGTTAAAACACCCGAAGAAATAGAATTGATGCGAGAAAGCGCATTAATAGTTTCAAGAACATTAGGATTGCTGGCAAAAGAAGTTAAACCAGGAGTTACAACTTTACAACTAGATAAACTAGCCGAAGAATATATTCGCTCCCAAGGAGCAATACCCGGTTTTTTAGGTTTGTACGACTTTCCAAATACGCTTTGTATGAGCCCCAACGAACAAGTGGTTCATGGCTTTCCCACCAATACACCCTTAAAGGAAGGCGATATTATATCCATAGATTGTGGCGCTTTAAAAAACGGGTTTTATGGCGATCATGCCTACACATTCCCTGTTGGCGAAATAGCCCCCGAAACCAAAAAACTACTCCAAGTAACCAAAGAATCTTTATATGTTGGGATTAGGGAATTTAAAATAGGAAATCGTGTTGGCGATGTAGGTTATGCCATTCAAAAATACTGTGAAGACCACGGATACGGCGTGGTTAGGGAATTAGTTGGCCATGGTTTGGGCAGTAAAATGCACGAAGATCCTGAAATGCCAAACTACGGAAAACGCGGTAGAGGCAAAAAATTTATTGAAGGCATGGTTGTAGCCATAGAGCCCATGATTAATATGGGAACGCAACGTATAAAACAACACAGAGACGGATGGACCATTACCACTCTAGACAAAAAACCAAGCGCACATTTTGAACACGATGTAGCACTTGTAAATGGTAAACCAGAGTTGCTTTCAACGTTTGCTTATATTTATGAAGCTCTAGGAATTGAAAGTGATGAGGAGGATGAGTTTAGGCAGAAACAATTGGTTTTATAACTTATGACCTACAAATTTTCAGGAATACCAAAGAAAAAACTTATTGAAGGTATAATTGGGCAATACATTCATACCGACACTAATACAATTGGGTATATTACTATTGAAAAAGGAGCTATTTTACCTGCTCATTCTCACATTCATGAGCAAATCACACAAGTAATTTCTGGTAAATTAGAAATGACAATTGATGGTGTTACTCAGGTTTTAGAGCCAGATTCAATTACAGTTATACCATCTAACGCTATCCATAGTGCGAATGCTTTAACAAATTGTATTGTAATTGACACATTTTCACCTGTTCGTGAAGATTATAAATAATCACTTTTGAAAAAAATTTTCAAAATTATACTAAACATAATCCCGAGACCTTTACTAATTAGGTTAAGTTATATTATTCGCCCAATTTTAGCTTTCTTTTTAAGAGGGAACACATACACCGATCCTATTGACGGCAAAAGTTTTAAAACCTTTTTACCTTATGGATATGGCTCGCAACGCAACAATGTGCTTTCGCCATCAACATTAAGCTTAGAACGCCATAGACTTTTATGGTTATTTTTAAAAAATGAAACCGATTTCTTTTCATCAGAAAAAAAAATTCTTCATTTTGCGCCAGAACAAGCTTTTTACAAACGCTTTAAAACCATGAAAAATCTGAATTACACCACTACAGATTTAAACTCACCTTTAGCCGATGTAAAAGCCGATATTTGCAACCTTCCTTTTGAAGATAACATTTACGATGTTATTTTATGCAACCATGTTTTAGAACATATTCCTGATGATAGAAAAGCGATGCAAGAATTATATCGCGTTTTAAAACCTAACGGAATGGCTGTTCTTCAAATTCCGCAAGATTTAAATCGAGCCGAAACTTTTGAAGACGATTCGATAACTGATAAAAAAGAACGCGCTGAAATTTTTGGGCAGTACGACCATGTTCGTGTTTATGGTCGCGATTATTTTGATAAATTACGTAGTATAGGTTTTAAAGTTGAAGAAGTTGATTATACCTCTAAACTTTCCGCGGAAGCGATAGAAAAATATTGTTTGGCAAAAGGCGAGATTATTCCGGTTTGTTTTAAATGATTATGTCATTCCTGTGAAGGCAGGAATCTTTCTAAATGAAACTAAATTAAAAATGGATTCCTGCCTTCGCAGGAATGACAGTTTAATCAACTTTCAGGAAAATCATTTAAAGCCAAGGTTTCCAAAGCTTTATTTTCATTTTCAAAAATTATAAACACTTTAAGTTCGGGGTGTGTTTTTAAAAACGCTTTTATCTTTTCAATACCCATAGCTTTAAAAGCCGTTGCATAGGCGTCGGCAGTCATACAATCATCTGCAATTACAGAAATGCTAAGCAAATTGGTTTTACTTGGGTAGCCCGTTTTTGTATCGATAATATGGGCATAACGATTACCGTTTTGATCTACTTTAAACTTTCGGTAAGTTCCAGAGGTTGCCATAGCTTTATCTTTTAAACTGATTGCCGTATTTATAGTTTGCGTACCATCAAAATTCGGGTTTTCCACACCTACTTTCCAAGGCAATTGTTTTTCAACGTTAATACCGCTGGCTCGCAATTCGCCTCCAATATCGACTAAATGGTTTTTTGCATTTTTGCTTTCTAAAAATTCTGAAACCACATCAACGGCATAACCTTTTGCTATGGCGTTAAAATCTATAAAAGTTCCTTTAGGCTTAACAACTTTATTATTTGTAAATTTCACTTTATTCAAACCAACTGATAGCATCAAACTATCAATTTTAAGACTGTCTAGATTTGCAATTTTCCCTTCCGGACCAAAATCCCATGCGTTTACAACGGCTCCGATTGTTGGATCGAAAGCACCTTTGGTTTTATTGTAAATAGCTTTTGAAGTTTTGAATACTTTCATAAAATGCGCATCAACCTGAACATTTTCATTTCTGTTTAATTTTGAAATGTCTGAGTTTGTTTGATAGGTTGACATGGACTTGTTTATTGCGTAAAACAAGCTATCTATTTGCTTTTGGTAGTCAATATTAGAATTATAAGTCACTCTATAATACGTACCAAAAATAGCACCTTCGAGTATGGTGTTTTTATAAACTTCTTTTTTACAGGAAAGAATTAAGAAAAACAGAAAAGATACTATTAAAATTCGTTTCATAATGAATAATCCGCCATAACAAGGAACGAAAGTGACGTGGCAATCTGTTTAATTTATAGTTATTATCAAAATATTGCGACGTCGTACCTCCTCGCAATAACGCAACAATTCAACTTTTTTTAATTCAAATTAGTTTCTAAAACCTGTATGCCGTTATATTCCATAAGATATTCTTCGTTTAAATATATGGGCAGTTTTTTGTTGTTCACATTAGCCAAACCCACACCCGCATAAAGCACTTTAGCATTATTCTTACGGGCATGTTTTTTAAAGGATTCCATCCAAACTACATCGTAATTATTAGGGTTATCGGGCAATATTACTGCGCGAACAATAACAAAATAATACTGTTTATTTTTATCGATGCACACAAATTGCGGGTGTTTTTTAAGTTTACTGTTTACGGCAATAAACTCGAAACCGCGTTGCTCTAAATCTTTCCCAACGTGGTTCATGGCTAAATTGTGCAGTTCTTGATTTGTTAGTGGCTTGCCCATAATGCAAATTTAACATTATTAATTCATATTTTTTTTGTAATTTATATACCAAATTTTCAATTTATGAAAACTTCTTTTCGTTTAGAATCTGCAATAAAAAAACTTTATACAGCCTATCATAGCAACCAACTGTTTCCCGAATGCTGTAAACAATGCGCCGTTGGAAATATACTGGATAAAACCGATGGATGGAAACATTTATCTGATTACCACGGTACATTACAGCTTAATTATATTGGGCGGGTTCACCAGAATTTAGGAAGAAAATTTAATGGCTATTCCCCTTTGGAATTATTGCAGATTGAAGCTGTTTTTTTAACTGCTTGTGGTTATCAATTACCGCTTAACCATAAAAATAATAAACCTAAAAACCCCAAAGATAACGATGTGTTGTTTGATGGTTTGTGTGCTGTTATTAGCTATTTATGTAAATTGGACGACCTTAACAATGTTATGGAATACACAAAACTCTTTGAGGTTGAACATAACAAGCCCAAGCACGAATTACAGGTTTAGCTTTAAGCTTTTATAATTTGGACATAAAAAAACCCAATACTTTCGCATTGGGTTTTAATTTAGTTTTCAATCTAAAGATTTTATGTTTTTCAAAAAAGAAAAACTTAGAATGACAATTAAGTTTTAGCCTCCAAAGTCATCAAATCTAATATGCTCGTCTGGGATACCAAAATCTTCTCCCATTTTCTGAACGGCCTTGTTCATTAATGGCGGGCCACAGAAATACAGCTCGATGTCTTCTGGTGATTCATGATGGTTCAGATAATTATCTATCACACAATTGTGAATAAAGCCAACAAATCCATCGCCCTCTTCGTCGTTAATATCTTTTTTTACTTTCCAATTATCTTCTGGCAAGGGTTCAGACAAAGCTAAGTAAAATTTAAAATTAGGGAATTCTTTTTCCAACTCGTTAAAATGATCTAGGTAAAAGAGTTCTCTTTTAGAGCGCCCACCGTACCAATAAGTTACTTTTCTGTTGGTTTTTAGGGTTTTAAAGAGGTGATATAGATGCGAGCGCATGGGTGCCATACCTGCTCCACCGCCAACGTATAGCATTTCGCTTTCAGATTCGTTTATAAAAAACTCTCCGTAAGGCCCGGAAATGGTTACTTTATCACCTGGTTTTTGGGCAAATATATACGATGAAGCAACACCTGGGTTTACGTCCATCCATCCGTTTTTATTACGATCCCATGGTGGGGTTGCAATACGTACATTTAACATGATTTCTCGTCCTTCAGCAGGAAAAGAGGCCATAGAATAGGCACGTTCTACGGTTTCGGTATTTTTCATTACCAAAGGCCAGAGATTGAATTTGTCCCACTCTTCTTGAAACTTATCTGGCGAATCGTGCTCTTCGGGATGTGCTGTTATGTCTATATCCGAATATTTTATTTCGCATTCCGGAATTTCAATTTGTATGTAGCCGCCTGCTTTGTAGCCCATGTCTTCGGGGATTTCTACAACAAACTCCTTTATAAATGAGGCTACATTGTAGTTGCGCACTACGGTGGCTTCCCATTTTTTAATACCAAACACTTCTTCTGGAATGGTTATAACCATATCTTGTTTAACTTTTACCTGACAGGATAAACGCGCACCATCTTTTAATTCTTTACGGGTAAAATGAGGGGTTTCTGTGGGCAACGCCTCTCCACCACCTTCTAGAACGTGGCATTCGCACTGTATGCAAGTACCGCCACCACCACATGCCGATGGTAAAAATATTTTTTGTGCGCCTAGAGTGGTTAGCAGGGTGCCACCAGATGCTACTTCGATTTCCTTTTCGCCATTAATGGTTATTTTAACGGGGCCAGAAGGCGATAGTTTTTGTTTTACAACTAATAGTAATGCTACCAACAACAACGTTATAACTAAAAAGGCTGTTACCGTTGCTATAATTGTTCCTAATGTACTTGCGGCTAAAATCATATTACTCATTTACTTTTATGTTGTTAGCAACTACTTTTTTTTCAGACGTTTTGGCTGTGCTCAACGTAATATTTTCTTTTGCTTCTTTATTTACCGAAGCTGTTTGTTCTTGCATTGGAGCCTCTTCATCGCCTCCGGTTAGCATCCCTCCAAAACTCATAAAACCAATGGCCATTAAACCTGTAATTATAAATGTAATTCCTAAACCTCGTAAGGCAGGTGGCACGTTTGAATATCTAATTTTTTCACGAATTGCTGCAATGGCTAAAATTGCTAAAAACCAGCCTATACCTGAGCCTACACCATAATTTAATGCTAAACCTAAGGTTGCTATTTCTCGAGATTGCATAAATAACGAGCCTCCTAAAATAGCACAGTTTACCGCAATTAAAGGCAGGAAAATACCAAGTGAGTTATAAAGTGAAGGTGAGAATTTCTCGACTACAATCTCAACCAATTGTACCATGGTTGCAATGGTGGCTATAAACATGATAAACGATAGGAAACTTAAATCCATTCCTGAAAAGCCTTCGCCATCTGCACTTCCATCAACCCATTTTAAAGCTCCGGGTTGCAAAAGGTACTGATCTAACAACCAGTTTAAAGGTACCGTTATTGCTAATACGAAAATTACAGCAGCACCAAGTCCAACGGCTGTACTTACTTTTTTAGATACGGCTAGGTAAGAACACATCCCGAGGAAGGTTGCAAACACCATGTTATCTATAAAAATTGATTTGAAAAATAATTCTACATGTTCCATTTTCTTATGTTATAAGTTCATTAAGTTATAAGTGCCTAAAGTTTTCCTATAATTATGTTTTTCTTTTTTCAACTTTAAGTATTTAAGGCAC
This sequence comes from Gelatiniphilus marinus, assembly GCF_042684345.1. NCBI lineage: Bacteria > Pseudomonadati > Bacteroidota > Flavobacteriia > Flavobacteriales > Flavobacteriaceae > Gelatiniphilus > Gelatiniphilus marinus. Next base: position 271,835 of record NZ_JBHULK010000002.1, on the reverse strand, counting down.
TTTATACTTCAAGTACTTTCTAATTAATGATCTTCTACTAATGCTTTATTTTTTGTGCGTTGTACCCAAATAATGATTCCAACTACAATTAATGCCATGGGCGATAATAGCATAAACCCATTGTTTTCGTAGCCTATGGCATACAAACCTGTTTTTTCAATAGGATCGCCTAGTACTGGTATTCCTAATAAGGTACCAGAACCAAGTAATTCTCTAAAAAAGCCTACAATAACTAGTATAACGCCATAACCAAGAGCATTACCTATGCCATCTAGAAACGATCTCCATATGCCATTGCCCAGAGCGAAGGCCTCAAAACGTCCCATAATTATACAGTTGGTAATGATTAAACCAACAAATACCGAAAGTGTTTTACTTAATTCGTAAGCGAATGCTTTTAGTACTAAATCTACTATAATTACTAATGTAGCTACAACAATTAGTTGCGCTATAATTCTGATTTTTGATGGTATTACATTACGCATTAACGAAATAACCACGTTACCAACGCCCATTACAAATAGTACTGAAATAGACATTACTATTGATGCTTCTAATTCTGCAGTAATTGCTAATGCCGAACAAATACCCAATACTTGAATAGTAATAGGGTTATTATCTGCTAATGGATCTAGTATTAATTTGCTGTCTTTTTTTGAAAGTAAGCCCATAATTTTAAGTGTCTAAAGTTTTAAGTACTTAAAGTGTCTAAAGTTTATTCGCAATAGATGTGAAAATTGCTAGTAACTCTTTAGCTTCTTTTCTTAAATCATTAATTTCATTTTTATTTATCCAGTTAATTTCTTCTATAATTTCTAACCAATAATCTGTTTCGCTTGCTTCTCCTAAGCTAATTTTAATTTTATTTTTAAAATCTTTTTTGCTTCTACTTCTATTGGCTTCTCTATAATTAGCGCCTATACTTGTTCCAGACTTTGTTAGCTGGTTTTTTACAACTAAAGACTCTGTTGTTTTAGGTAAACTTACTGACAAATTTATAATTTCAATTGCAAACTTTACTGTTCGTTTTTCTAATTTTTCAGCAAACTCTTTATTTGTCATTTTAACTTTAAGTATTTAAGGTACTTAAGTACACTTTCTACTTTATTCTAGTTTTTTAAAGTTTCAAAATATGGCACATAAAGCTTTAAATCGCTTCTTATCATTGCCGATACGCCATCGCCAGTAATGGTTGCTCCTGCTATGGCATCTACTTCATTATCTGTTTTATCTTCGTTTTTTGGATCTGCATTCCCTTTGGCAACGTCTATACCTTTAAAAACGCCATTGTTCATTAAATGCTCTCCAATAAAATCGTCCATAAAGTAACGTTGCTTTATATTAGCCCCTAAACCTGGGGTTTCAGCTTTATGATCAAAATAAGCACCTTTTACTACCATATCTTTGTCCATGGCTACATAGGCCCATATTGCATCCCAGAGGCCTTTCCCTCTAATTGGAGCTATATAATACGTTTCGCCATCTTTTTCGCCAACAAATAGCGGCAGGCGTCTTGCTTTACCTGCTTTGGCATTAGCTTGTTCTTTTTTTACATCGATTAGGTAGGCTTTATCGTTTTCAGACACTTTACCGTCTTGGATTACCAGCTGTTTTTTTATGTATTTTGAAAACAACTCTGGAGCATCTTTGGTTGACACAAAATTAGCAGTGGTTTCGTCGTTATCGTTAACGCCCATAGCGTACAGGATGTTTTGTTGTTTTTCCAAACGTTGGTTTTCAACAATTATGGGTTTTAAGGACGAGGCTAAAAAGGCTAATAGGGCGCCGACCACAATAACCATAATTGTGGCAAATATTATGGTGTACGAATTTTTATCTGTTCTTTTTTCCATCGTTATGCTACTTTAGCTTTTAAACGTTTTAGTCTTTTCTTTACATTGCCTTGCACAACGTAATGATCGATTGTTGGAGCAAACACATTCATCAATAAAATGGCTAGCATAATTCCTTCCGGGTATGCCGGGTTGAACACACGAATCATAACGGCAATAAATCCTATTAAAAAACCATATATCCATTTTCCTTTGGTGGTTTGCGATGCGGTTACAGGATCGGTAGCCATAAATACTGTACCAAAGGCAAATCCGCCTATTAGCAGGTGGTGCCACCATGCCGTGCTCATTAACCCGAAGAATTTACTGCTTTGGGCAATCCAACCAGCATCTACAACAGCATTAAATATCAAGCCCATAACTATGGCCCCCAAAACAGAAGATAACATAATCCTCCAGCTTCCTATTTTAGAGAAGATTAAAAACAAACCTCCTAAAAGGATGAGCAAGGTTGAAGTTTCACCGATAGAACCTGGAATAAAACCAAGAAACATATCTGAAACCGAGTAGGCTACTTCTTTACCTTGTGCCAAATACCCTAACACGGTTTCGCCAGAAATGGCATCTAGATTTTCTCCGGCCGCTATCATTTTATCGCGCTCTACGGCTCCGTGCACCCATACCTTATCACCAGTCATCCAAGTTGGATAGGCGAAGAATAAAAAAGCCCTAATGGTTAATGCTGGGTTTAAAATATTCATTCCGGTTCCTCCAAATACTTCTTTGCCAATTACAACACCAAATGCTACAGCTACGGCAAGCATCCAAAGTGGAATATCGACGGGTACGATAAGTGGTACGAGCATTCCGGTTACCAAATAACCTTCTTCTACTTCGTGCCCTTTAATTATGGCGAATATAAATTCAATACCCAATCCAACACCATAGGAAACGATTAATATGGGCAGTATTTTCCAGAACCCAACTAAAAAGTTATCCATGGTCCAGAATTCTGGACTAAAGAAACCTCCGGCTGCAGCTTGAATCTCTCCCAATGCCAGGTGGTGCTGATAGCCAGCATTGAACATTCCGAAAATCAAACAAGGTACCATGGCCATAATAACGGTATTCATGGTACGTTTTAAATCGTCGGCTACTTTTATATGAGTCCCATTGTGCGTGGTCTCGTTTGGCAAGTATAAAAATGTGTGAATGGCATTAAATGCGGGCAACCACTTTTTATTTTTATTCTTTTCCTTAAATTTATGTAAATTCTCTTTTAAACCCATTTGTTTAAGTTTATTGTTTTAAAATGTCGCTTCAAGAACTTTAGCCACCGGTATATTACCCAATTTCTTTAAGCATCAAGTCCAACCCGTCTCTAATAATTTTTTGATGGGGTTGCTTAGATACACAAACAAATTCTGTTAAGGCAAAATCTTCGGGTGCTACTTCGTACATGCCCAAAGCTTCCATCTCGTCTAAATCTTTGTACATGCAAGCTTTTAATAACTGCATCGGATAAATATCCAGAGGAAAAACGGCTTCGTAAGTCCCAGTGGTTACAAATGCACGATGCTCGCCATTGGTGTTGGTGTTTAAATCGTATTTTTTCTTTGGGTTTAACCAAGAAAATGTCATGGCTCTTGATGTAGAAATTTTGTTAAAAATGGGCTTGTTCCATCCAAAAAACTCGTAATCATCACCTTCGGGAATTATTGTAATTACATTGCTGTAATAATCTAAACTACCATCGGGCTGCACTTGCTTGCCACTTAAAACATTGCCAGAAATAAGGCGTGCATGGGCGTCTTTAGCAATGCCCTTATCGTAAACCATAGTAGCTATTTCGCTAGCTATTTTAGTTTTAAAATATCTTGGTTTTTCAACTAAAGAACCAACCAGCGCTACAATACGTTCTGCATTAAATTTACCGGTTAACAAAAGTTCTCCAATAATAACCAAGTCTTGCGGATTTACCGTCCAAACCACTTCGCCTTTATTTACAGGATCTATTTTATTAATTTGTGTACCCACATTACCCGATGGATGCGGTCCAGAAACTTTATGAATAGTTGCACCAGAAAGATTGGCTAATGGCGAATTAGAGTTTTTACCAACTGATATATGCACCTTACCTTCTGTTAGTTTGGCAAGTGCTGTAACTGCGGCCTGCAATTCTGCTTTTTTGCCTTGCAGGGTAAAATCTAAATCGGCTGCTAGTGGCGCACTGGCATAACCAGAAATAAAAATAGCTTTTGGCGATTGGTCTGGTTTTGCTATTACATCGTATGGGCGTTGTTTTACAAACGGCCAACAACCGGTAGCCAACAAATGTGCTTTTACCTCATTGGGTTTTGCAGCATCTAGATTAAATTTACCATAGTCTTGGTAGGTTTGTACTTTATCTGCTTGTATTTTTACAGATAATATTTTGCGTTTTTCGCCACGAACAATATCTACAATCTCACCAGAAACAGGAGAAACAAACTTTACGTTTTCGTTGGATTTATCGAAAAAAACGGGCTCGCCCGCTTTTACTTTAGCTCCAACTTTAAAAATTAATTTAGGAATAACGCCGTGGAAGTCTTCAGGTCTTAAAGTATAAAAGTTGCTTAAAATAGCCTGTTCTAAGGTTTTTTCAGCTTCACCTTTAAGTTTAATGTCTAGACCTTTTTTAATGCGAATGTCTTTTGACATATTTATTTTTATTGAAATTAGTTGTCTAAAAATCCGTGCAAAAATACGAAATAATAGATAAAAAAATCATTCTAAAAAAACCATGTCTATTATTTATATCTATTCTAAATAACAAAACGCACTTGGGCATTATATTTGTTTATCTTTATGCAAAAAAAAAATCTAAAAATGTTATTAAACGTTAAACAAACCATCGTTTTTTTATTTTTTCCAACATTGCTTATTTCGCAAGTCAAGGAAGTTAATCCGCCAGATCACATCAAAACAATTGCATTTAAAGGCAATACCAAAGAAAGCCAATTGCCTATTGTAAAACTTGGCGAGTATATGGTTTTGGAATTTGATGCCCTAAACGGCAAAGAAGAAGATTATTACTACAAAATAGAACATTTTAACTTTGATTGGACACCTTCAATTTTGGTTAAATCTGAATACATGGACGGATTTGACAATCAGCGGATTAGAGATTACGAAAATTCGTTGAACACCTATCAAATTTACTCGCATTATAAACTTACCATTCCTAATGCGCAAACCAAACGCTTAAAGGTTTCGGGCAACTATCTAATAAGTATTTTTAATGATGACGACGAACTTGTTTTCTCTAGAAAATTTATGATTTACGAGAACAAAACCAATGTAGGCGTTAGCATTAAGCGCTCTAGAGACTTGCATTTTATAGAAGAAAAGCAACGTGTAGATATTGTTATTTCGTCAAAGAACATGCCATTTAACAACCCAAAACAAAATGTAAAAACGTTAATAATTCAAAATAATAATTTGAATACAGCTATTTCTAATTTAAAACCACAATACACCATTGGGAATAAACTGATTTACAAATACGATACCGAATCTAGTTTTTGGGGCGGAAACGAGTATTTATATTTTGAAAACAAGGATATTAGAGCCGCAAATATTGGAGTAAGGCAAATAGATTTAAAGGATCTGTACCATAACTATTTATTTACCAATACGGAAAGAGCAAGTAAACCCTACACCTACAACCCCGATATTAACGGTAACTATTTAGTAACCCATGTAGATGCCGACAACCCGAGTATTGAGGCCGACTATGTTTGGGTTCATTTTTCGTTATTGGCTCCAAAAAATTATCGTGGTGATGCTTTAAAAAACAAAACCATACACATTTACGGCAACTTTAACAACTACACAGTTGATGAAAGTACCAAAATGATTTACGACGAATACAATTACGTATTCACAAAACAATTGTTACTAAAACAAGGCTTTTACAACTATAAATATGTAGTTCTTAATAGTGGTCAACTAGACCAAGGCGCAATAAGCGGCAACTTTTACCAAACTGAAAACAATTACAAAGTGGTTGTATATTACCGGGATTTAGGCGCACGTTACGACAAAATAATTGGTTTGGGTGAGGGCAACTCGGTAAACATCTCCAATTAGCACCCAATAAAAGCACCGTTTAACCCATATTTTTAATCATTGATGCCAAATATTGCTATTGTAAATGTAATATTTATTAATTTAGCCCACAAAACCCATTGTATATCAACAGTTAACATGGTTCAACAAGTAACAAGTGGCATAAAAATCTCGGTCGAAACCAATTTCGAAGGCTCGTTTTATAAGAACTATAAAATAAACTATGCCTTTGGCTATACGGTAACCATTGAAAACCAAAGCAAAGATTCGGTACAGCTAAACTCGCGCTATTGGGTAATCTTGGATGCCCTTAACCATACTGAAACTGTTTCCGGCGAAGGTGTTATAGGCCTTAAACCTGTTTTAAAACCAGGCGAATCTCACACCTATACATCGGGCTGCTTGTTAACCTCGCCTTTTGGCGCCATGCTAGGGCATTATAATATGGTAAACTTTACCACTACCAAAAAGTTTCAAGTTGCCATACCCACATTTAGGCTAAGCGCGCCTTTTGCCATTAACTAAACCATACTTTCTCAATTAAAACAGTTTGTTTTCCATGGTAATGCCAATAGGCATTTAAATTCGTTTTATACCAGATATTACACTGTAAAAAACCAAAATAAACAATAACCCGATTTGGGCGTTACCTTTGGCTTACTTAGACTCCGCTATACACAGCTCGCTTACTTGTATCCTAATCTTTTACAGTAGCTACTTTTTTAATGGCGTAAGACATTTTTAAATCCTCCAACACATTTAATGCCTCCTCGATATAAACATCTTTACTTAAGCTTTGGTGCCAGCGTTGGCGTTTTTCTTTTAAATCTGTAGTATCGCTTTCAAAAAGGCTACGCTCGTAAGCGTGCGATGAAAACGTTAGGTTGGTTTTGTACTCGGAAATGGCTTCAAAACGCTCAGATTCTTTTTCGTTCAATTCATTTTCTGCTTTATAAGCCATGTATTTTAAGGGCACTAAGGTTTCGTCAATCTTACTTTTTACCCATTTAGCATTGTCTTCAATAAGTTTTAATTGGGCATTATTTTGCATGCGCTCTTTGCTGCGTTTAATGGTTTTGTCGTAATCAAAATACCCGTCCCACAGACTATAGTTGGCAGCATCAATCTCGTCCCAAGGCAAAGGGTTTTCCTTATCTTTTTCACCCACATCTATAAAGCTAAATCGCCCTGGCACTGTAACATCGCTCTTTACGCCTTCCAACTGTACCGACCCCCCATTGATTCTATAATATTTTTGTGTTGTTAATGCCAATGAGCCCAAATCTCCAGCAGAACTGTTTCTAACAATGGTGTTTAAATTCACCACATTTTGAACCGTTCCCTTCCCGTAAGTTTGTTTGCTACCAATAATAATGGCGCGCTTGTAATCTTGCATGGCAGCAGCCATAATTTCTGATGCCGAGGCCGATATTTCGTTTACCAAAATAACCAATGGCCCGTCCCAGGTAATGGATTTATCTTTGTCTTTTAAAACCTCTTTGGGTTTAGTTGTCGAGCGTACTTGTACAATAGGGCCTTCCTCAATAAACAGGCCTGCCATATCTACAACGGCTGGCAAAGAGCCTCCGCCATTGTTGCGTAAATCAAGGACCAATCCCTCAATTCCTTCGGCTTTTAACAGTTCGATTTCTTTTTTAACATCTGCGGCAGCATTTAATTTTTTATAGTCTTTAAAATCTAGATAAAATGAAGGCAGATTAATAACTCCGTATTTTTTGTTATTTTTTTCTACCCAGGACGATTTTGCATAGGTTTCGCCTAATTCTACAATATCCCTGGTTATGGTAATGTCTTTGATGGTGCCATCTACTTTTTTTACGGTTAAGGTTACTTTAGTGCCTTTTGGCCCTTTTATTAACTTAATGGCATCGTCTATTCGCATACCTACTATACTAACCGAGGCGTCTTCATTTTCTTGCTTTACTTTTAATATAACATCTCCCATTTCGAGTTCTTTACCGCGCCAAGCAGGACCGCCGGAAACTAGGTATGTAACTTTTATATAGTCCATTCGTTTTTGAAGTCCGGCACCAATACCTTCAAGTTTACCAGACATCCGTTGGTCGAAAACCTCCTTACTGCGTGGCGCTAGATAATAGGTGTGCGGATCGAACTGCTCTACAATAGCGTTTACAAAAACAGCAAAGTAATCTTCGCGTTTTAAATCGTCTATATTATCGTTAAAATATATGTCTAACGATTTTAAGGTGGCCTCGCGCGCTTCTTTTTCAATAACCGTTTCGGTTTTCATGACATACGAGGGGTCTTTTTCTTTGGCTTGTTTTTCCTGTTGGTAAATATCGTCGTAATTGCTAAGGGTTGAAAACTTAAGCTGTTTTCTCCAGCGTTCTTTTAACTCTTTTCTGTTTTTGGCGTACGCGGTGTTTTCTGAATTGGTATCGAAAACCTCATCTTTTGTATAGTCGAATGGTTTAGACAACACCTCTTTGTATAACGATTTGGCTTCTTGAATACGCTTTAGCATACGCTGGTGAGTTAGGTTGAAAAAGGTAAGGTCTGATATTTTCAACTGATCGTCGATGGTTAATTTATAGTTTTCAAAATCCTTAAAATCAGATTCGTAAAAGTAACGTTTTAAAGGATCCATGGTTTCAATATAACCCGTAAACAACTCTTCGGAAAAGGCATCATCTATGGCAATAGGATCAAAATGAAGTTGTTGCAACACGTTTTTTATTATGTGTATTAACATTTTGTCTTTATCAGAATCATCAAAAGATTTTGTTGTAAAACTACAGGATGCAAATGCCAGTAGCAGCATTAACAGCAGTACTTTATAATTCCTCTTCATAATATTTTTCATGGGTTTATCTTTTTCTTGAATATTAAAAAACAACTATGATGCAATATATCAATTATTATTTTTTTCACTAAAATAAAGAAAAAACCATGCCAACTAACGCTGGGGCTACTAATTTTTTGTTAAAGGAAAGAAATTAAGTGTTTACTGGCTAAATTATGTATTTTAGCGAAGTTTTTACAATCAAAATTATGACAAAAAAACCACTGATTTTAGTTACCAACGACGATGGCATAAACGCCCCTGGCATTAGGGCCTTAATTGAAGTAATGAACACCCTGGGCGATGTAGTGGTTGTTGCACCAGATAGCCCGCAAAGCGGTATGGGGCATGCCATTACCATAAACTCGACCTTATATGTTTGGCAAATTGACAACGCAAATGAACCGCAATTAGAACATTGCTGCTCCGGCACTCCAGCAGATTGTGTAAAACTTGGGGTTAGGGAGATTCTGGACAGAAAACCCGATTTGTGCGTTTCTGGCATTAACCACGGATCTAACTCCTCTATAAACGTTATTTATTCTGGCACCATGAGCGCTGCTATTGAAGCTGGTATAGAAGGGATTCCGGCCATTGGTTTTTCGTTGTTGGACTATAATTGGAAAGCCAATTTCGAGGCCTGCAAACCCTTTGTAAAAACCATTACCGTAAACGCTTTAAAACACGGCATCCCAAAAAATGTGGTTTTAAACGTAAACATACCAAATGTTTCAAAAGAAAACATAAAAGGCATAAAAATTTGCAGACAGGCCAAAGCCAATTGGGTGGAAGCCTTTGAGAAACGACAAAATCCGCAGGGGCGCGATTATTATTGGCTTTCTGGAAAATTTGTTAACTTAGACGACGGCAAGGATACCGACGAATGGGCACTGGAAAACAATTACGTATCGGTAGTACCAACACAATTCGATTTAACAGCGCACAAGCACATAAAAACATTAAACAACTGGAATTTAAACCCCAACGGATTATAAATAAACCAATAACAAATTAAATAATTTAACTACCTAACAGCAAACAGTTGCAAAATTTAAGCACATGAAAAAAGAAATTTTTATAGGCATGCTAGTAGGGTGTGCAGCAAATATAATTGGACTCATTTTAGCAGCAACCCTTTTAGGCGGTGGAGACGATTTTACAACTGTTATTAAAAGTGCCGCATTAGAAGGCTTTTTGGGTAAATTAATAAGTTTAGGGGCAATTTTAAATCTGGGGGCCTTTTTTATCTTTATAAAAAAGAAACAAGATTATCGTGCCAGAGGTGTTTTATTAATTACTGTTTGTATTGCCGTTTTTACCTTTGTTTTTAAACTCTTTTAAACAATGAAATATTACATTATTGCTGGCGAGGCCTCGGGCGATTTACATGCCTCTAACCTAATGAAGGCATTGCAAAAACAAGATGCAAATGCCAATTTTAGGTTTTGGGGCGGCGACCTTATGCAAAATGTTGGCGGCACCTTGGTAAAACACTACAAAGAGCGCGCATTTATGGGTTTTATTGAAGTTATAATGAACCTCAATAAAATATTTAAAGACATAGCGTTTTGTAAAAAAGATATTGAATCTTACAATCCAGACGTTATCATTTTTATTGATAATTCGGGGTTTAATTTGCGCATTGCAAAATGGGCAAAACAAAAAGGTTTTAGAACGAATTATTACGTTTCGCCACAAGTTTGGGCATCCAGGGCCAATAGAGTACATGCCATTAAAAGGGATATTGATGCGATGTACGTTATCCTGCCTTTTGAAAAAGAGTTTTATAAAGATAAATTTAATTACAATGTTACTTTTGTGGGCCACCCGCTAATTGATGCCATTGCCGATAGAAATCAAGTTAACGAGTTTGAGTTTAGAAAAACCCACCAACTAACAGACAAGCCCATTATTGCACTTTTACCCGGCAGCCGAAAACAGGAAATTACCAAAATGCTTGCGGTAATGCTAAGTTTGGTTAACGATTTTCCGGATTACCAATTTGTTATTGCAGGGGCGCCAAGTCAAGATTACGGGTTTTACAAAACCTTTATTAAAAACTCGACTGTTAGCTTTATCGATAATAAAACCTACGATTTATTAAGTATTTCAACAGCGGCATTGGTAACTTCGGGCACCGCAACATTAGAAACGGCATTGTTTAAAGTACCGCAAGCGGTTTGTTACAAAGGCAGTAATATTTCTTATCAAATAGCAAAACGCATTATCACATTAAAATATATTTCGTTGGTAAATTTAATTATGGACAGAGAAGTGGTTACCGAGCTTATTCAAAACGATTTCAATAAAAAAAGATTAAAGCAAGAATTGGAACTAATACTCAATTCTGAAAAACGAAAACAGTTGTTTTTGGATTATTACGATTTAGAAAAAAAATTAGGTGGTAAAGGCGCCAGCGAAAAAACAGCAAAACTTATTTACAAATCTTTACAGTCTTAGTTTTAATTATGAAGCAGTTTATTTTTATACTTTTATTAATCGTTAGTTTTAGCAGTTGCAAATCGTCAAAATCAAAAACTAAAAAAGAAAAAGTAGCTGTTAAAAAAGTTGAAACAAAACCACTTTTTAAAGCCAACGATATTGTTGATTATGCTAAAAAATTTGAAGGTGTACGCTATAAATACGGCGGCACTACAAAACGAGGAATGGATTGCTCGGGTTTAATTTACACGGCATTTAAAAGTGAAGCCATTGCGCTTCCCAGAACCACAAAAGATTTGGCCATTACTGGCAATTGGATAGATTTAAAAGAAGTGAAAAAAGGCGATCTGCTCTTTTTTGCAACCAGAAAAAACAGCCGAAAAGTAAACCATGTTGGCATTGTAACGGCTTCGCAATTGGGCCATGTAGAGTTTATACATGCCTCTACCAGCAAAGGCGTTATTACTTCTAATTTAGCAGAACGGTATTGGTATTTTGCCTTTGTGCAAGCGCGCCGTGTATTGTAACAGCTTTTTTTAGTAACTTTAGGTTGTATGAAGTTACTTAATTTTACTATTATAAAACTAACGTGTTTCTTAATTTTAGGAATTGTAGTTTCGTACTTATATCCTATCCCAATTTATTTAAGTATATATATAACTAGTACGCTTTTAGTGCTGCTACTTATCTTCTTTTTAATTGCAAGAAAACAATTTATTAAAACCATTTGGTTTGGTGTTACGGCTTATATTTTAATGGTTTTTGTTGGTGTTTTAACAACTTCTTTTCATAATCAAAAAAACGTTTCAAATCATTATTCAAAATTTATTTCAGCTGAAAAAGATTCACTGGAAACCGTAACTTTTAGAATTAGAGAAGTTTTAAAACCAGGCAATTATTACGATAAATACGTTATCGATGTTTTAAAGATTAATGATGAATCGGCTTCAGGGAAATCCTTATTAAACATTCAAAAAGACAGTACACAATCCGCTTTAAAAGTTGACGAGATTATTATCGGCAAAATAGGGTTTCAGCATCTTATCCATCCATTAAATCCGCATCAATTCAACTATAAAAAATACCTTGAAAAAAAATACATCTATCATCAAATATTTACTAAAAACGAATCACTTTTAAAAGTAAGTGCTAATACGCATACGCTGTTTGGAATTGCTGATAATATTCGAGAACATATCAATTTAAAACTAAAACCTTACCATTTTAAAACAGACGAGCTTGCCATTATCAACGCCTTATTACTTGGGCAACGGCAAGACATTAGTAAAGAAGTTTACACCAGTTACACCAATGCCGGCGCGATACATATTTTAGCGGTTTCTGGCCTGCATGTTGGTATTATTTTACTCCTTTTAACTCTTGTTTTTAAACCCATAGAACGCTTAAAACATGGTAAACTTATAAAAACCATTTTGCTCGTTTTATGTTTGTGGTGTTTTGCTTTAATTGCTGGTTTATCGGCATCGGTAACTCGAGCGGTGACCATGTTTAGCATTGTTGCTATTGCCATGAATTTAAAACGACCAACCAACGTTTACAACACCTTGGCAATATCTATGTTTATCATTTTACTTTTTAAACCGCTGTTTGTATTCGATGTGGGTTTTCAGTTAAGTTACCTCGCGGTTTTTGCCATTGTTGCCATAGACCCGATACTTTATAAATTATGGCGACCAAAAAATTGGCTTTTGGATAAATATTGGCATACCTTAACCATAACGGTTTCTGCGCAATTTGGAATTATACCCATTAGTTTATTTTATTTTCATCAGTTTCCGGGGTTATTTTTTATTTCGAATTTGGTTATCATTCCATTTTTAGGGCTCATTTTAGGATTGGGAATTCTAGTGATTCTATTGGCAACGATAAACTTACTCCCAAACTTTTTTGCTGAAATTTACGGATACATAATTAGTAGCATGAATGGTTTTGTGGGTTGGGTATCAAAACAAGAAGCCTTTCTTTTAAAAGATATTGCGTTTGGTTTATTATATGTTTTAGTGTCTTATTTAACCATTTTTGCACTTGTAAAATTTTTTAAGAAAAAAAGCTTTGCCAATTTAAAACTCTTGTTAATTTCGGTAATATGCATTCAATGTGCTTTTATTTATACGACTTATAAAACGCCTTCAAATGAATTTATTGTATTTCATAAAAGCAGATATAGTTTGCTGGGTAATATAACCAACAATGCTTTATTTGTAGCCCATGATTTTGATAGTTTAACACCATCTAAAAACAAAATAATCAAAGATTTTTCCGTTGGAAATCATATAAAAACCATTAAAAAAGATACGCTTAAGCCCCTTTATATTTTAAATGACAAAAAACTTTTAATTGTTGATAGCTTAGGTGTTTACAACATTAAATCGTTTAAACCCGATTATGTATTGTTGCGGCAATCGCCTAAAATTAATTTGAATAGATTGATTGATTCCATAAAACCAAAATACGTAATTGCCGATGGCAGTAATTACAAATCTTATGTTGAACGTTGGGAAGCGATTTGTTTAAAAAGAAAACTCCCTTTTCACCAAACCAGCAAAAAGGGAGCTTTTGTTATTTATTATTAAAATGGATTACCGATGTCTCGGGAATAACAAATTTTTAAAATTCTTGATATATAAATTTAAGAAGCTATTTTTTAACCTTTAAACTCAGCTTTAAATGCTTTGTAATACGCATTAAACTCTTCTTGGGTTTTAATGGTTTTATGATCGTCTTTTTTAAACATTTTTAAATACAACTCTAATTGCGTAGGTGTTTGATATCCTCTAATCGGTGCAATAACCTCTGATTTTTCATCAAAAAACACAATAGTGGGATACGCACCAACTTGTAAATATCTAGTTAAATCGTGAGCCGAATTACGTCTATTTGCATTTGCGGGGTTGTATTGTGGATTGGCAAATGTTTTTCCTTTGTAGTTTACACTTTCGTTCCCTTCTCCATTAAACTTAACGGCATAATAATGGGCGTTAATATAATCTGCGACTTCTTTATTTTGAAAGGTGTTTTTATCTAACATTTTACAGGGGCCGCACCAAGTGGTATAAACGTCCATCATAATTTTTTTAGGGGTTTTCTTTTGAAGCTCTAAAGCTTCTTGAAACGTAACCCAATTTATTTTTTGAGCAAAGGAGTTTAAACTTAAAAATCCTAAAGCTATGACTAAGTATATTGTTTTTTTCATAATTATTTGAGTTGCAAAATTTGCACCGAACTTACAAAAAAAGCTCCTAAACAGGAGCTTTTTGAATATTTTTTAACAGTTTTTTCGATTAACGCACACCGTGCATTAGTTTTTTAAGTAGTGGGTTTAATAAAATGGATATTAAACCTACCCCTATTGGAATTAAGGTAAATATTAAAAAGAAAATTCCTAAGGAATACTGTTCAGAGATTTTATCAATCATGCCCCCCATGGTTCCAGCGGCTTTTTGTCCTACTGCAATGGCTAAATACCAAATACCAAACATAAAGCCTATCATTCTTGCTGGCACTAATTTACTTAAATAAGATAATCCTACAGGCGATAAACATAGCTCTCCCATAGTATGAAATAAGTACGCCAATATTAAAAATATAATACTAACTGAGGCTGTTTGAGCTCCAGGAGGAATACCAGAAGCACCATAAGATAAAATGGCAAAACCTAAACCTAATAAAATTAAACCTAAGCCGTACTTCATTGCGGCACTGGGGTTGTATTTACTTTCCCACCATTTAGAAAACAATGGTGCCAAGGTTATTATAAAGAACGAGTTTAGAATACCAAACCAAGTAGCTTCAATTTCGTGCCCATCTTCAGTAAATTTATTTACCAATCTAAAAATAACCAAAAACCAAATTCCAGCGAACGCAACAGCTAATACAACGTTAGATAGTCCGATTTTATTGAAGGTTTTTTTCATAAGTAAAAAAAGCACCCATGTAATAATAATTAAAGGGACAGTAGTTAATAAGGCATCTACAATTTTAAAAATCATGGCGGAGTTTCCTGCTAAGGTTCTATCGGTATAATCTCTGGCAAACAAGGTCATGGACCCTAAAGACTGCTCGAAAAAAGCGAAGAAAAATACTGTAAATACCCCAAAAATAGATACGGCAATAATCCTATCTCTAACAATCGGTAAATATCGGGCAATACGTGTTACCAATAAAATCAAAAACAAGGCCAAAGCTAAAAGCACAATAAAACTAGAGCCACTTAGTCCGCCTATCTCAAAAGGCATTAAACTAGTGCCTTCAATTTTTTCTAAAGGATCGTTAAAAAGATACAGCAAACCTCCAACGGAAGATAAAACAATCAATATTTTATCTAAGGTGGTAAACGGGTTAAGCTTTTCATCAGCTTGAGGGTCTTTCTGTTCTTTTGGTGCTTCTTCATTGATGTTCTGAGGGATTTCAACCACGTGTTTTACTGATGGTTTTCCGCCTACATTACCAAACAAACTTCCAGCCAACCAAAATTGGAGCATGCCTAAAAACATAAAAATCCCTGCTAAACCAAAGCCCCAAGGCCACCCATAATTTTCGGCTAGGTAACCACAAAGCATCATGCCAAAAAACGCACCCGCATTAACACCCATGTAAAAGATAGTATAAGCGCCATCTTTTTTAGACTCCTTGCCCTTATACATTTCTGATATAATCGATGTTATATTTGGCTTAAAAAAGCCAGTGCCAATTACAAGTAAGGCCAATCCAATGTAAAAAGATGCAGTGGTTTCAAATGCCATAGCTGCGTGGCCAAGTGTCATAATCAAACACCCAATAACAACGGCTATACGGTAACCTGTAATTTTATCTGCAATCCAACCACCAATAATTGGTGTTAAATAAAGTAATGATGCATAAGTACCAATTAAAGCCAAAGCATGTTCTCGAGGCCATTGCCAACCTGGGTTATCGCTTATAATAGGCGCTGTTAAAAACAGTACTAATAATATTCGCATCCCATAAAATGAAAAGCGTTCCCACATTTCGGTAAAAAACAGCACAAATAATCCTGCCGGATGGCCTATTACTTTGTCTTTAAATAGATTTTCGATGTCTGTATTCATAAAATTATAATTTAGTTAACAAGGAGACCTTTTGAAGAATATGTTCTGCAAGGAGTTTATTAATTGATTGATTGTTAGTTATTAATATCTGGATCTGAAATTTCGTAGGGTTCGGCTTCAAGCATTTCGTGCTCGTTATCTTCTGCACCGTGAGTTAGTTTCTTAAGCTTTTTCAAGAATAAAATAAGTAACAACCCAAAGGCAACTGTAAAGACAGTTAACCACATAAAGGTTGAGAATTCTTGTTCGCTTTGTTTTTCTTCTAGAACAAAAGACACTCCATAATTTTTTCCGTCGCCTATATTTTCTAAATTCTGTGCTTTGTCTTTATCTTTTTCAAATACTAATTTTGCATGAAAAGGATTAGAGGCTGTAACGCTATTTTCGGTTAAAGTTGCCAATAACTCATTGGTATTAGAGCCTTCACCTTGAGACATCTCAAACAAAGGGTTTAAATCTTGTCCTGTTTCGTAACTTTTAAAAACGACTTTTCCGTTTTCAGGATATACTTTAGATTTCAAACTGAATGTTTTATCTTGATTTATGGCATAATCATAAATATCAACCACTTTGTTTTGGTTGTTTTTTATTTCCATTGAATCTTTTGCTAGAAATGGTAATATCTGTTCTTTACTTACAATCATTTTACCGCTAAACGATTCGAGTTGCGAAGACTCACCAATGGTACCGGCCAATTTGTTTCCTAAACCGGTTGCTGCAAAATACACGCCCATCATTATTGAAGCGTATTTTAAAGGTGCCAGTTTGGTAATGAACGATAAGGATACGGGCGATGTGCACAGCTCGCCAATAGTATGGAACAGGTAAGCTAAGAATATCCAGAACATGGCCGCTTTACCAAAAGTTTCAGCACTGGCTTCTTGTGATGCGAACATCATAAAAACATAACCAAGTCCCATAATAATGGTACCAATGGCCATTTTGAATAATGATGATGATTCTCTGCCTTTCTTTTTCCACCAAATCCAGAAACCACCGATTAGGGTTCCGAATATAATGATATAACCTGCGTTTAAGGATTGGAAAACCGCTGCCGGTATTTCCTCTAACCAGCTTAGGCCTGTGGTTCTGTCAACTTTGGCATCGGTGTAAAGATTCATTAATCCTCCTGCCTGCTCGAAAGCCCCCCAGAAAACGATAACAATCAAAAATGAAATTAATAGTACAACAACTCTATCTTTTTCAATTTTTGTTAATGGCCGTTTTGCTGCTAATCGTTCTTCTTCTGTGGCTTGACTTCCACCGGTAAATTCGCCAACACCTTTTAAAAATTTTTGTCCCCAAATAAATACAGCCTGCCCTAAAAACATGCCAATGCCTGCGAGACCAAAACCATAGTGCCAGCCATAGTAATATGCAACCAAACCTACTGTAATACTAGCCAAAAAAGCACCTATGTTAATACCTATGTAAAATATGGTAAAGCCGCTGTCGCGTCTTATATCGCCTTCTTTGTACAAACCTCCAACCATTGTAGAGATGTTTGGTTTTAGGCCACCAACACCTAAAATAATTAATGCTAGACCAGTAAAAAACGCCCAACTTTGTGGTATCGCCAATATACCATGTCCAAAACACAAGAGCAAACCACCTAACATTACGGTTTTTTTCTGTCCTAAGAATTTATCTGCAATCCATCCACCAGGAATAGAAGCCACATACACTAACATGGTGTACCATCCATAAAGCCAAATGGCGTCTTTATTGCTCCATCCCAAACCTGGGTCGATTGCAGTTGCCGATGTTGCCATGTAAAGTACTAAAATCCCTCGCATTCCGTAATATGAAAAACGCTCCCACATTTCTGTAAAAAACAGAACGAATAATCCTGCAGGGTGTCCAAAAATTTCTTTTTGATTTGATTGTAATGCCGTAGCTGCCATAATTTATTGTTAGTTAGTTATTATCTTATCCTTTAATTTCTACTTTTTCGGCTTCTCTTATTTGGGCTTTTTCCCGCTTATCGCCGAGTTTTTCATTTATAAAAGTAGTCATTTTTTTATAGAGGTGTAATCTTGTATTACCGCCGTAAATACTATGGTTATCGTCTGGGTAAACGGCCCATTCAAATTGCTTATCGGCTTGAATTAAAGCCTCAACCAATCGCATGGTGTTTTGCAAATGTACGTTATCATCAGCAGAACCGTGAATTAACAAATAATCGCCTTTTAGTTTATCAACGTGGTTAATTGGTGAATTATCGTCGTAGCCACTTGGGTTTTCTTGTGGTGTAGCCATGTAGCGTTCTGTGTAAATGGTATCGTAAAAACGCCAGCTTGTTACTGGGGCAACGGCTATGGCCATTTTAAACACATCGTTACCCTTAAACAAGGCATTGCTACTCATAAAACCACCGTAGCTCCAGCCCCAAATACCTATTCTGCTGGCATCAATATACGGTAATGCTCCCAATTGTTTTGCAGCTTCAATTTGGTCTTCAACTTCGTATTTGCCCAATTCATTTTGAGTTACCTTTTTAAATTGCGCGCCTTTAAAACCGGTGCCACGACCATCAACACACACCACAATATATCCTTGTTGCGCTAAATGCTGATACCAATAATCGTTTGAATTATTCCAACGGTTAGCCACCTGTTGAGAGCCAGGGCCAGAATATTGATACATTAACAACGGGTATTGTTTTGAAGCATCAAAATCTGCCGGTTTAACCATCCACATATTCAAATGGTTACCATTAATATTAATGGTACTAAACTCTTTTTTTGAAGTTTTATAATTGGAAAGTTTTGCTGATAACACATCGTTATCTTTTATGCTTTTAATAAGATTGCCTGAAGCGGTACTGTTTAAAGTATATTCTGGCGGTGTGGTTGCGTTTGAAAATGTATTTATAAAATACGAAAAATCTGCGCTGAATGAAGCCGCATTGGTGCCAACGCTTTTAGTTAATCGTTTTTTATTACGACCGTTTAGTTTAATAGAATACACATCGCGGTTTATCGAGCCATTTTCAACCGATTGGTAAAAAATCCTATTCGACTTTTCATCATAACCATAATAATCAGTAACTTCCCAATTGCCTTTGGTAACTTGGTTAATGAGTTTGCCGTCTTCAGAATAGTGATAAATATGGTTGTAACCATCTTTTTCGCTGGTCCAGATAAAACTATTGTCTTTTAAAAAGGTTAGGTTATCGGTAACCTCAATATAGGCGCCATCCTTTTCTGCTAGCGTTAAATTTGATGTATTTGTTTTGGCGTTTATCATCCATAAATCCAATGCGTTTTGGTGGCGATTCATGTATTGCGCACTTAAAATATCGGGGTTGTTGGTCCATTTAATTCTTGGGATATAAAAGTCGTTGTAACTTTTATCTACTTTCACATCGTTAATCTTATTGTTATCCAAATCATAAATATGAAGCGAAACCACAGCATTCTTTTCACCCGCTTTGGGGTACTTAAACACTTGTTGTGTTTGGTATAATCCGGTGCCGTAAACATCCATTGAAAATTCAGGTACATCGGTTTCATCAAACCTGATAAATGCAATTTTATTGCTATTGGCGTTCCATTCAAAAGCGCGTACAAAAGCAAATTCTTCTTCGTAAACCCAATCGGTAATGCCGTTAATTATTTTGTTTTTTTCGCCATCAAAAGTGATTTGAGTGGTTGTTTCTGTAATTAAATCTTTAATGTACAAATTGTTCTCGAATCCGTAGGCAACCTTAGAACCATCGGGCGAAAATGAGGGTTCTTGAATTTTATTTTCAGAAATTAAGGTTATGGATTTATCATCAATATCAAACACATAATAATTTCCTAATGTCGATCTTCTATAAATAGATTCTTCGTTAGTAGCCAAAATAATTTTGCTTTCATCTTTGCTAAAGGTGTAATCGGTAAAATAATTAAGCTCGTTGATATCGGAAGCATTTACCAGCGTTTTTATTTTTTTCAGGGTTTTGTAATCGTAGATATCTATTGTGGTCGATCTTGTATATCTATCTAAATTCAACACCGAGTACTGTTGCCCGTTTTTCATAGAGTGCAAAGCATCCAATCGCTCTATTTTAAAAGTGCCGTCCCAAATTTCTTCCAGTGTAACCTGCTTGTTTTGAGCCTGTAATGCAAAAAGAGTGAAAAGACAAATAAATAATGGTAGCCTTAGGGTTTTCATTGAAATTATTTTTTTGACAAAACGATGCCAAGTTTACTAAAAATTATGCAAATAACCGACACTATTAACAGTTAAATAAACGAATGTAACATCTTAGGAGTCTGTTTTCATACCAAGAATGGTATATTTGTGTTTTAAAACAGTTGATACATGAGCAAAACGATTTCTGGGTTTTCTAAGCTTTCAAAATCAAAAAAAATTGATTGGATTGTAAACACCTATTTTTCAAATACCGAAGAAGCAAAACGTGTTTTAAAACAATATTGGAGCAGCAACGAAAAACTGCAGCAATTGCACGACGAGTTTATAGAAAACACCATTACCAATTTTTATTTACCACTAGGTGTTGCCCCAAATTTTTTAATTAACAACACGCTTTACACCATACCCATGGCAATCGAAGAAAGCTCGGTTGTGGCAGCGGCAAGTAAAGCTGCTAAATTTTGGCTGGATAGAGGCGGCTTTAAAACTACCATAATTTCTACAACCAAAATTGGGCAAGTACACTTTATGTACCATGGCAATTTTAACAAATTACAAGGTTTTTTTAAGCAGGTAAAACCCAAACTTATTAAAGCCACCAAAGCCATTACCAAAAACATGGAAGCACGAGGCGGTGGCATTATTGATATTGAATTGCGCGATAAAACCAACGATATAAAAGGGTATTACCAGCTGCATGTTTCTTTTGAGACCTTAGATGCCATGGGAGCAAACTTTATAAATTCGTGTTTAGAGCAGTTTGCGAAAACCTTTAAAAATGAGGCTTTAGTATTTGATGGGTTTTCTGAAAACGAAAAGCACATACAAATTGTTATGAGCATTTTATCAAACTACGTTCCCGATTGTTTAGTGCGCGCAGAAGTGAGTTGTAAGGTTGAAGAATTGAAAGAAGACCATTCGATTTCTGGAGAAGATTTCGCCACTAAATTTGTGCAAGCCGTTAACATTGCTGAGGTAGAACCTTACCGCGCCGTAACACACAACAAGGGCATAATGAATGGTATTGATGCCGTGGTTTTAGCTACCGGAAACGATTTTAGGGCCATTGAAGCCGGCGTGCACGCTTATGCATCGCGACACGGAAAATACAGCAGTTTAACCCACGCCAAAATTGAAAATGGTATTTTTACATTTTGGATAGAAATACCTTTAGCTTTAGGAACTGTTGGCGGACTTACCGGCTTGCATCCTTTGGTAAAACTAGCTTTAGAATTGCTACATAACCCCTCGGCTAAAGAACTGATGCAGATAGTTGCCGTTGCTGGTTTAGCACAGAATTTTGCGGCACTGCGCTCGTTAACCACAACGGGCATACAACAAGGCCACATGAAAATGCATTTATTGAATATTCTAAACCAATTTGAAGCTAGCAATAACGAAAAGATTATATTAACCGAGCATTTTAAAACGAATACGGTTACGCATACTGCGGTTGTTGAGGCTTTAAATAAGTTACGTAATGGTGCCTGAGACACCACGAGTGCTTCATATACAACACCTCTAATGGCCAAAAACTTAAACAACATATCATTTAACTCAAACGGAAAACTTTTATTAACGGGTGAGTATGTAGTGCTTGACGGTGCTTTATCGTTAGCCATACCAACTAAATACGGACAATCGTTAGACATTGAATCTATACGCGAATCCAAATTAATCTGGAAAAGTTTGGATGAAAAAGGAAGGGTTTGGTTTGAGGATGCTTTTGAAATTATTAATAATGAGATTTCTCACTCCGTTCGAAATGACAACACTATTTCAGGCAGATTGCTTCAAATATTAAATGCCACAAAAGAACTTAACCCTGATTTTTTAAATAGTAACGGAGGCTTTAAAATTACCACCAAATTAGATTTTCCAAGACATTGGGGGTTGGGCACATCATCAACCCTAATAAACAATATGGCGCAATGGGCAAAAGTTGATGCCTACCAGCTTTTAGAAAACACATTTCGCGGCAGCGGTTACGATATTGCTTGTGCGCAACACAATACGCCAATTACTTATCAAATACTAAACAGCCTCAATGCGATTTCTCTCGCAATTAGTAATGATAAAAAGAGAAATGTTGTTGATGTAGATTTTAACCCTTCATTTAAAGAAAATTTATACTTTGTTTACCTAAACCAAAAGCAAAATAGTCGCGATGGGATTGCTCAGTATAAAAACAATACGTCTGATTTATCGGGCTCCATTTCAGAAATAAACAAAATCACTAAAAATATAATCACTTGTAACAGACTTGATGATTTTATTTCTCTTATTGAAAAACATGAAAGCATTATTTCAAAAATAATTAAACAGGACCCCGTAAAAGAGCGTTTATTTAACGATTTTAATGGTGGCTTAAAAAGCCTTGGTGCTTGGGGCGGAGATTTTATTTTAGTGGTTTCAAATGATAATCCTGAAAATTACTTTAAAACGAGAGGCTACCAAACCCTTATTCCGTATCGGGACATGATACTATAAAGCATAAAAAAAGCCTCAACTAATGAGGCTTAATCTAAATGTTTTTTTGCTTGTATTATTGAATTTGGGTTTTCGCCCTGTTATCTTCAATTTCGGCAGCTTCTTTTAAAGCGTTATATAACTTTGCTGTTACCACGCTTACTTTTTGAGCTTCAACTTGATTTGCAAAGGTTTGGTAATTATCCAACTCAACCGCTGGCGTTACTTTTGTAACTTGTAACATATAAACACCATTGGCACCATCAATTAACTGAGACGTTTCGCCTTCGTTCAACCCAAAGGCAGCTCCAACAATAATAGGTTCTCTACCGGCACCTGCAAGGGTTGGCGATTTCATGGTAATGGCCGATGCGGTTCTAACGGTAGTGTTTTCGGCTGCAGCCAAATCCTCTAAAGTATTTACGGATATTCTATCTCTAATAATTTTAGCTTTTTTCTCTTTACGTATTGCAGGTATGGCAATGGCCGATGCGTCTTCAACGCTTTGCAGGCCTTCTTTATGCTTAGCTACCAATTGCGCTATAACATAACCGTTATTTATGTTAAAACGCTTAATGGCACCAACTTTTACATCGTCTTCAAAAGTCCAGCGCACTATTTGCCTTTGGTTGCCAACACCAGGGATGTTTTCGTCTAATGCTTTTATGCCGTTTACGGGTCTTACCGTATATTTGTTTTGGTTTGCAATCTCTTGAAAATCGTTTTCTCCAGCTTTTATTTCGAAGCTCGAAGCGTCTCTAAACACTTTTGAAATTGTAGCTTCAGATGGTTCTATTTTACGGGCAATTGTACCAAGTTGAATGGCTCTCTTTTTGTTTTTCTGACCTTCAATTTCAATAATATGAAAACCGAAAACAGTTTTTACAAGGCCTAAGTCGCCTACTTTACCTTCAAATTCAAAATCGTTGAATTCTGGCACCATGGTATTGTAAGGATGCCAATCGTAGCGCCCTTCGTTTTGAATGCTTCCTTGGTCTGAAGAAAACTCTTTTACAAACTCGCCAAATTTAGATCTGTTGGATTTTAAAACAGTTAAAAGGCTATCGGCAGTAGCTTTGGCCTGTGTTTCGGTTTGGGTTACATCTGGGGCAGCCGATTGCGCTCCTAAAAACGGAATTAATATATGGCGTACTTTTGCCGAATCGGGTATTTGTTTCTCGGCTACGATTTTAGATAATTTAAAATAGCCATTGTCTTTATAAGGCCCGTAAACCTCACCTTGTTTAAGCTTAAAAATACTATCGCCCACAGTGGCAGGCAACGACGATTTAAATACAAACCGCTTATCGAATTTAACATCGGAGTTTGAATTGATGAACTCTTCGTCATCTTTTGTGTTTAAAAACCCAACAATGGTTTCGTTAGCCTTTAAGCCCTCGTTGTACTCTTCCCTATCGTTTAACAATTTTGCCAATTCTGTTTTGATGGCATTTTCGTCTTCTATGGTTGCGGCCTCTTTAAACTCTACGTATCTTATATCTCTTGAAGCTTCAACCTGAAATTTTTCTTTGTTCTTGTTTATGTACGTCGAGACATCTGATTTTGAAACCTTTACGACGCTATCTGCAACCGATGTGTAAGGGACTTGTACATATTTAATATCTACTTTATGGCCTTGTAATTTGTGCTCTAATTCGCCTTCGGCCAGTGTGCCGGTTAAACCCGCTTTAACCAAATTAAAATAGTTTTGGCTTAAGGCATTGTTTGCCAGTTGCTTTTCGTAATTAACCCAATCTGCAAAAGTTAAAGGTTGCCCGCCAATAAAACCAGGTTGAGGTGATAGCTCTTTAAGATTGGCTATAAATTCGTTTAGCTTGTTTTCGTCAAATAAACCGGCTTCGTTTAAAAACTCCGGATTGGTAGCCATTGCCGTTTTTAGCAAATCTCTCATTTGGTCTTTTTCTATGGAAATTCCCAGGGTTTCATATTGGGTTTCCATAACGGCTTGCCTAACTTCCTGCTCCCAAACACTATTCATTACCTGTGTGTTTGTTGCTGTTGCACCAGCACGTTGTTGGGCTATTTCTACTTTTTGCAAAAAATCTTCGCGGGTAATGTCTTTTCCGTTAATAGTAGCGACTATATTTTGCGATTTCGATGTTAGCGCATCGCTATTTTTAAATAAATCTGCTAATACAAAAGAAAATAACGCCAATGCTATTATTAATATTAAAAAAAGTGAGCGTTGCCTAATCTTATTTAAAACTGCCATTTGTAATTAAAGGTTTAAAAAATCCTGATTGTGGATTTAGCTTATTAAGTTATTTACAGTATCTAATCGTTTTTTTGATAAAATACAGTGCGCGAAAATACCATTTTCTGTTTAATAATAAAAGCCTAAAGAGGCTTTAATTGTGTTAAATGATATAGTTATAATATATTATGAGAAACTGGAACAAGTTAAGTTTAACGAAACAGTGTTTTTTTTTCCGCTATTGCCAACTGAATACTGAATACTGGAGACTGAAATCAATCGTCTTCCAAACATTTAAGGGCTATTAAATCTATTTTAGTGTTTGATACCTCTAAAATGGTAAACTGAAAGTTGTCTATAACAACAATATCGTCTTTAGCGGGAATTTCTTCGGTGTGGTTAACAATCAATCCGCCCAGGGTTTCGTAATTTTCGTTTTCCGGAAGATTCAGTTTGTAGGTTTCGTTTAGATAATCGACTTCCAATCGTGCCGAAAACATGTAATGCTGCTCATCAATTTGTTCTTCTGTTAAAACCACGGTATCGTGCTCGTCTTCAATTTCGCCAAAAAGTTCTTCAACAATATCTTCAACAGTCATCATGCCTTTGGTACCGCCGTATTCATCTAAAACCACTGCAATACTTTTGTGCTTTTTTGTAAGTACATTTAGCACGTCTTTTATAAGTACGGTTTCCGGGATATACTCTACCGGTACCATGGCCGATTTAATGTTTTTTGGTTTTTTAAATAGCTCGAAGGCATGTACGTAGCCTAAAATATCATCGACCGTTTCGTTGTAAACCAAAATTTTGGTACAGCCCGTTTCGGTAAAAAGGGCGTTAAGCGTTTTTATGGATTCGTTAATTTCTACGGCTATGATTTCGGTTCTTGGAATCATGACCTCGCGGGCTTTAACCTCAGAAAATTCCAAGGCGTTCTGGAATATTTGAATCTCGGAATCTATATCTTCATGTGCTTCTACAGATTCCATTTGCTCGCTAATGTAATTGCCCAATTCTACTTTGGTAAAAAAGAGCTGTATTTGGTCGCCTTCGGTTTTAAACAGATGTTTTAGCAGTAAATCTGATATCCACATCACAAAATCCGAAATAAAGGTAAAGAGCAGATAAAACACATAGGCCGGTACCGCTAAAACCTTAATAAGCGTGTTTGAATAAATTTGAAAAAACACTTTTGGCAAAAACTCTGCTGTAATTAATATTACCAGTGTCGAGATAAGGGTTTGCGAGAGCAAGCTTAAATCGGTTAGCATGTAATTTAGAAAACCCGACGCCGCTGGCAGCATAGACTGAAACCAATTAACAAGTACATCGCCCATAAAAAACCCATAGATAACCAACGCAATATTGTTGCCAATAAGCATGGTGGTAATAAATTTAGAAGGTTTTGCAGTGAGCCTGCTTAGTATTTTTGCAAGAATACCGTCTTGTTTTTTTTCAATTTCTATGTGGATTTTGTTTGAAGACACATAGGCGATCTCCATACCCGAAAAAAAAGCCGACAGTATTAATGAAACAATTATAATAATGCCATAAGTGCCCATTTACTTTGAATTGTTTCTGTTTTCCAATTTTTTGGCAAACTTTCTTCTGAAGAAAAACACAAATCCAGCAAGTACGCCCAATGCCAACGAAACATAGGCTTCTTGTGTGCCGTTGTTCCATTTTGAAATGCCATCGTAAATAAACAAAACGGCAAATACCAAATAAGCGTATTGAAAAATCTTAGAATATTTCATGTTTAAATTTGTAGATTATGTTTTGCAAAGGTAATCAAAATATAACAGCAGGGTTTGATAACTTGCCGTTATTCATCTAAAGTCATGGTACCTGTTAATTCAAGTACTTGTGCATTGCTGAATTTTGAATTAGAATCGAAACCATTGCCAAAATACACATCGCCTTGCTTTACAAATTTTACGGGTTTATTGGTAAACAACCACTCTGTAGCTTGGTCGTAAAACAATTGTTCGGCATATAGGGTATCGTTTGTGCTGGTTGTTATTTTTACGTTGCCCTGAAGGTCTATTAGTTTTGTTTCGCTGTAATTTATGGCATAATCGGCCACAACAACGTTTTTTTTGTTTTGGTCGTCAAAAATATCTAAGGTGATGCCGTTGGGGAATTCAAAAAAAGGAAAATCCCTGTTTTGGTAATTTAACATTTTCGGACTTAAAAGAATGGCCTTTACCTTGCCCGAATCGGTATGTATTAAGTTGATATTTTCGGCAATGCCAATGGGTTCGTTTTCTGATATGCCCATTTTCTGGACTTCTTTAAAGTTATCCTTACACGAAAAAAACAAAGCCACAACGCATGTTGTGACTATGTTTAGTAAATAATATTTATATGTCTTTTTCATTAATTATATTGAATAGCTATTCAATACTTTAATTGTTTGTTTAAACCGATGGCACGGTAACCGAAGCCCCTATCCAACAACCAATTTTTATAACTTGACCAGAGTTTGCGGCACTAAATATATCTGCTTTTGATGGTGCTTTTGCGGTATAACTAGCTGCCGATTGAGCTGCCGACTTTTTCAATGTTGGATCTACTCGCGCTGCTTTTCTAGCTTCGTCTGCGGCCAACCAATATACTGCTCTTTTGTTAAAAGTGGTATCGCCACAGCTGTTTGCGCTAGCTGCATACATAGCTGCAATAGCTAGGTGCGGGCGCCCATTTGAAGGATTAAGTTTTAAGGCGTTTCTATAATAACCTCTAGCTTGCCCATAGCGTCCTCGTTTTTTAAGTATTAAACCAATTCTGTTAGCCAATTTAGCTTTTTTAAAGGTGTCGGTTTCTAAATCGTAAGCTTCTTTAAAATAGGCTTCGGCTTCGCTTGTTTTGCCTTTTTTAGATAGAATACCAGCAACAAAAACCTTGGTATCTGCAGATGGCGACAACTCATCGTAAGCTTTTACTAATTTTTCATAGAGCGGATCGTCTGTACATTCTTTGTAGAACATTCTGCTTACCGCACGTTTTAACCATATGGCATCGTTTTTGTATTCTTCGAAATCTTTTTGGTACAGCGGTATTAGGTTTTCGCAATTTGCCCTTTTACCTAATTTACTATCTACACTTTCAGAAATTTTATCGTAAGCTGTTAAATAACTGGAGTACGATTTTTTATATCTTTTTTCTCTACTAGTTAATGGCGTACCTGCGTCTTCTTTTTCAACTAACTTATTTAGTTTTTCTGAATAATTTTTAACCTCTTCTTCAATTTTTTCAACTACATCATCGTATTTGTTAAACAAGGATTTGGCGTCTTTACTACCAGCATCATACAAATCTACCTTTAAGGAAAAATAAGTATATAAGCTTTTTGGATTGGTAAAAGTAGCTTTATCTAGCTTGTAAGCTGCATCAAAACACTCATAAAGCTCTGCATCGGTTTTGTTTAATTCTTTTTTGTAATCGTACATTAATTGGCAAGCTTTTGCGGCATATTCGCCCTTTGGTGTTTTACTGGCAAAGTGTGTAGCTCTTTCTTCCCATAGTTTTAACAAATCGTTTAAATACGCTACTTTATCTGCGCCTGCAGATTTTTCAATTTTATCATCTAAAATACGCTCGCCATAAACATAAATGGCTCTGTTGAATTTAGGGTTGCGCTGCCTTAACTCCATAAATGGTTTATAAGCTGCCTCGTAGTTTTTTGCTTTGGCGTACTCTGTCATAATTGACAATGCTGCCATATCTTCTTCGTTACTTTGCGCATTTATTAGGTTTAACCCTACAAATAAAAATGTAAATAATAGTGTAATTTTCGCCTTCATGATAATGATTTTATATTTTTAGTCGTACTTTCTTTTATTGAACCATCTGTCGTTCAAAGATAAGCTTAATTGGAAATTAACAAAATTCTCTTGAATTAAGTTGCTGTTTTTGGTACCTCGCTTACCTATTTCGAAGCCTATATTAGCATTAGAAAACATTCTAATATCACCAACTGGTAAACCTACTCCAAAAGATATGCCAAACTCTTTGATTGATTGGTTATTTATGTTTAACCCTGTTTTTTCTGACCGGATACCTGCGCGATACACCACCCGTTTAAAGTACCCATCGAGGGTATTGAAATTGGGGATAAAAAACCCGCCAAAGGAAATGGTTGAAGCATCTTCGAATTTAGTAGTGCTGCTACTGTATAAAACATTTGAAAAGTTACTGGTTTTTTGTGTTGTGTATTCGCCACCAATAAACCATTTTCTGGGTTCGCCAATACCTGCACCAAATGAAAATTTGGATGGCAAGATTAAATCGGTATCTTTTAAACCAATGGCCTCCAAGTCTAATTCGATTGTATTAATTGTAAACTCCTGCCCTGTATTCTGGTTAATGCTAATTGTAGAAAACGAACGCTCGTTTTGCGAAGTCAAGCTACTTTCTGGCGTATAGGTAATGCCTGTAACAAGCTCTAGCTTTTTGGTTAGCATCTTTTTGTAAGATAGGCCAATGTTAAAATTCAGGCCGCTTAAGTCAGAGCGGTTAGTTTCGCGAGATTGGTGTTGCGTTAGTACGCCATCGCTATCATAAAGAAACTCAATGGTTGCATTTTGTATATTACCAAAGTTATAATGTGCATCAACACCAATACTTAAACC
Organism: Gelatiniphilus marinus; assembly: GCF_042684345.1. Classification (NCBI taxonomy): domain Bacteria; kingdom Pseudomonadati; phylum Bacteroidota; class Flavobacteriia; order Flavobacteriales; family Flavobacteriaceae; genus Gelatiniphilus; species Gelatiniphilus marinus. Next base: position 242,118 of record NZ_JBHULK010000002.1, on the reverse strand, counting down.
TTTAGCAAGCATATACCCAATACCTAAATACGCTTTGTTAACGCCACCTTCTCCTCTAAATCTGTTAACGGGTCTTTGGTCTGCATTAAGCGACTCTAATTTATAACCCACGGCACTGTATGGCATAAGCCCAAAACCCAACCCAAATTTACCCATAGGTACAGATAACGCTAAATAATCAAACGTGGTTGATGTAGCATTATCGCTACCCGAATTGCTTTTTAAGTCTATACTTGTATAACTGCCACCAACCGTAAACTTAACAGGCCTGGTTTGGTTGTTGTAAAAGGCTAGATTTTCGCCAGCATAGGAGGCCGGATTTCGTAAATTCACATGGATACTATCGGTATAAATGCTTAATCCGCCCATGCTTCTGTTTTCGGCAGTACCTTTAAACTTAAGGCTTCCAATACCGTAAAACGAATATGGCGAAGCTGTACCTTGTTGAGCGTAACTCTGGATTGCGAAAAAAGCAATAAAAACTATTACAAGTTTTTTTATCATTAGATTGAATTAAATTGTAAAATATGGTTTAGTCCCTCTAAAAGAAAATTAGAGTTGGCAAATATGCTACTTTTTAATTGTTTAGACAAGAAATTAGCATCGCCCCCTGTTAAAATAACTGTTAAATCTGGATATTTTAGTGCGTAATCTTCTATCAGGCCATCAATTTCCTTTAAAACCCCATTTATAACTCCAGAATGTATTGAAGCGTTTGTAGAATTTCCGGTTACTGCGTTAGGCATTTCTGTATCTAACAACGGTAAATTAGCGGTTAAATTATGCAGCGATGTGTAGCGCATTCTAATACCCGGGGATATGGCGCCTCCTAAATATTCGTTTTTGTTGCTAACAAAATCGTAGGTAATGCAGGTACCGGCATCAATAATCAATGCATTGTTTTCTGGAAACTTATGTACCGAAGCACTAACCAAAGCTATTCTATCTATGCCTAGTGTATTTGGTGTAGCATATAAATTTTTAAAAGGCAGTTTAGCATGAGAATTTAAGAGCATTAAATCATATTGCTTATCGATGTGGTTTATAGCTTCATCGTTTAATTTCCCGACAGAAGATATTATGGCCCGTTTTATGGGTCTGTACTCAGCTTTAAGCAGGTCGATATGTTTTAAAAGTTGCTTTAAATCAACAACATCCTTTCTCAAAATGTTATCTTCCCTAAAAACAGCAAGCTTTACATTGGTATTGCCAACATCAATAATTAAATTCATATAAATTAAAACGCTAAAATTACAAAACCAGCAACAATTAAAATCTTAATTATTTTATAATATTAACTTTAAACCTATGCTTATCAATTATATACTACAAAAGTATAATTTTTTGTATTTTTATTTTGGCGAATAACAAAAATGAATATATATTTGCAACCGCTTTGGCGAGGTACCTTAGCTCAGTTGGTAGAGCAAAGGACTGAAAATCCTTGTGTCCCTGGTTCGATTCCTGGAGGTACCACAAAAAAAATCCCGAAACTTTAATGTTTGCGGGATTTTTTGCATATACACATTATTATAATTCATGGCGGGTTTTTAAAAAAAGTAAAAACCGCGCTATACGTTACTAGTTTTGGCTCGATGCGCCCCTCGCCAAAAGCTAACCACTGCTATCGCTCCCGCTCCAATCTGCCAAAACCAGTTTATAATTTACACACACTACATTTTTGCCTAAGTTTAGCACAAAAAAAAACTTAATCAAGTTAATGCTACCCATCGTTTAATACTTTAAATTAAAAAAAATATGTAGGTTTGTCAAAAAAAAAAAAAGTCTTGTCTAAAATTAAACCATACAAAAACAGCGAACTAGGAAAAAAAGAACAGGTAACCAAAATGTTCGACACCATTTCTGGTGATTACGACGGGCTAAACCGCGTAATTTCTTTTGGAATTGATATTAAATGGCGTAAAAAGGTGGTTAAATTGGTAAAAGAACAACAACCTGAAACCATTTTAGATATTGCCACAGGAACCGGTGATTTGGCCATTAATCTTGCCGAAACCAATGCCTCCAAAATTATTGGTTTAGACATAAGTAGCGGGATGCTGGAAATAGGGAAGGAAAAAATAAAAAAGAAAAATTTAGAGCACAATATTGAAATGGTTTTGGGCGATTCTGAAAACATGCCTTTTAAAGACAACACCTTTGATGCCATTACCGTAGCCTTTGGTGTACGCAATTTTGAAACTCTTGAAAACGGGCTAAAAGAAATACTTCGCGTTTTAAAACCAAACGGCATTTTCGTGATCTTAGAAACATCGATGCCCAATAAAACACCCTATAAACAAGGATACAATTTTTACACAAAAAACATATTGCCACTAATTGGCAGAGTCTTTTCCAAAGACAAAAGTGCTTATAAATACCTGTGCGAATCGGCATCGGTTTTCCCTTATGGCGAAGCCCTAAACAATATTTTACGCGAAATTGGGTTTATTAATGTTGAAGATTTTCCGCAAACCTTTGGGGTAGCTACAATCTACACAGCATCAAAACAATAAAAATGAAAAACCTTTTTCTGTTATTAGTATTCTTACTATTTGCCCAAGCATCAAACGCACAGTTGTTTAAAAAAGAAAAAATAACTTATGATGCCAATCAAGGAAGAGGTACTACAGATAACAACTTACTGCGCTGGGGCTATTTTTTAGGGATTAACAATTACGATTTTAATTTTGATTACAAGCAAGACCTGCGCGATATTTACGTAAAAAGAAGCCCTGGTTTTAGCGTAGGTTTAATAGGTAATTTGCGCATAAACAAGTTTATCGATCTGCGTTTAGAACCCGGTTTGTTAATTACTACCCGAGAGCTATTTTACAGCCAAACGTATTTTAGCGGTTTCCCAGATTTAAACAGCTCAGATTTAACCAGGGAAGTAAAATCGACCTACATACACATCCCATTACTGGTAAAATTTTCCACTAAGCGTATTAACAATTTTAAGCCGTTTATTGTAGGTGGGGTTTCTACGGCCTTAAACCTTTCGAGCAACGAAACCAACCCGAACGATAATAGCAACGGGCAATTCCGTACCAAGAAAAACATGTTGTTTTACGAACTGGGTTTTGGTATCGATTTTTATTTGTACAATTTTAAATTTACCCCATCCATTCGTGGGCTTTTTGCTATAAACGACGAAATAGTTAGGGATACCGACCCCAACAGCCCATGGACCAGTAATATTGCCAGTATGAAAACGCGTGGGGTTTTTATTAATTTTACTTTTCAATAAAAAAATTATTTGGCAGTATTCAGCCTACAGTTGGCACTCATTGTGTAACATAAAATAAATCACTAACAAATACAATATTTTTAATATACCTCCAAAAACCAAAATTTTAAAAGCCTAACTTACAACCACTCTGGGTACAAACTGTAAACCAAATACTACCGACTTAAGACTAATTCACCTTCTAAATTCACTCATCAAAATAGCGGTTGCTGTAGCCACATTTAAACTTTCGGCAGCTTGCAAATTGCCAAATCTTGGAATTGATATTTTCTCGTTTACAACAGCTTCAATGGCTTTTGAAACGCCGTTGGCTTCGTTTCCCAGAACTAAAATCCCTTTTTTTGGTAATTGCTTTTTATACACATTTTCTCCTTCCATAAAAGCCCCAAAAACGGGTACTTCTGTTTCTTTTAAAAAATCGACCAAATCCACATAATTTACATTAACCCTGGCAATAGACCCCATGGTGGCCTGTAATACTTTGGGGTTAAAACAATCTACGGTTTCTTTGCTGCAAACCAAATTGGTAACCCCAAACCAATCGCAAAGCCTTATAATGGTGCCTAAATTTCCTGGGTCTCTAACGGTATCGAGCGCCACAGTTAATCCGTTTGTATTTATAGGTTTTGGCTCCGGAATTTTAAAAACCGCCAAGGCTTTATTTGGCGTGGTTAAAAAACTAATGCGATTTAATTCAGTTTCAGAAATTAAAATTTCGTCTTTGGCATCAATATTGAATGTTTCTGTAGTGTATAATGCGTGAAGCGTTAATTTAGATTGTAATAGTTCTTGTATTGTTTTTTTGCCCTCGACAACAAAAAAACCATTTTGCAATCTATATTTTTTTTGCTTTAAACGCGTTATTAATTTTATCTGGTTTTTAGAGAGCATCAAATTTATGTTAGTATATTGGTTTATGGCAAAAATTAATAACATATCGAATGTCGGTCTGGGCGCAGTCTATGGTATATGAAATACCGTTTTCAAAAGCATTGTTACAGCGCTCAATAAAACATTTTTTAATTTTTGCCATGTACTCGGTTTAGGTTATTAGTTTTAATTTTATAAAGAAATGAAAAAAATCGATGTTACTAATCGCTATTGAAAAAAAATAAAAATAAACACAGTAAATAATGTATTTTTGAGCTCATTAAGAGTAAATTCATTATTTCTTTATTTAAAATAATTTACAATCTGAATTAATTAAATTTCATTTGAAACAGCAGTTCCCAAAAATACTATTATTAGTTTTTATTACCGGATATTTTTTCTCGTGCAATACGGTAAAAAGAGTTGCCGACGATGAGCATTTACTTTTAGAAAACACAGTAATTGTAAATGATAAAAAAAACAATACCGAAATAATAAACGATCTATTGCACCAAAAACCAAACAGCAAACTTCCTTTAATTGGTAATTTAAGGCTTAACATATACAATTTGGCGCGCCCAAACCGAGATTCTATTTTTGAAGCTTGGCTAGATAAAAAACCCAAACGGCGCGAACGCTTAAAAAAAACCTACTCGCAAAAACAAGTAAACAGGCTTAAAGAAGCTGCCATAGGCTTTAACAATTGGCTAAAAAAAACAGGCGAACCACCAGTAATTGTTAACCCTAACAAAACAAAAAAAAGTGCAGAGCGCTTAGAGGCTTATTATAAAGCCTATGGCTGGTTTGACCATGAGGTTTCGTACAACATTATAAAAAACAAAAACAAGCGCGCCTCTGTAGAATATAAAATAAACACCGGCAAACCTTACCTTATCGATTCGATATACACCAGCATAAGCTCGCCACTGCTAGACTCGCTTTACAGAGCATCGAAAAAAGAAAGCTTTGTAGTAAAGCAAAACCAATATAAAGACATCGATTTAATAAACGAGCGCAAACGTCTGGAACAAAACTTCAGAAATTCCGGCTTGTACCATTTCTCTCAAGATAATATTGAGTTTGATGTGATTTACGACAACCAAAGCAAGCTGGTAGATGTAGATGTAATTATAAAAAACAGGGCCATAAGAACCCAAGACACCACCATACGCAAACCATTCAAGATTTACACCATTAGAGATGTAAACATTACAACCGATTACACATTTGAAAACAGAGGCAAGCCTTTTCAAGAATCCATATCGTACAGCGGCTTCAAACTAAACAGTTACAATACTATAAAATACCGCCCAAAAGCTTTAACCGATGCTATATTTATAAACCCGGGCACTGTTTTTAAAGACTTGGACAGAACCAGAACCTTTAGGCATTTAAACGAGTTGCGCACCTTTAAATACCCCGATATAAATTATGTTGAAAACCCAGATTCAACGCTAACGGCAAACATACATTTAACCCCATTAAAAAAATTCGGCCTGGGCTTTAGTGCAGAGGCATCGCAAAGCAACATACAATCTTTTGGCTTTTCACTAAACCCAAGCCTGCTTATTAGAAACATATTTAGAGGCGCAGAAACTTTCGAGGTATCTGCCTTTGGCTCTATTGGGGCCTCAAAAGATGCAGCCAACAAGCGCGACCAGTTTTTTGATATTAACGAACTTGGTGTCGATTTAAAATTAACCATTCCCAGACTGTTTTCTCCGTTTTACACAGAAAACATAGTGCCTAAATATATGCTGCCATCTACCAGAATCAGCCTTTCGGCAACCAGCCAAACCAATGTAGGACTGGACAAACAAACCTTTACAGGCACATTTAATTACAAATGGAACCCAAATAGCATTGCTACTAACAGGCTCGATTTGTTTAACGTGCAATATGTTAGAAACCTAAATATCGGGAATTACTTCGGAATTTACCAAAACGCCTTTTCAACCCTAGAGAATATAGCGCTAAAGCGTTACACCAATACACCATCGGAATTTATTTCTTTAGATGAAAACGGCAACCAAACCTTAATAAAAGAAAGTGCAGACCCTTTTATAAACCTGGTTTTAAACGACAATAGTTTTGAAATCAGCAATCCAACCGAATACAAAACCGTAAACAGTATTGACGAACGTAAAAAACGACTTACAGAAAACAACCTTATTTTCTCGTCCAGTTACAGCTTTACACAAGATAAACGCCAAAATTTATTCGACGAAGATTTTTCGATCTTTCGTTTTAAAATTGAAGCCGCAGGCAATTTATTTGCAAACACCTCTAAACTTTTAGGGTTCAACAAAAACGAAAACAACCGCTACGAACTGTTTAACGTGGCCTACTCGCAGTATATAAAAACAGAATTCGATTATATAAAACACTGGGATTTAGGCAGAAAAAACGTGTTGTCATTGCGCGGTTTTTTTGGTATCGCCATACCTTACGGCAACTCGTCCAGCATCCCTTTTTCCAAAAGTTTCTTTGCCGGTGGCGCCAACGATAATAGGGCTTGGACCGCCTATGGCCTGGGCCCGGGAAGCTCTGAAACCACAGACGAGTTTAACGAAGCCAATTTAAAACTAGCCTTTAGCTTAGAACAGCGCTTTAACATCTTCGAAAACTTAAACGGCGCCGTTTTTATCGATTTGGGCAACATCTGGAATGTGCTGGACGATGTTGAAGACGACAGCGCCACCTTTACTAAATTTAGCTCCTTAAAAGACATAGCCATTGGCTCTGGTTTTGGCTTTCGTTACGACTTTAGTTTTTTTGTGTTCCGGTTCGATATAGGCTTTAAAACCCACGACCCCTCTTACAGAAACCAAAACCGATGGTTTAACGATTACAATTTTGCCAACGCAGTGTATAACATTGGCATAAACTATCCGTTTTAAATCGCAAAAAAAAGCATCATTTTTTTTTCGATTTCTATTAAAAATTGTTTTGCTCGCTTTCGCGGAAACCTTACTTTTTCATCAAATAAACTATAACGTTTTAGTGCGGTTTTAGTGTTTTCAATTTATAAAAACCAGACAATTTACTTAAAAATTGATTACTTTTGAAACTTACTAATTATTAATCAATTAAATAAAAAATGGGACATAATATAAAACCAGGTGTTGCAACAGGCTTAGAAGTACAGGCTATTTTTAACCATGCAAAAGCTAATAATTATGCACTTCCTGCTGTTAACGTTATTGGTTCAAATACTATAAATGGCGTTTTAGAAACCGCAAGAGATTTAAACGCTCCGGTAATTATTCAATTTTCTAATGGTGGCGCACAATTTAATGCCGGAAAAGGCCTAAACAACGATGGGCAAAAAGCAGCCATTGCAGGTGCTATCGCCGGTGCAAAACACGTGCATACCCTGGCCGAGGCTTACGGTGTTCCTGTAATTTTACATACAGACCACTGTGCAAAAAAACTATTGCCTTGGATTGATGGTTTATTAGATGCCAGCGAGGTACATTTTAAGGAAACCGGAAAATCATTGTTCAGTTCGCACATGATCGACCTTTCGGAAGAACCCATTGAAGAAAACATAGAAATCTGCAAAACCTATTTAGAGCGCATGTCTAAAATGGGCATGACTTTAGAAATAGAATTAGGCATTACAGGCGGTGAAGAAGACGGCGTGGACAATACAGATGTTGACGATTCCAAACTATACACACAACCCGAAGAAGTAGCCTATGCCTACGAAGAATTAAGTAAGGTAAGCAACCAATTTACCATTGCTGCGGCATTTGGTAATGTGCACGGTGTTTATAAACCAGGAAACGTAAAACTAACACCAAAAATATTAAAAAACTCTCAAGAATATATATCTAAAAAATATGGCGTTGAACATAACCATATCGATTTTGTGTTCCATGGCGGATCGGGCTCAACAGTTGATGAGATTCGAGAAGGCATAAGCTACGGTGTAATTAAAATGAATATCGATACCGATTTGCAATATGCATTTATGAGCGGTATTCGTGATTATATGGGCGAAAAAGACGAGTATTTAAAATCGCAAATAGGCAACCCCGATGGCGACGATGTACCAAACAAAAAACATTACGACCCACGTGTTTGGTTGCGAGAAGGCGAAAAAACCTTTGTAGCACGATTAAAAAAGGCATTCGAAGATTTAAATAACGTAAACACCTTATAACAAAGGTTAATTGTTACACAACACACAATAAGGTCTTGTAATGTTACAAGATCTTTTTTTATTTATATCACACAAAAACATTATATTACAAACCTATTATTGGAATTTAGTTAATAAAATTACCATGGCGTTACCACAAAATTAAAATAAAGGTTTAATTTTGTGGTCGGGCTTTCGGCAGTCGCTTCCCAATAAAAATTGGGAGAGCTTCAACAAATGCCTCAATCCCTAACGCAATTGTCATTCCTGCGTAGGCAGGAATCTCATAATGCTAACTAAATTTTAAAAGATTCCCTTCTACAAGGGAATGCAAAAACAAAATCATTATGTCTTGGTTTAAAAGAAAAGATAAAGGAATACATACCAGTACTCAAGAAAAAAAAGATACACCAAAAGGACTTTGGTACAAATCGCCAACAGGAAAAATAGTTGACACCGAGGAGTTAGAACAAAACTTTTATGTAAGTCCAGAAGATGGATACCATGTTAGAATTGGTAGCAAGGAATATTTCGAAATTCTTTTTGACGACAACAAATACAAAGAATTAGATGCGAATCTGGAATCTAAAGACCCCTTAAAATTTGTCGATACCAAAAAATACCCTGAGCGTTTAAAAGCCGCCCAGGAAAAAACCAAATTGAAAGATGCGGTACGCAATGCCGTAGGAAAATCGAAAGGTAAGGATTTAGTAGTATCCTGCATGGATTTTGCTTTTATTGGGGGCTCTATGGGAAGCGTTGTTGGCGAAAAAATTGCCCGAGCAGCAGATTATGCCCTAAAGAAAAAAATCCCATTTATGATTATCTCAAAATCTGGAGGTGCTCGTATGATGGAAGCTGCATTATCGTTAATGCAACTTGCAAAAACATCTGTAAAATTAGCTCAATTAGCAGATGCTGGCATACCCTATATTTCACTTTGTACAGACCCAACAACTGGTGGAACAACAGCATCATTCGCCATGTTAGGCGATATTAACATTGCAGAACCAGGAGCCTTGATTGGTTTTGCAGGCCCAAGAGTGGTAAAAGATACTACAGGAAAAGAACTACCTGAAGGTTTCCAGACTTCGGAGTTTTTATTGGAACATGGGTTTTTAGATTTTATTACCCACAGAAAAGAACTAAAAAACAAGGTTAACCAGTATATTGATTTAATTACAAATCAGCCTTTGAGATGATTTTATTCGTTAGACATCATAAGTATTTAACTCCAATCGTCATATTAATAATCGCTCTTTTTTCATGTAAAAGTTCTAAATCTCATCATTCAGCAACAGAAAATAAATACAACTACAAAAAAGAAAAAGGGGTTTTAATTGGTAAAATCCCCTTGTCAGAAATTCAAGATAATGACATAGATTTTAAATGGTTTTCTAAAAATTATAAAAAATATGTTGTTAAGCAAGAAATCATTTTAAATGTAAAAGAAGAACTTAACAATATTAATATAGATGTTTATCTTGGTACTTGGTGTGATGATACAAAAAGAATGCTTCCTAAGTTTATTAAAATTCTCGATTTCCTGAATTATGATACTAACAAAATAAATTTTATTGCTTTGAATAGACAAAAAAAAGGTATTAAGCAAATAAATAAAAAGCTTAACATAACAAATGTTCCTACAATAATATTTTATAAAAACAATAAAGAGATAAATAGAATAGTTGAAAATCATGTAATTTCATTGGAATCTGACATAAAAAATATACTCTCTTTAAATAATTACGCTCATTCTTTATCAGAATAAAAAACCTTTATTTGTAGTAAAAATGAAAAAAAAAGTAAGATTAATCTTTTGATTTTTAATATTATTCTTTATATTTGGATAAGTTATTAATTGTAAAATCTTATATTATGAAAAAATTATTTTTACTGTTTTTGTTTTTTGTTGGCATTTGTTCAGCAAATAACAATTCAAATTACATTTTTACAGATTGTCATGCCGAAGCATGCGAAGAACTAGCAATGTGGGATGACATGGACCTTAGTGAAGCGGAAGCGGAACAAGTTTATCAGATGGCATATCAATCATGCGAGCAATAAGCAAGAACGAATTTGGGGCAAATTAATTAATTTGCCCTTTCTAATTATTTTTTTTAAAGTTGAAATGAATTTAAAATCAATATTTATAGCTTTAATTATTTCGTGTTTTTCGGCTCAATCACAATCGGCTGTAATTACATATGAAGTTTCAAATGTAACAGAAAATTCCACAGATAGGATAAAAAAGCTAAAGGAAGAATTACAACTTATGGAATTTACTCTTCAATATAATAAGATTAACTCCTACTTTAAAAAAGAAAGAAACATCCCTAAACACAAATTTATCAATAAAATTGCAACAATTATAATAGGAGCTCCCTCCGATTTTTATCAAAATTTAGCTCTCAAAAAATCAAGTTACAACACTACGATTAATAACAAGCTTTACGAAATTGATCATAATTATAAGATGAAAGGTTGGGAATTGACTACGGAGAGTGTTATTATTGAAAAATACACCTGTTATAAAGCTATACTTAAAGAGTATAATAATAGAACAGAATCTTATTTTGAAACAGTAGCATGGTATACCCCAGATATCCCAGTTGGTTTTGGCCCGATAGGCTATGGAGGTCTTCCTGGGTTAATACTTCAACTGCAATATAAAAAATCTATCTTTACTGCTACAAAAATTGTATTAAATCCCACCAAGGTAAAAATCGAAAAACCAAAACAGGGCAAAAAGATTTCTGTAGGTGAACAGGTTAAACTAATGAGAAGTGCGCGTAAAGTTACACCAGATTAATGAATTTTATATTTCTCAACCATATTCTTGACAAAAAAACTTATAATATTTGTATTATTTTCATTACTATTAAATTACTATTGTTTTGCACAATTAGTAATAAGTGGTACTATAACTAACAGTAATAGTGAAAAAATTGAAAACGCTAATATTTTAGCCATACCTCAAAATCCTAAAGGTAAAATGGTGTTTTCAACTTCTAACAAAAAAGGAAACTATAAAATTACCCTCCCCTCTAATTCACATTACAAGTTAATATTTAGTCATATTAGTTTTATAAATTACACAAGAGAAGTTAAAACAGGAAAAGAAAATACAACTTTGGATATAATACTTCAAGATAACTTAAATCAACTTGAGGAAATCACCCTAAACAACAAAGCACCAGTAGAAATTAAAAAGGACACCATAACCTATAATGTTGATGCGTTTATAAACGGCAAAGAGCGAAAGCTTAGAGAGGTATTAAAAAAACTTCCTGGTTTAGAAGTTAATAAAAATGGTGCAGTTACAATTTACGGAAAAAAAATTACCCGATTATTAGTTGAAAATAAAACATTTTTTAATGGTGACACAAAACTAGGTGTCAATAATATACCTGCCGATGTTGTTAACGAAGTAGAAGTTATTGATGACTATCATGAAACTGAGTTTCTAAAAGGTCTTGAAACTTCTGAAGATATTGCTATGAACATTAAGCTTAAAGAAGATAAAAAAAAATTTGTTTTTGGAGACGTTGATATTGGTTTAGGTATTGAGAACCAATACAAAATTCACCCAAAAATCTTTAAATATTCACCAAGGCTTTCGTTAAATTTTATTAGTGACTTAAATAACAGCTATAAAAAGTCATTTACACTCTCTGATTATGTTGATTTTGAAGGAGGTTTAAATCAAAAAAACAAATCTGAAATATTCTCATCTAATATTCTGAATATATTAAGAAATAATAATTTCATAAGCAATACGCATTCTTTTTTTGGTATAAATGCACATTATAACCCCAATGATAAATTAGAGATACGCTCATTTATACTTGGGCTTAATGACAAAAATGATTATCTTAGAACCAATAAACTGAACTACTTTATCGACAATATTTTTGAAGAGCGATCCTTAAAGGAAAATAGTACAATTGGTATGTTGTTAGCTAAACAGTTTCTTAATTATTCAATTAACGATGGTACAATTTTTCGAGCTGAAATTTCAACTGAATCAAATAATGTAAATACTTTTCAAAATAATTCATCAAGCTTTTTAGTTGAAAATTCAAATTTTACTAAAACTAAAAGATCAAATTTGATTAGAATTAAATCAAAAGTAAGTTTTGATAAAAAATTTAATAAAAATCATGTAAGTGCATTTAAATCATCTTTCAAAATTGATAATATGGACGATCATTCGCTATACAACAGTAAAATCAACATATTTTCTGACACCATCCCAATTGTTGAGGACACCTCATACCGTATAAACCAAGACCAAAATAGCAATTTAAATTTTCTGACAACCTTTATGAAACACTATTGGGTAATCAACAGAAAAAATCATTTGTACTTAAACGTAAGAAACAATTACAGTTGGAATAGGTTCAAATCTGAAGATTATCAGATATTAACATCAAATGGCAAAGTGCCGTTTCAAGGTTTCAACAACAATCTTTATTCCCAATATAATTATTTTAGTCCGCAGATAGAATATAAAAGAATTATAAGTGACTTCGTATTCGAATTAAAACTTAATTACGAAAATCACCATCTAAAGAATACTCAATCCATAAATCCTACCCTTACAAATGCTAATAGGTTGTTCCCAGAATTTAAACTCACTTGGGATATAAATGAAAAAAAAGAAGTTGTTTTTAATTATACAAATGATTACTATTTTCCAAATTTTTCAAGATATGCAGAAGGCAACCTAATTAATGGTTTTAATACTGTCTTCATTGGAAACCAAAATTTAAGACTAGAACAAAACGAAGCTATTAGCTTATTTTATTCCTCAATAAAGACATATGGATTAAGTTTTTACAGTTCGATTAGATATAATAAAAGGTCTAATATTATTACGAATAGCTTTTTATTTTCAGAAATTTACTCAATAGTATCTCCAACCCAATTAGATGTTGCTAACCAAAGTTTTTCTTCCCGTTTTAAGCTAACCTATAATAAACCCTTTTGGAATATAAAATATGGGATAAGATACAACCATACTTCTTTAAATAATGTAATTAATAACAGTAGAGTATCGCCAAAATTAAACACATTTAGTAATGATCTTGAATTTAAAACTAAGTATGAGTCATATCCAAACATCGAGCTAAATGCAAACTACACATTTAACTTCAACGAGAATAACAATATAGAAAACAGACAGCAAAGCTTTTCCATTGATACAAACGTCAATTATAATTATAAAGATTGGAAATTTGATATAAATTATGGTTTTACTTTGTTTAAAAACAAGGCTAATTTTAACACAAACTCTTTTTTTGATTTATTGAATACTACTATTTTTTATAACAAAGAAGATAGCCCTTGGAGCTTTGAGGTTGATGGTTATAACCTAACTAATAATAACTCAAGGTTGTTTTCCTATTTTAGTTCAACTAATATTGACGAAAAGCAAATTTTTGTATTTCCCCGCACTATACTTTTTAGCATAATCTACAAACTATAATTTTATGCGCTCCTCAAATATATAGAAAACTCGCTACCAACATCAACCTCACTAACTACCTCAACTCTGCCGCCCATAGACTCGATATGGTTTTTGGTTATAAATAAGCCAATACCAATAGCATCTTCGTTAAAGTGAAACGTCTTGTACATCTGAAATAGTTTATCGCCATACTTCTTTAAATCTATACCTAAACCGTTATCGGCTATATTAAGAACAACATACCCATTTTGCACAGAGGTAGTCAAGACAATTTTAGGCGACCTTTTATGCGACCTATATTTTATGGCATTGGTAAGGAAATTTAAAATCACGCTATCCAGATACGCAGGAATGCCTTTTACGCAAAGGTCTTCGGTTACATTGTTGGTTATGGTTGTATGCGTGTTGTTGGCAATGGCCTTAATGCTGTAAATGGCCTTTTCAACATAGTCGAACAAATTCAAGGTTTCAATTTTGCTTTCATCTACTTCCTTAATTTTAGCCACTTGGATTAAATGATCCATGGTTTCATGTAAATTATCAAGAGCTTTTTTTAACAAGCCAAAGTTTTCATTAGCGCTCAACAACGGAAAATCATCTTCTAAAAAAACTGTAAGCATAGACAGGTTACTTGAATGCGAACGTAAATTATGCGTAACAATATCTGCAAAAGCGGTAAGCCTTTCGTTTTGCTCTTTAGCTAACTTGTGCATCAATTTTAATTTGTCTTGGCCTTTTTGGTGGGCTGTAATATCTGTAAATTGCCAAATCATGTGTGGCCGCCCATCTTTGTAGCTTACCAAAGACACATAAATCAGCACCCAAACTATAGATCCGTTTTTATGGAAATAACGCTGTTTAACCCGATACTTATCTCTTTTGCCCTGGATTAGCTCTTCGTGCTTTTTTTGGTGCACACCAAGATCGTCCCTAAAAACGATCTCGTCAATGTTCATGTTAAAGAGCTCGGTCCTGGAATAGCCAAACAAGTGGCAAACGCTGTCGTTTACTTTTAGCCAATCGCCCTCTAGGTTTAATACTACAATCCCGTTGTAGGTGTTGTTAAAAATACGCTGAAGGAAATAATAATCATCGGTAGGCTTACTTTCGGGTTTTAATGTTTTCATCCGCTAATCTTTTAATTTTATTTAAAGCTGCTATTAATTAAAAGGAGTTGGCCAACAATAAAAAACTTAGTATAAATTAAGCACAAGTAAAAGTTACGAAAAAAATTATAAATCCACAAAAAAACATTACATTTGCCGATCGAAAGAAAGACTTTCGTGTACATAACAATCATTTACAACAATATTAGCATGTATTTAGCAAAAGAAGAAAAAGAGAAAATTTTTAAAAAGCACGGTAAAAACGCAAACGACACCGGTTCTGCCGAAGGACAGATTGCTTTGTTTACTTACCGCATTAACCATTTAACAGAGCACTTAAAGAACAACAGAAAAGATTACAATACCGAGCGTTCTTTAGTAAAATTGGTAGGTAAGCGTCGTGCATTACTAGACTACCTAACCAAAAAGGATATTTTAAGATATCGTGCCATAGTTAAAGAATTAGGCTTAAGAAAGTAATCTGAAAAAATAACAGACCACGCTTTTTGCGTGGTTTTTTATTTTTTTTACCCTGAGCTAAGTCGATGGGTGCGTTAGGGATTGCAGCGGAAAGCCCACAGCGAGTCCCGATGGCTATCGGGAACAGCGAGGACTTGTAGCGTAAAGCCCGACCTGCCACCTTGAGCGTAGTCGAAAGGCAAGGGTAACGCCCAAATAATATAAATACGTTACGACGTCATTACGAGGAGGTAACAAGCCTGTGCTGAGCGCAGTCGAAGTGTGAGTAATCTTTCCAAAAGGAGCAGATTGCCACATCACGCAAAAAAAGCGTGACTCGCAATGATAAAATAGAAGAAGCTAGTAAGATCCCGAAATAAATTCGGGACTAAAAGTTTTTCATTGGTCACACATACAACAACTACACACAACACAACGACCATTGTTTAACACGATGTTTTATGCGGATATCTTACTGAACTCAGTTGGAAACTCCTGAATTAAAACACAAATTAAAAAAATTTATGATTCCAAAAGTTTTTAAAGAGGTTATAGACCTTGGCGACGGTAGAGAAATCTCTATCGAAACCGGAAAATTAGCAAAACAAGCGCATGGTAGCGTTGTGGTGCAATCTGGAAACTGTATGCTATTATGTACAGTGGTTTCCAATTACAAACAAGCCGATGTGGACTTTTTACCCTTAACGGTAGATTACCGCGAGAAATTTGCAGCTGCAGGACGTTACCCTGGAGGTTTCTTTAAAAGAGAAGCAAGACCTAGTGATGGCGAAGTATTAACTATGCGTTTGGTGGACCGCGTTTTGCGCCCATTATTCCCAAAAGATTACCACAGCGAAACCCAAGTGATGATTCAATTGATGTCTCATGATGACGATGTAATGCCCGATGCCATGGCAGGGTTAGCAGCTTCGGCCGCGATTCAATTATCAGACTTCCCGTTTGAGTGCCCCATTTCTGAGGTAAGGGTAGGCCGCATTAATGGCCAATTTATTATCAACCCAACACGTGCACAGCTAGAAGCATCGGATATTGATATGATGATTGGAGCTTCAGCAGACTCTGTAATGATGGTTGAAGGTGAAATGGACGAGATTTCTGAAGAAGAAATGACTGAAGCCATCAAATTTGCGCACGAAGCTATTAAAGTACAATGTGCTGCGCAAGTGGCCTTAGCCGAAGCTTTTGGCAAAAAAGAAACCCGCGAGTACGAGCCAGAACGCGAAGACGAAGATTTAGCTAAAAAGATTCACGATATGGCATACGATAAAGTATATGCTGTAGCCAAAGCAGGTTCTGCAAAACACGAACGCAGTGCGGCTTTTTCGGAAATTAAAGACGAAATTATCGCTAGTTTTTCTGAGGAAGAACAAGACGATTTTGGCGGGCTAATATCTAAATATTACAGCAAAGCTGAAAAAGCGGCCGTACGAGATTTAACTTTAAACGAAGGCTTGCGTTTAGACGGCAGAAAAACAAACGAAATAAGACCTATTTGGTGCGAGATCGATTACTTGCCATCTACACACGGTTCGGCCATTTTTACGCGTGGAGAAACTCAAGCGTTGGCCACGGTTACTTTAGGAACCTCTAGAGAAGCCAACCAAATAGATATGCCTTCTTTTGAGGGTGAAGAACGTTTTTATTTACACTATAACTTCCCGCCTTTTTCAACGGGCGAAGCTAGACCAATTCGTGGCACATCACGTCGTGAAGTTGGGCATGGCAACTTAGCACAACGTGCCCTAAAAGGTATGGTTCCTGAAGATTGCCCATATACGGTTCGAGTGGTTTCCGAGGTTTTAGAATCCAACGGTTCCTCATCAATGGCAACGGTTTGTTCTGGTACCATGGCACTTATGGATGCCGGCGTACAGTTAAAGAAACCCGTTTCTGGAATTGCCATGGGATTAATTTCTGATGCCGATTCTGGTAAATATGCTGTGCTTTCTGATATTTTAGGTGATGAAGATCACTTAGGCGACATGGACTTTAAAGTTACCGGTACTGCCGATGGTATTACCGCTTGCCAAATGGATATTAAAGTGAAAGGATTAAGTTATGAAATTCTTGTAAACGCTTTAAAACAAGCACGCGACGGACGTTTACATATTCTTGGCAAATTGACTGAAACCATTGCATCTCCAGCTGAGGATGTTAAGGCACATGCTCCTAAAATGGTAACCAGAACTATTCCTGGTGAATTTATTGGTGCTCTAATTGGTCCTGGCGGAAAAGTAATTCAAGAATTACAAAAAGAAACCAATACGACCATAGTTATTAACGAAGACCCAGTTACCGAAGAAGGTATTGTTGAAATTTTAGGAACTGGTCAAGATGGCATTGATGCAGTTTTAGCAAAAATTGACGCTTTAATGTTTAAACCACAAGTGGGGAGTATTTACGAAGTAAAAGTAATTAAAATGCTAGATTTTGGTGCGGTTGTAGAATATACCGAAGCTCCAGGAAATGAGGTTTTGTTACACGTAAGCGAACTAGCTTGGGAACGCACCGAAAACGTAAGCGATGTGGTAAACATGGGCGATGTTTTTGATGTGAAGTACTTTGGTATAGACTCTAGAACGCGCAAAGAAAAAGTATCTCGTAAAGCAATTTTGCCAAAACCAGAAGGTTATGTGGCTAGACCACCAAGAGAAAACAACGATCGTGGTGGACGAGGACGCGATAACCGAGGTAGAGATAATCGCGGACGCGATAACCGTCGTGATGACAGAAAACCTAGAGAAGACAAGAAGGAGGATTAATTTCCATTCTAATCTAAACATAAAACCCCCATCAAAATAAATTGATGGGGGTTCGTTTTTTTAAAAATAACAAGTATTACTTTTTTATAAACTTAACTGTATTGCTTCCGTAAATTTTCATAAAATAAAGCCCAATTTTTAAGTTTTTAACGTCAATGTTTCCTTCTGGAGAAACTAAACCTTTTAAGACCTCTGTACCAAGAACATTAAATATTGAAAATGTACTGGATTTTTTTAGCCCATTAATACTTATATAATCTGTAGTGGGGTTAGGGTAAATTTTAATAGCATCGCTTTTTTTGTTTAATGCTTCATCTAAACTAAGAGCCCCATCTGCTTCTCCTTGAATAGTAAAATCATAAGGGTTTTCTCCTGCATCATTGTTGTCTATACTAATAGTTGCAGTTTTAACCCCTACCGTGGTGGGCGAAAACGTAATTTCGAAGGTTGTGGAATTACCGGCATCAATAGCTGTGCTTGGTAGCTTGGTAACTGAAAAATCTGAAGCATTTGCTCCTGAAATTTCTATTGTGGGCGATCCGTTCAAAACGAGTTGCTCTGTATTGGTGTTATGCACTGTAAATTCTCTAACTACAGAAGAAGCGGGCGCTATTGACCCAAAATCTGTAAAATCGTTTATATCTGGAGTGTTATCTCCATCAGCAATAGAGTTAGAGTTACCTCTTACATCAATCTCAGCAATTGGAGGCGATCTCCATAATTGCCCAAAAACCTCATCTTCTCCATCACCAGGCACATTATCATCACCTTCCCAAACAATCAAAAAATTACCAGTTGTAGTATTAAACGCCTGTTTTGGTTTTTGGGCTGTATAAGTGTTATCACCATTAACATCCCCCATATCGCTTACTCTACTTTGCGTTTCTAAGGCAGTATAATTAGTGGCATCAAGCGTTGTGGCAAATATATCGTAGGAATTACTTCCTGGCTCTTCAGATTGAAAAATGAACAAAATTTGGTGATCGGTAGTATTATAGCCAATACTTGAAAAACTGCCTGTTTCTTCGCCATCACCATCAATACCTGCAAAACTTATTTGCATTGCTGAAGCTACTAAAGTACCATCATTAGCAATACGCTGACCAAATATTTCATCTTCACCATCAGTTGGGTTTATGTGGTCTGCTTGAAAAGCCACGAAATATTCATCTAATAATTTATTGTAAACAACATTAGCATAATCTGCATCTCTACTTGCTGCTACATTTGTTATTTGAATTGGTGTATTTATACCACTAACTAAACTTCCATCTGCCGCTACAATTTGGCCAAAAACATTATTGTCGCTATTTACCGGGAAATCTGCATGGTAAACAACTAAAAATTGATTTGTTGAAGTATTGTAAGCCACATTTGGAGAGGATGGTGCTTGATTTGAAGCAGTAAAGGAACTTAACTTTGTTTGTGCACCTAGACCTGCGACCAAGGTTCCATTGCTTAGTAATCTTGTACCATAGATTTCTACTTCTGCATTGCTTACCGAATTTGCCTGCCAGACCAAATAGTACTCTCCGTTACTAGTATTTACGGATAAACTTGGGTTATATGTATTAAACAATTCATCGCCGTCCGTACCGTGTTGCGAAATACGGATTTGACCGGTACCCAGGCCCCCTACCAATGTGCCATCTGGGTTTATTAATTGTCCGAAAATTTCTTTTTCAGTCTGGTTTGTAGCATCCATATCACCTTCCCATACCACAAAATATTGGTTAGATACCGTGTTAAAAACTATTTTAGGGTTAGAAGCATCAATATCAAAATTCCCATTTGGCCCTGTTAGGGATATTTGAAATGCGCTACCGTTTAAACTTCCGTCGGGATTTATAAATTGTCCGAAAATTTCTTCTTCTTTATTAACGACTTCAGTTTCATATACCATTAAAAAACGGTTTAAAGTTGGATCGTAAGCAATGTCGGGATCTTCATTGTCCAAGCTTTGCCCTGTGGCATGGGTTGTTAAGCGCACATCGTTAGTGCCCATTTCGCCACTAGACACATCTCCTGTTCCTTGTATATTAAAGGTATAAACCGTTTCATCACTATCGTTTGAGTTTATTGTAACCGTAGCGGTTCTTAAACCCAACACGCTGGGGTCGAACCGTATTGTAAAATATGAGTTGCTCGTTGCATTTATATTAGAGGCTACATCTGTTTGTAGTGTAAAATCTGCTGCATGATCGCCAGTTATTGCAACTACAGGAGATCCTGATAAGCTTAAACTGGATCCGCCCATGTTTCTAACAAAAAAGAAATTATCCTTATAATTATTATTTAGTGCAATGCTACCAAAATCTGTATTATCACTAGTATCTGGTGTTGCATCGTTGTTAGCGATACTTGCACTATTGCCCTGTATATCTATTTCTGGAATTCCAACAGGGTTTTCGCTAAAACTAGCTAAAGCCAAACCGTAGGGATCTGAAGCCACACTACTTAAAACCGTAACGCTTGAGCCATTTAAATTTGCACTTCTTAAATTATCGAAACCAGAATCGGAATCTGTCCAAAATAATTTGTTGTTGGCCACATCTAGAGCCAAACCTCTTGGGGATTTTACATAGGTATCGTTCAGAATTTTGGTAACACCACCCGAACCATCGCTGTTTTTTTTAAAGATTCCATCTGCTGATGAAGAAGCCCAGTATAGTACATTGTTAACATCGTCAACTTGCATGCCATATATTGTTCCAAGTTCATTTACAAAAAGCTGTCCAGAAGGCACTAATTCTGAATGTAAGGTTTCTATACCTGTACCATCTAAGTTTGCTCTTTTTAAATAGTATGTATTTGCAAAATTTGATGTATTGTAAAGCCTTTCGGACCAATATAACTTTCCGCCTCCTATGGTCAAGTTTCTTAAATACACATCGGTTGTTAAATTGATTATGGTCTCTACCGAGGTACCATCAAGATTAGATCTTTTAAGTTCTTGGTATTCTACCCAATACAACTTAGAGTTGGCCTCATCTATGGCCAAGTTATATATTGAAACGCCAGATGATGTGTACAGCTTTTGCTCTAAAGTTCCATCAAAGTTTTTTTTGTAAATACTGTAGGGAGAACCTGTAGAAAAGAATATTTCTTGAGTGCTATTGTTAACAGTTATATATCTTGACGATAAAGCTTCTGTATTCTTGAAGAATACTACCTCATCAGTGCCATCTGTTTTTATGGTTCTAATCTCACGATTATCTTCGTCTATATAAATAAGTTTTGGGTTTTGCGCTTTTAAAAATTGCACTGAGCACAGTAACAATGCTAAGATAAGTAGTTTTTTCATCATAATAAATTTGGGTTGGTTATTTACTTTAAGGTGGCAAATATAAAAAATACTTTTTAATGTAGTACTAATATTTCAATATTTGTTTTTTATCGATATTTTTTGCGTTTTATTGATGTTGTGTGTTTAAAAAAAGATTGCGCATCATAAAGTTCTGTTTTTTAATATTGCTAAGAGATGACAACTGCAAACAGGACAATTACCACAAGAATAACCGTGGTAATGACAGAAAACCTAGAGAAGATAAGTAAGGAGTATTTAATCTTGAACTTCTAAATATTTTAAACCCATTAAGTTTACTTGATGGTTTTTTTTATACCATTAAAAGTTTGAAGTTACTGTAAAAAATGAAAGTAGCCCATCTCGACTTTTTAGACTTAATTTTTTCTTAATTACGGTGAATAAAATAAAGCATAGCCATAGATACGTTTTGTTTTTTGTTCTAACTGAATTAATATTAGCCTGAAACTGTAAACCAAGTGAAATTTTTTTGCCTATTAACACTCTAAATGTGGTCTTAATAGGAAAACCCATTGTTGTTGCGCGTTCTTCTCCTAACTTGTTTGGGTTAATGGCTGTAGCGCTTAAAGAAAAATAGCCTGCCCCTGTATGCAAATCTAAAAACAACGTTCTACTTAGTTTTAGTTCTTTACCGTATAATAAATTAATTTGCTCGAAATTGTTGGCATATCTTCCTATAATTATAAACTCTGAACCAGCACTTAACCCTAAAGAAAATAAATGCTTTTTATAAGTAAAACTAACAGCTCCACTTAGCGCTAAACCACTAGAGTTATTATCAAAATAAATACTTAGGGGCGCCACAGAAAACGAGTGGTATTTTAGCTTACTAGCCATTGTTTTCTGTTGTGCGTAGCCACAAAAAAAGGATGCTAAAAAAATAATAAAGTTAATTTTCTCATCATTAAATGTTTTTACTGTTGAAGTGATTTATCTCCTTCTTAAAATGTTGAGCAATCAATTTTAAATGAAAGATTAATGGTGTCCTGAAGCGTAGTTGTTATGTTTTCAAATCTTCTATAAGTATCAGCATTACTGTAACCCGTAGAATAATAAAACATTAATTCGATAGCAGAATTTGGTCTTGTTTTTTGATAAACCGTGGTGTCAATATCCTTTTTAAAAACACCTACGGTCGGGAAACGAAAATTTTTGTTATCAACTATTCTATTGCTTAATCGCAAGTGCGGATTATTATTGTTGGTAACATTAAGTTCAATTTTTAAAATTGTTGGATACCAAGCATCTATATCTCTTATGTTTTCTATACCCATTTCAATTTCAATCGGATTTATAAATTCGTAGTAATACGGAAATCCGTAATACTGTTTAATAAAGCCATATTGCTCTCCATGTATGAAATCGAACTTTATGGAATACAAGCCATTAACATCCGTATAAACCGTATCGATAATTTCTGAACATGGCCCGTTGATAAAAAAACTCGTTCTGCAGTAATAAATTCTAGCTAAAACTATTCTAAAGCCTTCAATATCTATATTTCTTTCAATATCAGAAACATGCCCTTTAATTATAGTTTCAGTCGTTTTAACACTTTCCAATTCATCATCAACATAACAAGAAAAAAATATGAAGATAGATGCAAACAATAATCCTATATATTTCTTTTTCATGATATTCACCATTAAGATTTATCATAAAACTACTTGCAAAATTTAAGTTTTAACCCATAAAAAAATCGAAATAAAAATATATTATTTGTATTTTTTGCAAACATTCAAATATTTCAATTCATATTTTTATAATATGCAAAATCAATTCATCAAATATTTAAAAGCCAAAACACAGAGCAATGCGCTATTTGTAAATGAAGTTGCGAGCGTTTTGGATATTGGTTACGATGCCGCTTACCGCAGAATCAATTTAAAAACCAGTTTGTCGCTTGAAGAAACCGTAAAGCTGGCAAAGCACTATAAAATATCGTTAAACAAACTGTTTGAAGTGGGTAGCAAAAACACCATTATAACAGATTTATCGCCGCCAATACATAACATTAAAGGTTTAGAAATGTGGCTAAAACAATCGTACAATAGCGTGTATCCGTTAACCAAATTAAAGCGTGCATCTATAATTTATTCCGCTAAAGACATTCCGCTTTTCCACACGCTTAAAGACTCTTTTTTATCGCGATACAAAATGTATGTTTGGCTAAAGGATGTTGACCCAGAAATTACAAGAAACAAAGTATCGTTTGATGATTTTATACAAGACATTCCAGAATCGTTATTAGAAAATGCCTTTAAGTTAGGTGAAGTATATAAAGATATAAACATTAGCGAAATCTGGAACAACACTACAATTAACGGCACATTACAGCAAGTGCTTTATTATTTTGAAGCGGGGTATTTATCTAAAAAACTGGCTTTACTTATTTGTACTGATATTGAAGATGTTATTAACCATATTGAAAAACAGGCCATTCAGCAATCATTAATCGGCTCTAAAAACAAAGCCACTTACAATTTGTACATTAACGATATACATACCATGAGCAACACCATTATGATAAAAACGCCACAGCAAAAAGTGTTTTTTACGCCGTTTACCGTTATAAGCTATTTTAAAATCGAGCACCAACCCACTTGCGAGCTTATGTTTGAGTTTTTTGAAAAGCAAATGGGCATGTCTAAATTATTGGTAAACGCTGGCGAAAAAGACAGGTCTTTATTTTTTAACAGAATGCACCAAAAAGTTAACAGACTAAGAGAGCGGATTATTTTAGATAATGATCCTTTTGATTTTGAGTAACTAACAACCCTATTTAATATGCTGCTACTTTAGGTAAAATATTTTATAATCACTCCCAAAAATAACCTTGGCAAAAAGTAAACTAATTTAAACTTGCCAAACTCGCCTTTAACGTTTCAATTTTAGCCAAAGCATCGGCTTCCTTTTTCTTTTCGCTGGCAACTACTTGCTCTGGTGCTCCGGCTACAAAACGCTCGTTTGAGAGTTTCTTTTGTACCGATTTTAAAAAGCCTTCTGTATAATTTAGTTCTTCAGTAAGTTTCTTTATTTCTGCATCAACATCAATAGTTCCTGCCATGGGCACAAAATACTCGTTGGATTTTACTCTAAAGGTTAAAGCACCATCAACGGTTTCAGAAACGTATTCAATAGCTTCAAGATTGCCCAATTTAGCTATAATAGCATCAAATGTTTTGGCAGCCTTTTCATTATTAATTACCGAAAACTTAATAGCATCTTTAAACGCGATATTCTTTTGTTTTCTGATGGTTCGGATTCCCGAAATAACTTCGGAAGCAAAATCGAACTCAGAAATTATAGCCTCATCAACAGGTTTTGTTTCTGGGTATTTGGAAACAATTAAAGCCTCTCTTGGGGTTCTTTTGGTTATATGTTGCCAAATTTCTTCGGTTAAAAAGGGCATAAACGGATGCAATATTTTTAAATTATTTTCTAAAATAGAAATAGCTGCATCGTAAGTTTTCTTATCGATAGGTTGCTGGTACGCTGGTTTTATCATTTCTAAAAACCATCCGCAGAAATCGTCGTAAATCAACTTATACATACTCATTAAAGCATCGCTCAATCGGTATTTGCTAAAATGATCGTCAATTTCAATTAATGCTTTTTGAAACTTAGCCTCAAACCACTCAATGGCTATTTTAGAAGATTCTGGTTGCTCAATATCGGCTACTTCCCAGCCATTAATTAATCTAAAGGCATTCCATATTTTATTGGCAAACCCCCTGCCTTGGTTGCACAACGCTTCATCGAACATTAAATCGTTTCCTGCGGCAGAACTCAACAACAACCCAACACGAACACCATCGGCACCGTAGGTTTCAATCAGCTTTAAAGCATCGGGAGAATTCCCTAGAGATTTGCTCATTTTACGGCGTTGCTTATCGCGCACCAAACCGGTTAAATACACGTTCTCGAAAGGTTTTTCGTTTTTATATTCGTAACCCGCAACAATCATTCGTGCTACCCAAAAGAACAGAATATCGGGTCCGGTTACCAAATCGTTGGTTGGGTAATAGTATTTTATGTCTTTGTTTTCTGGGTTTCTAATGCCATCGAAAACACTTATTGGCCATAACCACGATGAAAACCAGGTATCGAGCGCGTCTGTTTCTTGACGTAAATCGGCTATTGTTAAATGAATATTTTTAGTTTTAACTCTAGCTTGATCTAAAGCTATATTAATATTTTCAGCAACTACAAAGTCTTCTTTTCCGTCGCCGTAGTAATATGCTGGTATTTGTTGCCCCCAAAGTAGCTGACGCGAAATATTCCAATCGCGGATGTTTTCCATCCAATGGCGGTAGGTGTTTTCAAACTTTTTGGGGAATAGCTTAATATCTGGATCTTCGCCTAAAACCGCTTTAATAGCTGGTTTTGCCAAATCTTCCATTTTTAAAAACCATTGATCTGATAGCCGTGGTTCTATTATGGCTTTGGTGCGTTCTGAAATCCCCACACGATTGTTATAATCTTCAATTTTAAGGATATGCCCTTTTTCTTCAAGTTCTTTAACGATGTCTTTTCTAACCGCAAATCGGTCTTTTCCTTCGTAATGCATTCCAAAAGAATTAAGGGTCGCATCTTCGTTAAAAATATCGATTACTTCAAGCTTGTGTTTATCGCCTAAAACCTTATCGTTTTCGTCGTGTGCCGGTGTTACTTTTAAGCAGCCCGTACCAAATTCAACATCTACATAATCATCTTCAATAATAGGAATTACACGATTACATATTGGTACAATAGCTTTTTTGCCTTTTAAATTTTGGTGACGCTCATCGCTGGGGTTAATACAAATTGCGGCATCGCCCAAAATGGTTTCAGGGCGTGTTGTAGCAATGGTTAAAGTTTCATTACTTCCTTCAACTTTATATTTTACGTAATATAGTTTTCCTTGTTTTTCAACGTATTCAACCTCTTCATCAGACAATGTGGTTTTTGCCTCTGGATCCCAATTTACCATGCGGTAACCACGGTAAATATGTCCTTTTTCAAATAAATCGACAAAAACCTTTATTACGGCTTCACTCATATCGCCATCCATGGTGAATTTAGTTCTATCCCAATCGCACGAACAGCCTAGTTTTTTTAGCTGCTCTAGAATCACACCTCCGTATTCGTGGGTCCAATCCCAAGCGTGTTTTAAAAATTCATCACGCGATAAATCGTTTTTATCAATGCCCTGCTCCTTTAACTTCGCCACAACTTTAGCCTCGGTAGCAATAGATGCATGATCTGTACCCGGAACCCAACATGCGTTTTTTCCTTGTAAACGGGCACGACGAATCAACACATCTTGTATCGTATTATTAAGCATATGCCCCATGTGCAATACGCCCGTAACGTTTGGTGGCGGAATAACGATGGTATAAGGTTCTCTTTCATCGGGTTCTGAATGAAAAAAATTGTGTTTCATCCAGTAATCGTACCATTTGCCTTCTACCTGACTTGCATCGTATTTTGATGGAATTTGCATACTTTGGAATAGTTTTTGAATAATGAAGTGCAAAAGTACTTATATTTCTTTTTCTGTGAAATGTGCATGACAAAAAGTTTACATTTAGTTTAAATTCTTGAAATGCGAATTACGTTTGACAATTATATCTGATATAAACCATCAAACGAAAACCCATAATAGACATTTAATTTTGAGCTATTGGGAAATCTAAACAGTTTTAATTAAAAAAAAGAAAAGTTATATGTACTTATAAGCAAGTTGAATATGTTAACATATGTGTATTACATCTATTATTTTTGCAGATTGTGGAAAAAGTACCTATGTTTGGCATGAATTTAAAATTAAAAGTAATGAAATTAGCATTACTAAAGGATTAAATATTTGATTGAATTACTTAGTACGAATTACATTTGACAGTTAAAAAACATAAACAAATGAAACAATTAATTACAATTTTATTTATCGGTCTGATTGGTTTCTCTTTAAATGCACAAGACAAAGTAGCCAAAATAGAATTTAAAACAGAGACTATTGATTACGGAACTATTAACAAAGGAGCTGATGGCACCAGGGTTTTTGAGTTTACAAATACAGGAAATGCGCCATTAATAATATCGAAAGTATCTTCTACTTGCGGTTGCACCATACCAAAAAAACCAGAAGGCCCGATTTTACCTGGAAAAACCGGAAAAATAGAAGTTAAATACGACACCAAACGCGTAATGCCAATTAGAAAAACAATTACCGTTATTTCTAATGCCGAAAGACCAACGGTTGCCTTAAAAATTAAAGGGCTTGTTGTAGATTCCAGTAAAGCGGGCGTTTTGGATAAGAAAAACAAAAGTGTAATGGAGCAGTAAGACTATCCTGTACACAAAACACAAATCTGGCCCAGACATAATCAATGTTTGGGCTTTTTTTATTTAAAAAAGTCTTTTAAAATAAACGAGTAATTCAAAACAACACCATTCCTATCTATTTTAAGCTTTATCTTTTTCCCGTCTTCTGCGTAAAATATTTGCATGATTTGCTGTAGAGTAAATTGATGTGCCGGTTTACTGTTAACAGAGAGGATAATATCGCCATTTTTTAAACCAGCTAAGTGGGCAGGCGAGCCTGTTCTTAATTCCACGATAGCATAGGCGGGCTTTAACGAGAACTTATAGCGCGAATCAAAAACAATACGTGTTTGATTTTGATTGGTTTCGTTAATTAAACTATTTTTATTGGGCGCAATATTTTCTCTCTCTTTAACAAATCTTACCCCATCGTGGGCTAACTCTATACCACTTTTATTATAGCTAAACTTATCGTTAAAGTACCCGTTTTTGTGTAATGTTACCGTTGCTTCTTGGTAATTAAGCACTATATTAAAACGCTTTAAAATATTACCAGCTAAACTGCCATTTCGTCCAGATATTTTTTTGGCAAACAAGATAGATGTAGAATCTGGGTAGGCCACATTTGCCCTTTTAAGCACAAAACTATTTAATGAAAACTCATCGATTTTAGAGCGTTTCCCATATACGCTTCCGCTAAGACCATGCCCTAAAAAATCGTCAAAATACCTATTACTGGAAGTTATCCCAAGCGCTTCGTCTTCAAACAACCACAGTGCATCGCTGCCTCCAGAATCGATTAATAGTTTTACGGGTATTTGCTTGTTGTTAATTTTAACCTTTGCATTAATATAAGGTTTGTTGTTGTAAAACTCCAAATTAAAACGCTCACATTTTTTGCATGGTTTGTAACGGTTTTTATCTGGATCTGTAATTTTTATATATTTGTGCGAGTAGTTTATTTCTACTACAAAATCCTTGAATAAATCGAAACCCAAAATACCATGGACCGGAACACCCAAACGGGGCGCAAAATTTAAATTGGCATCGTAAACCGCATATAAATCTTGGTTTAGCTTAATGGCGTCGCCCACTTTAAAAACATTGTTTTTAGATTTTAATGCCTCAACCGATTCGCCTTCGCCCAAACCTCTTAAATATATCTTTTTGGCATCTTTTATTTTTAAGGTATCAGAAACATTCAAGAAGTTAAAAATTATGGGTTTGCTAACGCCAGTATCCAAAAGAAACGATAGTTCTACACCGTTGATTTCAACAGGGATCACTATTAAATTATTAATGAGCTTAAACCTTATTTTATCTGATCCCTTTTTATTTTGTATAACAAACTTACCCTGCGAATACCCAATATTACAGAAACAAAAAAACAACAAAATAAGGGTGAAGGCTTTTTTCATGCAATTCTAAAACATAAATTCTCCTATCAATTTACTAATCTTTACAATAGCATTAGTTATTTAAGCCTGTTTTTTAAAAAAACTTTAAGATAATTTTCTCAACTTTGTACTTAAAACACTTTTTAAATGCCAACAATATCGAAAAAAGGGCAACAAATGCCCCAATCTCCCATACGCAAGTTAGTACCGTTTGCCGAACAAGCAGTTAAAAACGGAAAGTCTATTTATTATTTAAATATTGGCCAACCCGATATTAAAACACCCGAAATAGCATTGCAAGCTGTAAAAGACAGTAATATTGATGTTTTGGCATACTCACGATCTGAAGGCTCAGAGAATTACAGGAAAAAAATTTCCGGGTATTACAAAACTCACAACATAAGTGTAAACCACGATGATATTATTGTAACCACAGGTGGTAGTGAAGCACTATTATTCGCCTTTGGTAGTATTATGGACGTGGATGACGAAATTATTATCCCCGAACCGTTTTATGCCAATTACAATGGATTCTCAACAGCTTCGGGCGTAAAGGTTGTTCCGGTAATTTCTAAAATTGAAGATAATTTTGCGTTGCCGCCCATTGAGGAATTCGAAAAATTAATCAGCCCAAAAACAAAATCCATTTTAATTTGCAACCCTGGCAATCCAACAGGTTACTTATACTCTAAAGAAGAAATTAAAAAATTAGCCGCCATTGTTAAAAAACACGATTTGTTTTTAATTGCCGATGAAGTATATCGCGAATTTGTTTACGATGGCAACACGCACTATTCCATAATGCAAGAAGCAGGACTGGACGATTATGCCATAATGATAGATTCAGTCTCTAAACGCTACAGCATGTGTGGTGCACGAATTGGCTGTTTGGTATCTAAAAACAAATCTGTAATTCAAACCGCTTTAAAATTTGCCCAAGCGCGTTTAAGTCCGCCAACATTAGCCCAAATTGCAAGCGAAGCCGCTCTAGAAACACCACAAAGTTATTTTGATGATGTAAAAGAGGAATATGTAGATAGAAGAAACACTTTAATTACCGAGCTGCAAAAAATAGATGGTGTTAAAGTTGCCAAACCAAAAGGCGCTTTTTATTGCATTGCTGAATTGCCCGTTAAAAATTCAGACGATTTTGCTCAATGGCTTTTAGAAGATTTTAATGTTAACGGCGAAACCGTTATGGTAGCCCCTGCAGCTGGTTTTTACTCAACTCCAGGTGTTGGTTTAAACCAAATACGCATTGCCTACGTACTAAAAAAAGAAAGCTTAATTAAAGCCGTAAACATTTTAAAAGAAGCCTTAAAAGTTTATAAAGACTAGTGTACATTAAAAACAACATATCTTTAAAACCCTACAACACCTTTGGCATTGATGTGCTTGCAAAGCATTTTGTAGAGGTTGATAATCTCGATGAATTAAGGGCGGTTTTAGCATTAAAAACCTACCCAAACAAGCTTATTTTAGGTGGCGGCAGCAATATGTTGCTTACCAAAAACCAAGATGCTTTGGTTATTCATGTTAATATAAAAGGGATTTTTATAATTTCTGAAGATGAAAACACGGTAACCGTAAAAGCAAATGCTGGCGAAAACTGGCACGAATTTGTGCTTTGGTGCTTACAGCACGATTTTGGGGGTGTTGAAAATTTATCGCTAATTCCCGGCAATGTGGGTACGGCGCCCATTCAAAACATTGGAGCTTACGGCGTGGAATTGAAAGATACGTTTGTGGCCTGCGAAGGGCTTTCGGTAGAAACCAATGAAATAAAATCATTTTCAAAGTCAGATTGCGATTTTGGTTACCGAAATTCCATTTTCAAACAACACGCAAAAGGAAAATACGTAATCACTAATGTTACATTTAAACTATCAAAAAAAGCACATAAACTTAATATTATCTACGGGAGCATTAAAACCCAGCTTGAAGCAATGGGCATTACAAATCCAACCATCAAAGAGGTTTCAAAAGCTGTTATTGCTATCCGCGAAAGCAAATTACCAAACCCAAAAGAAATTGGCAACAGCGGTAGTTTTTTTAAAAATCCTGTAATTTCCAAAGCAGAGTACAATGCTTTAATTGAAAATTTCCCGGAAATCCCAAGCTATACCGTATCAGAAAACGAAATAAAAATTCCTGCTGGTTGGCTTATAGAAAAAGCAGGTTTTAAAGGCAAGCGTTTTGGCGATTACGGTGTACACAAAAAACAAGCCTTGGTACTTGTAAACTATGGAAACGCGAAAGGTTTGGATATTTTAAATCTTTCAAAATTAATTCAAAATACCATTACGAGACTCTTTGGAATTTCCATAGAAGCCGAAGTAAATATCCTGTAATCTAAAAGAAATTTCTAACTTTGATATAATTACCAATTGTAAAACGCATTGCTTAAACTAAAATTATCTTGATAACCCCTATAGAAAAAGACATAGTTGACCGACTAGAAAATGGCGACAAAAAAGCCATTACCCTGTTATATGAAAACTATGCAGATGCCTTGTACGGGGTTATTAAAAAGGTGATAACGGATGATGAGACCGCTCAAGACGTACTGCAAGAAACCTTTGTAAAGATTTGGCGATACTCAAAAAAGTACGATTCAAGCAAAGCAAAACTGTTTACTTGGCTCTACAGGATTGCCTATAATACGGCTATCGATAAAATACGCTCTTTAAAGAATAAAACCGAAAAAGAAGTCCAAATGGAGACTTCATCCGTATATAAAGTATCATTTGGAGAATTAAATCAGGATGTTTTAGATATAAAAAAACACCTTGGTAGCTTAGATGAAAAATATCAAATAGTAATAAATGCACTCTTTTTTGAGGGCATGACACAGCAAGAAGCCAGCGAAGAATTAGACATTCCGTTGGGCACTATAAAATCGAGATTAAAAATTGGATTGCGAGAATTGAAAAAAATCTATAATCCCTAATAAATAAAGTCATGAATGAGAAAATAAATACGTTTTTAAATTCTGGCCTATTGGAAAAATATCTACTAGGTAAAACCACCCCTGCCGAAACAGAACAAGTTGAAACCTATATTTCAAAATACCCAGAAGTACAGAACACATACAACAGTTTGCAGCACAACTTAGAAATAGTTGCTAAAAGCAATGCTGTTGAAGCACCTAAGCACATTTTAAACAGCATCTTAGAAGAGCTTGACGATAAGCCGGTTGTTAAATTAAAAACCGCTTACAAATATAAAAAATGGTACAAATTTAGTGTGGCCGCCAGTATTGCCGCCCTAATCTTTGCAGGAACTTCGTATATGTTCTATACCCAAAACCAGAAACTCGCCGAAGAAAACCAAGTGGTTGTCGATGAAATTTTTGATTTACGAAGCGATATAGCAAAAAACAACAAAATGCTAGACAATGTAATGCGCCAGCTTTTAAAACTTAACAACCCAGAAACCGAGAAGTACATTATTAAAGGCAACGAGCGCGCTAAAGATTTAAAAACTGTAGCCTACATAAACCCTAAAGAAAAAACATCGATGATCGATGTAGTTTCCCTACCGCAACTGCCAGAAGAACAATGCTACCAAATTTGGGCAGAACTGCAAGGCAAAATGGTAAGCTTAGGCATATTAAGCGAAACCGACAGACAACTTAAATCGTTGCCTTATACAGAAGACGCTTTGGCACTAAAAATAACCATCGAGCCTAAAGGCGGAAACACCACAGCATCGGTAGAAAACTCTGTAGCACAAATTAGCTTACATTAAAGTTAAACCTACTTAAAACAGTAAAATAGCCTTGTTTTATAACATATAAAACAAGGCTATTTTATTTCTACCTAACAACTGCTTAAGCAAGCAATAACTTTTAAAATTAGTGCCAAAAGCATTATCTTTGCACAAATTTTTATTCAAATGAAACTTCTTTTAATTACCGTTGCTTTATTAGGGCTAGCAATTGCAGGAATCGCCATAAAGCTTTGGGCGAAAAAAAACGGCAAATTTGCCGGCACTTGCGCTAGCCAAAACCCAATGCTCAACAAAGCAGGCGATGCATGTGGTTTTTGCGGCAAAACCCCAGACCAATTTAGCGACTGTAACGAACCACAACACCCTTAAATTTTTATGGGTGTTCTTGATTATTTGTTCTACACATTTATTGTTGTAGTTTTTTTTCAGGTTAACTATTATTTATTCTTTCTAGGCCGATTTGCTTTTTTAAAACAGAGCAAAACAGTTTCAAAAAACCTACCCGTATCGGTTATTATTTGTGCCAAGAACGAAGCTAAAAACCTAAAGGCATTCTTGCCTTCGCTTATAGCCCAAGAGTATTCTAATTTTGAGATTGTACTTATTAACGATGCCTCCCAAGACAATTCGTTAAGCATTATGGAAGCCTTTGCATCAAAGCACAACAACATAAAAATAGTCGATGTAAAAAACAACGAAGCCTTTTGGGGCAATAAAAAATATGCCTTAACACTGGGCATAAAAGCAGCCACAAACCATTACTTATTATTTACCGATGCCGATTGCAAACCTGTTTCTAAACAATGGATAACAGAGATGGCTTCGCATTTTAACGAAAACAAAAGCATCGTTTTGGGTTACGGTGCGTATGCGAAAATTAAGAGTTCGCTATTAAACAAACTCATTCGGTTTGAAACCTTAATTACCGCCATACAATACTTTTCGTTTGCAAAAATGGGCATCCCGTACATGGGCGTTGGCAGAAATTTAGCCTACACCAAAACCGAGTTTTTCAATGCACGTGGTTTTATGAGCCACATGAAAATTCGATCGGGCGACGACGATTTGTTTGTTAACGAAGCAGCAAACAAAACCAATACCGCTATTTGTTTTTCAAAAAACAGCTTCACAAAATCTAACCCCGAAACCAGTTTAAAAACATGGTTTAAACAAAAGAGGCGGCACATTTCAACGGCCAAACACTACAAGCAGCACCATAAAACCTTACTGGCATCAATTTATATTTTAAACTTGCTGTTCTGGTTTTTAACCACAGTATTATTGGTGCTTCAATACCATTGGGCATGGGTAGTTTCTTTATTTGCTATCCGCATTATAGCCTACTATCTTGCTTTAGGGTTTTCGGCAAAAAAACTAAAAGAAAAAGACCTGGTATTTTTCTTGCCTTTCTTAGAAATCTTTCTAATTATAGCGCAAATAACTATCTTTATAAATAATCTTATTTCAAAACCTAAACATTGGAAATAAACGAAGCTATCAAACGCGCAAAAAATAACGACCAAAAGGCCTTTAATTATTTGTTGGATCTGTTTTGGGATAGCGTTTACGGGTTTCAATTAAAACGCACTCAGAATGAAAATGATGCCGAAGACATTACCATTCAAACATTCTCGAAGGCTTTTGATAGAATAGAAACCTTTAATGAAGCTTACAAATTTAAAACCTGGCTCATTACCATTTCTAAAAATATCCATATTGATTTACTACGGAAGGAAAAAAACTCCATCGCCCAGGTTATCTCCAAAAACCAACGCGATGCCCTTCAGGTTTTAGACGAGTCGCCCACGCCCGAAGACGAATTGATTAACGAGCAACATTTAGCTAAATTACTGAGAGACATAAAAAAACTAAAACCGCATTACCAAAAAGTTATTAACCTGCGTTATTTTCAAGAGTTAAGCTACAAGGAAATTTCGGCAGAACTTAAAGAACCCATTAACAATGTTAAAGTGAAGCTGTTGCGCGCAAAAAAACTGTTGGCTGATATTATTAACGAAAGTGATGATTAACAAACTTAAAAACCTAGGCCCTGGCTTACTATTTGCAGGTGCAGCCATTGGCGTTTCGCATTTGGTACAATCTACACGTGCTGGTGCCGACTTTGGTTTGGGCTTAATTTGGGCTTTGCTTTTGGTACATCTGTTTAAATATCCTTTTTTTCAATTTGGCCCTCGCTACACCACGGCTACCGGCAAAAGCTTATTAGAAGGCTACTACAAATTAGGCAAAGGCATTTTAGGCATTTACTATGTGCTAAATATAGCCACCATGTTTACCATACAAGCTGCCGTAACTATTGTAACTGCCGGATTGGCAGCCACCCTTTTTGGCGATTTTGAAACTTTTAAAATTGGAAACAAACTAATTACAAGCACAGAAATCTGGACCGTTATTATTTTGGCAATTTGTTTATTACTGCTTATTATTGGGCGTTACAAACTCCTGGACAGGTTAATGAAGGTTATCATCGTAACATTAACCATAAGCACTATTATTGCCGTTAGTATGGCTTTATTAGATAATACCGAACGTATTTCATTTAAACAAATTCTACCAGAAACCCCTTTAGAAATAGCCTTTTTAATAGCCTTTATGGGTTGGATGCCTGCGCCTTTAGATATTTCGGTATGGCAATCGCTTTGGGTTATTGAAAAAAACAAAAACACTAAAGTTTACAATACTAAATCGGCTTTATTCGATTTTAATGTCGGGTATGCAAGCACCATTGTTTTAGGCATTGCATTTCTTTTATTAGGCACATTGGTAATGTATAATAGCGGCGAAACATTTAGCAATTCTGCCAGTGTTTTTTCTGGGCAACTCATTAATATGTACACGGTAAACTTAGGCAATTGGGCCTATATTATTATTGGCGTAGCTGCATTTACAACCATGTTTAGCACTACCTTAACCACCTTGGATGCTTCGCCACGGGTTATGGCAAAATCTACCCAATTACTATGTAACAAAATCTCAAAATTAAACTATACGTTCTGGATAGTAACACTATCAATTGGTACGTTAGCCATATTTTTCTTTTTGGCTTCAGAAATGGGGCTGCTAATTAAAATAGCCACCATTCTATCGTTTATTACTGCACCATTTTATGCCATTTCAAACTACATATTAATTTGCAGTAAACACACACCAAAAGACCGGAGACCATCAAAACAACTGCATATTTTAAGTTGGTTAGGCATCTTCTTTTTAATAGGATTTAGCATTTGGTTCTTAACGACTATATAAGATATTTTTAATAGAATACTTCGTATCTTTGTACGCTGAAATTTGATAAGAGATGAATACAGATACTACTTCAAATATACTTCCAGAACGACAAGCCAAACCAAAATGGCTTCGTGTAAAATTGCCAACAGGAAAAAAATATACCGATTTAAGAGGTTTGGTAGATAAATACAAACTAAATACCATTTGTACCTCGGGCAGCTGCCCAAATATGGGTGAATGCTGGGGAGAAGGTACGGCTACCTTTATGATTTTAGGTAACATCTGTACACGCTCTTGCGGATTCTGTGGCGTAAAAACAGGACGCCCCGAAACGGTAGATTGGGACGAACCCGAAAAAGTAGCTCGCTCTATTAAATTAATGAAAATAAAACACGCTGTTTTAACCAGTGTTGATAGAGACGATTTAAAAGACATGGGCAGCATTATGTGGGCTGAAACCGTAAAAGCCGTGCGCAGAATGAACCCTGAAATAACTTTAGAAACTTTAATTCCAGATTTTCAAGGCATAGAGCAGCATATCGATAGAATTATTGATGTAGCACCAGAAGTGGTTTCGCATAATATTGAAACCGTAAGACGTTTAACCCGCGAAGTACGTATTCAAGCTAAATACGAGAGAAGCTTGGGCGTTTTAAAGTACTTAAAACAACAAGGGCAACGCCGAACAAAATCTGGTATTATGCTTGGTTTGGGCGAAACCCGGGAAGAAGTTATAGAAACCCTGCACGACTTAAAAGCCAATGATGTTGATGTGGTTACCATTGGCCAATACCTGCAACCCAGCAAAAAACACTTGCCCGTAAAACGCTTTATAAACCCCGATGAATTTAAAGAATTTGAAAATATAGGATTAGAACTAGGGTTTCGCCAAATAGAAAGCAGCGCTTTGGTACGATCGTCTTATAGAGCACAAAAACACATCCTTTAATTATGATCAAAGTTGCCATTAACGGGTTTGGAAGAATTGGCAGACGTTTGTTTAGACTCCTTAAAGACCATAAAAACATACAGGTTGTTGCCATTAACGATTTGGCAGACACCAAAACTCTAAGCCATTTACTTAAATATGATAGTGTTCACGGGCTTTTTGATGGCACAGTTTCTTTCGATGAAAATCATATTATTGTAAATCACAAAAAAATCCCGCTTTTAAATAAAACCCATCCTAAAAATATAGATTGGTTACCTTATAATATCGATTTTGTAATTGAAGCTTCAGGGAAATTTAAAACTAAAATCGATTTACAGCATCATTTAAAAAATGGTGCAAAACGCGTAATTTTAAGTGTTCCGCCAATTGAAGACGACATAAAAACCATTGTAATCGGTGTAAACGATACTAGTATTGATGGTACAGAAACCCTAATCTCCAACGCATCGTGCACCACAAACAATGCCGCACCCATGATTGACATTATCGATAAACTTTGTGGTATTAACCAAGCATACATAACAACGGTGCACTCTTACACCACAGACCAAAGTTTGCACGACCAGCCACACCGCGATTTACGTCGAGCAAGAGCAGCTAGCCAATCTATAGTGCCAACCACAACGGGAGCCGCAAAGGCTTTAACAAAAATATTCCCTAAACTGTCCGATGTCATTGGCGGATGCGGCATTAGGGTTCCGGTTATTAATGGCTCCTTAACCGATATTACCTTCAATGTAAAACAAAAAGTTTCAATTAAAACCATAAACAACGCCTTTAAAGAAGCTGCAAAAAATCAATATAAAAATATTATAGAATACACCGAAGACCCCATAGTTTCAATAGATATTGTAGGTAACACACACTCCTGTATTTTCGATGCACAAATGACCTCGGTTATAGGGAACATGGTAAAAATAATTGGTTGGTACGACAACGAAACAGGATACGCTATGAGAATAATTGATCTAGTACGCAATTTATCGGAAAAAAACACACTTTTATCGGCAAAATAATTATATTTGTCGAGAATTCAACAAAATAAATGTCAAAAATCATAAACTACATATATGCTATTTTAATGTTATTGAGCTTCAGCGTTTACTCTCAAAAAAACATTGAAAACGACCCTGAAATCATTCAAAACAATATCGATTACCGTATTACACAAGCAATGGTCGATATAGATAATTACAGCTATTATGAAGCTCAAAAAAAGCTAGACGAGGCTCTGGATATTGCAGTAAATGCAAACAACAAAAAAAACGAAGGCATTATTTACGCACTTAAAGGTGAACTGCAACTTAATATTGAAGAGACAGACAATGCCATACAATCGCTTAACAAAGCAATAGCCATTCAACGCTTAATAAACGACAATGTTAATATTGGCAACTCTTACAAAATATTTGGAGACATCTATTTTAGTAAAAAAGACTACTACCAGGCCTTAGACCAATACACCGCGGCAAAATCTAAATTTGAAGAAGAAAACCTAACCGAGAG
Organism: Gelatiniphilus marinus; assembly: GCF_042684345.1. NCBI lineage: Bacteria > Pseudomonadati > Bacteroidota > Flavobacteriia > Flavobacteriales > Flavobacteriaceae > Gelatiniphilus > Gelatiniphilus marinus. Next base: position 203,563 of record NZ_JBHULK010000002.1, on the reverse strand, counting down.
TTTAGCTAAGGTTTTACTAGCCGAGGCAAAAACATATATGGAACTTAAAAACTTTAGAAAAGCCAGGGTACTAAACGAGCAAGCCATTGTACTATCTAAAAAATACAACTATTTAAAGATACAGAGTAGCGGCTTAGCAAATCATGGCAAAATTTTCAGCGTTTTGGGCGACAACGAAAAAGCCTTGGAATACACCAACGAAAGCATACAAATAGCAAAAACCAACAACTATGCCAGTATTTTAAACGAAGGCTATTTAATTTTAAGCGACATCAACAACAATCTTGGAAACTACAAACCCTCAAGAGATTACCTAAAAGCCCACCTAAAGTTATCTGATTCGCTTAGGCTTATTAAACGCGCAAACTTATCCCCACAAAAACAAAAAGAGTTTTTATTGGCCGATAAAAATGAGGAAAACAAAATACAAGCCAAAAAACTTGAAGAAGCCGAAAACAAAAACGAATTAGGTACTTTAATATCTATTTTAAGCGTTGCATTAATTACCATACTATCTTTATTAACCTTATCGCTTTACAAAAACAACAACATAAGGCTAAAAACCAACAACATGCTGCATAAAAAAAATGCAGAATTAATAGTAGCCAAAGAAAAAGCAGAACTAGCTTCTAAAACAAAAGCCAATTTCCTTTCTACCGTAACTCACGAGTTACGTACACCGCTTTATGCCGTAACGGGTTTAAGCAATATGTTACTAGACGAAAACCCAAAACCAGAACAGGTACAGCATTTAAAATCGCTTAAATTCTCTGGGGATTACCTGCTCACTTTTATTAACGATATTCTTCAAATAAACAAAATTGAAGCCAATAAAGTTGATATAGAGCCCGAAGCCTTCAACTTAAAAAAGAAAATAAGCAACATTATTTTAGCGCTAAACAACTCAGCACTAGACAATAACACTAAAATCCATTTAGATTACGAGACCAATCTGCCTGAAAACTATATCGCAGATCAATTAAAAATTTCCCAAATTCTCATTAACCTTATTGGCAACTCCATTAAATTCACTAAAGATGGCGATATTTGGATAAGGGTTTATAGAATAGACCAAAAAGACAAAATTTACACGCTGCGATTTGAGGTTGAAGACAACGGCATTGGCATAAGCCAAGAAAAGCAAGACAAGATGTTCGAGAGTTTCTCTCAAGGCTCAATACAAATCAACAGAAAATATGGCGGAACCGGTTTAGGCTTGTCTATTGTAAAAGGTTTAATAGACATTTTAAAAGGCGACATTTACCTTAAAAGCGAATTGGGCAAAGGCACTACCTTTTACTTTGAAATCCCCGTAGAATATACTGCCATAGAGGAAGCAAAAGAAAAACCAACAACTTATTTTGAAGGCGACACCAGCGAACTAGACCTAAACAACGTTAAGGTATTAATTGTTGAAGACAACAAAATAAACCAAATGATAACAAAGAAGATTCTAACTAAAATGAATCTTAAATGCGATATTGTAGATAACGGTGAAGATGCCGTAGATATAATTAAAACCAACGACTACGATATTATTTTAATGGATATACACATGCCCGGAATTAGCGGTATTGAAGCCACAAAAATAATAAGGAGTTTTGATAAAGAACTTACCATTTTTGCCTTAACCGCCGTAACCATTGAAGATAAAATGCAGGAGTTTGAAGAGGCTGGCTTTACAGACATTATACCAAAACCCTTTAAACAGGATGAGTTCGAGAAAAAATTGTACTACGCCTTAACATCAAAAAAAGGTGCTTCGACTAATGCTTAACAGCCTGTTCGATTAGCTTTTTAAAATCGTGCTCGCGATCCAAAACTATTGTTATTGGCAAATAAAACAACTTACCATTTAACTGCCCATGTTGCCTAAGGCGCATATAATCTTTTTCGGTTGTAATAATTAAGGATTGCTTTTCTAAATACAGAATATCCTGCGGCGAAAACTGGTAGTGATCGTTGTAATTTAAATGCTGGAATTTTAAATTTTTAGAATTCAGGAAATCAACTAAAGGTTCTGCATTGGCAATGCCCGTAACCAAAGTAAAGTTAGTTAAAGTTTCAAGTATTTTTGAAGCATCTTTTGAAAAAACTTCATTTGAATAAACAATCGAACTAAAAAAAACATGCTGATAACTCTCAGCTTTTATTCTATTTAAAATGCTATTTTTTTCTGAAACCTTTAAATGCTTTGGGCACTTGGTAACCACTACAACATGGGCGCGTTTTGCACCACTTTTGGGCTCGCGCAAATTACCGGTTGGCAACACAAAATCTGAATAGTAGGGGTTGGCATAAGTGGTTAATAATATATTAAAACCCGCTTTTACTCTACGGTGCTGAAATGCATCGTCGAGCAAAATAATTTCGGGTTTATCTTTTAAATGCCTCAGGTTTTTAATGCCGTTTCTCCTATCGGAATCTACAGCCACCCAAACATCGTTTCCAAATTTATGGTAAAACTGGAACGGCTCGTCGCCAATAGTTTCAGCAGTTGCATTTCCATCAGCCAATTTAAACCCTTTTGTTTTTCGTTTGTAACCGCGGCTTAAGGTAGCCACTTTAAAATCATCTTTCAGCAGCTTTATTAAATACTCGATCATGGGTGTTTTTCCGGTGCCGCCAACACTTAAGTTACCAACGCACAGCACAGGAAAATGGTACGATGCAGATTTTTTAACACCCAAATCATAACATATATTTCGCAACCAAGTTACCAAATAATAAAAAGGGACAACGGGGAACAATATTTTTCTAATTAGCTTCACAGCTACGAAAATATAATATTTATATTTGTTTTATAATCCATAGCAAAAATAAAATGATAGTTCAAGACGTCATAAACCATCTAGAAACACTAGCTCCTATAGCTTACGCCGAAGATTTTGACAACGTGGGCCTTTTGGTAGGCAACAAAAACGAAAAAATCACCAGTGTTTTGGTTACTTTAGACACGCTTGAAACTGTTGTAGATGAGGCTATTGAAAAGAAATGCAATCTTATAGTAAGCTTTCACCCCATAATTTTCAAGGGCTTAAAAAAACTTACGGGCAACAATTACGTAGAGCGCGTGGTTTTAAAAGCCATAAAAAACAACATTGCCATTTACGCCATACATACCGCTTTAGATAACGCTTTACAAGGTGTAAACAATATGATTTGCAATCGGCTGGAATTAAACAACAAACGCATTTTAATACCACAAAGCCAAACCATAAAAAAACTAACCACTTACGTGCCAAAACACGAGGCCGAACAATTGCGGACCGCTTTGTTTAAAACAGGTGCAGGCAATATTGGCAACTATAACAATTGCAGTTTTAATGTCGATGGATTGGGCACTTATAAAGGCAACGAAAACTCTAACCCAAGTCTTGGCGAAAAAGGTGTATTACACACCGAAGCAGAAACCAAAATTACTATTACCTACGCAAAACATTTAGAGCCTAAAATACTTAAAGCGCTTTTTAAAACGCATAGTTACGAAGAAGTAGCTTACGAAATAACAACCCTAGAAAACAAAAACCAAAATATTGGCATGGGCATGATTGGAGAATTTAAAGAACCAATAGACGCGCAAAGTTTTTTAAACCACGTAAAAACCAAAATGAACACGGCCTGCATTAGGCATTCGGCAATACCAAATAAACCCATAAAAAAAGTTGCGGTTTTGGGTGGTTCTGGCAGTTTCGCCATTCAGGCAGCCAAAGCCGCAGGAGCCGATGCATTTATAACTGCCGATTTAAAATACCACGATTTTTTTATGGCAGAAAGCAGCATACTTTTAGCAGATGTTGGGCATTATGAAAGCGAACAGTTCACAAAAAACCTTTTAGTAGCTTATCTTACAAAAAAAATTAGTAATTTTGCAGTCGTTTTATCAAACACAAATACCAATCCTGTTAAGTATTTTTAAAGTATGGCTAAAAAGAAAGAAGTAACTGTAGAAGAGCGTTTAAGAGCTTTATACGATTTACAGCTCATCGATTCTCGAATAGATGAAATAAGAAATGTTCGCGGAGAACTTCCGTTAGAAGTTCGCGATTTAGAAGACGAAGTTGCTGGACTGAACATTAGGTTAGAAAAACTTATGGCTAGCTTAGAGGTAATCGATAACGACATCGCTTCTAAGAAAAACCTTATTGAAGAAGCTAAAGCCTTAATAAAAAAGTATAGCGAGCAACAAAAAAACGTTAGAAACAACAGAGAATTCAACTCGCTTACCAAGGAAGTCGAGTTTCAAGAATTGGAAATTGAATTGGCAGAAAAGCACATTAAAGAATTCAAGGTTCAAATAGAGCAGAAAAAAGAAGTTATTACCGAAACCAAAGCACGCATTAAAGAGCGCGAAAACCACTTAAAACATAAAAAAAGTGAGCTAGACGCTATTTTGGCCGAAACCGAAAAAGAAGAGCAATTGCTAATTAAAAAATCTGAAGATTACAAAAAGCAAATTGAAGCCCGATTAGTTGCCGCTTATACCAGAATTCGCAATAACGTTAAAAACGGGTTGGCCGTAGTACCTATTGAAAGAGGTGCCTCTGGTGGTTCTTTCTTTACCATTCCGCCACAGGTTCAAGTAGAAATTGCATCGCGCAAAAAAGTTATTACAGACGAGCACAGTGGCCGTATTTTAGTTGATGCTGCTTTAGCCGAAGAGCAAAAAGCTAAAATGGAAAAGATGATTGCAAAGCTTTAATTTCCATTTAAAACATATTTTTAAAAGCCTTCAAAAAAAAATGAAGGCTTTTTTATTTGGCAATATTAAGCGGTAAAACAGCAGTAATTTATGGCAATTTTAAATTGCAATGGGTTTACGGTACTGCAAGTACGCTTAGCAACATTAATACTGTTTTTTATACCTCAGCACCAACAATAATTTAAGAGTTACCGCATATTCAGGAAAAAAATAGAGGCTTTTAAAACTTAATATTCAATTCTTCCTGGGTTAAAGTTGCGCCATAGTTATGGTCTAAAAACCAAGTGTTATCTTTTTTATAAATAATAGCATCTATTCCTTCTACTACAAAAACATCCTTTAAGTTGGTTCTATTTATTCTATAAACCACCTTTGGAGAGCTATCAACCAACTGAAAGCCATTTGGGGTTTCTTGTGCGTACAATATGTTAGAGACTCCTTCAATAACGGTTTTTTGCTCTGTTTTATTTTCAGATATTTTAACCGGTGCTTTTACTTCTGTTTTGGTTTCTACAACATCTATAACTTCTTCTTTTTTATTTTTTAAAGATTGTATTTCTTCTTTTAATTTCTGGATTTCCTGTACCACCTCGTTTTTGGTTTTCGTATCTGTTTTGGCAACGGTTATGGCGTTTTTATTACTGGGTTGATAGCTATAATTTACGTTTTCAAAAGATTTAAAGGCGTTTCGCAAAGCTTCGTTATAAGATTTACTATACTCTTTTATCCTGCTTTCTCCTAATTGCGAGGTATATACTACTTGGTCGTTACAATCTTTTAGCTCTACGGTCAATTTTGTCTTAAACATGCCCGAGCCTTTTAAAACATTCGACTTTAATCCCAAACATCGGTTTTGCTTAAAATCGTCTGGATAGCTTCCTCCTTCAACCAAAGTGCTAAACCCGTATTTTTCAAACAAAAACTTGGTTAACGAGTTTAAAAGGTATTGGTTTTCTTGTTTTAAAAAGTCGAACTTCTTGGGGACTATTACGTATTTATAATCGTTTAAATTTGATTGCGAGAATGCGCTTGTAAAAATAAAACAAGCTAAAAGAGTTGTAAATAATTTAGTTTTCATTTTTAATAGTTATATAGTTAAAACCCAACTGTAAAGATACACTTTACAAATACTTTTTTAAATGAATTAGGTTGTTTATTTGTTTTACGCCATTATTTTTAGATTGATTTTTTACATCAAAAAGAATGGCATCCATACCTATATTTATGGCTCCGAGTATATCTGCCTCAAAATTATCGCCTATCATTAAAGCTTTATTTACAGATGTATTTGCAACTTTTAGGGCATGGTTGAAAATTTTTGGGTTTGGTTTTTTAACACCAACCGATTCGGAGTTTGTTACCGTTTTAAAGTAATGGGTAATGTTAGAGTTTTTCATTTTTCCTTGTTGCACTTCGCCAAACCCGTTTGTTATAATATGAAGGGAGTAATTGTATTTTAGATAGTCTAAAATCTCGAAAGTGTTTTCAAACAAATGGCTAAAGGTACTTAAATGTGTGATGTAATCTTCTGAGAGTTGATTAATTAGTGCATCTCCAGCAGTAAAATTTATGGCGGTAAACGCCTCGTTTAAGCGACCGTAACGTAGCGATTTTTTATCAATCTTTTCTTCTCGGTAAAGTTTCCAGTACTTTAGGTTTATGGGTTCGTAGTGTTGTAAAAAATTGTTCAAATCAACAGGGACATTGTTCATTTTAAAAATCTTATCGAATGTTAGTGCAGAGTTTTTATCGAAATCCCAAAGGGTATGGTCTAAATCAAAAAAAATATCTGTGATGCCTTTAATTTTCATTTGCCGAATTTAAAATAATATTAAACAATTCCTTAAAGCCTTTCCATCTATTTGCATCGCTAAAGGTATAGTTATGGAAAATGGGCACAAATTCTCCGTTTACCTGTTTTACTTGATTTATAACTTGGTTTAAAGCCTTTTTTTTATCTAATTGAGATTGGTTTTTTAACAGCGCATAATCCATAAGGTGGTAGGCATGTACTTTTAGCGGTGTTTGCACCTCGTGGTCCAGATCGTAAAACAGAAACGGAGTACAGGAACCTGCCCTAAAACCTATATGGTTTATATACCCCATGGTATAATCTTCTTCAATCTCTAATTCAATAAGGTTTCTGTAAGATTCTGGTAAATTGAGTTTGGAGTACGAGTGTCTTGAGGCAGTTAGGGTTGTGTTAATAATGGCTTCCATTTGTAGTTTTTCTTTCTTTAAAACCTTAATGTTATCGATAGCGAAAAACGATGCTTTTAAGCCAACGGTACAATAATCTGCGACTTGTTTTATAAGCGATATAAACTTTTTTCTGTTGGCGTTTATACTTTTGTCGTAGGTAGAATAGGTCCCTATTAAAAAGAAAAACACAAATTTAAACTTACTTTGCTTTTGTTTGTTTATTATGTATTTAAAAGTATCGAAAGGGTCGTGTTTTAAACCAAATAGCACCACAAACCTCTGGTATAGTCTTTTAAGTCTAAAATGGAGCAAATCTTTAAAAGTACCGCCAATAGTTCTTATCAATCCCTTTAGTTTATAGCTGTAAGCAGTTGGCACATCGATTACAGGTTTTATGCTATAGGTGCGTTTAGGGAAATTAAAATCAGGGAAATGCCCTTGCAATGCCTTTTTAAATTTTAGGGACCAAATATCTACAACAGGCTGATGCAAGAAACCGTTTTTAAACGCTAAGCTCTCGGTGGCTAAAAAACGTCCGTATTGGTCTCGTACTTGTGGCAAATACTCTTCGTATCTAGACAATAGGTAAAAGGAAGCTGCAAAAATATCAAACGGTATGGCGCTTTTTTCGCCGTTATAAAAAAAGCTTTTGGTCTCTTCCCAATCTTGTACATGTATATCCAGATCTGATAGGCCCTGTTCAAACAAAATATCGTTGCTTTTTACAAAAAACTCACTGCCCAATTGTTGCCTTGTATAAGACATTTTTAAACTATCGTGCGCAATAAAAGTTTCAATTTTTGTGGTAAACGATACCTCTATGCCCAATACCCGGGTGCAAATATGCTTAAAAGCGTATTTTAATCTTGGCGATATGTTATGGGTATAAACTAATAACATCTTTTTAGTTGGCAGTATTCAGTTTTTAGTTGGCAGCCTTGAATTATAAAAAGGCTATACAAATGTAAATTCCAAAATTTTAAAAATACAAATTCCAAGAGTTTTCTTTTTTTGGAATTTGGGATTTGCGTATTGCTTTTTTACATGCTAAAGTATGTTTTCGTCCGCAAAACTAAAGTATGCTTTTTCTGTTACAATTAAATGGTCCAGCACTTTTATATCTAAACTTTGTGCCGCGGTTTTTAGTTTATTGGTAATTTGTTTGTCGGCCTCACTGGGTTTTAAAGTCCCAGACGGGTGGTTATGCACCAAAATTAAACCCGTTGCCCCAACTTGCAGGGCATTTTTAAGCACCAAGCGCACATCTACCAAAGTACCCGTAATGCCGCCTTTGCTCAATTGATTTTTTTGAATGACTTTGTTGGAGTTGTTTAAATAAATAATCCAAAACTCCTCGTGCTGCAATTCGCCGATAATAGGTTGCATCAACTCAAAAACCGATGCGCTCGATGTAATTTTGTTTTTCTGCAAAGCCTCTTCGCCTCTTCGCCTTCGCCCCAATTCCATGGCTGCAGCAATGGTTATGGCCTTGGCTTCGCCTATACCCTTAAAGGCCATAAGTTGCTCGACCGATAGTTTGCCCAACGCGCTTAAATTGTTATCTGCACTTGCTAAAATACGCTTGCACAAGGCCACGGCACTTTCTTCTCTGTTGCCCGATCCAATTAAAATGGCCACTAATTCGGCATCGCTTAAAGAGGCTTTACCTTTGTAGAGTAGTTTCTCGCGAGGTTGATCGTCTTGCGCCCAATTTTTTATGGAGAATGATGATGGTTTTTCAGACATTTGATAAATATAATTATTGTAAATTTCAAGTGCAAATAAAGTATTTTTGTTAAACACTTTATTTAGATTCCCGTTTTGACGGGAATGACAATTTTAACGGATACCCAAGGTAGAACCTTGAGTGATTTTTTAAATTAAAATACAGAAATATGAAGTCTTTATTTAAAACCGAAAACCAACAAACTATTTTAAACAGAATAAAAAACTTAACTGAAACATCGCAACCCAGTTGGGGAAAAATGGATGTGGCTCAAATGCTTACACATTGCCAAAAACCTCTTGAAGTTGCCAATGGCACGTTACAGCTAAATACCAAAATTGGTTTTGCAAAAAAACTCTTGTTTAAACTTTTTAAATCTGCTATGTATAACGATAAACCTTGGCAGAAAAATTTAGGAACCGTTCGAGAATTTAGAGTAACTGACGCACAGGGATTTGCAACTCAAAAAGAAAAACTAGTACAAGCTATTAATGAGTTTTCTAAATTAAAAGATAAAACGAGTTGGCCAACGCATCCGTTTTTTGGGGATTTCACAACTGAACAATGGGGCAAAATGCAATACAAACATTTAGATCATCATTTAACTCAATTTGGAGTTTAATCGATAATAATGTGACTTAAAAATCAACAATTGTTTTTGCACACACACTCAATTTTAGAACCATTTTAATTATAATACAACTTGAATTATCCACCAAAACATCATCAAGAATCCGATATTAATCACTTGATTGAAGTGATTAAAACGTATCCTTTAGCAACTGTAATTTCAGTAAAAAACAACGAGCCTCTAATAACACATTTGCCTTTAATTTACAACAAAAACGGAAAGCTTATTGGGCATATAGATAAGTACAATCCGCAGGCAGAACTGCTTAAAAACAACAATGCTGTAACTGTTATTTTTTCTGGACCGCAATGCTATATTTCTCCAAGCATCTATTCCAGTTCCCAATTACCCACCTGGAATTACATAAAAGTACACCTTAAAGGCAAGGTAAATGCAGTAAACAATGAAGAGCAGGTAAAACAAGATTTGGTAGATCTGACCGATTTTTTGGAAGCTCCAACCCATAAATACAAACTAGAAATAGACAACCCAAAGATGCTTGGTTTAATAAATTACATTAGAGGTTTTGAGATTGATATTACCCATTGGGAAGGTAAATTTAAACTCTCGCAAGACAAAAACAAAAGCGATATGGCCAGTGCGAAAAACGAATTGATACGTGCTAACAAAGCGAGTATCGAAACTTTTTTAAGTAAAGTATTTAATGAATAAAAACATGAAAAACCACGCATTGCTTATACTTTTATTGATGCTCTTAAATATTTCAAGTTGTTTAGAATCTGAAAAAAAAGAAGAACTAAAACCAAATATTATTTATGTTTTAGCAGACGATTTAGGCTACGGCGATATTTCTTCATATAATGAAAACGGACAAATTAAAACCCCGCACATAGACCAATTGGCCAACGAAGGCATAACATTTACCGATGCGCATACGGCATCGGCAGTTTGCACACCAACACGATACAGTATTTTAACGGGGCGATACAATTGGAGAAGCACATTAAAAAGCAGTGTGCTAACAGGAAAATCGAAAGCATTAATTCCAAATTCAAGAACTACCGTGGCCTCTATGTTAAAAAAACAAGGTTACCACACCGCTTTTATTGGCAAATGGCATTTGGGTTGGGACTGGGCCTTAAAAGATGAAAAAAACTTTGGGGGAAGCGGATGGGACGCCAATGATTTTGATAATATAGATTTTACAAAACCCATAACAAACGGCCCTAACGATTTAGGGTTTACCTACGCCTACGGGCATTCGGGCTCTTTGGATATGGCACCGTATGTGTATGTTGAAAATGGTCGCGCTACCCTAGTTCCAGATTCCATTACCGAAAACACAGGCAAATATACATGGTGGCGAAAAGGGCCAACATCAAAAGATTTTATACATGATGATGTTACACCCAATCTATTCAGAAAATCGTTTGAGTTCATTACCGAAAAAGCCAAAGACGACAATCCGTTTTTCTTGTACCTCGCTTTACCATCGCCTCACACACCCATTTTACCAACAAAAGAATGGTTGGGCAAAAGCCATATAAATCCGTATGCCGATTTTATGATGCTGATTGATGCCTATATGGGACAACTTACCAACACCCTAAAAAAAGCAGGAATTGAAGATAATACGATGGTTATTTTTACAAGCGATAACGGATGCTCGCCAGAAGCAGACTACAAGGTTTTAAAAGCAAAAAACCATAACCCGAGTTATGTGTACCGTGGGCATAAAGCCGATATTTTTGAAGGCGGACACCGTGTGCCTTTTATAGTTAAATGGCCGAAAAGGATAGCACAAGGCATCACATCAAAAGAAACCATTTGCAGCACCGATTTTATGGCAACCTGTGCAGAGATTTCCGGATACAAACTTTTAGCTAACGAAGCCGAAGACAGTTATAGCTTAATGCCTTTATTTAAACAAAAAACACTTAACAAACCCTTTAGGGAAGCCACGGTACACCACTCCATTAACGGTAGTTTTGCAATTAGAAAAGGTGCCTGGAAACTTATTTTGTGCGCTGGTTCTGGCGGTTGGAGCTTTCCCAGGCCCGATAATAAAACAGCTTTGGATACTTTGCCAAAATACCAGCTTTATAATTTAAAAAACGACCCAAGCGAAACCCATAATTTAATAGCAATACACCCGGAAAAAGGAAAGGCTTTAAAAAATTTACTCACCAAATATATTGTTGAAGGCCGAAGCACACCGGGAACACCACAACAAAACGACAGTATTGATTTTGATTGGAAGCAGATACGGTTTATTGAATAAATACCACAGTAAAAAAGGAATATGGAACCAAATTAAACCTTTGGCTTATGTGCTAATTTACTTTTACAATTATGGGCAACTTAAACTCTGTTTTAACTTGCTGGCCGCGTTTTGTAGCTGGAAAGATATTGGGCAGCGAGTCTAAACTTTTGGTAAGCAAAGTTTCAATACTCGGAATTTCAGCAATTGTCAACGAATCTATTTTGGCATCTATTAATTTTAAATAGCCGGTTTCAGAAACTTGAAAATTTAAAACTATGGTATCGCTAATATCTTTTGATACGATTATGATTTCATCTTGTAAAAACCCAGAAATATGCGCCGTTAAAACCTGCTGAAAACAGGTTTTCTTTTCTGCTTTAAGCGTTAACGAATCGCAGATAGAAAAACTTGGGTACTCATCAACATCGTTCCAATTAAAAGTTTGCAATTCTTCTTTTAAAATGGCTTCGGGCGATGTTTTTTTTACATTGAAATACTCGCAAGACGCAAGCACTAAAAACAACAATAAAACGCAAGTTTGCCTCATGGTTTAAAACTGAAACCGAAAAGTACAATTTTTTTTAGATTTTAATCTTTTTTCTTTTGCACATTAAGAAACTTTTCTTCTTTTAGTATTGATATTTGATTATTAACAAAAGGTATCAACTTGCCTTTTGGGAATTTTTTCTTAAAATCTTCAAAAGCTTTAATCTTAGCATCATAATCAGCATAATATGTGCTCAATGTTAAAGCCAAATGAAAACTAGCAATCTCGTTTAAAGGATTTTCATTAATCGCTGTTTTTAAGGCTTCAATACTTTCTTTATATTTTTTTTGCCGGTTTAAAACCGTGGCTAGCTTCATATATTCAGCATCTAATGGCTTATCTAATAAGGCCAAAGCTTTCCATAAATATTCTTCGGCTTTTTTAAAATCAGCTAGCTCCTCATAATACGTTCCAATTACATAAATAGAGGTTGCATCCAATGGATTAATTTTTAGCACTAACTTTCGTTGTTCGATAGCCTTTTCAAATTCATATAATTGTGCATAACTCAGACTTAATTTTTCATGAATGAATGCTGAAGATTCACCTAATTCAAGAAGTTTTTCAAACCAAACAATGGCGTTTTCATATTGATGCCTAACATAATAATTTTGAGCTTTTAAGCTTATTAATTGTTTGTTGTTTTTATAAGATGATAAGCCAATATCGATATATTTATCAACTAATTTATTATGCCCTTTTTTAAGATGAAATTTAGCTATTTTATAAATGGCTTTTTGGTGTGTACTATCTAACTTAAACGCGCTAAAAAACCTGTTTTGAGCTGTTGAATCTTTTAATTGCTCTAAAACTAAACCCAACTCGTAATGAAAATTTGGGTTTTTATAATCTGTGTAAACCAGTTTGTTAAATACTTCTGATGCTTTTTTAAACTTTTTAGTTCGATATAAAAACTTACCATAATCATATTTTAACAATGTGTTTTTCGGGTTGGTTTCTACACCTTTTTCGTAGTTAATTAAAGCCTCGTCATAATTGCCAATCGCGATATATGCTTTTGCTATTTTATGATAAACTTCGGGTGGATTATTGTATGCTTTATATTGTGCGATGGCTTTACTGTAATTACCGTGGGCAAACAAACTATCGGCAACGTTTAAAACCGAAGTTTGTGCTTCGGTTTTAAATACTAATAATAAAAATATAAAAATTAGTCTAATCATATTTAATCGGCTACTTGGAAAATTATTGGTAAAGAATATGACACATCTACCTTTTTGCCTTTATGTTTACCAGGAATTAATTTAGGAATTGATTTAATTACTCGTATGGCTTCAGCTTCTATATCTGGATGTGGCGCTCTAGATATTTCAATTACAATATTGCCCTTTTTTGTGATTTTAAAAACAATATTAATGCGTTGTCTTCCTTTTAAACCTAGGCTTTTAGCTAAATCAGCATTAAAGTTTCTATTTACAAACTTTGAAACTCCATTCGTTGTACATTTTCTTCTTTCTTTTTCAGTTTCTAAAGCTTCGCATTCTGGTAAAGTTGGTGCTTTATCAACAATTGCAAAAGGCTTTGCAGTTCCATCTATGGTATCATCTGCATAACCAACAACAGTAGTCTCATCTAACATTTGCGTGTCTTCAACTTCAAAAATTATAGGTAACGAATACGGCACAGTTACAGCTTTACCACGTTGAATACCCGGTTTCATTTTTGGCAAAGACGAAATAACACGAATGGCTTCGGTTTCTAAAGCAGGATGCGGCGCTCTTGAACGGATGCCTTTAATAATTCCTTCTTTATTAATTTTAAAAATAACGTTAATGCGCTGTCTTCCTTTTAAACCCAAATCACTTGCTAAATCTGTATTAAATTCTCTTTGAACAAACTTTGATATTTTATTTGAGATACATTTTTTTTGCTCTTCTTTTGATAGATTTTCACATCCAGGATAAACTGGCACTTGGTCTATTACAGCAAATGGGACTTCTATTCCGTTATTAAAACTCTTTGCATTTGCATTGGTAATGCTTTTACTAGTAATCATTTCATAGCTTCTACCGTCTGTCATTATAAACTTTGTAAAAAAATCGTCTTTAAATAACAGCTTCTTTTTATTATCATATCGTTTCTTTTCTGCTTCTGTTAGGCTTTTTAAATCGTTTACAACTAATTTTAAAACACCATCGCTAGTAGCATTTTCCCATGTCTCTTTTGCTTCATCTGTTTTTTTGAATTCTAAATACTCAGTATAATTTCGATGTTTACGATTTATAAATTTGGATTTATCAATCGTTTCTGATTTATCAATTATATATTCTAAGTAAACATTAAACCTATAATAGTTTTCCTTAGTTTTTATATAATTATCCGTTTTAATAAAAAAGGCTTTGTAAATATCCATAAAATCAGCTCCATCAGCTTTCATCTTTTCAAGCTCTTTTCTTAATTTTTCTTTTAATTGTTCATCGCTCAAATCTTGATTAACAATAATAGTTTCAGGGGTTGTGTTTTGATTAGTTTTCTCTTGAGCTTCTGCCGAAGTATAAACCAACATCCCGAAAACCAAAGGAATTAAAAGTGCATACTTAAATAAATGGACTTGTTTTGATTTTGTTTTTGATAGCATAACGATTCGTTTTTTGATTAATGATTGTTTGAAAAAGGTATTGATGAACGATATGTTTTTGGTCTCGAAAACCTGAGCCAATAAGTTTTGATAATACTGTTCTTTACTTTGATGTTTTACGGCATGGGCATCGGCAATAAACTCGTGCAATGTTGCCATTCTGTTTTGGTACATATACACCAACGGATTAAACCAGAATACGATGCGTAACACTTCAAAAAACAATAAATCTAACGTGTGTTTTTGCTGGGTGTGGATGAGCTCGTGTTTTAAAATGGCTTCCTTGTCTTCAGCTTTAAGCTTTTCGCCTAAAAAGATATAATGGAAAAACGAGAATGCGGAATTGCTATTTAACAATTCTACCAACACAATATTACCGATAGATTGCTTTGGGTTTTTTAGTATTAAAGCTAAAATTTTAAACACTTTAAACAAGAATAAACAAAACGCAATACCTAAACCCATGTAAAATACAAGCTCCCAAACTGGCGTGGAATGCTGCTCTAAAACCACCTCATTTAAAGCCATGGTGTTATTTAAATTTACTGCGGGTTGCCCCAAAACCACTTCGGGAAGCGAGACAATATAATTTTGCGGCACTACTTTTTTAAAACTTTCAACCTTTATAAACGGTAATATTAAAGACAGCAAAGCGGTGGCTAAAAGGTACAATCTGTTCCATTTAAAAAAGGTATCGCGTTTTAAAAACACATCGTAAGTCAATAAAAAGAGGAGTTGAAACGCTATAGTTTGTAATATATAATGTATCATTTTTTATCGTTTTTATTGATTTCTTTTAAAACCGATTCCAGCTCGTTTAAACTAATATCGTTTTTCTTTACAAAGAAAGACACCATACTTTTAAACGAGCCTTGAAAATAATTATCGACCAACTTGTTAATGGATTGGTTGCTGTAATCGTGCTGAGAAACCAACGGAAAATACAAATGCCCTTTACCCTGTTTTTCGTAATCTACAAAGCCTTTGCTCTCTAAAATCCTAACAATTGTTGATACGGTGTTGTATGCTGGTTTTGGCTCAGGAAACTCTTCTACTATTGCTTTTACATTGGCTTTTTTAAGCTGCCATAGTATTTGCATAATATCTTCTTCTGCTTTTGTAAGTTGCTTCATTTTTATCTAATTTCATTATTAAACTAAACTCTTAGTTAAACAAATATAACTAAAAAATTAGTTCGAACTAATTTTATAGTTAAAAATTGTAACATTTGGCATGATTTTTAGTCTTATCTATAGTATAACTTAAACATATATATGGATATTATTTTAATCATCATTGCTGCTCTCATTATGCTTTTAGGCATTATTGGTAGTTTTTTACCTGTTTTACCCGGACCACTTACTAGTTGGATTGGGCTTTTAATTCTGCATTTTACAGATGCTGTACCCATGGATAAGTGGTTCTTGCTTATAACTTTGGTAATTGCCGTATTAATTTGGGTATTGGATTATATAATACCAGCCATTGGCACAAAACGCTTTGGAGGGACACGATCTGGAATGATTGGTACTACTTTAGGATTGATTGTTGGGTTAATTGCCCCTATACCGGGTGGAATAATTATTGGCCCTTTTGTTGGTGCGCTTATAGGTGAACTATTAAATAATGCCGACTCTAAAACAGCTTTTAAAGCAGCCTTGGGTTCGTTTATCGGGTTTTTAACTTCAACTTTTATAAAGTTTATAGTGGCAATAATTTATTTAGGATTGTTTATTGGCATTTTATGGGATTATAAAAGTGCTCTTTTTTCGTTTTAAAAAAAACCAACTTATTAAATAGAAGAACCCTGTGGTTCTCTCACCTCCACAGGGTTAATGTAAATTGCTATTATCAACAAAAAAATTGAGGGATTAATTAATTTTGAAGTGTTGATAAACCAAAGATAGGCATAAGATATGGCTTTAAACTGCGGAAAACCCGTAATGACTTTACGGGTAAATGGTAGAATTAAAGTATAGCGATGCTTTACAGCTTAAAAAAAAATTGAATAAAATTTAAGTAAACAGTAAAAGATTACTAAAAAGAAAATATTATACTACACAAAACCCTCTTTTCGGGCATTTATTATTAAAGTCTCGTCTTGCCCATCTTCAACCATAAACAATTCGCGGAGCTGTTTTTTTCTTTTTTCAACGGCACTTAATGAAATATCTAAATGGGCTGCAAGGTTTTTGGTTTTAACACCCTGCGAAAGCAAATGGAGTATCTTTCTGTTTTTATCGTCTATTACTTTGTTGCTGGTAAGTGTTTTTCTAATGTAACTATTTACGGTACCGCTGTAAAAGGGCGGATTGCTAAGCACTGCCTGAAATGCACTTGCCAGCTCGCTAGAGGTTAAATCGCTTTTTATTAAAAACCCCTCAGGGTCTATGGTTTTTATAATGTTATGGATACGGAAGGATTCGTTGAACATGGTTAATATAATAATTTTGGCACCGGGCAAGGTATGGCGTGCGTATTCTGCTATATCTTCGCCAGATTGCATGGCACCATCAGCTGAAGCTGGCAAGCTTATATCTACAAACAAAACATTGTAAGGCATGTTTTTTTCGAGCGCTTTGTTTATAAAGTCTAGGGCTTCGTCGCAATTGTTTGCAATATCGATTGCTAACTCTTGATGCTCTTTTTTGGTAAATTGCAAGGTGTTTTGATAGCCTTCAATAATCATAGGGTGATCGTCAATCATCAATATTTTAATATGCTCGGTCATTTCCTTTAAAAATTATTCTAATTTTGTCTTTATGGTTATGGTAGTGCCCTGGTTGGTTTGCGAATTTATTATTAAATTGCCGTTAATTTCGTTAACCCTAGAGTTAATGTTTTTTAAGCCAATACCTCGTTTTGCTTTATTGATATCGAATCCGGAACCATCATCGCTAATGGTTAGGCAAAATACATTTTTTTTTACATTGAAACTAATTTTTACAAGTGTTGCATTGGCATGTTTGTAAATGTTTTGCAAGGCTTCTTGTATAATTCTGTAGATATGTATTTTGGTTTTGTTTGATACGTCTTCCCAATTAATATCATCGTGGTATTTAAGTTTGTAATTAAAGCCATAAGCTTTGGTTTGGGTTTCCAGTAGCGTTTTAATAATATCTATAAACCCAGAGCCCGAGACAAACTCTGTGTTTAGTTCGTGCGATACTTTTCTTATATCGTCTTCAATGGTTTTTAGTTCGCTTATGTATTGGCTTCTTGTTTTTATGGCCTCATTGGTAGTATTCATGTTTAGGCTATCTAAACTTAATCGGGTACCAAACAAGCGGCCCAGTAAACCATCGTGCAATTCTTGAGAAATGCGCTTTTTTTCCAATGTTCTGGCTTCTTCAATATTATTTTGTTGCGAAAGCATAAGGTTGTAAATCTCTTCGTTGGTTTCTTGCTGTTGCTGTATAAATTTTAATTCTTTGTTTTTGTTTCTTTGGTTAACGACAATATATATTAAAAAAGAGGTAATAATTAATGTTATTGAAATAATCAAGAGCCAGAGGCGCTCTCTTGCAATTCTTATATTTTCCTGTTCTATTTGGTTGGTTTCGAAACGTATTCTTGCAAACTTGTCTCTTTTTGCCCTTTCGCTTTTTTGCAGGCTATCGCTAAGCTTTATGTAACTTTGCAAGTGCTTTGCAGCAATGGTACCCTGTTCTATTTTAGATAGCAACAGAAGCGATTTCAGTAAATCGTCGTTATTGTACTGCTCTGAAATCTCTTTGGCTTTGTAGGCATAATACCTTGCAGAATCTTTTTTTCCTGTA
The DNA here is from genome assembly GCF_042684345.1 of Gelatiniphilus marinus. Classification (NCBI taxonomy): domain Bacteria; kingdom Pseudomonadati; phylum Bacteroidota; class Flavobacteriia; order Flavobacteriales; family Flavobacteriaceae; genus Gelatiniphilus; species Gelatiniphilus marinus. The sequence continues at coordinate 185,153 of NZ_JBHULK010000002.1, read as the reverse complement.
CGGTTATAAAATTCGCCCAAGTGCTGAAGTATAATTATAGAGTTGTAGCTATTGTTAATACTATCGCAAATTCTTAATGCCTTGAGGTACAACCCAGGCAATTGCTGGGTTTTATTCGACAAGTACAAGGTATTTGCATAATTGCCCAAGGCCAATACATGAACGTCTGGATGGTTGTTAATTAATTCTTTGTTGGAAAAGATCTCGTTGTATTTTTCTATGGCCAAATCATACTGTCCAGATCGCCTATAAACTTTAAGCATGTTGTTTAAAGTTAAGCCTATGCTCCTTTGAAAATCGCCTTTAAGTTTTCTTTTAATATCAAGAGATTGCTCTAAATACTCGATTGCCTGATCAAATTCTTCCAGCTCATCAAAAACAATTCCTAAATTGTTCAGTACAAAAGCTTTGTACTTTTTTACATCGTTATTGGCATTTAGCTGTTTTAATATACTTAGTGCTTCTATAGAAGTAACTTCGCTGCCCGTATAATCTTTATCGTAGGTTTGGCAAACGGCAATGCCGTACAAGGTAATAGCAGTTTCGTACCTGTAATTAAATTTCCTGAAAACCTTTTCGGCTTTTTGAAAATAAAAATATGCACTGTCGCTTAGCAACGAGTGCCTGTAAAGTTCCCCTATTTTATAATGCTGGTTTGCTTTTGAAACCGAATCTGTAAATTTAGCAGTTGCCAAAAAGTTTTGGATAGAATCTATTTTACCCAGGTTTTTATGGGCTTGCGAATGTGTTTTTACTAAACAAATGAATACGACAACAAAAAATAATCTATATTTCAAATTACACGAAGGTTTTTGCTATTATTCAAATGTATCTATAATTTTCACTAAAAAAAAGTCCCCAAGCTATTTGCCTGGGGACTTTACTTTTTTTTTGTGATATTGTTACATTTAGTCTTGACCGCTACCGCCAGTAAACAATGTCTCTTCGGTTTCCGGTGAGGACAAAACATCATCTTCGTTTAAATCTTGTTTTGTACAAGATGCGAATACAGTTACAAGTAATGCCAATAATAAAGTAATTTTTAAAGCTTTCATAATTAATTTGATTTTAGGTTAAAATTTATTTTTCACTATTAATATTAAAATCTTATCGAAGGTTTTTGACTAAAAAATCAAAATCCTTTAACTAGGGAAAATGGATTAATAACTTAAAATCGAATACGTTAAAGCCGTATAGATTTTATATTTGCTACGAGGGAGAAGGCTAAAAAAGCCCTAAGAATGGATTAATTAAACTTTAATTAGCTGAGGGAGATTATGGGTGCGCTAATTAAGGAAAGCTAATGTAGCTTTAAACTACTTGATAAAAGAAATAAAATCGACAAAATACATTTTTAACCGATTAAATACATAAAATACGTGAATTTTACCAATAATTCTTTGTTAAAAACTTACAAAGTAGAACCGTTTTCAACCAAGCTTGTTTTTACTATTTTTGTTTTAAAATCGTAATGGCCTGCATTTAGGTTCTGCATTCTTTTAATTAGCATTTGTGCAGCATTTGCACCAATTTCTTTGGCATGTTGCCTAATAGTGGTTAGCCTAGGCAGGGAATGGTAGGAGACCGATTGGCTAGCAAAACCAACTACAGAGATGTCTCTTGGTACTTTAAGTCCAAATGAAACGGCGGCATTAATGGCTATAACCCCAGAAGCGCTATCGGCTGCAATTACGGCATCAATGTTTTTATGATGTTTCATAAATGCCATAATAGTTTCTTGGGGGTTGTCTTCTTTTGTTAAATTTAGCACAACTGGTTTTAGCTCTGGGTTTTCTAAAATAGCTTTTTGGTAACCCCGTTCCCTTAGCTTACCTACACTTAAATCGTAAATATTGCTAATAAACGCCAATTGCTTTCTGCCTTCGTTAAGCAGGTTTTTGGTGGCCCTATAAGTAGCATCGAAATCATCTACAATTACCTTATCGCACATAACATCGTGTGCCACTCTATCAAACATTACTATGGGCAGGCCTTGGCTTATGGTTTGTTTAAAATGATCGATTTCGTTTTTTATTTGTGTTTCTTCAGATAAACAGAGTATAAAGCCATCAACGCTTCCGTTGGCTAGTAATTGTAGGCTCTCTTTTTCCTTTTTTAAAGATTCGTTAGAAATACAGGTCATTATGTTATAACCGTGCTGTGCCGCCTCGCGCTCTATGCCAAACAAAACCTTGGCTAAAAAATGGTTGAGTATGTCTGGTATAATTACACCTATGGTGTTGGTGCGGTTTTGTTTTAAGCTTAAAGCTACCTTATTGGGTTTGTAGTTGTACAAATTGGCGAGTTCTTTAACCCGCTTTATGGTTTCTTCTCCTATTTCATCGCTATTGTTTAATGCTTTTGAAACCGTAGATATAGAAACATTTAACTCTTTTGCCAATTGTTTTAAAGTAACCATAGATGTTAAAAGTTTATTTTAAAAGCACGCAATTTACAAAATTACATAATGCCATAGCTAATAGGCCTAAAGTTAGTTAAATAATATCTAGGGTTTGTTTTAAACCCTGTACTTATTATAAAAAATCAGGGGTTTAGCTTAATATTAAGTTAAAGGACAATTTAGGGTTTTATTTGTTTATGCGAAACAACAATGTAGCAAGTTACTAAAAAATTTAACTAAAAAAGTTGTTTTTTTTATTGGGTTTGTTTTTATATTAGTATTTTTAAAACTCAGATTTGTATTGATTTACAAGTACCGAATTGCTATTGTTTACTTGATTTAAATTGTGCTCTTACACATAACTTTTTTAATACCTTTAATAGGCCGTTAGTAGTTGTTCGTCATTAAATATATGTTGTATATATATTATTTTTTATATCAAGATTATAATTAAATATTTTGCATATTCATTAATTTTTAAACTAAACATCCAAAACTATGTACAAAAATGATAATAACAAAAACACTTAAACTAAATTAATCCCCTCAAGAAGATGTCTTGAAGCAATCAGAATTAAAAACTAAATCAAAAAAAAATTATGATTCAAAAATTACTAAATCTAATGTTTGTGCTTTGCTTGTTTAGCATGCAAAGTATTCAAGCCCAAAACACTATTACAGGCACTGTTACAGATAGTGCAACTGGAATTCCACTTGGTGGAGCAAATGTAGTTGAAAAAGGCACAACTAATGGTGTCTCTACAGATTTTGATGGAAACTACAGCATTACCGTTTCTAGCTCTACTGCTATTTTGGTGGTTTCCTATATTGGCTATACCAACCAAGAGGTAGCTGTAAACAACCAAACAACAATTAACGTGGCTTTAGAAGAAGATGCTAGCCAATTGGACGAAGTAGTTGTAACTGCCCTTGGTATTAAAAGAGAACGTAAATCTTTAGGGTACTCCGTTCAGGAAATCAAAGGAGCCTCAGTAGCCGAGGCAAGAGAACCAAATATGGTTAATGCTTTATCCGGTAAAATCACTGGCCTGCAAGTTATTAAAGGTAGTGGAGGTCCTGCAGGGTCTTCTAAAATTGTACTTCGAGGCTTTAGCTCTCTAACAGGAGACAACCAACCACTAATAGTTGTCGATGGCGTGCCTTTGGATAACTTTACTGGTGCATCAAACAACTCCTTCTTCAACCCTGGTGAAGATTTTGGTAACGGTCTAGCCGATATAAATCCAGACGATATTGAAACCTTATCGGTACTTAAAGGAGCATCTGCTGCTGCCTTGTATGGTTCTCGTGCAGGTAATGGTGTTATTTTAATTACCACCAAAACGGGTAAAGCTCAAAAAGGACTTGGAATTTCCTATTCGGTAACTACAGGCTTTCAAACCATATTCTTAACACCAGATTTACAAAGTGATTTTGGACAAGGTTCTGTAGGCGTATATGATGAGCTAAGCGGTTCCAGCTGGGGGCCAAGAATTGCAGGGCAAACAGAAACAGGGCCTGTAAATGGCGATGTTGTTTTTAACGCCTACAACAACATTGACAACTTCTACAAAAGCGGTTTTAGCCAAAACCATAGCCTTTCGTTTCAAAACCAAGTAAGTGATGGCACGTCTTTATATACCTCTGCTAATTACCTAAAAGACGACAGTAACATTCCTGGAGCGACTTTAGAACGCTTAAACCTAATCGCAAGAGGAGTTTCAAAATTTGGCGAAACTAAAAACTGGACCTTAGACACTAAGGTACAATACAATAAAACCACAGCTAATAACAGACCACGAAATGGTTTAAATTCATTTAACTCTTACAGCACCATAGTTAATTTCCCTAGATCTTTAGATATTAGAAAATTTTCTGCCAACCAAGGATCTGATGAGTTTGGCAACCAATTATGGTATGACGACAACACCTCTCAAGTAAACCCATACTGGTTAGTTTACAACAACTTAAAAGAAGATTCTAGAGATCGTTTTGTGTTAACAGGATCTTTAAAACACGAATTTAACGATTGGCTAACTGCAGAAATTAAAGGTGGTGCCGATTTATACACCACAAACACAGAAACCAAAGTGTTCTCGGGTAGCCCAAGTACTGAGACCGGCCGTTACAGTTTAGGTAAAAACACCTTTATCGAGCAAAATTACAGTGCTTTAATTACAGCATCCAAAGATAATATTTTAGGTAAATTTGGAGGTGCATTAACCCTTGGTGGCAATTTAATGTCCACAGAACGAAGTGGCATAAGCAGTAATTCTGGCAACTTGGTAGTGCCCAATTTATTTAGCTTAAACAATGGTGTAAATCCAGCAGGGGTATCGCAATCGTTTAGCAATAAAAAGATAAATTCTGCCTACGGTGTATTCCAGATAAATTACGACGGCTATGCCTTTTTAGAGTTTACAGGACGTAACGACTGGACATCATCTCTAAGCAAACAAAACAGATCGTTCTTCTACCCTTCTGCCAGCGGCTCATTAGTTATCTCTGACATGATAACTAAAGAAGGTGGCGAACTGCCTAATTGGTTAACCTTTGCTAAAGTTAGAGCCTCTTATGCTGAAGTAGGTAATGATTTAGCTCCTTTTAGATTGGTTAACGCTTTTTCTATTGGTAACGACCCTTTTGGAAACACTACTGCAACCACAGGAAACACCTTATTTGACCCTAATGTGGTTAATGAGTTAATAAAAGAAACCGAATTTGGTTTAGAAGCACGATTTTTAAACAACAGAATCGGCGTGGATTTTACATATTATAAATCTAATGCAACCAATCAATTAATTCCTATTCCTCTTGACCCTTTAAGTGGCTTTAACAGTAAAATCATTAATGCTGGCGATATAGAAAACAAAGGTTTTGAGTTAACTTTAAAAACAAAGATATTCGATAACGAAGATGGCTTTTCTTGGGATATGGACATTAACTACTCTAAAAACGAAAACACCATTAATGAATTGTCTGAAGATGTTACCCAATTTAACTTAGGAGGATTTGATAATTTAGCTGTATTGGCTGAAGTAGGAGGCGACTATGGTGTAATTTGGGGAACCAAGTACAGAAGAGTTGAAGATGAAACAGACCCTAACTTTGGAAGAATAATAGTAGATAGCGATGGCTTACCACTACCATCTACAGACAAACACGTTTTAGGATCACAACAACCAGATGCTTTATTAGGCCTAACAAATTTATTCAAATACAAAAACTTCTCATTAGGCCTGCAATTTAGCGCAAGCATTGGTGGCGAAATTTTCTCTGGTACAAACCACGAAATGCAACAAACAGGCTTAGCTGCAATAACAGTAATTAATGGAAATAGAAATGATATTGTATTTGATGGTGTTGTTGATGATGGCTCAGGTAATTTTATCGAAAATACCACAGGGGCTACACCTCAAAACTATTGGGCAGCAATTACAGGACGCTCTGGTAATTTAGGTATAAACGAGGCCAATGTATATGATGCTACGCACGTAAGATTAAGAAACGTAAGTTTAACATACGACTTTAAATCAAACTTCCTAGACAAAACCCCTTTCCAAGGGCTAAAAGTAGGGGTGTCGGCTAATAATGTTTGGATGATTTCCAGCCACTTAAACGGTGTTGACCCAGAATCTGTTTTTGCTACAGGCTCTAACGCAACTGGTTTTGAATATCTTTCATCACCAACAACGCGTACAGTATTTTTTAATGTGTCTGCTAAATTTTAAAAATAAAAAAATTGAAAATTATGAAAAAAATGTTTAAACCCTTTGCATTGCTTAGTGCCATGCTACTGATTTTTTCTTGTAGTGACTTCGAAGAAATCAACGAAAACCCCTTGGCTGTTACAGCAGACCAAGTTGAAGTCGAGTTTCTAATTAACAGATCTATTGGAGGCACGCAACAAAACCCGCACATCTCTGAGCGTATATTCGTGTTGTACTGGATGGATGCCGGTAGAACCGCCAGATTAGGCACCTTATCTGAAGGCGGATCCAATGATGGCTGGACAAGCGATTATTTCCAAGATTATGTTTCCAGATGGCTAAGAGACATTAACACTGCCGTTTCTGTTGCAGAAGGCAAAATAGCAGAAGGCAATGTAAAAGAATACACAAATAACATGCTGCAAATCGCTAGAATTTGGAGGGCTTATGTTATGAGCGAAATGACTGATAACTTTGGCCCAATACCAATAAATGGATTTCAGGGAGTAAACCCAGAATATAATAGCGTAGAAGATGTTTACGACTTTATGCTGAACGAATTAGCAGATGCAACCAGCAAATTGGACGAAACAAATACTTTTGCACCTAGTGGAGACCTAGACCCTGCTTTTGGTTACGATTACACAAAATGGAAAAAGTACGGCAACTCATTAAGAATGCGTTTGGCTATGCGAATCTCAGAAGTAGATGCCGCTAAAGCAAAATCTCATTTTGAAGCTGCCGCATCCAGTGGGTTTATTATTGATTCTCCTGCAGACGACTTAAAAGTTAAAGAAGATGGCGGGTGGAATGATTACACCAATGTAATGTCAAGACAATGGAACAGCCACTATATGTCTGCTGCCTATAAGAACTTAACTGTTGGCTTAGGTGGTGTAACATCTGAAGACCAATTCCCTGATGATCAATTACCTGATGATCAATTACCTATTGATGAGCAAATAAATCTTACACCAGCTAATTATTTAGGATTGCGATTTGAAGATCACTTTTCTCTATTAACCAACGATCCCGCTGCAGGTTTCTGGCTAGACGGCCTACCAAACACGGTAGATCCAAGAGGCTACAAAACTTACCCTATTCCAGGAAACCTTAAAGACCCAGAGTACAACAATTACCCAACATGGAGCAACAGTCATGCCGAGTCTGAAAGAAAATTAATTATAGGAGAATCTGATAATGATGAAAACGGAGAAACCGACGACATTACAATTGATGCAGCATTTTCTTGGAATGCCTTTGCAGCAGGAGACTGGGGAGATAAAGGTGCTAAAAACCAACTACGTTCCACAGGATCCTACCCGCGTTTAGCTCACCGTTTTAGAGGTGGTGAAAACGACGGTCGTGTATTTTTCGCATCTTGGGAAACACATTTCTTGATTGCTGAAGCTGCAGTTAAAGGATGGAGCACACCAATGAGTGGCAAAGCTGCTTACGAAGCTGGTATAGCAGACAGCTTTGCTTACTTTGGGGTTTCAGACCACTTAACAGACTATCTTGCATCTCAAGATTACAACAACGCTGGCACATCAGTTAACTGGGATCATACCACAGAACCTCCAGCAACGGTTACTATGGACTATAAAAATGGCTACACAGGTGCAGACGCAACATACAATTACAAGTATCCTGAAAACACCATTTACAAAGGAGGCAGTGTAAAAAATGATCATTTAAATAAAATCATTACACAAAAATTCATTGCACAAACCCCTTGGTTACCACTAGAAACCTGGAGCGACCACAGACGCTTAGGCTTACCTTTCTTTGAGAATCCTGCGGTAGAAAACCCAATTCCAGACCTACCACAGCTAACCCCTGGAAACGTAATGTCCAACCAAGTTAATTTCTTTGGCCAACGCTTAAAATTCCCTTCTTCTTTTGTAAACAATGTACCTGCTGGTCATGCACAAGCAGTACAACTACTAGGCGGTCCAGACGCCGTACATACACCACTATGGTGGGCTAAGCAAAATTAGATACAATAATTAAAACTAAAATTGTTAAAAGGGAGAATCATATAAATTCTCCCTTTTTTATTTTTTATATTTATCGATAAATTAATTATTAAAAAATAGTGCTTTGAAAAAAACGATTTCCCTAATTATACTTGCATTTATTCTTGTTAGTTGCAACCAAAACAAATCTTACAAAACCCTAAAGACTTTAAACAAGAAACCTTCAGACAGCAATACCCTATTTTCTTTAGTTCCTAACACTAAAACCACCTTTGATTTTAAGAATAATGTAGAAGAAACAGCAGACCTTAATTTTTTGAATTACGGAAACATATACAATGGCGGAGGCGTTGCCACTGCAGATTTTAATAATGATGGTTTAGTTGATGTATTTTTTGTTTCCAATCAAAATTCTAACAAGCTCTATCTTAATGAAGGTGATTTTAAATTTAAGGATATTACCGAAACATCTGGATTAGCCGATGCTACAGGATGGTCCAATGGCGTATCAGTTGTTGATATTAACAACGACGGTTGGCTGGATATATACATTTGCAAGTCCGGAAGCAGAAATGCCAATGCACTAAGAACAAACAAACTATTTATCAATCAAAAAAACAATACATTTATTGATCAAGCCAAAGCATGGAAAATTGATAACCCTGGATTTAGCACACAATCTTATTTTTTTGATTTCGACAAAGATGGCGATTTAGACATGTACCTTGTAAGCCACAGACCAGATTTTGAAAACACTGGCAGGTTAAATATGAGCATTGAAAAAGATTATTCGCGATTCAGTTCTGATATATTATACAGAAACGACGGCACTTATTTTACAGAAATAACACACCCTGCAGGAATGGTTAACAAAACCTTTGGGCTAAGCGCATCTATTGGCGATTTTAATGGTGATGGTTGGCCAGATGTTTATGTATGTAACGATTTCTTAACCCCAGATATGCTTTATATAAACAACAAAAACGGCACGTTTACCAATGAAATTTTAGACCGGATAAAGCACATTTCTTTTAGCAGTATGGGCTCTGATTATGCCGATTTAAACAACGATTTAAATCCCGATCTATTCGTACTTGAAATGGCATCTGAAGACCACGTTCGAAGCAAGCAAAACATGGCCACAATGAATACCGATAACTTTTACAATTTAGTTAAAAACAACTACCACCACCAATATATGGTAAACACTTTGCAGCTTAACAGAGGTAATGGAAGGTTTAGCGAAATTGCACAAATAAGCGGCTTAGCTAAAACAGATTGGAGTTGGGCTCCTTTAATTGCAGATTTCGATAACGATGGCTTAAAAGATATTTTTGTTACCAATGGCATCTTGAAAGACATGGCCAACCAAGATTTTAGAACAGAGTTAAAAAGAAGGTTTGCAGAAAAAAACAAACCCAGCTTTAAAGAAATAACCGATTTACAACCTTCTACAAAACTAAGAAATTACGGCTTTAAAAACGAAGGCAACCTAAACTTTACCAAAAACCCGGACAATTGGGGATTAAAAGAAAAAACACAATCCAACGGTGCTGCTTATGCTGATTTTGATAACGATGGCGATCTCGATTTGGTTATTAACAACATAAACGATACACCCCTACTCTATAAAAACAACGACACCAATAATTTTATTCAAATTACGTTAAATGGTGGTGCAAAAAACACATTTGCCATCGGTTCCAAAATAACCATAACGGCAAATAACATCAAGCAATACCAAGAACTATATACCAGCAGAGGGTTTATATCCTCGGTACAAAACGTTATTAATTTTGGCCTTGGCGATGCTAAAATTATAGATGAGATTGTAATTGAATGGCCAAACCAAAAAACCACAACACTTACAAACGTAAAAGCCAATCAAATCATTACAGTAAATCAAGAAAGCGCAACACCCCCTAAAAACAACAATAAAGAAAACACAAAAACATTGTTAAAAAGCGTTAACCCATCGCAACTTGGTATTGCTTACAAGCATAAAGAAAACGAATTTAACGACTACAAAGAACAAATCTTACTGCCCCACAGCCAATCTACCAATGGACCGTTTATTGACAAAGCAGATGTTAACGGAGACGGGTTAGAAGATTTTTTTATTGGCGGTGCCAAAGACCAAAGTGGCGAATTATACTTGCAAAATAAAAATGGAAACTTTGTAAAACATAACACCAAAACTTGGCAAGACGATAAACAATACGAAGATTTGGGCGTGCTCTTTATAGATATTGACAATGACAACGATAGCGATCTGTATATAGTAAGCGGCGGAGCTGAATTTGAAGAAAACAGCAGCTTGTACCAAGACAGAGTTTATATAAACGATGGCAAAGGCAATTTTAGCAAAGGCAAAAACATACTCCCACAAATGAATACAAGCGGGCAAGCCATTAAAGCATCTGATATTGATGGCGATGGCGATTTAGACTTGTTTGTAGGCGGCAGGGTAATACCCAATAAATATCCGTATGCGCCAGAATCGTATATTTTGATAAACGAAAACGGTAAGTTTTACAATAAAACCGAATCCGTGGCACCTGCAATTAAAAACATTGGGTTAGTTACCGATGCCCTATTTTCAGATTATGATAATGATAATGATGAGGACTTAATTCTTGTAGGAGAATGGATGCCAATTACAATATTAGAAAACCACAACGGCACCTTTAAACCCCAAGTAAACGAGTCGTTAAAAAACACCGAAGGCCTTTGGTTCTCTATTGAAAGTACAGATATAGACAATGATGGAGACACCGATTATTTTGTTGGCAACCTAGGGCTAAACACAAAATACAAAGCCAGCACAAAAAAACCGTTTCATGTATTTTGTGATGATTTTGACAGCTCTGGCACTTACGATATTGTTTTAACCTCAAACTACAAAGGCACACTTGTACCATCGCGAGGTCGAGAATGCTCTTCGCAACAAATGCCATTTATTAAAGACAAGTTCCCTACATTTAACGAATTTGCCGAAGCCACACTAGAAGATATTTACGGAAAAGAAGCCCTAGATAAAGCCCTCCACCTTAAAGTGCACATGTTAAATAGTGTGTTATTAGAAAACAATGGCAATGGCAATTTCACTATTAAAAGCTTGCCGAAAATGCTTCAAATTGCTCCAATTATGGATTTTGAGTTTGTGGATATTAACAACGACAACAACAAAGAAATCATAGCCATTGGCAACCATTACAATGCCGAGGTAGAAACCGTGCGCTATGATGCCTCTTTAGGTAGTATTTTAACCTACAAAGACAAAAACCTTAAATTAATGAACATGGACAAAACAGGGTTTGTAAACGTTGGCAACTCAAAAAGCATCATTTCCATAAACAGAAAAAAAGACACCATATTGCTAGTAACAAACAACAACAATAGCGTTAACCTGTTTCATATAACACCCAATTAAATCCCTTTTAAAATAAAAAACAGGAACAACAATCGATAGATGAAAAATAGCTTCACACTATTTAAAAACAAAATAAAGACAACCATTCCGCTTAAATATCACATTATATTTTGGCTTTGCTATTTTGTGTTCAATGTTATTAGATGGGGCAGCTATAATGACGATTTTCTGTACTCTTTAAAATCCAATCTTGTAGAATTCCCAATACACATCGTACTGGTTTACTTAAATATCTATTATCTCATCCCAAAATTCATTTTAAAAGGCAAATACATCGCCTTTATATTAAGTTTAATAGCGGCACTAGTAATAGCTTATTTTTCAAGGCTCTGCTTAAATTTAATCTTTGTCTCAGACGAAATTTGGATTGGTTTGTACACCACCATGCCAAACCAATCTATGTTCAACCACTTTATTGCAGAATTTATTGGGCAAATTTACGTCATCGCATTTGCAACGGCCATAAAGATTATTGTAGAATGGAGTATCGAGAAAAAAAGAAACGAGCAACTCTCTCAATTACAATTAAGCACAGAACTAAAATTTTTAAGAACCCAGGTACAGCCCCATTTTTTCTTCAACACCTTAAACAACCTTTATGCACTGGCACTAAACAAATCCAGCAGCTTGCCCCGGTTAATCTTAAAACTATCCAATATGATGGAATATGTACTTTACGATGTAACCAACTCTAAAGCCGACTTACTTGAAGAAATAAACCATATAAACAACTACATAGATATTGAAAACCTAAGATTTAAAGACCGCATAGACACAGAATTGCGCATTACTGGCGACCTAGAAGATGTTAAAGTACCCCCACTACTACTTATTACCTTTGTTGAAAACTGTTTTAAGCACGGATTGAAGGGCAATGATAAAATAACCATAAAAATGAGTTTTGAGATGGTTAACAGAAAATATCTTGAATTTAAAATTTCCAACAACTTCAACCCTTTAACCATAGACGATGAAAAAAAAGGAATAGGAATATCGAATTCTCTTAGGCGGCTAAAACTCTTATTCGCAAAAGATTTTGTATTGAAACCCAGTGTAACAAACAATATTTACAGTTTATTTTTAAAAATTCCAGTAAGATGAAAATTAAGTGCATTATAATAGACGATGAACCTTTGGCAATTAGTGTTATAGAAAACCATTTAACAAAGTTCGATAATATTGATGTTGTTGGAACCTTTTGCAACCCCTTAAAAGCCTTTAATATTTTACAACAAGAAAAAATAGACCTTGTTTTTTTAGATATTAACATGCCACAAATGACGGGTTTTACGTTTATAGAAAATTTGAATTTCAGGCCACTAATAGTAATCACCACAGCTTACAGAGAATATGCCGTAAAAAGTTTCGAGCTAGACGTGCTAGACTACTTGGTAAAGCCCATACCCTTTAACCGTTTTTTAAAAACCATAAACAAAGTATATCAGCAAAAACACAGCAATACTCCTTCTGTGGGCTCTAGCTTAAACCAAGAACCCCATATCTTTTTAAAAGTCGATAAAAAACTCGTCAAGGTAAACCTAAACGACATCCTGTTTATTGAAAGCTTAAAAGATTACATTAAAGTAGCCACAACCCTTGGCGATTACGTAGTGCACAAATCGCTTACCGCAATTTCTGAGGAGCTGCCCCAATCAAACTTTATACGCGTACACCGTTCCTATAATATTTCAATAAATAAAATCGCCGCTTTAGAAGGCAACACCATAGAAATTGCAGGTAGAAGAATCCCTATCGGAAGAAACTACTTAAAGCAAACCAAAGAACGCATATTTAACATTAAAGAAGATAACGACAACTAATGGGCGTATTTTTTATTTGGCGAAACATCATATAAAATGGCCGCAAAACAAAGAATAGAATCGGTAGATATCCTTAGGGGCTTTACCATTGCAGCAATGATTTTGGTAAACACCCCAGGAACATGGAGCAAAGTTTATGCCCCATTGCTGCACGCCAATTGGCATGGGCTAACACCAACAGATTTGGTGTTTCCGTTCTTTTTATTTATTGTTGGCATTTCAATTTCGTTTGCCTACAAAAACAAGCCAAAACATGGGGCAACCTACAGAAAAATTGTTATCCGCAGTTTAAAACTTATTGGTCTCGGTTTGTTTTTAGGCTTGTTTTTACCCTATCCGCCTTTTATAAAAGATTTCGAAGTTTTAAGATTCCCCGGGGTTTTACAACGTATAGGTGTCGTGTTTTTAATCTCTGCCATTTTGTTTATGAACTTCAATTGGAAAACCTTACTAAAAATAGGCCTATCCATATTAATAAGCTATTGGCTAATTTTAGGATTTGTGCCATTACCAGACGGATCTTTACCAACTTTTGATCGAGCACCAAATAATTGGGCAAACTATATAGATTTAAAACTTTTAGGAAAGCACATGTGGAAACCCGATTACGACCCCGAAGGCATTTTAAGCACATTACCCGCCATTGCAACCTGCATTTCGGGTATTTTAGTAGGGCGTATCCTAGCTAATGCAAAAGTTAATAAATTGGTTTATTTAGTGGCAACTGCCCTATCGCTATTAGTTTGCGGTTATCTTTTTAGTATTTGGTTTCCTATTAACAAAGCCATTTGGAGCAGTAGCTTTGTATTGGTAACCAGCGGATGGGCAACCTTAATTTTAGCTGTTATTTACTATTTAACCGATGTACTGCAATTTAAATTAGGCACCATTTTTAAGTATGTTGGCTCTAACGCTATTACCATTTTTTTCTTGTCCAGTTTTATATCGAAATGCTTTTACTTAATTAAAGTGAATGAGCAACAGAGCATTCACGCTTGGCTCTACAACAACATATTTGTTCATTCTTTTTTAAGCGATAAATTATCGTCTTTACTTTATGCTTTATCTGCTGTAATGTTCTATTTAGCTTTAGGATATGTTTTGTACAAAAAAAAGATATTTATCAAGATTTAAGCTAATTATTAGAAAATAAATTAACGAAAAGATAATTTCACAAGATTTTATTGAATTTTTACACAAAATTTACAATAAAAGTGAGTTTTTTAACATTTTTTTTAATTTAGAACTTATAAACAAGTTTTTATAAAACACAAAGTAAGTTGAAAAAACGCAATTATTAAACAACATTGAAGAGCACCATTGCAACTATTAAAACTTGTAATATCTAACTATTCAAAAAAGTCGTTTTAACTAAACCAAACAACAGTATGAAAAAAACCAAACTCTTTTTTTCTGGAATCCCCATTGTCAGGATTTTACAAATTTATTCCATTTTGCTTTGCCTATGCCTTACAAACACCTTTGCAAGCAATACCAGTTCGACAAGCATTGCCTTGAATACCGAAAACGTAATGATTGATAAAGCAAGCTTCAATGATGCTGTTTACAAACTAAAAGCAAATGCATTGCAAACAAGTGTTAGTGGTCAAGTACTAGATGCCGAGAACAACCCGTTACCCGGAGTAACCATATTGGTTAAAGGATCTAGCACAGGAACAACTACCGATTTTGACGGAAACTACTCCATTGACGTTAATGCTAGCGATATATTGGTTTTCTCTTATGTTGGCTTTGTAACACAAGAAGTACTTGTTAACAATCAAACCACAATAAACATAACATTAAAAGAAGACACCGCAGAATTAGACGAGGTAGTTATTGTTGGCTATGGCACCCAGAAAAAAGTAAACTTAACGGGGTCAATCGCTACAGTAAAGTCTGAAGATATAGTAAAAAACAGTACTGAAAGCGTAAGTAGTGCACTATCTGGAAGATTGGCTGGTGTTGTTACAATACAAAGTTCTGGCGAACCCGGTAGCGGTAGCTCTTCGGTTAACATACGAGGCATAAGTACTTTAGGCTCTAACGCACCTTTAATTTTAGTTGATGGTATTCCAAGAGCTTTAAACAATATAAACTCTAACGATATAGAGACCATAAGTGTTTTAAAAGATGCAGCCGCATCTGCTATATATGGCATGCGAGCCGCAAACGGCGTGGTTTTAATTACTACCAAAAGAGGAAAAGGGAAAAACACGTTTAATGTAAATTTATATTCAGGTATTCAGCAACCAACAAGATTACCAGATTTTTTAGATTCGCATGGCTATGCCACTTTATTAAATGAAGCAAACAGTAATGATGGAGTTGCCTTGGCCTACACCGATGATGATCTTCAAAAGTTTAGAGATGGTTCAAACCCAGACACGCACCCTAACACAGATTGGCTAAACGAGGTACTTGACTCTAGCGCACCAATGCAATCAATAGACATCTCTTCAAGTGGTAGCAGCGAAAACAATAGCATTAAATATTTCACATCTCTAGGCTATCTATACCAAGACGCTCTATATGACAGAAATAATTTTAATCGTTTTAACTTTAGATCAAACTTAGATATCAAAATTAACGACAATATAAGTCTTACTACTGATTTTAGCGGAAACATTGAAACTAGAAACCGCCCAGGAATTGGAGCAGGAACATTGTTCTCTAACGTCATGAGAACACCTCCCACCGAAGTAAACCAATACTCAAACGGAGGCTATTCCATATTTGCATTGCAACCATCTATTGATGTTGGATATGCAGACACCAAAAATTTTGATTTCCAATCTAAAATAGCATTAAAAATAGATTTTCCTTTTCTAGAAGGCTTAAATTTAATAACCCAAGTAGCCTACGACAGAGCAACTTATAGAAACAAAGGTTTTTCCGTTCCTAAAACATTTACAACCTTTGATGCCAGCAATGGCACTTTCGATATAAGTACACCTAGCACCCGAGGCGAAACAGCTAGTCTATCAGAAAGCCAAAGTCAAGGCTACAAACTTGTTACCGAAGCCATTTTAGGCTATAACAAAACCATAGATAAACACGATTTTGGAGCTAAAATAATCTACTCTAGAACCGTAACAGAAAATAACAGCTTAAATGGTGGCATAAGCAACATCCTTGGTACTGCCGTTGATTTCTTTATTGCAGGCGACGCCGAAACAAGAAGTCTCTCAAACAGTACCTCAGAAACCGGAATCTTAGGTTATGCAGGCCGTTTTACGTACGCTTTCGATGATAAATATTTATTCGAGTTTAACGGAAGGTATGACGGGTCTTACAAATTCAGCAAAGACTCAAGGTTTGGTTTTTTTCCTTCAGTTTCTTTGGCTTGGAGAGCTTCACAAGAAAACTTTTTAGCAGATTCCAACGTTATAAGCAACTTAAAATTTAGAGCTTCGTATGGTGAACTAGGTAACGATTCTGGTATAGGCGCATTTCGATATCTAGAATTTTTTGGCTTTGGCGGGCCTTTTATAGACAATGCTAGTGTAGCGCAAACCATTGCCAGTAGCGGATTACCAGACCCTGCAACTACTTGGGAAAAAGCCAAAACATATAACTTAGGAATAGATCTTGGTTTACTAAACAACGCTTTAACCATTGAGACCGATATCTTTTACAAAAGAACAAGCGATATCTTAACAACCCGGGCACTCCAAGTTCCTAGTACTTTTGGAGCTTCTTTGCCTTTTGAAAACATTGGTATTATAGATAACAGAGGTTTTGAAATTGTTTTAAATTACAAAGGAAATGTAAAAGACTTTAACTTCTATACAAATTTCAATATGGGCTATGCGAAAAACGAAATAATAGATATCGCAGAAGCCGAAGATGTTGACCCCTTGAGAAAACTTACAGGAAGACAAATAGGCGCAAACACCCGGATTGGCTTTATAGCTGAAGGCCTGTTTTTAACCCAGCAAGAAATAGATGATTTGAATGCCAATGCTCCAGATGGGGTTTATCAAACCCAAAACCCACAACCAGGAGACATTAAATATGCAGATATAACTGGAGATGGCAAAGTGGATAATGACGATAGAACATTTATAGGGAACAATACCATACCAGAATTCACATTTGGGTTAAATTTTGGCTTTGAATACAAGCAATTCGATTTTTCTGCTCTATTCCAAGGTGCTACCAATTTTGATATGTACCTAGCAAACGAAGCCGCTTGGGCCTTTTTTAATGGCGGAAAAGTATTTGACCGCCACTTAGACAGAGCTCAAATAGGAACAGATGGAAACGTAATAAACACCAATGCCAGCTACCCAAGGTTAACACTAATAAATAATGCTGTTAACGAACGGTTCTCATCTTACTGGATTACACCAGGAGATTATATTCGTTTTAAAAATGTAGAAATTGGCTACTCGCTGCCACAAAAAACTTTAGACAAAATTGGCATTAATAAATTACGTGTTTACCTAAACGGAAGGAATTTAGTAACTTGGTCTAAAATTAAGCATTTAGACCCCGAAAACCCTCAAACTAGAGGCTGGTTCTACCCACAGCAAAGGGTTTTTAACTTGGGTATTAATTTACAATTTTAAAAAAAAAATTATGAAGAACATAAAATTACTATTTTTTATAGGATCATTTGTTATGCTACAATACTCTTGCACTAGTGATTCTATTGAATTTGACCCTCAAGGTGCTATATCTTCCGAAGTGGTTTTTACAGATCCTGCTTTTGCAGAAACCTTCTTAAATGCTGTTTACAACAGTATCCCTCATGGGTTTAACAGAGGTTGGTATATGCTAGATGCCGCAACAGACGATGCTGAAAACTCGTACACATGGCCAGCGTCAAACACGCAATTAAATACAGCAAACATTACCTCTAACAGTTCCCCTTTTAACGGGCTGTGGGGAAATGCCTATTTTCAAATACGGCGATTGAATAATTTTATTCAAAACTACGATCAGCTTGAAGGCTCAGATGAAGTTAATAACCGATTAAAAGGCGAAGCCCATTTTTTAAGAGGTTATTATTACGCTTTGCTCTTAAGAACTTTTGGTGGTGTGCCAATAATAACAGTGCCGCAAGAACTTACAGACGATTTGTTGGTGCCCAGAAACACAGCTGAAGAAACTCTAAGCTTTATAGTATCAGAGCTAGACACATCAGCCGATTTGTTTACTAATGCTACTAGCGCATCATCTACCCGAGGGTCGTGGGATGCTGCAATGGCATTAAAGGGACGTGTATTATTGTATGAAGGCAAATTCCCTGAATCAGCAATTGCCTCAAAACAAGTTTTAGACAATACATCAAGAACGCTAGACAGTGATTATGGCAGTGTATTTGTTACCGATGGCGCATCAGAAGTTATATTCGATACCCAATTTAGCGACCCAGATAAAACACATTGGGCAAATCTATTTAATACACCTAAATCTACCGCAGCCGTTAGTGGTTGGGGAGGCACAGGCCCAACTCAAAATTTGGTAGATCAATATGAGATGCAAGCTACCGGCTTATTACCAGAAGAAGCTGGCTCAGGCTACGATGCTAACAACCCTTACGAAGGTAGAGACCCCAGATTTGACGCCTCAATACTATACGATGGCTCAGAATGGAAAGGACTAACTTGGGAGTTCAGACCAGGTGGTTTTGCTGGTATTGCCTCTAGCGGAGACTTTACAAGAACAGGTTATGGCCTAAAAAAAATGATGCAGGAAGATAGAAATCATAGAGAGCGTAGCACCCAACACTGGATACACATTAGGCTAGCAGAAGTCTATCTAAACTATGCCGAGGCTTTAATAGAATCTGACACCAATTTAGGGTTGGCAGTTGATGCTATTAACATGGTTAGAAATAGAGTTAATATGCCCGCCATAGCTGTTGGCAGTCAGTCTGAACTTAGGGAAAGAGTGAGGCGTGAGCGTAGAGTGGAACTCGCTTTTGAAGAACACCGCTTTTGGGATATAAGGCGTTGGAATATTGCAGGAACCCCTGAAGTACTAACCATTTACAGAGTAGATATGGATACCGACGGTAACTTAATTGATGATGGTAAAGAAATTTGGGAAACCAGAACCTGGAACAATGCCAACTTAAAGTTTCCTATACCACAAGGCGAAATTGATAAAAACTCAAATCTTAGTCAAAATTCTGGTTATAATTAATTTAATTATTCAAAAAACATAATTAATTTTTAATATATTTATTTGAAAAAACAGAACCCATTTTCTATAAAATGGGTTCTGTTTTGATACCAATTTAATTTTGAAATGTCGTGATGATAAATCGAATTATTTTTTGTTTTAACAAGGCAAAAAATATTAGCATAGCCATAGCTACGGTTTTATTTTTTAACGACGGAAAAACAAAAAAGAAACTATTTATAGCGACATTTTAAGGTTAAATTGGTATAAGTTAAAATTTTCAGAAAATGAAAAAAGTATTATTTGTAATAAGCCTAGTTCTTCTGTTTTTTAATTGTAAAAGAAACAATACTAGTAGCGTAAAGGAAACACCATTAAACACTCAAGAACAAAAAGAAGCCTTTACAATCTTACCTCCCGAAAAAACAGGTATTTTCTTTCTTAACGAACTTAAAGAAAATATAAGCAATAACGGATTATTGTATGAGTATTACTATAATGGTGGTGGTGTAGCCACAGCAGATTTTAACAACGACGGACTAATAGATATTTACTTTGTTAATAGTACAAAAGAAAACACCTTATACCTTAACATAGGCAATATGAGGTTTAACGATATAACCAAAACTGCCAATGCAGAAGGCGGCTATGGTTTTGGTACCGGTGTTACTTTAGTTGACATAAATAACGATGGCTTAATGGATATTTACTACTGCAAGTCTGGAAAAATTAAAGATCCTAATAAACGAAAAAACGAATTATTGGTTAACTTAGGAATAGACAGCAATGGCAAACCCAAATTTGAAAATCAGGCAGAAAAATATGGTCTGGATTTACCTCATTTTACAACCCAAGCAACCTTTTTTGACTACGATAAAGATGGTGATTTAGATATGTTTTTGCTAAACCACGGCATAGATATGTACGACGAAAACAATCTAGCTAACTTAATCGATCAAAAATCTGAGTTTAGAGGTAATCGCCTCTACAAAAACAACAACGGAAAATTTGTTGATGTTACCGATAAAGCAAACATTATAAATACCATGGTTGGCTATGGGCTTGGTGTAGCTATAGCCGATTTAAATAACGATAGCTGGCCAGATATCTATGTTGGAAATGATTTTTCTGAAAAAGACTTTCTGTACTTAAACAATAAGAATGGGACTTTCAATGAAGTTTCGCTGCAGGCATTCAAACATATCTCTAATTTCTCAATGGGCAATGACATTGCTGACATGAACAACGATGGACTTTTAGACATTATATCCTTAGATATGATGGCAGAAGACAACTTCTCCCAAAAAACGAGTATGAGCGGTATGAATCCCGAAAGGTTTTACAGAAACACAAACCTAGGCCTGCACCACCAATACATGTACAATACATTACAATTAAATAATGGTGTTGACAAAAAAAGTGGTATCCCAATGTTCTCAGATGTTGCGCAAATAGCAGGTGTTTCAAGCACAGATTGGAGTTGGGCACCTCTGTTTTTCGACATGGACAACGATGGGCAAAAAGATCTATTTGTATCAAACGGCATTAAAGGCGATTTTAGAAACAACGATTTTGTTAATTACCAAAAAGCAAAACAAGCCGAAGTGATAAAAAACAAAAGAATTGAAACCGAAAGCTATATTAACGATCTTCTATCTAAAATGCCTTCTCGAAAAAAAGAAAACTACTTTTACTTAAATAATGGCGATTTAACCTTCAAGAAATTAAGCATATCGCAAAACCCAACAAATTCAAACGGTGCTGCCTATGCAGATTTCAACAACGACGGCACCTTAGATATTGTGGTCAACAATTCTTCCGGAATGTCCTTCATATACAAAAACAACGCAACAAACAACAACTATTTAAAGGTTAAACTAAAAGGGCCAAACAACAACATTAACGCTATTGGCGCAAGAGTTAAACTGTATTCTAAATCTAACACCCAAACCATTGAGAATCATTTTACCAGAGGGTTTCAATCGGCTATGGCAGACGCCGTACATTTTGGAGTAAAACAAGACCAGGCAATAGATAGTTTAAAAGTTATTTGGAACGACAATACCTCGCATAGTATATACAACATTAAACCAAACCAAACCATTAATGTAGCTTATACAGATAAAGGCTCTTTAAAAAACAAACACAAAACAATTTCTAGTGAATTATTTACAGATATAACTAATACTTCAGGCATAGACTTTAAACACAAAGAGAATGATTTTAACGACTTTGAAAAAGAAGTACTGTTACCGCACCGGATGTCTCAACTAGGGCCAGCCCTAGCAGTGGCCGATGTAAACAACGATGGTTTAGATGATTTCTTTATTGGTGGTGCAAAAAACCAAAAAAGTGCACTTTATATTCAAACCAAAAACGGGACTTTTACCAAAATCAACAAAATCTTTACAGCAGATAAAAATCATGAAGATGTAGGAGCCATATTCTTTGATGCCGACAACGATGGAGATAACGACCTTTACGTTATAAGTGGAGGTACAGAACTAGAGCCCAACAACAATTACTATTTAGATCGTTTTTATGAAAATAAAGGCAACGGTACTTTTATAAAAAACACAAAAGCTTTACCAAAAATAGTATCGAGTGGTTTGCGTGTATCTGCAACAGATTTTGATAAAGATGGAGACATCGACCTCTTTATTGGAGGCCGTGTAAAACCCGGGTTTTACGGCCGACCAGTAAACAGCTATTTGCTGGAAAACACCTCAACAAAAGAAAAAATAGCGTTTAAAGATGCTACCCAAAAGGCTATTCCAGAACTTACAGAACACACTATGATTACAGCTTCTACCTGGGCAGATATTGATAAAGATGGAGACCAAGATTTAATAATCGCAAACGAATGGGGGCCAATTGAACTGTTTATTAACAATTCGGGGGTTTTCAGCAACGAGTCTAAAACATACGGCCTATCAAAACATGTAGGTTGGTGGAGTGCTGTTGAGGTTAACGATATAGACAATGATGGCGATTTAGATATTATCGCTGGAAATTTAGGGCTAAACTACAAATACAAAGCAAGTTTTGACAACCCTTTTTATTTATATGTAAATGATTTTGACAACAACAATACAGATGATATTGTACTAGGATACAGTCAAGAAAATAACATATATCCTGTGAGGGGCAGACAATGCTCTTCACAACAAATGCCTTTTATAAAAGATAAATTTAAAACCTATAACGATTTTGGATCGGCTAATATTAAAGACATTTACGGAGACAAACTATCAGAAAGTATTAATTACAAAGCTACTTACTTTGCATCGGCCATTTTAAGAAACCAAAACGGATCGTTTGAATTTGATGCTTTTGAAAATAGAGCGCAACTATCGTCTGTAAACAAAATCTTGATAGACGATTTTAATGATGACAAAAACCAAGATATTTTACTTTTGGGCAACTTATTTGGCTCTGAGGTTGAAACCCCCAGAAACGATGCCAACTATGGAATTTTACTAAAGGGAGACCATTCTAGAAATTTTAATTACATACCAAATGCAGATACAAACTTATGGGCAAATGGCGATGTAAAAGATGCTGCCTTTATTACCGTAGGCAATAATAAATCTGTTTTAATCGCAAGAAATAATGATGTATTGTCTTTATTAAAAATTAACACCCCTAATTAAATCCATGGGTTCTATAAACATACTTTACCCGTTTATTTCTTGTTTCTAATTATTATATAATCCAAAGGATTTTTTATAATATCTTTTAAGCTTAACCGCACCAATCTACCAAGATTACTAATTTTTAAGCCTCTGGACTTAAGAACCAATAAAAATGTCATGGAAAAACTAACAAAAAAATTAACCGCACCAATTAAAAAAACACTAAGCAGCGCCCATGCAACAGTAGTTATACCAAAGGTATGGTTTATAATGCCATAACCTACGTTTGAAGAACTAAAAGCAATATGCCTTATATCTATACTAAAAGGCATTAAATAACTTAACAAAAAAGCAGAACCTAGAAAAAACCCAAGGCTAATGTTACCCGCATAAACCCCTAAATTACGCTCTACAACCAACGAGAGGCGCTTAAGTTTATGTTCTGAAAAAAACCCAGACAACAACTTATTGTGCTGTATCCTATAGGCTAAATTTAACCTTTTAACCTTATTGTCAAAATAACCAGAGATAAAACCCGATAAAGACAAAAACACACCAGCTATGGCTGCATAATAAATGGCGCCACCAGAAAACGGAAAAACCTGCTCGATAAGAGTTATTGATTTATTTGCGCTTATTGGATTTAGATAAGCTACCAATGTGAGCAAAAACCCAATTAGGCAAGAGACTGAAAATGCTGTGATAAAATTACCCAACAAAGATATAAATTGACTCCTCGAAATTTTTCTGAGCAATAATATTATGCTATTAAGGCTATCTATTTTAAAATCCCCATCTTTATCTATGTTTTTAGCAATGGTCGAAGCGGTCATGGCGGGTTGTTTGGTAGCAATGGTACCACCCAAAAAATACACAATTACAAAACAAAGCGCATAATTAATACTGTATAAAAAAGCCAGTGGCAATGTAGCGGAAACAGAAGAATCAACGATTATCTTAAAAAAAGCGAAAATTGAAATAATAAGGCCTCCCAACAATCCTTTCTTAAAAAAAGACAGATATTCCTTTTTGTTTTCGGCTACATATTTTTCTCCTTTTTGTGCGGTATGCTCAACAATTTCAAAAGCCAAAAGATCGGTATGGGAAACAAAAAACTCTTTTAAGCTGTTTTTAGATTTAGTGTATAAAATGTAATCTTTAATAAGGTATTCCCATTTTTTTTTCGATAAGATGTCGTTTTTTAAATCCAATAATATTTTTATGCGCTTTACATAATTTAAAAGGCTTTTTATTACCACCGTTAAATGCATCGATGTACCTGTAATATTTTTAAACTCGCGTAGTTTTATAATGGTGTTAGATACCTCATCCAATACATATTGAATCTTTCTCACCTCAATATTATCGTCTGCAGAAAGAGCACTTGCCAGACCCAGTAATTCTTTGTAACATTTCGAGTCGATATTAAGCTTATCAAAAAAGGACTGAAATTCATGATCCAGACCATAGGAAATAATTTGCGAACACAGACCGGATATGGCATGGTTTAAATCTTTTGCAACAGATGCTTGATACGCTGGTTGTGCCAACAATTGGCTTAATTCGTCAACAATACTGTTTACAGTGCTTTGTTTTAATTGGGAATTAAGATAAAACTCGAAGCTGTGCTGCTCGGGAATTTGCGGTATAAACTTTCTGAATATTCGAATTGAAAAACCAGCTGTAAACCCATAGTTCTCCATTAAAGAGTACTTGGCAAAAAACGAATAGAATTTATATTTTATATTCTTTTTATTGTTTTCCAAACGCTAGATTATTGAATGCTAATGTTTCACCTTTCTTGAGCTTAAAACCAGTTTTTTTAAATATACACTTATTAATAAAAATAGCACTTTAGAGTCAACGCTATTGTTTATCTACCACTTTATCAATCAAACTGTTCTAAACCAAAAAAATATGTTAACCTGTCTTATATTAAAAATACTAAATTAAACCTATTTTTTTAATATGGTAATTAAAAGCAAGTATAACCCTAATCCGGAAACTTCGCTCTTATAGCTTCCAAACTCAAATTATGAATACTCCCAATATGGGAATGCTCCTTGCTCATATCCGGTTTATAAGTTCCGGCTTGCACTTGGCCGCCAATTTCTTGGTAAGCTTCCCTAAAACTCATACCATCAACCACAAGATTATTAATATTATCTACGGTAAATAGGTATTTGTATTTATCGTCGTTTAAATCAATTTCGTTTACAATAATTTGCTGAATGGCGTAATTAAATATATCTAAAATGGCTTTTAACTCTTCAAAAGCAGCTATAGTATTTTCTTTTAATAACTGAAAATCTCTATGGTAACCACTTGGTAAATTATTGGTGATTAAAACCATTTCGGTTTGTAGGGCTTGTATCTTATTGCACTTGCCTCGAATGAGTTCGAACACATCTGGGTTTTTTTTATGTGGCATGATACTACTACCTGTGGTTAGCTCGTCTGGAAAGGTGATAAATCCGAAATTCTGACTCATATACAAACAGACATCCATAGCAAAACGCGACATGGTATTGGCTAAACTTCCTAAAGTAGCGGCAATAGTGCGCTCGCTTTTACCGCGACTCATTTGTGCGGCAACCACATTATATTTTAAGGTTTCAAAACCCATTTCTTGGGTTGTGAAGGCTCTATCTATAGGGAAAGAACTACCGTAACCCGCTGCAGAGCCTAAGGGGTTTTGATCTACCGTTTTTATGGCAGCGTTTAATAAATAAACATCGTCAATTAATAACTCGGCATAGGCCGAAAACCACAAACCAAACGAGGATGGCATGGCCACTTGTAAATGCGTATAGCCCGGTAATAAATTATCTTTATGTGTGTTGGCCAATTGCAATAAGGTGTCGAAAAAGGTTTTGGTTTTCGATTTTATATCTATTAAATTAGCTTTAAAATACAAATGGAGTGCCACTAGAACCTGATCGTTTCTTGAACGTGCCGTGTGGATTTTTTTACCCACTTCGCCAAGTTGTTTAGTCAATTCGAATTCTATTTTAGAATGCACATCTTCAAATTGTGCATCAATAACAAAGCTGCCGTTTTCAATCTGGTCTTCTAAAGTTTTTAATCCGCTTAACAAATCTTCTAACTCCTTATCGGTTATAATACCAATTTTTTTAAGCATTTTAGCATGTGCTTTCGAAGCGATAACATCGTATTTTGCTATGTGAATATCGATTTCCCTATCGTTACCAACCGTAAATTGTTCAATTTGTTTGTCTATTGTAAATCCTTTATCCCAAAGTTTCATTTTGTAAAAAGTTTATTTGTTTATTTGTATCCGCCATTGCGAACGCAGTGCGGCAATCTTTTAATTAATACCGTCATTGCGAACGTAGTGTGGCAATCTTTTGATAATTACTGCTACTATCATGAGATAACCACGTCGCTTCTCTCCTCGTTATGACGTTAGCTAACAGCTCTATTCATTACCGTCATTGCGAACGCAGTGTGGCAATCTTTTGATAATTACTGCTACTATCATGAGATAACCACGTCGCTTCTCTCCTCGTTATGACGTTAGCTAACAGCTCTATTCATTACCGTCATTGCGAACGTAGTGCGGCAATCTTTTAATTATCACTACTATTATCATAAGATAACCACGTCACTTCTCTCCTCGTTATGACGTTAGCTAACAGCTCTATTCATAACCGTCATTGCGAACGCAGTGCGGCAATCTTTTAATTAATACCGTCATTGCGAACGCAGTGTGGCAATCTTTTAATTATTACTGCCTCTATCATAAGATAACCACGTCGCTTCTCTCCTCGTTATGACGTTATCTCATCTCTTTATTCATAACCGCCATTGCGAACGTAGTGCGGCAATCTTTTAATTAATACCGTCATTGCGAACGTAGTGCGGCAATCTTTTGATAATTACTGCTACTATCATGAGATAACCACGTCGTTTCTCTCCTCGTTATGACGTTAGCTAACAACTCTATTCATTACCGTCATTGCGAACGCAGTGCGGCAATCTTTTAATTAATACCGTCATTGCGAACGCAGTGTGGCAATCTTTTGATAATTACTGCTACTATCATGAGATAACCACGTCGTTTCTCTCCTCGTTATGACGTTAGCTAACAGCTCTCTATTCATAACCGTCATTGCGAACGCAGTGCGGCAATCTTTTGATAATTACTACTACTATCATAAGATAACCACGTCGCTTCTCTCCTCGTTATGACGTTAAATAATCACTTTATTCAACAAATCAATATAAATTTGCACACCTTCTTCAATTTCATTCAAATATATAAATTCATCTGCCGAGTGCGAACGCGTGCTATCCCCCGGTCCTAATTTCAAACTCGGACAGCTTAATACCGCTTGATCCGATAATGTTGGCGACCCGTAAGTTGTTCTACCTAAAGCGATGCCCGCTTGCACCAACTCGTGGTCTATTGGAATAGATGAGGAATTCAACCTTAAACTTCGTGGCACAATACTATCGCATGGTGCGTTTGCCACTAATAAATCGGCAATCTCTTGATTGGAATATTTATCGTTAACACGCACATCAATCACCAATTTCACATCGGCAGGAACGGCATTGTGCTGCACGCCAGCATTAATTTGAGTCACCGTCATTTTCACATCGCCTAAGGCTTCAGAGGTTTCTCTAAATCTAAAATCTTTAAACCATTTTAAAACGGGTATAGCTTTATAAATGGCATTATCGTCGTTTGGGTGTGCGGCATGACTTGGCGTACCTTTTATTACGGCATCAAAAACCACCAAACCTTTTTCGGCAACAGCTAAATGCATTAAAGTGGGTTCGCCCACAATGGCCACATCTACTTTCGGAATGATGGATAGCATGCTATTTAGCCCGTTTGGACCACTGTTTTCTTCTTCCGCGGAAGCGACCAAAACCAAATTATATTTTAAGTGCTCTTGGTTATAAAAATAAGTGAAAGTTGCGATTAAAGACACCAAACAGCCCCCAGCATCATTACTACCCAAACCGTATAATTTACCGTTTTCTTCTATGGCTTTAAACGGGTTTTTGGTATAACCGTTATTGGGTTTTACCGTATCGTGATGCGAGTTTAAAAGCAGTGTTGGTTTACTTTTATCAAAATGTTTATTAATAGCCCAGACGTTATTTTTAGTACGTGTATAGTCTATATTTTTAGCCGCCAACCAATTCTCGATAAGTGCCGCTGTTTGGTCTTCTTCTGTAGAAAAAGATTGGGTTTCAATAAGACTTTTAAGCAAGTTTATAGCGTCGTTTGTTAATTGTTTTATAGCATCCATTAGGCTTGAATTGTGGTGTGTTTGTTATTTAAATTAAAAAGCATTTCTGGTTTTCCAATACATACTTTATACACGTTATTTTCTATGGCGTGAAAGCAATTATTAAGTTTTGGTAACATGCCATCTGCAATTACGCCATCGCTAATTAGTGTTTTGTAATTGTCTGAATTGATATTTTCTATAACAGAATCCGCATCATTTACATCTTGCAACACGCCGTTTTTCTCGAAACAGTAATACAATTCGGTTTGATAAATTTTAGCAAAACCTATAGCTAATGCCGATGCAATAGTATCGGCATTGGTGTTGAGAAGCTGACCGTTTTCATCGTGAGTAATCGCACAAAAAACAGGCGTTATTTTATTGTTTAGCAATACTTCTAATGCATCTGTATTTACCTTTACTACATCACCAACAAAACCGTAATCAATATCTTTAACAGGGCGTTTTTCCGAAACGATAGCGTTTCCATCGGCACCAGAAAACCCAATGGCATTGCACCGATTTGCCTGTAATTTTGCGACTATATTTTTGTTGATTTTACCAGCATAAACCATGGTAATTATATCTAAAGTATTGGCATCTGTAATACGTCGGCCATTGGTCATTTTAACCTCAACTCCCATTTGATTGGCTAATTTTGTGGCCAATTTTCCGCCACCGTGCACCAAAATCTTTGGGCCTTCAATTTTAGAGAACGCTTCAATAAAAGCATCTAACGCTTGCTGGTTATCAATAATATTACCGCCTATTTTTATAACTTTTAGTGTTTGCATGTTACGATTTTAAACCTTCTAAAATACTTTTCAAAACCCATTGTGCCGCATACGTTCTATTGTTGGCCTGCTCGATTACCAGTGAATTATCACTATCTAAAACAGCATCTTCAACCACTACATTTCGTCTTACCGGTAAACAGTGCATAAATTTAGCGTCGCCTAATTTTTCTTTAGTTACCATCCAATCCAAATCTGTTTTTAGTATTTTACCATAGTCATGATAAGCGCTCCAATTTTTTGCATACACAAAATCGGCATCTTTTAAAGCGTCTTCTTGATTATACATTACCGGGGTTTGCCCAACAATCTCAGGATTTAAATCGTAGTGTTCAGGGTGTGTAATTACAAAATCGACATCCATATTTTGCATGGCATTTATAAAGCTATTGGCTACGGCATGTGGCAAAGCTTTTACATGCGGTGCCCACGTTAAAACAACTTTTGGTTTGGCTGTTTTTTTATGCTCGGTTATCGTGATAGCATCAGTAAACCCTTGTAACGGATGCGCCGTGGCACTTTCCATACTTACAACAGGAATTGTGGCGTATTTTGTAAAGGCTTTAAGCACGTGTTCACTTTCGTCTTTACTTTTATCCGTTAAGGTTGGAAATGCCCTAACTGCAATAATATCGCAGTATTGCGACACCACGGCTGCGGCTTCTTTAATATGCTCTGCGGTAGAGCCATTCATCACACGGCCATCTTCAAACTCAATACCCCATGCATCACCAGAAACATTCATCACTATAGGATCCATACCTAAATTTAGAGCTGCTTTTTGCGTGCTTAATCGTGTGCGTAAACTCGAATTAAAGAATAACAATCCTAATGTTTTGTGTTTTCCTAATGCTGAAAACTTTAGCGGATTTTTTTTTAGCTGAATAGCCTCTTCAATGGCTTGAGAGAAGTTTTTAATGTCGGATATGTTGGTGTACTTTTTCATTGGTCTTGCCTTTAGATCAAACTGAAACCTTCTAGTTTGTCATCACTAATTTTTAGTTTTTCTGATGCTATAATGCTTTTTTTAGAGCTTCAAAAAACAGATCAACATGCTTTTTTTGAATGGTTAAAGGTGGAAGAATTCTTAATAAATTAGGGTTTTTAGCACTTCCTGTAAAGATATGATGTTTATAAATTAAATCCTTTCGCAAATCGGCTATCGGAAAATCAAATTCCAATCCTAACATGAGCCCTCTGCCTTTTACCGCTTTTATTTGTGGTATTGCTTTGGCTTTTTCTGCAAAATAATTGGAAACTGTTTTGGCATTCTCCATTAAATTTTCACATCGCAATACCTTTAAAACGGCTAATGATGCAGCACAGGCTAAATGGTTGCCGCCAAAAGTAGTTCCTAATAAGCCATAAGAGGCTTTTATAGACGGATGAATTAAAATACCACCAATGGGAAACCCGTTACCCATACCTTTTGCCATCGAGATAATATCTGGTGTTATCCCATGTTTTTGAAAGGCAAAAAAATCGCCAGTTCTTCCAAATCCGCATTGAATTTCGTCTGCAATTAACATGGTGTTATACTTTTTAGAAAGGGCTTCTAAACCTTTGAAAAATTCGGTAGAAACCTCATCTAAACCACCAATACCTTGGATGGTTTCAATAATAATGGCGCAAACATCGTTTTTTGCTAAGGCGTTTTCAACACCTTTTAAATCACCCAACTCAAAACGTTCCACTTCTTGTTGCGCATTAATTGGGGCTATAATTTTAGCATTAT
Organism: Gelatiniphilus marinus; assembly: GCF_042684345.1. Classification (NCBI taxonomy): domain Bacteria; kingdom Pseudomonadati; phylum Bacteroidota; class Flavobacteriia; order Flavobacteriales; family Flavobacteriaceae; genus Gelatiniphilus; species Gelatiniphilus marinus. Next base: position 154,244 of record NZ_JBHULK010000002.1, on the reverse strand, counting down.
CGGTCGCGGCTACGGCTGCCGATGTACGACCGTGAAACCCGTTTTTAAAAGCTATAACTTTAGATTTCCCCGTTTGGAAGGATGCCAATTTTAAAGCATTCTCATTAGCTTCGGCTCCAGAGTTACATAAAAACAACTGATAATCTTTACAACCCGAAAGCGTCTCAATGTCTTGAGCCAATTCTACCTGTAAGGGGTTTTGAATAGAGTTGCTATAAAACCCAATATGGTTTAATTGATTGCTTAACGAACTCACATATTCTGGGTGCGAATGCCCAATTGAAATTACAGCATGCCCACCGTAAAGATCTAAATATTCTATACCGTTTTTATCGTAAACAAAAACATCTTTTGCTTTAACGGGTGTAATATCGAACAACGGATATACATCAAATAAACTCATAATTGTTCTGTTTTTATAGTGTTAATTTTATTAAACGAGGCGATCATACCTTGAATTAAAGACGAACTTAAGCCTTTATGTTCCATTTCATTTAAGCCCTCAATAGTACAGCCTTTAGGCGTAGTTACTTTATCAATTTCTTGCTCTGGATGATTACCAGTGGCTATTAATAAACTAGCCGCACCTTCGCAGGTATGCATGGCTAATTCTTGAGCAATTTCGGCTTCAAAACCCAATTGAATGGCTGCCTGTGTACTCGCTCTAATTAATCGCATCCAAAAGGCAATACCACTTGCACAAACCACGGTTGCCGCTTGCATTTTGTTCTCTGGAATACTAACAGAAGTCCCTAAGCGGTTAAAGATAGCTTCGGCAATTTTAATGCGTTCTGCACCTTTTTCGTTGCTGCACAAACAGGTAATCGATTTCCCCACAGCGATTGCCGTGTTGGGCATGGCACGAATAATAAATTGGTCTTCACCAACAACACTTTCCATTCTTGACGTTAAAAACCCAGTAATGGTAGAAATTAACACGTGTTTTTCGGTTAATAAGGGTTTTATACTGTGTAAGATTGTTTCAAAATGTGCGGGTTGAACAGCGAAAATAATAATGTCTGATTGCTTCACAGCTTCAGCATTATCACTGGTTAAATACACGTTTTTATAGCCCTCAAACTCTTGAATCGCTTCTAAATGCCGTCGTGTTAAATATAACGTAGTAATCGCATTGCTGGTAATTAAACCCTTCGCAATAGATTTTCCTAAGTTTCCTGTTCCTATAATGGCTATTTTCATATAGATTTATTTTTTGTTATTCCCTCAAAGGAGGGAATCCTTTAATTTTGATGCTGTGGGCATGAGATTTCCGTCTTTGCGGAAATAAAAACATGCTATTAAAAGAAATTTGCTTTTAACTGAATTCCTTCCGTCTCTTCTAAACCAAACATTAAATTCATATTTTGAACCGCTTGACCTGAGGCCCCTTTTAATAAATTATCAATACAACTTGTAATGAGTAATTTGTTTTCGTGTTTATGTAAATGAATTAAACAATTATTTGTGTTTACCACTTGCTTTAAATGAATGTCGTTATCTGATACAATTGTATATTTAGCATCTTTATAATAATTCTTAAAAAGTGTTTTAGCCTCTTCTAAACTGCCATTGTATTGGGTGTAAAGCGTTGCGAAAATACCTCTTGAAAAATCACCTCGATTAGGCATAAATACAAGCTCTGACGAAAAATTATTTTGCAATTGTTTTACCGATTGATTAATTTCTGCCAAATGCTGATGCGTAAAAGGTTTGTAATAGGAGAAATTATTGTCGCGCCATGCAAAATGAGTTGTTTTAGATAAGGATGTTCCGGCGCCAGTCGCTCCCGTTACGGCATTAATGTGTACATCGTTTTTTAGCAATGCATTTTCTGCCAAAGGCAATAATGCCAATTGGATGGCGGTTGCAAAACAACCCGGGTTTGCAATATAATTGGCTTTTTTAATGGCTTCTTTTTGTAATTCTGGCAAACCGTAAACAAAAGTTTTTCCATTGAAAACCTTATCGGCTTCCAATCTAAAATCGTTTCCTAAATCAATAATTTTCGTATCCTTTGAAAAGGTGTTACTTTCTAAAAATTTTACAGAATTACCATGACCTAAGCACAAAAATAACACATCGATATTGGGGTTGATGGTATCTGTAAATTTCAAATCTAAATTCCCCACCAAATCTTGATGAATATCACTAATATAGTTTCCTGCGTTCGATGTGCTAAACACAAAATTAATTTCGGCTTTGCTGTGGTGCATCAACAGCCTTATCAATTCGCCTGCGGTATATCCTGCGCCTCCAATAATTCCTACTTTTATGTTTTTCATTTTATATTGTGTTTCAAATTAGACCTGTCAGGTCTAAACTTACGAATTTACTTGTTGATATATCTTATTTTGATTGCCTAGAATTTTTATGAATCCTTTGGCATCATCGGCTGTCCACGCTTTGTTTTCTTCCCCGTAACTTCCAAATTTAGCACTCATTAAATCGTGTTTAGAAACAATACCATCTAAAGAAAAATGATAAGGCTTTAAAGTTACCACAACATCGCCACTTACTTTATCTTGACTGTTTTGTAAAAAGGCTTCAATATCTCGCATTACCGGATCTAAATACTGGCCTTCGTGTAAGTGCATACCGTAAAAACTAGACAAATACTCTTTGTGCTGCAACTGCCATTTGGTAAGTGTGTGCTTTTCTAGCAAATGGTGTGCTTTAATGGTAATTAGAGCTGCCGCTGCTTCAAAACCAACGCGCCCTTTAATACCAACAATGGTATCGCCAACGTGAATATCCCTGCCAATAGCATAAGGTGAAGCCAAACTATTTAGCACTTCAATATTAATTTCTGGGTCGTTTTCTACACCGTTTACAGCTATTAATTCGCCTTTTAAAAAGGTTAAGGTTACTTTTTCTTCTTCGGCATGTTTTAATTGCGACGGGTAGGCTTCTTCTGGTAATGGTTTTTTAGACGTTAGCGTTTCTTCGCCACCAACACTAGTACCCCAAAGCCCTTTGTTTATAGAGTATTTTGCTTTGTCCCAAGACATATCGATACCGTTGCTTTTAAGAAAATCTATCTCTTCTTGACGAGTAAGTTTTTGGTCTCTAATAGGTGTAATAATTTTTATATTTGGTGCCAAGGTTTGAAAAATCATATCGAAACGTACTTGGTCGTTTCCTGCGCCCGTACTACCGTGTGCGATATATTCTGCACCAATGCTTTTGGCATATTCTACAATTTCTATGGCTTGAATAATACGCTCTGCGCTTACAGACAAAGGATAAGTATTGTTTTTTAATACATTACCAAAAATTAAATACCTTACTACTTTTTGGTAAAACGTAGATACGGCATCGATATTTTTATAAGTAGCTACACCCATTTTATAGGCGTTGCTTTCAATTTCTTTTATTTCTTGTTGCGTAAATCCGCCTGTGTTAACACTAACGGCGTGCACTTCGTATTTTTTCGATAAGCTTACGGCACAGTACGAAGTATCTAATCCGCCACTGTATGCTATTACTAATTTATTCATTTTAATTATGTTTTTTTAAGGCCTTATTTTGGCTGCTAAAGATTAATTATCTCGATTTTTATTTTTTATTTTTTTTAAAAAACATACTTTGTTTTATGTTCTTTAATCTGGTCCAAACTTTCTTGTCATAGCTATGTTTGTGCGCTGTTGCAGGTTCTCTTTTATTGGGATCGAATAACATGCCTGTACATAAGCACATGGATTGTTTGGTTCTTTGCAGTACATCATAGTTTTTACAGGTTTGGCAGCCTTTCCAAAAGGACTGGTCGTCTGTTAATTCTGAAAACGTTACTGGCTTATAACCTAAATCGCTGTTCATTTTCATAACGGCCAATCCGGTAGTAATACTAAAAACCTTGGAGTTTGGAAACTTGTTTCTTGAATGTTCGAAAATTTTAATCTTAATGCGCTTAGCCAGCCCTTTTCCTCTGTAATCCGGATGTACTATTAAACCGGAATTAGCAACAAATTTACCGTGTCCCCAAGCTTCAATGTAGCAAAATCCGGCAAAGGTTTTCCCGTCTAGTGCAATAACGGCGTTGCCATTTTCCATTTTACTAATAACGTATTCTGGAGTTCGTTTGGCTATACCTGTTCCTCTAACATTTGCAGATTCTGCAATTGTGTCGCAAATAATCTGAGCGTAAATACTATGTGATTTATCGGCAATAATGACGTCCATTATCTTGTTTTGTTTTATGTTGTGTTTTGGTTTATTGTAGTTTTATAAAAGCTGAACCGGACTCACCTAGGCTCAATAATATTAAGACATACCCTTACGGGCGACGTACAAAAACACGGCGAACGAAATTCCTGCTATTAAAAGGAACTATTGTTGTTTGTTGAAACTGAAAACTTGATATAAACATGATAAAAAAATAAAATTTAACGTAACGATAATGGGGCTAAACAGAAGAACTAGCGGCGGCGCTTGCGAGAGCGCAAACTGGGAGTAAACGTACGTATTTTATTTTTATTTGAATTCATTGAGTGTAAAATTATAAAATAAAATACAGTATCGGCAAATGCATGGTGTTTTTTTTAAATAATTATCGAATTTTATAAAAAACCCTCTTTTAGTTTTAAATAATTCACATAAAAGAGGGTATAATTAAAATATTATTTTTTCTAGGCTTATAGAATATAATCGGTGCTTATAAAATTAGACGATTTTTTATCTAACAAGCCCTTTAAAATAGCATTGTTATAAGCGTTGTCTTTTGATGCCACAAATGTTCTTATTGAAAACGAACGCAGTGCATCGTGCACACTTAGTGTCCCGTAAGCCGAATCTTTTCTTCCTGTAAATGGGTAAACGTCTGGTCCGCGTTGGCAAGAGCTATTTAGGTTTACCCTACAAACTAAATTTACAAGGGCATCGATTAGCGGAGAAAGCGTGTCTATATCTTTGCCAAACAAACTTACTTGCTGGCCGTAGTTAGACTGGGCCATATCGTTTAGCGGTTCTTCAATATCAGAAAACGGTACTACAGGAATTACAGGGCCAAATTGCTCTTCTTTATATACTCGCATGTCTTTTGTAACAGGATATAAAACAGCAGGGAAAATAAAGTTTTCAGTGGTTTTACCTCCTTTTTGATTAAGCTTTTTTGCTCCTTTTTCTAAAGCATCATCAATTAATCCTTGAATATAAGCTGGTTTATCGGCTTCAGGAAGCGGTGTTAATTTTGCACCAGATTCCCAGGGGTTTCCAAATTTTAGGGCATCTACTTTTTTAGAAAAGCGTTTATTAAATTCTTCAACTATAGATTCATGGACGTACAATACTTTTAGAGCTGTACAACGTTGCCCGTTAAAGGATAATGTTCCCGCAATACACTCCTCTACAGCCAAATCTAAATCGGCATCGGGTAATACAATAGCTGGGTTTTTAGCCTCTAAACCTAAAACCATACGCAACCTATTTCCTTTAGGATGTACCGCTTGCAAAGCGTTAGCAGATTTACTATTGCCTATTAAAGCCAACACATCTATTTTACCAGATTTCATTATAGGCGTTGCCAAAGTACGGCCTCGACCAAAAACAACATTTACTACGCCTTTTGGGAAACTATTTTGAAAAGCTTCTAATAAAGGCGAAATTAATAAAACGCCTATTTTAGCAGGTTTAAAGATTACGGGGTTTCCCATAATTAAGGCAGGGATAAGCAATGTAAATGTTTCGTTAAGCGGATAATTGTAAGGACCTAAACACAAAACAACTCCTAACGGCCCTCTGCGAATGTGCGCATTAACACCCGAGTTTTTTTGAAACTTAGCCGAGTTTCGGTCTATTTGCTTGTAGGCTTCAATGGTGTCGTAAATATAATCAACGGTTCTATCAAATTCCTTCTCTGAGTCACCTAGGTTTTTCCCTATTTCCCACATTAAAAGCTTAACCACCTCATCGCGCTTGGTTTTCATTTGTTCTACAAACTTTTCCATACAGGCAATACGGTCTATTACCTTCATGGTTGGCCATAAACCTTGACCGTTATTATATGCTTTACAAGCGGAATTTAAAACATCTAAAGCTTCTTTCTCACCTAACTGCGGAATTGTGCCCAATAGCGTAGGCTTATAAGTTTCTGTAGAGGATATGGTAGAATACACTTCTGCCTGCTCTCCCTCCCATACTTTTAATTCGCCATCTACCAAATAGGTTTTTTGATGTATGAGCGATTTTATTTTATAAGCATCTGGAATTTCTGAAAAAGTAGTTTTCATATTAAAATTAAGGTTTTTAAATATCAACGAAAATAAAAATATTTTAAAAGATGCACTTCTGGATTTTAGCGTTTTTTTTAAAGAAATGCAAAATCCTTAACACTTTAGTTGTATAACAACAAAAAATTTAGGACTAAAACGTTTTCGCCTGTTATTTTTTTTGGTTTTAGGTTGTTCATCGGCAAAAACACGCTATCTGTATAATAAAGACTTGCCGCCTATACTTTAATTTATCTATTTTACATATATTAGTACGGGTATTAAACACACCAATTTTGCACCCTTTAACAGTTTAATTTTATTACAATGAAACATTTAATTTCGGTTTTAGCAATTAGCTTTTTTCTTTTTTCTTGTAAATCTGATAAAAAAACAAAGCCATTAACACCAACCCAAAACACAGAGCTAGCCTCTGATGCATGGATCTATCTTTTTAACGGCTCTAGTTTAAACGGTTGGCGCGCATACAACGAAGAGGCTTTGCCACCCGGTTGGACCATAAAAGACAGCGTACTAACCTTTGACACCAAATTAGGCTTAGAACAAAACTACAAAGGCGGAAAAGACATTATATATGCCGCCGAAGAGTTTGATAATTTTGAGCTGCATGTAGAATGGAAACTACCAAAAGGAGGAAATAGCGGCATTTTTTATCATGTAAAAGAAGGGCATACTAGTATTCCTGAAATAGCCCCCGAATATCAGCTTATAGACGATTTAGGCTATGCCGAAATACACGATCTTACGGCTTATAACAAAAGTTTGGGCTACACCGAAAAACCGGAAGAACTAAAACCTTTGCAAAAAACAGGATCTGATTATGCCATGCATCCAGCAGACCAATCTCAAAAACAATTAAATCCGATTGGTGAATGGAACACTTCAAAAATCATATTTACCCCAGAAAGAGTCGAGCATTGGTTAAACGGCAAAAAACTATTATCGTTTGTACCCTGGGACGAAGCTTGGGAAGAAAAAAAGAATTCCGACAAATGGAAGAACAGCCCTAATTACGGCATATATAAAACGGGCTACATCGGGCTTCAAGACCATGCTAGCCCCATTTGGTTTAGAAATATTAAGATAAAAAGACTATAAAACATACGGTATGGACAAAAGAGATTTTTTAAAAAAAAGCGGCTTGGGCGTTGTAGGTTTGGCCTTAGCGCCTTCAATAGTAATGAGTGCTAGCAAAACCAAAACAGGCCGACTTAGAACGGCACATATTGGGGTTGGCAACATGGGATTAGCCGATCTTAAAGACACAGCATCCCACCCTCTAGTTGATGTTGTTGCCTTGTGCGATGTAGATTCAAACTACCTCAACAATGCACACCAATTATACCCTAAAGCTAAAACTTTTTCAGATTACCGGATTATGCTGAAGGAAATGAGAAATGAAATTGATGCCGTAATAGTTTCAACTCCAGACCACACCCATGCTCCGGCATCTATACTTGCCATGAACATGAATAAACCCGTATATTGCCAAAAACCATTAACGCACCATGTATCTGAAGCTAGAGCGATGAGCAAACTCGCTAAAGAAAAAAACTTGGTAACACAAATGGGTATTCAAGTACATTCTTTTTACGATTACAAACTAGCCACCTTACTCATACAATCTGGTATTATAGGTAAAGTACATACCGTACACGCATGGTCGCCTAAAAATTGGGGATACGATGGTGAGCCGCCAACGGGAAGCGACCCCATTCCGGAAACCCTAGATTGGAACCTATGGTTAGGCACATCGGCTAAACGCCCCTATAAAAATGAAGTTTATCACCCCATGAATTGGCGAAAACTTATGGATTACGGCTGTGGCACACTTGGCGATATGGGCGTTCATATTTTTGATACACCGTACAACGCTCTAGAGCTTGACGTGCCCAAGACCATAAAAAACGAATGTCGTGAGCCGAACGGCTTTGGGTATCCGGAAAACAATATTGTTACTTATAAATTCCCACAAACCAAATACACCACCAAAACCTTAAAATGGATTTGGTACGATGGCCCAGGAGCTCCAAGACCCCATAAGGATTTAATATTGCCCGGTGCAATAAGCAAAGACAAGGCTATGGTTAAAAATGAAAAGTCTTTAGAAGACAAAACATCTCTTGAAACTAAAATCACCAACGACGGAAGTTTGCCCGAACAAGGCGCTATGTTTGTTGGCGAAAAAGGGCGTTTGCTCTTGCCTCATTTTATGCAATTGCCCAAGAAAATTGTAAACGGCGAATATGTAGATATTTCATCTGAAATTAAAGCCATTGAAAAAGAAAACAATATGGGAGAACCTATTCGTAATTATGCTACTGAAGGTCCGAAACATTACCATCAATTTGTAGATGCTTGTTTAGGTAAAGACACCTGTAGCGCACCGTTTTCTTATGCTGCAAAGCTAACCGAAACCATCCTTTTAGGAGTTATTGCAGGCCGTTTTCCTAACAAAACCCTACGCTGGAACAGTAAAAAAGGCAAGTTTTCTACAAAAGAGGCCAATACATATTTAGAAGGTAAATATCGAGAATTTTGATAACATCTTTTGTATATAAGCAAATATAAAGTAATGAGATGCTGAACTTGTTTCAGCATCTCATTACTATTTGACAGGTAGCGATTTGCCGATTGAAACCCTAAAGCAATCCCAATAACTATCGAGTCCGGGTTTCGAACAAATTATGTTACATTACCGACAATCATTAAAATGCTTACGATTTAGTTTATACCAAGAACTGAAACAAATCGGGTTTGTTGTTTAAGTAATCGCCGTAAAAATTATGCTGTTTCATTTTGTCAATCAATGGCTGCAGATCAGTCGAAGCTTTTAATTCTATACCAACAACGGCGTATCCGTTTTCTCGATTTGTTTTTTTTGCATATTGAAAATAGGTAATATTATCGCCTTCACCCAAAATATCAACTACAAATTCTTTTAGTGCCCCAGCACGTTGCGGAAACTTGATAATAAAATAATGCTTTAAATTAGTATATAACAAAGCACGTTCTTTAATTTCAGAGGTTCTTGTAATATCGTTATTACTACCGCTAACTATACAGACTACATTCTTGTTTTTTATCTTATTGGTATAATAATCCAAAGCCGAAATACTTAAAGCACCTGCTGGCTCAACAACTATTGCGTCTTTGTTGTACAGGTCTAAAATGGTTTGGCACACCTTACCTTCGGGTATGCAAATCATGTCATCTAGGTTTTGCTTACAAATGGCAAAGTTTAAATCGCCAACACGCTTAACAGCAGCACCGTCAATAAATTTCTCTATATTACCTAAAGTGATAATTTTATTGTTATCTATTGAAGTTGACATAGATGGTGCTCCTTCTGGCTCAACACCAATTATTTTGGTTTGCGGAGACAGTTGCTTAAAAACAGTTGATAAACCTGCTGCTAATCCGCCACCACCAACCGCAACAAATACATAATCAATAGGTTTTGTGGCTTGCTCTAAAATCTCAAGAGCAATGGTGGCTTGTCCTTCAATAACTTTCTTGTCGTTAAAAGGATGAATAAATGTTTTGTTTAATTGTTCGCATTCGGTTTTTGCCAAATGATAAGCATCATCAAAAGTATCGCCTTCTAAAACGATAGAAACATAATCGCCGCCAAACATTTTAACCTGCTCTACTTTTTGGTTTGGTGTGGGTGCTGGCATAAAAATAACTCCCTTTATTTTTAAGAGTTTACAAGATAATGCAACACCTTGGGCATGGTTTCCTGCACTGGCACAGACCACACCGTTCTTGGCTTCTTCTTTAGACAACGAACTTATTTTGTTATAAGCACCTCTAATTTTGTACGACCGAACCTGCTGCAGGTCTTCGCGCTTAAAATAAACTTCAGCTTGATACGCTTCTGAGTATCTAAAACTAAGACTTAAAGGGGTAACTGCCGATACGTTTTTAATGGTATCGGCAGCTTTCTTTATATCACTAATACTAGGAAAATATGTGGTTTTTTCCTGATTCATTAATTGTATTTTAAAAATACCTACAAGGTTTATGGGAAATCTTGCAGGATAAAATTTTATATTAAACTATGGGTTTCATAGCAGTCATTGAGGCTCTCAAGAAAGCACCAACCTTTTCAACGGGGTGGTTTCTTAAAGCTGCATTAACCTCAATTAACCTTGCATTGTCCACACCGTCGCCATTATCGGCGGCATAGGTTTTACCAATAACATCAGTATCAATTTTCTTCATAAAATCTGCTAATAAAGGCTTACAAGCATGATCGAATAAATAGCAACCGTACTCTGCTGTATCAGAGATTACACTATTCATTTCATATAATTTTTTTCTTGCAATGGTGTTGGCTATAAGAGGTGTTTCGTGTAAAGATTCGTAATATGCAGAAGCATCAATTATACCAGACTCTGTCATGGATTCAAAGGCCAACTCCACTCCTGCTCTAACCATGGCTACCATTAGTACTGCATTATCGTAGTATTCTTGCTCTGAAATTTCGACATCGCCTGCAGGTGTTTTTTCGAAAGCAGTTTCAGCAGTTTCAGCTCTCCAGCCCAACAAATCTTTATCATCGTTTGCCCAATCGGCCATCATGCCTGCAGAAAAACGACCTTCAATAATATCGTCCATGTGTTTATGGAATAACGGTCGCATGATGTCTTTTAATTCTTCAGATAATTCAAAGGCTTTTATTTTTGCTGGATTTGAAAGCCTATCCATCATATTGGTAATACCTCCGTATTTTAAACCTTCGGTAATGGTTTCCCATCCATATTGAATTAATTTTGAAGCATAACCGGCATCGATTCCTTTTTCTATCATTTTATCAAAACAAAGGATAGAACCTGTTTGTAACAACCCACAAAGAATGGTTTGTTCGCCCATTAAATCACTTTTCACTTCAGCTATAAAAGACGATGCTAAAACGCCAGCTCTATCGCCACCGGTAGCTACGGCATAGGCTTTAGCTTGTGCCCAACCTTTTCCTTCTGGGTCGTTTTCATCGTGTACTGCTATTAGTGTTGGTACACCAAAACCTCTTTTGTATTCTTCTCTTACCTCGGTGCCCGGGCATTTTGGCGCTACCATAATAACGGTAAGGTCTTTACGGATTTGCATACCTTCTTCAACTATATTAAAACCATGTGAATACGATAGGGTAGCTCCCTGTTTCATTAAAGGCATTACTGTGTTTACAACATTGGTGTGCTGTTTATCTGGGGTTAAGTTTAGCACCAAATCTGCTGTAGGTATGAGTTCTTGGTAAGTGCCAACATTAAAGCCGTTTTCTGTGGCATTTACAAAAGAAGCGCGCTTTTCTGCAATGGCTGCATCGCGCAAGGCGTACGATATGTCTAAACCGGAGTCGCGCATGTTCAACCCTTGGTTTAAGCCTTGGGCACCACAGCCCACTATCACTATTTTTTTTCCTTTTAAAGCGTTTACGCCATCTTCAAACTCAGAAGCATCCATAAACCTACACTTTGCCAATTGGCTTAATTTGTCTCGTAATGAAAGGGTGTTGAAATAATTTCCCATTTTTATTATTATGTTATTATTAGTTATTGAATGCTTTAAGCATTTCGGTTATTTTCATTTCTTCTTTGGTTACGGCTATGCGGCCAGAACGCACAAACTGCATAATACCAAAAGCGTTTAATTCGCGTCGCAACAACTCGATTTCTTGCCTTCTTCCAGATTTTTCTAGTACAAAAAAGGCTTTGTTTACGGTTACAATCCTGGAGTTGCTTTCTTTGATTATGTTCTGGATCTGGGGTTCTTCAAACAACAGGTCCGACTTAATTTTAAACATGCCCGATTCTTGGTAGATGGTTTCTTCCTCGGTATGGTAGTAGGCGCGAATCACTTCAACCTGCTTCTCGAACTGTCCGCTTATTTTTTTGGCTTGGGTTTCTGTGATATTAACCACAATTACAAAACGGTTTACGCCTTCAATCTCTGATTGTGAAGTTGTTAGGCTTTCTATATTGATGTGTCTGCGCTGAAAGATGGCAGATATACGATTTAATAAACCGATGGTGTTTTCAGTGTAAATTGAAAATGTAAATGTTTTTATGTCGTCGTTCATTTTTAAAAAGATATTAGAAAAAATATGAGAGAGAAAAGATTGCCAAATGATTTAGTTAGCCTCTTTTTTTTACATTCAACTTTTTTCTTTGTTCTATTTTTATTTTTAGTATTCAAAATTAGCTTAAACGGATATCTGAAACCGATGCTCCTGAGGGAATCATAGGAAACACGTTGTCTTCTTTTTCTACACAAACCTCTAAGAAATAGGATTCTTTTGATGCTATCATTTCTTTAACAGCTTCAGCCAGTTCTTCGCGCTTAACAACTTTTCTGGCTTTAATGTAATAGCCTTCTGCAATGGCTATAAAATTTGGGTTTGTCATTTCGGTAGAAGCATAGCGTTTATCGAAAAACAACTGTTGCCACTGGCGTACCATACCTAAAAACTCGTTATTTAACACAACTATTTTAACTGCTGCTTTTTGCTGAAAAATAGTTCCCAGTTCTTGGATGTTCATTTGAAAACCACCATCGCCAATAATAGCAACAACCTCGCGTTCTGGCGCTGCCATTTTTGCGCCTATGGCTGCTGGTAGCGCAAAGCCCATAGTACCTAAACCGCCCGATGTGATGTTACTTTTTGATTTATTGAATTCTGAGTAGCGACAAGCTATCATTTGATGCTGGCCAACATCTGAAACAATAGCGGCGTTACCCTTGCTTTGTATGTTTATCTCTTTTAAAACCTCGCCCATTGTTAAGCCTTCTTTGGTTGGGTTAAGGTCTTTGTTTATAACTTTATCGTATTCAATGGTATATAAATCTTTAAATTCTTGAAGCCAAGACTTATGGGAGTTTTGTTTTAATAATGGCAGTAATGCAGCTAAACTCTCTTTAGAGTTGCCCAAAACGGCCACATCTGCGTACACATTTTTATTAACTTCAGCTGGGTCTATTTCAAAATGAACTACTTTAGCTTGTTTGGCATAGGTGCTTAGATCTCCTGTTACGCGATCGTCAAAACGCATCCCGATAGCGATTAGTAGATCGCATTCGTTTGTTAACTTGTTTGGGGCATAATTACCGTGCATACCAACCATACCAACATTTAATGGGTGCGACGTTGGCAATGCCGAAGCCCCCATAATGGTCCAAGCCGCAGGAATACCTGCTTTTTCTATAACAGCTTTTAATTCTGCCTCGGCCTGTCCTAAAATTACACCTTGGCCCCATACTATCATTGGCTTTTTAGCGGCATTAATTAATGCTGCAGCTGCTTCCACAGATTCCAGACTTGTTTTTGGTACGGGATTATAGCTGCGTACTCCTGTACATTTTTCGTAAGTAAAATCAAGCTCTCCAAATTGGGCATCTTTTGTAATATCGATTAGTACTGGCCCTGGCCTTCCGCTTTTAGCAATGTAAAAAGCTTTAGCTAAAACCTCAGGAATCTCTGATGCTTTGGTTACCTGATGGTTCCATTTGGTAACCGGAGTAGAGATACCAACAATATCGGTTTCTTGAAATGCATCGCTACCTAATAGATGCGAGGGCACTTGCCCTGTAATACAAACCAAGGGAGTAGAATCTATTTGCGCATCGGCAATACCGGTAATTAAATTTGTTGCTCCCGGGCCAGAAGTAGCCATGGCCACTCCAACACGACCGGAAATTCTGGCGTAACCTTGGGCGGCGTGGGCAGCACCTTGTTCGTGGCGCGTTAAAACGTGATGGATTTCGTTTCTGTATTTAAACAACTCGTCGTAAACAGGCATAATGGCGCCTCCTGGATATCCGTAAAGAATATCTACACCTTCTGCTATTAAACTTCTTACTATAGCCTCGCAACCTGTAATGCGCTCGCTTGCTTGCTCTAAATACTTTGCTTTTGTCATGGTTTTTGTTTCCATAAATTACGATTAATAAGACTTCCGTTTTCACGGAAATATAAATTGTTTTTAAAACGCATCCGTTACACAGCCTTTAGATGCCGATGCTACTGTTTTTGCGTATTTATATAATATTCCTTTGTTGTGCTTGAGTTTTGGGGCTTTCCAGTTGGCTTTTCTTTGCGCCAGTTCTTCATCTGAAAGCAAGACGTTAATCGAGTTATCTTCTGCACTAATCCTTATTTTATCTCCTGTTTTAATAAGTCCAATATTCCCACCAGATTGAGCTTCTGGTGTTATGTGCCCAACCACAAAGCCGTGTGTACCGCCAGAAAAACGGCCATCTGTAATTAAAGCTACAGATTTTCCTAAGCCTGCGCCCATTATCAAAGATGTTGGCTTTAGCATTTCTGGCATACCGGGACCACCTTTTGGACCTACGTAACGAATAACGACAACGTCTCCTTTTTCAACTTCACCGTTTGAAATACCTGTGTTTGCGGCTTGTTCGCTATCGTAAACCACAGCTTTACCTTCAAACAGCAAGCCTTCGTTTCCTGATATTTTGGCCACGGCACCTTCAGTAGCTAGGTTTCCGTGGAGGATTTGAATATTCCCTGAAGATTTTAATGCTTTATCTTTGGGATAGATTACATCTTGCTCGTCTTCAAAAGTAAGGGGCTCTACATCTTTTAAGTTTTCGGCCAGGGTTTTTCCGGTAACAGTTAGGCAGTCGCCATGCAAATAACCGTTATCGAGTAAATACTTCATTACAGCTGGTGTACCCCCAATACCGTGAACGTCTTCCATAAGGTATTTTCCAGAAGGTTTTAAGTCGGCAATTAAGGGTGTTCTGTCGCTAACACGCTGAAAATCTTCAAGCGTAAAATCTATATCTGCCGCATGTGCAATGGCTAAAAAGTGTAGTACCGCATTGGTTGAGCCTCCTAATGCATTTACAAGAGCAATGGCGTTTTCAATAGATTTTTTAGAAATTATATCTAATGGTTTTAGGTCTAATTCCAATAGATTTTTAATAGCTCTTGCTGTTCTTTCGCTTTCCGACAATTTATTTGGGTTTTCTGCCGGAATAGAAGAATTGTATGGCAGAGAAAAGCCCATACACTCTATGGCCGAAGCCATGGTGTTTGCGGTGTACATGCCACCACAGGCTCCAGCACCTGGGATAGCTCTTTTTATGATTTCCCTGTATTCTTCTTCATCTATTTCGCCTGCTACTTTTTGCCCTAAAGCCTCAAAAGCCGAAACGATATTTAGTTTTTTTCCTTTATAATTTCCAGAAGCTATGGTGCCGCCATACATCATAATTGAAGGACGGTTTAAACGTAACATCGCAATAACAGCACCCGGCATATTTTTATCGCATCCAACAACAGAGACCAATGCATCGTAACTTTGTGCATTCATAACGGTTTCTATGGAATCTGAAATAACATCACGAGATACCAACGAATAGTTCATACCGGGAGTTCCCATTGAAATGCCATCGCTAACGCCTATGGTATTAAACCCTAAGCCAACCAATCCTGCTATTTTAGCTTCAATTTTTACTTCAGCCGCCAAATTGTTTAGGTGCATATTGCATGGGTTACCATCGTACCCGGTGCTTGCAATGCCCACTTGGGCTTTATGCATATCTTCATCTGTTAGACCAACCGCATATAACATGGCCTGTGATGCCGGTTGCGATTCGTCTTGTGTTAACCTTCTACTGTATTTGTTAAGTTTATTCATGTTATTACAAAAAATACGCTTTAATTCTATATTAATAAAAATACTCTTGTTGTTTAATAATTTGTACAAATAATGTACAGTACCCTTAAAAAAGGCTACGAAATTAATTTATTACATTTTCAATTCTGTTTTTCTCTGTTTTTCAAGTTTAAATCCAGCGCCCGTAAAATTAGATTAAAAAACTGATTTACTGATGTTTAAAACGCATTTTTTATGATGTTCAAAACCATTAAATATTAATAAAAAAGATTACCGAAAAAGATATTATTGCCTTTTGCATTATCTTAGCAATACAGCATATGGTTTGTTGTTTAAAAAAACATATAAAACCTTAGGCCACAAGGCTATAGGCCAAACAAATTTTTGTTAATAAGCTTTAGAAGATATTTTAACTGCAGAACCAAGCATGAGGCTTGCGTGTTTAAGATAGCCTAATATTAAAAGAAAAACAGAAACACATTTAAGTTTTATTATCAAAATAATTACCTAAATTACCCAGTTTATCATCCCAGAATTGCTCGTAAAACTCGAGCCATTGGCTTATTTCCTCAAGCGGTTTAGGGTTTGCATTACAGAAACGTTCGCGCCCTTGGGCATCTATATTAACCAACCCAACAGCTTTTAATGTTTTGATATGTTTGGTAACACCTTGGCGTGTTATTTTAAATTGATTTTGAAATTTGAGTAATAGACAATACTGAGTTAGCAAAAACCAAGGCATGTAAAATTTCACGCCTTGTTGGATCTGCTATGGCTTTAAAAAGTTTGGTGATTTTATCCTGCATTAACTTCTTCTTTTAAATAGCTTGCAAAACCAGAAATGCAATTATCCCGACCACCGTTAAAACTTTCGAACATGGAAATGGCGGTTGCGCCTGGGTAATTAGAAATATTGGAATGCTTTAAAGTTAGCTTTGTAGCTTCAAGTTTCCATTTAACGGTGGTTTCAACGTAGCTACCGCCTACTATCAATGTGTAATCTAGCACGTACGGGTTTGCTTTTTTTACTTGCGCCACTAATTGTGGCGCAACCCTTTTTGTTGGACGGCGAGGTAAAGGTATATTGGTATCTGGGTTCAGCTTTAAAATCGGCCGGAATAAACCAACTTGAGATTTCTTCGGCTTTTGTAATGGCACTCCAAACCACATCGATATTGTGATTTAGCATGGTTTCTTTTTTAATGACATCATTCATAATTGTTTGTTTTTTTGATTAATATGCAACTTTACGGTTGCTAAATTCAAGTGCCATATGGAGTTCTGCATTGCGCAAGGGATAGAAGCGGCATCCTTTTTTGTGCTAAACCATTTGTTTAACTGATGTTGAGGTTAAAAATATTTGGATAATTTTAATGAAATACTAAATTAAATTGAGCACAAAAAAGATATAGCGGATAGCCCGACCTCCCGAAGTATCGGGAGTGGTTGCGCCCTAAAAAAAACAGAAATAACATTAGCCAATATAGTTATAAGTAAAACAAATTGTTGGTTTGTAAGCTTTAGAATTTTTTTTGACTAAATTTGTAAATAAATTAAAAAATAAACCAGATTAAAATATAAAATTATGGCATTAGAAATAACAGATGCAACGTTTGAAGAAACAGTTTTAAAGAGCGATAAGCCTGTATTGGTTGACTTTTGGGCAGCTTGGTGCGGACCATGCAGAATGGTGGGTCCAATTATTGAGGAAATTAGCGGCGAGTACGATGGTAAAGCTGTTGTGGGTAAAGTAGATGTTGATGCAAATCAAGAGTTTGCTGCAAAATACGGTGTGCGCAACATACCAACTGTTTTGGTTTTTCAAAACGGGGAAGTTGTTGGAAGACAGGTTGGTGTAGCACCAAAGAATGCTTATACTGAAGCTATTGATGCGCTTTTATAACATATAATTTAAAAGAAAAATGAAAAGGTTTGCCATTTATGGCAAACCTTTTTTTATTTTAGGAAAAAAATAAAAATTATGAGCAAAAACAAAGTCCAGGATGCAATAGACAGCAAATTAATTGAAGCACGCAAAGTTTTTTTATGGGGACAGGTTGACGACGATTCTGCTAAACACGTGATAGACAGACTGTTGTATTTGGATGCTTTGGAAACTAAGGATATCCATTTATACATTAATAGCCCCGGTGGTTATGTAACCTCTGGTTTTGCTATTTATGATTGTATGAAATCTTTAAACAGCGAGGTTTCAACAATATGTACTGGTTTGGCGGCATCTATGGGGTCTATTTTACTGTCGGCCGGCGAAAAAGGCAAACGTTTTATACAGCCACATGCGCGTGTAATGATACATCAACCAAGTGGTGGTGCGCGTGGACAGGCTTCGAACATAGAAATTCAAGCCAAGGAAATTATTAAAACCAAAGAACTTGGAGCACAAATTTTAGCTGATAATTGCGGACAGGCGTTTGATAAAATAATGAAGGATTTTAATCGCGATTATTGGATGGGTGCTGAAGAATCGGTTGCTTATGGGATAGTTGATGCGGTTATTTAGAAAATAGAAGATAGAGAAGAGAAAAAGAAGAATTTTGAGTTTTTTTAGTCTTGTTTCTTGACTCTAACAGCGAAGCGGTCTAACATCTTAAAAATGGATTTACAGCACGAACTTAATAAAGCCAGTAGTTTTAAAAACCTGGAATTACTAGCAAAACAAGTGGTAGAAGGCTTTATTGCAGGCATGCATAAAAGTCCGTTTCATGGATTTTCGGCAGAATTTGCCGAACATAAAATTTACAACCAAGGCGAAAGCACAAGGCATATTGATTGGAAACTATTCGCAAAAACCGACAAATTATACACCAAACGCTACGATGACGAAACCAATTTGCGCTGCCACATTATTGTAGATAATAGCAGCTCGATGCATTATCCTGAAATGGATAGCTTTTCAATAGATAATCTCAATAAAATAGGGTTTTCTGCCTTGGCTTCGGCAGCGTTAATGCATATGCTAAAAAAACAACGCGATGCTGTGGGCTTAAGTATTTATAGCGATAATTACGATTTTTATGCCCCAGAAAAAGGAAGCGAACGCCACCACCAGATGTTGTTAAACCAACTTAGCAATGTTGCTGTTTCTAAATCTTTACACAAGACTACCGAAACCTACAAGCATTTACATTTAATTGCTGAAAAAATACATAGGCGTTCAATGATTTTTTTGTTTACCGATATGTTTCAAACTTCTGAAGACGACACTAAACTATTTGAAGCCTTACGCCATTTAAAATATAACAAACACGAGGTTATTTTATTTCATGTGATTGATAAAGACAAAGAACTGAAGTTCGATTTTAGCAACAAGCCTAAGCGGTTTATTGATTTAGAAACTGGAGAGCACATTAATTTATATGCCGATTCTATTAAAGACAATTACCAGAAAGCCGTAAGCAACTATTTTGAGGCTTTACGCTTAAAATGTGCACAGTACAAAATTAAATATGTTGAAGCAGACATAAACAACCATTTTAATGATGTGCTAACCACCTATATGTTGGAACGTCAAAAATTTGCTTAAAAACCCAAGCATTTTCCCTACCCGCTTTACTAACCAAAAACAATAACTAATTAGCTATAAAACAAGCACTTATAAAAGTATCATTTGTTTATTAATTTTAACACGGTGTTTTTTTGTAAATATTTTTAAAAAAACTCAAAAAAGATTTGAGATATAAAAAAAGGCGTGTATATTTGCAACCGCAATAATGCAACGGTCTGGTAGTTCAGTTGGTTAGAATGTCGCCCTGTCACGGCGAAGGTCGCGGGTTCGAGTCCCGTCCAGACCGCTAAATCCCGAAAAGCATCGGGAGCAAAAAAAAGCTCTGAGAAATTAGGGCTTTTTTTGTATTTGGAAGACGTTGTGTTGTTCCCAAAGATAATTTGGGACGTAGTTATACCAAAGTTAATTTGGTATTCCAATGAGAAGCTTTCCTTTTTTCTGCGAAGAAGATTGGGATGCTTTTTTGTTTTAGGCCTTTTGTACTCTTTTAAAATTGTTTTTTATGGATATTGGCCCAAGCTGCACTATGGAGCCTACAGTGTGTTATTTTGGTTTTCTGTTTCCGTACTAATCGCTATTTTGGTTTAGAAATAAAAACACAGTTCATTTAGCTAATCAACAATAATTTAATAGCATCCTTTTTAAAGCGTGCCTCTTTGTGCTTGTTCGCGCTCAATAGACTCGAAAAGCGCCTTAAAATTTCCGGCACCAAAACCGCGTGCGCCCATACGCTGAATAATTTCAAAAAACAGCGTTGGCCTGTCTTGTACGGGTTTGGTAAATATTTGCAGTAAATAACCTTCTTCGTCGGCATCAATCATAATGCCCAGGCTTTTTAGGGTTTCAATATCTTCTTTTAATTCATGGCTGTGTTCTTCCAAACGCCCAGGAACTGCTTTGTAATAGGCCTCTGGTGGGGTTGATAAAAACTCAATGCCTCTCGCTCTCAATTGAGATACGGTATTGATGATATCGTCTGTCGCTACAGCAATATGCTGTACACCTGCGCCTTCGTAAAAATCGAGGTATTCTTCTATTTGCGATTTTTTTTTGCCTTTTGCCGGTTCGTTTATGGGGAATTTTATACGGCCGTTGCCATTGCTCATCACTTTGCTCATTAGTGCGGAGTATTCGGTATGGATTTGTTTATCGTCAAACGATAAAAAGTTTTCAAAGCCCATAACGTCTTCGTACCATTTTACCCAGGTATTCATTTGTCCCCAACCTACATTTCCAACCATGTGATCGATATATTTTAAGCCCACTGGAGTTGGGTTGTAATCTGATTTCCATGCGCGGAACCCCGGTAAAAACGTACCGTTATAGTTTTTGCGCTCTACAAATATGTGCACGGTTTCGCCGTAGGTGTAAATACCTGCTCGAATTACTTCTCCGTGTTCGTCTTTTTCAACGGTTGGTTCCATATACGGTTTAGCGCCGCGGCTTGTGGTTTCTTGGTAAGATTTTCTGGCATCGTTAACCCAAAGGGCTATAACTTTTACGCCATCGCCATGTTTTACAATATGGTGGTTTATTTTAGATTTACTGTTTAGCGGCGTGGTTAAAACCAAGCGTATTTTATCTTGTTTTAGCACGTAGCTTACCGTGTTTTTCGAGCCGGTTTCCAAGCCTTTATAAGCGTAAGATTGAAACCCAAATGCGGTTTTATAAAAGTGCGCGGCTTGTTTGGCGTTGCCCACGTATATCTCTACATAGTCTGTTCCTAAAAGCGGCAGGAAATCTTGTGCGCCTTCAAAGATTTTTTCTAAACCGTAGTTTACTGATTTTATGTTTTTCATTACTAAGCCCCTCTTAGTCTCCTCATTTCGACTGCGCTCAACGCAGCCTTGGGGAGAAACTCAATTCGGGTAATTGAGTGTTTTGTTTTGATGAAGCTATTGCCTTGGCAAATAGGCTTAGCCCTGATTGAACGGCATGTTTGAGCTCGTTGAGGCACGAAACAGCGAGTAGTGAAAGCGGGAAATAGCTTCGAATAATTATTTTAATGAACATTCTGGTTGATGAGATTCCGAAACAAGTTCGGAATGACAATTTACTCAAGCCATGATTTATGATAATCGTCATCGGCTATTTTCATGGCCTCTTCGGTTACCATTAGGGGTTTAAAGGTATCGACCATAACGGCCAGCTCGTCGGTTTTTGTTTTGCCGATACTGCGCTCTGCGGCTCCGGGGTGCGGCCCGTGCGGAATACCTGCGGGATGCAATGAGATATGGCCTGCCTCGATATCGTTTCGGCTCATAAAATCGCCATCGACGTAATACAGCACCTCGTCGCTATCGATGTTGCTGTGGTTGTATGGCGCGGGGATGGACTGCGGATGGTAATCGTACAAACGCGGTACAAAACTGCACACCACAAAGGCATCGGTTTCGAAGGTTTGGTGCACCGGTGGTGGTTGGTGGATACGCCCTGTTATGGGCTCGAAATCGTGAATTGAAAAGGCGTACGGGTAATTATAGCCATCGTACCCCACCACATCGAAGGGGTGCGATGCGTAAACCATTTCAATAATATCGTCTTGTTTTTTTACTTTGATTAAAAAGTCGCCGTTTTCGTTATAGGTTTCCAGTTCTTGAGGCTGGCGGATATCGCGCTCGCAAAATGGTGAGTGCTCTAATAATTGGCCGAACCAATTGCGGTAGCGTTTTGGGGTGTAAATGGGGCGACGGGACTCGACAATAAACAGTCGGTTATCTTCGGTATAGAAATCTATTTTGTAAATAATGCCTCGTGGAACCAACAAGTAATCGCCGTATTTAAAATCGAGATTTCCCAACATGGTACGTAATTTGCCGGTGCCTCTGTGGATGAAAATAAGCTCGTCGGCATCGGTGTTTTTATAAAAATAATCTTGTGTGGATTGTTTTGGTGCTGCCAAAATAATGGCGCAATCGCTATTGATTAATATGGTTTTTCGGCTTTTTAAAAAATCATCTTCGGGTTTTACTTGAAAGCCTTTTAGACGATACGATTTTAAATTGTTCTTTAGCGCTATTTTTGGCGCCACACTGTATTGTTTTTTTATTTCCTTTACCTGTGTGGGGCGCTGCTCGTGGTAGCTGTTTGTGGACATGCCATCGAACCCAATGGTGCCAAAAAGCTGCTCGTAATACAAGCTGCCGTTTGGTTTTTTGAATTGGGTGTGGCGCTTATGCGGAATGTTTCCCAGTTTATGATAAAAAGGCATGTTTTTTAATATTAAATGTTGAATATAAAAAGTAAAAAGCTATAAGGCTTTATAACGAAAACTCAAATAAAGATAATGAATTTATAAAGATTCCTGCCTTACTGAAACAAGTTTGGCACAGGTAGCAGGAATAACAATGCACTCTCACTCAGGATTTCTCTTGATGAGATAGTGTAGAAATAACAATAAGTCTTTCCAAAAAATATTCATACTGTTACAAATTTCGTAAAAAACAACGACTTTAAAAAACCTGTTTAAAACCAAAACCCGAGGTTAAAAAACCAAACGCCCTGTTTGGCTTCGGGCGAATAGCTATACTTGGCCTGTATGGGCCCAATAAAGGTATCTATGGCGTAACCCAATGCATAGCCGCGGTAGTCTGGTAGCGTTAACCACTCTCCTGTATCGAAAATATCGTCGTCAACATTGGCCCAATTGCCTTCAAAAGTTATGTATTGATTTTTAAACAGTTGGTAATTGGCGCTTAAGGTTGCTTTAACGAAACTATTTCCTGTTAGAGACACAAAATCGTAACCTAAAAATGGCATAAAATTATTGACAAAATTATTGCCATATCCGCCAAGGGCAAAATCTAGGGATTGGGTTGATTTGTCGCCTATTTTAAAACCGCCGCTGGTTTTTAAATTAAACGCCAATTTATCTGATACACTAAAGGCATATCCCATATCGGCTTTGGCTATCGAGAAATCGTCAAAGTCTCCGTTAAAATTTGAAGCTAACAAATACATGTGCAAATCGCCATTAAAATACACCCCGTGTTTGGGAAAGTATTTATTATCGAAGGTATCTAGTTTTAAGGTGCCGAAAACGCTAAAATAGTCGGTGTTTTCGAAAACGAATTCGTTATTGTTTGTTGTTACGGTTTCAGATTTTATTTCTAAACGTTTGTGTTCTGCGCCAATGCTAAAGGCAAAATCTTTTTTTATGAGTGTTTGCAAATAAAACTGGTTGGTCTGGTCTTGAAAATCGATATCTATTTTGTTTAGCCCCGTGGTTGCAATTTGGTTGTCATCAAAAAACAATTGGGCATTTACGTTTTTATGAAATTGATTAAACCGCGACCTAAAACCTATGCTCCAATAAAATCCTTTATCGATTAAATACTCGAATTTGTAGCGCACGTTATCACCAAAAACCAAATCTAAAGATGCCATATCGTTATCAAAAAACAATCTTTTTTTGGTAACATTAACCAGTGCTGCGCTTTTGTATAAATTATCGTAATGCAGTCCTAATTTTAAAAAGGTAGTAATATGGGTTTCTTTAACGGTTGCGCTTAAATCGTACCCATCGTTATACATCGATTTGCTAAATTGGTACTGAAACGCATCAAAATTATTGGTCGCTATAAGGTTGTTAACGCCTTTGTAAAAGTCTTTAAACGTTATTTTTTCGTTCAATTTCAACCTTAGTTTTCCCAAAATATAAGCTCGTGTGTATTTTTCGTTTCCGGAAAGCGCAACCGAATTTATCCTAATGGAATCTTGTGTATGCAGTTTTACCTTGAACTTTGGTTTATTGCTGTCGTATTTAGCCAAATCTTTTAAGGCGTAGGCTTTTGCTTGTGCTGCGGTTATGCCCCGTTTTATAATTTTTTCGCCCTCGCTAAAAGACACCACCGTAAAGCCTGCAATATCTGGTTTAATGTAAATATCGGTTTTCGGAACCTTTTTTTTCATGTCGCTAATGGTTCTAAAATTGTTTATTTGCAGCAACACATCGGGGGCAGATATTAATTCTTCTCTAGTACTTAAGCCATCTTGCACATCAACGCCAATAATTATGTCCATGCCTTTAGCTTTGAGCTCGTCAATGGGGTAATTGTTTACCACTCCACCATCGATTAACACTTGATTGTTTATGATTACAGGTTGAAATAAGGACGGAAACGCGCCGCTTGCCATTACAGATTGGGTTAAGTTGCCTTGATCCAGCATAACAGCTTCGCCAGTTTCAATATTTGTACCAATACAGAAAAACGGAATGGGCAGTTTGCTAAAATCGTTAATATCACTTACATGCAATGTTAATTTAGAGAGCAAACTGTAAGTATTTTGCCCTCTTGAAAGTGCAGACGGAAATTTAATTTTAAACTTATCGAAGGGCAAGGTTATGGCATATCTCTCAGAGTTATTGCGTTCGTAAAAGGCTTTGGAAGAGCGCGGTAAATCGTCGCTTATAATGTTATCGAAATCTACTTCATTAAAAATGGAATCCAATTGGTTTCCAGAATACCCCGAGGCGTACAACGCCCCAATAATTGCACCCATACTTGTACCGGCAACATAGTCTATTTTAACGCCCAAACTATCTATAACTTTAAGTACGCCAATATGTGCGAGCCCTTTTGCGCCACCGCCACTTAACACCAAACCAACTTTTACATCGTGCTTTTTGGTGCCTTTGGTTTGCGCTTTCGCGGAAAACAAAGCGATTAGAAGTAGGGCTAATATGATTGCTGTTTTGTTCAAGTTTTGTTTCTTTTTGTCATGTCGAAATGAGGCACGATTGAGACATCTCATTATGCCTATTGATTATGGGATTTCTCCTTTCGTCGAAATGACAAGGTTTATAAATAATATAGTTGTTTTTTTATTCAAGTTATTGATTGTGTTTTTAATTTTTTGCTACGATACCGCTCGTTTGTAACGTGTGGCGGTTTGATTTTTTTTGTAAGCACTCGTTGCAAACGAACGTTAGCTGTTTAGAGGTTTGTTATCGTTCTTTTTATTTCAGTTTCTTATATTCATCTCTGTACTTCCAAGTTCTTCCATCTAAAAAAACGAATAATAATGCTGCACCAGACCTATGGTTAGAAGCATCAAAAATTAAATTTTCGTTCGTTGATAGTGTTATTCGAGTTCTTTTTATATCGATTGCCCCAAATAGATATGGTATCAACAAAAATCCTGTGTTTTTATTTTTCAGATAGAAATATCCATCTTTTTTAAACTTTCCTTTTAAAGTTCTTTCTCTAAAAACCTTATCATTTTCCAGATAACTAATTTTAATACTTTTATGGTTGAGGCATTTTAATTCAAAATGATACCTTTTTAATGTGTCTAATTTTAATGTGTCTTTTAAAAGCTTTCGATCTATTTCTCTTAGGAAATTATTATGCTCCCATCGTTTCTTTTTAATACTATCAAAATTAATATTTGTTGCTTCATATTTTCCATTTAATTTATCGAGACTGCTCTCAGTTAAAAAACCTGGATTAGTAACATCTTTTTGAAATGTAGCACAACTCTGGACTAATAAAACTAGAATTATTATTTTTAAAATTTTACTTCCCATTATAATAATTATAAACCTTCTCTGCCCGCGACACGCCAACCACAGCTTCCAACTCGTCCAATTTGGCATTGGCAACCCGTTTAGCCGATTTAAAATGCCTTAATAGCTCGACAACCGTTTTTTCGCCAATGCCAGCAATGGTTTCAAGCTCTGTATTTAATGCGGTTTTACTGCGTTTGTTTCTATGGTGTTCGATACCAAAACGGTGCGCTTCGTTACGCAGTTGCTGTATAATTTTTAGGGTTTCGCTTTTTTTATCTAAATATAAGGGAATTGGATCGTCTGGATAAAATAATTCTTCCAAACGTTTTGCAATGCCGATAATCGCTATTTTCCCTCTTAAATTTAAAGCATCCAAACTTTTTAATGACGACGAGAGTTGCCCTTTTCCGCCATCAATAATAATTAGCTGTGGCAAGGGTTGGTTTTCGTCCAACAAGCGTTTGTACCGCCGATACACCACTTCTTCCATCGATGCGAAATCGTCTGGGCCTTCAACGGTTTTTATGTTAAAATGACGGTAATCTTTTTTACTGGGTTTTCCGTTTTTAAAAACCACACAAGCCGCCACGGGATGTGTGCCTTGAATGTTGCTATTATCGAAACACTCGATGTGCCGCGGTTCTTCAGATAATCGTAAATCGGCTTTCATTTGTGCCATAATCCGGTTTACGTGCCTATCGGGATCTACGATTTTATCTTGTTTAAAACGCTCCATTCTAAAGTATTTGGCGTTGCGCAACGATAAATCCAATATGTGTTTTTTATCGCCCAATTTTGGCACGGTAACTTTAACAGCCTCGCCCAAATTCACTTTAAAAGGTACATAAATTTCTTTTGATTTTGAATGGAAACGTTGCCGTATTTCGGTAATGGCCAATTCTAAAAGCTGCTGGTCGGTTTCGTCCAATTTCTTTTTAATTTCCAAGGTGTGCGACCGGATGATGGAGCCGTAAGACAGTTGCAGAAAATTGATATAACCGTAACTCTCGTCGCTCATTATGGAAAACACATCAACATTGCTAATTTTAGGATTTACAATGGTGGATTTTGCTTGGTAATTTTCCAGTACCTCTATTTTTTCTTTTATTTTTTGAGCGTCTTCAAATTGCATTTTTTTAGCAAATTGTTTCATTTGCACTCGAAATTGCTGTAATGAATCTTTAAAATTTCCTTTTAAAATTTCTCGAATGGCTTTTATGTTTTCGTTGTATTCGGCCTCGGTTTCCAAACCTTCACAAGCGCCTTTGCAGTTCCCTAAATGGTATTCTAAACAGACTTTATATTTGCCGGCTTGTATTTTTTCTTCGGATAAATGATAGCTGCACGTGCGTAAATTATAGAGGCCTTTTATTAAATCCAACAGTGTTGAAACGGTTTTCATGCTGGTGTAGGGACCAAAATATTCGCCACCATCTTTAAATACGCGTCGGGTTGAAAACACTCTGGGAAAACGCTCTTTTTTTATGCAAATCCACGGGTACGATTTGTCGTCTTTCAGCAGCACATTGTAGCGTGGTTTGTGTTTTTTAATCAGGTTGTTTTCGAGCAATAAAGCATCGGTTTCGGTATCGACCACAATGTGTTTTATGTTGGCTATTTTTTTTACCAGTACTCGGGTTTTGCCATTGTCGTGTGTTTTGGTAAAATAGGAACTGACCCTTTTTTTTAGGTTTTTGGCCTTTCCTACGTAAATAATGGTGCCATCGGCATCAAAATATTGATACACACCGGGAGCATTTGGTAAGGTTTTTAATTGTATGTCTAGTGTAGGTTTACTCATTTTCCCAAAGGTAATTATTTTAATTTTTTAGGACTGAAAATACAATTATATAAATGTGTTAAACTTTTAATGTAAAATGGTTTTTTGGAATAACTAATTTACTACCTTGCGCCACTTTTTAAAAAATTTAAATAACAAAAGACGGTTGATAGTTGATTGAAGTTATTGCGATGACAAACAAGGTTTTAACTTACGATTGAGCACTGAAAACCGCGGACTAACCCGCGTTAGGGATTGCAGAGGAAAGCCCACAGCGAGGCACGAGCGAGGACTTGAAACGGAAAGCCCGACCTTTAGGTAACGCCCAAATTATAAATAAAAAAATGACCAAAAAAATTATAGGACGTACAGATATTGTAGATTTCCCGAAACTGGGCTTGCACAATATTGATGTAAAAATTGATACCGGTGCTTACACATCGGCGATACATTGCTCCGAGATTATTGAAGAGGGCGAAAGCCTGCGATGTATTTTTAACAGCGAGGTGCACAAAAACTTTGGTAAAACCGAAATTGTGTTTAATGAGTTTTGGCGCACCAATGTAAAAAGCAGTAATGGTTTTAAGGAAAATAGGTATAAAATAAAGTCGGAAGTTATATTTTTTGGAAAGTGTTACAAGATTAACTTAACTTTAAGCACGCGCGAGGACATGAAGTTCCCGGTGCTTATTGGGAGACAGTTTTTAAAACGCAAATTTTTGGTGGATGTGGATGTTGAAAATGTGTCCTTTAATTTAAAAAAGTAGAATGAATATAGTAATACTCTCTAGAAATGTGCATTTATACTCGACCCAACGTTTGGTTGAAGAAGGCGAAAAGCGCGGGCATAAAGTTGAAGTGATTGATCCTTTGAAATGCGATATTATAATAGAGCGCGAAAAACCCACCATATATTATAAGGACAGATATTTGGATTATGTTGATGCGATAATACCAAGAATTGGTGCTTCGGTAACCTTTTATGGATGCGCCGTGGTGCGACAATTTGAGGAAATGGGTGTGTTTACCATTGTAACCTCTGATGCCATACAGCGCTCCAGGGATAAACTGCGAAGTTTACAACGCTTAAGTAAAGCGGGAATTGGTATGCCAAAAACCGTTTTTACCAATTACTCGCGCGATGTGGAAGAGGTTATAGAACATGTTGGAGGTACGCCGGTAATTATAAAATTACTGGAAGGTACGCAGGGTTTGGGTGTGGTATTGGCCGAAACCAAAAATGCGGCCGAATCGGTTTTAGAGGCCTTTAATGGCTTGCAGGCCCGTGTTATTGTTCAGGAATTTATTAAAGAGGCCAAAGGTGCCGATATAAGGGCGTTGTTGGTTGACGGACAAGTGGTTGGTGCGATGAAGCGCCAAGGAAAGGAAGGCGAGTTTAGGTCTAATTTACACCGTGGCGGATCGGCAAATATTATAAAACTGGACCACGACGAGCTTAAATTGGCCATGAATGCCTCTAAGGCTTTAAAGCTTCCGGTTTGTGGGGTTGATATGTTGCAATCGGCACGCGGGCCATTGCTTTTAGAAGTGAACTCAACACCTGGTTTAGAGGGTATTGAAGGCGCTACCGGACGCAACATTGCCAAATCTATTATAACTTTTATTGAACGAAACAGACGCTAATTTGTTTTAATAATAGATATTTAATTTATGAATACCGAAACCAATATACTTAACATTTTAGGCGAACAAATAAAACTGGGAGAACGCAAAGAAGTAAATTTTGATGTTGCTAACCTACACACGGCATCGGCAATTAATGTGCCCATTATTATAGAACGCTCAAAAAAACCCGGGCCAACGGTTTTATTTACGGCCGGCATACATGGCGATGAAGTAAATGGTGTTGAAATTGTAAGGCAGCTTATTGCCAAAGGCATTAACAAACCAAAGTCTGGTACTGTTATTTGCATGCCCATTATCAATATTTTCGGGTTTATAAATTTAAAACGGGAATTCCCCGATGGACGCGATTTAAACCGGGTATTCCCAGGGTCAAAAAACGGGTCGTTGGCCAGTAGGGTAGCCCACAAACTCATAACAGAAATTGTGCCGCATGCAGATTATATTATAGATTTCCATACGGGCAGTTCCGGTCGTTTTAATGCGCCTCAATTACGCATTGTAAAACACAACCAACAACTTCGTGGCTTAGCTAAGGTTTTTGGCGCACCCTTTGTTTTATACTCAAAAAACTTAAATAAATCGTTTAGAACTGTCTGTAATAAATTAGGAAAGCCTTTGCTGCTTTTTGAAGGCGGTAAATCGTTTCACATAGACAATATTGTAACCAATACAGGTGTTAACGGCGCTAAGCGCATACTGTTTTATTTAGGTATGTTAAGCTCGAAGTTTAAAGTATCTACACCTAAAAAAGATTGTGTTTTTATAGAGGAAAGCAAATGGATTCGGGCTAAGTTATCGGGCATGTTCAAAGCGTCTGTTAAAATTAATGCCAAAGTTGAAAAAGGTGATTTGTTAGGTAATATAACCGATCCCTACGGCAAGATGAATTATTTTGTTAAAGCTGATTATTCTGGGTATATTATTAACGTAAACGAATCGCCGGTGGTTTATCAAGGTGATGCGCTTTTTCATATTACCAAAAAATTAATACGCTAAAACAGGCAGCTCTCAATTCAAATTAATCAAGTATGGACAAACCAGCATTACGTATAAAGTATAAAGCGCTTCGCGAAGATTTATCGCTTAAACAGATTGATAGTTTAAGTATGGCTATTGCCAACCAAACACTTAAGCTGCCTATATGGGAGCATGCTTTTTACCATATATTTTTATCGATTGAAGAATTTAAAGAAATTAACACCGATTATATTTTAAACATTCTTTCGGGGAAAGACAAAAACATTGTAATCTCTAAATGTAAATTTAAAGACACGTCTTTAATCCATTTTTTATTGACCGATAATACGGTAATTAAGAAAAGTGCTTGGGGCATTCCGGAACCTGTTGATGGTATAGAAATTGACGACAAAAAAATTGATGTGGTTTTTGTGCCACTTTTAGCATTCGATAAACAAGGAAATCGCGTAGGTTACGGCAAAGGGTTTTACGATAGTTTTTTGGCCAACTGCAAACCGGAAACCATTAAAATTGGTTTGTCCCTTTTTGAAGCTGAATACAAAATTGAAGGTGTTTACGAAGGCGATATCAAAATGGATTATTGTGTAACGCCCAAAGCTATTTACCGGTTTTAGTCATTACAATTCTCGCAATAGGTTTCTCGTATATATTCGTCTTCTAATAACTGAAACGTAACACCGCCATCTTCAACGGCATTAAACAGGTTGCAAAAACGGGTTTTGTTCATGTTAATGGCATTAAGCATAATGGTTCTGTAATCTGGATCTTGGGTTAGCGACTTGTTTACTAGCGTTAGGTTTAGGTAATAGAACAGTAAATCTTCATCAATATCAATGGTTCTTGCCTTTCTTTCTAGTAGTTTTACCGCTAAGTTAGAATTTGCATAAATACTGTAAAACTGGGCCAAACTGGAAAAATCATAATCTGATAATGGGAACTTTTTATAATTTCTATTTACATATTCAACCGATTTGTCTTTGTTATCAAAATCCCTGTTTTTCATAAACTTATCGGCAATAACCATATGGAAATTTACCTTCATCCTAGAAATAAGCGGTTTAGGTATGCCGCCTTTTTTCAAATTATTTATTTTTTTAATGAGTTTAGACTCCTGGATATCTATGGCATTATACCGCCAAAGCATAATTTCGATTGCTAATATATTGTACTGCAATTCAATATCACGGGGTGCCAATTTTTTAAGATCGAGCAATTCGCCGTGCACAATTAGCGCTTCTTTTTTATCTAAAATATATCGGTAAGCAGCGTTTTTATTTATTATTTTGGCATATTTAGCTTCTTGTGGCACTTTCATTTTATGCAAAATCGCAGAAGAAGCCGCTCTTGTTTTAACCTTTTGGAAAATTGAATTTTGAATTATTTTTGCCTTTTCAATATCGTCTTGGGCAATGGCCCTGTTAAATTCTGCCAAAAGCCGGTTTACAGATTGTCCTTTGCTTTTTTCTTTCTTTTCCAGCTCTAATTCTACAACGGCCTTTCTGTGGTTTTTTAAAATAGGCTCCATCTCTCTAGAGACAGCCCCTGCTATGCTTTTTCTAACTTGGTTTTTGTTTTGAGACTTAAGGTATTCGTATTTGGTGCCTTTTATATCGTTGAAAAACTCAACCCAGTTCTCCGAGGCGGAAACATTGGTTTTTATGGTTGGCTTTTGATAAGCCTGCAATGCCTCAACTATACTATTGGCACGCCTTTCTTGCAATTCGATATTGCGTTTGGTTATGCCTTCAATAGACGAGTACGCCTTAATCTTTAGGGTTTTAATTTCGAAATCTGTTAAACTTAACGAATCATAAATAGGTTTTATTAATGCTTTAGAATAATTGGTTTTGTTTTTTTTAAAAGGAATTATAAATTTTAATTTTTTATTCCTGATGGAATAGCTTTCGGTATTAAATGCCTTTATCTGTTTTACATTATAGGTTAATTGATCCAGATACATGCCCATGTCCAGCAAATCCCAAGCATAGTAATCCAAATCGTAAGTTACATAATACTGGCAAAGGTTATTGTTACCTATAAATAAAATATTGTACTCTAAATTGTAATCGCGTAGCTTACGGGGCACTTCACCTACTTTTACCCTATATACATTGCCGCTATGGTGCAGTAAACCGTTTTTTAGTTCTTGGGCGTAAACGGGTTTAAGCAACAAGCCTTTTATTTGGGTTTTGCTTTTAGTTGTGTTGCCACAATCGTACCTGTCTTTTAAAACAATATCTAAGGAGATACCATCGTTTGGGTTTTTAAACACGAGATGGAACCAATCTACATCGTTAATCTCAAAAAAAAGATCGTTGTTCTCCCTACTAATTGAATACCTGACTTCTTTGGGTTTTTGGCGAAACGCGTAATTACAGGCTTTACATTTTTTATCTCTATCTTTAGCATTGATGATAATGTCAAATGTGTTTTGAGAGAAAGCAGTTTTTGTAATAAATAAGAGGCTAGCGATTAATAACAGGTAGTAACCTTTCATGTCTTGAGAGCTTATTGGTTTGAGAGTTTAATAAGGAGATAAATATAACAAATCCCACATACATAAAAAAAAGACTTACATTAAAATAAACCTAATTAAGTTTAGATATTAGGAAAAACCTTCTTATTAAAAACAATAAGCATTTTAAAGCCCTTGCCTATGGCCACATCGGCGATATTGGAATTAGTGATGCCTGATATGGCTTATAAACATTAGTCTTTACAATTCTCGCAATAGGTTTCTTGTAAATATTCGTCTTCTAATAACTGAAACGTAACACCGCCATCTTCAACGGCATTAAACAGGTTGCAAAAACGGGTTTTGTTCATGTTAATGGCATTAAGCATAATGGTTCTGTAATCTGGATCTTGGGTTAGCGCCTTGTTTACTAGCGTTAGGTTTAGGTAGTAGAACAGTAAATCTTCATCAATATCTATACTTTTTGCTTTGTTTTCCAATAACCCGACAGCCATATCAATATTAGCATAATAACTAAAAAATTGTGCTAAACTTAAATAATCGTAATCTGATAATGGAAACTTTTTATAGTTGCTTTTTATATAATTTACCGATTTATCTTTGTTTGCATAGTCTCTTTTTTGCATTAAGTTTTCCGCTTTAATAATGTGGAAATTTACCATCATTCTAGATATTAACGAGCTATGAATCCCGTAGTTTTTTAAAGCGCTAATTTGGTTTTTAAGCTTAGCTTCATTAATATCAATAGCCTTAAAACGCCATAATTTTATTTTAATAGCCGCTATATTATACTTTACTTCGCCGTTTTTTGGCACTAGTTTTTCAAGAGATTGTAGTTGGTTTAAAACAATTAAAGCTTGCCTAACATTTAACATATATTTAAACGCCGAGTTTTTATTGAGAATTTTAGCAAACTTAGCTTGTTTGGGTATTTGCATTTTTTGTAAAAAATCTGGTGAAATTTCTTTGTTCTTCAGTTTTTTAAAAATAGAGTTTTGAATGTCGTTGGCATCGTCTAATTGTGCTGAACTAATTGCCGAATTAAATTTAGTTAACAATTGGTTTGCAGACATGGTTTTATACTTATCTTTTTTTTCTAATTCCAGTTCTAATACTGCCTTTCTGTGGTGCTGCAAAATAGGTTCAAGGTCTTTTGAAAGTGCGCCAACAAGTTTTTCTTTAATTTGATATTTTGGTAAATCAATTAAATTTTCATGCTTAGTCCCTTTAATATCATTTAAAAATTCCACCCAATTTTCAGATGATGAAACCTGCGTTTTTATTGTTGGTTTTTGAAATGTTTGTAAAGCAGCAACAATACTATTGGCGCGTTGTTCTTGCAATTTTATGTTACGTTGCAAACTCCCTTCAACTGATGAGTAAGCCTTTATATTTATGGTTTTAATATTAAAATCTGTTAATCGCAATGAATCGTAAATAGGTTTTATATCATCTTGAGAATATTCAGATTTATTTTTTTCAAAAGGAATTTTAAACTTTAAGGTTTTGTTTCTAAGAATGTAACCTTCTTTGGCTGTGGCTTTTATTTTTTTTGAATCGTAAGTTAAAGAATCTAAATACATGCCCATATCCAATAAATCCCAAGGGTACGATTCCAAATCATAAATTGTATAGTATTGACATAAATTTTTATTGCTTAAAAATAAGATGTTGTATTCTAATTCCTTTTTTGTTAAAGTTTCAGATATTCTCCCCACATGAACACGGTATTTATTTTCACCATTGGGCTTAAGTAAACTTTTTAATTTTGAAGCATAAACAGGTTTTAAAAGTTGCCCTTTAATTTGAGTTTTTTTGGCAGATTCCAACTCGCAATTATATCTGTCTTTAGCAACAACATCAACAGCTAGTCCGTCGCCAGCATTTTTAAAGAGTTGATTAAACCATTTTTTATCGTTTACATAAAAATATAAATTTATGCCTTCTCGTTTTACTGAAAATTTTACTTCTTTAGGTTTTTGGCTGAATAACTGAAAACATTGTTTGCACTTTTGATTGCGCTCATTTTCAGTTTTAGGAAAAACAATACCGAAGGTGTTTTGGGCTAAAATAGGGGTTGAATTGAATAATAGAAATGTAATTAAAAAGAGAAGCTTTCTATTCATTATTTGAGGATTTATAAGAATATTTATTAAAGATTAAATATAACAAATCCACTTGAAGTAGAAAAATACTTACTTACAAATAATTTAATTTTGAGACTCTTTTTTCTGAAACGCTTTCTTATTAAAAACAATAAGCATAATAAATCCTGTGCTTATTGCCATATCGGCGATATTAAAAACAGGTTCGAAAAACGTAAAATAATCGCCTCCAAAAAATGGTAGCCATTCTGGTAAATAGCCTTTCCATATGGGCAAGTACAGCATATCGACTACTTTACCGTGTAAAAGCGCATCGTAACCACCGGTTTCTGGCAAAAATGCAGCGACTTGTCCGTGGCTATCATCAAACAAAACTCCATAAAATACCGAATCTATAATATTGCCCATGGCACCTGCAAAAATGAGAGCAATTGCCAATACCAACACTTTAGGACTTTGTTGTTTTACTGCATCGTAGAGCCAATAACCTATTCCAAAAATAGCTACTATCCTAAATAAGGTTAGGGCTACTTTTGCTGTACGGTCCGGAATATTTATAAAATCGCTTATTTTTGTGCCCCAAGCCATACCATCGTTTTCAATAAAATATATTTTAAACCACTTAAAAACCTCAACGTTATCTTGAAGTGCAAAATGGGTTTTTATATAAATTTTACTAATCTGGTCTAATAGCAAAACCAGAACGATAAGCAGTATGGGGTTTTTAAGCGACATAAATGTTTTTTAATAAAAAACGTCTCGAATTATATAAACGAGACGTTTTAAAAATGCTATAAGCTTTATTATTGCTGCATATTTTTAGCTTCAATACTTAATGTAGCATGAGGCACTAACTTTAGGCGTTCTTTATTAATTAATTTG
This sequence comes from Gelatiniphilus marinus, assembly GCF_042684345.1. Lineage (NCBI taxonomy): Bacteria > Pseudomonadati > Bacteroidota > Flavobacteriia > Flavobacteriales > Flavobacteriaceae > Gelatiniphilus > Gelatiniphilus marinus. The sequence goes on along the minus strand of NZ_JBHULK010000002.1, from coordinate 118,468 downwards.
CCGGTAACCCTGCATACGCCATAGGTTTTGTTTTCAATTCTAATTAGCGCGTTTTTTAAGTCGCGAATAAATTTTTCTTGGCGAATGGCCAATTGCGAATTAGACTCTTTACTCATTACGGCACTACCTTCATCAAAAGCTTTAAATTGTGGTGCTGTATCTTCGGTACCATTGTTATGGTCGTTCATATAGGCACTCTTAATAAGCTCTAGGTCGTGCTTGGCTTTATCGATTTTTTCTAAAATAAGGCCTTTAAACTCAGCTAAATCTTTGTCTGAATATCTTACTGTGTCTGCATTCATAATCTTAATGTTTTTTAATAGATAATTTGGTACTTACATCATCAAAGACAATTTCTATACCATTATCCACTAGGTCCATAATTTCTAATTTTTCGGTTAAGGTTTCAGTTTTAATATAATTTAAATTGTGCTTTACAGCATTTTCAATATTAACATCTTTTTGGAGCCTTACATCAATTCGGTCCGTTACTTCAAAACCAGAGTCTTTTCTTAAATTTTGAATTCGGTTTATCAGCTCTCTGGCCACACCTTCTCTTCTCAAATCGTCAGTTAATGTAACATCTAAAGCTACTGTTAATGCGCCTTCGTTAGCAACCAGCCATCCTTCAATATCCTGCGACGAAATCTCTACGTCTGCCCGTTCTAAAATAATCATTTTTCCGTTAACTTCAAGCTTTAAATTGCCATTTTGTTCGATATTGTTAATATCTTCTGCCGAAAAATTAAATACGGCATTGGCAATGGCTTTCATGTCTTTACCAAAGCGCGGGCCTAGGGTTTTAAAATTAGGTTTTATGTGTTTAACCAGAATATCTGAAGCATCTTCTAAAAGTTCTATTTCCTTTACGTTTACTTCGTGTTTTATTAATCCCGCAACGGCTAAAATCTCTTCTTTTTGCTGTTCACTATCAACCGGAATCATTATTTTTTGAAGCGGTTGCCTTACTTTAATCTTCTCCTTGGCTCTTAACGATAATACCAATGATGATATTGTTTGGGCAGCTTCCATTTTGCGCTCTAAACTTTTATCAACAAAATTTGGGTTGAATTTTGGGAATTCTGATAAGTGTACGCTTTGGTAAGATTCTTTTTTAGATACCGAATTTAAATCTAGGTACAACCTGTCCATAAAAAAAGGGGCAATTGGTGCGCTTAATTTCGCTATGGTTTCCATGCAGGTATAAAGCGTTTGGTAAGCCGAAATTTTATCGGGTTGGTAATCGCCTTTCCAAAAACGTCTGCGGCTTAGGCGTACAAACCAGTTGCTTAGGTAATCTTGCGTAAAGTTAGATATGGCGCGTGTGGCTTTTGTGGGCTCGTAATCGGCATAAAAAGCATCTACTTTTTGTATTAGCGTGTGCAATTCAGATAATATCCAGCGGTCTATTTCCGGGCGTTGGGCTAATGGAATATCTGCTTCAGAATAACTAAAGCCATCTAAATTGCTGTACAAGCTAAAAAAGGAATAGGTGTTGTAAAGTGTTCCGAAGAATTTACGTTTCACTTCCTCTACCCCTTCTAAATCAAATTTTAAATTGTCCCACGGGTTGGCATTGCTTATCATGTACCAACGTGTGGCATCGGCACCATAATCTGCCAAGGTTTTAAACGGATCGACGGCATTACCCAAACGCTTAGACATTTTTTGTCCGTTTTTATCCAACACCAATCCGTTGGATACCACATTTTTGTATGCCACAGAATCGAAAACCATAGCCGCTATGGCGTGTAATGTATAAAACCAACCTCGGGTTTGATCGACACCTTCTGCTATAAAATCGGCAGGAAATGTTGTTCCTTTATCAATTAAATCGTTATTTTCAAACGGATAATGCCATTGTGCATAAGGCATACTTCCGGAATCGAACCAAACATCTATTAAATCGCTTTCGCGGAACATTTTTTGCCCAGATTCTGATACTAATACAATCTCATCAACTATATTTTTATGCAAATCTATTTTAGCATAGTTTTCTTCAGAGTTGTTTCCGACTTCAAAATCTTCGAATATATCTTTTGAAAGTACTCCTGCTTCAACAGCTTTTGTCATTTCATTTTTTAATTCTTCAACAGAACCTATACAAATTTCTTCTTTACCATCTTCTGTTCTCCAAATTGGTAATGGGATTCCCCAGTAACGAGAACGCGATAAATTCCAATCGTTTGCATTGGCCAACCAATTACCAAAACGCCCAGTTCCAGTAGATTTTGGTTTCCAGTTTATGGTTTCGTTAAGTTCAAACATTCTGTCCTTAACATCGGTAATCTTTATAAACCAAGAATCTAACGGATAATATAAAATGGGTTTATCGGTACGCCAGCAGTTTGGGTAACTGTGTTTATATTTTTCAACCTTAAAGGCTTTGTTTTCTGTTTTTAATTGAATGGCAAGTTCCACATCTACAGATCGCTCTGGGGCTTCACCATCATTATAATATTCGTTTTTCACATACTTGCCAGCATATTCGCCCATTTCCGGACGGAAACGCCCTTGTAAATCTACCAAGGGCACCAAGTTGCCATTTTCATCTTTTACCAACATGGGCGGCACTTCTGGTGTGGCTTGTTTTGCAACCAAAGCATCATCGGCTCCAAAAGTTGGTGCGGTGTGTACAATTCCTGTACCATCTTCTGTGGTTACAAAATCGCCAGAAATAACCCGAAATGCATTTTCTGGATTGTTGCTTGGCAATGCAAACGGTAAAAGTTGCTCGTAAGTGATGCCTACCAAATCTTTGCCTATACATTCAGCAATGATTCTATAAGGAATCTTTTTGTCTTCTTTTTTATAGGCCTCAATTTCTGATTTATCTTCAGCTAGCTTATATTTTCCTGTAAATTGTTTAGCAACTAAAGACTTTGCTAATACTACTTTTATGGGTTTAAATGTATATTGATTAAAAGTTTCAACTAAAACATAATCAATTTTTGGCCCAACGGTAAGCGCGGTGTTACTTGGCAACGTCCACGGTGTGGTGGTCCAAGCTAAAAAGTGAATATCGCCTTCATTTTGTAAAAACTTTGGTAGCGAATCTAGCTTTGCCTTAAACTGCGCCACAACCGTTGTATCTGTTACATCTTGATACGTACCGGGTTGATTCAGCTCGTGTGAGCTTAATCCCGTTCCTGCTTTTGGCGAATACGGCTGGATGGTATAGCCTTTATAAATCAAATTCTTGTTGTAAATCTGCTTTAACAGCCACCAAACCGACTCCATGTATTTTGGCTCGTAAGTAATGTACGGATCGTCCATATCTACCCAATAGCCCATTTTTTCGGTTAGGTCGTTCCACACATCGGTATAGCGCATTACCGCTTTACGGCAAGCGGCGTTATAATCTTCAACCGAAATGGTTTTTCCAATATCCTCTTTGGTAATACCAAGCTCTTTTTCAACACCCAATTCTATAGGCAAACCATGGGTGTCCCAACCTGCTTTTCGCTTTACTTGGTAACCCTTCATGGTTTTGTAACGCGGAAAAATATCTTTTATGGCACGCGCCAAAACATGATGTACTCCCGGAAGCCCGTTTGCCGATGGCGGCCCTTCATAAAACACGTACGGTTTGTTACCTTCTCTTGTAGTTACACTTTTTTGAAAGATGTTGTTTTCTTGCCAATATTGCAGTATCTCGTTTGCTATATTTGGTAAGTCAAGTCCTTTATATTCAGGAAATTTTGCGCTCATTTACTCTTTAATCTTATAAGTTCGCGAATTTAAGGAATTTTAGTAAAAAAGAACTCAATACATTGAATAATTTAACTTGTCATTAGGAGGGAAGAATGGCCGAAGCAATCTGTTTAATTCAAGTTCTCTTCATGAGATTGCTTCACTGTGTTTGCAATGACGTTAAATTACTGTGTTTACAAGACGAACAATTCTTATTTGTATTTTATGACTAATAAAAACAATACTGTAATATACATAGTTGTTACTAGTGTTTTGTTAAAACGAGTTTATCAGCATAAAACAAAAACTTTTAAGGGATTTACAAGTAAGCATAATTGTGATAAATTAGTTTATTTTGAAGAATTTACAGATATATATATCAAGCCATGGCAAGAGAAAAGCAATTAAAATCTGGCAATGGAAAACGAAAAGCGTACTTGATAAATGCAAATAATTCTGAATGGCATGATTTATCTGATGGTTGGTTGTTTTATTTTGATTAAGGTAATCTATTACAAAGCGTCCGTCATTACGAGGAATGAGGAACGAATGACGAGGTAATCTGTTTAATTATAGCTTAATTCATGAGATTGCTTCACTGTGTTCGCAATAACGATAAAACACAGCAGGTTACCACGTCGTTCTTCTTTGGAGTTACGTAAATAATGAACAGACTGCTTCGTTCCTCGCAATGACGCTAAACAACAAACCGAACTAAATCTTCAATCTTAGAAATCAATTGAATTTTAATAACAGTATTTTTAAGTGAAATTTTATTGTATTTCGATACAAATATGGTTGAAAACCCAAGTTTTTCGGCCTCTAAAATACGCTGCTCTACACGTTGCACGGGGCGGATTTCTCCAGACAAACCCACTTCGGCCGCAAAGCAAAAATCTTTTTGCAAGGCAACATCTTCATTTGATGATAAAATAGAAGCCACTACGGCCAAATCTATCGCAGGGTCATCAACCGTAATGCCTCCGGTAATATTTAAAAACACATCTTTTGCACCAAGCCTGAAACCTGCACGTTTTTCCAAAACGGCCAACAACATGTTAAGGCGTTTGGCATTAAACCCTGTGGCGCTACGTTGTGGAGTACCATAAACAGCAGTACTTACCAGGGCTTGCACCTCAATCATTAATGGGCGCATACCTTCAAGGGTTGCAGCAACAGCATTTCCACTTAATTCTTCATCTTTTCTAGAAATAAGTATTTCGCTTGGGTTAGAAACTTCCCGCAACCCAGAACCTTGCATTTCGTATATACCCAACTCGTTGGTGGAGCCAAATCGGTTTTTGTGGGCGCGTAAAATTCTGAATACATGATTGCGGTCTCCTTCAAACTGTAAAACGGTATCGACCATGTGCTCTAATATTTTGGGGCCAGCAATATTGCCGTCTTTTGTGATATGCCCAATCAACAAAACGGGTGTTGCTGTTTCTTTGGCAAATTTAATCAGTTCGGTTGTGCACTCTTTTATTTGCGAAATGCTTCCCGAAGAGGATTCAATATAATCGCTATGTAAAGTCTGTATAGAATCAATTATAACTATATCGGGCTCTAAAGCTTCTATTTGTTTGAAAATATTTTGAGTCTTCGTTTCAGTTAAAATGTAACAATTGCTGTTGTTCGGATTGATGCGTTCTGCACGCATTTTTATTTGTTTCTGGCTTTCCTCGCCCGAAACATATAAGGTTTTATACGGTAATTTTAATGAAATTTGAAGCAACAATGTACTTTTCCCAATTCCGGGTTCTCCCCCTAAAAGGGTTAAAGATCCGGGAACAATACCGCCGCCCAAAACACGATTGAATTCGGCATCAAAGGTATCGAGTCGCGCTTCTTTAGAGGTGTCTATTTCGTTAATCCGTAAGGGAACAGATGCCCGCTTTACAGTTGATGTTGGCGATTTCCAATCGCTTTTTTCTGGTTTTTCAATAACTTCTTCAACAATAGTGTTCCAAGCTTTACAGGCTGTACATTGGCCCTGCCATTTTGCAAATTGATTGCCGCAGCTCTGACAAAAAAAAGTAGTTTTAACTTTAGCCATTGTTTAAGTTATTGGGTTGAAAAATTATGGGGTTATTAAAGGTTTTGATTAAATAATAATTAACTAAATACCCAGTTTACACCTTGTTTTTTAGTAACCGAAATCCGCCTTTATTAAGTCTGCTTTTTCCAGCATTAAATCTTTGGTTATGCCTGCAATTTCATCTAACATATAAGCCGATTGATAAGTGCGCATAGCTTTTTTGGGCTCGCCTGTTTCTTCGTAAAAACGTGCCAAATAATAATTTCCCAACAAAGTATCGGGGTATTCTTTACGGGCCATTTTCCCCAAGGCTTCGTAATACTGAAAATCGTCATGCTTTTCTATGGCTGCGGAAATGGCTTTAAAATCGTTAACGAGTATTTGTTTTTCAATCCCGAACAATTCTTTTATCATTTTATATTTTTCTTGAAGATAGGCAACCGGAGACTCGTCTAATTCTAAAATAACCTCTTTATATTCTTTTTTGCTAATGGGCTGAAAGACATGAAAAATACTTTCTATGGCTTTTGGTATAGCATGTGCCGGAACCGAATAATGCGAACCGTTTTCAAAGCTATCGAAATTGTAAAAAACAGTTTTTGTATTTAATGCCGAAATATCTGTGTTTAAAGCAGATGTCGTCTTTTTTATTGACTTCGAGTCGTTTTTAGTGTTTGCCAAATAATAGAATATTTTAGACTCTAATTTGCCCAATTGCTCTGGAATATAATCGAGCATATTTGGTGCTAATTCTGGACTGATTACGATGTATCCTTGAAATAATGGTTGCTGTTTTAATAAAAAGTAATTGATAAAATTTGCGGTTTCTCCATGCCCAACGGCAACTCTAAAGCTTTCGGTTCGGTATGTTTTTTCTATATACGGAATGAGTTCCATGCCAATAAACTCGAAAAAAGCGGCACCAGTTTCAATGGGCAACGAGTTTTGCTCTGAATACAAACAATCGTCGAAACGTTTTTCAAGCTGATTGACTCCTACCACAATGGCCTCGGGCATGTCTTCCCAATACGAGTAATAATCTACGTTTCCTGCTACGGCTTCAAATAAATAATCACCATCTAAAACAACAAACAACGGATATTTTTTTTCTTGGTTTGCATTATACCCCCTTGGCAATTGTATCTTAAGTTCTCGGGTTTCCCCTAATTTTGAAGATTCGAAGGTTTCGTATTTTACCTGGGCATCAACAGGGTTTAAAGCACAAAAAAGGAGCGCTGAAAAAATGATGGCTTTCTTCATTTTAAAATAATTTTAGTTTTAACTGGCCAAGGTAATAAATAAGCGATAAGAATTCAAAAAGTTAAGCAATAGGTTTAGCCAGCGGCCACAGTTTATTAAGTTTTTTTGGTATTGTAAACTGGCAAGAAAACCAAGGACAAGCCTCCAAAAACAATAATCATTAAGGTTTGGGATGCCCACATAATCCACCCAAACGCGATACTGGGCTCTTCAGCAATGCCAAAAATTGAAAATGCGGCGTAAATGGCCAACGGATAAGAGCCAATGCCGCCATTGGTTGCCGCAATGCTAAAACTTGCTGCTATAAAACCAATTAACAGTGGTGCAAGCGGCAAGTTGCTGGTTGCCTCTAGCGAAAAGGAAGTTACGTAAAACATAAGCACGTACATGCCCCAAATAAACAGGGTGTGGAAAATAAAGGCCCACTTTTTTTTCATTTTAAAAATACTTAGAGCGCCCTCAATCAATCCGTTTACAAAAGCTTTTATTTTTAATGCCAATTTAGAGCGGCTTGTTGTTATGTACCTAAAAAACACAAGCATAAAAACAACAACAGCGATTAAAGCTACTGTTATTTTTAAGGGGTCGAATGTTTGCATTAAAAAATTATAAATGAAATCGAATTCAATAAAAAGGGTTATCGCAATAATGGCGAACATTACCAGAGTATCTGCAATGCGCTCGGACACAATGGTTCCAAAACCTTTTTCGAAAGGCACACTTTCGTAATTTGTAAGCAACGATGCTCTAGCCACTTCGCCGGCCCTGGGAACGGTGTAGTTAATTAAATAGGTTACAAAAATAGCCATGATACTGTTGCCAAGCCTAATGTTGTAACCCATGGGCTCTAACTGAAAACGCCAGCGGTAAGCCCGCGACAAATGGCTTAAAAGCCCTAAAAACACACCTAAAACAATCCAAGTATAATTGGCATTTTTGGCGTAAACCAGCAACTCTTCAATAGAAACTTTAGAAAGCGAATACCAGACCAAAAAAACTCCCAGCATTAGTGGGAGCGCTGTTTTAAGTATGTTCTTTGTTTTGGTGTTCAAAGTTTATTTTAACAGGTTAGTGGCCTCGTCTGGGAATACCAATGAAGGTTTAAACACTTTTGCTTTTTCTAAATCCATAAAAGCATAAGTGATTAAAATAAGGGTATCGCCAACCGATACTTTTCTGGCGGCTGCTCCGTTTAAAGTGATTTCGCCACTATTGCGCGGACCGGGAATACAATAGGTTTCCAAGCGTTCGCCATTATCGTTATTTACAATCTGGACTTTTTCGCCCTGAATTATGTTGGCGGCATCCATTAAATCTTCGTCAATGGTTATGCTGCCTATGTAGTTGAGTTCTGCACCCGTGCATTTAACTCTGTGAATTTTAGATTTTACGACTTGAATTTGCATGTGGCAAAGATAATTAATTTAACGCGATATTATCTATAAGTCTAATATCGTCTGCATATACGGCTATAAACGCTCTGTATGCTCTTTTTTCGGATTTTCTTTTTACTGGTTTTAGGGTTTTGGTGTCTGCAATAATGAAATATTCTAATTTTAACAACTCATGTTTAGCAAACTGGTTTTCAACCCATTCTGTTACTTTACTTGCACTTTTTGTGCCAAATTTTACTTTGGCAGTTTTTAAGGTTTTGTAAATAAATGGTGTAGCTTTTTTATAATGGGGCTTTAACCGTGTGTTACGCGAGCTCATAGCTAAACCATTAGGCTCTCTATAAATGGGGCAACCAATTATTTTTACAGGTATATTATGCTTATCTACCAGTTTTTCAATGATGGCCAATTGCTGATAATCTTTTTCGCCAAAATAAGCCCGCTGTGGTTTTACAATCTCGAAAAGACGTTTTACTATGGTACCAACACCGTCAAAATGTCCGTTTCTAAATTTGCCTTCCATTTCAAACTCCAAACCATCAAAATCAAAGCTTTGCGATACGGTATTGCCTTCGTAAACATCATCAACGGTAGGCGCATATACTAAAATTTTATCTTTTGAAACTGTTTTTAACAAGGCCAAATCATCCTCTAGGGTTCTTGGGTATTTAACTAAATCGTCTTTATTGTCAAACTGCGTAGGGTTAACAAAAATGCTTACCACCACTTTATCGTTCTCAGTCAAGGCTTTTTTAACCAGAGCCAAGTGCCCTTGGTGCAGTGCCCCCATGGTTGGCACAAAACCATGTCTAAGCTGTTTGCCTTTTAATGCATCAACTGCAGTTTCAATTTGCTTTTTTTGTGAAAAAACGGTCATTATTTAATAAAAAATTAACGCTTGCAAACTTAATATTTTACTGGCAATTTGCATAAAATTTTGTATTTTTGCGTGTTTTTTATTTTGAATTTTCAAAAGCTGCTAAATTAAGGCAGCCCTAAAAAGAACATCAAAAACTTAAATATGAAAGATAAGAGGATATTGTACGTATCATCTGAAGTAGTGCCTTATTTACCCGAAACAGAGATTTCATCCATGTCTTTTGAGGCGCCAAGATTGGTAAATCAACAAGGAGGTCAAATAAGAATTTTTATGCCCCGATACGGCAACATTAATGAGAGAAGGCATCAACTGCACGAGGTAATTAGGCTATCAGGAATTAATTTGGTGATTAACGACTTAGATATGCCACTAATTATTAAGGTAGCCTCTATTCCAAAAGAACGTATTCAAGTTTATTTTATTGATAACGACGAGTATTTTAAGCGAAAAGCCACTCTAACCGACGAAAACGGCGAGTTGTTTTCCGATAACGACGAGCGTGCCATTTTCTTTGCAAAAGGCGTTATAGAAACGGTAAAAAAATTAAATTGGGCGCCAGATGTTATACACGTTCATGGTTGGTTGGCATCATTACTTCCCTTATATTTAAAACAATTTTATAAAGACGAGCCGCTTTTTAACGAAAGTAAAATTGTTACTTCGGTGTACAATCAAAGTTTCGATGGCGCGTTAAACAAAGACATGGTTAATAAAATTATGTTTGACGACATAGACGCAGAAACCATTAAAACACTGGAAGATCCATCATATAATAACTTAATGAAAGTTGCTATTGATTATTCTGATGCCGTAATTATAGGGTCTGAAGATATTCCTGAAGAATTAGATTCCTATTTAAAAGCGGCAAACAAGCCTATTTTAGGGTATAAAAGCAAAGATGAATTTGGCGAAGCATATACCGAGTTTTTTAACACCAAAGTTTGCAACTAAGCTTTGTTTCTTTTGCAAAAAAACAGTTAAGCTACGCATACGCATTAAAATAAAAGCAAAAAAACTTCATTATAAATTTTTAAATGAATGAAAAAAATATTTAAGCCCCTTAAATTCTCCAGTATTTTCCTATTAGCTATGGCATTGTTTATAGCTTGCGACAAAGATTTTAATACCATTGATAGCGATGTCTTAGGAAAAGACAACGCCAACTTTAACACCAATAACTTAAACCTCCAGATTTTAGCTTACAATAAAAAACTTGACTCTTTGCAAATAAACAATTTGCCCAACCATTTATTTGGAGCCTTTAACGATCCTGCCTACGGATTAACCACGGCCAGCATTGTTACACAAGTAACCCCAGCTGTTTTTAACCCAGATTTTGGAGAAAACCCTGTAATAGATTCCGTGGTTTTAAAAGTGCCTTATTACAGCAAAGAAGATGGCTTGATAGAAGGCACAACTAATGCTAAATACTCCATTAAAGACTCGCTTTACGGCAACGGCAAAGTTAAATTAACCATTTACAGAAACAATTACTTTTTAAGGGATTTTAACCCAAACTCAGAGTTTGGACAAACCCAAATGTATTACTCTAACGCCAACAGCTCATCAAACTCAGCAATCGATGGCAACAGTATCATAAATTTTGAAGACCACAAAAGCGATGTTATTTTAACCCTAAACGAGTTCGCTCCAAGCAACAATACCATAATTTTAAAAACAACCGAAGGCGACCAAGATGTAATTGATAGACAAGCACCTGCCTTAAGAGCAAAATTAGACACAAACTATTGGAAAACTTTAATTCTAGATTTAGAAGACGACGCTGTATTAAGCAACGCCAACAACTTTAAAGACTATTTTAGAGGGCTATATTTTAAAGCCGAAGCTATTAACGGCAACGGCAGTATGACATTTTTTAATTTAGCAACAGCCAATATTGTTATATATTTCTCTAAAGACTCTTCTGTTGATGGCGAAAAACTACAAGATTCGTACACCTTAAACCTTACGGGAAATAGACTAAACACTTTTGTTAACAATTTCAACACGGCTTTAATTAATGGCAATAAAACCAATGGCGACGAAAAGCTATATTTAAAAGGCACCAACGGCTCTATGGCTGTTGTAGATTTGTTTGGTGGCGACATGGTAGAATGTACAGACGAAAATGGCTCAGTTACCATGAGAACACCTTTAGATTGCTTTAAAAAAACCTACAGACAATTAGACGAAAATGGCGATTATTTACCTCAAGTAAACGGCAACTACCCGCTTAAAAAACTAATCAACGAAGCACACCTTCTTATTTATGAAGATGAAATAATGCAAACATATCCAAAAGACGAAAATGGAAATGATTATAGTGCTTTTGATAGAATATATGCCTACGATATAAAAAACAATGCTCCTACCACTGATTTTGCTTTTTTTGATCCTACAGAAGACAGAACAAACCCTTTAAACTCTAAAATTATAAGCCTTGGACAACGCATAACAGACGATAACGGCATTTCAAAATACAAAATACGCCTTACAGAGCACCTTAAAAATATATTACTTAAAGATTCAACTAACACTAAAATAGGGCTAGTGCTATCTACCAATGTGAATATAGATTACAACCCCAGCACCAACATTTTACAAACCGCAACTATTTTAAACAGCGGCGACGACGTTACAGCACTTCCTGCCACGGCAGTAATATCCCCACGGGGCACCATTTTATACGGCAACCACCCAAACGTGCCAGAAAACAGAAAAATGAAACTTGAAATATTTTTCACAAAACCTAATCTATAAATTCATTTTACAAGTTCTTATCATATAATAAACCCTTTTTTTATTGGCATCGATGAATTTCATCGTATAAAACATCAACTTCATGTACTATTTTAGCATTTGTTGATATTTTTTTTACATATTTGCTACACATAAATCAAACCAAACAAATTCTAAAATCATCTTATTTTTTAAGGTTTTTTTGGCATTTAACCCAAATTAAACAAATTACTTATGTGTGGAATAGTAGGATATTTAGGGTACCGAGAAGCTTACCCCATTATTATTGAAGGACTTAAACGACTAGAATACAGAGGCTACGACAGTGCAGGAATAGCCTTATTTGACGGCAACGATCTTAAAATCTCTAAAACCAAAGGAAAGGTTTCAGATCTAGAAAACCAATCAGCAAAAGAAATCACTCAAAACGGCAACTTGGGCATCGGGCATACCCGATGGGCAACCCATGGCGTTCCAAACGATGTAAACTCCCATCCACATGCCTCAAATTCTGGAGATTTAGCCATTATCCACAACGGTATTATCGAAAATTACGATGCGCTTAAAAAAGAATTAATTTCCAGAGGCTACACCTTTCAATCTGATACCGACACCGAAGTACTCATAAATTTAATTGAAGACGTAAAAAAGAAAGAAAATGTAAAACTTGGCAAAGCTGTACAAATTGCACTAAACCAAGTTGTTGGTGCCTATGCCATTGCTGTTTTTGATAAAACCAAACCCGGAGAAGTTGTAATTGCTAGACTTGGCAGCCCTCTTGCAGTTGGCATTGGGGAAGACGAGTTTTTTATAGCCAGTGATGCCTCTCCGTTTATAGAATACACAAAAAACGCAATTTATCTCGAAGACGAAGAGATGGCCATAATAAGGCTTGGAAAAGAAATAAAAATAAGAAAAATAAAAGACGATTCGTTAGTTGCCCCTTACATACAAGAACTTCAATTGAATCTCGAGCAAATAGAAAAAGGGGGTTACGAACATTTTATGCTCAAGGAAATCCACGAACAACCAAAAGCTATAAGAGACACCTATAGAGGCCGGCTTTTAAGCGATGAAGCCATTATAAAAATGGCTGGAGTTGAGGATAACATGAAAACCTTTTTAAATGCCAATCGCATCATTATAATAGCCTGCGGCACCTCGTGGCATGCCGGATTGGTTGCCGAATATATTTTTGAGGAATTTGCCAGAATACCTGTAGAAGTAGAATATGCCTCAGAGTTTCGGTACAGAAATCCAGTAATAAACGAGAACGATGTGGTAATTGCCATCTCGCAATCTGGCGAAACTGCCGATACATTGGCCGCCATAAAGTTAGCAAAATCCAGAGGTGCATTTGTGTTTGGAGTTTGCAACGTTGTAGGCTCTTCCATTGCAAGAGAAACCCACGCTGGGGCTTACACCCATGCAGGGCCTGAGATTGGTGTGGCTTCAACTAAAGCGTTTACCACCCAAATAACCGTTTTAACGCTTATTGCCCTGCGTTTAGCCAGAGCCAAAGGCACCATGTCTAGCTCAGATTTTAGATTATATCTACGAGAGTTAGAATTAATTCCGCAAAAAGTAGAACAGCTATTAAACGTTGACGACCACGTAAAAGACATTGCCAGACAATATTTACTATCTCCCAATTGTTTATATTTAGGAAGAGGCTATAATTTTCCGGTAGCACTAGAAGGCGCTTTAAAATTAAAAGAAATCTCTTATATACACGCCGAAGGCTACCCCGCGGCAGAAATGAAACATGGCCCCATAGCGTTAATTGACGACAGAATGCCCGTAATAGTTATAGCAACCAGCAAAGGCCATTACGAAAAAGTAGTTAGCAACATTCAAGAAATTAAATCGAGAAAAGGCAAGATAATCGCTGTTGTTACCCAAGGCGATACTGCCGTAAAGGAAATTGCAGACCATGTTATAGAAATACCGGAATCAGAAGAAGCTTTTTCACCACTATTAACCACAATTCCCTTACAGCTCCTCTCGTATCATATCGCAGTAATGCGCAATTGCAATGTAGATCAGCCTCGAAATTTAGCTAAATCGGTTACCGTAGAATAAAAAGGTGCCAACCCATCTAAACACCTATCCAAACAAAAACATGCTTAGCTCAGAGCGAAAAAACAACAAGTTTTTATTTCAAAACTGCTATGCGCGCATAATTTTTTTAAATTTTTATATGAAAATCATCTTATATATATTTATATTGCTAAATAATAATTAAACTAATTCTTGTAAATGAAAACTATTCTCCCCTTTTTACTGTTGTTTTTTTGCGCATTCTCTAATGCCCAAACAACAGCAATTTCAGGAACCGTTGTTGACGATAACGGACAACCACTTCCTGGAGCAAACATTATTGTTTCAGGCACTTCAACAGGAACAGTAACAGATTTTGACGGTGCTTTCAACCTAAACGTAAGCCAAAACCCACCTTTTTCTGTACAAGCCAGCATGATTGGCTTTAGCACTGCTACCATAGAGGTTACCACAAACAACCAAGTACTCAATTTTGTGCTTAACGAAGGTACATCGCTAGACGAAGTTGTAATTTCGGCATCCCGTACTCCAGAAAGAATCTTCGAATCGCCTGTAACCGTTGAACGATTGGGACTAAAAGAAATTAAAAACACGGCTTCGGCTGATTTTTATGATGGGCTGGAAAACCTAAAAGGTGTCGATATACACACCAATAGCTTAACCTTTAAATCTGTTAACACCAGAGGCTTTTCTGCTTTTGCAAACAACCGTTTTATGCAATTGGTAGATGGTATGGATAACTCTACCCCTGCTTTAAACTTCCCTATTGGAAATTTAGTAGGCATGACAGAAACCGATGTTTTAAGCGTTGAGCTACTCCCAGGAGCATCTTCGGCATTATATGGGGCAAATGCATTTAACGGCATTTTGTTTATGCGAAGTAAAAATCCTTTTGACCACCCAGGAATTAGCGCTTCTCTTAAAGGTGGAGTTACCTCTCAAGAGGCTGCCGGAAACAACCAATATGTAGATTATAGTATTAGACTTGCCCATAAATTCAGCAATAAATTTGCTGCTAAAGTTAATTTTGGCTACCTAAAAGGCACCGATTGGGTTGCCAATAGCGAAGTAGATCAAAATAGCGATGGAGGCTCCAGAACCTCCAACCTTAACTACAATGGAATCAATATCTATGGCGATGAAGTAAGCCAAAACCTAAAAAGTGTTGCCTTTGCTTTAGAGTCTGCAATTAATCCTGCAACAGGACAGCCCTATTTACCTGCCGGTGCAAATGCATTGGTTCCCAGCGTTAGGGTTAGCAGAACTGGATATAGCGAAAGCGATTTAACCGATTACGAGGCCAAAAGTGTTAAAGCCGACTGGGGATTGTACTTTAGACCCTGGGAAAATGATTTTGAAATATCTTATGTAGGCAAAATAGGAACAGGAACCACGCTCTATCAAGGATTAAATAGATATAATATTGAAAATTTTTTTCAAGAACAGCACAAATTAGAACTACGTAATGAAAATTTCTTTTTAAGAGGTTATGTAGTTGCCGATAAAGCTGGAGACTCCTACGATATGGTTTTCACAGGTATTAATATTAACAGAGCTTGGAAACCAGACTTAAACTGGTTTGCAGAATATGCAGGCACTTATGTATTAACCACATTGGGTGGCGGAACCGATGCACAAGCCCACGAAGCAGCCAGAATCCAAGCAGAAGATGGTCGCTTTTTACCAGGGAGCGATGGGTTTAAAGCGGCCTTTAATAAAAGCATTAACGATCCCGATTTAAGAACAGGGTCTAAATTTCAAGATGCCTCTAAATATTATCATGCCGATGCCAATTACAACTTTAGCCACTTAATCGATTTTGCCGATATCCAGGTTGGTGGGTCTTACAGACAATATAATTTGAATTCTTTTGGAACAATTTATACAGACACACCAGAAAATGGCCCTATTGATTACTCTGAATATGGTATTTATACCCAAATTCAAAAAAGTTTAGCACTAAGCGAAGACTTAAACCTAAAATTAACAGGGTCTATCCGCTACGATAAATCTAAATTCTTCGATGGCTTTTTATCCCCTAGAATATCTGCGGGTTTAACAGTAAATAGAAACCACAACATTAGAGCCTCTGTACAAACTGGGTTTAGAAACCCAACCACTCAAGATTTATTTATTGGCTTAGATGCAAATCGTGCCATACTAGTTGGGGCTGCACCAGAAAACCTTGAAAGATATTCTAGAGATTACCCAGCAAATGATGGAAATACATACAATCAAACTGGTGCCGCAGCCTATAATAACTCTTATAGCGAAAACTCTGTACTACGCTACCAAGCTACTGGTAATCAAAGTGATTTATTGGTTTCCAACCCAGATTTAGTAAAACCAGAACAAGTAACTTCTGCTGAAGTTGGTTATAGAGGAAAATTCAACAAACTTATTATAGACTTTAGTGCTTATTACAACAGTTATAAAGATTTTATATCACAACAATATGTTATTTCCCCACTTTACGGAACAGCAGGAGACGCATCAGGAGTCGAAGCTTTAAACAGAAACGATTATATCACTTACAATACTTACACCAACTCTGAAGCAAACGTTAACTCCTACGGTGCTTCAATTGGAGTATCAACAAAGGTATTAGGAAACTTCGATTTAGGAGGCAGCTACACCTATACCAAATTAGACTTTGATCAAGATGCATTTCCAGACTTTGTAACAAACTTTAACACGCCAGAACATAAATTCAAAGCTTCGTTTGGCAATACCAATTTATTCAAAAACTTTGGATTTAACATTAATTACAGATTCAGCGACGACTATTTCTGGGAAAACACTTTTGCAACCGGTTTAATTCCAGAATACCACGTACTAGATGCACAAATAAACCTAAGGGTACCAAGCTTTAAATCTACTTTTAAAATAGGCGCAACCAATCTTTTAGGCGACGAATATTTCTCGGCCATAGGAACTGGCCATATAGGATCTATGTACTATCTATCATGGACAATTAACAACTTATAAAATAAAAACAATTATGAATACTAAATATATATGGCTATTATTAATCTTAATTGGCTTTTCATCCTGTAACGAACCCGAAGATATTTTAAAAGGAACAAATGCAGAGCCAGAAGTTATTGTAGAACCACCCGCACTTAGCTCTGGTACAGCAGATTTTTCCAACTATGTGGCTTTAGGCGCCTCATTTACGGCCGGCTTTACAGACAGTGCTTTGTTTAAAGCGGCTCAAGAAAATTCGTTCCCTAATATTTTAGCTCAACAATTCTCAAAAGCAGGTGGCGGTATATTTTCGCAACCTTTAATGAACGACAACATTGGAGGCATTGCTGTTGGAGGGGCACAAATCCCAGGGGCTTCAACTGGCCCAAGATTGGTTTTTGGCGGCGCTGGCCCCGTTCCATTATCATCTGTAATAGGCCCTGTTACATCTACTACAGATTTACTGGTTAATAACCCAACAGGCCCTTTTAACAACATGGGGGTTCCTGGTGCGAAAAGTTTTCATTTATTATTCGATGGCTATGGCAATATTGCCAATTTGGGTGTAAGTGCCAACCCTTATTTTATAAGAATGGCTTCTAGCCCTACAGCTACCATGTTAGGCGATGCCATGGCACAAAACCCAACGTTTTTTACCTTATCTGAAATTGGTGGCAATGACGTATTGGGCTATGCAACATCTGGTGGAGACGGCAGCAACTTAATTACCCCATCAGCAGGACCTCCTGGAATTGGTTTCGATTCTACATTTCAATTCTTAATCTCTACATTAACCTCTGGTGGTGCCAAAGGCGTAGTAACCAATGTACCTTATATTACAGATTTACCTCATTTTACAACAGTACCTAACAATGCCTTAGTATTAGATGCTTCAACCGCAGCTCAACTTACCGGTTTTTTTCAAGCTGTTGCAGGAATATTCACCCAAGTATTGATTGCACAAATGGTGCCTCCAGCACAGGCTCAAGCATTGGCCAGCCAATATGCAATACCTTTTAATGAAGGCTCCAACAGATGGATTATAGATGTACCTGTTACACCTTCAAACCCACTAGGTTTCAGACAGATGACTGAAGATGAATTATTGGTTTTAACTATAGATCAAGATGCATTGGCTAAAGGTTATGGCTCTGTAGCTTTAACTAACGAAGTGCTTCAAGTTCTCGGTTTATTACAAGCCGGTGGTACACCAACCCCCCAACAAGGCGCACTCGTTATTGCTGCGGTTAATGGTATAGATGATGGCGATGCTCTGGACAGAGACGAGCTTACCGAAATAAAGAACGCAACCGATGCCTACAATACAACAATAGAAGCCTTAGCAAACGCTAATGAAAACGTAGCTTTAGTAGATTTAAACACCATACTTCAAGATGCTAAAATTAACGGAATCTTATTTGATGACTTTACGCTGCAAACAAACTTAGTTACTGGTGGGGCTGTTGGGCTAGACGGCATACATTTAACATCGAGAGGGTATGCATATATGGCCAATAAGTTTTTAGAAGCTATCGATACCAATTTCGGCTCTAACTTCGTTGCCTCCGGAAACGTTGCAAAAGCCGGAGACTACCCAACCAATTACCATCCAACACTGCAATAAACAGCATATAAAACACAATTACAAAACACCTTCTGCACGAAGGTGTTTTTTTATTCCAAAAAACCTAAAAAAACAACTTTCATTTTAAATTAAAAAATATATCTTTGCACGCGAAAACTTTAAGTGTTTTCATAGAATTAAAACGCATAATATTAAACACATAAGTAATGTCTAAAGTTACAGGTAAAGTTGCACAAATAGTAGGTCCGGTTATCGATGTAGAATTCGGTACTGATGCTGAACTTCCAAAAATTTATGATTCATTAGAAATTAACAGGCCCGATGGTTCTACATTAGTACTAGAGGTACAGTCTCACATTGGTGAAGATACTGTACGAACTATTGCTATGGATTCCTCTGATGGTTTAAGCAGAGGAACAGAGGTTACCGCTACAGGTGCCCCTATCCAAATGCCTATTGGAGACGATGTTTACGGACGCTTATTTAATGTTATTGGAGATGCTATTGATGGATTGGGCGATTTACCTAAAGCAGGAGAAGCAGGTTTGCCAATTCACAGACAAGCACCTAAATTCGAAGATTTATCAACCTCTACCGAGGTTTTATTTACAGGCATTAAAGTTATCGATTTAATTGAACCTTATGCAAAAGGCGGTAAAATTGGTTTATTTGGCGGTGCCGGTGTTGGTAAAACCGTATTAATTCAAGAGTTGATCAACAACATTGCAAAAGGACACGGTGGTCTTTCGGTATTCGCAGGAGTTGGCGAAAGAACTCGTGAAGGAAACGATTTACTTCGTGAAATGCTAGAGTCCGGAATTATCCGTTACGGTGATGATTTTATGCATTCTATGGAAGACGGCGGATGGGATTTATCCAAAGTAGATAAAACAGCAATGAAAGACTCTAAAGCAACTTTCGTATTCGGACAAATGAACGAACCTCCCGGAGCACGTGCTCGTGTGGCACTTTCGGGTTTAACCATAGCCGAATATTTCCGTGATGGAGCTGGTGAAGGCCAAGGAAAAGACGTACTTTTCTTCGTAGATAACATTTTCCGATTTACACAAGCCGGTTCAGAGGTATCTGCTTTATTAGGACGTATGCCTTCTGCCGTAGGTTACCAACCTACGTTAGCAACCGAGATGGGTGCCATGCAAGAGCGTATTACATCAACCAAAAGAGGCTCTATTACATCGGTACAAGCAGTTTACGTACCAGCAGATGATTTAACAGATCCTGCACCTGCAACTACCTTTGCCCACTTAGATGCTACAACAGTACTTTCAAGAAAAATTGCTGAGTTAGGTATTTACCCTGCGGTAGACCCGTTAGATTCTACATCAAGGATTTTAACTGCCGATATTTTAGGAAACGAGCATTACGCTTGTGCGCAACGTGTAAAAGAGTTATTACAACGCTATAAAGAATTACAAGATATTATTGCCATTTTGGGTATGGAAGAATTATCTGAAGAAGATAAAATGGCTGTTGGTAGGGCCAGACGTGTACAGCGTTTCCTTTCGCAACCTTTCCACGTAGCAGAACAATTTACCGGTATCCCTGGTGTTTTGGTAGATATTAAAGAAACCATTAAAGGTTTTAACATGATTATGGACGGTGAACTAGACCACTTACCAGAAGCAGCCTTTAACCTTAAAGGAACCATTGAAGAAGCTATTGAAGCTGGAGAAAAAATGCTTGCCGAGGCCTAAGCCGAGACAAGTGCTGAATTTATTTTCAGCCATCTCTCTAAAATTGAAGCGCAAATAAACATTAAAAAGACCCTGAAATAATTTAGGGTAGTTAAACAAGTTTAACTATGTATTTAGAAATTGTATCGCCAGAGGCCACATTATTTAGCGGAGAAGTAACAAGTATTGCTGTACCTGGTGTAAATGGTGAGTTTGAAATGCTTAAAGACCACGCTCCTATTGTATCGCTTTTAAAAGCTGGTTATGTTAAAATTTATGGAGACATTGCTTTAGACGAAGAGGTAAAGGATAAATTTACAAAAGGAAAAGATAAAGGCACTTGGTTGGCAATTGGCTCGGGCACTTTAGAACTTAACGATAATAAGGTAATTGTCTTGGCAGACTAATTACAACAATACTATTTATAAAAAAAGCTTCAGAAATTCTGAAGCTTTTTTTGTTTATACCTTTTTAATCACATTGGTAACAATGCCCCAAATTACAAAATCGTTGTCTTCAGTAATTTTTATAATTGGGTAATTAGGGTTTTCGGGCTCTAACCATACACCTTCTGTATTTACCTTTAAGCGCTTTACGGTAAATTCGCCATCAAGAAAACATACGGCAATCTTGTTGTGCGCGGGCTCTAAACTTCTATCTATTACCAAAAGATCGTTATCGTCTAAGCCTGCGCCTATCATAGATTGCCCGCTTACTCGTGCAAAAAAGGTGGCTTCTTTGTTTTTTATAAGCTCTCGATCTAACGATAAGCGCTGCTCTTTAAAATCTTCAGCAGGCGAAGGAAAACCAGCAGAGATACCCGAATCAAAAAAATGTGCCCCGCAATTATTATGTGCTTGCGGACGAAAAAAAATTAAGCTGTTAGATTTGTGTAATAGCATTTGGTTCGTGGTTTTGGTTTTTTATATATAATAACACAATGCTTTACTGGCAATTGCACTACTTAGGTCTTTTTTATATTATAGCAAATATAAGAAACTTGAAGGTATGATTTATAAATGTAATTGCTGCTAAATTGGTTAAATTGCAATTGTTAAAAGTTGCATTAAAACAGAGTGTTTTATAAAATTTTAAGTGCGGGTGCTGGAGTAAGCAAACATTGTAGTTTAAACGGGTTTTGGCAGATATACACGTTAGGGGTTGATGCGGCATACTTTTTAAAAGAAAAAAGGTTTTTGTTTTAAAATATTTGGAAACAAATAAATTGCCGCAATAGATCATCAGCCGCAATTATGCTTTAAAAAGACATAACCCTTCTATTGCGTTAGGGATAAACTTCAAGCCCTACCAGCTACCCTAAGCGACTTGTATGAAAGGAACCCGAACTAAGCCGAAGGAAAAAGCTAATGCCCAAATAAAAAGCGGGCGATGGATTGTGGTTTAATGCAGCTTAAAGCCTTACCGGTTGTGTGAAACCAAAAAACGCCTAACTAAACTAATAGCAAGGCGTTTATAGGTTATTTAATTTTATTACCATCTTTATCGAAAAAGTGGTATTCTAGGTATGTGTAAGCATCTCTTGGTAAAATTTTAACCCATTTTTTGTGCTCCAAAAACCATTTTGAGCGCACTGATGGAAAGCCTTTTGTTAAAAAGGCTGCTATAAAAGGATGTGTGTTTAAAGTCAGCTTTTTATAGTCTTTTTTTAATAGTTTTTCTAAATCTTGTGTTATGGTTTGCACTAAGCCTATTGGGGCTTCGACCTCTTTTCCGTTAATGACCACGTCTGGATTCTCCTCGCGGGTTTTAATGTTCATTTCCGGTCTAACACGCTGTCTTGTTATTTGTATCAATCCAAATTTACTAGGTGGCAATATTTTGTGTTTTGCCCTGTCGTCCTTCATTTCGTCTCGAAGGTGATTAAACAGTTTTTGTCGGTTTTCGGATTTTGTTAGGTCTATAAAATCGACTACTATAATGCCTCCCATATCGCGTAACCGGAGTTGGCGCGCCAATTCGGTGGCTGCGATTAAGTTGACTTCTAGTGCTGTATCTTCTTGACTGTTGGCTTTGTTAGAGCGATTGCCGCTGTTTACGTCTATAACGTGTAGGGCTTCGGTATGTTCTATTACCAAATAGGCGCCTTTTGCCATAGAAACGGTTTTGCCAAAGGAGGTTTTTATTTGTCTTTCTATCCCGAATTTTTCAAAAATGGGGATTTTAGACTGATACAATTTTACTATTGATTCTTTTTTTGGTGCTATTTCTTGCACGTAATCTTTAATTTGGTAATAAAGCTCTTCGTCATCTACAGTAATTCCTGTAAAGGTGTCGTTGAAAATGTCTCGCAAAATAGACGAGGCCTTGTTCATTTCTCCTAATACTTTACTGGGATGATGGGCTTTATGTAGCTTTTTACACATTGCCGTCCATCGACTAAGCAAGTTTTGTAAGTCTTTATCTAGTTCAGCTACTTTTTTGCCTTGTGCTACCGTACGTACTATAATGCCAAAACCTTGTGGGGTAATGCTTTTAACCAATCGTTTTAATCGGTCTTTTTCGGCTTTGTCTTCTATTTTTTGTGAAATAGAGATGCGATTGGAAAAAGGGACCAAAACAATATATCTACCGGCAATAGAAAGCTCTGAGCTTATTCTAGGGCCTTTGGTTGATATGGGCTCTTTTACTATTTGTACTAATAGCGATTGATTTGATTTTAAGACATCGGCGATTTTGCCGTCTTTATCAATATCTTTTTCGAATGGGAAATTTTTTAAAGAAAAATCGTTTAGTTTACCTGTGCTTACACGTTTTGTGAACTTTAAAAGCGAAGGGAGTTTTGGGCCTAAATCGTGGTAATGCAAAAACGCATCTTTTTCGTAGCCTACATTTACAAATGCGGCATTTAAGCCAGGAACGGCTTTTCGGATTTTGGCTATAAACACATCACCAACCGAGAAGGCGTTACTATCTTCGTCTTTCTGTAATTCAATAAGTTTTCCATCTTTTAATAAGGCAAAATCAACGTTGTCGGAACTAGATCGAATAATCAATTCTTTATCCATTTAGTTAATTTTTATCCGTCGCTTAAAATGAGCGACAGATGGATTATACAATATTTTTTAATCTGACAATGAGTCTTGTTTTTTAATTATCAGATTGCATACCTTAATACCAATCTTGCTAAATTCAAGATTAGTTTTAAATAAGGTATTTCACAGGATTTTAAATCTGTGGAGCTCAAATAAAACACTTGTTAAACTTTGGTTTTAATGAACTCATTTCAAAGAACTTGTTGTTTTAAAACCGAAAAAAGTAGCTAAACTAACTACTTTTCTGGTTTATTTTTTCTTTTTGTGACGGTTAGCGCGTCTACGTTTTTTACGTTTGTGCGTTGCTACCTTATGTCTTTTACGTTTTTTACCACTTGGCATAAATAGTGTTTTTTAAATTAATAATTCGTTTAGCGCTCTTTTATTTTACGTCAACATTTGTTTTAACGCCTTCAACAAATACTTTTGCCGGCTTAAATGCTGGTATATTGTGAGCAGGTATTTTTATGGTTGTGTTTTTTGATATATTTCTTCCTGTTTTTTCGGCTCTTGTTTTAATTATAAAGCTACCAAAACCTCTTAGATAAACATTATCGCCACTTTCTAGAGATGTTTTTACTTCTTCCATAAATGTTTCAACAGTTGCTTGAACGTCTCCTTTTTCTATTCCTAATTTCTCAGAAATTTTTGCTACTAAATCAGCCTTCGTCATTTTAATATATTTTTTTGTTACTATTATAAATTAAAGGGATGCAAATATAGGAATTTAATATTCAATATTTCAAACCTAATTCATTAAAATTTAAGATTATAAAGGTTTATTTTTGTTTGCTCTATTTAATTGATTAATGATATTTACCAAAACCCTAACCCGCTGGTACTCAGAAAACAAAAGGGCGCTTCCTTGGCGAAAAACCAAAAACCCCTACTATATATGGCTGTCTGAAATTATTTTACAGCAAACCCAAGTTAAGCAGGGTTTGCCCTATTACGATGCATTTGTTGCCAAATATCCAACGGTTTTTGATTTGGCGAAGGCTCCTGAAAGCGATGTACTAAAACTATGGCAAGGACTTGGGTATTACTCTAGGGCCAGAAATTTACATGCTAGCGCAAAACATATAGTTTATAAGTTAAACGGCACATTTCCAAACAACTACAAAGCACTGTTAAAACTAAAAGGTGTTGGCGATTATACCGCTAGTGCCGTGGCCTCTATTTGTTTTAACGAGGTTGCGGCAGTGGTAGATGGTAATGTTTACAGGGTATTGTCCAGATATTTTGGTATAGATACCCCCATAAACTCATCAAAAGGCACTAAAGCGTTTAAGGCCTTGGCGCAAGAATTAATTGATAAAAAAAACCCTGCAGATTTTAACCAGGCCATTATGGAGTTTGGTGCGGTGCAATGCAGGCCCAAAAGCCCTAATTGCGCTGTTTGCCCATTAAAAAATGGGTGCGTGGCGTTTAATAAAAACACAATAGCGGAATTGCCCGTTAAAATTAAATCCGCGAAAGCGAAAAAAAAGCACTATAATTTTTTGGTGTTTATCTCAAAAGACCAAAAAACCCTATTGGAAAAACGCAAAGGCAAAGGGATTTGGCAAAATTTGTACCAATTTCCGTTAATTGAAACCAATAACGCACAGAGCTTAAATGCGCTAAAAAAGCTTTTAAAAACATACGAGATTTTAAAAGATACAGATTTTGAATTGGTGCCATATAATAAGGATGCCATTATCCATAAATTATCCCACCAGCACCTACACACTAAATTCTGGATTGTTTATGTTAATACCCTAAATGCTAACGGTGTTTCTTTTGATAAGGTACACGATTTTCCGGTACCTGCTTTAATTGGTAGTTTTATTGAAGACTTTAATTTCTAAAGCAATACTGCATATTCGGGTTTTTTGCTTAAAAAGCTATTATCAATTCCAATATCTACAGCGAAGGAAGCTAAAAATAACGAAGGTTTTTATCGCTCTATTTTAAACAGTCATAATTTTTTATTAATTTTAAGTTTATCAAAATGCAAAAGAGTAATTTTGCAACATAAAATTTAACAAGATTATGTCGGGTACATTAAATAAAGTAATGCTTATTGGGCATTTGGGCGATGAAGTAAAAATGCATTATTTTGAAGGTGGCGGCTGCATTGGCCGTT
The DNA here is from genome assembly GCF_042684345.1 of Gelatiniphilus marinus. Lineage (NCBI taxonomy): Bacteria > Pseudomonadati > Bacteroidota > Flavobacteriia > Flavobacteriales > Flavobacteriaceae > Gelatiniphilus > Gelatiniphilus marinus. The sequence goes on along the minus strand of NZ_JBHULK010000002.1, from coordinate 92,976 downwards.
TTCCCTTGGCCACAAACGAGACCTACACGAGCAAACAAACCAACGAGCGCATTACCAATACCGAATGGCACAACATTGTGGTACGCAACAAAGGTGCCGAAATTTGCGAAAAATATTTAAGCAAAGGCGATAAAGTGTATATTGAAGGCCGATTAAAAACCAGAAAATGGCAAGACGACAAAGGTGCCGATCGCTATTCTACAGAGGTGCACTGTACAGATTTTACGTTTTTAAGCACTAAAAAAGAAGGCGAGCCCCAAGCGGCCAACAAACCGGTAGCCCAAAACCAAGCTGCAAAACCAACTGAAGCAACAAAGCCTGTTGAAGAAGAAAATGATGACCTTCCGTTTTAATGCAACGAGTACATTTATAGTTTTCTGCGAAATCCTATGTTTAACCAATACCACTACCATTGGATCCTGATCCCGCGAGTTTTATAGCATTAGTTTTAACAATTGATTTTTCGGTTGTTAGCGGTTATGCCCTGTTATTTTTGCTTTTAATTTGTTCTGGCCTTATTTCTGGCGCCGAAGTTGCTTTGTTCTCCCTAACAAGAACAGATATTAATGAAGGCTTAGAACAAAATTCCAAACGCATACAAATTATAGCAAAACTTTTAGAACGCCCTAAAAAATTACTGGCCACCATTTTGGTGTCTAACAATTTTATAAACATTGCTATCGTTATTTTATTCGCTTATTTGGGCGGCAATATGTTTGATTCGATTGCATCGCCTTTACTTAAATTTACTTTAGAAGTTATTATAGTAACTTTTCTTATTTTACTATTTGGCGAAATATTACCTAAAATCTACGCCAACAGAAACAAGCTAAAATTTGTAACGTTTATGGCGTATCCGCTGCGTATTTTAGATGTGCTTTTAACCCCTATAAGCATGCCCATGCGCGGCATTACATTAGCCATCCATAAAAAACTGGGCAAGCAAAAATCCAATTTAAGCATCAATCAACTGTCTCAGGCCCTAGAGCTTACCAGCGAAGACGATACCACCAAAGAAGAACAAAAAATATTGCAAGGCATTGTCTCGTTTGGCAATACAGACACCAAACAGGTTATGCGCCCCAGAATAGATATTTTTGCACTTAATATCGAGCAAAATTATGCCGAAATTATGCCCGAAATCATTGCCAACGGCTATTCCAGAATCCCGGTTTACAGAGATAATATAGACAGTATTGAAGGGGTGCTGTACGTAAAAGACTTACTGCCCTATATAGACAGGGAACAGTTTGATTGGACCACTTTGTTACGCGATCCCTTTTTTGTTCCGGAAAACAAAAAACTAGATGATTTAATGGCAGAATTTCAAGAGAAAAAAGTGCATTTAGCTGTTGTGGTCGATGAATATGGTGGCACTTCCGGATTGATTTCTTTAGAAGATATTATTGAAGAAATTGTTGGCGACATTAGCGATGAGTTTGACGACGAAGACCTAATGTACTCTAAACTAGACGACAACAACTATGTATTTGAAGGCAAAACCGCTTTAAAAGATTTTTATAAGATTATAAAAATTGAAGACGATACTGCTTTTGAAGACCATAAAGGCGAAGCTGAAACCATAGCGGGTTTTGTTCTGGAAATATCTAAAAGCTTCCCGAAGTTAAACAGTAAAATAAATTTCGAAAATTACGTTTTCACTATAGAAGCTATGGACAAAAAACGAATTAAATTGGTTAAGTTTACCATTAAACAATAAGTACTAACAGCGATTTAAAACGTGATGATTTTGAAAACGTATTACACTTACCTTATTAAAATTTGTTTACTGCCATTGGTTTTCGCACTAGTGGCATGCGGCGAAAATTATGTACCAAAACCAAAGGCGTATTTAAGACTAGACTACCCAAAGGCCAATTACACAACATCCAACCTTGATGTTCCCTTCACTTTCGAAACCAACCTACTAGCATCAAAAATAAAACTGAAACCCGTTAAAGCGCCAACAAATAGCTATGGCATAAACTTAGAGTACCCAACAATTAAAGGCACTATTTTTTTAACCTACAAAGCTATTGATGGCAATAAAAAAAACCTTATAGATTTTTTACGAGACGCACAGAACTTTACCCAAAAACACAATATTAAAGCCGATGCCATTGTAGAAACCGTTTACGAAAACCCAAATAAAAAAACCTACGGCATGTTTTACGAAGTTGCCGGAAATGCGGCTTCGCAAGCACAGTTTTACATTACAGATAGCATTAACCACTTCTTAACTGGCTCGTTATATTTTAAAACCAAACCCAATTACGATTCTATTCTCCCAGCCGCCCATTATCTACAAAAAGACATTAAGCATATTATGGAGACGGTAAGGTGGCGCTAATTAATTTTACTAGCACGAATTGCCCTTAAGCGGTGTAAAGTTGTATATTTAGAAAAGATAACCAAAAATTTAATGACTCTTAATATATATAACACCCTTATACTGACGGGCATTATACAAGGTTTTATATTTTCTATTGTTGTTTTTACTTCAAAAAAATACAGACATAGGTGTATTTATTACCTCATAGCCCTTATTCTGTGTTTCACATTTAGCAACCTTCAGTATTTTTTGTCCGATTCCAATATCATGTCCTCACAAGATATGTACAGTTATGTGTTTTTTCCTTGGGCCTCTTTATTACCGGTACTTATCTATTTTTATGTGGTTACTTTTTTACAGCCTGTCAAGAAAACAGCAACTCGCCAAAAGTGGCTGTACTCTCCTTTTTTACTCTTTCTGCTTTTAACGTTTATTTATAGGGCAGGTGTAATTACAAATGTTAAAAACGAGGGATTTTATTTGTTTTTTGGCTATATACTAAGCATCCAAGAGTTGGTAGGGCTTTTACTCACTATTGGCATTTTAATCCATTTGGTTTTCAAGCTTAGAGCTTTAAAAAAAAATCAAAACCGACTAGACTTAAATACCATTTACGGCGATATTAATTGGCTCGCTATTACATTGTTAATATTTGCAATCTTAACAATTTTATGGATGGCACTTGCCATCAGAAATATATTTTTCATAAATTATAATACTTCTTTTTATGCGCTTTGGATAGGTATTTCTGCTACCATATATTGGCTTGGTCATATTGGTATTTATAAGTTTAAAATATCTGAACAACGTAAAACCATAAGACGGAATACAGAAAAAATTTCTATAGCAGTTCCTTCAAAATCTGAAAAAAATGAATACATCCAAAAGCTGGAAGATCTTTTTCTAAAGGATAAAATATACTTAAACCCCAACTTAACACTACAGCGAATTGCCAATACATTTAATATAAGCACCAGCCATTTGTCCAGAATTATAAATACAGAATTGGGTATGGGCTTTACCGAATACCTAAACACGTTTAGGGTAGAAGAAGCAAAAAAACTATTAAACACCCCAGATTTTTTTAATTATACCATTATAGCCATAGGGTTGGAAGCGGGATTTAACTCCAAATCGGCATTTTTTAATGTGTTTAAAAAAATAACCGGGAAAACACCACACGAATATAGAAAGGTACATCTGAAAGAAAATTAGGATTTATTAACCCGTGGTGAATTTTAACATATTGAAATTATTTTCATTCAAAACACATAACAAGTAATTTATTATAACAAATTTTCAACTAGAGCTTAGTAAATTGTTTTGAATAAAACCCAACCCTAAACCTCCAAGAGCGGGACAAAGAGATGCGTTAAAAAAGCAAACCCACACTTTTAATGATTCCTAATTTTTGATATTCCCATAAATCAGGACTGCATCCCGAGTTTTCAGTCTTAGATTTGGTAAGCAACTCCCTTTCTTCTGTATTAACAATAGCGCATTGTTTAATTAAAAAAGCTAAAAATGAAAACATTAAAAATTTTAATTATCATGGGCGCACTATGTTTTTTTGCCTGTGATAAAACCGAAACCCTATCAGAAATTGATTCAGATTTCAACATCGATATTTATGTGGTTACCGAAAATGGTTTATCGGCTCTAAAGGACTCGCGCGTAGCCAATCAAGATTTTAGAATAGTAAACGATATTGAAGCCTTCGATAATTTTAATGTAGGCCCTAACTCCGAAGGCACCGTAACACCTGTTACGTATTATGGTGGTCATGAGTCGGGAACTAGAGATTTTGAACTTTACTTTGCTGGTGGCGATGGGCACATACACAAATACCACAAACGTATAAACGAACCTATGGAGAGCCTTTGGGCTTATGATACTGGTGCTCCACTAACCGCCACAGTTACCGCTTTTACGTATCATTTTAACCATACCTATGGAAGTGCAAATTCTGGTGAAAACAGACAAGAAGATTTTGTATATGCGGGCAATACCGCAGGCAAATTTGTAAGCTTACATGGCAACGGAGATGAATATTGGAGCTACACGCTTGAAAATAATGCACCCATACACAGTAGCGCCGTACATGTGGACGGCCATGGCTTAGTGGTTTTTGGTGCCGACGATGGTTATGTTTACGCCCTTAATGCCTATGCTGGAGATTTATGGTGGAGGTTCGATACCGGAGGTGCGGTAAGAAGTAGCCCTGTGAACATTACTGTAAGGGTAGGGAATTTTGATGAGGCATCAGGAAAAATCATTATAGGAAATGATATAGGAAAACTTTATGCGTTAGACATTCCTAAAAAGGAAGTGATATGGGAATTTGATGCAGGAAGTGCTTTTAAGAGTTCACCTTACACATGGGACAATAAAGATCTTTATGTGGGCTGTAACAATGCTAAGATGTATAAGTTAAATGCAGAAACAGGTAGTGTAATCTGGGAATTTCAAGCTGGTGGTGCTATTGAAAGCTCTCCAGTTTACAATACTTCTACTGGTACAGCATCAGAGAACGGAATATACTTTGGTAGTGATGATGGAATTTTGTACTGTATTGATAGCAACGATGGGGCTTTAATTTGGAAAACCAATCTTAATGCTGGCCCTATAAAAAGTTCGCCTACCGTAGAATCTTATTATGATATAGTTTATGTGAATACGCCTCTAGGGGTATTTGGGTTAAACGCCGAAACAGGCGAGATACAATCTGAATACCCTGTGCCTGCCGATGGTTTTGCTAAAAGCTCTCCTGTAGTAATATCGTATGACGACTATGATGATTACTATTTTAGTTTTAAAATTCCATCTATTTCACCAATTTATTAATAAAAACATACAAACACCATAAAACCGTTTAAAAACACGTTAAGAAGAATTTTTTATGCAAAAAAACTGTCAGTTCCGAAGTTTCGGGACTGACAGGTCTAAAATTCAATATTAAAAAAGAGTTATGCTTTTTTAGCGCAACACGCCTTTTTACAATCGGCGGCACAGGCTTTTTTCTCGGCATCGGTTTTGTTGGCGCAACAGGCTTTGGCGCAATCTGCATCACAGGCTTTATTAGCAGAAAAGCCTTCAACGGTTTTCATGTCGCTAACCTTATAAATATCTGCAACTTTGGTTACGGTTTCTTCAAGCGATGTTGGGGTAACCTTAGCGTCGTTGTATTCAACCATGGCTAGTTTTCTGTCAAAATCTACTTTAGCCGATTTTACGCCTTCCATTTTCGCTATTTTTTTCTCGATGGTCTTTGCGCATCCAATTTCACAGGTCATGCCATCAATAGTAAATTCCGCTTTAGCGTAAGTTGCATTTGGGTCTAGTGTTTTAACGGTTTCCGAGGTTGCATCAACCGTTTTAACCTCAGCTTTGGTTTCGTTTTTACAGCTAAAAGCAAAAAGTGTAATTACTGCTATTGCAATGATGTTTTTTAAAGTTTTCATTTGGGTGTATTTTAAATTAGTAAATGTATTTGTTAACGATTTAAAACATTTTATTTGTTAAATATTTTAATGCCATTTATAATTACAAAACTACTAAATTAAGCGGCTTGTTACATGAAAAAACAAATATATCTTTTTACTTGCTTATACCAAATTACAAATAGAAGCTAAGATAAATGTATAATACTGTTTTAACAATAACTTGTGGATGCGCTTTTATATTGATAAAAAAACCGAAGCGTTTAAGCTTCGGTTTATATAATTTTTGGCTAATGTGCGCTAATTAAAATCCACATCGCTAACGCCTTGGTTTACTTTAATTTCTTTTATTGCGAAATCTATTTTTCTTGGCCCCATGGTTTGCCCCATTTTAAAGGGGAATTTTACTCCAGAAACCGTTTGGTATTCAGAATAAAATATGGAGCTTGCTCCCGCCGGTGTAGTTTGTTCGTCTTTAATTTTAAGCCCTGTTTCTAAGCTGTAATAAGAACTCAGTTCGTTAGAGACTTTAATTTTATAGGCGTTTTCGCCATCTATTTTTTCTATTTTTTCTAGGGTAACATCTTGGTTTAAGTAATTAACCTCTGGAAAAGGAGAGCTTGTTGCCAAGGTTTTTTTCAACTCATCATCTGTCATGTCTTTACGTTGGCCTCTCATTACCATATAACCGGTTTCTCCATTAAAAACTTGTTTCATCATGCTTTGCCCCATGGCAGAGATTTCTTGGGAGAATTGCTTTTTAGAAGTTTTCTTCATTTCTAAATTCATCATTACACCAGGTTGCAATTCGGCTTCTGCATTAATTAGTACAGAATTTATTTTATCCAAATTTTCTCTGCCACCAATTGCCGCAATGTATGCGTTAAGTACTTTGTTTGCGGTTATGTCTGCGGGTAGTGGTATTTGGTAAGTTGGCTTTTCAACTTTATTGGCATAAGCGTCGAAATAAGCAATTGGAATACCTGTTTTCTCTAGGTTTTCTATTACTTCGCTTCCTTTACCCACAACAAGTACTCTTGCGTTTTCAGACTTAATATACTTATTGGCAACACGCTTTACATCTTCTGCTGTTACGTTGTTTATTTTCTTTAAATATGTTGAGTAAAAATCTTCTGGCAAATTATTGAGCTTAATGTTTAAAGCAAAATTAGCTATGGTTTGCGGTCTTTCTAAACTCATTATAAAGTTACCAACGTATTTAGCTTTAGCATCTTTAAGCGTTTGAGGGTTTACGGGTTCGTTTTTTATTCTGTTAATTTCTTTTAAGGCTTCAACCACAGCACTGTCTGTAACCATGTTTCTTACCTTGGCAGTAGCGCTAAAGCGGCCAGCACCGTAGCGGTTGGCACTTAACCTTGAATACGCTCCGTAGGTGTAGCCATGCTCTTCCCTAAGGTTTTTAAACAGGTAGCCTTCGCCTCCACCGCCCAAGATATTGTTGGCTATTAAAGCGCTGTGATAATCGGGGTCGCTCATTTTTAAATCGGCATTGTTTGTAATGTAAATACTGGATTGGGTTGCGTTTGGAAAATCTACAAAATTAATTTGTGTATTATCCAGATTGGCATTTACCACTGGCAAATCTACTTGTGCTTCTTTGGTTTTTTGCCAAGGGCTAAAATGCTTTTTAATTTGTTTTTTTATGGATTTAAATTTTACATCGCCAATAACTACTAAATAAGCATTATTGGGGTTGAAGTGTTTGTTGTAAAAGCCAACAGCATCATTGTAAGTTACATTATTAACGGTTTCTTTTGTTGTAAATTCACCATACGGGTGATTGGTGCCGTAAGATAAAGCATTGCCTACACGAGTGGTTATGGCATCAATATCTTTTTCGTTTGCTTTTAAATTTTCTAAAAGTTTTGCTTTTTCTTTATCAAACTCTTCTTGAGAGAATAGCGGATTTATTGCCGCATCTGCCATTAGCTCTAAAATACGGTTTGAGTATTTTGATAATGTACTTGCAAAACCACCGCTTACGCCCAGACTAAGCCTAGCGCCCAAGAAGTCTATCTCTTCGTTAAATTTGTCTTTAGGGATTGTAGTTGTACCGTTGTCCATCATGCTACTAATTAAGCTTTCTATACCAGCTTTATCTCCAGATACAATGGGTTTGTTGTTTATACGCAGCGAATAAGAAACCCTAGGTAATTTATGGTTTTCTACCACAAGCACTTTAAGCCCGTTTTTTAATTTAAACTCTTGTGGAGTTTCTAGGGTAATCTTTGGAGCTGGTCCGGCTTCGGGCAGTTTAGATCTGTCTATTTGCGAATTAAGACTAATGCTTATAAAAAACATTAGGATTAAAGCAGCTATTTTAGTTGTTGTTTTATATGTTGTTTTCATCTTACTGATCGTCTTTTTTTGGTAAATATTCTAATTCTAATCGTTGGTTTGGGCTCAAGTATTTTTTTGCCACGGCTTGAATCTCTTCTCTAGTAATAGATCTGTAAATATCAATTTCTTTGTTAATTAAATTAACGTCGCCATAAAGCAAATAATAGGTTGCTAAAGAACTGGCTATACCTGCAATACTGGAATTTGAGTTTACAAATTGATTTTCGAATTGATTGATAAGCTTTTGGTGATCGCGTTCTGAAATTAACTCGTTTTGCATTTTTGCTATTTCTTCGTCCATTTCAGATAGTAAAGTTTCAAGAGTCGTTTCGCCCAAAGGCAATGCAAATAGAGCAAATATATTATAGTCCATTTGCCCTAGGTTAACAGCTTGAACCTGTAACGCTTGCTTTTGTCTATCTACCAATTTTTTGTACAGCACAGAGCTTTTTCCGCCGCTTAGATAAGAAGATATCATATCTAAAACATAAGCATCTCGCGTACCAAAACCTGGTGTTCTGTAACAGGCTAAAATGGCCGGAATCTGGATGTTCTTGTCGTAGGCCTTTGCTTTTATGGTTTCGGTAATAGGGGCTTCTTCAGGAAAATCCCTAACAACTTCTGGGCCTCTTTTAATTTCATTAAAGTAATCGCCAACCAATTTCTTGGTTTTTTCTACATCAATATCTCCAGCAACAATTAAAACAGCATTGTTTGGGCCGTAATACTTTTTAAAATAAGCATTAAATTCCTCTAAAGTTGCAGCATCCAAATGCTCTATATAGCCAATATTTGGATCTTTGTAAGGGTGGACTTTAAATAAATTAGAGCCTATGGCTTCTAAAATCCCTCCGTATGGTGAGTCGTAACGTTGGCGTTTTTCTTCTTTTACAACCTCGTTTTGGGTATCTACACCCACTTGATCGATAACCGGATGCAGCATACGCTCGGACTCCAACCAAAGGCCTAATTCTAGTTTATTAGACGGAAAAATCTCGTAATAATAGGTTCTGTCTTGAGAGGTGTTGGCGTTAAAGGTGCCGCCGTTTGCAGGAATAATTTTCATAAATTCGCCACGGTCAATATTTTTGGTGCCTTCAAATAAAAGATGCTCAAAAAAGTGAGCGAATCCTGTACGAGATCTATCGCCATCTTTTCCTCCAACATTATACATTACAGATGTTATTACAACAGGAGCCGTATTGTCTTGATGAAGAATGACATGTAATCCATTGTCTAAATCAAACTCTTCAAATTTCACTTCTTGGGCAAAAACAGTAATTCCTGTTAAAACTATTGATGCCAGTAAGCACAGTCTTTTTTTCATTTTGTTTTAAATTAAAAATTAATTAAGGTATAAGTATGTGGTTTTTGTAAAATGTTACAGCCTATAAAAGTAATAAACCCTTACTCTTATACCAAGCAATTAAGAAATTATTGTATATATGGATATTTTTCACGAAATTGAAACTATTATAACATTTACGTTAATGAAAACAATATCGCTTTCTGTTCGATTTGGCCTTGTAACAAGTGCCGTACTAGTTGCTTATTTTTTAATTTTGGCGATGTTTGATAAACAAAGTAATCCCTTTTTTAGTTTTTTTAACGCTGTTATTACTTTTTTTGGCATATTTGAAGCCATTAGGCTACAAAAGCTAAAAGATCCTAAATCGTTTTCTTATGGCGAAGGCTTCAAAACAGGTATCGTTACCGGTTTTTCTGCAACGGCATTCTTTTCTGTGTTCTTCTTGTTTTATGCCACCGAAATCAATCCCGATTTTTTATCTAATTTACTGGATACCATTAATGGTGTTTTTAAGGTAGATATAGGCATAATTACTTTTATTGTTGCTATAATGGGAATTGCAACAACTGTGGTTTCTACGCTTACAGTAATGCAACTTTTTAAAAACACCGGAAACAATATCCAAAAGCAATAAAACCTATTCTTTTTTTTCAAATCTTCGCAAGATAAATTTTATTAATTGCTATGCATAATCTAACAAAAGAAGCGGTTAAAGGTTTATATTAAAAGAAAAAATAGAATTCTCAAGGAAAATTATAAAAAAGCACCGACCATACGTAAATTGTTTTCTATATTTGCACTTAAAAAAATTTTTGAACAATGAGTATTACGAATTTGTAAAAAAATATTATTAATTTGGGTGTAACCCATATATTTTTTACCGCTTTGGTATTACGAATTCGTCAAATAATATTATGAATTTATTTAAAATAAACTAAAAAATAATGCTTAGAAATTTATTAATGACACCAAAAAGAATATTGGTAGCTCTAGTTTGCTTAACAATAATAACGTCTTGTAAACAAGAAAATTCTAAAAACACCAAAGTTTCGATTGAAAATAATAATGCCAGTACATCTTACAGCTACACATTCGATAATGGCACTACCAAGGCTGAGGTTACAGTTAGCAAAACGCCAGAGCGCGCAGTTATTTTTTCTCAATTTTTAACAGAAATGTTATTGGCCTTAGGCTTAGAAGACAATATAATTTTAGGTACTTCTGAAGGTGAAATACACGAAAGTTTAAGAGCAGCTTACGATAAAATACCTAATAAAATGCAAGGGCATCACAGCATGATCTCTAAAGAAGCCTTTTTATTACTTAATCCCGATTTTGTTTCTGGCTGGAGCGATGCCATTAAGCCACAAACTACTGGTGATGCTCAAGAACTGTTACAAAATAACATTTATCCTTATGTTTTAAATTCTATTAAAAGTAATGCAACGCTAGAAACGGTATACAGCGACTTTATAGAACTTGGCAAAATTTTTAATGTAGAAGACCAGGCAAATACTCTTGTAAAAGAATTGAAAGATAAATTAGCAGAAGCAAAAACCAGCTTTAAAACCGCTCCAGAAAACAAAAAGGTTAAAGCCGTTGTTATGGGAACCCTTGATAATGGAGCTTATGTTGCAAGTGCTTTAGTGAGTAATTTAATTGAAGAAGCGAATGGCGTAAATATATACAAAGAGCTCACTAATAACTACGAAATGGTGTCTTATGAAAGTATTGTAGAAAAAGACCCCGACATCATTTTTGTATATGTAACCGCCGATGGGGTTTCTGGTGAAGATAAAATTAACTTTTTAAAAAATCATCCTGCTTTAAAAAACGTAAGCGCAATAAAAAACAACAACATACACGCGTTGCTTCTTGCCAATGTGGCGCCAGGTATTAGAAATATTGATGTGATAATTAAAATGAATGAATTGTTTTATAAATAATTTACCCCACTACCCTTAATTAGTGTTTTAGTTTTTTGAAGTCCATTTGGGTTTCTGTTTCCACTCTTTATTTGAAAAACAAGGTTTAAATTAATGAAATATTATATTATTACATTTTCTCTTATACTCTGTGTGCTATTTGTTTTATCTATTGGTGCTTTTGCAACCAATATAAGTCCTTTAATGGCATATAAGATAAGTGTCAATAAAATTTTTGCTTCAGAAATTTTTCATCCAGAATGGAAACCCCTTATCGAGACGATAATATGGGAAATTAGAATTCCAAGAGCCTTACTTGCTATTATCTGTGGAGCTGGTTTATCTGTTTGTGGTGTGCTTATGCAAAGTGTTACTAAAAACCCGATAGCCGACCCGTATATTTTAGGTTTAGCGTCTGGGGCTTCTACGGGAGCCGTTTTTATTATCATAATAGGTGGTGCATCGGTAGGTATTGCCTCGGTTACAGGTGGCGCATTTTTAGGAACCATCGTTTGTAGTATTTTAATTTTTGTAATTGGCACACAATATGGCAAAAGTTCTTCTACAACCCGACTCATTTTAAGCGGACTTGCCATTTCAACAATTTTTTCGGCATTAACCGATTTGTTAATTTCTATGGCAGAAAATTCTAATCAAGTTAAATCGGCTTTATTTTGGAGTATGGGAAGTCTTGGTGGTGCGACTTGGAGCGTTTTATTACTTCCTTTAATTGCCCTTCTAATTGCACTAATTTTATCTGTGGGTATTTCAAAATCTTTAGACTTATTACTTTTTGGAGACGACAATGCCATTATGTTGGGCATGAATGTTAATGTGATTAAATCTATAGTAGTTATTCTTACTTCACTACTTACCTCGGTTTTAGTGACCGTTACAGGTGCTATTGGTTTTGTGGGGTTGGTTGTGCCACATTTAACCCGATTGGTTTGTGGAAATAATCATAAAAAACTCCTGATACTATCTAGTATTATAGGCGCAATTTTTTTACTGTGCTGCGATCTTTTTGCAAAAAATATTATTTACCCAAAAGATCTTCCTATCGGTATTATCACGTCGCTAATAGGAGGCCCTTTCTTTTTATGGATGTTAACACGTTCTAACTATTCTTTTAAAAAAAGTAAATCATGAAACTAAGTATAGAAAATCTAAGCTTTAAAACTGCCAATACTAATATTCTAAGTGATATTAGTTTAGATGTGGAAGCAAATTCTTTCATTGGTGTTTTAGGTCCAAACGGAGCAGGAAAGTCTACGCTTCTAAAATGTATTTACGGTGTAAACACACCAGATAAAGGCAGTGTTTTTTTCGAAAACAAAAATCTGCTGACTATGCCAAGAAAAGAACGCGCTAGAAAAATTGCAGTATTAGCTCAAGAAAGTGGTAGTCAATTCGATTTTTCGGTAGAGCAAGTTGTACAAATGGGCAGATATCCTCATAAAAAAACCCTAGAAAACTACTCTAAAGCAGACAAGAAAATTGTTGATGAAACTTTAGAAAAACTCAATTTAACATCATACAGAAATAGGTTCTTTAACACACTCTCGGGAGGCGAAAAACAGCGTGTACTTATTGCCCGTGTTTTAGCACAAGAAGCCGACTTTATAATTTTAGACGAACCTACAAACCATTTGGATATTGGGCACCAAATAGGCATTATGAATATTGTAAAGAACTTAGGGGTTACTGTTTTAGCTGCCATTCACGATATTAATATTGCCGCTTTATACTGCGACAACCTTGTTGTTTTAAAACAAGGACAAATTGTAACATCGGGTACCACGAACCATGTTATTAACAAAACTACAATAAAAGACACGTTTAATATAGATGTAGATGTTTACCAACACAAAACTTGTGGTAAAAATCATATCGCTTATAATTTAAATTAAACCGAAAAATGAAAACATTCACAACATGGACTAAAGAGGGGGCTGCACTTGAGCAAGAGATGGAGGACAGCCACCTTAACCAGTGGCAACAAACCATTAGCGAATATCTACCAGAAGATTTTAAAGACTATGCAGTCTTAGATTTTGGCTGTAGTCAAGGGGCTTTTTTAAAACACCTTTACAAAAAGTACCCATTTAAAAATGCTGTTGGTATAGATTTATCTGTAGAGGCTATTAAAACCGCTAATCAGAGAAAAGAAAATTTACCTGTAAGCTACTATACAACTGAAGAATTTGCAAACAAAACGCCTCAAAAATTTGATGTCGTAGTAAGTAATTCTGTCTTATTTTTTATTGAAGATTTAGAGGCTCATGCACAACAAATTTTTAATTATTTAAACGAGAATGGTGTCTATTACTTCACTTTTACTGACTTTAGTAAACTGTCTAACCTCAATCGCTTTATCGAAAAAATAGACCAGTGGGCAAACACGCCATTAGTGTTGCACACCTTAGACGATATTGTTAAAGTTTTCAATAAAAACGGTTTTGAAGTTCAGCTAAAGCAATTTGAAGCCAATAATTTTATCACTTTTAATAGTAAAGACGATTTGTATGCCAATGCTTACGAAAGGCTTACTATGCTTAAACATAAATACTTATTTAGATTAACTAAAACCAATTTTTAATTAAACACAAAAATGAAAAACAAATTTTTTACAGTCCTTTTATGCTTGTATAGTCTTACAAGTATGGCGCAAAACATTACAATTACTGGAACCGTTACCGATGAAGGCAATGTTCCCATTCCTGGTGTTTCCATTGTTTTAGAAAACACCTCCACTGGAACCGCAACAGATTTTGACGGTAAATACACCTTACAAGTACCTCAAGATGGACAAGCTCTATTATTTTCTGCTATCGGTTTTAGAACCATTAAAAAAGATATCAGTGCACAACAAAACCAAGTGCTTAATGTAAGGTTGCAAGAAGAAATTACGCAGTTAACCGAGGCTACCATAAAAATGGAGCGTCGATTAAAAGTTAACAAGCTTAACATTAAAAATCTTGAAGCGCCTATGACAACGCATACCATTAGTGCTAAGTTATTAGACCAAATGGATATTACGAATATCGAAGATGCCTCAAAAAGTATTGCAGGCTTACATTCTGTAAATCGTTACGGCGGATTCCACTTCTTTAATATTAGAGGTTTTGATAATTTTGTTTTATTATATGACGGTATTAGAGACGAACGCCATACCATTACCCGTAGTGCCCCAGTTGCCAATTTTGCCAACGTAGAGCGTATAGAAATGCTTAAAGGGCCTTCAAGTACAATGTTTGGACATTCTGCTTTAGGTGGTATTGTTAATATTATTAGAAAAAAACCGACAAACGAGTTATCTGGTAATTTTAAATTTACAGCTGGAAGCTACGATACTTACAACATGGTTGCAGGTGTTGGAGGGCCACTTACCGATAAAATTCGTTATAGGTTTGATGCTGGTATTGGTAAGACCGATGGTTGGAAAGATGTTAAAGAAAACACTAACAACATGTCTTTGCATTTAGACTATAGAATAGACGATAGAAACAAATTAGACTTATATGCACAGTATAATAACGACTATTACGGTCCAGATACAGGTGTTCCTGGAACTCCAGATGGTAAGCCATTAGCGGGTATTAATCCAGAAACTAACTTTGCAAATCCAAACGATTATTTAACAAATGAGAAAACAGAATTTCAATTAAAATACACTCATTTTTTCAACAATGGCTCAACCTTAACCAATAACTTATCTTATTACGATGATAGTATCGATTATTTAATGGATGAGGTGTTATTTTACAACACAACAACAGAAACTTTCTCCAGAAGAAATGGCCCTTATCATTTTAATCATATCACAAAACCACTAAGTAACCAATTAGATTACACATTCTATTTCGATACAGGTTCGCTAAAGCACAAAAGTATTGCAGGAACCTCGTTTACCTATTTAGATAGAGAAACTATTTATGGTGATATTGTTGTTGGAGACTCAGAATTAGATTTACCTGTTGACGATTTTGTTAACCCAGGGGTAAGACAAGTAACGCCTGCAAGAATGATTTCTATAAAAGAATATGTAACTGGAATCTATTTACAAGATTGGATCACGTTTTCCGATAGATTTAAAATGCTTTTAGGGGGTAGATTAGATATTTTTAACGGCACTTACGATAAAGCGCGGCGTCCAATAAATTCTTCTCCAGATACTTTTTCAGACAGTAAAACTAATTTTAGCTACAGGCTAGCATTTTCTTACCAACCGGTTAAAGACTTTTTAACGACATACGGTTCGGTATCAAGTTTCTTTAGGCCAATACGCTCTCAAGATACTAGAACAGGGAAGTTATTTATACCAGAATCGGGTTATCAAATAGAAGGTGGTGTAAAGTTAGAAGAAACAGACAAATTAAACGTTACCTTATCTGGGTTCTACATTAAGAAAAACGATTTAATTGTAGGGCATAATGTTAGAGAGCAAGTTGGAAGCGCAACATCTACAGGTATAGAATTAGATGCCGATGCTCAACCAGCAAAGGGCTTATACCTTAAGTTAGGGTATGTATTTACAAATGCTTATTTCGATAAATACACTCCAGAGCCCGGAGACACAGACCTATCTAAAAACAAAACCCCTTGGACGCCAGAACATCAAATAAATTCTTGGATTAATTATGAATTCGATAATTATTTTAAAGGTTTAGGTGTGGGCTTAGGTGTTAACTATGTTGGTAAAGCGTTTCAAAACCCAAGAAATACCCAAAGTTTACCAGCCTATACGGTTATGAATGGCACACTATACTACAATGCAACTAGCAATGTAAGAATAGGCTTAAATATTGAAAACCTTACGGATAAATTGTATTTTGACAATTCACTGTCTGATGATGATTTATATTATTATGATGCAGCTTATGCATCAGAACAAGCAACGCACCAAATCTACCCAGGTAGAGGCAGAAACTTTAAATTAAGTTTATCATATAATTTTTAATTAAAAAGAACCTTTATAAACAAAAAATCCCCATTGAGAAATCAACGGGGATTTTTTTACCAATAATTTCTTCTATTTAACTCATACATTTTTAAGAAATTCGAAAAGATTTTTTATGCGGAGTATAAATCAGTAATTCAATATTTTAATAATTACAAAAATTGAAAACATTAGCACTTTCTGTTCGTTTTGGTCTTGTAACAAGCCCACTAATAGTTGCTTATTTTTTTTAATTTTGGCAAGGTTATTAACTTTTTTGGCACATTGTTAGCTTTTAGATTATAAAAAATAAAAAAATCTAAATCGTTTTCTTATGGCTTAGGTTTAAAAACCGGTATCGTTACCGGTTTTTCATCTAATTTACCAGGTGCCATTAATTCGTTTTTAAGGCAGATATAGGCATCATTACCTTTATTGTCGCAATAATGGAAGTAGCTACAACGGTAGTTTCAACACTTAGTGCTATACAGCTTTTTAAAAACACCGGAAATAGCATGCAAAAGAAATAAAACCTTTGCAATTTAATTATTTAGCTTTATATTTGCACCCGCCTTCCGGCAGGCAGGCTCAATTTTTTAACAAATTAACAAATTAAATACGCTATGTACGCAATTGTAGAGATAGCAGGGCATCAATTTAAAGTTGAAAAAGACCAAAAAGTTTTTGTTAACCGTTTACAAACCGAAGAAGGTAAGAAAGTTTCTTTCGATAACGTTCTTTTAATTGGAGATGGAGACAATGTAACTGTAGGCGCCCCAGCTATAGACGGAGCACAGGTTAGTGCAAAAGTCTTAAAGCACCTTAAAGGTGATAAAGTAATCGTTTTCAAAAAGAAAAGACGTAAAGGTTACCGTGTAAAGAACGGACACCGTCAATCTTTATCTGAAATCGTAATAGAAAGCATTGTTGCTTCGGGAGCTAAAAAAGCAGCTCCAAAAAAAGAAGAAGCAAAAGTTGAAACCGCAGCTCCAAAAACTGAGGCTACCCAAGATTTAAGCAAACTAACCGTTGCCGAATTAAAGGAGATGGCTAAAGCAAAAGGGATTGAAGGTATTTCTTCAATGAAAAAAGCCGATTTAATTGCTGCATTAAGCTAATTATTAACACTATAAAAACTTAAGACAATGGCTCATAAAAAAGGAGTAGGTAGTTCTAAGAATGGTAGAGAATCAGAATCGAAACGCTTAGGTGTTAAGATTTTTGGTGGGCAAGCTGCCATTGCTGGAAACATTATCATAAGACAACGTGGTAACACACATCACCCAGGTGAAAATGTTTACCAAGGAAAAGATCACACATTGCACGCGCAAGTTGATGGTCTTGTAAAATTTACAAAGAAAAAAGACAACAAATCTTACGTTTCTATTGAGCCTTTTGAGGCATAGAAATTATTTCTTTTAGATATTTAAAACCTTTCTGTAACATCATCTTTACAGAAAGGTTTTTTTATGCTTTCAAAATATCTCGCACAATTTTTAAATGATGATTGGTATGCATTTCTAAAAACCGCAACGTTTGCTTTTTAGATAATTTCCCGAAAATAAAATGCTTGAAATACGCTTTTTCAGGTAAGGGTTTTAAAGCATCAATATGCTTTTTTGCGGTTTGCAATTGGGCTTTTAAATCTTCATCTAAAATAATATTTGGTGGCTGTACTAGTTTTGGAGCTTTAACTTTTCCTCTGGGAATGTAACCAATGGGGAACAAAACCGTACGCCAAAAACTAAATTTTCGTTTGTAATCTTTCGGATTAGAATTAATTGTCCATTCGCAAACAGCATTAAAAACTTTTAAACTATGGTCTAATTGCCAACCAATACTGGATGTTGTAACCTTAGAATTGGTTTTATCCTTTAAAGGGATATGCTGCTCTATTTCCATTAATAAAGTATGTAAAACCTTATATTCTTTATTGGCCATGGTTTAAATTTATTTTAAAAGATATCGATTAAATTCTTAACTTAGGCTATTGCATATTGTTTTACTTAAAATTATTTATTATGCTACCGTTTAGATCAGAAATTAGAAACTCCCCAACACAACAAACCATCAAGGTTTTTTTAAGCGATGAAAACCTGGGCGCTAAAATAAAAAAACATTTAGAGCATTTTAAGGAAATTGAAATGATTGAGATAAGGGAAAGCATTGGGCAAAACCGAGTAGGCGAAAACATTACGGTTTTCTTGAAAGAAGGTGCAGACATAAATAAAATGAAGCAATCCATCGACTCTAGCTTGTGGTGGTATTTTGAAGAGGATGTGGTGGATGAGTAATTATGCTCTTATAACTTATAAAACAAGAAACCTTTCTTTTTCGAGAAAGGTTTTTTATATTTAATAAATAAGATTTTTTATAGAAAATGATAATTATAGACCCTTATCTTGATAAAAAGTATATTTATGAAGATGTAGATTTTGATGAGCCAGTTAGAATAAGGATTGATAGGGATTCTTATGATAAAATAACGGGACTAAGAATAATAAGTCCTAGACTTGTTTTCGAACGATGCTTTTTTAATAACGAAGTTTCTATTACAACAAATGGAAATATTGATGTAGAATTTAGGATAAGTTTTAAAGGTTGTCTTGTTAATTCATTGATAGGGTCATTTATTTCAACAAATAATATAATAATTCATTGTTTTAGTAGTCATTTTGAACGTTTTGATATTCATAATAAATTTGTTAAATTTTTATATATAAATAATTGTTTTGGATCTTTCTACATAGAAGGGTGTAACAATTTAAAGATAAGCTATACAAAGGAGAATATTTATTATCAAGTATGGAAAAGACTTTTTAGAAGTAACAATGAAATTATAAAAACAGAAACTAAATTTGATGTTAAAGATGTAAAGAAAATGACATTCTATACTAATGAAAAGCCAATAAGTTTAGGAGATTTTGAGGATATTATTGATTTTGATAAAATTAAGTTTGGAGAAAAACACAGAGCAAAGTGTTCTATTCCTCAATCTGATATAGAAAAATTAAATATATCTCTATCATTAGATTACACTAATGGATTTGGTCATAAAAACACTTCAGTAAAAGAGGGAAGATTAAGAAATCTTACTCTAAGAGGTCATCCTGAAGGTCAAGTTACAATTGAAAACTTAATTATTGAAAATATTTTTCTTTATAAATTTTCTCCTGTTGGCAATTTTAATTTAATGGAAATTGAATCAAATAAGGAATATAATTATTTTGAGATTAAAAATTCTGTTCTAGATAATACTTGGTTTTATGGAATTAACTTTAATAATTTTAAAAAAATAGCTTTCTATAAATCTTCATTTGTAAATACAAAAATTACTTCTTGTATTTTCCCTAGTGTGAAAACGATAGAAAAACAAATTAAAAGTACAAAAAGTGTTTATTATCCTAACAAAATTGATCCAGTGTTCTATAGAGAACAATATGAGTTATTTTTAGAATTAAAATTGGCATTTGATAAAGGAGGAAATATTTATGAATCCCAAAAAATGAAGGCTGTTGCTTTAAAATCACTTGAAAACGTAAAAAATTTGAGCTTTTGGGATGAGAAACTTATTTTGCTAATGAATAAGTTTTCAAATAACAATGGAGTATCTCCATTAAGGGCTTTTGGATGGTTTTTATTTTTAGTTATAGTTTTCCAAGCTTTTAATCTTTTGTCATTTAAATCAATTTACTTTGATTTAAATGGTAATAATACTTGGGATTTGTTTTACGAAAATTTTAGATACCTTATTGTTATAGCTAATCCTGCTCACAAACTATCATCATTGGCTCCAGCAAATGAGTTAACCACAGGGACGTATGTTGTTAGTTTTTTCTCTAGAATATTTATTGGTTATATATATTATCAGTTTATAGTTGCTTTTAGGAGATTTGGTAAATTTTAAATTTCCTGCGATAGAGATTGCATTTTTTTAAAATAAAACGCCAAAAGCGACATGAAATTCACGGGTTTTCGCCCGTATAAATATAAACCATCACATCGTTAATGCATTTGTCGAGTTCTTTTATTATGTCGTGGTCCCAAAACCTAAAAACGGTATAGCCCAAATTTTTCAATTCTAAATTTACTTCTTTATCGCGTTGCATATTGCGCTCTATTTTAGGAATCCAAAATCCGCGATTGGATTTAAGTTGAGCTTTTCTTTCCTGCCAATTGTACCCGTGCCAAAATGCACCGTCGATAAAAACAGCTAGCTTGTGTTTTTGAATAGACACATCGGGTTTGCCAAAAAGTTTTTTGGAGTTTACACGATACCTTACGCCTTTAGCCCATAGCGCTTTTCTGAACAGCAATTCCGGTTTGGTGTTTTTACTTTTTATTTTACTCATTATTTTAGAGCGTTTCCTGGTGGTGTAGAAACCAGATTCTTCATTGAATCTCGGGACTTTTATTTTCTTATATTCGTAATCCATAAACTATTCTAATATAAGAATTTCATGAGCGATTCGAAAAACAACTATCTCGATTTTATAACTGATGCCCATTTTTTACAATGTATTTCTAACTTGCATCAATCGTATTTAGAAGCAAAAAAAGAATTTACAAAATCAAAGTATTAAACAATAAGGTTGATGTTTTTAAGTTGACATTTGATTCGAAATTTAATGAAATATCCGAAGAAGATTTATTAAAAATAGAAATGGCTCGACAAATTGATAAATCTGTTAATAATGCCATTGGAACTTTTCACGAGGAAATTTTAGGCGGTGTTAAGGGGTATTCCCATGGGAAACTTAGTGGTTATGATATAAAAGCCGATGACGATTCTATTTTTGCAGAAGTAAAGAATAAACACAATACAATGAATAGTAGTTCTGCTGAAAGTGCTTTTCAAAAACTAGCGCGCTTTGCAGACGATAATAGGCAAGCAAAATGCTATTTAGTTCAAATTTTAGCAAAGAAAAGTTTCGAGAAAAAGTGGGAAGGCATAATTAACGGTAAAGAATATAGCCATAGTAGAGTTTATATGATTTCTGGAGATAAATTCTACAGTATGCTAACAGGTGATAGGAATGCGCTTTTTAAATTATATAAAATCTTACCAAAAGCGATTGATGATTTCTTGAAAAACATTGAGGGTAAATCTGAAAGCGAAACCAGTGCCTTAACGGATATTTCCGAAAATGCTAAAAAAACAATAGAAATATTTTAGATGAAATTACTTTTGAGAATTTCTGTCATTATGATGGTTTTGGGGCTTTAAACAACTAAAGCTTTTGGTTGATTTTCTTTTAGTTCTTTGTTTTCGTAAACTTTATTTAAAAACGAAATAATAGAGTAACCGATTTCTTTAGCTAGATTTACTGGTACTGCATTACCTATTTGTTTGTATTGTTGAGAAACGGAGCCTTCAAAATGCCAATTATCAGGAAAAGTTTGAATTCTGGCATATTCCCTAACAGTAAAAGGTCTGGTTTCATCCGGATGGCAGCGTTCGGTTTGTTTTTGTGCAGGACTACAAGTTAATGTTAAGCTTGGTTCATCCCAACCTATTCTTCTTGCCATTCCAGTTTTTCCTCCACCTAAATAAAAGCTTTTTCCCATATATTCCTTTTGAATATCTAGAGGTAAATCTCTCCAATAGCCTTTGGGTGGCACTAAATCCAGTATTTCTTTTTTATGGTCAGGGTATTTTGATCCTTCTGATTTGGGAACTTTGCAATTATATAGCTCTCCTTTTTTAAGAGCATCAACTAAATTGAATATCTTTTTATGAGGTTTTGGGTATTCATAATTAACTTCAATATCCTTTCTGATTCCAACTAAAATCAGGCGTTCTCTTTTTTGAGGTACTCTATAATTAATGGCTTTTAAAACTTTAACAGGGACAACATTGTATCCAATTTCATCGAGTATTGAAATCATCCCTTCTAATGTTTTTCCTTTTTCGTGGCTTAATAAGCCTCGAACATTTTCGCCGATACAAATAGAGGGGTTTACTTGTTTTACCACTCTGGCAAATTCATAAAACAACGTGCCTCTGGCGTCATTTAGCCCTAGTTTTTTTCCAGCATAGCTAAATGCTTGACAGGGAAAACCACCAGTTACCACATCAACTTTTCCTTTGTATTCTTCAAATGTAAAATCTTTTATATTGCCTTCTAATACATTCCAATTTGGGCGGTTCTTTCGTAGGGTTTGGCAAGCCCATTTGTCAATCTCATTTAAAGCAACACATTTCAATCCAGCTTGTTCCATGCCTACGGCAAGCCCACCGGCTCCTGCAAAAAGCTCTAAAACCGAATAATCGTTTTGCGGTTTGGTAAAGTTTGAAACCTCATCGGTTTCGGCTGTATTAAATAAATTTCCTAACAATTGCTGTACGTCTTTTTTACGATAAACCCTATAATTGGAAACGGGTTCTCTTACTGCTTTTAATATGCCTTCTTTATCCCATCTTCTTAGTGTTTCTTTACATTTTCCAACCAATTCTGCTGTTTCAGCTAAGGATAAATATTCTTTCATAACCACGTTATTAAACATTATACATTGGTTACAAATTTAATTTAAAAAACGGCACTTCCAAACTAAATTCGGTAAATCGTGAATTTATTTAAAAAGGTAAGAAACTTGACGTTAAAAACGATGCTGGCGGATAGATTGCGTTAGGGATTGAACGGCTTGTTTGAGCTCCCCGACGCAGGAGGGAGCGAGTAGTGAAAGCCCGACCCTTGTGGTAACGCCCAAATAAAAAAAATCCCAAACAGTGCTGCTTGGGATTTTGTTTTTAGTTTCAGTTTATAAGATTCCCACCTTCGTGGGAATGACAAAATTAATATCTGTAATGCTCTGGTTTATAAGGACCATTAACCGTTACGCCAATATATTCGGCTTGATAGGGTTTTAACTCGGTTAACTCTACGCCTATTTTTGCTAAGTGTAGTTTTGCTACTTTTTCATCGAGATGTTTTGGCAACATATATACATTGTTTTGGTACGCATCGGCGTTGTTCCAAAGCTCGATTTGCGCTAAGGTTTGGTTGGTAAACGAGTTGCTCATTACAAAACTTGGGTGGCCTGTGGCGCATCCTAAATTTACCAAACGCCCTTCGGCAAGTATGATAATATCTTTTCCGTCAATGGTATATTTATCAACCTGTGGCTTAATGGTGTTTTTGGTGTTTCCGTAGTTTTCGTTTAACCAAGCCATTTGTATTTCGTTGTCAAAATGCCCAATATTACAAACTATGGTTTTGTCTTTCATAGCTTTAAAATGCTCTGCGCGAACGATGTCTTTGTTTCCCGTGGTGGTAATTACAATGTCAGAATTGGCAACAACGGTTTCCAATTTCTTCACTTCAAAACCGTCCATGGCAGCTTGCAATGCACAAATTGGGTCTATTTCGGTAACGGTTACAATACTTCCGGCACCTTTAAAAGAGGCCGCTGTACCTTTACCAACATCGCCATAACCACAAACGGTTACGCGTTTTCCGGCTAGCATAATATCTGTTGCTCTACGAATGGCATCAACCGCAGATTCTTTACAACCGTATTTATTATCGAATTTAGATTTGGTAACCGAATCGTTTACGTTAATTGCTGGCATTGGCAATGTTCCGTTTTTTACGCGCTCGTATAGTCTGTGAACACCTGTTGTGGTTTCTTCAGACAAACCTTTAATGCCTGCCGCCAATTCTGGGTATTTATCTAAAACCATATTGGTTAAGTCGCCACCATCATCAAGAATCATGTTTAACGGTTTACGGTCTTCGCCAAAAAATAGGGTTTGCTCGATACACCAATCAAATTCTTCTTCGGTCATATCTTTCCAGGCGTAAACTGCGGTTCCAGCAGCAGCAATGGCAGCAGCAGCTTGGTCTTGTGTAGAGAAAATATTACAAGAACTCCAAGTAACCTCGGCACCTAAAGCCTGCAAGGTTTCAATTAAAACTGCCGTTTGAATCGTCATGTGCAAACAACCAGCAATACGTGCGCCTTTTAAGGGTTGCGAGTCTTTGTATTCTTCACGAAGGCTCATAAGCCCCGGCATTTCGGCTTCTGCTAATTCTATTTCTTTGCGTCCCCAATCGGCAAGCGATATATCTTTTACTTTATTGGCTACGTAAGGAATTGTTTTTGTGCTCATAGTATTTTTTCTTTGTTTTTTAAATGAATTGCCTTTGGGACTTAGCACTAATTTTGGTTAAATTCGCTTATTAAAAAAAGCCAAATCCGCCTTAGGCAGTGCAAAGATAACTAATAACTTTCATAATTTTAAATGCCGCTTTATAAAACCATTACCCCAAACTCACAAACTACTGTTAAAATCTGGAAGATTTCTGAGTCGTATAACGATTTGTTTCAATCCGTTACGTTAAAACCTAACAGTTTAGAGCGTGTTTTGGGTATGAAAAGTGAGCTGCATCAACGTGGATTTTTAAGCGTTCGGAAATTATTGGCTGAATTTGGATATTCTGATGACGATTTGTTTTACGATGACTGCGGAAAGCCCCATTTAAAAGATGGAAAACACATTTCGATAACCCATTCTTTTAATTTTTCGGCAGTTATTGTAAGTGATAATATAGTTGGAATTGATATTGAAAAACAACGCCAAAAAATTAATATTATCGCGCACAAGTTTATTGATTACGAGTTTGGCTATTTAGATGAAAACGATGCCGATTACATAAAAAAACTTACTGCTATTTGGTGTGTAAAAGAATCGTTGTACAAGCTTTACGCCACACCAGGATTGAGTTTTAAAAAGCACTGTTTGGTTATTCCTTTTAATTTATATGATAAAGAAACCGTAGCTTGGATTGATTATAAAACAAAAAAACACCGGTACAATATTAATTTTTTAGAGTTTGAAGGTTTTACTTGTGCGTATGCCATTTAATAGAATCAAAAAGAAAGAAAATAGGTAAATGAAAACACTTTTAAGCATTTTGATATTTAGAATTTGCTTTTTGGAATTTTCGAACCATCATTCGTGTATTTGTGGCTAATAGAAAGATATATCAAAACATACTAAAATCAATTTCTGCCAAAGAAAGGTTATTGGCGGTATTAATAGACCCTGAGAAGTTTTATGTTGAAAATGCGGTTCGTTTCTTTAAAAAAGTAAATCGATCTAGCGCAACCCATATTTTTGTTGGAGGCAGCACCGTTGAAGATAAAGCGACTGAAATACTGGTTTCTGAAATAAAAAAAAATACTGGTTTACCTGTTGTTTTGTTTCCGGGCGATGTTACTCAAATAACAAATAAAGCCGATGCGCTTTTGTTTTTATCTTTAATTTCAGGCAGAAATCCAGAATACCTAATCGGGAAACACGTGGCGTCTATTTCAAAAATAAAAAACTCAAATTTAGAAATATTGTCAACAGGTTATATTTTAATTGAAAGCGGCAAACAAACCGCCGTTGAGCGTGTAACACAAACACAGCCCATGGATAGAAACAACATTCAAAACATAGTCGATACGGCAAAAGCTGGAGAATTGTTAGGTATGAAACTTATATATTTAGAAGCTGGAAGCGGCGCCTTAAATCCTGTAAGTGCAGAAACAATTACAAAAATAAAACAAGACATAAAAATTCCGTTAATCGTTGGCGGTGGCATAAAAAATAAACAACAATTAGAAAAAGCATACCAATCTGGGGCAGATTTAGTTGTTATTGGTACTGCTTTTGAGGAAGACGAATCGTTTTTTAACGATTTACTAAAGTAATTTGCAATGCTGAACTGTCACACTGAGCGCAGCCGAAGTGTTGTTTCAGTATCTCATAAAATAGAGATTCACTCCCGATAGCTATCGGGAGTGTTTCAATATCTCAGCGTCTCATTAAATAGATAAAGATTCCCACCTTCATGGGAATGACAAAAACAAGTTATGAAAATATCAGTAGAATTAACATTAACACCTTTACAGAATGATTTCGAACCAGCAATCATTCATTTTATAAAAAAATTAAGAACATCAAATCTTAAAGTTTTAGAAAACCCTTTAAGCACACAAGTTTATGGCGATTATGATGAGGTGATGAGTTTACTTCAAAATGAAATAAAAGAAGCCTTCCAACTTATTGAAAATGGCTTGCTATACATAAAAATAGTAAAAACAGATAGACAGGATTATGAACCTCATTTTTGAGCTTTTATTTGAGCAATATGCCGATTATCAAACCATTGACATTGTTCTGGAAATTATAGCCGTTATTTTTGGCTTTCTCTCCGTCTGGTTTTCAAAACAAAATAATGTTTTGGTGTTTCCAACAGGAATGATTAGCACCGTTATTTTTGTGTATTTATTGTTTAAATGGGAATTGTTGGGCGATATGATGATAAACGCTTATTATTTTATAATGAGTGTTTACGGCTGGTATATTTGGACTAGAAAAATTGACGAAACTCAGGTAACGCCTATTACCAGAATGACTTTCAACGAAAAAAAAATAAGTGCATTTATATTTTTAGCAACGCTTTTATTTGTTTTTTTGGTATATAAAACCTTTGATAAATGGACTAGTTGGGTTGCTTATGTTGACACCATTACAACCGCCATATTTTTTGTTGGCATGTGGCTTATGGCAAGACGAAAACTTGAAAATTGGGTGTTTTGGATTATTGGAGACTTAATTTCCATACCGTTATATTTTTACAAAGGCTTTACATTTACTAGTTTTCAATATCTTGGCTTTACATTTATTGCCATATTTGGTTATTTAGCATGGAAGAAAAACTTAAACAGCAACCCGCAAACTGCATAAAAGTAGTTTTATTTGGCCCAGAATCAACAGGAAAAACAACATTGTCAAGGCAATTGGCCAGATACTACAATTCTATTTGGGTGCCCGAATATGCACGCGAATATTTACAAAACAAATGGAATAACGAGCGTAAAACCTGCGAGCCCAAAGATTTATTGCCCATTGCTGAAGGACAAATGAGACTTGAAAACGAATTGGCGCAAAAAACCAATACCGTTTTAATTTGCGATACCGATTTGCTGGAAACCAAGGTATATTCCGAAGCTTATTATTTAGGAACCTGCGACCCCATTTTAGAAAAATATGCCTTACAGAATACTTACAATTTATACTTTTTAACGTATATTGATACGCCTTGGGAAGCTGATGATTTACGCGATAAACCAGAGCATAGAAAAGAAATGTTTCAAGCTTTTGAAAATGCTTTAATAAATAATAACAGACCCTATGTTTTACTAAAAGGCAATAAAAAAGAACGATTAGAAACTGCAATTAAACATATTGATAAACTACTAAAATTTAAAGACTAATGTTTTCAGAAAAAGATATTCAACATATTGAAAAAAAAGGCACAACCCTAAAGCAGATTGAAGCCCAGGTTAACCGCATAAAAAACGGGATGTCTTATTCTAATTTGGTGGAAGCAGCAAATATTGGTAATGGCATTAAAAGTTATAATGAAGCTGAAACACAGAATTTTGCTGCATTATTTGATGCCAAAAGAGACAGTTTAAACATCGTTATGTTCGTACCTGCATCGGGTGCAGCTACACGTATGTTCAAATTTTTGTTTCAGTTTTTAAAAAACTACAACCCTTCAAAAGAAACCATCGAAGAATATGCTGAAAGGCATAACGACAAGCTTATAAAAACCTTTGTTTCAAATTTAGAAAGCTTTCCGTTTTACAGCGAAGTCTTATCGAAAGCAAAAGCGATACACCCCAATTTTGAGAGCTTAACAAAAGACGAAGCGTGTTTAGAATTTGTAAAAACCATGTTGAGCGAAGATGCTTTAAACTATAGTTTTTTACCTAAAGGATTGTTGCCGTTTCATAACTATAAAACAGGAGCTATTACGGCGTTTCATGAGCGTTTATTGGAATCGACTTTGTATGCTTCTTCAAAAAACAAAGCGAACCTTCATTTTACGGTTTCTAAAAAACACCATCCGTATTTTGATTCGGAATTAAACAACATTAAAGCAGATTTAGAACAAAAAACAAACACGGTTTTTAACGTTTCGTATTCGTATCAAAAAGAAGAAACCGAAACCGTAGCCTTAACAACAAATAATGAGATTTACAGAAACGAAGATGGCTCTATTTTGTTTCGTCCCGCTGGCCATGGCGCGTTAATTGAAAATTTGAATGCCATAAATAGCGATCTTATTTTTATTAAAAACGTAGATAACATCGTGGTTTTTAATCGTAACAAAAAACTAGCCAAGTACAAAAAACTCATTGCCGGCGTGCTTATTGAAGCCCAAGAGGAAGCTTTTTCGTTTTTACATAAATTGGATGACGAATCCGTTTCTGAAGCAGATATGCTAAAAATAGCCATGTTTTTATCGACAAAAATGAATGTTCCCATTGGCGATGAATTTGATGATTTACCTTCAAAAAAAAAGAAAGCGTATTTACAAGATAAACTAAACCGACCCATTCGTGTTTGCGCCATGGTTAAAAACGAAGGCGAACCCGGAGGTGGCCCATTTTGGGTTAAGGATGAAAACGGCAACATATCGCTACAAATAGCGGAGTTTGCCCAAATAGATATTGAGAATACCCAACAAGCCAAAATTGTTGAAAACGCAACCCATTTTAACCCAACCGATTTGGTTTGTAGCACCAAAAATTACAAGGGCGAAAAATTCAATCTTTTAAATTTTGTAGATCCCGAGGCGGCTTTTATAACCATGAAAACCCAAAACGGTGTTGATATAAAAGCACTGGAACTACCTGGGCTGTGGAATGGTAGTATGGCCTATTGGAATTCTATTTTTGTTGAAGTACCCGTAGAAACCTTTAATCCTGTAAAAACGGTAAACGATTTGCTAAAACCCGAGCACCAAGATTTGGCATGATTAATAAAGAAGCCCTTTTACAAGAGTTAAAATTTAAAGCCGTTAGAAGTTCTGGTGCTGGCGGACAACATGTAAATAAGGTATCTTCAAAAATTGAGTTGGTTTTTAATGTGTTAGAATCACTTGCGCTTAACGCCCATCAAAAAGAACGTTTGCAAAACAAGCTAAAAAAACGGTTAACCAAAGACGGCCTGCTAATTTTGCAGTGCGAGGAAAGCAGAAGCCAGCATAAAAACAAAGATTTGGTAATTAAGAGGTTTTTAGCTTTGATAACTTCATCTTTAATTGTTCCTAAAAAACGAATTCCAACTAAAATTCCAAAATCGGTTATTAGAAAACGATTGAAGAGCAAACGGCATCGTTCAGAGAAAAAGGCGAATCGAAAAAAACCAGATTTCGATTAAAAAATTATTAATTTTTAACTGTTAATTATTAATTGTTATTTAACTTTGCAGCGTTCTCAAAAAAGGGGTGCTTTTTCAGTTAGCAGTCATCAGTTTTCAGTTAGCAGTCTAAAAATTTAGACTTTTAACTTTTAGCTTTTAATTTTTAACTTCCAAAAGGCTGAGATCATACCCATTGAACCTGAGCAGGTATGCTGCTAAGGAAGGCGATAATCGCCATTTAGAAAAATTATCGACATTGCCGAGGAGTTTATTAACAATACAGCAATCTGTCGCATTAATTCTAAAACAAATCAATAACAATTAAAGAATAATTGCCTCTTTTTATTCGATTATAAACATAATCGTAATGAAAAACATTTTTCTTTTTTTAACACTTTTAGTGTTATCAGTCCGTGCAACAGCACAACAAAATCAAACCCAGCAAGACACAACAAAAATTGAAAATCTGGACGAAGTTTTAGTAAAAGCCGTTCGTGTAAATGCGACATCGCCCATCACACACTCCAACCTTACCAAAAAACAGTTGGCAAAACGCAATTTAGGACAGGACATTCCTGTTTTGTTAAACTATTTGCCATCGGTTGTAACGACCACCGATGCTGGCGCTGGCGTGGGTTACACAGGTATTCGCATACGTGGTATTAATGCGCAATCAACCAATATTACACTCAATGGCATTCCGTACAACGATGCGGAATCTTTAGGGACATTTTGGGTGAATTTAGGCGATTTTGCTTCTTCGGTAGAAAGTTTACAACTGCAACGTGGCGTAGGTACATCAACCAACGGTTCGGGTGCTTTTGGGGCGAGTATCAATGTGCTTACCGATGCGGTTTCAGAGGAAGCTAAGGGTGAAATATCCAACACCTTCGGAAGTTATAATACAAGAAAGCACAGTATTAAATTTAGCACGGGCAAACTCAATAATAATATAGAGATTGCGGGGCGATTATCTAAAATTAAATCCGATGGTTATATTGACAGAGCTTCATCCGGTTTAAAATCGTACTTCCTTCAAGGGGCTTACGTAGATGATAATACGCTAATAAAGGCCATTACATTTAGCGGCCATGAAATTACGTATCAATCGTGGAACGGTTTAGAAGATTTAGACCTTTTGAAAAACAACAGAACCTATAATACCGCAGGCGAATACACCGATGAAAATGGCGTTACCCGATTTCATGAAAACGAAGAAGACAATTACCAACAAGACCATTACCAATTACATTGGAACGAGCGTTACAACAACTATTGGTCTACAAACCTAGCTTTGAATTATACCAAAGGGCGGGGTTATTTTGAGCAATATAAAGAAGATGAACCTTTTGATGAATACGATTTAACCCCAATTAATATTGGTGGCGAAACCATTGATGAAACCGATTTAATCCGTCGCAGGTGGTTAGACAACAATTTTTATGTGGTAAATGCGGGCGCAAATTACAAAACGAATGTATTAGACATGAATTTTGGCTTATCGTACAGCAGTTATATTGGCGATCATTATGGCGAAATAATATGGGCACGCTTTGCAAGTGATTCTGAAATAGGCGACCATTATTATAACGGACAAGGCAAAAAAAAAGACTTTAGCCTGTTTACAAAGGCCACCTATCGACTTAACGATAAAGTGAGTTTGTACGGCGATTTGCAAATGCGCTTTGTAAATTACAAAACCACAGGGTTAACATCAGATAGGATTAATTTATTGGTTGACGAGCAGTATAACTTTTTCAACCCAAAAGCAGGAATTACCTATGAATTAGATACCAATAACAACCTGTATTTTTCTTATGCCAGGGCAAACAGAGAACCAAGCCGTAGCGATTTTGAAAGCAACCCGAATATTAAACCGGAGCAGTTAAACGATTTCGAATTAGGCTGGAGGCACCATAATAAAGGATTCAGAATTAACGCCAATGCCTATTATATGCTATACAACGAGCAATTGGTTTTAACAGGTGCCATAGACAATACGGGCACACCTATTAGAACCAATAGTGGCGATAGTTACCGATTGGGTTTAGAGGTTGATGCAGCCATACGGATTTCTGAGCAGTTTGCTGTTCAACCAAATTTTACAATAAGTTCGAATAAAAACAAAGAATCGTTTTTTCAGCGTGATGGTGTTTTGGAAAACTTGGGCAAAACAAACATTTCTTTTTCACCGGAATTGGTTGCAGCGAATGCTTTGGTTTATAGTCCAGCAAAACACTTTCAAATGTCATTTTTAAGTAAATACGTCGGTGAACAATTTATGGGGAATAACGATTCGCAAGCTTCAAAATTAGACAGCTATTTTGTAAATGATTTTAATATAACTTACGAGATTAAAACCAAATCGCTTTTTAAAGCCATTGTCCTTTCTGGTTTGGTAAATAATATTTTTGGAGAAAAATATGTGTCAAACGGCTATTATTACACTTATGATGATACCTGGAGCACTCCGGGAGTTACAACAACCATTGAGGGTGCAGGCTATTATCCGCAAGCAACTACCAACTTTTTGCTTGGTGCAACATTAAAGTTCTAAAAAAAAGAAGATTTATTTTACATCAAAGCCTCAGTATTTATTCTGGGGCTTTTTAGTTGAAAATTAAAAGGGTATTCCCGTTTTGTTCAACACGATAATTTCTTAAACCACATTGCAGGGTTGAATTTTCTAGAGGCTGTCCGGTTACAAAACTATATTTGTTGGCATCAGCACAACCGCAAATACCTTCTAAACCAGAACCGGAAACTATCGAGCAAGAGGTTGGCGTATGGTTGGGGTCGGCAGCATCCCAAGCCAAAAACCCAGAACCAGCATTGGTAACAATAACCCCGCCATTTCCCGCATTTGCCACATAAACCGAATTCCCTATAGAATTAAGTTGATTATACTGCGGTAAATTTAAATTAATCGTCACATTAACACTTACATCCAATAAAAATTTACAGTTTTTATCATCAGAATTTTTGCTGCAAGCCGTGAAAATCATGAAAATTAAAAGATAAAAATAAGGCTTCATTATGCTTAAAAATTAAATCGCAATTTACTAACAAAAAGGTAATTGAGATAAATATTTTGTATATTTGTTGATTAATCTCGTTTATGCGAGATTTTTTTTATGTGCTGAACTTATTTGTTCATAAACATCCATTTAAATGAGGTGTTCATGAATCTTTTAATTCGGCATCCTTAAATTAATTAAACGATGAAGTTATGAGTAAAGTATCGTACTATACACCAGAAGGGTTAAAAAAATTAAGAGAAGAACTTAAGCAATTAAAAGATGTTGAACGCGTAAAAGCCTCGAAAGCCATTGCAGAAGCCAGAGATAAAGGCGATTTAAGTGAAAATGCCGAATACGACGCTGCTAAAGAAGCACAAGGGATGTTAGAGATGCGAATTGCTAAATTAGAAGATGCTTTGGCAGGTGCGCGCGTTATTGATGAATCGCAACTCGATAATTCTAAAGTATTGGTATTATCAACAGTTAAAATTAAAAACCAAACCAATGGCATGGAAATGACTTACACCTTGGTTGCCGATGGTGAAGCCGATTTAGCTACAGGTAAGATATCGGT
The DNA here is from genome assembly GCF_042684345.1 of Gelatiniphilus marinus. NCBI lineage: Bacteria > Pseudomonadati > Bacteroidota > Flavobacteriia > Flavobacteriales > Flavobacteriaceae > Gelatiniphilus > Gelatiniphilus marinus. The sequence goes on along the minus strand of NZ_JBHULK010000002.1, from coordinate 59,866 downwards.
TAATTCGCCTATTGGGAAAGGCTTGTTGGGCAAATCGGTTGGTGAAGTGGCCGAAATACAAGTACCAAATGGTGTGATGAAATTTGATATAATCGAGATTTCCAGATAGATAATTTGTTTTTTCATTTCCGCGAAAGCGAAAATTTTTAAATAAGAAAATATATTGAAAAGATTCCTGTTTAAATTAAGCAGGAATCTTTTATATTTACATATACTCTCTAAACCCTCATGATTTATGGCATCAATTTTCACTAAAATAGTAAATGGCGAAATCCCTTGTTACAAGGTTGCCGAAACCGATAATTTCCTTGCATTTCTTGATGTAAACCCAAACAGTAAAGGGCATACGCTCTGCATTCCTAAAAAGGAAGTGGATAAAATTTTCGATTTAGATGAAGCCACTTATAATGGTTTAATGCAGTTTTCAAGGCAAGTAGCCCTGGCCATAGAAAAGGCCATTCCCTGTAAACGTGTGGGCATGAGCGCTATTGGGCTGGAAGTGCCGCATGTGCACGTACATTTAATCCCGTTGCACGCTATGGAAGATGCTCAATTTATTAAAAAAGTAAAGCTAAGCCCAGAAGCTTTTCAAGCTACGGCCAAAGCTATAAAAGCGCATTTATAATTGAGCATAAAGCACCGTAAATACTATGCCGGCAATTACTACGGCAATGAAAAGGATGGCAATCCAAGACAACTTTTTTAGATAGGTTGATGTTTTTTTAGGTGTTAATGCTTTTTGATGGTACTCAAAAACACGTTCAATATCATCGGTCCATTGCACAGGGTAAATAGTGGTATTACAGGTTTTGCAGTCTAACTTCTGAGTAACTTCTTTGGTAATCGATTTGTAAAAATTGTTTTCCATAAATTTCTGCTTAAACGTTAATCGCAAACCATCTTTACTAAAACATTCGGGGCAGTTATTATTTAACGCCACTTCTTTTATGGTTATAAATTTTTCAGACATAAATCAACAATTTTTAAACGGCTCGTGTTAAAGCAATTTGTATGGTGGTGCCTTTGTTAATTTCAGATTGCAACACTTTTATTTTTCCATTATGGAAATCTTCAATAATACGTTTTGTAAGCGATAAGCCCAAACCCCAACCGCGTTTTTTTGTGGTAAATCCGGGTTCGAATATTTTTTTAAACTGACTTTTCGGGATGCCTTTTCCGGTATCGCTTACACTTACTTTTACGTTGTTTTCCAACTGAGAGATTTCAACGGTAAGTTTGCCTCTGCCCTTCATGGCATCAATAGCGTTTTTTACCAGGTTTTCTATAACCCAACTGTACAATTGTTTATTGAGCTTAACGGGGATTTCACCACCTGGAGTAATAATTTCAAAATCTATAAGTTTTGAGGATCTCGATTTTAAATAATCATAAGCATCAATGGTTTCTTCAATAATATTGGAAACTTCTAAAACAGGAATCGACCCTATTTTGCTAAAACGTTCGGTAATGGTTTGCAGGCGGTCCACGTCTTTTTCAATTTCAATAATATAATCAGGATTTACTTTTTCGCTTTTTAAAATTTCGGTCCACCCAATTAAAGAGGATAATGGCGTACCAATTTGATGCGCCGTTTCCTTTGCCATACCAGACCACAATTTGTTTTGGGTGGCATTTTTATTGCTGCGATAAAAGAAAAATACAACCGCTCCAAACAAGATAATAATAAGGATTAATGCCAACGGATAGTACTTTAAGCGGTTTAACAATGGGGAATTGCCATAGTAAATGGTTGACAAAACTTCATTTTGATAACGGATTTCAATGGGCGCATTTTCATTTCTGAATTTTGCAATTAGCTTTTGGATGTATAGCGAATCGTTGGCTTTTTTCTCATCAATATTATTAGAATCAAAACTGCCATCTTGGTTCACTTTAATCATGGGGGTTGTCTTGTTGCTCTGTAAAATCTCTATGGGTAATTCGCCAATATTAACATCTAAGTCCCCCGTTTTGCTTAATTCTTTTTGGGCAAACGACCAATTTTCCATTTTCACACGTTCCTCTTCTTTAAAATGCTGAAAAAACTCATAGGTTTTCCATAAAATTAAAGACACCATGATAAACGATGCCACTATCATAACCCAACGAAACGTGTTTCTGTACTCGGTAAAAATCATTCGAAATTTAATTAATCAGTAATATAATGCAAATCTGTTAATTTTATTGCCTAAGCAGTTGGCAAATCGGCAACAGCAAAACAAAATAATTGTAAATTGTTGACAGCCGCAAACTAATGTTGAAAACTAGTTTAAATTATCATGTTTTTTTTGATTAGTTTTGTTGAAATTAAAAATGATAATGGCGTCGTTTCAACCTAAAGACATATCAACCAGCAAATTACATAGCTATTTGCTAAGTGCCGTGGCGCCACGGCCTATTGCACTTGCAAGTACCTTAAATGCCAACGGCACCCCAAACCTGTCGCCATTTAGTTTTTTTAATGTGTTTAGCGCAAATCCGCCCATTTTAATTTTTTCGCCGGCGCGTCGGGTTAAAGACAACACCACCAAACACAGCCTAGAAAATGCAGAGACCCTAAAAGAAGTGGTTATTAACGTGGTAAATTTCGATATGGTACATCAGGCATCGCTAAGTAGTACCGAATATCCAGAAGGCGTTAACGAGTTTGAAAAAGCGGGGTTAAGCATGTTAAAATCTGATATTGTTAAACCGTTTCGTGTGGCCGAATCGCCCGTACAATTTGAATGTAAGGTTAACCAGATTGTAAAATTGGGAACCCAAGGTGGCGCAGGCAATTTAATTATTTGCGAAGTTGTAAAACTACATATTGACGATGAGGTTTTAAATGAAGAAGGCGTAATAAATCAACAAAAATTAGATTTGGTCGCCCGATCTGGAGGCAGTTACTATTCGCGTGCTAAAAAAGGTTTTTTTGAAATCCCGAAACCCTTATCAACTTTAGGAATTGGCGTAGATAATTTTCCTGATTATGTAAAAAACAGCATGGTTTTAACAGGAAACGATTTAGGCATGTTGGGCAATGTTGAAAGATTACCAACAGATAAAAGCGTTAAAGATTTTATAGCAGATCTAAGCGAACGTTACCCTAACATAAAAACCGCAACACATAGAAAAAAACATAAATTGGCACAAAACTATTTAAGTTTTGGAGATGTTGAAAGTGCATGGAAAATACTTTTATCATAACAATACAATAATAAATTTAGACGAATATTTAATAATTATATAATCACAATGGAAGTACAAGGTAAAGTAAAGTTAATTGGAGAAACAGAAACAGTTGGTAACAATGGTTTTAGAAAAAGAGATATAGTTGTTACTACTGAAGAGCAGTATCCGCAACAAATTTTAATTCAATTTGTTCAAGATAAAACAGATTTATTGAACAACTATAAAGTAGGTCAAGATGTTAAAATAAGTATTAATTTAAGAGGTCGCGAATGGGTAAGTCCGCAAGGTGAAACTAAGTACTTTAATACTATACAAGGTTGGAGAATAGAAGCTTTGCAAACTGAAGCAACCAGCGAAAACCTACCACCGGTACCACCAATGGATGCTTTCGAGCCTGCAGGCGATTTAAAAGAAGACGAACACGACGATTTGCCTTTTTAATCAATAATTTTGTTATTCCCGCATAGGCGGAAATCTTAATTTACCAACCTCAATGTTTATTTAAACATTGGGGTTTGTTATTTTTATACAAACTGTTTTAATGCAACTATTAACCGAAGACATATGGTTCCCCAACGTAAACCAAGCCACAAAAGATGGTTTGCTGGCCATTGGTGGCGATTTATCAGTCAAGCGCCTATTGCACGCTTACAAAAAAGGTATATTTCCTTGGTTTGAAATAGACGAACCCATTTTATGGTGGTCGCCTAACCCCAGATTTGTGCTCTATCCAGAAAAGCTTAAGGTATCAAAAAGCATGAAACAAGTATTGCGTAATTGTACCTATACCGTTACCGTAAACAAAGCTTTTAACGAAGTAATTACCGAATGTTCTATGATAAAACGCACAGGACAATCAAGCACATGGATAACCAACAATATGATTGAAGCCTACTTGAATTTAAATAAGTTAGGCTATGCCAAATCCGTCGAGGTTTGGCGAGACAACAAATTAGTAGCAGGATTATATGGTGTAGATTTGGGCAACAATGTCTTTTGTGGCGAAAGCATGTTTACCAAAGAAAGCAATGCCAGTAAAGCAGGCTTTATAACCTTTGTACAAAACAATAATTACAAACTTATAGACTGCCAAGTCTATACCAAACATCTTGAAAGCTTAGGTGCCGAAGAAATTTCCAGAAACGAATTTTTAAAACACCTATACTGATAAAAATCATGTTTTTTATGTATAAAATTAAGGATATTAGTACGTAAATAAACCATTATGCTAACATTGGAAGATTTTAAAAAGTTTAAAGAAAAAACCGAGTTTCTTAAAATTCTTAAAGAAAAAAAAGAAGAAAATCAGCTAAAAGACATATTAAGTACGGTTGCCTACGAAAAAGAATTAAAAAAACTACAAGCCGAATTAGTGGACCTACAGCAATGGGTTGCAAAACATAAAAAACGTGTTTGCATTGTTTTTGAAGGACGAGATGCCGCAGGCAAAGGCAGTACCATACGCCGTTTTATAGAACACCTCAACCCACGCTCTATGCGAGTTGTTGCGCTAACCAAACCTACCGATGTAGAAAAAGGACAATGGTATTTTAGACGCTACATAAAAGAAATGCCAAACCCAGGGGAGATTGTTTTTTTCGATCGTAGTTGGTACAATCGTGCTGTGGTAGAACCTGTAATGGGTTTTTGCAACGAAAAGCAATACGATGAGTTTATGGTACAAGTCCCCGCATTCGAGCACATGCTATATGAAGATGGCATTATATTAATAAAGTTTTGGTTTTCAATATCTAAAGACGAGCAAATTAGACGTTTTAACTCCAGACTGCAAAGCCCGTTAAAACGCTGGAAATTTAGTCCCGTAGATCAAGAAGGGCAAAGACGCTGGGACCAATACACCCTATATAAAGAGCAAATGTTCAGCAAAACCCACACTACATTTAGCCCATGGATTATTATAAAAACAAATAACAAAAAAGAAGCCCGTTTAGAGAGTATTAGGTACGTGCTGTCTAAATTCAAATACGCTAACAAAGGAAATTCCGGAACCACACTGTTTCCAGACCCCAATATTGTACAACGCTACTACAGACTTGTTAAGCAAATAGATTAAACCGATATGAGCAATACCATAACACCAAAAGATTTAAAAAAATTAAACTCGAAAAAAGGAATCGTTCAATTTTTATTGGATGAAAACATTACGGTTTCAAAAGTTTTAAGAAATTTAAATTACGAATCGCGCTTAAAATCTTTACAAGAAGAGTTGATAAAACTACAGCATTGGGCAGAAGAAAACAAAGAAAAAATAGTGATTATTTTTGAAGGTCGGGATGCCGCAGGAAAAGGAGGTGCCATAAGAAGGATTACAGAGCATTTAAACCCCAGGGAATTTAAGGTTGTTGCCCTACCCAAACCCACCGCCCAAGAAAAAGGACAGTGGTATTTTCAGCGCTACATTGCAAAACTGCCAAGAGAGGGAGAAATTGTTTTTTTTGATAGAAGCTGGTACAACAGAGCCATTGTAGAACCTGTTAACGAGTTTTGCACCAAAGAAGAGTACCGTATTTTTATGAACCAGGTTAACCAGTTTGAAAACATGCTAACCGAATCTGGAATTAGATTGATAAAGTTTTATTTTTCAATTTCGAAAGATGAGCAAGAAAGACGTTTTGAAGACATAAAAACCAGCCCGTTAAAAAAATGGAAATACAGTCCTGTAGATCAAAAAGCCATAGAACTGTGGGATAACTATACAGATTACAAAAAGAAAATGTTTAAAAAAACAAATACCAAAACCGCGCCTTGGGTAATTATTAAAGCCAACAAAAAAACCAAGGCAAGAGTCGAAACCATAGAACACCTTTTAAACACATTACCATATAAACCAAAAGACGAATCGGTAATAGAACATATCGCCGTTGAGGAAAAAGAGATCGATTAAACCTGGTTGTACCTAAAGCACCCAATCTCGTGGTCGTTTACCATACCCGTGGCTTGCATGTGCGCATAAACCACTGTGGAGCCCACAAATTTAAAACCGCGCTTTTTTAAATCTTTACTTAAAACATCGCTAATAGCAGTATTTGCAGGGGCATCTTTATAGTTCTTATACTTATTTTTAATGGGTTTACCATCAACAAAAGCCCAAATGTATCTTGAGAACGACCCAAATTCTTCTTGAATTTTAATAAAAGCCTGCGCGTTGGTAATGGTTGCTTTTACCTTCAGCTTGTTTCTAATAATACCAGCATCTTGCAATAAGGTGTCTATTTTACTTGGGGTGTAATTTGCTATTTTTTTATAATCAAAACCATCAAAAGCTTTTCTAAAATTTTCGCGCTTGCGCAAAACGGTAATCCAACTTAAACCCGCTTGAAAGGTTTCTAAAATTAAAAACTCAAATATTGTGGCATCATCAAAAACAGGAACGCCCCATTCTTTATCATGATACGCTTCGTACAAAGCATCGCCAACACACCACCCGCATTTATGTTTTGTATCCATAAATCATTAAATGTTAATAATTAAGTAAAGATGATGTGCTGTAAGTTTTAAATTAAAAACATGACAAATATCATCTTATTTAAAATCCTAAGGTACTAATTTTGTGCCATCGTATTTTGTCAAAAAAAAAATAAATCATGGATTCTATCATAAAAAACAGTTTAGAGAAAAGCATAACTTACAGTGCGTATGTAAATTTGGTAAAACAAATGGTTGAAAACAACTCGACAACCGGACCAGATAAAACCGAAGATTTGGTAAACTTTACCAAGCTTAACGAAAAACGCATGAAACGCTGGGATAAAACCATAAAAATATCTGAAGACTCTAAAAACAGAATAGAAGCTTTTGAGGATAAAATAACTTGGTTACTTATTACCGAGAGTTGGTGTGGCGATGCTGCACACGTTGTGCCTGCCATAAACAAAGTAGCAGAACTAAACGACAATATAACCCTAAGGCTTGTGTTGCGCGATGAAAACCCAGAATTAATGGATGCTTTTTTAACTAACGGCGGCCGATCTATCCCTAAGTTAATAATAATTGAAAACGCTACCGGAAACGTTTTAAACACTTATGGCCCAAGACCAAGCGAAGCAACAAACTTTGTAAGCAGGTTTAAAGCCAAATACGGCACATTAACCCCAGAATTTAAAGAAGACCTGCAACACTGGTACAATAAAGACAAAGGCCAAAACGTAATAAGCGATCTTACCGAAATGTTATGCGAATTACAGCCTACTGCTTGCCAATAAAGTAAAAACTAATAGAACCTATTTGGCTTTTTTTTGAGGCATCGGCACTAAACCGAGCGTTTTTTGCATACTCTAAGGCGTGCTCTATTAAGCATGCGTTTGATGTGGAAGATGAGGTGTTTACATAGGCATCTGTAACTTCGCCCTTAGCGTTTACGGTAATGTTAATTACCATTTTACCACCTATTTCGCATAAATAAACAGGTATGGGTATATATACTTTTTTTCTATTTACCAACGAAAAACTAATGGTGCTTTTAGAGTTTGCGGCTTCGTCTTGCTGTTTTTTAAGTAAATCGTTTACTTTACTGAACGAAGATAGCTCTTCGGTATTTAGCTTAGAGTCTGGGGGAGCTTTATAAACCTTTTTAAAAGCGTCGGTTTGGTGGCTTAACCCACTGGGTTTTGGCACATAATCTTCTGGTGGCGCAATGGGTTTATAGGCTTGGGCAAATTGTTTGTTATTACTGGTTTCGTTAAAGGCTTTGTTGGTTTCTGCTTTGCTCCCTTTTAAGTTTTCCAAAGCTTCCAACACTTTAATTTCTTCTTCGGTTAGTGGCTTTTCGGGTTCTAGTTCATAATAGCTTTCTGTAATGAATTCGCTATGCTTTTTAAGGCTTAAATTAAAAACAGAAAGCACAACAGTACCCGTTAAGAACAAGGTGATAAGTAGGGCTTTATGTTGATTTGTTAAGTTCAAATCTGGGTTTGTTTATGGCAAATATATACTGAATATACGGTAAAATAGTTTAAATGGTTTAAAAAAACATAAATTCCATAAAAACAGAAACACTCGATAGTCCTTGTAAAGTTTTATAGCCAAAGCGTTTCCTGGTAAAATCCAAGCCCAATAAAAAGGAGTTTAAATAACCATCATCATAACCTCGAATACCTAATCCTACTTTATACATATTGCCTTTTTCAAAATCGTTACTTAGGCTTATCAAGCTTCCATAACCACCTCGTATAAACAAATCGCTATCATCTACAATAATGTTGTATTGAAAACTTAAATAGGTAGGAAAAAAATGAAGCCCTTGTTGCGAATGCCAATTATATTCAGCATTTAACCCTATAGAAGTACGCTTATCAAATTGATAACCAATAGTATTGTTTAAAAAAAGTGCACTAAAATTAAAAAATGGCTCCTCGTCATTGTTAAAAATGGCATAGTCTTTATTTACAGTAAGTGTCGAAGCTAGCGAAACCTTATAAAAAAGACCATTTGTTTTTTCAGAGTTGTTTTGAGAAAAAGAGGTAAGAATAGCAAATAAAAATACGTATATAAACAGGTATGTTTGCTTCATGAGTAAGGGTTTAATTGAAGCAATATGCTATCAATAATTATTCCGAAGCAAGATTTTTAATAAAAGTATCAATTGAAGTAGCATCGGCAACATTAAACGCGCCAATTTTTGTTCTTCTCAGAGCAGATAAATGCGCGCCAGATTTAAGTGCTTTACCAAAATCGTTAGCTAAAGCGCGTATGTATGTGCCTTTGCTACAAACTACTCTAAAGTTAATGTTTAAACCGTTTATATTTGTAATTTCAAATTCTTGAATAGCTACTGTTCTTGGTTTAATCTCTACGGTTTCGCCTGCTCTTGCGTATTCGTACAAACGCTTTCCGTCTTTTTTTAATGCTGAAAAAACAGGTGGAAACTGCTCAATATTACCAATAAATTGTTTGGTGGTTTTATGAATTAAATCTTCTGAGATATGATTTGTTGGAAATGTTTCATGTATTTCTGTTTCCAAATCAAAAGAAGGTGTTGTGCTTCCTAAAGCAAATGTGCCAGTGTATTCTTTTATTTGCCCCTGAAAGCTGTCAATTTCCTTGGTCATTTTACCCGTACAAATCACTAATAGGCCCGTAGCCAAGGGATCTAAAGTACCGGCATGCCCAACCTTTATTTTTTTAATATTGAAAGCCTGACGGATTTCCCAACGCAGTTTATTAACCACCTGAAACGAGGTCCAGTTTAAAGGTTTATCGATAAGTAAAACTTGCCCGGAAAGGTAGGCTTCTTTAGAGATCATGCTATGGGTTTAGTAAAGAAAACACAATAGCAATAATGCCAATAACCACACAATAGTAAGCAAAGTAAGACAGCTTGCTCTTTTTTACCAGTGCAATCATCCAAGTACAGGCAAAAAGCCCCGATACAAATGCAGCAATAAAGCCCAATGATAGTGCTGTTATATTTTGGCTTTCCATAGTAATATCGCCACTAAATGCGTCTTTGGCAATTTTTCCAAAAATTAATGGCACTACCATTAAAAACGAAAAACGTGCGGCTTTGGTTTTATCGTTGCCCAATAATACCGAAGTAGAAATTGTAGCTCCAGAACGCGATATTCCTGGTAATAAGGCTATAGCTTGAGAAATACCAATAATAAAAGCATTTTTAAAAGATACTTTTTTGTTGGTGTCTTTGGCTTTATCTGCCAAAAAAAGCAAAAGCGCTGTAACAATTAGCATAAAACCAACTAATAAAATATTGTTACCAAAGAGTGCTTCTAATTCTTTTTCAAAAAACAGACCAACAAGCACCGCCGGAACCATTGAGAAGGCAATTTTAGAAATAAACTGTAAATCTTCGTTCCATTCAAACTTTAAAGCGCCTCTAATTAGGCTAAAAATATCTTTCCTAAATACAACCATGGTACTTAATGCGGTTGCAAAATGCAGCACCACCGAGAACAGTAAACTTTCTTTAGGCACAGAGTTATCGCCAAGAATGGCTTTACCTAGTTCTAAATGCCCGCTTGAAGATACTGGTAAAAATTCGGTAAGCCCCTGGAGAATACCAAGAATAATTGAGTCTATTATATCCATGCAGCAAAAATATTAAAATTGAAACAGTAAAGTTTGAAAATAAATTGGAAATTGGAATTTATTTTTTAGAATTAGATTTATCGGGATTCAATAAAATAGCATACACCTGAATACCAAAACCAACCAAAATTAAAGTTGGGGCTAACCTAATGCGTCTCCAACTAAAAATATCGGGGTTAAAAACATTAGGGTCTTCGCTGCCACCCCCGGCCATTAAAATAAAACCTACCGCAATGCACGCCAATCCAATAAACATGAATTTGTAGTTTTTCTTTCCAAAGACAAAAACCGGTTTGGTGCTTTCTTTTCGTTTGTTCTCTCCCATGATGCTTAATAAATTAAAGATCTGCAAATTAACGGATTTATTTACAAAGCTATGTTAACAGCTTTGTAAATTATCTAGTAATATAAATCGTCGGTTTTTAAATTTAAGAAACGTTGGGTTGCAAAATGTGTGCTAATCCAGGTTATAACAATGCCCAAAGCAAAAATAAAAACAAAAAGCGCCCCTACTAAAACAGGGTTGCTTAACAGCTCCAATTCTGTAAATGTTTTATTAAGATAAAACAAAACAATTGCCATACCAATTAAAGCCAATATCGCACCAATAATGCCCAAACGCACGCTTTTCCAAACAAAGGGCCGGCGAATAAATTGTTTTGTAGCGCCCACCATTTGCATGGTTTTTATGGTAAATCGTTTGGAATATACTGCCAATCGAATCGAGCTATTAATTAACAGCACTGCTATTAAAGTAAAAATACCGCTTATTACCAATACCCAAAAACTAATTTTTTTTACGTTATCGTTCATTAAATTTACAAGATCGTTATCGTAAGTTACTTCGTCAACAAAGTTTTTATTTAACGCTTCCGCGGAAATTTTCTCAAGATGCTCCGAGGTTACAAAATCTGCTTTTAAATGTACATCGATAGAGTTTTGCAGCGGGTTGTAGCCCACAAAATCCATAAAATCCTCGCCCGTTTCGGCTTTCATAAATTCGGCAGCTTGCTCTTTAGAAACATATTCGGTCGATTTTACGTAATCTGCCATCGCTAAGCTCTTTTCAAGTTGTTTTACCTCGACCGCTTTGGCATTATCTTTTAAATAAATGGTAACAACCACTTGTTCTTTAAAATGATCGGACACTTTTTTGGCGTTAAGTATAAGCATACCCAATAAACCTAATAAAAACAAAACTAAAGCAATACTTAGCACAACAGAAAAATATGAAGAAATAAGTTTGCGTTTTTGATGTTTTTCGAAAGATGAACTCATAAAATCATGGATTAATGCCGTAAAAATAGTAAAGTCTATGCAATCTTTATTTATATTAACTTAAACATATCAATATTGTTGTAATTAAGCTAATGTCTTTGGTGGTTTACTAATAATATAAACACCAATAATTACCACAATGCAACTTATTAATTTTATAAGATTAATGTCTTGGGCATATTCATTTTGCAATAAAACATAAGCATAAATACTAACCATTACAAAACTAACAACAGGTTGCAAATAAATATAGCTACTGCTTATTGACGGCGACAAATAATTTAGTGCATATATGTTAAATAAATAAGCAAAAAAGGTTGTAAACAAAACAACATATCCAATTGCCAAATATGTGCTAGTAGTAAACATCTTAAAATCAACATCTAAAATAGGCTGTATCGAAAAGGGCAATACAAACATCAGCCCAAATAAAAACACCCAACTAATTACCGTTATGGCGTGGTATTTTTTCATTAAAACTTTAGCAATAACCAAATAAAGCCCGTAACAAGTGGCATTTAAAAACACAAATAAATTCCCTAAAAACGAACTGGTCCCGGCGGCTTTATTTCCGTAAACAATAAGAAATACGGCACCTGTTCCGGCAATAGCTATACCTATTAATTTGTTTTTGGTTATGCGCTCTTTTAAAATAAAAAAACTAAAAACCAAAACAATTACAGGTGTTACGGTCATAATTATAGAAGCATCCACTGGCGATGTTAAATTAATGCCATGAAAGAAAAACAGCATATTCCCTGCGGCACCAAACAAACCACATAATATTAATCTTAAAAAATCTTTGCTTTTAACTTTTTCTTTTACAAATAAAAATTTAAACCCCCAAAATAGAACTACACAGCACACTAGACGTATAAAAACAAAAGCAGTTGGACCTACCTTATCTGGCATTATACCTTTAGCTATAATATAATTTGCACCAAAAATAACATTAGCACCAAGCAGTGCGAAATGTGCTTTGTAAATATTCGAGTTCAATACTTTGGTTTTTAAGTTTCAAAAGTAAAAAGGATATTATTAATAAACAGTGTTTGTATAAACTATTAAAAGATTTTTAAGTTGATTTATAAAACGTAAATTTGCAGATTGAAAAAAGACCGACGATGACATACAATTTCAACGAAATAGAAGCCAAATGGCAGAAATATTGGGCAGAAAACCAAACCTTTAAAGCTGTAAACGGTAGTGATAAACCTAAATATTATGTTTTAGATATGTTTCCCTACCCAAGTGGCGCAGGTTTACACGTTGGGCATCCATTGGGTTATATCGCTTCCGATATTTATGCGCGCTACAAACGCCACCAAGGGTTTAATGTTTTGCATCCGCAAGGGTACGATAGTTTTGGCTTACCTGCCGAACAATATGCCATTCAAACGGGGCAACATCCAGCTATAACCACAGCCGAAAACATTAAAACCTATCGCCGTCAATTGGACCAAATCGGGTTCTCGTTCGATTGGTCGCGAGAAGTGCGTACATCAGACCCAAGTTACTACAAATGGACACAATGGATTTTTATCCAATTGTTCAATTCTTGGTATAATAAAGATACTGATAAAGCTGAAGATATTTCTACGTTAGAAACGATTTTTTCTACGGAAGGAAACACAACAGTTAATGCTGTTTGCGATGATAATATCGAACCGTTTTCTGCTAAAGATTGGAAATCGTTTTCATCTAAAAAACAACAACAAATATTACTGCAATACCGCTTAACCTATTTAGCCGAAACCGAGGTGAATTGGTGTCCCGCTTTAGGAACCGTTTTAGCCAACGATGAGATTGTTAATGGCGTTTCAGAACGTGGCGGCCACCCCGTAATCCGTAAAAAAATGACCCAATGGAGCATGCGCATCTCGGCTTATGCAGAGCGTTTGCTAAAAGGTTTGGATAAGATAGATTGGACCGACGCTTTAAAGGAAAGCCAGCGCAATTGGATTGGAAAATCGGTTGGAGCATCTGTGTCGTTTAACGTCATTGCGAGTGAAACGAAGCAATCTACCAATAATGAAAACGAAAATGTCACCCTGAGCGCAGTCGAAGGGTCTCATAAAATAGACGTTTTTACCACACGCCCCGACACCATTTTTGGCGTTAGTTTTATGACACTTGCACCCGAACACGAACTCGTAAAAAAAATCACAACGCCAGAACAAAAAGCAGAAGTTGAGGCTTATATTAAAGCCACCGCAAAACGTAGCGAGCGCGATAGAATGGCCGATGTAAAAACCATTTCGGGTGCCTTTACTGGCGCTTACGCCGAACATCCGTTTACAAAAGAGCCTATCCCTATTTGGATTGGCGATTACGTGTTGGCAGGCTACGGCACAGGTGCGGTAATGTCGGTACCTTGCGGCGATCAGCGCGATTACGATTTTGCAAAACATTTTAAAATTCCCATTCCAAACATTTTTGATGGTGTTGATATAAGTAAAGAAGCCTTTACCGACAAAGAAAAAACCCTAATTGGGAATAGCGATTTTCTTAACGGATTAAACTATAAAAAAGCCACCAAACGCGTTATTTACGAATTGGAAAAAATTGGTCAAGGCGAAGGAAAAACCAATTACCGTTTACGCGATGCCGTGTTTAGTCGCCAGCGCTATTGGGGCGAACCCTTTCCGGTGTATTATGTAAATGGTATGCCGCAAATGATTGATGCCGCACATTTGCCCATTAAACTACCCGAAGTTGAAAAATATTTACCAACCGAAACCGGCGAGCCACCATTGGGCAATGCCACCGTTTGGGCTTGGGATACAGTAAATAATAAAGTTGTACCAAACGATCTTGTCATTCCGACAAAGCGAGGTACGAGCGACAAGGAATCTCATAACGGGGTTTATCCTCTCGAATTAAATACTATGCCCGGGTGGGCAGGAAGCTCTTGGTACTTTAACCGCTATATGGATGCCAGAAACGAAAACGAATTTGCAAGCCAAGAAGCACTAAATTATTGGAAGGATGTCGATTTGTACATTGGTGGTAGCGAGCATGCCACAGGGCATTTACTATACTCGCGTTTTTGGCAAAAATTCTTGTTTGATAAAGGTTTGGTACCCGTTGATGAATATGCTAAAAAACTAATTAACCAAGGCATGATTTTGGGGACTAGTGCTTTTGTTTATAGAGAAGAAGGAACTAATAAATACTTATCCTTAGGATTAATAGAAGGCAAAAAAGTACAACCGCTTCATGTTAAAGTGAAATATGTTAATGCATCTGATGAATTAGATATTAAAGGCTTAAAGGCTGATGCGGAGTTTGGAGAAGATTATGAGGATGCCGAATTTGTTTTAGAAGACGGCACATTTAAAGTAAAACGCGACGTCGAAAAAATGTCGAAATCCAAATACAACGTCGTAAATCCAGACGATATTGTTGCAGATTACGGCGCGGATTCTTTGCGTTTATACGAAATGTTTTTAGGGCCATTGGAGCAATACAAACCTTGGAATACCGCTGGTATTACCGGTGTACATTCTTTCCTAAAAAAACTTTGGAAATTGTATGTTGGCGAAAACGAATTGCATGTAAATGATGCTGAACCAACAAAGGACAGTTTAAAAACACTGCACAAAACCATTAAAAAGGTACAGGAAGATATTGAGAGCTTTTCGTTTAATACTTCGGTTTCAACCTTTATGATTGCGGTTAACGAGTTAACGGCTCAAAAATGCACAAGTAAAGACATTTTAGAACCGCTTTTGGTTTTAATATCGCCGTATGCGCCGCATATTGCTGAGGAGCTTTGGGAAAAGATGGGTAATAAACCATCGATTTCAACCGCGCCATTCCCGAAATTCGAGGAAAAACATTTGGTTGAAAGCAGCAAGAATTACCCAATTTCGTTTAACGGTAAAATGCGTTTTACCATGGAATTGCCTTTGGATATGAGTAAAGAAGACATTGAAAAAGCAGTTTTGGCACACGAGAAAACCAAAGACCAATTACAGGGTCGTGAGCCTAAAAAAGTAATTGTGGTACTTGGGAAAATTGTGAATATTGTTGGGTAGTTTTTTTGTCATGTCGAAATGAGGTACGATTGAGACATCACATAATATATGCCGGTTGATGATGTGATTTCTCCTGTTGTCGAAATAACAAAAGGTTAACGTATTACGGTTTGTTCTGCGTTAGGGATAGCAGTGAAAAGCCCACAGCGAGGCACGAGCGAGGACTTGTAACGTATAGCCCGACCCCGCTCGCCCTGAGCGGGGTCGAAGGGTTGGGGTAACGCCCAAATAATTATTTATACTATGGATGCTTTTGAATATATTGGTTTTGCAGCTGCCATTTTAACTACTGCTGCTTTTTTGCCACAAGTGTTTAAAACCTGGAAAACCAAAGACGTTTCGGGGCTGTCGTTGCCCATGCTTGTTATGTTTTTTGTGGGTGTTGCACTGTGGTTGGTTTATGCCTTGTTTATTGATAGCCCGTCTATGATAGCCGCCAATGCTATAACCCTTGGGTCGGCGTTTTTGTTAATCTATTTTAAGCTCTCTTATAATTAGCAATATTTTAACAGACTGACAAAACTTCAGACGATAACATTGGCGTTATTTTTGCTATATTTAAAATTAATTTAAAAACGAAAAAAACATGTTTGGATATTATATACTAATTGGAGCGATTGCTTTGGTAAGTTGGTTAGTAAGCAGAACTTTAAAAAAGAAGTTTGAGAAGTACTCGAAAATACAATTGCGAAATGGGATGAGTGGTGCAGAAATTGCCGAAAAAATGCTGGCAGACCATGGTATAAGCGACGTAGAGGTTATATCAACTCCAGGACAATTAACCGATCATTACAACCCGAAAAACAAAACGGTAAACTTAAGCGAATCTGTTTACAATCAGCGTAATGCGGCGGCGGCGGCGGTAGCGGCACACGAGTGCGGTCATGCCGTGCAACATGCGCAGGCTTACGAGTGGCTTAAAATGCGTTCTGCTTTGGTGCCCGTAGTAAGTGTAACTTCTGGCATGTCGCAATGGGTTGTTATTGGGGGCTTAATGCTAGGTGCGGCGGCTGGTTTAGGCATTGGCTATTGGGTGGCTCTTGCTGGTTTGGCGATGATGGGTTTTGCTACCTTATTTAGCTTTATTACCTTACCGGTAGAGTACGATGCGAGCAATCGTGCTTTGGCTTGGTTGAAAAACAAGAACATGGTATCTCAAGAAGAATATGTAGGTTCTGAAGATGCTCTTAAATGGGCGGCAAGAACGTATTTAGTTGCAGCCATTGGTGCTTTGGCATCTTTACTGTATTGGGCACTTCAGGTGTTTGGAGGCAACCGAGATTAAATAAAATAACAGTTTGCAAAAAGCTCTGAAAAATTTCAGGGCTTTTTTGTTTATTTGCGGTTCAACTAATAATTTTAAATGGATAATCCTTTAACATATTATAAAAAACATTTAGAAACCTATAAAGCTAAATCTAAACAGCTTTACAAACGCATAACAACTTTAAGTCTGCTTAGGGTTATCGTGTTTTTAACAACAGGTTTTGGCGTGTATTTAAGCTTTGGTTTTTGGCAAATAGCGGTTTTAATTTTATTATTGGGCATTGGTCTTTTTGTGTTTTTGCTGTCAAAATATACCGATGTTAAAGCGCAACGCAACTTTAATAATGCCTTGGTAAAAATTAATGAAGAGGAAATAAAAATAGCTTCGGGCGATTTTTTTGATAGAAATGAAGGCTTGCAATTTCAAAGCCCAAATCACTTTTATAGTTTGGATATCGATTTGTTTGGTCGCGGCTCGTTTTTTCAATTTATAAACCGAACCACTATTAATGAAGGCACTCAAAAATTAGCTGATGCGTTGTTGGTAAATGCTACCAACAACATAGTTTTAAGACAAGATGCCATTAAAGAATTGAGCAGTAAACCCAAGTGGCGCCAACAGTATTGGGCAACCTCGAGTTTGGTTGAGGTTGAAACTCCCGCAAAAGATATTATTAATTGGTTGCAGCATTACAAACCGTTTTTGCCAAAAATAATGCGCTGGTTTCCGTTGGTGTTTACTTTGCTTTCCATGGCGTTGTTTGCATTGACTTTTTTCAAGCTTATCGATATGGTTTTTATGGGCTACTGGTTGCTTATTGGCTTGGGAATCACTGGTATTTACCTAAAAAAAACAAATATACTTTCATTAAATTCCGATAGGGTAAAAGATACTTTTCGTCAATATGCATTGCTTTTAAAGCGTATTGAAAACGAAAATTTCTCATCGGAATTATTACAGGAAAAACAACGGAAAATTCAATCGGACACCAAAAAAGCATCGTCTATTTTTAACGAACTTTCAAAATCGTTGGATGCTTTGGACAATAGGAATAATTTGATTTCAGCCATTTTTGGAAACGGCTTATTTTTAACAGATTTAAAAAACAGTTATCATATCGAGCAATGGATTAAAAACCACGGCGATAAGGTTTCCGATTGGTTTGAAGTGGTTTCGTTTTTTGATGCCTACAACTCACTAGGGGGGTTTGCATACAATCATCCAGAATTTGTTTTTCCAGAAATAAACAGGTCGCAAACGGTTATAAAAGCAGAAGGTTTAGGGCATCCGCTACTCAACAAAAACAAACGAGTTGATAGCAATTTAACTATTGAAAACGAACAGTTTTTTATTGTTACCGGTGCAAATATGGCTGGGAAAAGCACCTTTTTACGCACCGTGTCTTTGCATATTGTAATGGCTAATGTGGGCTTGCCCGTTTGTGCAAAATCTAGCCGTTATTCGCCGGTAAAATTGATAACGAGCATGCGTACTTCGGATTCGTTAACCGATGACAGTTCGTATTTCTTTTCAGAATTAACACGCTTAAAATATATTGTTGATGCCATTAAAAACGAACCCTATTTTATTGTTTTAGATGAAATTTTAAAAGGCACAAACAGTACCGATAAAGCGATTGGTTCCAAAAAATTTGTCGAAAAACTGGTCGCATCGAACGCCACGGGTATTATTGCCACACACGATTTAAGTTTATGCGACATTGAAAAGGAACTCGACGATGTAAAAAACTATTATTTTGATGCCAAAATTATAAACGACGAATTGCATTTTGATTACACGTTAAAGCAAGGTATTTGCCAAAATATGAATGCCTCTTTTTTATTGAAGAAGATGGAGATTGTTTAAGTCGTTTTGTCATTACTGCAACCTGTTCTAAGCTTGTTTCAGTAAGGCAGGAATCCATTAAATTGTCGAGAAGCTATTCCATTTCTATTTTAATCTTTTCAACCATTTCTCTGGCATTCTCTTCATTTGGTTTTAAACTCAGCACTTTGTAATAGTTTTTTAAAGCTTCGGTATAGTTTTTCGTTTCAAAATAAGCTTCACCCAAACTAGCGTAAACATTGTGTTTATAAGGAAATATTTTGGTGTTCAAATCGAAAACATACAAGGCTTTTTCCGTTTGATTAGAGCGTAAAAGCGCATATCCAAAAGTATTTAATTCGCGGCTGCCTTTAACAAATTCTGCTAATCTTGAAACCAAAACGGGTTCTTCTAATTTTAAACTGTCCAAGGTTTTCGAGTTGAGTAAATGGTGCATATAATTTGCTGCAACATAATTTGATGTATATTTGTTTTTGGTTACAATGGCCAACATATCGCGCTCAAAAGTTTCTTTGGGATGCTCTACAATTCTATTGATTTCCTTACCGTTTTTATAGAATATAAAAGTGGGAACCCGATGAATGTTCAACCCTTTTTCCTCGCCATTCGGACTTTGCTTGTAAGCCTCTTTAGTTCTATCAACCCCAATAACTTGTAGTTGTTTTTCAGGAAATTTCGCGGCTTCCAAAACCTTGTAAAACCTAGGCACTTCAAATTTGCTATCGCCACACCAAGTGCCTAAAAAAGCTTTAATTTCATAGGCGTTTAAAGAATCTTTTATTTGTTTAACAACACCTTTATTAACTAAATAATCGTCGTAATTTTTAGAAAACCAAGTGTTGAAAGTGTTTTTAGTTAAATCGGATTTCGATATTTCTCCCAATAAAAGTTCATTCCCATTTTTGTCGGTTGTAAGCTTGTTAGCCGTTTGAGAAAATGAAAAAAATAAATTAAGAAAAAGGATAGATAAGATAACGGTTCGTTTCATTATTCTTTTTTTTTGATGATTATCAAACCTAAAACAGTTTTGCAAGCCACACCAATAAAGTTTACAAACAGCATACTTAAATTTACAAACGGTAACATTTGTGCAGTTTGCAATACTATAACCGTTTTTTGTACATAATTTTTTGATGCTTATGCTTTTCTAATTACTTTAAGCAAGAATTAATGCCAACTTTACACAAACATACTTCGCAAATTTTGCTGCACATCCTGTTTTGGATGCTGTTTATTTTTGTGTCGCTTTTTTTGTTTTCAGACTATTATTGGCACGACAATCCGTTTTTGCAATACCTTTCCATTCTGGTTATTTTAGTTTATGCCAACCATTTTATTCTGCTTCCGTTTTTTGTTAAAAACCGGCTTTATATTTTATATGTTTTTGTATTTGCTGCTATCTCGTTTTTGGCAACCCAACTGTATTGCAACGTTTTTGCGCAATGCGGATGCTCTATAATGAAATGTTTGAGCGACTACTTATGGCAAACGCTGGTGCCGCTTATTTTTTTCTCATTTATTTGGATGTTGTATCGCTTTTTAGATGAACAAGCCGAAGTTGAGCAAATTAAAAAAGAACACACCGAAATGGAGCTGAAATTTTTAAAATCGCAAATAAATCCGCACGTTCTTTTTAATAATTTGAATACTATTTATTCCTATACTTTAGAAAAACCAAACGAGGCCGCCAACCTAATTTTAATGCTGTCCGACAACTTGAAACACGTGCTTTACGAAAGCAATGCCGAAACGATTTCTTTGGAAAAAGAGATTCAGTTTATTGATAATTACATGAAATTCCAAAAGCTACGAACCGAAGGCACAAAACAGATTCAGTATTCAAAAAATATCGATGCGTTTCATCATAAAATTGCACCGTTACTTTTAATAACGATTATTGAAAACGCTTTTAAACACAGTACTTTAAACAGCAATATTTCGATTGCCATAAATGTTGAAAACAGCATTTTAGAATGTATTTGCGAAAACGATTTTAATAAAGGAAAAGTAAGCGAAAACGATTTTAAAATTGGCTTGCTAAACTTAGAAAAACGATTGAAACTTATTTATAAAGATAAATATGATTTTAAAATTGATAAAGCCGAAAGGTTTAAAGTGTATTTAAAATTGAATCTTGAATAAGTTTGTCATTCCTGCAAAGGCAGGAAACCAGAAAATATAAAGCTATGAATTGCATCATCATTGAAGACGAAATTCCTGCCCAAAACATTCTAAGGCATTTTACAGATAAAGTGCCAAATCTTAATTTAATCGATACGTTTAAAGCGGCCATTGAAGCCAATTCATTTTTAAACTCTAATACGGTTGATGTGATTTTTTTGGACATCAATTTACCCGATATTTCCGGACTCGATTTTATTAAAACCATTAAAAACCCACCAGCAATTATTATGACGACGGCGTACCCAGATTACGCGGTATCTAGTTTTGAGTTGGATACCATTGTTGATTATTTGGTAAAACCCTTTTCGTTCGATAGGTTTTTAAAAGCCATCAATAAAGCAAAAGACAGAATTGAAACGCCCAAAAGCAATACCAAAGAAAAAGCCGAAGAAACCATTTTTATAAATGTCGATAAAACACTGCATAAACTCACTTTAAACACGATACTTTATATTGAATCGGACAGAAATTATATTACCGTGGTTACAGAAACCCAAAAGCTATCGTATATTGATGCCTTAAAAAACTGGCACTCCAAGTTACCTGAAAATCAGTTTTTTCAAGTACATAAATCCTTTATAATCAACCGAAAATTTGTTGATAAAATTTCAGGAAATACACTTTTTATAAAAGACCATAAAATTCCCATTGGCAGAACTTACAAACAGGATTTGTTAAAACAGTTGAAGATTATATAATTTTCGATCTGCAAGGTTTTAAAAACCTTGTAGGTCTTTTTAGTTTAATAAAGAAATCTTTATCAAAATACCTACAAGGTCAAAAAGAGACCTTTTAGGATAAGCATAATAAAAACTATTTTTTAGGATGCACCAATTCCATTTCATCAATTAAGTGTTTGGCACCCGCATATTTATCGATTATAAAAAGAATGTAACGCACATCCACCATAATATTTCTGCAAATTTCTGGGTCGTAATTCATGTCGCTCATCGTGCCTTCCCAAACCCTATCGAAGTTTAAGCCCACTAAATTGCCGTGGGCATCAATAGCTGGACTTCCAGAATTTCCGCCCGTAGTGTGGTTGGTGCCTAAAAAACAAACCGGTATTTTACCGTTGGTATCGGCATATTGGCCAAAATCTTTGGCAGCGTATAATTCGCGGAGTTTCTGTGGCACATCAAACTCGTAATCGCCAGGGATATATTTTTCAATAACACCATCTAAATAACTCACATGGTTATAATACACGGCGTCTCTGGGCGAATACCCACGAACCTGACCGTAAGTAACGCGAAGTGTCCCGTTGGCATCAGGGAAATAACGCGCATTGGGTAAAGCCTCCATTAAAGCCGTCATGTATTGGGTTTGCAGTGCGGTTATTGGTTCGTTTTTTTGTTGAAATTCTTTATCGATAACATTATAAAATTCATCAATAAGTGGTTTGGCGTATTGGTATGCGGCATCGTTATTAATGTTTTTTAAGACTTCTTCTGGCGTACCTTCCAATAATTTTAAAGCCGAATCTAAATTTGTAAATGCTGTTTTATCATAAATTGAAGCATCCACATTATCGGTGTACAAAGGCATCACGTTTTTAAAGACGCCTTTATCCAAATCTGCATTATAATTTTTATGAATACTTTTTAACCTTCCAATTAAGCTTTCTTTGGCAGGTTCAAAAACACTGAGATTGTTGCTTATGGCCTGCTCCACTTGATAGGTTCTAAAAGTCATTTGCATCAACTCGTTGGTAACCAAAAACACCTCAATAAAATTTCGGCGCTTAATATTTACGGGTGCAAAATCTTTGTACAAACGATCGAATTCCGGTAGGATATTACCATATTTTTCCTCTAACCCCTTTTCTTTTAAAGCTTTGGAAAAAGAGGTTTCAAAAGCACGTCTTTTTTCAACGGCCTTGCTTTTTTCAATCCCCAGATTCTCACCTATCCATTTTTTCCAAGCATTGGCAATTCGTGCTTGTTTAGAAGCGTATTTGATGCGCACCTCGTCATCGGCTTTCATTTTTTCATCAATCACTTTTAAAGCCGCTTCACGAATGGCAATATTTGTTGGGTTGTATTCTTGTGTAATATGCTTTATTGCAACGGCAGGTAAATACTCGTTGGTACGACCGGGAAAACCAAATACCATGGTAAAATCGCCTTCTTCAACACCATCAAGCGATATGGGCAAATAATGCTTTGGCGTGTAGGGTTTGTTGTTTTCGCTGTATTTTGCAGGCCGGTTATTGGCATCGGCGTAAATTCTAAACAATGCAAAATCGCCGGTATGCCTTGGGAACACCCAATTATCGGTATCGCTACCAAACTTGCCAATACTGCTAGGAGGTGCACCAACTAAACGAATATCTTCAAATCGTTCGGTAACAAATAAAAAGTATTGATTGCCTTTGTAAAAGGATTTAATCTTAGCGTCTTGCCAAGTTTCTTTAGGCCATGTTTTTAATATACTGTTGCTGGTTTTATCTATTACCGATTGTTTTTCTTTTTCGGTCATATCATCATTTATGGCCTTTAAAACAGTGTTGGTAACATCGTGGATACTTACAATAAACTCAATAAACAAGGCGTTGTTAGGCAGTTCCTCTTCATAATTCATGGCCCAAAAACCATGTTTTAAATAATCGTTTTCAAGCGAAGAATGCGATTGTATTTGTCCAAACCCGCAATGGTGATTCGTTAAAATTAAACCTTTGGGCGAAATTACTTCGCTGGTACAACCGCCGTTAAAATGCCCAATGGCATCTTTTAAGCTGGAGTTGTTAACATCGTAAATATCTTTGGCCGTTAGTTTACTGCCCAAGCTGGTCATTTCGTCTTCATTCATGCCCTCTAAAAGCGAAGGAATCCACATACCACCTTGTTGTGCAAAGGCGTTTAATGATACAAAAAGCAATAAAAATTTAATGAATCTCATGGTGTAAATTTTAGAATTGCATCAAATATATAAAGAAGTGATTTATTGTGTAAATTTACTGCTAACAATATTAAAAAATGCAGCATATTTCTAAACTACCGCATGTGGGAACCACCATTTTTACGGTTATGGGCGCTTTGGCCAAAACACACCAAGCTATAAACTTATCGCAAGGTTTCCCCGATTTTAAAATGGACGCAAAACTTATCGATTTGGTTACCAAAGCCATGCAAAACGGACATAACCAATATGCGCCCATGCAGGGAAGCATTAATTTGCGTAAAGCGATTGCTAAAAAGTTTAATTTATTATACAAAACAAGCTATCACCCTGAAAGCGAAATTACAATCACCACAGGTGCTACCGAAGCTATTTTTAGCATTATTTCGGCATTTGTAAAACCAAAAGACGAGGTTATTGTTTTTAGGCCAGCGTACGATTGTTACGAACCTGCCATTGCTTTAAACGGCGGAAAAACAATTTCGATTGAACAGAAATCGCCTAATTTTAAAGTGGATTGGGATGAAGTAAAATCGAAAATAAACAGGCGTACCAAAATGATGATTATCAACTCGCCACAAAACCCGATTGGCACCGTTTTTTCTGAAACCGACATGCTTAAATTGCAAGAATTAACTAAAAACACCAACATTATAATATTAAGCGACGAGGTTTACGAACATATTGTTTTTGATGGCGAAACACACCAAAGCGCGTGTTTGTTCCCAGACTTGAAATCTAGAAGTTTTGTAGTGGCTTCTTTTGGGAAAACATTCCATAACACCGGTTGGCGTATTGGCTATTGTTGCGCACCAAAACCATTAATGAGCGAGTTTAGAAAAGTGCATCAATTTAACGTATTTTGTGTTAACCACCCTATGCAAAAGGCCTTAGCAGACTATTTAGAAAACGAAAACCATTATTTGGAATTATCGGCTTTTTACCAACAAAAAAGAGATTTGTTTTTAAGTTTGATAACAGACTCGCAGTTTACATTTTCACCATCAAAAGGCACGTATTTTCAGGTTTTGGACTACTCTGAAATTACCGATGAAAATGATGTTGATTTTGCAAAACGGTTGACTGTTGAAAACAAATTAGCATCGATACCCATCTCGGTTTTTTATGAAAATAATGTGGACAGTAAAGTGCTCAGGTTTTGTTTTGCAAAAAAAGATGAGACTTTAAAACGCGCTGCAGATATTTTAAATAACCTATAAATACTAGGTTTATACCTGTACAGTCCCCGACGTTTCGGGGTTAAAAACCAAACAGGTCTTAATTTAACAATAATTTTATTTTAGAATATGGAAGAACGACTTAAAATAGCATTAATTCAATTGGATTTAGTTTGGGAAAATCCAGAGCAAAACCGGAAGAATTTTTCTAAAAAAATCGAAAGTATTCCCAGCGCGGTCGATGTGGTTATTTTACCGGAAATGTTCACCACAGGCTTTACCATGAATGCCAAACAAGTTGCCGAAACCATGCGAGGCAAAACAGTAGAGTGGATGAAAAATACAGCTTCAAAAAACAATACCGCTATGGTTGGAAGCCTGATTATTTCAGAAGAAAACAAATATTACAATCGCTTGTTATTTGTTGAGCCTTCGGGAAAAATGAGCATTTACAACAAACGGCACAGCTTTACTTTAGTTGGAGAAGACAAAGTGTTTACCGCTGGATCTGAAAAAGTAATTATTGATTACAAAGGCTGGAAAATATGCCCGCTAATTTGTTACGATTTGCGCTTTCCCGTTTGGGCGAGAAATACCGAGGATTACGATGTTTTAATATACGTTGCCAATTGGCCAAAACCAAGAATTTCGGCTTGGGATGCCTTGTTAAAAGCGCGTGCTATTGAAAATATGAGCTATTGCATTGGCGTAAACCGCGTGGGGTTTGATGGTGCAAACAATGAATATTCGGGGCACTCGGCAGTTTACGATGTTTTAGGAAATGCAATAACAGCCTTTAAACCCCATAAAGCACAGATTGAAATTGTTGTTTTAGAAAAAAAACACATTTCTAAATACCGAAATAAATTTAAGTTTTTAAATGATAAAGATGCATTTACTCTTCATTAAAATTTAAGGTCTGTACAAAACTCCAATCCGATCTAATCTCGTTATCCATTTCAAAATGGCTTACACGCTCGGGCTGGATCTTTTTTAAATAATTACCAGAATCGTATTTGCCGTTACCATTGGCATCAAAAACAACTCTAATAAAATACTTGCCAGAATCTAAAGTTAAAAAATCCAAGGGTTCGGGTTTAGTGGCATATTGTTGGTATTTAACTTCTCCATTGGCATTGGTTAATTGAAAAATAATGGGGTATTTTACGTTAACAAGCGTAAATCTAACCGATCCAAAATCAGACTCTTTTTTAGTTTTTACAGAATAATTTAAAGAATCATTTTTATTATCGAAAAAATCTGTAAAAGCCTCGGGCAATACTTGAATATTATAGGTGTTGTCTTCGGTTTTCTTAAAGTTGAAATTATAGGCATTTGTAATGGAATCGTATTCAGTCTTAAATTCAACATTTAAAGAGTCTTTATCGATAACACTAATTTTTGAAGCATTAAAATCTGCAAAAGGAATGTTGGCAAAAATCTTAAAAGGCGCTTCGTAATCAATGGTGCCAGAGGGTTGGGCTTTAATTATTAACGAGTCTCGTTTTTGCTCGCTAATGCGTACCGTGTAATCTTTTTCAAAAGTAGGGTGCGATACCTTAAACAGCAACGAATCTACTTCTTTCAATCTGGGCTTGTACCAATAGTAAAGCGTATCTGCTTTTTCGTCTTTGGTAATCCTGTGCGCAAAATCTTCTGGTGTTTCAGAAGTTATCTTAATTTTCATGTCTTTAAAATCGCCTTCGTAACCAAAAGCTATTTTCTCGCCAGACACCAAACGGGGTCTTACGGCTTTAAAATCTGGGGCTTCAGAAAATAGTTTTAAGGTATAAAGCGAGTCGTTGGGCACCTCAATAAAGTTTTTATGAAACGCAATCTGATCTGTTTTTTGTTGAAATTTATTATCGCCATTACCATCTTTTAAAGCCATGAGCATATATTTTCCGGCTTTAATGTTTTCAATGGAAAAGGTGGTAAGGCTATCTAGAGTATTGGTAATATACTTTGGTGTTTGTTTATATACAATGGAGTCGTTAAAAGTAGAATCTACCTCGTACAAACCTACCGTTACAAAGGTTTCGGGCTGGCGTTTTAAGGCATCTACAATTTGCCCTTTTACGGTTAACGAATCAATGTAATCGCCAGTTGAAAACACATAGCGATAATACGGAAAGGGGTTGCCTTCGTTATTATCGGTAATACTATTTCCAAAATTAAAGGCATAGGTTGTATTGGGCGGTAGCGTATCGTTAATTCTAATCTTAATTTCTTTACTGGCGTTACCAAGCGGTGTTATGTCTGGTTGCCATGTCATTGGAGGCGATATTATAAGTTGTTTTTTTATGTCTTTAATTTTAATGTATTCATCAAAAACAATCCTAATTTCATTACCTTTAAAATTTGTTGAAAAGTTTTCTGGAGTAGATTTTTCAATGCTTGGTGGCGTTTCGTCTTTTGGCCCGCCACCTGGTGTGCCTCTGTTGGCGCAATTAATAAAAACCAAACATATAAATGCTATAAAAATAAAGTTAGAAAGGGTCTTGCTCATCGACTCATTATAAATTTTAGCAAAAGTACATGAATTTTTTGTTCTGAAATTCGCAAAAAACAGAATAAAGAAATTTATATACAAACAAAATTAATACTAAATAATTTTAGAAACATAACGCATAACACATTAAGCTATTGCCATGGTGGCGATACTTATTTTTATGTTTTCGGCTTGGTTTAAAACAGCAATACAAGCTTCGAGTGTTGCCCCGGTTGTAATAATATCGTCAACCAAAAGAATGTGTTTGTTTTTAATAGTTGATGCATTTTGTAAAGTAAATAACTCTTCATTGTTATTCCACCGTGCAAAGCGTTTTTTATTGACCTGCGATTTTGTATTGGTTACTTTTACAAGCACATCGTCTTTGTAGTTTATATTTAGAGCATTTGCAATTTGCTGCCCAAACTTAGCCACTTGGTTAAAGCCTCTTTTTTTTAATTTGTTTTTATGAAGCGGTACAGGAATTACAACATCAATGCTGCTGTATTGTGCAACGGCTTTTAATTCGCCACCAAGCCAATTACCCAAGAAAAGCCCAATACTTTCGTAACCCTTGTATTTTAACCCATGAATAAGCTGTTGCACCAATCCTTTTTTTTCGAACCTAAAAAGCGCGGTGCCGTTTTCAATTTTCGCTCTGCCGTAAAGCACCTTTTTTACCGCATCGTTATCATCAAAATGAAAATTGGTAACGGGCAAATCGTGGCGGCAATCAATACAAATGGTATCGGCGTTGTCGTTTAATAAATTAAGACACGCGTAGCATACTTTTGGGAAGAAAAGATTGATAATTGATTTAAACATTTGTGTAAATGTGGTCTATTAAGCTAAAAATATAAACGACTATAATAATTCAAATTTAACAAAAGTTATCTCTTAGAAAAAATACTTACACATCCTATTTACAATTACTATATTTAACAAAAATTAAAAAATTGGATTACTTTACTCAATTAGAAAATTTAGAACAACAAGCTGGTTTTTATAAAGCAATAATAAAATATAGACCATTGATTGTTGGTTTAATTGTATTTGGAGGAATTATTCTCAATCATTTTGTGTCAAACAAAAAAGAAAAAGTGGTCTCACAAATTACAGTACTAAAGGATTTGAGGGAAGAAAAAATCAATCAGCTCCTTTTTAGTGTATCTTTCTTTGAAGGAACATATTCTGCGAAGTTAATTTTTGCCAAATCTATTATAAATGAGGACCCTATTTTAAAAGGATATGATTTTAACGATAACATTATCAAATTAAAAAATCTAGAGCAACCTAATATTCAAAAAGCCATATCATTTTATATTTCAGGTGAAATGAGAAAATCTCTATCTGTATTTAAAATCTTATTACCTCTAAACAATAACACCTTTGACACTGCTGTGATAAATTCATACATGGGCAATATTTATTTATTTGATACGGAGCCAAATTTTGACAAAGCATATTTTCACTTAATTACTGCAGAAAAAAAAATTAATCAACTTAAAAGGGAAGATGAACTGTTTTTATCTAATAAAGGAGACCTTTTTTCGGATTTAGGATTCTATTTTAAAAGAATGGGCAAATTTAAAAAATCAAAAAGAAACTTTGAGAAGGCTTTAAAGATTTTCGAGGATCTAAACATGATTTATCTGAACAAATATGATTTCATGCTAGGTAAAATTAATCAAAATATTTACACCTTGTATGCTGATAGAGATGATTTAATGC
This sequence comes from Gelatiniphilus marinus, assembly GCF_042684345.1. NCBI lineage: Bacteria > Pseudomonadati > Bacteroidota > Flavobacteriia > Flavobacteriales > Flavobacteriaceae > Gelatiniphilus > Gelatiniphilus marinus. Next base: position 30,715 of record NZ_JBHULK010000002.1, on the reverse strand, counting down.
TAGCAGAACCCTTCCTAGTAGAAGCAATTAAATATAAATCAAAGTCCAATATTCAAAATATTGAAGATGCAAACCTTTTATTAAGCTCAATTATATCTTATATAAATCTTAATACCAAAAAGAAAGAATTTGATCAAGCTTTAGCATTTTCAGAACAAGCACTCGAAATAATTAATAATTGTGATAAAAAAAGAATTTCAAATATAAGAACCAATCAACTTAAGTCGAATCTATACAATAATATATCTAATCTTTACACACAAAAATTTTACAAAACAAACATGACCGACATAGATTTGATTGAAACTTCTAAAGAATATCAAAGCAAAGCGATAAGCACTTACTTAGACATTATCAACTCTGGCTCTAACTTTAACCCTCTTGATTTATCTCGTTTTTATTATGGCCGAGGCATTATCAATACTAATCTAAAAGATCACAATAGTGCCAAAAGCGATTATAAGAAATCAATACAATTAATAGAACAATACTTTCCAGATTTAGTAAAAGTAAATGGGAGGCATAGTACAAGCCTTTCACATTCGTATTTAGAATTGTCGAAACTTTATTGCTACATTTTCAAAAACAAGAAAAAGGCGCTAAATAATGCTCAAAAAGCTATTGATTTATATACCCTCAATTTGAAACACAATCCTAATTTACAGAAATGGGTAAACGAAGCTAATGATATAATTTCTAAATGCATTTAGTTTGAATCTTTAAAATATTCTTAAAACAAAATTATCACTCATGTATTTCATTAAAAAAATTGCTTTATTTATTTTTCAACAAACAAGATGTTAATTTAAAGCGGTTTTATATTTTTGCAGTTATGGCAAATCAAGACGATACATTTAAAAAGGTAATATCGCATGCTAAAGAGTATGGGTACATATTTCAGAGCAGCGAAATCTACGACGGTTTAAGTGCCGTTTACGACTATGCACAAAACGGTGCAGAATTAAAGAAAAACATACGCGACTACTGGTGGAAAGCCATAGTGCAAATGAACGATAATATTGTGGGCATAGACTCAGCTATATTTATGCATCCAACTATTTGGAAAGCTTCGGGGCACGTTGATGCGTTTAACGACCCATTAATTGATAATAAAGACTCGAAAAAACGCTATCGCGCCGATGTTTTAATTGAAGATTACTGTGCCAAATTAGAAGCTAAAATCGATAAAGAAGTTAAAAAAGCTGCAAAACGTTTTGGCGATGCTTTTAACAAAGCTGAATTTGTTTCAACCAACAAACGCGTTTTAGGCTATCAAGAAAAAATAAATACAACGCTTTCGCGGATGGCAAAATCTTTAGAAAATGAAGATTTAACCGATGTTAAATTACTTATTGAAGAACTGGAAATTGCCTGCCCATTAACGGGCAGTAAAAACTGGACCGATGTAAAACAGTTTAACCTAATGTTTGGCACTAAATTAGGCGCATCTGCAGATTCGGCAATGGATTTGTACCTGCGACCAGAAACCGCCCAAGGTATTTTTGTTAATTTTTTAAACGTACAAAAAACAGGGCGCATGAAAATTCCGTTTGGTATTGCACAAACCGGAAAAGCCTTTAGAAACGAGATTGTGGCAAGACAATTTATTTTTAGAATGCGCGAGTTCGAACAAATGGAAATGCAGTTTTTTATTAAACCTGGCACCCAAAAAGAATGGTACGAGCACTGGAAAGAAGCCCGATTAAAATGGCACTTATCTTTAGGAATGGGCGAAGAAAATTACCGCTACCACGACCACGAAAAACTAGCACACTATGCCGATGCCGCTACCGATATAGAGTTTAAATTCCCATTTGGATTTAAAGAATTAGAAGGTATTCACTCGCGAACCGATTTCGATTTAAAAGCACACGAAGAATATTCAGGGAAAAAATTGCAATATTTCGATCATGAACAAAATGCTAGCTATACACCGTATGTTTTAGAAACCTCCATAGGCTTAGACCGTATGTTTTTGGCAGTATTCTCAAATTCGTTACAAGAAGAAGAGCTTGAAAACGGAACCACACGAACCGTATTAAAATTACCAAGTGTTTTAGCTCCGGTTAAAGCTGCAATTTTACCATTGGTTAAAAAAGATGGCCTGCCAGAAATTGCAAAACAAATTGTTGAAGATTTAAAGTGGGACTTTAATGTAGATTACGATGAAAAAGACGCAGTAGGAAGACGCTACAGAAGGCAAGATGCTAACGGAACCCCGTTTTGTGTTACCGTAGATCATGATACTTTAAAAGACAACACCGTTACCATTCGCCATCGCGATACTATGGAGCAGCAACGTGTTAAAATTGAAGACTTGCGCCATATTATAAAACAAGAAGTAGATGTGCGCTCTTGGTTGATGAAGATGTAATTGACAAAAAAGCAACCATATATTGATTAAAAACCAAGAATAGAATGTTTTTAGAATAATTAAATTTGCCTTTAAGTTTTAATAAAAAAATTAATGGGTAATTTAATAAAACAGTCTAAAATAATTTATCTCTTTTTAACTGTTAGCTTTATAAGTCTTGCAAGCTGTAGCAAAAATGAAGTTATAGCCAAACAAGAAGTAGAAGAAACAGATCTAGTTTTTGAAAGCTTTATTCTTGAAAAGAAAAACAACCCCTATTTAAAAGAAGACGTTGTTTTTAATATTGATAATGGCAGTATTAGCGGAACGCTTAAAACATATTTTTTCAACTCTATTCCTACGTTTACTACAAATGCTCAATCTGTAAAAATTGATAATTTAGAGCAAGTTAGCGCAAGTAGTACGGTTGATTTTAGAACGCCAATTACTTATAGCTTAAAATCTGAATCAGGCGCCACTAAAACATACACCGTCAACATTTCGTGGGATGATGCTTTAGCCCATATTTATATTGAAACAGAAGGAGCTGCACCCATTGTTTCTAAAGATGACTATTTGAATGCAAAATTGACCATTGATGGACAATCTAAATATGAAGATCGGGTTTTTGAATTTAGTGAAAACGCCAGAATAAAAGGCAGGGGCAATTCTACTTGGGCATGGCCAAAAAAGCCTTTTAAAATAAAACTGGATAGCAAAGAAACGCTAGTATCGCACAAAGATGCTCTTTCCCGGTTATTACCTGAAAAAGATTGGGTACTCTTAGCCGATTATCAAGACGGTGTACATTTATTAAACAATGTAGCCTTTACAATCGGGCGCATGTTAGACATGCCATTTACCAATACCATTATACCTGTAGAATTAACCTTAAATGGCAATTACCTTGGCGTATATGGCTTAACAGAACAGTTAGAGATTAAAACCAATAGAGTAAATGTAGGTAAAGATGGCTTGTTGTTAGAATTAGATCAATATTATGATGAGGATTGGCAATTTAGATCGGCCAACTATAACTTACCTGTAATGGTAAAAGATCCAGATTTAGATACGCAGGCTGAACTCGATGCCATAAAAAGTGAATGGAATACCTTTGAAGCCTTGGTAGCTAGCAACGATTTCCCAAATAATAATTATCTTGATTTTATTGATGGCGAATCTATTGCCAAATACTTTATTGTAAATATGCTAACCTCCAATCAAGAAATTAACCACCCAAAAAGCACTTATTTACACAAAACGGCTACAGGGAAATATACGATGGGACCGCTTTGGGATTTTGATTGGGCTTATGGGTTTGAGGGCTCCAGTCGGCATTTTAGTAATCCAAATAAAGATTTATTCTGGACAGATGCTAAAGCTGGCACCACTTTTTTTAAAAAACTAATGCTAACAGACCCTAAAATTAAAGTTTTAATCAAGGAGCACTGGTTAGATTTTACAAGCAATCACCTTGATGATTTAATGGATTATATAGATGAACATGCTTTTATTATTAAAGGTGCTAAAGCAAGAAACCTTAATATGTGGAATAATGGCCTAGTAACCGATGAGTTGATAATGAAACAATGGCTTCAGAATAGGGTTTTGTATATAAACAACTATATAAATAACTTTTAAAACAAGTTGTTCTGAATATGGATGTTTTTTTAAAGAAGCATTTTAAAATCTGTAACCCAAAGTAATACCAGCTTTTGCAATAATATCGTAGTCGTACCTATCGTTATTAAAAAGATTTCTTGCAAAGCCTAAATTTAATTCGCCAATAAAACCACTTTTGGTAATCCATTTTCCGCCCAAACCTATACCCAAAGCAAAGTCGGCTACGTTTTTTGTTTCAATGCCACCGTTATTATTAAAAACAGTTTCGTTAACAGAGTTTAACATACCAAAACCTTCTACAAAAAAAACCAGCAGCGTATTTGTTGCCAAAATAAAAACGGTAATAAGGCGAAATATAATAATTTATATCGTCATTTAATTCGTCATCCAAAGTGAGGAATACATTTAAGCCAAAAGCAGATTCTTCATTAATTGTGCGTTCGTAGGTTACATCAAAAGCGCCAAGAACAAGGTAGAGTCCGTTAAGTTTAATTTCGTTAAAATTTTGCGGGGCAGTACTTGGCCCTGTTTCGCTTTGCGAAAAAGAAACAGAACAAAACAAAAATGCCACTAGCGAAGATAATAGTGTTTTTTTCATGGGTAAGATTTATAATTGCTCTACAATAATATCAAAAATTACACCAATAATAAAAAACACCTTACATGAATTTAAGTTTTTACCACAGGTTTTTATATAGTTATCTGCCTATCAATTTGCTGATCTAAAGAAATAAAGGTTTCGGTACGCGACACACCGGAGATCGATTGGATTTCTTTGTTAAGCAAGTGCATTAAATGTTCGTTGTCTTTACACAAAATTTTTATAAAAACACTCCAATTACCTGTAGTATAGTGGCATTCTATAACTTCGGGTATTTTTTTTAATTGCTTTACAGCTTCGGGGTTGCTTATGGCCCTATCTAGATAAATACCTATAAAAGCCATAGTGGTATAACCCAATACTTTGGGGTTGATAACGAATTTTGATCCAGAGATGAGGCCAGATTTTTCTAGTTTTCGTAAACGCTGGTGGATGGCAGCTCCAGAAATACCAACATTTCTTGCTATTTCCAGAATTGGGGTTCGGGCATCTTGCATTAAAGCGCGAAGTATTTTTTTATCGATACCGTCTATACGGATGTTTTGATTTATAACTTTCATTTTGTTTTTTATTTATTTATAAAACATAAAAATAAACAATAGATTTTAAATTGAAAGTTAGCTGAACTGCAATATTTATAAAGATGATACAATCAATTTGAGTAAAACCTATGTATTTCTGAAAATGGCAATACAACTTTGGAACAAAATAACAAAAGCCTGGGTTTACAACCCAGGCTTTCTTAAACCAACTAACTAAAAAATCAATCTTTCTTTTTCTTAGCTTTGTTTTAGTCGAAACTGATACCGGCTACTTACAGTACATTTGTAATTTTAACAAAGTTATAACACCATTAAGTTACAGCCTCGAATATCAGAATTATCAAAACGACCAATAACCTCGAAGTTAGTGTTATTATAGGTTTTTCCTAAATCTTGAGTAGCAATAAATGCGCAAGAATTAATATTTGCTAAATCAATTACATTTATGCCACCTGTTTTTCCTGATTCTTGAATGGTTAAAGCATCTTCTGTATCGCGCGTTAATACCCGCATCCAACCTGGGCTAGTAAAAATTCCGTTGCCTTTGGAGTAGGCCTGACTTAAAAGTTCGGTCATACCATATTCGCTATGTATGGTTTTAACGCCAAAACCAGCTTTAAGCCTGTTGTGCAAATCGGCTCTTATCAATTCTTTTCGTCTGCCTTTCATGCCGCCAGTTTCCATAACAATGGTGTTTTTAAGATTGAATTGATAGGTCTCAACCAAATCCAACAATGCAAAAGACACCCCAATTAACAATACTTTTTTTCCTTTGGAATCCAGCCTAACCAAAGTGTCTTTTAATTCAGAAATATTATTAAGATAAAAACCGCTTTCGGGATGTTTTGATTGCGAAATCATGCTGTTCACCATGTAAATTAGCGATGAGCCTTCACGCTCTAAATATGAAGGCAACAAAGCCAAAACCACGTAGTCTTCAACATTGCCATAAAACTGCTGAAACCCTTTAGTAAAACTTTGTTCATAAATTTTTAAGTTAGTTACATGGTGTTTGCTTGTTAAGCTTCCTGTTATTCCGGAGCTTGTAAAGGTGGTTTTAATATCATCATTAGCACTAACTATGTTGTGCGATTTAAAAAACTGAATGGGCAAAAACGGGATGTCTTGCATAGACACAACATCGCTTGGGTGCTTGTAAAGTAAATCGCAAAACGACCTGTAAACCCGATTGTTTTTAAATTGGTGGTTAAAGATTTGCAGTGCTAAATCTTCAAACTCCGTTTGTGTTTTAATATTAAAAATGGCGTTACTATCTATCATTTTAAATGGCGTCGAAAACAAAAACAAAAGTATGTAAAATAAAAAAGCGCTGCTAGGTGCAACGCTTTTTAAATCTAGATTTTTATAGTTTATTGGATTACTAATTTTTTGGTAATTAAAGCTTCGTCCTGCGACACTTTAATTATATAAACACCAGCATTTAAGTTAGAAACATCCAATGTTTTGTCAACTGCTTTTTCGTTAACGACTTGTTTTCCTAAAATATCATAAACCGATACTTCCATTCTAGAATTACTTCTGCTTGAAATATTTACATAGCCCTTGTTTGTTGGGTTGGGGTATATTTTAAACTCATTAGTTAACAATGTCTCACCTGAAGAAAGTGTAGCAGGAGTAACTGAACTCCAAGTAGTACCAATTCTTAACTCATCCATAACTATTCCAGGGGTTTCTGTTGCAGAATCTTGCCTGATCATAAATTGCGTAAACGTATTTCCTGATGATCCTGAAGGTTCACTAATTTCTGCACTTGGTTCAGATGCCCCTAAAGTTGGGTTTACCCAAGCATTAACGGTATCGTTATCAATATCATAATTAAAAACAATAAAAATGACATCATCGATGGCATAATCGGTAGTTGGCGAATTAACTTGAGTTAATGTGCCTCCATTGCTAATGCCAATTCTATAAGTTGTTGCACTTGTTGGAGATATCCAAAGCCTAGATTCGTAGCTTCCGCCATCTGTTCTCAACACGGCAAAATATCCATCTACTGCAGCGGCATCAAAAGAGGTTACTTTTAACATAAACGATGCGTAAATAGTTCCCGAGCTTGTTGGCGTGTAATCAATAACGGGGTCTGCGCCACTACCGTTAAATGAGATGGCGTTACCGTTTCCGTTTAGTGTTGAATACGATAGGTTATCGGCCACGACCAGCACATCGTCTCCAGAAAAATAATTAGTCCAAGCGTCTTGAGCCGCTAAAGCTTCGGTTGCAGTATAGTCAAAGGATTCTGTTAAAGGGAGCGTTTGCGTTTCCACTACGGTAAAAGTTACCGAAGCTGTTACAGGTGTTGATAATGGGGCATGACTGTTGTCAACTAATTCAATGTTAACAGTATGGGATCCTGTAGATAAACCTGTTAGGTTAATTGGTGTGGTGTCGTATTTCATTACTGTGCTTCCTCCGTCAACAGTATAATGTATATGGCCGTCTCCGGTACCATTAGCTACATCGAAATTCTGTACACTTAACTCTATGTCAACATCTGGTCCAGGGACATTTTCCCCATCAGAAGGAGAAGTGATTCCCAATGCAGGAGAAGAAACTGCTTCTTGGAAAAAAGAAAAATCATCCCAATATACAACAGCAGTGCCGTAAGTTCTAACTTCAAAATAAAAAGAATCTGCAGTTGCGGGAGCGGTTAATGTAACAGAATATTGTGTCCATACATTTCCATTATTGTCAAAATAAGCATTGTTTGGTCCTCTTAGCTCGCTGGCATTATCACTTATATTGGAAGCTCCATTTTTCCAATAGCTCCATATTCTAGCATCGGTTCCATCTCCAAACCCAGCATCAACTTTATACCATAAGGAAATAGTGTAAGACGTGCCAGGTGTTATGCCAGTTATGGTTTGGCCTAAATCACTGGTTCCTCCTGTGTGTTTAGCAGAAAAAGTACCACCGTGTATTTCGGTAGATTCTTGAGCTGTACTTTCAATTTTAGTCCAATCAGTTGGAGTTGATGCATCAGTCCAAGCTTCAAAATCTCCATTTAATAGTAATTCTTGCCCAAAGCAAAACCCCGAAATTAAAAGTGCAAAAAGTAAAGTGTAAAGTTTTCTCATGATAAAAAATATTAATTAGTTTAATAGTCTTTAAAAATAAAAATACTTTTGCATATAAACTAAAAAACCAACCACTTTAGTTAATTTTTTTCTGCGAAACAACGTATAATTTATTTAATCACTAATTTTCGTGTTTCGCTTACGCTGTTTTCAGTAATTTTTAAAATGTAAACCCCGGTACTTAATTTAGATATATTAAGTTCTTTGCCAATTAACACAACCGATAAAGCTCGCTTTCCCAAAGCATTGAATACCTCTATTTTCTTGGTTAAACTGTTTTTGGATGTAATATAAATGTATTGTTTTCCGTTATTAACCGGGTTGGGGTAAATAGAAAGCCCTTCTATACGTTGTTGGTTAGGCGCAACAGTAACATATGCTTGCGCCAAACCCTGTTGGGCTGCAAAAAACATAAAGGCAAAAAGCAATGTAAAAAAGTAGTTTTTATTCATACTAAACTTTCAATCTCATAAATTTAAGCAAATTACACCAAATTCTGTACCAAAAAAATGTTAAAGATTTAGGCCATTTATCGAAAGGTTAAATAACTGTAAACACAAAATAATCTTATTTTATTTGGGCTTGCATTGCCATTAAAGTTATTAATAATTTTATCTTTACTCCTATTTATAGATAGAACCTGATTGTTATAACCGAGCATGAACAAACAAAACATTAAAATACTTTTAGTTGATGACGAGCCCGATATATTAGAGATCGTAGGCTACAATTTATCAAATGAAGGCTACCAGATCATTACTGCCCATAACGGCTTGCAAGCCGTTAAAAAAGCCAAAAAAGAACTGCCGCATTTAATTATTATGGATGTTATGATGCCAGAAATGGACGGCATTGAAGCCTGCGAAACCATTAGGAAAAACCCAGATCTAAAAAACACCATTATAACATTTTTAACGGCAAGAGGCGAAGACTACTCGCAAGTTGCGGGTTTTGATGCCGGTGCCGACGATTTTATTACTAAACCCATAAAACCAAAAGTTTTAACTAGCAAAGTAAAAGCGCTTTTGCGCAGATTTAAAGAAGACCAAAAAAGCAATAAGGTTAAAATCGGGCATTTGGTAATAGACCGAGATGCCTATAAAATTATTTTAAAAGGAAAAGAAATTGTTTTACCGCGCAAAGAATTCGAACTGCTATCGTTGTTAACCTCTAAACCCGGAAAAGTTTTTAAGCGCGAGGAAATACTAGACAAAGTCTGGGGAAACGAAGTTGTAGTTGGAGGCAGGACCATAGATGTTCACATTCGAAAACTCCGCGAAAAGATTGGCAACAATTGCTTTAAAACCGTTAAAGGCGTTGGCTATAAGTTTGAAGAATAACCAAAAAACAACATGCCGAGAAAACATCGGGGTTACTCCATAAAACCATTATCATCTTGCAAAACATAATATTTTAACGCATGAAATTAAAAAGAACATACCGTTTTGCATATAAAACAGCGTTCTATATTGCACTTTTTACAACGCTCTTACTAAATGCTTTTTTGTATGTGTTTTACTCCATTAATTGGCTGCTAATTTTAGCTTTTGCAAGTACTTGCTACCTGTTTTCGTTTTTCGTAATCCAAGCAAGGGTTGAAAAATTCATTTACAAACGCGTTAAAAAAATATACGACGACTTAACGCTTTTAGAATCGGCAAGCCTAACCCGAGGCTCCATTACAACAGACATGGGCACGCTTACCAAAGAAATAGATAAGTTTGCACGCGATAAAAAACTGGAAATTGAAACCCTTAAAGTACGAGAAAAATATCGGAAAGAATTTTTGGGCAACATATCGCACGAATTAAAAACCCCATTATTTACAATTCAAGGCTACATATTAACGCTTTTAGATGGTGCCATAGACGATAAGAACCTAAGAAAAAAATACCTGGAAAGGGCCAATAAAGGCGTAGAAAGACTAAGCTATATAGTTAAAGACCTGGACATGATAACCAAACTGGAAATTGGCGATCTAAGCCTAAACCTTGAAGTGTTCGATATTGTAGAATTAGTAAACAATGTGTTTGAAATGTTCGAAATGCGCGCACATAAAAAAAACATCACGTTAACTTTCGATACAGATTATACAAAACCCATTTTAGTGCACGCCGATAAAGAACGCATACAGCAAGTGTTGGCAAACCTTTTTGTAAACTCCATTAAATACGGAAAAGAAAAAGGAACAACAGAGGTTAGTATAGAAAATTTAATTAAAAACAAAGTTATTGTTCGGGTTACCGATAATGGCGAAGGCATCCAAAAAAAACACGTATCGCGTTTATTCGAGCGTTTTTTTAGAGTCGATAAAACAGGAAACCGAAAAGTGGGCGGTTCCGGTTTGGGCTTATCTATTGTAAAGCATATTATTGAAGCGCACGACGAAAAACTATACGTAGAAAGCGAATATGGCGTGGGCAGCGAATTTTCATTCACCCTCGAAAAGGCTAAATAAACCCTTAAAATCAACTTCTAAACCAAAAGTTTTTAAACCTTCAAAACCATCAATATCTTCAAGTTTATCCAAATTAAATTCACCTTGATTACAACTTGGTACTAAATTCAAATCGGTTAATCGTCTCGCTAAATATTGCTGTTCAAATTGCCCCGGCGTTGGTATAAAAAACGCCTTTTTATTAAGTTTGGCCAAATCCATAATAGTGGTATAACCCGATCTTGCAATAATTAAATCACTTTCGTTTATGGTTTTTTCAAGCAATTCAGATGTCATAAAATTATAAACAGTCATATTTTCTATAACCTTAGCAGTCTGCTCTTTTTCAACAACGCCTTTTACAAAAACAATCTTTCCGTGGTAATTTTTCAACTCACACAAAAGCCTTTCTTCAAGCAAAGTACGTTGCGGCTCGGGACCCGAGAGCAGCACCAAAACAGCATTTACAACTTTTAGGTTTTGCTTTTCAAATCTACTTAATGGCCCTATGTGCTTTAATGGCATTTTTAAGGCGCCAGCATGCCCCAACTTGCCGCTTAAATTATTTTTTCCTGCCGTATCCGGAATCCAGCACTCATCAAAATTTTTAATGCATTTCTGGTGCATTTTAGTACTTAACCAAGTCGTGTTGCCACTTAAAACATGCAATTGATGCGTTACGTAAACAGATGGTATTTTGGCACTGTAAACCCCAAAACGGTTATCAGAAACTATGCCGTCAATCATATTTTGGCCAACCATCTCGCATACCATTTTTTGTTCGGCCTTAATAGCTTTAAAAAACTTGGCCGCATGGCTTAACAGCTTCAACTTAAAATACCTGCTTTGCTTCGCGTAATTTACATTGTACGAAGGCAACTCAAAAAAAACCAACTCAGGAAACTCCTTTTGCAAAAGCAAAAGCGCATTGCCATCGCTAGCAATAACGGGCTGGAAACCATAATCTTTCAAGGCCTTTATTATGGGTATGCATCGGGCGGCATGCCCAAGCCCCCAATTTAAAGGCGCAACTAAAATTCGTTTTTTCATTTTTATTTGGGCGTTACCGCAAGGGTCGGGCTTTCACTACTCGCTTCCTCTCCCGAAGCGTCGGGATCGGCGAGCTCAAACATGCCGTTCAATCCCTAACGCGCTTTTTTGCTAAAGTCAAAGATAAGCATATAAAGCTAGCGTATATTTGCGTAATTTTGTCCAATAAACAATAGTAATGAGCAATATTTAATTAACCGTGGGAAGCAAAAACAAACTTAAACGATTTAAAGAAAACGAAACCTTTGCCAATGTGTTTCAACCAAAAAGAAACGAGCTGGTCAATTCAAACTTCAATTTAAAAGGCAATTGGAGAACCACGTTTTTTAAAAACAACAATCCGTTGGTTTTAGAATTAGGCTGCGGAAAAGGAGAGTACAGCATAGCTTTGGCCAAAAAATACCCCAATAAAAACTTTATAGGCATCGACATAAAAGGCGCGCGCTTTTGGCGAGGTGCAAAAACGGCTATTGAAGAAAAAATACCAAACGTTGCTTTTTTGCGCACCCAAATAGAACTTATAGATTATGCCTTTGCCAAAAACGAAGTGGACGAAATATGGATAACCTTCCCCGACCCTCAAATAAAATACAAACGCACCAAACACCGCATGACGAATGCCAAGTTTTTAAAACGCTACAAGCAAATTTTAAAACCAGAAGGCATTGTAAACCTAAAAACCGATAGCGAGTTTATGCACGGTTACACCCTTGGGCTCTTACATGGCCAAGGGCACGAGGTGCTATATGCCAACCACAATGTGTACAAACAAGAAGGCAGTCCCGAAGAGGTAACCAGTATCCAAACCTTTTACGAATCGCAATATTTAGAGCAAAACAAACCAATTACGTATATTAGGTTTAAAATTAAATAGAGTCTAAGTGGATATTACTTTTATCTTTTTTTTAGGATTAATTATAGCTTTAGTTGGTGTAATTCCGCCAGGGTTGCTAAACATGACTGCCGCTAAAATAAGCTTAAAAGAAGGGCATTCCAGAGGCATCGTGTTTTCCATTGGGGTTTGTGTTGTTGTTATGGCCCAAACATACATCGCCGCTATTTTTGCAAGATATTTAAGCAACCACCCCGAAGTTATCGATGTGTTGCAACGCGTCGCTTTTGTTATTTTTGTCTTAATCACTGTGTATTTTCTGTTTATTGCTAAAAAGCAACCAAAAAAACAAGCATCGCCCAAAATACGAAGCAAGCACAGTCGCTTTTTTCATGGCATATTTTTATCGGCAATTAATGTGTTTCCTATACCCTACCAAGCTTATATGACCATTACTTTGGCATCGGTTGGTTGGTTGAATTTCGACCAAATAAGCATCATTTCGTACGTTGCTGGCGCCACCACAGGCACCTTTGTAATGTTGTATATGTATATTTTCTTTTTCGATAAAATAAAAGAAAAATCGTTTACCTCCCAAAAAAGCATGAACCTTATTATTGGTGGCATTACGGGTATTATTTCTATTGTAACGCTAATAAATATTATTAAAGAATTGTAGCCATGAAACCCGAAACCCTAAGTTTTTTCGATAGAGTTTACAAGGTTGCTAGGTTAATTCCTTACGGAAAAGCAACCAGTTACGGTGCCATTGCAAACTATTTGGGCGCGGCAAAAAGTGCGCGAATGGTTGGGTATGCCATGAATAGTTCGCACGGTAAAGATGTACCTGCGCACCGTGTTGTAAACCGTAAAGGCTTGCTAACGGGCAAGCATCATTTTGATGGCACAAATTTAATGCAACAACTTTTAGAAAGCGAAGGTATTGAGGTAATTGAAAACCAAATTCAAAATTTTGAATCTGTGTTTTGGGACCCTTCAAAAGAGCTTTAACTTTATTCCAAACTTTCTTGTGCTTAACTTGTTTCAATATTTCGGAATCTCATCATAAAAATGCTGTATCAAATTTATCACCTTTCCAATAATTAAAGGTCTTTTTGTTAATCGCTATTTTCTTTAAAAACTCACGTTCAACCAATTCTTCAATATCGGTTCTGGCAGTTTGATTGGTAATGTTAAAGGTATTTTCAATTTCTTTTACAGTAAAAAAACGATTGTTGTCATCTTCAATTTTTTGAAGAATAATGGCTTGTCGCTCGTTCATACCATCAAGTTTTAAATATTTTGAAAGCTTAGATTGTTCTTTCTTTTTCTTGGCGACGTAAGTTTTTAGCTCTTCAAAAGCGCGCATGAGTACTTTGACTTGATAATGAATGAAATAAGTAACATCCATATCATCAATTTCAGTATATAAATAGGCTTTTTCGTATTGTACTTTGGTTTTCATAATCACTCGTGAGATTGATAAATATTCCGTTAACCAATATCCATTTTTTAATAAATACCAGTAAAAGATGGCACGAGCAGTTCTTCCATTTCCATCAACAAACGGATGAATGTAGCCCATTAAAAAATGTAGAATACTAGCTTTTACAATAGGATGGATAAAATCTTCTTTTGGGTTGTTATTGAAAAACTCACAAAACGATTGCATTAAAGCATCGAGTTCTTCAAATTTTGGTGGTGTGTGTACAATCTCTCCAGTTATTTCATGCATAACATGTACTTCGTTGGTGTTTCTAAAAGCACCCACGTTTTCATCCTCTAAAGTGTTTTGGCTAACTAAGCGATGTAGTTCATATAATCTTTCAACAGAAACATCATCGTCTTGATGCTCGCTTATATATTGAATGGTTTTGTAATTATTCAATATCATTTGCTCGCTTTTGTTTTTAGGCTTTTTATTTTTACGTAGCATGTCTTTAGCTTTAATACGCGTAGTCGTTGCGCCTTCAATCATTGAAGAGAAAATAGATTCTTCCATTAAGGCATTGTTGAGATAGCTTTGTTTGTATAAATCTGAAAGTAGTTTTTCTTTTTGTAAACCTGCACCGAAATTCGTGTCTAAATAGTGTAGTTTCTGATTTAAAAACTGGTTTATGTTGTACTTGAGTTCAATTGAGTTTTTTTTATTAAATCTTATTAGGTTATCATTTAATAATCTTTTTGATTTAACTAATTCCCATAATTGTTTTGGTGTATTATTTGAACTTAAATACTTTATTTTATCCCAATACAAATATTCTTCTTCAATTTTGTTTAAAACATCAATTTTTAAACCTTTAGTAAGTCTATTTAAAACTGTAGCAAACCATAGGCCAGATTCAGCTTCTATTTTTATTTCAGGTGCTTTCTCAATCATAATCAACTAATATTTCCTAATTTATGTAAAATTCACAAATATCATCAAATATACAAAATATATAATTATTTCCTAATTCTTCAAAAATTTACAAATAATGATAAATTTCCATGCCATAAAATTCAACAATAGCATTATAAAAAACTTCCAGCTTCGGCTTACAAAATTTCAGCTTTATTATTTATATTTGTACTTTAGAATAAATCTAAATTATTTACAGTGAAATTAAATAAACAAGATATATTAAAAGCACTCGAATCCATTACCGTTCCTGGAGAAGGCATGAATATGGTAGAGAGCAAAGCCGTAAAAAACGTTATCACCTTTGGTGATGAGGTTATTGTAGATATTACCATTGCAAACCCGAGTTTGCAAGCCAAAAAACGGGTTGAGGTCGATATTTTAAAAACCATACACGAGCAAGTTTACGAAAAAGCAAAAATTACCGTAAACGTAAAAGTAGATGCGCCCGCAAAACCAAAAGCCAATGTAATTAAAGGGCAACCTATTCCGGGAATTAAAAACATAATTGCCGTAGCTTCTGGAAAAGGAGGCGTTGGTAAATCTACGGTAACGGCAAATTTAGCGGTAACCTTATCAAAAATGGGCTTCAAAGTCGGGGTTTTGGATGCAGATATTTACGGACCATCCATACCCATTATGTTCGATGTTGAGGCCGAACGCCCTTTGGCAGTAAACATTAATGGAAAATCTAAAATGAAACCGGTAGAGAATTACGGCGTAAAAGTACTCTCCATTGGCTTTTTTACTAAACCCGATCAAGCGGTTGTTTGGCGTGGCCCCATGGCGGCAAAAGCCTTAAACCAAATGATTTTCGATGCCCATTGGGGCAAACTCGATTTTATGTTAATAGATTTACCTCCCGGAACCGGCGATATACATTTAAGCATCATGCAAGCCTTACCTATTACCGGCGCAGTTGTGGTTAGCACACCACAAAATGTAGCCTTGGCCGATGCCAAAAAAGGCGTAGCCATGTTTCAGCAAGACAGTATAAATGTACCTGTTTTGGGAATTATTGAAAATATGGCTTACTTTACACCTGCCGAATTACCAGATAATAAATATTTCATCTTCGGAAAAGAGGGCGCAAAAAATCTATCAGAAGATTTAAAAGTACCCTTTTTAGGCGATTTACCATTGGTGCAAAGTATTCGTGAGGCAGGCGATGTTGGTCGTCCGGCAGCGTTACAAACTGCAACACCGTTAGAGCAGGCTTTTGAAAAACTAACCCAAAATGTAGTGGAAGAATTGGTTAGGAGAAATGACGACTTACCACCAACCGAAGCTATTAAAATTACAACCATGGCCGGATGTGCAGCTGTAAAAAAACAATAAGCCATTTTTGGCCTTATCCTTAACGTAGCTATTGGGTAAGCTAAAAATGATGAAAACATAGATTATGACATCAGAAGAACTTAAATTAAACGTAGAAAAAGCACTCGACGAAATCCGCCCGTTTTTGCAAAGCGATGGTGGCGATATTTCCCTACTCTCCATTGAGGAAGACGACACCTTGGTAAAGGTCCAATTGCAAGGCGCATGTGTGGGCTGCAGCGTTAACCAAATGACACTTAAATCTGGTGTTGAAATGACGATTAAAAAGCACGCCCCCCAAATTAAGCAGGTTGTCAATATTGAAGCTTAATTCTTCTCTCTATAATTCCTTTTAAAATATCAGGGAAACTTACTCTCAAATAATTCAAAACGCTTATTTTTGCCAAACCTTTTTTATAGCTTTATTTGGCTTAAGTTAAATTGATAAATGGAACAAGACGTAAATATAAAAATCACAGACAGAGACGGAGTAACGCACGAGATTGTTGCCCCAACAGATATGGCCATGAACCTTATGGAAGTAGTACGTTCTTACGAGCTTGCACCAGAAGGAACTATTGGTGTTTGCGGCGGAATGGCCATGTGCGCCTCATGCCAATGTTATGTTGTTTCTAAACATGAGCTTCCGGTAATGACGGACGATGAAGAGGCCATGCTTTCTGAAGCTTTTGATGTTAAGGAAAACAGTCGCTTGGGCTGCCAAATACAAATAACTCCAGATATGGAGGGGCTGGAAGTGGAACTGGCTCCCGAGAGTTAATCTTTTATTTTATACTTTTTAAATTGCCTTAAAGTATGGTTTCTGTTTTGTAATCCTGCAATCTTTTAGGGCCTTCTAGCAATACCCTTACAATTTGCAGCGTGCCGTCTTCTTTAGTGGCAATTTGCCATTTTATTAATGATATTTTACCATGTTCAATTTCAATGCCCGTAATGCTTCGCGGATGCACGCAACTGCCATCGTTAAAAAAGGCAATATCTCCAGGCTTGGGAAATCGTGGACGATGGGTATGCCCTGCAATAGTTAATAGATTATTGTTTTCTGCTATCCATTTTTTTGTTCTGCGCTCTACTTTAATAAGTTCGGTATAGTTTTTTGCGGGACTTGTGGGGTCGGCAATTCCCATAACATTTAAGGGCTTCCACAGCACCCGGACCATAAATCGACTCCATTTCCAAAATAAATAATTCCACCAATCGGCTTGATGACCGTGGGTTAAAAATAATTCTTGACCCGTTTTGCAATGTTTTAAAACAATGCCTTCGTGGTACGTTATATCTCCAAAAAGCTCTACATCTTCTCCAATTTTTGGGTCAAAATAAGTTGACAAATGCTTTTTTACGTATGCCGGATTTCTGTATACCATATCGTGGTTTCCCCAAATCATGTGTAATCTGTTGGCTTTATGAAACAGCCTCATAAGCATATACACATTTTTATGGGCATTTAATATGGCGTTAAATGATAGGTTTTCCCATAATTCGTCGCCATCACCCAGTTCGCAATACTGAAAACCCTCGGCGTAATAATGCTTTAAGGCATGGAAATAGATATTTCGGTTATTGGCAAAATCATCAGCAAAACTATTGTCGCCACGGTGGCAATCACTAAAAATGATAAACTTGCTAGCATCATCAAAATCAATGATTTTAGCGGTTGCATAAGCCTTATCCAATCTTTTTTTTGAGGAGAACATAAAGGTAAATTTAAACAAATTTCAATAAAAAATGCTTCCCAATTAATAAGAAGCATCTATTACTCTTATTTAAATAAATTATTTACAAGGGTGAGTTGCCAAATGTGGCTTAGCCTCTATTTAAAAGCGTTAAGCCCTGTAATATCTAGTCCGGTAATTAATAAATGAATATCGTGCGTGCCTTCATAAGTAATCACACTTTCTAAATTCATGGAATGTCGCATAATGGAATATTCGCCAGTAATGCCCATGCCGCCTAACATTTGTCTGGCTTCGCGGGCAATATTAATAGCCATATCCACATTGTTGCGTTTCGCCATCGATATTTGTGCCGATGTGGCTTTCCCTTCATTTCGCAGCACTCCAAGTCTCCATGTTAAAAGTTGGGCTTTGGTAATTTCGGTAATCATTTCAGCTAATTTTTTTTGTTGCAGCTGAAATTGCCCAATGGGTTTCCCAAACTGGATGCGTTCTTTACTATACCGCAAAGCCGTATCATAGCAGTCCATGGCAGCGCCAATAGCGCCCCAGGCAATACCGTAACGAGCCGAATCCAAACAACCAAGCGGCGCTCCTAAACCAGATTTGTTGGGTAATAAATTTTCTTTTGGCACTTTAACATTATCAAAAATAAGTTCGCCGGTTGCGCTCGCACGAAGCGACCATTTGTTATGGGTTTCAGGGGTTGAAAAACCTTCCATACCACGCTCAACAATCAATCCGTAAATGCGGCCTTCTTCATTTTTTGCCCAAACCACGGCAATTTCTGCAAAAGGAGCATTGCTTATCCACATTTTGGCACCGTTTAAAAGGTAGTGATCGCCCATATCCTTAAAATTAGTGGTCATTCCACCAGGGTTGCTACCGTGATCCGGTTCGGTTAAACCAAAACAGCCAATCCATTCGCCACTAGCCAGTTTTGGTAAGTATTTTTTACGCTGCGCTTGGTTACCGTATTTCCAAATAGGATACATTACCAAAGACGATTGTACCGATGCCGTACTGCGCACTCCAGAATCGCCGCGCTCAATTTCCTGCATAATCAATCCATAAGAAATTTGGTCTAATCCAGCGCCACCATATTCCTCGGGAATGTAGGGGCCAAAAGCACCAATCTCTGCCAATCCGCTTACTATTTGTTTTGGGAACTCAGCTTTTTGGGCGTATTCTTCAATTATTGGCGACACATCGCGTTTTACCCATGCTCTGGCAGCGTCGCGCACCAACTTGTGCTCTTCGGTTAAAAGTTCGTCTAAATTGTAATAGTCTGGAGCTTCAAATAAATCTGGTTTCATTATAGATTCGTTTTAAGTTTAAAACACATCATTATTATAATAACAATAAATGCACTGCTTTATATAAGAATTTTAAATATCAAGTATTCAAATTTAACCAATCTACACGTAATGGGTTACATTTTTAAGTAGAAATCTTGGGTTAACCTTATGTAATCTTGGGTGTATTGATGCCTTTGGGTTTCAATAATCAATACTTCGGTTTTTATACAATCTGGAGGGTTATCGCTTTCGCGGAAAGAAAATTCGATTAAACTACGCTTGATTTCTGAAGTTGGATTGCCTTTTACATGCAAAATGTTATTTGGAAACAGGTTTGCTTTTGAGGCTAA
The DNA here is from genome assembly GCF_042684345.1 of Gelatiniphilus marinus. NCBI lineage: Bacteria > Pseudomonadati > Bacteroidota > Flavobacteriia > Flavobacteriales > Flavobacteriaceae > Gelatiniphilus > Gelatiniphilus marinus. Next base: position 11,119 of record NZ_JBHULK010000002.1, on the reverse strand, counting down.
ATCGATAAATTTCAACTCTTCTTTAAAAGGAATGATTACAGAGAAAGTGCCCTGTTCTGAAAGTAATTTCGAAACAGATTCGATAAGATGCGCAAAAGGCATCGCATCGGTAAATCGAGCTAAATCACGGGGTTTGTTTTCTGTTTTATAATCTTCAGAATAAAATGGCGGATTCGATATAATTAAATCGTATTTATCTTCAATTTCTTCTGTAAAAGCTTCCAGCGAGGCGTGATAACAAAACAATCGGTCTCCCCACGGAGATGCTTCAAAATTTTCAACACATTGTTCGTAAGCGTTATCGTCAATTTCAATGGCATCAATCAATTCAGCGTTGCTGCGTTGTGCCAGCATAAGTGAGATAACACCGGTGCCGGCGCCAATATCTAAAATTGAAAACGGATTTTTTTTTAATGAAGCCCAAGCCCCAAGCAAAACGCTGTCCGTACCAATTTTCATGGCACATTGGTCCTGGTTAACGGTAAATTTTTTAAAAACAAACGGTGTACTGGACATGTGTTTTTTTTTATTAAAGAAATAGTTAAAATGTGCTAAAGTATGTTAAAATTGATAATTTTTAACTCTAAAACGGGTTATATAATCGTATATAATCTTTAAAAGATTAAAAATCTAGATAATTATGAAGGATCCAAATAAGATTTTAGCTAAGTTAAACGGTTTGTTGATTTACACACACGAGGTCGAGAAAATATATATTGAAGCTTACAATAGCGTAAACGATAAAACTTTGAAAATCTTTTTTAAAGAAAGGGCTTTTGAAAGAAGTAAATTTGGTGAAGCACTGAGATTTGAAATAAAAAACCTTAACGAAACGCCAAAATTATTGGGTAGTTTAAGCAAGGGTTTTTATAAAACCAGGATGCGTTTTAGAAATTTAATTTTGTTGCAAAATGAAGACGATTTATTAGAACAGGTTTTTAATTTAAAAAAGGAAACTATTAATAAATACAATGAGTTGTTAATGCAAATGAACCTGCCACTACATTTATGTAAAACCATATTGAAACAAAGAGATAGTGTGCAAGCTACTATGCGCACTTTAAAACGAGAACATGCTTTTGTTGCTTAGTTTTAAAGGTATAAATCTATTAACCCTTCGGGGGTTTCAACAATAATGGTTTTGTTGCCCCTGTCAACTTTTTCAATAAACTCATCATTCATTGGTATTAAAATTTCAACACCATCACGGTCTATTTCAAAAAGCGCTTGCGCTGTGGAATCGTTAATGTTTTTTATTGTTCCAACTTTCCCGAAGTTTTTGTCTTTAACGGTAAACCCAATAACTTCGTGAAAATAAAACTTGTCGCCTTCTAGTTTCGGCAATAGGTCGAGCGGTAAATACAAATGGCTTTTCATAATGGCATCTGCATCGGCTTCGGTATCTACGTCTTCAAATTTAATACGCAACAATTCAGATTTGTGGAGTTGCGAGCTTTCAACAAAAAAAGGCACAAGGTTGTTTCGCAGTTCTAAAAAAACAGCGTCGAGATTTTCGTAAATATCGGGCTCGTCGGTATCTAGCTTTGCCAAAACCTCGCCTTTAAAGCTGTACTTTTTTACAATTTTCCCTAAATAAAAACAATCTTCTTTTTGCATTGAAAGTTGATATTTTTTTTCATTCCCGCGATGGCGGAAATCTATTTCAAGTTTATCCAAAGTTAATAAGATTCCCATATTCATGGGAATTATTTAAACAAACTTTTTAAGAGTTTGATTAAATAAAAAACTCCGATAAAGTCTATCGGAGTTTAAAAGTATAAAAATAAATGTTTTTATTCTTCTTTTTTAGGAGCTTCAGTTTCAGCAGCAGGAGCCGCTTCTTCTTTTGCTTCTTCAACAACAGGCGCAGCATCTTCAGCTACTTCTTCATCAACAACAGGAGCAGCCGCAGCTATTCTTGCTTCGTTAACCGCTTTTTCGGCAGCTAGTGCTTCTGCTTTAGCTTTCGCATCGGCTTCTGATAAACCATCGGCTTTTGCTTGAATTTTGTTTGCTTTCTCCTCTAACCAAGCCGTGAATTTAGCTTCAGCTTGCTCTTCGGTTAAAGCGCCTTTTCTAACACCGCCTACTAAGTGGTTTTTTAGTAAAGCCCCTTTGTACGATAAAAGGTTTTTTGCCGTATCGGTTGGTTGTGCACCATTTTGCAACCATTTAACAGCACTATCAACGTTTAACTCAACAGTTGCTGGGTTTGTGTTTGGATTGTAAGCACCTAATTTTTCTAGATATTTACCATCTCTTTTTGATCGTGAATCTGCTGCTACGATCCAGTAGTAAGGCTTCCCTTTTTTACCGTGTCTTTGTAATCTAATTTTTACTGGCATAATAATTAATTATTTGAGGTTCTCGACCTCGGTTATTAATTGAAAAAAAATTCTTGAAGTTTTGCTTCAAGATTTCCGTTTAAATTGTCATTCCCGAGAAATCGGGAATCTAAATAAAGAATTTTGATCTCATTTCTAATGAGAAATGTTTCACATTTAAAAATTCTTTATTGAGGGCGCAAAGATACTATATTTTTTTAATTATCAGTATTTTATTTAGAATAATAAACATACTGGAGAAGACAATTCTACAGCATGTAAAAAGCTGAGTGTTCCGCTAATTTTATCAATCTTAAAAACAGAAATATTGTTGCTTTTTTGATTGGCTACCAACAAGAATTTACCCGTTGGATCGATAGTGAAATTACGAGGCCAATTGCCATGAACACTCATGTTTTGTATTTTATTTAGTTTACCGAAAACGGTGTCTCGCCTAAAAACAACAATAGAGTTTTCGCCACGGTTAGAGCCATATAAAAATTGCTCGTCTTTGGATAAATGGATATCGGCACAGTAGCTTATTCCTTTAAAATCATCGTCTAAAGTTAAAAGCGTTTCAATAAATTCAAACCCCTTTTCTGTTTTTTTAGCTGACGTAATCGTGCTGGAAAGTTCGTTTATCATGTAAATAAAATTACCATCTTTAGTCAGCGAAAAATGTCTTGGGCCAGAATTACTCTCTAAATTTACAATTGATGGCGAAATCAACTCATATTTATTATTAGCCAAGCGATAATTAAAAACAGCATTACGCCCTAAATCGGAAGCATATAAATCATCATTAAAAAATTGAGCTGAATGTGCGTGCGAAACAATACTATCGGTTTTATGATCTAAAACTTGAAATGCCTCATTCAATGCGCCATCATTTTTAATATTATGCAACGAGAAATTTCCACCCGTATAATTTGAAACAACAGCTTTATCGCCTTGTGCGTTAATTGCAACATGGCAAGGGTGCGCCCCTTGTGTACTCACTTTATTTATGAATGTTAGGGTTTTATTGTCTTCCACTTTAAAAGCCGAAACAGAACCATTTTCATTTTCATTAACGGCATACAAATAATTTTTATCGGGCGAATAGGTTATAAATGAAGGGTTTTTAGAAGTAGTTGCCAATTTTTTTTCGGTTAATGCTCCAGTTTCAGAATTAAATTGAAATTGATAAATGCCTTCGCTGTCGCCATTGGTATAAGTACCAACAAATAAAAGTGTGTTCGGGATTGAACAATTAAAAAGGATAAGCGTAAATATTAGTAGTAGTAATTTCAATTTCATAAAACAAATTTCAATCCTCTAAAGTAATTCAATTTTACTGAAAAGAAAAGATAGAATTTTGTTCACAACTCTTAAAAACTTCACTTTAAACAAGTTTAATTTCTACGTATTTTTATAGGCTCGTTTTTGTTCCAAACAAAACGCATATTTACTAATAAATAAAAATAAATCCCTCCCCTTTGGGGAGGTTAGGAAGGGAATGTACTTAATTTTCGATACCGAAACCACAGGATTGCCAAAACGTTGGGACGCGCCCATTACAGATACCGATAATTGGCCAAGGTGTATTCAAATTGCATGGCAGTTGCACGATGCTATGGGTAACTGTATTGAAAGTCAAGATTATTTGGTGCAACCAGATGGGTTTAACATCCCTTATGATGCCGAAAAAATCCATGGTATTTCTACCGAATTGGCACAAGAACAAGGTGTGCCTTTAGCCGAGGTTTTAGAAAAATTTAATGAAGCTTTGGGTAAAACCAAATTTGTGGTTGGGCAAAACGTTAAGTTCGATTTGAATATTATGGGTGCCGAATTTGTACGTGGCGATGTGGCAAACCCATTGCAAGAATTACCGGTTTTAGATACTTGTACCGAGCACACCGCGCAATTGTGCCAAATCCCCGGCGGGCGTTATGGTAAATTTAAATTACCAACCTTAACCGAACTTCACGAATTTTTATTTAATAAACCTTTTGCCGAAGCCCACAACGCTACTGCCGATGTTGAGGCGACCACACGTTGTTTTTTCGAATTGATTCGATTGGGAGAATATACCAAAGAACAATTGGATGTTCAGCCCGATTATTTTCAAAAATTCTCGGAAGCCAATCCGCAAACCATTCAACTTATTGGTTTAAAGCACATTAATCTTAAAAAGGAAAGTGCTAAGATTAATGCGCGTTTGCAAAAAGCACAAACCGCTGATATTTCTTCTGCGGAAATCAAACAAAACGTATCCGAATTAAAGGAAATCGATTTTGTGCATTTGCACAATCATTCCCAATTTTCGGTATTGCAATCCACCATGAGCGTGTCCGATATTGTTGCCGCCGCCGCCGAATACAACATGCCCGCTGTGGCGTTAACGGACCACGCCAATATGATGGGCGCTTTTCACTTTGTGAATGCAGTAAATAGACATAATAGTGGTGTTAAGGCTAAAATTAAAGCCGCCAAAGAAACAGGCGAAACGGTTACCGCCAAAGAAATAAAACCCATTATAGGTTGCGAGTTTTTTGTTTGCGAAAACCATTTGGATAAAACCAGAAAAGATAATGGCTACCAAATCGTACTATTGGCCAAAAACAAAAACGGCTATCATAATTTGGCTAAATTATCGTCGCACGCTTTTGTTAATGGTTTTTATTATTTACCTCGAATCGATAAAAAACTCATTCAAGAATATAAAGAAGATTTAATTGTATTAACGGGGAATTTATACGGCGAAGTCCCAAGTAAAGTTTTAAATATTGGCGAAAATCAAGCCGAAGAAGCTTTGCTGTGGTGGAAAAATGAGTTTGGAGATGATTTGTATGTCGAGCTAATGCGCCACAACCAAGAAGATGAAAATCGCGTTAACCCCGTTTTAATTCAATTGGCAAAAAAGCACGATGTTAAGTTGGTGGCCTCCAACAACACCTATTACAGAAAGCAAGAAGATGCCAATGCGCATGATATTTTACTCTGTGTAAAAGATGGCGAAAAGCAAGCCACTCCCATTGGTCGCGGTCGTGGATATCGTTACGGATTGCCAAATCAAGAGTACTATTTTAAGTCTTCTGAAGCCATGAAAAATGCTTTTAAAGATGTGCCCGAGGCGATTACAAATATCCAAGAGGTGGTCGATAAAGTGGAGGCTTATCAATTGGCGCGCGATGTGTTGTTGCCAGCCTTCGATATTCCCGAGCAGTTTAAGCACGAAGACGATTTAAACGATGGCGGCAAACGTGGTGAAAACGCGTATTTACGTCATTTAACTTACCAAGGCGCGAAAAAACGCTATGGTGAAGATTTAACGGAAGAAATTAAAGAACGACTCGATTTTGAGTTGAGCGTTATTGAAAACACAGGGTATCCCGGATATTTTTTAATTGTAGAGGATTTTATTCGGGAAGCCCGAAATATGGACGTGTCCGTTGGTCCGGGCCGTGGTTCGGCAGCGGGTTCGGTGGTGGCATACTGCCTTTGGATTACCAATATCGACCCGCTTAAATACGATTTGCTTTTTGAGCGTTTTTTAAATCCAGACCGTATTAGTATGCCCGATATTGATATTGATTTTGATGATGAAGGCCGAAGCCGCGTGATGGATTACGTGATTGAAAAGTACGGAAGCAACCAAGTAGCGCAAATTATTACTTACGGTACCATGGCTGCTAAATCGTCTATTCGAGATACGGCGCGTGTGCTCGATTTGCCTTTGTTTGATGCCGATAGAATCGCGAAACTTATCCCGACCATGTCTAAACTCGGAAAGATTTTTGGGTTGGACGAAAAGGAATTGGCTAAAAAATTCAGGGCTGAAGATCTGGAAAAAGTCAACCAGCTTTTAAATATTTCTGAAGGTGAGGATTTGGAAGCCGAAACCGTAAATCTTGCCCGAACGCTTGAAGGTTCGGTGCGAAATACCGGAATTCATGCCTGTGGGGTTATCATCACTCCCGACGATATTACCAAATTCGTGCCTGTGGCAACAGCAAAAGATTCCGATTTATATGTTACCCAATTTGATAACTCGGTGGTTGAAGATGCCGGTTTATTAAAAATGGATTTCTTGGGATTAAAAACGCTCACTTTAATTAAAGACACCGTTAAAATTGTAAAGGCAAAACACAATATTCAACTCGATCCGGACTCTTTTCCTTTAGATGATGAAAAAACCTATGCCCTGTTTCAACGCGGGGAAACCGTTGGGGTATTCCAATACGAATCTCCCGGTATGCAAAAACATCTTAAAGATTTAAAGCCAACGGTTTTTGAAGATTTAATTGCTATGAATGCCCTGTATCGTCCCGGGCCCATGGAATATATTCCGAGTTTCGTTCGCAGAAAACATGGTGACGAAGCCATTGAGTACGACTTGCCGGCGATGGAAGAATACCTCAAGGAAACGTACGGAATCACCGTATATCAAGAGCAAGTGATGCTACTGTCTCAAAAACTGGCAAATTTCTCTAAAGGTGAAGCCGATGTATTGCGTAAAGCCATGGGGAAAAAGCAAATTGCGGTTCTCGATAAAATGAAGCCTAAATTTATCGAGCAGGCCAGCGCAAACGGACACGATGCCAAAATTTTGGAAAAAGTTTGGAAAGACTGGGAAGCCTTTGCGAGTTACGCATTTAACAAATCGCACTCCACTTGTTATGCGTGGATTGCTTATCAAACGGCTTACTTAAAAGCCCATTATCCTGCCGAATATATGGCTGCTGTGTTATCCAATAACATGAACGATATTAAGCAGGTAACCTTCTTTATGGAAGAGTGTAAACGTATGAAACTAAACGTGCTCGGACCCGATGTAAACGAAAGTTATTATAAGTTTTCGGTAAATCAAGATAATGCGGTGCGTTTTGGCATGGGCGCCATTAAAGGAGTTGGCCACGGTGCGGTGATGACCATTGTTGAAAACAGAAAAAAAGACGGCCATTATAAATCAATTTTCGATTTCGCAAAGCGGATAGATTTACGAGCAGCCAACAAAAAAGCATTTGAAAATCTAGCATTAGCAGGTGGTTTTGATAGTTTGGCCAACACCCATAGAGCCCAATATTTCCATGATGATGGCGATGGCATTACGTTTCTTGAGAAAGCTATAAAGTATGCGCAAAAACACAAAGAAAACGAAAACTCTGCACAGGTAAGCTTGTTTGGCGAGGCGAGTGAAGTACAAATCGCCGAACCCGAAGTGCCACCATGCGAAGAATGGGGCACGATGGAAAAACTGAGTAAAGAGCGCGAAGTTGTTGGTGTTTATATTTCTGGGCATCCCTTGGACGATTTTAAAACCGAAATGAAAACCTTTTGCAACGCTACCGTTGGCATGTTTAATAATTTAGAACCTTACATAAACAGAGAATTGGTGTTCGGGGGCGTAGTAACCGATGTGCAGCACCGTGTGAGCAAACAGGGTAAAGGATGGGCGCTATTTACCATTGAAGATTATACCGATAGTTTTGAGTTCAGGATTTTTGGGGAAGAGTATTTAAAATACAGACATTTTTTACTCAAAAACAGTTTTGTGTTTGTAAAAACTTTTGTGCGCGAAGGTTGGGCAAATAAAGACACCGGAAAGAAAAGCGACCCACGGTTGCAGTTTAATAGTTTCCAGTTATTGCACGATGTGATGGAAAATTATGCAAAGAAGCTGTCTATTCAAGTGGATATTAAAGACCTGAGCGAACAAAAAATTATGGCTTTAAAAGAATTGATAAACATGCATCCGGGGAATCAAGCCCTAAATTTTTTGGTGTACGATACCAAAGAAAAAATTAAATTGACCATGCCCAGTAGAAAGCAAAAAGTAAAAGTGTGCCAAGAACTTTTGGGTGAATTGGAGGCGCAAGATGTTAGGTTTAAATTGAATTGATATCGTTGGAACTGTCATTCTGAGGAGCGCCAAGGCGCGACGTGAGAATCTGTTTGTTGAGAGTTCTAGATTCAATTCAAAAGATTGTTACGTCGCTCACTCCTCACAATGACGATTCAATTATTGTTTTCTTCATTCGCGGTGCAACGCAAGGGTTTGTATATTGTATTTCTATAATATCCTATGAACAAATCATACATTTACATTATCACAAACAAAAACAATACAGTTTTATATACTGGAGTTACAAGTGATTTAGTGAAACGTATGTATCAACATAAATCAAAAACCTACAAAGGATTTGCTGCAAAGTATAATTGTGAAAAGTTGGTGTATTTTGAAGCTTACAATTCTATTGATGAAGCTATCGGGAGGGAAAACAAATCAAGAAATATAAAAGAGCTAAAAAACTAGCTTTAATAAACAGAGAGAATCCTGAGTGGAAAGATTTGTCTTATCGCTGGTTGTTTTATTTTGATTGAGTTAAGCGATAGGCAGATTGTTACGTTCTTCGTCCTCAAAATGACACTACGATTAATATTAACGTCATTCTGAGCTTTTTCACTAGAAAAAAAGCGTTAGAATCTGTTTAAATGTAGTGCCTGTTGATTTTAAGAGTTCAATCAAAAAAAAATGTTACGGTCGTGCCTCCCTCACAATGACGGTTTATATTAAGCTTTCATCTCAAACTCCTCGCAATCAATCCGAATTTCAGAATTCAACAATTCTTTTTCCAATAAATTGCAATAATGTTGATTGTTGTTTTTTTGATAGAACTTGCAAGCATAACAAGTGCGTTGCACCGTTAAAACACCTATTCGATTTAATTTGTAAATGAGTTTGCTGAGCGTGTTGAAGGTGGATTCTAAATCGGTATCACTAATACCGTTTAATTGATTTTTTAAAGGTTGCGCAAAATTCTCGGTTTCTAAAATTATGGTTTTACCAGAATCTGTTAATTGTACCGCGTAGCTTCTACTATCGGAAGTGGAGAACACTTTTTCAATCAACCCTTTATTTACCAAAACCTTTACAGCATCACTAATTGTGGGTTTTGTAACGTTGAATTCTTTGGCCAAATGGCTCACATTACAAAACTCAATTTTGTGATAATTTATAAAAATGAGTATTTGAATTTGAATAGGGCTTAAACCCAAAAGCTTTGCCTTTTCCCAAAGCAATACTTTAAAGGCTTCAGAAACACGCTCTAAACCAGCAACAATCTTATTGGAAAGATTGGCTTCTTGGTGTGTTGGATTAAAAATATTATCGTTCATAAAAAAATGTCCCGCTAATTAGCGGGACAAAGTTAGTCATCCTAATTAAATTAGTTGCAATTTTCCATTTCAATAATCGAAAATCCTTTATTTTTAATATCATTTATAACGGTTTCCGTAGCCTGTTCGATATGACAAAAATTACAGATTTTAGACGAGATGCTTTCAGTTTTAAAAGCTTTACTTTTTAAATAACTTGTACCGTAATTTAAAATGGTTTGCTCATCTTGTAAGCTGTTTGGCACAAGAATATCAAAATGCATTAGCCTACCGTCGTCTCTTTTTACATAGGTGTCCCAAACTGAAACTTTCATGGTTATTTTTTTACTTTATAAGGTAATGATAAATCGCCACTTGCTACACTAAACACCTCATAAACGCCAAGCATGGGGGTGTTTTCTTTACTGGTGTTTACTTTCATAAAAGCAGTAACGGCATCAAAGGAAAAATCGGTTTTGTTATTAATTCTATAATCTGGAACAATCACTTTAATGGTGTTTGCTTTTGTAATAACAGGATAACCTGGAGAATCCATATACATGGGCATGCCCGGGTTTGTGGGCGGTAAAACTACAGATTCATCATCTTTTTTAAATTGCTTAACCGAAAGACCACCTTTTACACGTTTGTCTTCAACCAAAACCACCCAATGCGGATGCCAAATAACGCCATCATTATCGTATTTTGAATCTGAATTTTCATCCCAAAGCGGGGTGTCATCAAAATCTGGATGGGAGGTAAGGGCAAGCGCAACAATACCTTCGGTTTGGTTAAAACCTACATCTGTTGGCCTTAAACTTGTTGGGAATACATAGCCTAAAACGGGAGCGCCATCTAATTGACCTGCTTTTTTAGGTGTTGTTTCGCCAGCATTACCTTTTACTGCAATTTCCCAAACGGTAATGTTTAAATCTGAATCGTGGGTAACTTGCGTAGAGGTAATTGCGAAATTGTTGTTTTGATAAGGACTACTTTGTCCTTTACAGCTTACTGTAAATAGAAAAAGTGCTGCAATAAATAATACTATTGATTTCATGTGTTTATTTTTATTGTTTTTTTAACTGTTACATGCGACATCCATTTAATCATTTCCTTGGTTATCAAGTTTTAGTTACGGATGTTTTATACATTTGATAGGTTTAAAAATTAGGATTCCTAACTAATTGAATTAAAAAAAATTAACCTTTTACCGCTTCCATTGAAGCACCAAAGTTAATATGGAGCACATTGCCGTTTGGCGTTACCAAAGCTGGGACCGATTTTACACCAGCCTTTTCTGCTTCAGGAATTCTAGAACTGTCTTCGCCAAAATGTACGATGTCTATATTTTCTGCACCTATTAGATTAATAATGTCGTGTTCTGCACTTACGCAAATTGGACATCCTGCGTGATAAAAAATGGATTTACTCATAATGTTGTTGTTTTAAATTAATATTAGTCCACAAATATAGTTAGGATTACTAACTAAATAAAATATTTTTTAATATTTTATTAAAAAATTTATTGCATGTCCGTAAACTGCCCTAAAGTCAAATATATTTCGTATATTTAATTGATATTAAAAGAGTTATCTATGAATATATTTAGTTTTGGAGTTCATTTTACAGATGAAGCGAGCTGTCGATTGCAT